>NZ_QJJL01000002.1 GCF_003201935.1 Loktanella sp. PT4BL | reverse complement strand
AACTGCAACACGGTAGCGCGGGATGGAGCAGCCCGGTAGCTCGTCAGGCTCATAACCTGAAGGTCGTAGGTTCAAATCCTACTCCCGCAACCAAATGTAAACAAACAAAATCAATATGTTAAACGCCACCTTCGGGTGGCTTTTTGCGTTGGCGAAATGCGCGGTGCTACAGCGGTGCTACGTTTGCGGCGATTGACGAGCAGTCAGTCGGCTACGCTCCTAAGCTCGCACGAAGGGCGGAAAGCAGACCTTGGCTGCTTCTGCACACTCGCAGCTTACTCACTTCGGAACTCTCATGTGATTTCGGCTTTCTGCAGTTCTACCACCCAACGGCATCTTACAAGAGATGTATGGAGTGCACTTCTAGAACGGAACTACACCACGCATGATTGCCCATTTAAAAACAATGAGGACAATAGCTGCAATTGCAGCCAGTCTTACCCACAGGAACAAAACCAGCCAGACACCGACGAAGATCATCGCGTTCCAATAGAGCTGATCATGATAGTAGCCCATGCCCATAGGTTCGATAAGGAACGAAATCTCTGCAATTGGTCGTATGAGAATCCGGAATGATCCGCACAGTCCGATGGTAAGAAACACGCATCCAACAAACATCGAGACGACTTGCGATATTTGAAAAAGGAAACCCTCGGAAAGAGAACGCATAAGATAAACAATCATCAAGTTATGCGTGTTAGGATAAAACACTTTTCGCGTGTGGCCAATCTTATTTCGGCAATAGAAGGTAAAAAGTCGATACTTAAGACTGACAAAGTAGCGCGTTCATTAGGCTTCAGAACGTTGAGAAACCGCACCAAAAGATTTCTTGGTGTCTGCAGAGCGTTGCGACGGCGATCCTATTACCACAACAACGCTCAGCAGCATTATCAGAACTAATTCAAACATTTACTTAACTCCATTATTCGCCACAACAGGCTGCATTCGCTAATCTAGCACTGAGTATTCTTTTAGTTGTGCGACCGCCAAAAATACACCTATCCTAAAGGTCAGTGACCTAGGGTAACTGTGGCGGTTCAGACAGAACCGTGCCTGCTTCGTGCCGCATTGTGAGCTTTTGGCACTGTAATGACATAGTTGTCGGAGACGGATTGCAGCACAAAGCATACCTTGGCGACAGTGAGTCGTTTTGGGTCGGTAGGTTCTATCTCGATCTAATCCCTGCCGACCGTCACATGAACTATTGGCTATAGGATCAATTCAATGATCTTACGCGTAGACAGGCTGGATGTGGTCCAGTCTTGGGCACCGGCAACGGAGTTCTGCTTTTTGGTGTTCTCTTGCGTTTGAATACATGTTTAGATTGCAGGGGTCACACTAGAGAAAAACGACATGTCATTTTCCCGGAAAGCGACGCGATGCCTGAAGTCAGAAGAACTCGACAATCCATGTGCCTTTCAGACTTACAGGCAGATTGAAGAGCTGAACGTCCGATCTACCGCCTATTGGCATTCACTCTATCAAGGTCGGCACATCGGAATTCACAAACCTGACGCGTCAATCTGCAATTGGACTGCAAGAATACTTACGAAGGATAAATTGTATCGGCAAAAGTGCTTAGGCTCGGCTTTGGAACTTGGGAGCGGATCCATCAACTATCGCACCGCTTTGACCAGAGCGTTTGAATGGTTTGAAACGCGTGAGATCAAAGCGATGGCAACGTCACCTCGCGCGATTGGTCGGATCAAAGACGTCAACATTTGCCCGATTGGTGAAGTTTACACCGTAGGGCATGCTTTGAAGGACTATTGCGAATGGACGCGGATCGCCCGTTCAGAAGGTGGCCACTACAACAACCTGGTCCTTATCAATTATCATCTGGTCCCAAACTTCGCGTTGTTGCCTCTAGAGGAGTTCAATGCACGGCATCTCAGAGAACTTGCGCAACAAGTTCTGGAAACACCTCCCAAATATGGGTTTCGGGAACGTCTACCGCGCGTCGGCATAGAGGAGTTATCCAGCGATGAGTTACGACGTCGCAAGCGGACCTTTAACTCGCTCGTGACCATCCTAAAGATGGCATTCAAACATGCATGGGATAACGCAGCCATTGACTCCGAAAGACCTTGGCGATGTCTTAAGCGAATTCCAATCAATCACTCGCCAAGAACGATTTTTCTGGACCGGAAGGAATGCACACAGCTTCTTGAGGAATGCACCCCAGCGCTTAAGAAGCTTGTGCTTGCGGCTCTCTACAGTGGTTGCCGTGTAGGAGAGTTGGGCAACCTCATCGTGGGGGATGTAGGCAAGCAAGGTTTTGGCATCCGCGTTGATGCTTTCAAACGTTCACCTGCCCGCTTTGTGTTTCTGCCGGATGAGGGAATGGCCTTCTTCATGGCGCAGTGCGAAGGCAAATCTGCGCAGGACTTTGTTCTGACTTCGGACATGGGCAAACCTTGGCGCAAGCAGCACACGCAACTGTTTCGTAGAGCGGTTGCGAAAGCCGGACTACCGCGTGCGTTCGTGTTTCATGGACTGCGTCATACCTATGCTAGCGATCTTGTCCGAGCAGGCGTGCCCTTAGACATAGTGGCCAAACAACTCGGACACGCGAGCAGCATTACCGTCAGCAACACTTATGGCCACCTCGCCGAACAGTATCGGGAAGATCAGATCAGGACGAAATTCTCACCTTTGAGCATTCGGGAAGTCCAAGATGCAACACTACGACGAAACGAACTCAATCAGCTTTGGAGCAGTGTCCAGACTGAAAACTGGCGGGAGTATGCACAGACAGCTCCAGACAACGTCCAGCCACGGCAAGCTTTTGCCAATCCCGTCAAAGAGATCGCTGAATACTTCAGTGATGTGGATAAATTGATCTCCGGAAGCGATCCATCGAAGCTGAACTGAATGCGTGATCTAAAACAGCGCTTTTTGATACAATTCCTCAATTAATCTTCTGGCCAATTAATACTTTCTTAACCGTTTTGGGTGATCAACGATGCCAAGAAAGAGTAATATCATTATGCTAGAACCGACCTATGACTTAGAAAAGATCAGGCGCTTGGAGGCCGCACTCATTGAATATGTGGAGCGCTATGGCCTCACCGATAGTGCTAGGGACGCTCTTGAGCAGTTGGAAGGCATTCAAGGGCCTCCGAATGAGAAGACTTGATTTCAGGTCTATGGACTGCATCGCCGAATAAACCGATTGAACCGAGGTCAGCTTTGGGCCGCTAATGACCAAAAAACTGAGCAATATTGAAAATTTGGAAGTATACTAACACTGGTGATTGCGCCAATACCGATCCCATTGGAGCGCAGTTCCGCTTTGAACCATCGCGCAATTGATATCGCCGTTGACAGGTGAGACACACCATGCCGCAGTTCGTGTTCCTCCAGCCGACCCGTCAGAGACGCAACGCATTGTTGGTCCGCTAACGAGAATATGCCCATGCCTGCTAACACCAGTTGGGCTGCCTAACAGCGCAACTAAAGTGCCCCTTGCCACGTCAGCGCTCGTATCAGGGCAGGGGTGACCCGGCGAACAGCGGCCATCCATTTCCCTTGCTGCGATGCCAGACAGCCTAACGCGCGGGCCCTCGCTGCACCATATTGGACCATCGCCGTCCCATACATGAGTTGGGGTGCAGAGAAATGATTGGCCCGCCACAATTACAGGAGTATCAGCAAATGCAGCGAGCGAACTTGTGATGAAACACGTCAATACCCAGAAAGTCAGCCGAATTGAGCAATTCCTCATCTGATTTCCTTTTTTGGAGATTGGTTTGGCGACTACCTTAGGCTCTCGCACGCAATACCATCGTTGTCGGCATCAAGTCGATGTGGATCACCGCGCCCTGCGTTTTCATAGAAAGCCTGTGCTTCCCGCCATGTACGAAAGTCGCTGCAATCTCTATCACCAGAGGTCCTTGATGGTGCTGGGCGAGGGGCAGCCTGACTACGATGACAATGGTAAGGTTGCGAGCCAGCGTGACATCCCTGTGCATTCAGGCCGCCAGAGTGAGCCAATGCAAAGTTTGGGGCTAATTGTGAAGTCAAAAAAGTAAGACTTAGAACAACAATATATCGCATTGTTGAAAACCTATTTATGAATGAAGTTTGTTAAACGAGCTTGATCCTTGATACACGCTATGTGTGTCTCAAATGTGGCAACAGCAAGTTTAGATTGTACCAGGCTTTTCCAATGCAAACTGTGTCGGTCTTAGTTACTGAGCCAATAATTCTATCGTCAGTATCGTCAGTCGTGCGCTTGCTGACGATACTGACGATCAATCACGCCCTTTCTATTCTGAGAATACGCTCACCAGACTGGCCTTGGCGGGCAAAGCTGATCTCTACGCCCATCCGCCGCAGCGGCGGCGTGATCCGGCGTATTGCGGCGGAAAGTTTGTTTTCCTGACGAGGGAATGTGTAGGCGTCATCTGTCAGCAAGGGATACCGATTGCGGAGCGTGGTTTTCAGCTCCGTCATGGTCCCAGACCAGCGCACCTCGTCCTGCACCAGCTTCAGGATAGACAGTCCCACCGGGTTGCCTTCGACGGTGGCCCTGTCCCCATTGTCACGGTTCGCTGCGTAGGCCGCCAAAAACGCCCCCTCAGGCCATCTGAGCGCAGGTTCTGCAGCAGATACCCATTTGGCGAAGTCGGCCATCCTAGGCCGCTCTGAGAGTCGCACAGAGCTCAGGTTGCCAAGTGCGGCCGATACAGCGTCTAACAGACCTGCCAGAATGCGCGGCATGGCAGCGTCCAAGGCTTTGTTGAACTCCCCTTCAAAAGCCCGCTCCGTTGGTGGAATGACGGGCAGGCTGACCACAATCGCCCGATCAGCCAAGTCAGGACGGCCTGCGAGATCGGGAATGCCGTTCAGAAGGCAAGGCCGCGTTGCACTAAATAGCATTTCATCCGCATCGGTGTGCAGTTTGCGCGTCCCAAACCCGCCCCCGGTGGCGATCCGACAGAACGCATCCGCCATCATTGGTTTGATAGTGGAGAGGTTGTCGAAGGCCAGCACGTGATTGTGCTTGGCTGCGATGACCAAATCCTGCTCTGAGTTGGGCGCGCTGCGGGCAATCGGGTTAGCAGGATCGATGAGGTTACGCAGGACACGTGCCGTTGTGCTTTTGGCGCTGCCTTGTTCACCGTTGAGGATCAAGATTGGATAAGGCCCTTTGGGGTGGAAGCAACCGATCAGCCAAGCTACCAGCATTTGAAAGTCTGCCTCATTCCCCGTGTTCAGGAATGGACGTAGCAGGTTGATGTCACCGCCGTGGCTGGCAGGCAGAGGCAAGGCTTGCATAGACTTTGCACGTGTAAACCGGGCAGGGGGGTGATCTATGACCTGCCAGCCTTCCGCATTGATGGCCACGGCTTTCCAGTCAGTGTCTCCAAGGTCAAGATAGAGCGTTCGCCCAAGTGCTCCGATCCGATTGAACACGGGGTATTCTTCGCCTCCAAATAGAGCTTGGCCCTCATAGGTCCGTCGCTGATCATCCAGCGCCGATTGCGGCAACATCTTTTCGGTCGCTTGATAGTGCTGGTACGACAGGAACTTTTTGAATGTCGCAGAGGCAATCGGCCAGTGTTCAAAATGACCGTCCAAGCGGAGCGTGGCGTAGGCTTCACCCTCTGGGGTTTTCCAAACATCGATATCGGCGTGATTTCTGATTGGTTCTGGTTTGCCCGAATGCACGGGGTTTTCATCGATGTTCAGGGCGCTGGCAATCAGTGCATCAATCTCGGCAACGCCCCAACCGTTGGAAATGGCGTCTGCAGCATCCCATCCTTTGCCGATTTGCACGGGGTTTTCTTGCATATTTGCCAATTTTTGATCAGCTTTACTCCGTTTGTAAAATTCCATGATTTGCACGGGGAAATCGTCAACTTTTAGAATTTGCACGGATGCAGAAAACCCCGTGTTTAATGTAGCGGCGATCTGGTCTGCGTACTTGCGCCCCGCGTCATCATTGTCAGGCCAGATGATCACACGATGACCTTGCACGGGGGAAAGATCAGTTTTGTGCGCCGCATTCGCGCCACCGAAGGTGGTTGTCGTGATGTAGCCAAGGCTTGCCAAGGCGTCGGCACATTTCTCACCTTCCGTGATGATCACCAGACTATCGGGTTTTGCAGCCAGCAACTCTGGCAAGCGATAGAGTGGACGGCTGTCAGGTGCTGTCCAGCTCTGGGTCGTAACTGAGTAGGGCAGAAAAGACTTCTTTCCAAAAGCACGATCGAAGCGATTGGCAATGAGGACAACCTCGCCTTGTGCGTTGTGATAGGGATATTGCGCCGTTGGTGTGCCCGCTTTGGAATGGCGCAGCGCCTTGATTTCAGCGAGGTTCATTTGAGCCCCCATTCTTGGCTGAGAGCGCGGGCGGCATCGCCTTGGCGCATCCCATTGAGGTAGGCATAAAGGCTGACAGGATCGCCCCCCTTGTCGCCCGTGGCAAAGTCAGCCCATTGCCCTGTGATCATATTAATCTTGAACGAGCCCGCGTGACGGTCTGCGCGCGTCGGGTTCAATGCGACCCATTCCTGCCCTTGTTTGCGCCCGTCAGGTAGCCAAGCCGACAACAGGCTGGGAAGGCGGGCACGGCAGGCCAGATTTACGGAGTGGAAGAAGACGCTGCGCGGTACGGAATGCATGCTCATAGCCCAGACACCTCATGCGACCGAGCGGCCTCAAAGGCTTCAACATCCGACAGGCGGTAGCGCACCAATCGTCCGATTTTGACGTAGGTCAGCGGGTAGCGTTTGGTGCAACGCCACGTGGCAAGCGTAGTGATTGAGACCCCAATTCTAGTTGCCACGTCTTGTGGGGTCAGGAGGGTCGTAGGTTTTGGTAAGTTGCTGCTCATTTAAGCCTCTTTCATCAATAAACGTCGATGAAGGCAAAGTCGCAGATAAGCAGGGCAATCATCTATTGCTGTAGTCAGCAACCATTGTGCGTAACGTAGAGAAAGTGATGCTCTAATCGCTACGCATTTCCGCCTGAAGTTGTGCATGGATATTTTCGATGGCTGTCCCGGGCAAACTTTGGGCCACTGTCGGGTCAAGTTTGGCAATGATGGCAAACAGAGCATCAGCCGGTTTGCAGTCGTAGCCGCCAATCTCGTGTTTGTAGCGGCCTCGCCTGTATGGCAGCGTTGAGCATTCCTCCCATAGCGGTCGGAAAGCCCGTGCGGCCTCTAGCATCGCATGATTTCTATGAAGTGGCTTCTTGGGTGCATTATTCGCCTGATTGACGAACTCAAAAGCCTGTCGCCTGACATCTTTTTCTTCCTCGTCTTCGTATGGAAGTGGGATGATTGTCCCAATTGCTTCCTCCAAGGCCGATGCCAGCTCATGGATTGCAGTCAGCTGCGATTTGGGTCCGTTGTGGAATTGGATTGAAAGATAGGTTCTCTTTCCAAAGGGACGGGTATCCGATGCAGCAAGCGCCTTTTGCACCTCGGATTGGACGGCTTTGGAAACTTTGGCCGACTTGTTGACTTGGGATAGTTCGTAAGAAAGGCGGCGGGCAGAAAGCCCCGCGCCGATCAGATGAACACCAGAGAACTTCAGCAGATTGCTGTTTGTTGCCTTTTGCGCCCACTTTCCCATCACGTAGGCTTGGCCCGTCTCGTGGACACCTTTAAATAGATCGAACACCTTGGGGTTCCGATCAAAGTGAGATGCAAATTCATCGAAGAAGTCGGCATCGTATATATCGCATAAGTCGCCGAAGATGTTGCCGCTGGTCAGAAGTTTTTTCCAAGGGGCGAGCGTTCTAGTCTGCCGTGGGCTCATCAGCGGTCGTCCTTGCATATCCAAACATTGCGTCCGTGGCCTTGTTCACCGAGTCCCGCACCGGATCAAGGTTTAGCCGTGCATAAACGGCAGTGGATTGCTGGCTGCGATGGCCCAAAGACTTGCCGATGATGTAGCTGTTTGCCCCGGTCGCGGCCTGCCAGCTTCCTAAAGTGCGGCGCAAGTCATGAATGCGCAGATCGGCAATGCCAGCCTCTTTCAATATCCGCATCCAAGCCTTCTTTGGGTCTGCTAAGTGACCCGAGGCCCCGCCACCGGGAAACACCCACGGGCTCAGAGAATGTAGTTTGCGCTCTTTCAAGATTTCCATGGCTTGTGGCGATAGATGCACAATCTGCGGATCATCATTCTTAGTGAGGGCAATCCGCCATGTTGCACGGTGGAAGTCGATTTCATCCCAGCGCATGGCAAGAGTGTTGGATTTGCGCGCGCCTGCCAGCAGAGAAATCATAAAGAAATCCCGTGCTGCCTCATTAGGCTCGTTTGCCAGCGCCTCAAAGAAGCGGGGCAGTTCCTCAGGCTGCAAGAACCGATCACGGCTCTTTTCACGGAACTTCTTGATCCCCGCTGCGGGGTTCACGCCACCCCAACCCCAATCGGTCGCCTTGTTAAAGATCGACCGTATGCGCTCCAAAAGGCGGTTGGCCTGATAAAGGCCGTTGTCTTTGCCAACCTTGGCATGAAGTCGCTCCACATCCGCCTTTTCGATGCTGGAAATTTTGCGCTTGAACCAATGCTTGAGGAACTTGTTCACTTCGCGCTCGTCATAGGCCCAAGACCTCTTATGCACCTTGGAATGCTTTTCGAGATATTCCGTAAAGAGCGCGCCAAAGGTCATCTCGTCGCGGATTGACCGCTTGGCCTTTTGCGGGTTTTCCCCCATCGCGATCTCACCCTTGGCGCTGGCGGCCAGCTTGCGGGCATTCTCAACCGTTAGATCAGGGAATTTGCCCAGCAAGAGCCGCTCAGGACGTCCGTCGATCCTTTTGTAAAGATAGAAGGACTTGCCACCCGCTGGCGTCACTGCCAGCACGAGGCCTTTTTCCCGTTCGTCGTAATAGTAGTCCCGTTTGCCCTTTGCGGCTGCACCCGCCGCTGTCAGCGCCGCCTTGGTGAAGTTGATCTCAAAGCTGGCCATTCATCTCTCCCGGTGCGCGGTGCTACACTGGTGCTACACTGAAGCGCAAAAATGGACAATCCAGAGAGTTGCAGAGCAAAGTCATATTCTAACTAATATATTGATATATATACTATAAAATACTTACAGCAAACATGGGCAAACACTAGCCTGTTAGACTCATAACCTGAAGGTCGTAGGTTCAAATCCTACTCCCGCAACCAAATCTTCCAAATAATATCATACACTTAAACCGGCATTGCGCGGGGCTTTTGTGTTGGCAAAACCGCAATAAAAGAAATGGCGAAACAACTGGGAAGAGGTTGCTGCCGTCGAGTTGCTCCCCTGAAAAGTCCTGTGTTTCTGGTCAGTCTGTTCTCCAACTGAGGAGTGAGACTATGAAGGGAAGTGCAGATGATCGGGATATTCAAAGAGCATCAGTCAGGCGCGACGGCTGCTGATCTGTGTCGCAAACATGGTGTAAACGATGCGACCTATTAGATGTGGCGGTCACCCGTGCGTTGATACCGCGCAAAAGCGAGCATAGCCCGTAGCATCAAATATATTGTTGATGGACGCGTATCACCGCGCTCTGTCATTCACGGTGCCAGATGCCATGTTGCCGCTTAGTGTTTACTGCGTTTGTCCAAAGGACATGCTCTGTGCTCTTCCGCATTTTTGCCGCTTGGCTGCCCACGACTTTCCGGGCATCCTCAACGGCATGGCATTTGGCGTTTTTATCCACCGCACAGATTCAATCTAAGATGACGTCCCTTCGGAACGGTCTCAGTTTCCGAAGCAGTACCTGTCGCGCGCACAGCAGTGTGAAGGTTACTGGATCGTTTACCTTGAACCCAGCAAGGTCAGGAATACCAAGGGATACTTCGCTGCAGCGAAAGTACAAGAGATCATCATAACCGATCCAAGAAATGTCGACATGCACTTGGCCATCATCGAGCCCAGAACCTAACTCGACTTCGGTGATCCGGTCCCTTTTCGCGATGCTGACGATGTCGTTGAGCAAGACCTATTGAAAGACGATAGAAGAACATCTGGCCGTGCCCAAGCAGCTGTGCGGCTGCTTTCTCCGATGGACTTTGCCCGTATTGTCGAACGTGGTCTCGGAGAAGATCAGGATATTCTGCCCCGGGTTGATCAAGCCAAGCAGTCTGGCGGGTTTCAGCATACGCAAGCGCCGTTCGAGCATCTATCAGCTCGTGATCGTGTTAATCAGTTGACCAGCCGCATTGTCCGCGATCGCAACTTCAGAAAAAATGTGCTCCGTGCATACGGTGAACGCTGTGTGATTACGGGGCTCCGCCTGATCAATGGTGGTGGACGGGCCGAGGCGGAGGCTGCACATATCAGGCCTGCAGAGCATAACGGTCCCGATATCGTGAGCAACGGGCTCGCATTATGCGGAACTGCTCACTGGATGTTTGATCGCGGTCTTGTGGGGGTGGCTGAAGATCAGACCATACTCGTTTCTCGGCAAAGCAATGACCTGGATGGCGTCACGGGACTTCCAAATAGGTCAGGTAAGCTCTGTTTTCCTGTACGTCCAGTAAACCGGCCCAGGCCCGAGTTTCTGACTTGGCACAGAGAGACTTGCTTCAAGCATTAGTGGTTTTTCCGAATCCGCAAACGTTGATACTTTCGTGCCATACTGGTCCCTTTCAAGCCGAGGAAAAGTAGCCGAACACTCTATGCTCAAACGCTTCAGTTTTCATTGCGTATTGTAGAAGTGCCGCGCTTTAGACCTCGAAGTGAGCAGAAAACGTCGCCTGATCACCGACTATCATGCATTTCACCGGATGGCTGAGCAAAAGTGACACACCATTTTATATGTATGAGCAAAAAGAGATATAGGTGTTGCTTAACTGCACTAGAGGCGACATCCATGGATTATGTGTGTTTGTTAATGTCGAAGGGCGCATGTATCGCGCGAACACGAATGCAGTATACAGTCCACGGAACTTTTGATGGCCCTAGAAACAGTTCTAATTGTTGAAGACGAACCGGATATCGCATCAATGCTGGGAGAAGCGCTTTCTCTTGCGCAGTTTGATGTTGTCATGGCACCTAACCGCAAAGCAGCGTTGAATGCACTGGAAGGGCAAGCCTTTGATATCGTACTCATTGATCTGAGGCTCCCGGACGGAAGCGGTCTTGACCTGGCGCGCGAAATACGTGCTGCCTCGGCAACACCGATTGTCATGATGAGCGGTCAGGCGGATGATATTGACAGGATTGTTGGGCTGGAAATGGTCGCTGACGATTATCTGGAGAAACCGTTTTCACATCGCGAACTGATCGCACGGTTCCGTGCCATCTTGCGGCGATACGAAAACGACACAAGCGGTAGCAATAACTCTGCGATCCCTACAGCAAATACGACACTCGCGTTTCATGGTTTCACTCTGGCACGGGCAGGAAGAGAGCTGTGCGATAGCGAAGGCAATCAAGTTGAACTCACGACGCGCGAATTTGATGTTCTCTGGATTTTGGCAGAAAATCAGGGCAAGGTCCTGTCGCGTCAGGAAATCTATGTCTCTTCTGGCATGGGCAAAGGCCTTGCCGACCGGCAGGTCGATGGCCTGATCAGCAGATTACGGTCCAAACTCTATAGTAACGGGGATGGCCCGCGCAAAATTCGGACTGTGCACGGACGCGGCTATATCCTTACGGATGCCTAGAGTTTACGAGTTCTTGACTAATTTGCATATATTTCATCATTGGCGCCCTGCAGCGGGCTAATTCTTATTGCTTATTTGGATCAGTCACTCATCCGAGGTAAGCAAATGTATCAATTTTTCGCACCACGCAGTTCAAGCAAATCCCCTGTACGGCTTCCACAAGAGTATCGTGAAAGGGCACGTTGGCACCCTCGGCTTGGCGACACTTTCCCTTTTTGCACGTTTAATACAAGTGTTGGGACAAAGAGCCTCGTCGAACTTGCTGGCAGCAACTGGATCTACTTTTTTTCACTCCCCCAGGCCTTCACACCGGTTTGCACGGCAGAACTTGTCAGTTTCGCACGCTACCAGGCCGACTTTCATGCAAACGGTGTACGTTTGATCGCATTCAGCCAATCAACGGTTCAGTGTCAGCGCGATTGGTTTGCCATGGTCGATGCACAGTTCGGGATCAAGATTGATATCCCGTTTATCGAAGATCCGAACCTGGCGCTCGCCAAGTGTTTCGGGATGGTCCACCCCAAAGAAAGCTCTGAACATATGATCAGAAAGAGTTTTGTGCTGGACCCCAAGCAGACAATCCGCAGTATGGTCGAATATCCTGCTGGTATCATGCGCAACGCGGCTGAAGCTTTGGATCATGTGACAAACCTGCAGCAATATGACCGGACCGCTGGACGGATCGCAACGACACAAGAGCGCGCCAGTGCACCATTGTTGTTGCTTGATCGTGCCGAACCGGTTGTCCCGCGGCGGGTGAGCTCAAAACCTGTCTTTAAGGACGACATTTCCCTTCAGGTTGTCGACTGAAGCAGTTTGACCTGTCAGGTCCATTGTGCAGGTGAAAGACTTCCCGTTGGGCAGCTGAACAACCCGATCCATGTGTGAGTTTTTAACAAACTTTTACAAAGTTTAACAGTCTCGCGAAACAAAAGCACCTGAATGCAATATATGACCTTACGGGTGCGTTACGAGGCGATGTTGTGACGCTGGATGTTCCGTGTTTGAAGTGTTTCATAGGATCACAACGGATCGTTCCCTAGACGTTGTCGAGGGTCAGTGTATCCCGACCAGACCATAGGAGGCATGCGTGATCAAACTGTGCGAGAAATAATCATTGCCAGGCAATCCTAAGCTCGTAGCTTGGACTGAACCGGAAAAGCTTTGGAGCTGCACCATGTTACATCGTTACGCGCGTGAAAGTGCTGCAGAACCTGTGGATGCCGTTCCAAGCCCGCACCAAGACAATTCACTTTCACCATATGCGCAAGAGACCGCTCCAATAAAGAAGAGCGTGATTGCTGTCCTCGTTCTGGCGGTATTTTCATATGCGGCGAATGCCGCAGACCTGACACTCTTCAATTCGATTTCATTCATTTTTGGTTCAATCTTTGCCATTGCCGCACTGCGATTGGTCGGGCTTCCTGCTGCCGTCTTTGTCGCATTTGTCGGTGGAATCTACACTGTTTTTGCATGGGGGCATTACTTTGCTCTCATCACAGTTGTCTGTGAGGTGGCCTGCGTTGGATATCTGCTGCGACGGATGGAAAACGTGGTCTTGGCAGATATGGTCTTTTGGGCTGCTATCGGGCTACCGCTTGTTGCCTTCTTCTATGTGACAGGGCTTGATCTGTCATTTGAGAGCGGCTCGTTTATCGCCATCAAACAGGCGGTCAATGCTGTTTTCAACGCTGTCCTTGCGGGACTTTTGCTTTTCCTCTTGCTGGTTACCGGCCTGTCGAAGGCATTGATGCTGGGCGACATGACGCTCCGGGCCATGATGTTTAAAGTCGTCGCATTCGTGGGGGTTACATCGACGGTCGTCATCATCATTCTGGAAAGCCGCGCGCACTACCAACAAGCGATTGATAACATCGAAAGACTTTCGTCGGCGGTATCAACAACAGTGGCAAGAACCATCAGCGAAACAGGCGAGGTTGCACCACTTGAACCGGCCGAGTTGCAAAGGCTGCGCGATTTATTTGCCCTTTCTACAGTCACTTTCGAGCCCTTGCGTGATCTGTCTGTTTCCGTCATCGCACCAGATGGCGATGTGACCGTTCTGCTGGGCGATCCCACGTTTTCCCGGTCTGACGACGATACGGAATTTTATTCGCCGCAGTTCGGCCGGTGGTCACCGCCGGCCGAGATGCCGGAAATGCAGCGTTCATTAGACAGCCGCTATATCCACGTAGCTGAGGTGGCGACGACAGATTTCGACGGAGTGCTCACGATCGAGCTGTCTGCCATACCGGTCATCAACTTTCTGGAAAGCGACGGTCGGCAAAATTTACTGTTAATGGCCACGATTACCATCCTGATCCTGAGCGTCACCCACGTTCTGATTTCCTGGCTTGTGTCGCCATTGTCTGTTCTTTCTTCCGCCAGCAGGCAGATGGGGAACCGTATCATCTCAGGTGAGAAACTAGAGCCTTTGCCAACTTTCCACCTGCGTGAACTGGATGAACTTGCAGGGACAATGGGCGGTATGGCCGACTCTTTGTCCGAGAGTTTCAAGAAGCAAGACGATCTGGCGAGAACGCTGGAACAGCGCGTCAAAGAGCGGACAGAACAGCTCTCTTTGATGTCGCGGGTTGCGCAGCAAACCACGGATGCCGTGGTTATCACGGACGACCATGGGCTCACGACTTGGGTGAATAGATCATTCGAGCGTCTGACCGGATATAAACTGGAGGAAATGCTTGGAAAATCCCCTGGCAGTGTTCTCCAAAAGCAGCCACCGGCCGAACATGTACTTGAGAACATGCGGACCAGCCTTGCGCGTGCGGACTCATTTCATGTCGAGCTTGTGAACCATAAGAAAGATGGCACGCCTTTTTGGGTAGAGATCCGATGCAGCCCGATGGTGGGAAGCGATGGGCGGCACACCGGCTTTATCGCGATCGAAACAGATATCACTGAGCGCAGGGATCTGACCAGATATCTCAATACTTCGCTGCAGCGCCTGCAACTTGCAACCGAGGCCGCAGAGCTTGGGGTTTGGGTATATTATGAAAAAACCAAGAAGCTCGATTGGAATGACCTGAACTATAAGCTTCATGGCTTTGATGAAACTGCGACTGACGATCTTTTGTCATTCTGGCTTGCGCATGTTTTCGACGAAGACAGAGGTCTTGTCGAAGGTATTTTTGACAGTGACATATACGAAGGCGGTACGACGAAGACTTTGGAGTATCGCTTTGTGTGCCGCGAGCGCGGGATCAGAACGATGATTGCGACCTTTGGTGCATTCCGTACGTCGGATGGTGACAAGAGAGTTACTGGCGTGACACGAGATGTGACAGAAGAACGTAATACACAACGCGAAATTGAAGAGACAGCAAGTCACACACGGGCAATCCTCGATAACGTGATTGATGGTGTTATCGCAATTGATGTCGAAGGAAAGATCACTTCGTTTAACAAGGCAGCCGAGAAAATGTTCGGCTATACCGCCGAAGAATTATTGGGGAATGATATTTCCATTCTTATGATGGAAGAGCATGCCATCTCGCATTCGGGTTTTGTCAAAACCTATCTGTCAACCGGCAGAAAGAAAGTCATGGGCCGGCTGACTGATTTTCGGGCGCAGCGTAAAGACGGGTCCGTCTTTCCAATCCTGCTGGGCGTTACAGAAGTGAAAACGAAAAGCAGTCATTTCTTTATTGGGATCATCCGTGACGCCTCGGCTGAAAAGCAGTTGCAAGAGCAACTGCGTCAGTCGCAGAAACTGGAGGCGGTCGGCCAACTTACAGGTGGCATCTCGCATGATTTCAACAACCTGCTGACAGTCATCCTTGGCAGTGCCGAGATGCTTGCAGATCAGCTGGATGACCGTCCTGAGCTCAAACGATCCGCGGAACTGGTATTATCTGCAGCTGAACGTGGTGCAGAGTTGACCTCTCGTCTTCTCGCGTTTTCCCGCAGGCAAGCACTTTCACCCAAAGTCGCCGATATCTCACTTCTGCTTGATGGTATGCATGAATTGCTGGAACGCAGTATTGGCCAATTGATCTCGATCGAAATCACAACAAAAAAAGAAGAGTGTCTTGTCAAAGTGGACACAGGACAGTTTGAAGCGGCGATCTTGAACCTTGCGTTGAATTCCCGGGATGCAATGCCGGATGGTGGGACGTTGAAGATCGAGATATCCGAGAGGACAATCTCAGACGCGCGTGATCGGGAGGACCATGACCTTCCTGATGGAGAATATTTCTCGGTAGCTGTCTCTGATACCGGCGCTGGTATGGATGATAATCAGCTGATACACGCGTTCGAGCCGTTTTATACAACCAAGGATGTCGGTCGCGGTTCGGGTTTGGGTCTCAGCATGGTCTTTGGCTTTGTGAAACAGTCTGAAGGGCATATTTCAATTGCTTCCAAGATTGGCGAAGGGACAAAGGTCGAGCTCCTGTTTCCGGCCGTGTCAGGTTAACAAGAATGGACGCGTTAATGAGTACTATGAATTTACCCACGGTGGACAAAACAACGATTCTGATCGTAGAGGACAACGCGCTTGTGCTTGAACATGTTGTCGGATTGGTCAAATCTCTGGGATACAACGTCATTGAGGCGTCTGACGGCGTGCAGGCCTTGTCAAAACTGGATCAGGATATCACGGTTGACCTTCTCTTTACGGATATGGTGATGCCCGGTGGTATATCCGGCAGAGAACTCGCGGAAATTGCGCTCGAGAGGCGCCCAAACCTGAAGTTGCTTTTTACGACTGGGTACTCGACAGTTGTCAGTCATTTCAGCGACACCATGGATCAAAATGTGAATGTCTTGAAAAAACCCTACAGGAGGGCGATGCTGGTCGAGAAGTTAAACACGGCCTTAGGATTGCAATAACTTTCGGGGCCGGCACCATAAGCGCCTAGGACGCAATTCAATCAGTTTTTTTAATGGTCTTGATCTGGAATTACTAATCAATTCACTGAAGTGAGGCATATTGATGAAGGCCGACCCTTCGTTGGATTACTCCGACGGGTAATAAAAAATTACTGGAAAGCGTAGGCTACTCGAAAAGCAGAATGCAAACTTGTAATAGAACGATAAAGAGCATTTTAACCCCTTCACTTTGTGAATAGAATCTGCAACGTTTGATTGATTGCAGAGTACTGATACGCGCAAAAAATTTCTCTGAAAGGTATTTGCACGTAATTGCGATGGATAATTCCACTATTCGATAATTCCACAGAGTGATGGAGGAACGAACATGGACGTTACGAAAGACGATCTGTTCTTGTATCACCCGGACCCGATGTGGATCTATGATCTAGAGACTTTGCGGTTCCTGGATGTAAACGAAGCTGCAATCGCGAAATACGGTTATGCTCGGCGTGAATTTTTGACGATGACGATCGCTGATATTCGCCCGCAAGAAGACCTCGCTGCACTGACCGCCGATCTTGCCTTGCCAAACGAAGGGAGAAGTGAATCCGGCGTATGGCGGCATCTCCTGAAGTCCGGGGAAATCATTCATGCCGATATCACCAGTCACACACTCACACGCGATGGACGCACCGCAAAATTGATCGCAGCACGAGATGTTTCGCGTCTTGTAAGAGCAGAAGAGAGCGCGCGAAATGCTTTTGAGCGCGAACAGGCTGCCCGAAGAGCCAGTGATGGGCTGGCCCGTCACTTCCAGAGCATGTTTGACTCTGTTCCCGGCATGTTTGTGGTTTTTTCACCGGATAGCTTTGATGTCGTCGCCGTGAGTGACGATTATCTTGTGACCTTGCGCCTCAGTCGCAATGAAGTCGTTGGTCAGACGCTGTTTCATATCCTGCCGGATTTGCCGGAAGATGGCTCTTATACACAACTGCGTGCTTCGTGCGATCGTGTAGTCGGAAGTGGTGCGACAGACAATCTGGAAGTGTTTCGCGTCCTTGTGCCGTTGGCCGATCCTGCGCAGGGCGAAAGGATACACCATTGGATAGCATCCAATTCTCCGGTTGCGGGTCCGGATGGTAAGTTGCTTTATCTCGTGTTGCGTCTGCAGGCCGTTTCAGCTTCAGGGGTTTCGACTGATGTCGATATTGACTTGAATGATCAAACGTCCGCCCCTGCCAGCCTGAGCTTCGAGAGTGTTGCGCACAGCGCAGAGCTGGAAAAAGACAATCTGCGCCTGTTGAAGCAGTCAAACCAACTGAAAACGACACAGCGGCTGCTCGACACAGGGACATGGAGCTATACAGTTAATTCTGACTATCTCGAATGGTCAGGCAATCTCTATCCCATGTACGGTGCAAGGAAGCAGACCTTTGGTCATGGGTTCGAAGATTACATCGCTTTGGTTCACCCTGCTGATCGTGAACAGATCGTCGAAAGTTTCCGGCTCTTCATGGAGTCGGATGAGGCAATCTTTTCATTTGGGCACCGCATTATCCTACCCGACGGCAAGGAGGTTCACCTTCAGGGCGTCGGCGAACGTATCGAGACCGATCAAGGTGAGGTGTTGCAGGGTGTGGTTCAAAACGTCACGCAAAGCGTCGAGACCGACCGGACCCATGCCCGTGCCAGACGGATGCTGGAAATTGCCGGGCGGGCAGCAAGGTTCGGAGCATGGCGCTATGATCTCGCAGCCCAGCAAGTCTACTGGTCTGACGAGACAGCGCGTATCCACGATGAATTACCGGGTTTTTCACCAAATGCCGCAGAGGCCAGTAAATATTACCTTCCGGCAGACCGCGACCGTATTGATCAGAAATTTGTTTCCTGCCTCGAAAATGGCACGCCATTTAATGATGTTTTCGAAATCATTTCAGCCAAGGGCCGCCGTCTCTGGGTTCGGACAACCGGTGAGCCGGAACGCGGTGAGAACGGCGAAATAATCGGGTTGCAAGGCGCTTTTCAGGACATCACCGAACTGATGACCGAGAAAAGAAGTGCCATGCAGTCGAAAAGGCTTCTGGAGATCGCGGGGCGTGCGGCGAAGCTTGGTGGGTGGAGTGTGTCACTGGATGATCAGCGGGTCTCATGGAGCGATGAGATTGCGGTTATCCACGAGTTGCCACCAGGGACCCGCCCGACCTATGAAAGTGGGATTTCCTACTTCGCACCGGAAGACCAAGAAGGTGCGCGGCAGGCTTTTGAAGCATGCGCAACCAAAGGCATACCCTTTGATGACCTCCGTTATCTTATTACTGCCAAGAACAACCGGATCAGAGTGCGTTCGCTCGGGGTCCCCGTCAAGGACAACACCGGCAAGATCATCGCAGTCCAGGGGGCGCTGCAAGATATAACCGAGCTTGCGAACGCACAAAGGGAAGCTGACGAACTGAGCATGCGGCTCGCGGATACCCTGGAAAATCTAGGCGAGGCGTTCTTCACATGCGATCGTGAGCGGCGCTTCACATATCTGAACAGTTGGGCAGAAGACCTGCTTGGAAAGGACCGCGGCGAACTTGTCGATCGCTACCGTTTTGACGATTTTCCCGCGATCTTTGGGGACATGCGGGACAACAACCTTGTAGCCGCACTCGAGACGGGTCAAACCGTGCGTCTTGACCATAAGTGCGACCAAAGCGGCAAGATATTCAACATCAGCGCACACCCCACTGCGACAGGCCTTGCGGTCTACGTCAAGGATGTCACTGAAGCGCGTCATCGTGACGAGCAATTGTTGCTTCTCGGGGAGGCGGTTGGACACATCAATGATGTGGTCATCATTACCGAAGCCGACACTGTCGAGAATGCACTGAAAAGCAAAATCATCTATGTGAACGAAGCCTTTTCAAACCTGACCGGGTTCTCAAGTCAGGAGATTATTGGTCAGACTCTCCGCGTGTTGCAGGGCCCCAAAACCCAAAAGGCCGAACTGAAGCGTATCAATAAAGCGCTCTCGGCATTCCAGACTGTCACGGCCGAACTTATCAATTACACCAAAGACGGAAGGGAGTACTGGGTAGAGCTGGCAATCATGCCAATCGTCGATAGCGAGGGATGTTGCACACATTTCGTTTCGATCCAGAAAGATATCACCGCGCGTCGCCATGCAGAGGAAACGCTGCGTTTCTCCGATGAACGTTTTCGTCTTTTGTCCAAGTCGACCAAGACCGCGATTTGGGACTGGGATATCAAGCAAGAGCGCCTGTGGTGGAGCGATGAAATGGCCGATATATTCGGTCATCGCCCCGCACCAGAAGGCAGCATCCCAACAGTCTGGCAGTCACATGTCCATACGGATGATCTTGATCGTATCCTTGACGCGATGCACCGCCTGCTGTCCGGCGAGACGGACGCGATCAGCGAACGTTACCGGTTCCGCAAGGCCGATGGAACATGGACGACTGTCGAAGACCGCGGGTTTGCCATCCGCGACGAGACCGGCAAGGCGATCCGCGCCCTTGGCAGCATGATGGATGTGTCTGAAAAGATACGGATGGAAGAGAGACTTTTCCATTCACAGAAGATGGATGCAGTTGGCCAGCTCACGGGTGGTGTTGCGCATGACTTCAACAATTTGCTGACCGTCATTATGGGCAATAGCGAGATGCTCCAAGAAAGATTGGACAAGGAACATCCCTTGCGCCGATATGCCGATCTTACCGCGATGGCCGCAGAACGGGCGGCGGAACTGACCAGCCGGCTTTTGGCGTTTTCGCGCAAGCAGGCGCTGCAGCCTCAGGTTCTTGACGTGAATTTTGTGATAGCTGGTCTGGAAGGAATGCTCCGACGCACCTTGGGCGAGAACATCGACATAGAAATTGTCCGTGCCGGTGGCCTGTGGAAAACCGAGATAGATCTGGGGCAACTGGAAACAGCTTTGCTGAACCTTGTGACCAATGCGCGTGATGCGATGCCGGATGGCGGAGCGTTGACCATCGAGACCGCCAATACCTACCTCGGCGACGAATACGTCGCCGTGGAAGATGGTTTGACGGTTGGTCAGTATGTGGTCATCTCGGTAAGCGATACTGGGCATGGCATCGATAAGGGTTTGGTCGACCGCGTTTTTGAGCCCTTCTTTACGACAAAGGCGATCGGAAAAGGTACCGGCCTCGGGCTGAGCATGGTCTATGGCTACGTCAAACAGACAGGTGGACACATCAGGGTCTATTCCGAGACCGGTGAAGGCACGACATTCAAACTCTACTTTCCACGATCCTACGCCAAAGAAGCGAGCCTACGGCCGGATAAGGCAAACCAACGACTGCGTGGCGGTGCGGAAACGATTCTGATCGTTGAAGATGATAGCCTGATCAAAGAGCAGTTGACGTTGCAGTTGAGAGGACTGGGCTACACAGTTTTCAGTTCAGCAGAGGGACAGTCAGCGTTGGCCAAATTACGCGACCATCCAGAAATTGACCTGCTATTGTCGGATGTCGTTCTTCCAGGAGGAATGAACGGACGTCAGATCGCCGATGCCGCCCGTGCAGAAAGACCCGATCTCAAGGTTCTCTATACCTCCGGGTACTCCGAAAATGCGATCGTCCATCATGGGCGCGTTGATCCGGGCGTCGATCTTTTGGTCAAACCCTACAGGCGTGCAACGCTCGCGGCGAAAGTCCGCAAGGTTCTCGACAACTGATCAGGCGGTAGAGTTGCCTCAGGAAAGTGGCGCATCAAACGGCACGGATTGCCCTAAAAACAGAGGGTTCAGTGTTGTTGCGAACATGGAATGATCGCGGATTATTGCACGGCAAGAAATGTTCCGACAACCGGACCCGTGATAGCGTCATTGACAGTGGCCTCACCAGCAGCACTGCCGCCCACAGCACTTGCATCGCTCCCCAAGAAATCTCCGTTCATGGCCACATCAATCCCAATGACTGTGCCTTCATTTGTCATGAGGTTGCCAATCAGATCAAAACTGATTGGGTAGTCGGGGCGATTATCCATGTTAAATCCGCCTGTAAATGGAATTTCATTGGTCAGGCTTGGATCTGCATTTGTATCAACGACGGTCAGCTCCACGCCGTCATCGCTGTAAAAACCGCTTGCATGGCCGCTCACGCCCGTTGTCTCGAAATCCACATTGACTTGAATATCGCCTGCGATGTCAGAGATTGGCGCATTTGCGACAGACAGCATGACATAACCGGAATAGGCAGCACTGCCTGCATCGGGCCCCCGTGGCATATTGTCGAGGGGTGTTAGGTTGTTGATGTCATTTTCTCTTGCCAGTTGGCTGTAGGCACCGCTGATCTGATCATATGGTGTCTCTAACGGCTCGGATGTACCGCCTCCGCCGCAGCCAATCAGCAAAAGAACTGGTAGAAATGCTATAATTTTCGGGTGCGCAATCGCCATATCAATTTCCGCTCTAAAACTCCGCGTTCAACGTCGAACCAAAATGAGGCAGCTTAGATCTAAATCGCAGGGCCTTCGCCAGGTGAGGATATGGCGAAGGCCCTGCTTCCGGTGAGTGGCCGGGGCTAGGTAACATTTCAAATCACGATGGTTCTTCGGGTCGGATCTTCGGCCTGCATGCTGCTTTGCCACAAACCGCCGCGGGATGCCTTGGTCAGGGATTTACGCATGCGTACGGCCAACGCGAAAGCAACGGCAGTTTCCCGCGTCGAAGCTGAAAACTCCCTGAACGCATCCAGGTCGTCGCTGTGGATTTTCTTCATGCAAACATACATTGGCCTATCCTTTCGACTGCAAGTTATACCCTTCGTAAACTAAGTAGCTGATCTGATTGTGAAATGGGTTCAAGAGTTGTGAAATTTCGTATCAAACCATGTAGTCGTGCCGTTTGAGGGGCGGGGGTGCGCTCAGCACGGACATCAGCATTGTTTCGGGATCAGGCAAACGGCGTACAGTTAGAAAACGAAGTGATCCGCGTGTTCGTAAACAGTCATGCTGCCAAGGAAATCATCAATTTCGTCAACACCACGCAGGGTGAGGCTGTGATCTGCCGAGAAAAAGACTGTCGCATCACCGTCTTCAAAATGGGTATTCTCCGCCACCCAGCTTTCCAGAGACGTATCTTGCAGCAAACTGTCAGCAATCAAGATGCTATCCACACGGTCGTCGAAGTCATGGATGACGTCGTGGCCCGCATGAAAGACAAAAGTGTCAAAGCCGCTGCCGCCCCAGAGTTCATCGTTTCCAAAGCCGCCATCCAGCAGATCGTTTCCTGCAAACCCGCGCAGGCTATCGTTTCCATCGCCGGCAAATATGAAATCGCCGTGACCATAGCCAAGTTCGGTTGCCTGCGCGGCACTGTCTGCACCCTGCATCAGGTTTACGTATCCGCCGCCACCGGTGAGAGTCTCATCAAGATCGCTGCCAAGGATTATGTCGCTTCCCAAATTTCCGACAAGCGTGGTCATCGTGGGTTCCCCCATGATCAGGTTGATCGCAAGCGGGTTATCCAGCGTATAGCCGATAATCTGTTCGATTGTCTCAAGCGCAAGAAACCTCGCGCTGTCGTTCTTGTTGATTGTTAGCATCACGACTTCATGTGATTGGTCAAAGTCGATGACGACTCTGCCATCCTCCACGGTCTGCACGGCTTCGGTCAGCCGCGATTCACCGCTGGCTGAACCGTTTGCGATATCCAGATTTGTAATGGTGACAGACTCAACGTCATTCAGGACGCCTAGATCAAAGTCAAACTGGATCGCCTCATCCGCGAGACTCCCGACTGTCACAAAGACAGTGAACGCATCGTCAGTTTCGTAGTAATAGCGCATCTGGCTGCTTGCAAAGTCTCCCACGGCACCAAGGAAATCACTTTCAATGACATTCTCGGTCAACAGCTGAAGGATCGCGGCTTGCGGTGAAAGGAAGTCGGACAACCTGTCAGTCACTGTTGTCGACGACATGGTGTCTCTAAAGCGGAATTCGCTTGTGATGCCCCAGGCCGCGGCGCTATCGACACCCGCTTTCATGAAATACGCAAATAGCTCCAGCGTATTTGCCGCCCCTGCAAGCTCGTATGGCAAGCCGCCAGCGTCATTCGTGCTCGTCGTCCAGGCTGAAACGTAGTATTTGAAGTCATCTCGGCCAATCCCGTATTGGGCCAGATGTTCAGCCCAGAAATCAACGATTGCACCACGCTGGTTCAGCGCGCTTTCCGCATGACCCAGTATGTTTGAATTGACCGACAAAGCATGGTGACGCACTGCATCAATATATTGGGCGGAATCGTCAAGAATACTGGCCATAATGCGATCGATGGCAACCTGACGTTCGCTATAGCTGAGTGTCTCAGAAAGCAGATCATCCAATCCATCGAGTTCAGGTATCGGGTCGCCGGACCCATCAAAGAATGTGTCAAAGTAGCCAGCATCTTTGAGGTTGTTGAACTCGAAGCTGCCGCGGCCCATCTGGAAATTGATCTCATAGTTAATGCCACTGTCCCGCAGTTGAACAGTGATCTCTGACATCATCGCTTTTGCAATCAGGGCGTATTCGATTGGATTCGAATACGCCTCGTTGCCGATGTCGAACATGATGACTTCGGGCAAGACGCCATTGTTGAAATGTCCTGCTTTCAATCTCTCCAGAAACACTGTGACATCATCGCGGGCGATATTCATGGCCAACTGCCGCACAGATTCATCTGTGAAGTCCGCACCCTGAAAATATCGCTCTACAGGAATGATGACACCTAGGTTCACTCCGCGTGACACTGCAAGATCAAGTGCTTGGCTGAATGTCGCCACATCATCGCGCAGGAGATGATTTAGTTCGTCATATTCCAGCGCGACAGGGCTGATCAGTTCTGGATGGGTCAAGTCAAAAGCAAAGTTTGATCTGTCGCCTTGCAGTGACGCAAGGTTGACCTCGTCAGTCCCAAGACGAATACGCCCATCGATAACATAGCCAGCCTCTGAAACCTGACCGCCGGGAAAGCGTATATCGGTCAGTCCCAACGTATCGATATGTTCCTGAAAATAATTAAAGCCGAAATTATTGACGCCGATGGCACCAAAATGGTCTCTCGTCAGTTGTCCGACTATGTCAGGGCTATTGGAGGAAAAGATATCGTCATTTATTTGTATGCTCATAATTGACCCTTCCTATGGAAATGACCTGGCCGATCGGATTGTGGGCGGTCATTTTTCCATCTGCGATAATTCCAGAACAAGCACTCGGCGCTTTGCTAGCGGGGAGTTTCATTTCTATGATTGCGGCACAGGAAGTTTCGCCCGCAGATCAGATAATTTTTGTGGCTCTGACACTCTTGACGCTGCGCGCTGCATCGAGGTCACAAGTTGCATTGTTTGGTGACATGTCCGTCTGATAGGTGACGACGAGACCTCGATTGTCTTGATCCGGAGATCAGGCCCGATAAGGAAACTTTTGTGGAGTGTCGCGCTAGAACCGTCACTTTTCTCTTGCAAGCCAAGGCTTTGCGCAAGTTTAGCGCCTTGATCAGCGACCAGCCTCGCAGTCAGGGGTTGTCCCGCGATTGCCGAAACGTCTACTGACAGTTCCTGCAACAGCCCAAGGTTCATCGTGCTGACACACAAGACTTTGACACCTGCGCCATCCAGAACATCAGAAGCAACTGCATAGGAGAACAGCTGGTCGAATGATGCAGAGAAGGAACCGCTCAATTCGAAAATATGGACCCAGTTCCCTTCGGCCCAGTCCCAGAAATTCATTGGACCTGCTGTTGTCGGTGATAAGAAATTCGGAAAGATATCACCTGGACGACGGCCGTGTTTGCCGTTGAGCGCAAGCCTTGGTGTTCCGATTAGGGACTGCCGGACTTTGTTTAACAAAAGTAATGAGTTTAGCGGCATCGCGATCTCCTGTCCAAAGCGTTGCCTCATTTCTAAAAATGCAAACGGTCCGGCATTAGGACGAGGATGTAAAATTATGTCCAAAGTTTCGTCTGAAATGTGAGAATCATTTTAATGCCTAGTGAGGTGTTTGAGCCCATGGTTTGATGGGCGATCCTTTCGCAACAATGGAAGGAAGCATTATCGGACAAGTTCGTCACGGGAGCGTCACGACCATGCACGCCGTCTGAGCCGCAATAAAGCGATCGCAAGCTTTGCTCTCGTAGTTGGGCATCAATCCCAAGACCGTAGCGAAGTGGCGCAAACGCCAGACTGTTGAAGACCTCAAGACTGGTCCGAAGGCGCCGCGCTCAAATGTTCTGATCGAAGCCGGGGAGGCGACCATCGTCGCAAGCAAACAAAGCGACTGTGAGGCTGAATGAATAGCTGCCGCACAACAGAGAGCCGGCCCACCACCCCAATTCTCAGACGCATCTGCTAATAAATCCCACGTTTTGCGCCAGAAAAGCGCATTTCGCTCTTTTCAAGCCGCCCAGGATTACCCACAAGTTGAATGGCCAAAACACGGGGAGTTGCTGTGTCTCTCTTTATCATCGTCGCAATGCCATTCTTTGGGGCTCTCTTGCCTGGATTGATGAATCCTGCGGGCCGAACCGCCTGTGCAGGCGTTACATTTACCGTCACCCTAGCCGCATTTGTCGGTTTGCTGACCAACTTGCCTGCCGTCCTTGCAGGAGAAGTTGTGACAGCGGGCATCGACTGGATGCCTGCGCTTGGACTGAATTTCACATTGATGCTTGATGGTCTGGGCTTCTTTTTTGCCCTGTTAATCCTTGGTATCGGTCTGCTCATTATCGCTTATGCGCGGCAGTATCTGAGCCGCAGCGACAACATGGGCGAGTTCTTTACCTATTTGCTGCTATTCCAGGGCGCGATGGTCGGGATTGTTCTGAGCGACAACATACTCTTGTTGTTGATTTTCTGGGAGCTCACCTCGCTCTCGTCATTCCTGCTGATCGGGTATTGGAAGCATCTTCCCGCCGGTCGACAAGGCGCGCGCATGGCGCTGGCCGTGACCGGGATGGGGGGGCTTGCGATGATCGGTGGCATGCTGATCCTTGGCCAGATCGTGGGCAGCTATGATCTGAGTGTCATCCTTCAGAACCGTGACCTGATACAGGCAGACCCACTTTATCTGCCCGCGCTCATCCTGATTTTGCTAGGGTGCTTTGCGAAATCCGCGCAATTCCCGTTTCACTTCTGGCTACCGCACGCGATGGCCGCGCCGACGCCGGTGTCAGCCTATCTTCACTCCGCGACCATGGTGAAAGCCGGTATTTTCCTGATGGCACGCATGTGGCCGGTTCTGTCCGGTACGACCGAATGGTTTGTGATCGTCACCACGGCGGGCTTGGTGACCATGGTCTTGGGGGCGGTGATTGCGCTATTCAAACATGACCTGAAGGCGCTGCTTGCCTTCTCCACCGTCAGCCATCTGGGTCTGATTACAATGCTCTTGGGAACCGGCACGGCGTTCGGGGCAATGGCGGCGGTGTTTCACATCCTGAACCACGCAACCTTCAAGGCGGCTTTGTTTATGTCCGCCGGCATTATCGATCACGAGGCCCATACGCGTGACATCAGGCGCTTGGGAGGCTTGCGCAGCCTGATGCCTGTCACATTTGTCATCGTATCGCTCGCGGCTTTGTCGATGGCCGGCATCCCGTTGCTCAACGGCTTCTTGTCCAAAGAAATGATGCTGGAAGAGGCCAACCACACGGTTCTGTTCAGCAGCCCGTGGTTGGTGCCCGTGCTCGCGACGATCGGCGCGCTGTTCTCGGCGGCTTATTCCTTCCGCCTGATCAGCCATGTGTTCTTTGGTCCGGTGCGCGATGATTATCCGGCCAAGCCGCATGACCCGCCCGCGGGCATGTGGTTGCCGCCTGCACTACTGATTGTTCCCGTCGTGCTGATCGGTGTGGCCCCGTTCCTGGCCGAGCCATTCGTCAAACTGGTAACGGCTGCGGTGCTGGGGGATGCTGCGGAATTGCCGTCGGCGCATCTGAAAATCTGGCATGGGCTGGTGCCGGCGCTTTATATGTCGATCATTGCCGTTGTCGGTGGTTTGACCATGCTTGCCGTCTTCAAACCTGCCTTGCGCGTCTGGGATGCTTTGCCGCGCCCCGAGGCGAAAACGATTTTCGATGCGATCATTGCGGCAGCCGTCAAGCTGGCGCAGATGCTGGTCTTGCCGCTCCATAACGGCGCGTTTACCCGCTATGCCGCAATCGGCACCGTCACAATCGTTGTTGCCGGTTATTATGCATGGACGACCGGTACAGTGGGTGCGCCGGTTCATGCGTTGCAGACGCCTGACCCTGTCCTGCTCTCCGGATGGGGGATGCTCGTGGCAGCGACCATCGGTATGGTGTTCCTGCACCGCAACCGGTTCCTGTCACTGATCCTGATCGGGATTGTGGGGCTGATGGTCTCGATCGGGTTTGTGTTCCTGAGCGCCCCCGATCTTGCGATGACCCAGTTTACGGTCGAGGTGGTGACGATCATCCTGATGCTGCTTGCCCTGAACTTTCTGCCCAACCGGACGCCGGTTGAAAGCAGCGTACTGCGCCGGATGCGGGACGTGGCGGTTGCCACGGCCGGTGGATTGGCGAGCTTCGCACTGGCTTATTACTACATCCTGCGTGATCCGGTGAGCACGTCGATTTCCGAGTTCCATCTGGCGAATTCCTACAAGGGCGGCGGCGGCACAAATGTGGTGAACGTCATTCTGGTGGATTTCCGTGGTTTTGATACCTTCGGCGAGATCATCGTACTCAGCATCGCAGCCTTGCTGATCTATGCGCTCACCGAAACCTTGCTGGGTGGCCCTGTCCGGGCGCGCCTTTTGAACCGCAAACCCGATCAGCCGCAGGCAGGCGGTGTCCACCCGATGATGATGGTGGTTCTGACGCGGGTCATGATGCCTATCGTGATGATGGTCGGCTTCTACATCTTCCTGAGCGGTCATAATGAACCGGGCGGCGGGTTTATCGCAGGTCTGATCGTTTCGATCGGTGTTGTCATGCAATATATGGCCAGCGGTTTTTCATGGGCCTCCGCGCGCCTGAGGTACCCGTACCATGGTGTTATCGGGGCAGGGGTGCTTGTTGCGGGCCTGACCGGTATCGGATCGTGGTTTGTCGACAAACCGTTCCTGACGTCGGCCTTCACCTATGTTCGCATCCCGCCCTTCGAGAAATTCGAACTGGCGACGGCTGCCCTGTTCGATGTTGGCGTGTTCCTTTCTGTGGTGGGCGCGGTGATGTTGTCACTCGAGAGCTTCTCACGGTTGGCGCGCCGCTCTGAATCAATTGAAAGCGAATACCCGATGGATATTGATCCTTCGCGAGAAGACCTGCCCAACCAAGCGACGCGGGAGGGTGTGTAACATGGAATTTCTGATTGCTTCCGCCATTGGCATCATGACTGCTGCGGGCATTTACCTTGTGCTGCGTTTGCGGACGTTTCCGGTGATCTTGGGGATTTCGCTACTCACCTATGCGGTGAACGTCTTCTTGTTCACCTCGGGCCGCGTGATCGTCGGTGCTCCGCCCGTCCTGCGCGATAATGTCACGACATATACCGATCCGTTGCCTCAGGCCTTGGTCCTGACGGCGATCGTGATTTCCTTTGGCATGACAGCGGTGGTTGTCATGATAGGCTTGGGTGCCTTCCTTGGCTCTGATGATGACCACGTGGATGATCAACCCGACACGGCCCATGACAAGCCGGAGGGTTCAGCATGACCCATTGGCTTATTGCACCTGTTGTGCTGCCTGCGATGCTCGCGCCTTTCATCATCCTGGCGGCGCGTTTTCATATCGGTATCCAGCGCGTGTTCTCGATCGCCGGTGTTGTGATCCTTGTTGCGATCTCCGGTGCTTTGGCATGGGCGACTGCTGACGGAAGCATCATGCTCTACCAGTTGGGCGACTGGTCAGCCCCTTTCGGAATCGTTCTGGTGGGTGACCGTTTCTCGACGATGATGATCCTGCTCACCTCGGTTCTGGCACTCTTTGTGCTGATTTACGCGGTCAGTTCCGGCTGGGATAACCGCGGCTGGCATTTTCATGCGCTTTTCCAGTTTCAGCTGATGGGGATCTTGGGGGCGTTTCTGACAGGGGACCTGTTCAACCTGTTCGTGTTCTTCGAAGTGCTGCTGATCGCCTCTTATGGGCTGATGATCCACGCGGGCGGCACGGTGCGTTTGCGCGCCGGTGTCCAATACGTGCTGTTCAACCTGATCGGATCAACGCTGTTCCTGTTCGCACTGGGAGCGATTTATGCGGAGACGGGCACGCTCAACATGGCTGATCTGGCTAATCGGGTCACGCTGATCAGTGCGGAAGAGACCGTTGGTATTCGCGTGGCCGCTGTGCTGCTTTTGCTGGTCTTTGCGATCAAGGCGGCGGTGGTGCCTCTGCACTTCTGGTTGCCGTCGAGCTATGCCGAGGCGCCAGCGCCGGTCGCGGCACTCTTTGCGATCATGACGAAAGTCGGCGCTTATGCGATCATTCGCGTCTATACCCTGATCTTCCCGCCTGATTTGGAAGTAACCGCCGGTCTGCATGACACGTGGCTGCTTCCTGCGGCACTTGTCTCGCTGGCGATCGGGATGACGGGTGTGTTGGCGGCAAAACGCTTTGACAGACTGGTCGCTTTTTCGATCATCGGGTCAATGGGCATGGTGATGGTGTCCATTGCCCTGTTCACGCCCGAAGGGATCGCCGCTGCCCTTTACTACATTGTCCACTCGACGCTTGCAGGGGCTGCACTGTTCCTGATTGTGGACCTGGTGCGATCCAGTCGTGCAAATCTTGAACTGACGCCACAAGCACCCGTTGCAAGTGCGACCCTTACCGCCAGCCTGTTCTTCGTTGCGGCAATCGCCATGGCGGGCCTGCCACCGCTGTCAGGGTTTCTTGGAAAACTGCTGGTATTGGATGCCGCATTCGGCACAGATCATATGGTCTGGATATGGGCAATTGTGCTTGGCTCAAGTCTGATCAGCATCGTGGGGTTTGCACGCGCTGGCAGCGTGTTGTTCTGGAAAGCACAAAGTGTGCAACCGCCCGGCGACGCAGCTAAAGTGACGGCACCTGCAACCATGTCTTATGTGGCGATAGGCGGGTTGATCTTGTGTTTGATCCTGCACACAGTTTTCGCAGGCCAGGTGCACCGGTACACCACCGCGATTGCGGCGCAGCTGTTCAGCCCCGCGCCCTATATCACGACAGTTGTCGATACACCGGGCAAACTGAGCGAACCGACGGAGGATCAATGACATGAGCCGCGCATTCTATTGGTTGATTCCGCACCCGCTTTTGACATTGATACTGACGATCGTCTGGATACTCCTGCAAAACGAAATTTCGGCAGGGATGATGGTCTTTGGATTTATCTTGGGCATCATTATTCCTTGGGGCACCTCCGTGTGGTGGCCCGACACGCCAAAGAGCTTTCGTGTGGGTAAGATGGCTGTCTACAGTCTTGTGGTGATCTGGGACATCATCGTTGCCAATATCGAAGTCGCCTGGATCGTGCTGACAGTGCCGACATCAAAACTCAAACCGGCATGGATCGTGGTGCCGCTTGAACTGCGCGAGCCAGAAGCCATTACCATGCTTGCCGGGACGATCACGCTGACACCCGGGACCGTTTCGGCGGATCTGTCCAGCGACGGGCGCAGTCTGCTTGTGCACGTCTTGCACACGGATGATCCTGATGCGATCCGCGATGATATCCTCACACGCTATGAGGCACGTCTATTGGAGATATTTGCATGATACTTGCAACGCAGTTTCTGAATATTGCACTGGCGATTACCTTTCTGGCGCTTGCGCTGGGGCAGGTGATGTCGATGGTCCGTCTGGTCCTTGGTCCCACTTCGGGTGACCGCGTCCTTGCGCTTGATACGATGGTGATCAACGCGCTGGGGCTCGTGATTGTGCTGGGCATCTTCAAAGGCGTGCAAATCTATTTTGAGGTGGCCCTGCTGATTGCAATGTTGGGTTTCGTGTCGACCGTTGCCTTGGCACGGTTCATTTTGCGGGGGGACATCATCGAATGACAGCACAGATTATCGGAACCTATTTCGTTTGCCTGTCCCTGATCATCGGGTCCGGCTTTGTACTGGTCGGCGCCATTGGTTTGCTGAAGTTCAACGACCCCATGACACGCCTGCACGCGCCGACCAAGGTCGGGACGATCGGCATCGGTATGTTGCTGGTCGCGTCGATTATCCATTCCTTTGATATCGGGCAGCCATCCAGCCATGAGCTGCTGATCATGGTGTTCCTCTTTGTGACGGCGCCGATCTCGGCGAATTTCATCGCCAAGGTGAATATGCACCGTCAGGCCTGTGACACACCGCCACCGCCGGTGAATGGTGATACGTGGTCCACCCTTGATGTGCCTGAGCCAGACAAAGACACCTGATCGCTGATCCTAGGCGTCCCGCTCCATGATCCATGCGACCTCGGGCGCAGGGACGAAGCGCCATTTGCGCTTGGGACCCGCCATAACATTGAGATAATACATCTCGAAGCCGTAGGGCGCACCGCAGGGGTGGTGCCCGCGTGGAACGCAGACAACGTCGCCGTCCGAGACGGCCATGGTTTCGTCTAGCTGGCCATCATCCGTATAGACCCGCTGGATACCAAAGCCCGAAGCAGGGTTCAGGCGGTGATAATAGGTTTCTTCCAGATAGGTGATCCGGGGGTAGTCGTCCTCGTCATGCCGGTGGCTGGGGTAGGAGGACCAATGACCCGCCGGTGTGAAAACTTCGGTCACCAGCAGGCTGTCGCAATAATCCTCGTTCTCCATCGCGATATTGTTGATGTAGCGGGTGTTTGTGCCCTTTCCGCGTTCCGTCAGCGTAATGCCGTCAGGGCCGATCCGCCGCGCCGCGTGTCCACCAATGCCGGGTGCATTGCAAACAGCTATGACGCAATCGGTCTGGGCCGTGGCCTCCCATTCGGTGCCATTGGGCAGGTACAGGCAATGTGGCGGGGTCTTTTCAAAAACATCCATCCGCTCGCCCAGGACACCCCAGTCCTGCCCCGCACCAGTGATCTGCGCCTTCCCCTCAACCATCACCAGAATGACTTCGCGCTCACCTGTCGCCTCTGCTGCGGTATCGCCCGCCTTGAGCCGGTAAAGCGAGAAACCAACATAACGCCACCCCGCGCTTTCAGGGGTGATCTGGTGCACTTTGCCACGCGTGCCGAAAGGTTTCTTCAGAAGGTCAGACATCGATAGTTCCTTATGCTTGTGGATCCGGCTTTATGAAAAATGCGTAGATGCAAATCAAACCAAGGCACAGGGCAAAGATGGCCCATCCGGGTGCGCCGAAAACAAGTTCAAACAGGCCATAGACCGCAATCACCGCCACTGTGGCAATCCGCCGGATCAAGGGGCGGAAAAACGGATGGTGGAGGCCAAGGAAGTCTATCATTGCGCGACAGCAAGTCCGGCTTTGGCACAGGCGGCGATGATATAGTCATAGCCCATCTTGGAGTACTCATAGGGTGGGGCTGCGGCCGGGTCTTGTTCCGCCTCGACAACGATCCAGCCGTTGTAATCCATTGATTTGAGCTTGGCCGTGACTGCATCAAAGTCGATACAGCCTTCGGGATCCCCCGGAACGGTAAAGACGCCGCCTGCAACAGCATCCAGAAAGCTCGCGTCCTTGGCATGGATCGCGTCCAGGACCGGCTGGCGGACGTCTTTGTAGTGGACGTGATGCACACGCTCCGCCCATTTGTCCAAAACCGCGACAGGGTCAGCGCCGGCAAAATGCAAATGACCCGTGTCAAAAAGCAGGCCCAAGGCAGGATCAGAGCCTTCCATCAGCCAGTCGATATCCTCGGCATCCTGGATCATCGCCCCCATATGGTGGTGATAGGCAAGCTTCACGCCTTGCCCTTGGGACCATTTGGCAAGCTCGGAGAGTTTCGCGGCGTAGTCCAGCACCTCGTTCCGCGTCAGTTTTGGACGCGTGGACACCGGAACGCCCATTGCGCCCTGTATCGTGTTGGAACATTCGGCATAGACGATGCACGGCGCTTGCAGCGCTGCGAACTGTGCGACCTGTTCGGCAATCGCGTCCGCTTCTTGCGCGACGGTCGACACCATAAGATTGCCGGAACACCAGCCGCCGCAAAGCGACACGCCATAGGCGTCAAGGTATTTGCGGAGGCCTTCGGTGTCCGCTGGCATCCGGCGGCCCCGTTCAACGCCGCTATAGCCGATGCGCGCGGCGTCTGCCATCGCGCCTTCGGTCGTGTAGTCTTTGGTAAGCTCCGGCAGATCATCATTCTGCCACGCAATCAGGGAAATGCCGACTTTGACAGTCATTTAGTCAATCCTTTGGGATTTTTTGTTTTCTATATAGCTTGCATAGGCCGCGTTCACTTCGGCCCGCTCCGAGACTTCGGGGACACCGACATCCCACCATGTGCCGCCGTGTGGTGTGGACGGGTAGGGATCGGTATCAATGACGATGACATAGGGGCCCTTGATGTCGTGGCGTTTCGCCAAGGCCGCTTCCAGTTCGGCAATCGTGCCGACCTTGACCGCCGTTGCACCCATAGATGCCGCATGGGCCGCGAAATCGATTGACGAATTCTCTCCGCCTGTCGCGTGCGCCAGCAGATTGTTGAATTCCGCACCACCCGTTCCCATCTGCAACCGGTTGATACAGCCATATCCACGGTTGTCGGTGACCACGACAGTAAATGAAACGCCCAGCATTGCAGCGGTCGCCATTTCCGAGTTCGCCATCATATAGGTGCCGTCTCCGGTAAAGCAGATCACATCCCGCGAGGGTTGGGCCATTTTGATGCCCATGGCGCCTGCGATCTCGTACCCCATGCAGCTAAAGCCGTATTCCATATGGTAGGCGCCCGGTTTGTTGGCCTTCCATAGCTTGTGCAGTTCTCCCGGCATGGTGCCTGCCGCACACATCGCCACGGTTTCTTCTGTTGCACTGCGCTGGACGGCACCAATAACCTGCATATCCGTTGGCAGAGCGTTGGTGTCAGCTGGCGCATCAGTCAGCGGATCAACCTTGCCGAACCAATCGTCCTTCAACGCAGGCGCGGGTGCGGTCGCCTTGTAGCTGCCAATCGCGTCACCAAGCTCGGTAAGGCCTACTTTGGCATCGGCCATCAAAGGCATGGCACCATGTTTGGCCGCATCATAGGCGGCGGTATTCAGGCTGATGATCTTGCGTTGCGGATTGGCGAATAGCCCCCATGATCCGGTCGTGAAATCCTGAAACCGCGTGCCGACACCCAGCACGAGGTCGGCTTGCGCGCAGACCGCATTTGCTGGCTCGCCACCCGTCACGCCGATGGGCCCGAGGTTCAACGGATGGTCCCACGCAAGTGCCGATTTTCCGGCCTGCGTTTCAGCAACCGGAATACCGTGGGCTTCGGCAAAGGCCTGAAGGTCCTCACATGCGTCCGCGTAATGCACGCCACCGCCTGTAACAATCACGGGGTTCTTGGCAGCTTTGATAGCCTCTGCCACACGCGCCAACTCACCCAGATCAGGACGGATGCGGCGCTGGTGCCAGACCTGCGGCGCAAAGAAGCTTTCAGGGTAGTCAAAGGCCTCGGCCTGCACATCCTGACACATCGACAGCGTGACAGGGCCGCAATCAGCCGGATCCGTCATCGTGCGAAAAGCCCGTGGCAGTGCGGTGAGCAGCTGTTCAGGGCGCGTGATGCGGTCGAAATAGCGGCTGACCGGCTTGAAGCAATCATTCACGCTGACCGTGCCGTCATTGAAGTCTTCGATCTGCTGCAGCACCGGATCCGGCCCGCGATTTGCGAAGACATCACCGGGCAAGAGCAACACAGGCAGGCGGTTCACATGGGCAAGGCCCGCTGCGGTGACCATGTTCAACGCCCCCGGCCCGATAGAGGATGTAACGGCCATCGCGCGCTTGCGCTTCAACTGTTTGGCATAGGCGATGGCCGCATGGGCCATGGTCTGTTCATTGTGCCCGCGATAGGTGGTCAGGGTATCTTTCGCACCGTGCAGTGCCTCACCGATACCGGCGACATTGCCGTGGCCGAAAATCGCCCAACAGCCAGCGATGAAGCAATCGCCATCCTCGTTCATCTGCGCACCTATGTAGCGCACCAAAGCCTGCGCTGCGGTCAAGCGGATTGTCTTAGTCATTTTTTGCTCCTCAGGCGGCGTTCAGCCGGACATCTGCCCGCGCCTTGTCCCACGTCTTGCATAACCGATCAAAGCGGTCGGCCATTTGGGACACAGCTTCGGCATCGGTCATGTCACCCTTCATCCACGCGCGCGCCGCATCGCCAAAGATTGTGCGCCCAACGGCAAAGCCTTTGACCAGGGGCTGTTTGGCCGCCAGTGCAAAGCTTTGCGCCAATTCATCCTCGGGCGCATCAAGGCCCAGCACGACGATCCCGCGGGTGCGTGGATCATTGGTTTCAATGGCATTGACGGCATTGGACCACGCGGCGTCTGTCTTGAACGGCTCAAGCTTCCACCAGTCAGGATAGACGCCGGCATCATAAAACTGCTGGATCAATTGGGACGTCGTAGTGTCATCCACCGGACCAACTTTGGAGGGAATGATCTCCAACAGAAATTCAAGTCCATTGCGCCGCGCAGCTGTGAACAGCCGCTTTACGCGTTCTTCCTGTAAGGCGCGCAGGTCAGGCGCGTCGGTCGGGTGACAAAAGACCAGAAGCTTCACGATGTTCTCTCGTGCCCATTCGCGGAACTGGCCGAAATCCTCACCAAGTTCGGGTTCAAAGGTAATCGGGCGGCTGCCGGGCCATTCGGTCGGGCGGCCAATCCAGAGCCCAGTACCGGACGCGCGGTGCAGGGCAGAGCGGCCAATTCTGTTGTCACACAGGATGCCATAACCGTCCTGACCGTCCGCGACCTGCAGTGCTGCATGGAGGCAAAGCTCTTTGAACGCAGCCCCCTTTTGCGCGGAGTACCCGGGGATCTCTTCAAGCTGGGAGCGGTGATCAAAGGCAAAGGTGCGCACATGATCCCATGTGTTGCCGGTGCGTGTGACACGTGTGGTTGCCCAGTGCACCTGTTCGAGTATGGCGTCATTGCGCAAATCCGGTTGCTTGATGCCACGCTCAAAGAAGAAATTCAGCTCTTCCCACGTAGGATAGGCAGGGGTGCATCCGTGACGGCTGACGGCAAAGGCACCACAGGCATTGGCGTATTTCAACGCAACGGGCCAGTCTTCGCCATCGAGCCAGCCTTTGAGCAAGCCCGACATAAACCCGTCACCCGCCCCGAGGACGTTGAACACCTCGATCGGAAATCCGGGACCGGTTTCGCCATCATCAAGGCTGGCGGGAATGTCGCCGGTGAAGGCTGTCGCCCCGAGCGCGCCGCGTTTGCACACCAAGGTCGCGCCTGAGACAGCACGCACCGCGCGCAGCGCCGTCAAGGTGTCGGTTGATCCACCTGCTATATGAAACTCTTCTTCGGTGCCGACGATCAGATCGAACAGATGCAGCGATGCCTGCAGCTTTTCGGTGACTGCCGCGCTTTCGACAAAACGGCTTTCGCCGTCGCCATGACCTGCCACGCCCCACAGGTTGGGGCGATAGTCGATGTCCAAAGCCGTCAACTGTCCGTTCTCGCGCGCAAGATTGAGTGCTTTCAAGGTTGCGGCGGCCACTTGCTGGTTGCTCAGATGGGTTCCCGTGGCGACAATCGCACGCGCGCGTTTGATGAACTGCGGGTCAATGTCGTCTTCGGTCAGCCCCATATCGGCGCAATTCTCGCGGTAGAAAATCAGCGGAAACTGATCCTCGTCGCGAATGCCAAGCAAGACCAGAGCGGTCAGGCGATCCGCGTCGACTTTCACACCATCAATTGCCACGCCCTCGCGCTGGAGCTGTTCGGTAATGAAACGCCCCATGTGTTCATCGCCTACACCTGTGATAACGGCTGATTTCAGACCCAACCGTGCCGTGCCGCAGGCAATATTGGTGGGTGAGCCGCCGATGTATTTGTCAAATGACCCCATGTCTTCCAGACGGCCGCCGATCTGGGCGCCGTAAAGGTCAACCGATGAACGCCCGATCGTGATCAGATCCAGATCAGACATCTTCGATTCTCACCGGTTTGCCTTCCTTGGCCGAAAGCGTTGCCGCCTCTGCCATCGCCAGCGCGTTGACACCATCCTGCAAGGTCACGGGCATCGCCGTACCCTTGGTTACTGCGGTTACAAAGCTATCCCATTCGGCGGTGTAGGCGGGCATATAGCGCTCCAGAAAAAAGAACGTGGGTTTCGCACCGGTAACGCCCTGCTTGGTGGATTTGACCACAAGGTTTTCCAGCATGTTCTGGGCCTGCAACAACCCCTCAGAGCCAAGCACTTCAAGGCGTTGGTCATAGCCATAGGCCGCACGCCGCGAATTCTTGATCACGGCGATCCGTCCATCGGCATAGGTCATCGTCACGACAGCCGTATCGACATCGCCCGCTTCGCCAATTGCGGGGTCAACAATGCTTGTCGCCGCAGCCGTCAGACTGACCGGTGTGGCACCCATGATAAACTGCGACATATCAAAATCATGGATCATCATGTCGCGGAACAAGCCGCCAGAGACCTTTACATAGGCCACAGGTGGCGGGGCAGGGTCGAATGAGGTGATGCTCAAAAGCTCGGCCTTGCCGATCTCGCCCGCGTCCAAGGCCGCTTTCAGTGCTCCGAAACTTGGGTCAAAGCGGCGGTTGAAGCCGATCATGACCGGTTGACCGGTTTCTGCCACGACCTTTTGGCAGGCGCGCGCGCGTTCAAGGCTGAGGTCCACCGGTTTTTCGCAAAGCACGGCTTTGCCTGCGGCTGTCGCTTTCTCCATCAGGTCCGAATGCGTATCGGTGGAGGTGGCAATCAGGATCGCATCAATCGCGGGGTCCGCGATAATGTCATCTGTGCTGCGGGCCTCACAGCCATATTCGGCCGCCAGTTTCTGGGCGCTTTCTGGGATAAAGTCCGATACCGCAACCAAAGTACTTCCACCATGCGCAGTGATCGCTTTTGCATGGACCCAGCCAATTCGGCCCGCGCCGAGGAGACCAACTTTCAACATAAGATTCGCCTTCGTTTTCGTCCCAAGGCAGCAGCCGGTTGGGCGTTGATGTAAAGTGCAGCCGCACGGTGCCGGGCGGCTGTTGGTATCTGTTTACTGGCCCTGCTTGCCCAGTTCAGGCACGAGTTTGGCAAGTTCGTCGCCACCTGCCATCATATCGTGCAATTCGTCATATTCGATCTCGCCGCGTTTGGCCGTACCAAGTGTCTGACCACGGTTCAATACTGTAAAACGGTCACCCACAGCCAGCGCATGACGCACGTTATGCGTGATAAAAACAACCCCGATCCCCTGTTCGCGCACCTTATGCACGGTGCTCAGGACGTTGGCGGTCTGCCGCACACCCAACGCTGACGTCGGTTCGTCCAAAATCAGGACCTTTGCGCCGAAATAGACAGCACGGGCAATAGCTACCGTTTGACGCTCACCACCCGACAGGGTGCCGACGGCCTGATCAGGGCCACGCAGGTTAATGCCCATTTTGCGCATTTCCTGCATGGTGATTTCATCTGCTTTTTGCTGATCAAGAAAGTTGATCCCGAATTTCTTTTTCACAGGTTCGTTGCCCATGAAGAAGTTGCGGCTGACGCTCATCAGCGGGATCATCGCAAGGTGCTGGTGTACCGTCGCAATTCCGGCTTCCATGGCATCCCGCGGGTCTTCAAAGGACATGGGCTTGCCTTCGAAAAAGATCTCGCCCGCGGTTGGCTTGTGAACCCCCGACATCGTCTTGATGAAGGTCGATTTACCCGCACCGTTGTCACCCAAAAGGCAGTGGCATTCGCCGGGGAAAACATCAACCGACACACCGGCCAGAGCGATGACAGAGCCAAAGTGTTTCTGGATGTTTTTCATCTGAATGATGGGATCAGACATATCAACGCTCTCCTGTGATGAGACGGCGGATGTAGGTGTTCAGGATCACAGCACCCAAGAGGATGGCGCCCAGGAACACGCGGAAAAGTGAGCTTTCAACTCCGGCGAAAAACAGGCCCTGTTGTACGACGCCAAAGATCAGCGCGCCCAATGCGGCACCTATGACCGACCCGTAGCCGCCCGTCAGAAGCGCGCCGCCGATCACGACGGCGATGATCGCCTCGAACTCTTTCAAAAGTCCACGGTCCGCACCTGCTGACCCGAACTCCATCACCTGACAGGTGGCAAAGACGGTCGCGCAAAAAGCGGTGAACATAAACATCTGGATTTTGACTTTGGTCACCGGCACACCCGAGTTGCGGGCTGCTTCCGCGTCACCGCCGGCGGCAAAGATCCAGTTGCCAAAGCGTGTGCGGGTCAAAAGCACATGACCGAAGATAACCAGACCAAGGGCCCAGACGATCAGCATCGGAATGCCATCGACAACAGGCTCACCGGCACGGGTGCCGCGTTCGAACACGTCGATGATCCCCATGTCACCCAGCCATGTAAAGATCGGGCCGCCTATTTTGCCGCCAAAGACAGGGGCGAGCCAATCGCCCTCAGCGGCCTCTTTGATGCCGCCGATGATTGTTTTGCGCTCGAACGTTTGCGGAAAGAAAATTGTGAAACCGCGCAGGATAAACAGGAACGCCAATGTGACGATGAAACTTGGCAATCCCGTCCGGATGACGATGAACCCGTTCAGCGCACCGATCGCGATGCAAATCGCGAAAGTCAGCAGGATCGCGACCCAGACAGGCCAACTGAGCGTGACAGAGAAAATCGCAATCAACATGCCCGCAAAGCCGATCATTGAGCCGACCGACAAGTCAAACTCGCCCGCGATCATCAGCAAACAGGCACCGACAGCGATGATCATGAACTGGGCCGATACGACAGACCAGTTCAGAATGCCTTGTGTGTTGAACATACCGCTATCAGCAGCGGTCAGCAGGAAGAATGTAAACACAGCGATGGTGCCGACAATTCCGCCGAGTTCTGGACGAATAAGAGCCTTGCGGATGAACGAGGTTTCCTTGATCCGCTCGTCTGCAACTCCCGCTTGGGTACTACCGGTCATGGCGCAGCATTCCTTTGTCAGATTTGGTGGGTTTTGTTGGTATCAGGGCGTCCGGAAAGGACGCCCTGAACCACGTGTCGGTCAGGGCGCACCGCACCCTGGCACGACAGGGAGGAGACCTTAGCGGTACTCGCCGGCGAACTCTTCAATCTTCGCCAGGCCGTCAGCTGTCACAAAGCCAGGGCCAGAGTTGATGTTGTTACCGGGCAGAACGCCGTAACGGTGATAGTTCGCCAAGACGATCACGGGCAGATAGGCCTGCAGGAACGGCTGCTGGTCGATACCCCAGTTGATCACGCCGGACTTCAGGCCATTGACGATTTCTTCGCCCAGATCGAACGTCCCGAAGTAGATGTCACCAGCCATGCCGTTTTCCTCCAGCGCAAGGATGGTGGGATCAGCGGATGTCGGCCCGAGTGTCAGAACAGCTTCGGTTTCAGGGTTGGCAGACAGGTAAGCCAGAACCTTGTTCTTGATTTCCGCAGGGTCCTGACCGCTGTCGATCATCTGGTTGCCCAGTTCCACACCAAGACCATCTGCGAAGCCCTGGCAACGCTCTGTGGATGAAGGCGAGTTGATGTAGTGGTTCACGCACAGGAACGAACTGATGCCATCGCCCGCCGCGCGCTGACCGGCAGCAAAACCTGCGTCATATTCAGGCTGGCCTACATACATCAGCGCGCCCACTTCGCGGGCCTGATCCGGCGAACCGGAGTTGATGATGATGACATCAACACCACTATCGACAGCCGCGCGGATCGGACCGGACAGAACGTCATAGTCGGCCAGCGTTGTGATGATGCCGTCAGGGCCAGAGGCCGCAGCCTGTTCGATGATACGGGCCATGTCGGCCAAGTCACCCGTTGGCGGGTTGCGGTACTCGACCTCAACGCCCATTTGATCACCCGCAAGTGCGACGCCATTCTTGATGGTGTTCCACCAGCTATCGCTGTCTGGTGCGTGGCTGACCAGTACATATCTTTCGCCCTCGGCATGCGCCGGAGCGACAACACCGACGACAGCAAATGCTGCCGCAGCAATTGCGGTAAATGTCTTCTTCATGAGAACCTCCCGTTGTTTTCTCCCGGCCAGTTCCTCAGCTGACCGCACAGAAAGAATCATCTCTCCTGCAAATGGAATTATTATTCTATTTGAGGATTAATCAACATGAATTTGTCATTTATCGCGATCTTCGGGCGCCGGTTGCAACCGCCAATGAGATCGCCAGAGATAAAGTTGCCGAGAGGGAACGGAACGCGCCAAAGTCAATTTCCGAGACGATGAGCGGCACAAGAGATGTGCCTTTTATCGGCAAAGAAGGGCTGTCGCTCATCAGGATGACAGGCAGCCCGCGGCTCACCGCTTCATCCGCAAGTGCAATGGTTTCAGGACTGTAAGGCGCAAATGTGATCGCGACCAAAGCGTCTCCCTCACGCATGGCTTCGGCATGGGTCAAGCGCCCGCCACCACCATGCAATACACTGGGTATATGCAGCTTTTCAAAGGCGTAAGACAGATATGACGCAACAGGATATGCCCGTCGCATCCCTACCACATGGATCAATTGGGCCTGTGCGAGCGTTTCCACAGCCTGCTCCAGTGAAGCTTCGTTTACAGTTGCTGAAAGCTGTTCCAGGGATTTCCGGCCGGCTTCAACGAACTCTGCCAAAATTGCGGTCGGGCTGTCGTCGCCGGATTCGCGCAAGTTCTGAATACGTTCGTTGTAGTCGGGCATCTTTGGCTGGATCGTCTGCCGGACAAGCTTCTGCATGTCCGTATAGCCGCCAAAGCCGATGACCTGACAGAAGCGCATGACGGCTGACGGCTGTACATTTGCCCTTTCGCTGATTTCGGCAACAGTGGAAAAGGCAATCTCGTGCGTATTCTGAAGAATGTAGTCGGCGCACTGGCGCAAACGCTTGGGCAATGTCTGCTGCAATTGCGCAATTCTGTCGGTGAGTTCCTCTAGGTTTTCCGGCGATCGGACTTCATCCATCTCTTGCGCTCCTCACGGGTTTTCAGTGAGGGTAGAATGAAGTCTCGAAAAATGGAATGCATATTCCAGAGTGATCGCGCAGTTGCGCCTTCAGGTCAAACGAGAACTCAGGCCGCGCTGGGCCATCTGATGGGTCAAGCAGCGGCTGCCAGCGCGTCCAGACAGCGACCCCGCATCGCCTGCAATCTACGGCTTGGCTTCGGAAATTGCCGTCAAAGCGTTGGCTATAGCCTGAATGTATGTTTGGTCATCAACCCCCTGCGCGAGGGTCGGGAAGACGATGTTTGCAAGGCCAAGCTCGGCCGCGACAGCAAAAGCTTCGGCCGGGGGGGCGGCTTCCCAGATCAGGACCTGCGCGCCTGTTTGCGCGGCAAGTGCGACAAGGTCAGCCTGTTCTGCTTCGGTCGGCATGGCGCCGGCTTCCCATTCCAGTGATGAGATCGACAGGCCATAGCGCTGTGCCAGGTATTGATAGCGCGGGTGCGTTGCGATCATCGCGATGTCTTGCATGCCATCAAATGCGCCGGTGGCCTGCCTGTCCAACTCCGCAAGGTCCGCCCGCAACGCGTCGAGCCGCGTTGCAACCGCATCATCAGGTGCGATCCCGCGTGCAGTGATCGCCGCAGCAACGGCTTCGGCCTGTGCGATCGCCAGTATCGGGTCAAGCCAGGTATAGGAGGCAAGCCCTTCGTGCGAATGTTCGTCGCCGTCACCATGGCTGTGTGTGATGCTTTCGGTGCGGATGAACTGGTCTTCGATTGCGGCGGTCGAATTGACGACCTTGGCGCGCGGCAGGGAAACCCGATCAACCCAGGTGGCAAATCCCGCACCGTTCAACAGGATCAGATCGGCAGACTGGATCGTGCTGATATCGGCAATGGATGGGCGCCAGAAAGAGGGGTCAACATCCGCCGGAACCGGAAAAATGACCTCTGCTTCATCCCCGGCGAGACGTTCGGCAAAATACTGTAAAGGATAATTCACAGCAACAACGCGCGAACGATCCTGTGCCGCGACAGGGTTGGCGGCAAGAAGTGTCAACACGACGGCGAGGAACGGTCTGAGCAGGGGCATGGTCATCAACTCTGGCAGCTGCGTGCAATGTCGTCTGGTGTCACGATCCAGTAATTATCGTGGCTGCCGGTGTCGACTTCGATCACAAGACCGCCGGAGTGGTCCACACTGTCAAGCGGAATGGCGACGGTGCCATCCTCGTTGATCGGCAGCGTCAGCAGCAACGTGTTGTTGCCATCCAGCACGCGCACATCGGCGAGCATGACGGGATTTCCGTTTGAAAACTTGGCTTCGACTGTCACCATTTCGCAGTTGGTTGCGGCGAATACCGTCAACTGATGTGCCGCCGCCCCCATGGGGGCGACAGCACAAATGCTAGCCAAGGCAATGGCCCGGATCATTGTCCGGTCCATTCTTCGAAGTGAACCCAGATCACGGCGCCAAGTTCGACGGCCTTCTCTTCGCCCGATGTTTCTTCGACCAAAGTATAATCAGCGGTGTTCAGAGCGGCGAAACCCCACCAGCCATCGGATGGTGGCGCGTAGGTGAAGACACCGTTCGCATCGGCCTTGACCGTCTGCGTAATCATCAGTTCGTCCGGGACGGTCGCCCCTGCGCCATCATTGAAGAATTCGACCTCGACCTCTGCATAGGGCACGGCTTCGCCGTCCATCTTGACGATGCCCTGAAAGACGTTGTGCTCCCACAGGCCGAAGGGTTTGGACAGCGGGACAATCTCGGTTTTCAGGCCCAGTTCGGTATCCCAGCCCTCGTCGTCGCCATAGGCGGTCACATAGGTTTTTGTGTAGTGGATGATAAAGGCATCTTCGGCAGGTTCCCAATAGGGCTGTGGTTCCATCGCGAAGATATAGGTGCCAGGACGGTCCAGCGGATAATCAAGCGTGTAGCCCTGATCGTCCATCACGGTCGCACTTTCAAGATCGCCGAGCAGGTCCGTGGTGGTGCCCTCATGTGTGACCGAGAATGCCACAGGTGTATCAAGCATCATGCCGTCCATTTCGAACGGATGCGAGAACGACATCGTCAGCGCAACACTGCGTCCGTCTTCCTGACTGATCATCGGATCATTGGGAATAATCATGCCGTAATGGGCCAGGGCGGGCGTTGCAGCGATAATGCTGGCGAGTGATGCAGTGATAAAATGACGTTTCATGGAGCCTCCTAATGATCATGAACCGAGCGCGAGTAGCCAACCTACCCAGGCTTCTGAATTGCGCGACACGATGGCCGCGCCTGTTGCAGCAATAAGTGCTGAAAGAGATAGTAATGTGATTGTCTCGGCCGACAAGAGACGCAAAACCATGCCGCGACGCGCCCCCAGTTTGACGGCCGTTGCGATCTCGCGGGCGCGTAAGCGGTAGCTGAGGAACACGGCTAGCCCGATTGCCGCCAATGCCGCAACCGCAATGATCAGCGTGACCACGTCCAGCAGCGATTTGATCCTGAAAATACGGTCCACAAGGCCTTGGATCACGCCGGCGGGTTCGATCAGTTGGGCGGGATTTTCGCTATCCAGATAGCGGCCCTTCAGGATTGTGCCGGACCGCGCGTCATTGGGCACCACGATCACGGCAGAGGTCGGGAAACCGTCCTGACTGCCATGAAAATGAAAGCTGTCAATATTCTCGTCAGTGATCCGCTGATACTGCACAACGGCCGCATTCGACAGTGCCGCGGTGCCTGCCGCGACCTCGGCCGCCGTCACCACATCTTCATGGCCGTGCCCAATGCCCTGAATGACCCAAGCGGTTTTGATATCCACAAAAATCGCCTGATCATCGGGGGAATTGGTGGGTGCCAGAACGCCGACAATCGGCATCTCGAGTGGGTAGACACCATCCAGATCAAACAGGTTCTCAGGCGAGGACACCAGAGTGTCACCAACGCCTTTGCCAAGTGTTTGCGCAACATCCGCGCCAATCACCGCATCACCAAGAATGGACAAGCCACGCCCGTCCGACACGGTCAGGCCGCGAAAGTCGAAGTAGTCCAGCGTCGTGCCCACAATGCGGAACCCGGCCGATGAAAAAGCAGAATGCACAGGGATCGGCACCGCCAGCCCGCTGTCCCAGACCGCTTCAACCTCGCGCATAGTCACAGGGTCGGGCCGTTCGTCCGAAAAATAGAGGGCAGCCATTGTCAGGTCCAATTGCGATCCCCGGCTGCCCAACAACAGCGGCGTCGCATCGCCCCGCGCAACCAGCGCACGTTCGCTGGTGGACAGCAGGATCTGCGTTGCAATCGGAACAAACATGATCAGTGCGGCCACCAGTGTCAGCACAAGGCTGCGCCCCCAGTGATAGCGCAGATAGGCAAAAGCAAGGTAGAGCGCGTTCATGCGTCGGCCCCCTGTCTGAACTGCGCGAAATCCAGCACACGCTCGAACCGTGGCAAGAGTTCGTGGTCATGGGTCACGGCCAGAACGGCTGCACCCGCTTCGCTGGCCTGCTCAAACAGCAGATCAAGGATGCGGGCCTTGCTTTCAGGGTCAAGGTTACCTGTGGCCTCATCCGAAAGGATCAGTTTGGGCTGGGTCACCAAGGCGCGGCAAATAGCGACGCGCTGTTGTTCACCCTGGCTAAGTGCCGTCGGATGACGGTCCAGTTTGTCGCCGATCCCGCAGGCCGCAGCCAGCGCTTCTGCCCTTTCGCGGGCGGCGGCGTTCAACGTCAGGGCAGGTGTGATCCGGTAAGGGTAGAGGATGTTCTGCCGCGCCGACAGATAATCCAGCAGCGCAAAATCCTGAAACACAAAGCCGATCGTGCTGGCGCGAAAGCGCCGGCGCTCCACCTCGGAGAGGGTGGCGACATCGGTGCCTGCAACGTCGATCCGGCCCGCCTCGGGTGTCAGGATGCCCGCGATCAGGTTCAGCAGTGTGGTCTTGCCGCTGCCGCTTGGGCCCACGATAGCCACGCGTTCGCGGTCTCGCAGATGAAACGCAGGGACGCGCAGACCAAAGCTGGTCGCGCTATAGCGGAAAGAAAGGTTTTCGACGGTAATCATCAGTTGATTTGCGGGGCCAGAAAGGTTTCGCCGGCTGCATCCCGATTGACTTCCAACAGTTCGAAATCGGTGATCCGCCAGGCGCCCTCGACAGGGGATACCAGAAGATCGGCACTATAGGTGTTGCCGCGCACATGCAGGTGTTCGGCATGTCCGACCGTGCCGATGACCTGCCATGAGGCGTCAATAGCCAATGCGTCACCATCGCGCGAAACGCGTGTGTTCAGCAGCTTGATTTCGTGGATTGTCTGATCAGCCTCTTCAAGGCCACCGCCCGCCATCGCACCCACGCGCTCCAGATAGAGGTACTCGAGGGCGTCGCCATGTGTGACACTGGCAAGGGTGTCATAGATCGCATCTTCTTGGGTCTGGCCGAATGCATCATAAACCACCAACAGCAACGCGGGTGTTAGGCGCCAGAACTCTGTGCGCGCCTCTTCAATGGTCATCGGATCAAGGCCGGGTGCGGCAAACGCGTCTGTTTCCGACACCGTATCCCGCATCGGCATCATGAGAAAGGCACCAACAGCCACAGCGCCCAAGACGGCAAGACCGGAAAAAAGAGAAATTCGGTTCATCGTCCGCGCGCGTCCGTGTGAAAAATCAGCTATCCCAATAATTTGTCGCATAGCGGCAGGGACTGCAAGCAGGCAACATCACAATGTCGGCATCCACAGCGCGGCAAAGGGCCACTAGGGGGCAGATCTGTGCGAGGCGCGCAGAACAAGCGGACATTCCATCCGCTCTATCACAACCAGCTGTGCGTCTGGCGATAGAAGCTGTTCGACACACCATTGGCCCATTTCACGGTGAGGCAAGAGCACGGTTGAGAGGGCAGGGGACAGGTGCTGTGCAATTTCCTGATCGTCATAGCCCATCACGGCGACAGACTTGCCAACCTGAACACCCAGTTCCTTGAGTGCTTCATAGCAGCCCACTGCCGTCAGATCGTTCGCACAGAAAATTGCATCTGGCGGCACGGATGCCTGCATCAGTTTCAGCGTCGCATCACGCCCGCCACTTGGCAGAAAATTCCCTTCCATGATCAAAGACGGATCAACGGGAATGCGTGCCGCGCGCAACGCCCGCTCATAGCCTTCCATCCTTTGATCCGATGCCTCCATCCACGGTTCGCCCGAGATAAAGGCGATCCGGCGGTGCCCTGCGGCAAGCAAGGCTTCCGTCGCGACCTCGCCGCCGCGGCGTTCGGCGGGCACCACAGACGAATACTGTTTGTCATGATCATAGCAATTCAAAAGAACGGCACGGTGTCTTGCCAGCCCTTGCGGAGGGACCAGTTGGCGCGTCAGGATCGATCCGTAGACAACACCGATTGCATTGTCGCCGGACCACTTTTTCAGCACCTCGGTCTCGTAGTTCTTGTCGCCGCCAGTCATGACGACCTCTACGATCAGATCATTTTTCCATGCCTCTTCCTGAACACCCTCGATTGATATCGCGGCAAAAGGGCTGGTCGCGATCTCATCAATCATCAGGCCGATGACACCGGTCCGGTTCGACTTGGGCGGGCGGCCAGCGCCGCGGGGGCGGTAGCCAAGTTCATCGACCGCCTGCATGACGCGCTTGCGCGTTTCGCGGCTGATGCGCATGTCCTCCAAACCGTTCAACACAAAAGAAACAGTGGACTGGGAGACGCCCGCATGCAGGGCAACATCCTTCATTGTTACCCGCGTCGGGGTCTCTTTCTCGGTCAATTTCATTCCAGATCCGATTTCCCTTGTCGGATGCTAATAAATATTGCTAATAATATTAGCACAAGAGGAATCGGCATAGCTCTGGGGGGAGGGAGAGATGCGGACCAGAACTTCAAGACAAATGACCCAAACACAGGCGGCCTACACGTTGCTGCTCCCGTTTCTGGCGGTCTATGCCCTTTTCCTGATTTACCCCTTCTTTCGCGGGGTCTGGATCAGCCTGCATGACTGGAACCTGCTTGCTGTCGCGTTCAACCCTGATGCCAAGGAATTTGTTGGCCTGCGCAACTACGAGCGCGTGATGTGGGGACGCAATATCGAATGGTCGCTGTTTGCAGCGCCATTCTGGCAGGTCCTTGGCCTCATTGGACTGGCACTCGCAGTCCTGTTGCGCCTCGGGGACAAGTTAAGCCGTTTCAATGCGATTGCCCTCGGTGTGGCGTCGTTGCTGCTGATTGTTATTCCCGGTTTTCACGCGGGCGAGGGTGGTCGCTGGTTTGACCGCAGGTTTTGGCCCACCGTTGGCAATACGCTCGTCTTTGTCGGTTTGGCAGTGCCGGGCGTGACGATCTCCGCGCTCTTGCTTGCGGCTGCCGTCAATCGTGAAACCCGCGCCATGTCCATGCTGCGCACGTTGTTTTTCCTGAGCCAGGTTCTCTCTGTAACTGTTGTGACATTGATCTGGCAGATCATGTTTTCGCCCCGTCAGGGCCTGATCGCAAATATAACCCAAGCGGTGGGTGGCACGCCGATCAACTGGCTGACCGACCAGCAATTCGCCATGGCCGCCATTGTGATCGCCACAATCTGGTGGAGCCTCGGGATCGCGATGATCCTCTTTCTCGCAGGTTTGCAGGATATCTCGAAAGATCTTTATGAAGCGGCGGCGCTTGATAACGCCACGGGCGCGCGGGCGTTCTGGTACATCACTCTGCCAAACCTCAAGCGCACCATCACCGTCGTCGTCATCTTGCAGATCATCCTGCACTTTCAGGTTTTCGGGCAATCGCATCTGATGACCCAAGGCGGGCCGAATGACAGCACACAGGTCCTTGTCCGCTACATCTACCAGACGGGGTTCCGCGATAGCGAGCTTGGTCGGGCAAGTGCGATGGCGGTCTTTCTTTTTGTCATCATGGGCTGCTTTTCCATCATCCAGTTTGTTGTAGGGCGGGAGATACCGGAATGAACCGTTCATATTACTGGCTGGTCACAGCGCTCGCCATTCCCGCTTTCACCTGGCTTGTCCCGACCATCTGGATGGTCTCACTCTCTTTCCAGCCCAATGATGTTCTGGCGCGGACGACGTCCTCCACTGCCTTCGGGCTGATCCCTTTGCCGTTTACATGGGACAACTACGCAGCCCTTTTCAGTTTCGGGCAAACACCTGCATGGTTTTTGAATTCATTGATCGTTGCCGTCGGCATGACGCTCGGCGTGCTCGCGGTCTCAACAACAGCGGGCTACGCGCTTGCGCGGCTAGAGTTCCCGTTCAAGAAGACGATCACCGTGATTTGCCTGATCGGGCTGATGGTGCCCGAACAGGCTGTTTTCATTCCGCTTTATACGATGTTTGCAGATTTCGGCTGGCACAACAGCTACCACGCGCTGATCCTGCCGCGCATGGCCGTGCCGATCGGCGTCTTCTTGATGATGCAGTTCTTTCGCGCCATCCCGAAAGACATCGAAGAGGCCGCACGGCTTGATGGCGTCACATGGCTCAGGATTTTCTGGTACGTCATGCTGCCGCTCGCGCGGCCTGCCATGATGACCTTGGCGATCCTGACGTTTCTTTATGCGTGGAACGATTACCTGTGGCCGCTCGTCAGTGCCCAGCAGCGTGAATACTTCACGATCACTTTGGGCCTAGCGTCCATCCAATCCAACTTCGCGCAATCGGAAGGGCTGGGCCGTGTCATGGCCTCGGGCGTTATCGCGTCCCTGCCGGTTGTCATCCTGTTCCTGATTTTCCAGCGGTACGTGGTGCAAGCCATGACCGTGGGCGGATCAAAGGGCTAACCGCACATTCTAGGGAGGAATACCATGAAACATGTGCTACTCATCGCGGCCGCAACCGCGCTCATTGCCACCGAAAGCGTGGCATAGGAAATTACATTGGGCCGCTTTTTCGGCGCCTGCGAGGATGCAGGCACCGACACCACGACAAGCGCGGGCGAGGCTTGCATCATCCAGTCGATCATCAACGCTGCCGATGCGGAACTGGACGGGATCAGCATCAACACGCTGCCAACCGACTGGGGCAACTACTACGACCAGATCAAGGCGGCCTACGCCGGTGGCACGCCGCCCGATGTGCACGTCATGCACCGGCACCGCATCCCTGAATTTGCCGGTCTGGGGGCGCTCGCTGAGATTTCCGGTGAGCTGGAAGCGGCAGGCATCGACGCATCCGACTGGTCCCCTGCGGCACTTGATGCAGTCAGCTACAATGGCGGGATCTACGGCGTCCCGATGGATTTCCACGCCAACCTCTGGCATGTGAACATGGACATCATGGAAGCAGCCGGATTGGTCGAGAACGGCGCGCCGGTATTGCCAACATCTCCGGCTGAAATGATGGAACATGCGGCAATGGTCAAAGAGGCCACCGGTCAGGACTATCTGGCAGCGGACTTTGCACAGTTCCCGATTGGTGTGCGTCTGGTGCTTGCCCTGATGTGGCAGCAAAACGCGAACATCTTTACAGATGACGGCACCGCCACAATCAACACCGAAGCCGGCAAGAACGCCGTTGAAGCGATCACACAGCTCTTCGACGCGGGCTACGCCAACCCGCAGCTCAACTATGCGGACAGCCAGCAGGCTTTCCTGAACGGCGAGGCTGCGGTTCTTGTGAACGGCACATGGGTTGTGGATTTCTACAGCGCAGAGGCTGCGAAAGAGGAGGTGGCACTTGATAACTACTATGTTGCCGACTTCCCAACACTCTTTGAAACAGGCGCAACCTGGGCGGACAGCCACATGTGGGCAATCCCTGCATCGCTGGAAGGGGCCGAGCGCGAAGCGGCGCTGAAAGTGCTGGCTTTCATCAATGATCACAACATCGACTGGGCCCGCACCGGCCATATGTCCGTGCGTCAGTCGGTGGTGGACAGCGAAGCCTATCAATCCTTGCCACACCGCGATGAATACACAGGCACCGCCGCCATCGCCAGGGACACGCCACCATCCGAGCGTTATGGTGCAATCCAGGATGTGCTGAACCGCGAATTGCAGGCCATCTGGCTGACCGACAAACCGGTGGAAGCGGCCCTGCAGGATGCAGAGTTCGAGGTGCAGGACTTGCTTGACCGCTAGGCACGCCCCCCCCGTCGCTCCGATCTCTCGGGTCGGGGCGACGTCTTCATTATTCTAGCATTACGGACACGTGCATGGACCGCTGGACAACCAAAGACGCAAACGCATGGTGGGACGCCCAACCTTGGGTATGTGGGTTTAACTACTTGCCATCCACGGCGGTGAATTTTCTCGAAATGTGGCACGCAGACAGCTTTGATCTGCCAACAATCACACGGGAACTGCAATGGGCGGCAGACATCGGCTTCAATGCGATGCGTGTCAATCTCCACCCGCTTTTCTGGGAGCACGACCGCGCCGGTTTTCTGGAGCGTATCGACAGCCTGCTGGCGGTTGCGGACCAGTGCCGGATCAAGACCGCGCTCTGTCTGTTTGATGACTGCGGTTTTGGAGGGGTCGAACCTGTCTATGGTCCACAGCCGGATCCGATTGCGGGGGTGCATAACAGCCGCGCGATTGCCAGTCCGGGGCGCGATGTGGTCATGGATGCGGAACGGCATGACACCCTGCGGGCCTATGTCATCGGCGTTGTGCGCGCTTTCCGGAATGACCGGCGGATCCTGTTCTGGGACATCTACAATGAACCCGGCAACAGGATGCAATTCAGCAAAGACGGATTTTCGCGCTACCCCCGTGATCTCGAAAGCCATTCGCTTGCCTTGATGGAAAGCGCCTTTGCATGGGCGCGCTCGCAATATCCCATGCAGCCTTTGACGGTTGCTGCCTGGACAACACCTTTGCCGGGCGAGGCGGCACACCCCTATCAGACAGAGATTGACCGCAGCGCATTGCTGCACTCTGACATCATCACATTCCACGCCTATTGGCGCACCGATCAGGTAGAGCGCTTTATTGATTATCTGTCCGTTCTCGATCGTCCGATGCTCTGTACCGAATGGATGGCACGGGCGGTGGACAGCACAATTTCCGACCAGTTGCCCATGTACCACGACCGCAAGGTGGGTTGCTTCCAATGGGGATTGGTGCAGGGCCGCTCACAAACGCATCTGGCTTGGCCACAAGATCTCGTGCGCGCCCATGGAGGACACGCAACGGATGATCTTTGGTTCCATGATCTGCTTCATCCCGATGGCAGGGCTTATGAGTCCCGTGAAGTCGAGACGATCCGCACCCTCACAAAGGGCCACCAAAACCAGTCTATCAAAGGAGCCTGATATGTCCGGTGTCACGATGCGCAGCATCATCAAGAAATATGGCGACGTTCAGGTTATTCACGGCATCGATCTTGAGATTGATGATGGTGAGTTCTGTGTTTTCGTTGGTCCTTCCGGCTGCGGGAAGTCAACCTTGCTGCGCATGGTCGCCGGGTTGGAGGAAACGACCGAAGGCCAGATGCATATCGGTGCCCGTGATGTGACACGGCTTGACCCCTCGGACCGTGGCGTGGCGATGGTGTTCCAGACCTACGCCCTTTACCCGCATATGACCGTCAAGGAGAACATGGGCTTTGGGTTGCGCATGAACAAACACCCCAAGGACGTGATCGCGGCCAAGGTGGCCGAGGCCTCGCGCATTTTGAAACTGGATGACTATCTTGACCGCAAACCCGCCGCTCTGTCAGGCGGGCAACGGCAGCGCGTGTCCATCGGACGCGCCATCGTGCGCGGGCCGGACGTGTTTTTGTTCGACGAACCGCTGTCCAATCTTGATGCCGAATTGCGTGTGGAAATGCGGGTGGAAATCGCGCGTCTGCATAAGGAAATCGGCGCAACGATGATCTACGTCACGCATGATCAGGTCGAGGCGATGACGCTGGCCGATAAAATCGTTGTGCTTCGCTTGGGGCGAATTGAACAGGTCGGCGCACCGATGGAGCTTTACCACGACCCCGACAACAAGTTTGTCGCGGGTTTCAATGATAGCCCCGCAATGAATTTTCTGGATGGAACAATCACCGAAGCGGGTGTGGAAATAATTGGTCTCAAGCAGACCGTGCCGACCGGTCTCGCAGGTGGCCACAGGGGGCGGCGTGTCACGGTGGGGCTGCGCCCCGAGCATCTGATGATCGATCCGGCGGGTGACGCCGTGACCGTCGATCTGGTTGAAAGCCTTGGTGGGGTCTCATATGCCTATTTGCTCACGGAAGAGGGCGAACGGATTGTCGTCGAGGAACGTGGCGATAAGCGTGTTTCGGAAGGCCAGCGCGTTGGTCTGACCTTCGAGACGAAAAGACTGTATCTGTTCGATCCGGAAACCGAGCAGCGTATCCGCGACTAAGTCTTTGGGAGCGTGCCATATGCGGGATTATTGCCCGAAGAAAAGGCCTGCTTGGGCTGCCAATGCTGTGCCTTCCCATTACCGTTCAAGGCATGCGGGCCCTCTGTTAACGACAGGGGCGCTAGGCGTGGTCCAAGAGCGTCATTACCGCAGAGAAATCTATCAGAGTTGTGATTTCGACAGGGTCGAGCGGACGCCCAAGTCTTTCTTCCAGAGACAAGACAATGCGGAAATGTGCCAGACTATCCCATTCCGTGGTCGTCATCAGGCTCGTTTCTGCGGTGATGCTCTCTTCGCTCACACCAAGCGCTTTGGCGATGATCGAGACGGCCTCACTGTGCATCTGTCTTGTCCTGTCCGTTGCGTTTCTTTTGCCAGTCTTCTGCCAGCATCTCGTAATAGATTGTATCGCAATGCTCGTCTGTGACGGGGGATAGCCACGCCTTGCGATCATAGCCGATCATGCGGAACCCCATCTTGTTGTAATTGTAGATTGAACTGAAGTTGCGACTGAGCACACGCCCCTGAAACCGGACAACGCGGTCAGAGGCGCTAAAGTGATCCATGATTCCTGTACGGACCTCTTCAAAGACATCCTTGCCCCACCAACTCCGCGCATGGATGACGAGTGCAAGGCTTGCATTGCCTGACCTGTCGATTGTCACCCTATGTGTGCCGATCGTTCCTTTGATCTCTTTCGCAACAATCGCATGAAAGAACCGCGAGTGGCCATCTGGCCGCCCGATGACCTTGACCCACTGAAAGTCGGTGTAGGCTGCCTTGGGCATCATCAGGTTATGCAGAATTTCACTGTCGGTCCGCCAGGGTGCTGTGGATTTGATGGCTTGCTGACGCGTACAGTTCACCAGATTGAAGCGATCGGTAATGATCGGCTTGCACAGATAAGGATCAGGGGGCTCTTTTCGGCGCATGAGTTTCAGGACCATTTGGCAATCATCCTTGCTTTGACATCCACTCTTGCAATCTTACCACGGTCATTCTTGGGGATTTCATCAACAATTTCAATCTTGGAAGGCACCGCGTCCGCCCGCGCGTTCTGTCGGCACCACAGGATCAGATCCTGTGCAAGCAGATCAGGGGTGCGTGCCCGGACGATCGCTGCGACGCGCTCGCCTGAAACGGCATCCGGAATACCGAAACTACAGGCTTCCGCAACGTCTGGATGTGACTCAAGCAGCATGTCAACTTCTTCGGCAAGGACCTTGATCCCCGCGATGTTGATTTCGTTCTTGCTGCGTCCGACCAGCCGGAGTGACTGGTCAGCCGAGAGCTGCCCCAGATCGCCTGTCAGCAAAAAACCGTCCATCATCGTTTCGCGCGTCTTGTCTGCATCGCGCCAGAAACCCAGCATCTGGCCCGGGCTCTTGACGGCGATTTCCCCCTCGCCAGTGTCATGCAGATGCCCGTCGCGGAGAACCCTGAATTCACCACCCCAAGGGCGGCCGACATAGCCGTCGGTGCTTTCGGTTTCACCGAAGGCTCCGCCGGAAATCCAGTTTGCGGTTTCTGTCATCCCGTATGTGTTAAAGACATTTCCGGTCCCGCACCATTCACCGATTTTCCGCCACAGGTCCGCCGATAGCGGCGCTGAACCGACGTGGACGCGCTGCATCGGCGCTTTTGGCGGGAAGGATACTGCCAGAAGCATACGCCAGAATGATGGAACGGAACTGAAGAACGTAATCCCGTTGCTATCGAGAGTGGCCCCAAAAGAGGAAAGTTCGTTCATCTGCACCTTGGGCCAAAGAAAGAGATGCTGTCCTGCGTAGAGTGCCGTGAGCGCGTTTCCAATCAGCCCGTGGCCGAAGAACAGGGGCAGGGTGCAAAGGGTCCGCTGCAGCGCCGCTGGACCGATCGCCTTGAGGTTTTCTTCAAGTCGCGCCTGCAGTCCGGCAAGACTATGGGTCACGCCTTTGGGCACGCCTGTCGTACCTGACGTCATCAAAATGAGTGCGGCGTTCTTGATGTCATCATCGCGAGGATCAAAGGCAAGGGGCTGAACCGCGTGGCCGTCTTCAAGCCATAGCGATGCGCCAGTGCTTGCGATCACATTTCCCCGTTCCTTGTCTTTGATGTCCGGATTGACCATGACAGCGCATCTGCCGCACTGCCAGACAGCAAAGAGGCTGACAAGGCAGTCGATGGGGTCATTTATCGCAATGACGATGCGGGCAGGGCTTGGCGGTATGTGCTTTTTGATCTCCGTTGCACGGGCATCAACCAGCTGCCCGAACGCGGGACGATCAACCGTACGACCGGACCTGACACAGGTCATGCGCGCGGGTCCAGATATGAGGTTGCGCAAGGCGTCGTCTACTTCTGCCATCAATTTGAAACGCCCTTTTTGCCATCCTAGTGTCAACGTGCCTCGGGACGAATAAGTTGAAACCTTAGTATGCTGTTATCTTTACTATCGTTAACTTTTTCTTGCTTCAAGTAAGCCTTTTGCTTATCATATAATGCGCAAAGATTATAAAAATAAGGGTGATCAATATGCTTAAACGTTTTAAGGCCACGCTCACCGCCGCGACGGCGATTGCGTTATCGGGAACAGCTGCAACGGCTGGTGGCTTGGCCGACGAGATCGTAGAAGCGCCTGTTGTCGTAGAAGATCCGGTCGAGGTTGCACCTGCTGCCGGCAGTATTCCCAGCTGGGTTATTCCCGTTGCTGTTGTGGCGCTGTTTGTCGGTCTGGCCTCGCGTGACAGTGGCGACAGCGGCGGCGAAAGCGAGAGCGAGCTAGGCGATAAGTAGTCGTCTTCAATCGAATAGTTTTAGGATAAAGCGACTGCACAGCGCGGATTGACTAGCCTTCTCATGAATCCAATAATGTTAAATAACACGGCAGCTTAGCAATCAAGATCACACAGACCTCCGGCGTTACCGCCGGGGGTTTTATTTTATTTGCTGCCTTTGGTGCCCTGATTGTAACAGTCTTTTGACAGCTGCACGATCCCGTTCGGCGGTTGCAGATATCGCCTGACACCCGTGCGAAATTGTAATGTCGCACAGGGCGGGGCGCAGCCATCTGCAGTGCAGAGCAGCAAGGTTTGCTGTGCGCATGAAACGATGCGACCATGACGTGCGGCGTATGTCCGCATGTCGCACGTAAGCGTTTCATACTGTTTGACGAGCGGCGCGAAAACCAATAGCCATCTACTCACCAGGGGCGCCGAAAGGCTGAGATGTACCCTTTGAACCTGAACCAGATAATGCTGGCGGAGGGAGGTCGTATGTTTCTTTGCGCTGCATACATAGTCCCTCTTTTTGCCTGCAAAAAAGAGGAATGACTATGGTAGCACACGCCCTTCTGACAGCCCTACGGGACGAAAAACCCCTCGTTCATTGCATGACAAACTATGTGGCGATGAATATCGCGGCAAACGTCGTTTTGGCGGCGGGTGCCTCGCCTGCGATGGTCCACGCAGCCGAAGAAGTGGCCGAGTTCACACCGCTTTGCGGTGGGCTTTCAATCAATATCGGGACAATTTCCGCGCCATGGTTTGCCAGTATGACAGAGGCGGCGGCGGTGGCAAACACACACGACATTCCGTGGGTTCTGGATCCGGTGGCGCATTTCATCTCGGCGTATCGCCGGGGGGCTGCACAGAAACTTCTGGCCCAGCGTCCCGCGATTGTCCGTGGCAATGCGTCAGAAATACTGGCGCTCGCGGGCGAGGCCGGTGCCGGAAAAGGGGTTGATAGCGGGGACAGTGTGACGGCAGCACAGGGCGCTGCAAGGGCGCTTGCGACGCAGTTTGACACGGTCGTGGCAGTCACAGGGCCCGTTGATTACCTGACCGATGGCAAGCGAGAGGCGGAGGTCTCGGGTGGCTCGGTCTTGATGCCACAGGTCACCGCGCTGGGCTGTTCGCAGACCGCTTTGATGGGGGCTTACGCTGCGACCGGTCCTGCCTTTGATGCAGCCCTTGCAGCCCTTGCGCATTTCAAAGTCGCGGGAACCGCCGCCGCAACGCGCGCGCATGGGCCCGGCAGTTTTCAGATGCATTTCCTCGATGCACTCGCCGCTGCCCAGCCGGACGATCTGGCGGGGGTCATCGGCTGATGGGAAGCCTCAGAAAACAATTGCGTCTCTATCTGGTCACCGATCCGCTGCTTTGCGCGGGGATCGGCGTTGTGGAGACTGTGCGCCGCGCTGTGGCGGGCGGTGTGAGCATGGTTCAGTTGCGCGATAAACACGCCACCACCGCCCAGCGGACCGATCTGGCGGTCGCCCTGAAAACCGCTTTGCAAGGGTCAGGCGTGCCGCTGGTGATCAATGATGATGTCGTGGCGGCTGCGGCGGCCAACGCGGATGGCGCGCATATCGGGCAGGGGGATATCTCGCCTGCACAGGCGCGCGCGATCATGGGTTCGGGCAAAATACTCGGGCTGTCGTGCGAAACGCCGCAAGCGGTGCGTGATGCTGATCCTTCTTTGGTCGACTACCTCGGTCTGGGCCCTGTGTTTGGCACGGCCACAAAAACCGATCATGCGCAGCCGATAGGTTTCGACGGTTTGGCGCAGCTGGTCGCGCTGTCGTCTATACCGAACGTGGCGATTGGCGGTCTGAAGCCCGATCATATCAGCGGTGTTCTTGCCAGCGGTGCAGATGGCATGGCCGTTGTCTCTGCCATTTGCGGCCAGCCTGACCCGTGCATCGCATCCCGTGCATTCGCGACGTTCCAACCGGAGGGCCGCGCATGATACCCAACGTGCTGAGTATTGCGGGGTCTGACCCGTCGGGCGGGGCCGGCATTCAGGCCGACATCAAGGCGATTTCTGCCAGTGGCGCGTTTGCGATGGCTGCCATCACGGCTTTGACGGCGCAGAACACCACGGGTGTCACGGGCATCCACCTCGTGCCGCCCGCCTTTGTCCACGACCAGATCGCAGCCGTCTTTGCCGATATCCGCGTGGACGCCGTCAAGATCGGGATGATCGCCAACGCGGATATTGCAGCCGCAGTGGCGGACGCACTGGCCGGATACAAAGGGACTCCAATTGTGCTTGATCCTGTGATGATCGCGAAAGGGGGCGCGGCATTGCTGCAACCGGACGCAGTAAGAACGCTGCGTGACATGCTCTTGCCGATGGCTGCGGTGCTGACGCCGAACCTGCCCGAAGCTGCGCATTTGCTGGGCGCTGCCACGGCGAGCACGCGTGATGCGATGGCAGCGCAAGGCAAGGCGCTCTGTGATCTGGGTGCGACCGCCGTGTTGATGAAAGGCGGTCATCTTGAGGGGCCGGACAGCCCTGATTGCCTTGTGACCGATGACGATGTGACGTGGTTTGAGGGCCTGCGCACCGCAACGGCAAATACCCACGGCACCGGCTGTACGCTCTCGTCTGCCTTGGCGGCACATCTCGCCAAAGGGCTCAGCGTCGCGCAGGCCACATCCGCCGCCAAATCCTATGTCGCAACAGCCATTGAGCGGTCTGGTGACCTGTCCGTCGGCAAAGGCCACGGCCCCACACACCATTTTGCCAGCCTTTCCCCCAAATCAGAGTGAGTATGCTATGAGAACCACTATTTTAACCACTGCAATTCAAATTGGCCGCTGTGCGACATACGGGACGGTTACGGCTGATGTGGGTCAGTTCCCGTCACGCCATACTGCTGATGATACCCACTCTGCGGGGGCCGTGGCATGACCGGTTCCGTTTATGGTGAAACCTTTGCCCATTGGCGGGCCGGTTGCCCCGGTCCATGGCGCGACTATACCCATCATGCCTTTGTCGAAGGTCTGCGGAACGGTTCTTTATCGCGCGCATCTTTCCTGCATTACCTTGTACAGGACTATGTCTTCCTTGTGCATTTTGCGCGGGCCTGGTCCCTCGCCGTGGTCAAGGCCGAGACGCTGGACGAGATGAAGATTTGTGCGGGCACAGTTGATGCTTTGGTCAATCACGAGATGGCGCTGCATGTGACAACATGTGCCGCCCAAGGCATTGATGAGGCGGCACTCTTTGGCGCAGTCGAGGAATTCGAAAACCTTGCCTACACGCGATATGTGATGGACGCGGGGCTGCAAGGCGATTTCCTTGATCTGATGGCAGCACTTGCCCCATGTTGTTTTGGTTACGGGGAAATCGGCTTGCGGCTTGCACGCTCGGCTGCCCCGGACACGCCCTACCGCGACTGGATCGACACCTACAGCGACCCGGAATATCAAACCGTGATGGCGTCAGTCGGTCAGATGATAGATGGTGCAATCGCTCGGCGATTGGGCCCCGACCCAACCACATCCCAGCGCTGGCCGAACCTTCAGGCACGGTTCACAACAGCAACACGGCTCGAGGTTGCGTTTTGGGATATGGGACTGCGCGGCGGGTGACCTGCCACCGGACTTTCATACAGTTGCGACCGGAGCCAAGTGATTGCGCCGGAGTATCTTCAACGTGCCCCAAAATGTGAGCAAAGCTTTCAGCGCGAAAACAGGGGAGGAAGGCTGGCTGGGATGGTAGGATTCGAACCTACGGTACACTGTACCAAAAACAGTTGCCTTACCACTTGGCTACATCCCATCAGCGTGGGGCTAGATACTGCGAAGGCGGGATTGGTTCAAGCCCGTTTTGCAAAGAAATGTGCTATTCTTTCATGCTGTCCTGACGCAGCAAATCTTCGGTGATTTCTTCCTGCCGTTCGGCGTCCACAATCCGGTCCAAAGCGGCGTCTTCGCTGGCCTCGACAGTTTCGACCTGCGTGCTTTCCAGAAGCTCCTGCGGGAGCGGTTTGGTCTCTCTCGTTAGTTGGATGGCTTGCGTCGCATCGGGAATCACAATGCCGGCGGCCTGTATGGCAAGCTTTACCTGCCGCAGTGCTTCACCCTTGGCACGCACGATGGATGTCTCGTTCTGGTCAACCCAGCCTGTCACCACAAGCTCGACACCAGAGGCGTGCAACGCCTCGATCCAGGTTTGTGCGGCAGGTTCCTCCAAGATGAATGGAAGCTCCTGCACCGTCTGTTCCACCATCGCGCGCGCCGCTTGCAGGTCGGTATCGCGCTCAACCATGATCGAAAACATGAACCGGCGCTCGGCGTTCTGGGTGTAATTGATGATCCGGCTCTTGAAGACAGACGAATTGGGGATCCGGATGTGGTTGCCGTCAAAGGACAAAAGAATCGTTGCGCGGCTGGTCAGGCGGATGACCTTGCCGATATCGCCGTTGATCTCGACCGTGTCATTGGGGCGGAACGGTTGGCGGAATGACAGCATGACCGAGGCGATAAAATTCTCCACCGTGTCGCGCACCGCAAAGCCCAATGCCAGACCGATGATACCCGCAGCACCCAAAATTGTACTCAGAAGCGCTGTGGCATTGAGGATATCAAGCGCGATGACGATACCGAAGATCACAAAAGCGATGCGCAAAAGCTGGCGGTAGATCTCGGCGATAAAGGTATTGGGCGCGAGCCGTTCCCACGGTTGGCGCATCCGCGCCAGTGCAAAGCCCAAAAACACCACAAGCGCAAAGGCCGCGCCAGCGATCAGCGCGAGCGGCACAAAGTTAATAAACTGGTCCAGACGCGCCCTGAACCGGTCGATTGCGGGGTTCAGCCTGTCGCCGATATCGGTTGTTTCGGTCACCTGGTTGCGCACGGCCACGACACCCGCAACACGCGCGGCCAGCGGATCAAGAGCGACCGCTTCAACGGCAGAGGTGGTTGTGCCCCGCAGGGTCACGACACCTTCGCTGACCGTGACCGTCACGTCTTCATAGTTGCCCAATTCGCCAAGAATTTCACGGATGCGCAGGGCGATGGCCGCGTCCTGCTGGGCCGAGGTTTCCGTGGCAATCGTGCCGGTGGCCTCTTGCGCCGGAGCAGGCAGCGCTACCGCAAAAAACAGTAGGAAAGGGAGGAAAAGGCGCATGTGAGTAATCCAGCTGACAATGCGCCCTTATAGCAAGGAAAATCGCCCTGTCACACGCGCAGAGGGTCCGCCTTGGCCAGTGCGTCAAACGCCATCAGGCTCTTGATCACGCCGTCCATTTGATCCAGCGAGATCATATTTGGTCCATCGGACGGGGCATTGTCGGGGTCTTCGTGCGTCTCGATAAAGACCGCTGCGATCCCCAAAGACACGGCCGCGCGGGCCATCACAGGGGCAAATTCGCGCTGTCCGCCAGATGATCCGCCCATGCCACCAGGCTGCTGGACCGAATGGGTCGCATCCATAACCACCGGATAGCCGGTGCGCGCCATAATCGGCAAAGACCGCATATCCGCCACTAGCGTGTTGTAACCGAACGAAGACCCGCGTTCGGTCAGCAAAATCCGTTTGTTGCCTGTGCTTTCAATCTTGGACACGACATTGGGCATATCCCAAGGTGCAAGGAACTGACCCTTCTTGATGTTGATCACCGCACCGGTTTCGCCGGCAGCGAGCAACAGATCCGTCTGGCGGCACAGGAATGCAGGGATCTGCATCACGTCGCAGACCGCGGCAACCGTCGTGCATTGCTCGGGGCTGTGGATATCCGTCAGAACGGGGCAGCCGATGCTGTCCTTGACCGACTGCATGACCTTGAGGCCCTCATCCATGCCAAGGCCGCGCTTGCCACTCAGCGATGTACGGTTGGCTTTGTCGTAGGAGCCTTTGAAGATAAATTGCGCTCCATGGGCGGCACAGATTTCGGCCATCTTGCCTGCGATCATCTGCGCGTGCTCGATACCTTCGAGCTGGCAGGGGCCGGCAATCACCAAAAGCGGGTTATCATTGCTGACCGAAAGATCGCCGATTTGTACGTTATGCATCAAGAGCTTACCTGTTCGCGGAGGATCGAAGCGGTGATCGAAATCATCAGGTAGATGCCTGAAAAGATCAAAAACGCGAGGACCGTGTTTTCAAAAGCACGTGGATAGCTGGCCTGATCGGGAATGACCGGCCGCACGCTTTGCGACAGGTAACGGACCTGACGGTTGGCTTCAATGCGGGCCGTTTCCATCTGTGTCAGTGCCTGCTGCACCATGGCTGTCTGGAATGCGTAATTCTCTTCGGCTGTGCGCAATTCTGTATTCCGCGCCGCCAAAGACACTTCTTCGCCCGCGCCGCCGACAAGCTGGTCGCGCAATTCAGCGATCAGGTTATCGATATTGGCGATCTGGTCGCGCAAGGACTGCACTTGCACTTCGCTTGGCCGGTCCACGTTGAGGCGAGATTGGAGAACAAGCTCCAGACGCTGTTTTTCGCTCTCAAGCGAGTTGATCTGCCCCATGCGGGCGGCACTTTCGCTTTGCGGGTCGATCTGGCGCACGTCCTCTTGAATGGCAAGCCATGTGGCAAGCGCATCCGCGCGACGCTGTTCGGCCTCTTCATAGCTTTGCAGCGCACCGCGCATCTGGTCTTCGCGCAGACGCGCGGTCAGCTGATCCACCTGTTCTTCGGCGTAACCGATCAGTGCTTGCGAAAACTCATAGCTTTTGACCGGATCCGCGGCGATCACTTCCATCCGGATCAATCCCTCGGTGGGATCGTAGCTGATCTTAACATGGTTGCTGTAAAGACCGAATGCCGCTTCGTTCGTGGCGTTCTCTTCCAGCCGTTGAATGGAATCAATCGCGGGGTCCGAAAAATGTTCCTTGAACCCGAAATCGGCATCGAGCCGCAGCATCGCTTCGCGCGATGCCAGATAGGATTGCACTGCAATACTGTCCTGCTGGGTTGCCATGGACGTGCCCTGAAACAGCGTGGCAAGTCCGGTCGGGCCGCCGCCTTGGGGTTGTGCCTGCTGGATCACGATTTCGGAATTCGTGGCATACATCGGAGTGGCAATCTTGTAGAAATACCAGCCGACAAGAAAGGTGGGCAGAAAGACAAAGAACGACAGCCGCGTGAACAGCAGGGCAAGCTTGCGTCTGCGCCGCCGCGCGATGTCGCGCTGGATTTGGAGAATCTCCGATGCGTGCCGGTTCAGGGTCGCGGCACTATTGGTTGAAGGGAGAGAGATGCCGTCCTCTTGGGTCGTATCCGGCAACTGGATGCGCCCGCTCCGGCTGGGGATTTTCGCACTGTCGGGCTTGACCAGTTCAAGTATCGAACTGCGCTGGAACGGATCAATCCCTGCCGCACGCAATTGCCGCACGGCATCATAATCTGACGAGGCCTGAAACCCGTTCTTGACAGCAACGCGCCGCGCCATCCGCAACTGCCGCCCTGTCAGCCCCTCTTTGCTGATCGCGGCAATCTGTTCAGCGTGGGAAGGGGCCTTCACCTCTTCGGCTGCGTCTACGCTCGGCTCCTGCTCTTGCGCTTCATCCGTCTTGCGCCGGATGCGGAATTTTTTAACCCTGGGTTTGGTAGTCATAAAGCACGCGCGCCTCTTCCAAGGTGTCAAACATATGCAGTTGCCCGTTCTTGAGCACCGCGGCGGATTTACAAAGCCGTTCCAACGTGGCCGGCTGGTGTGAAACAATAATCACTGTCGCCTTTTCCAATCTTTGCCGCAGGATTTCACCGGCTTTGCGGTTAAATTCCGCATCTGTCGCACCCGGCATCCCTTCGTCAATGAGGTAGATATCAAAGTCCAGCGCCAAAAGCAGCGCAAAAGAGAAACGTTGCTTCATGCCCGATGAATAAGTGCCCAGCGGCATGTCAAAATATTCTTCCAGACCGCAAAGCCACCGACAGAAAGCCTCGACATAATCGGGGTCCAGACCGTAGAGGCGGGCGATGAAGCGGCTGTTTTCCATCGCCGACTGGGTGCCGTCCGTACCCCCCATAAAGCCCAAAGGAAACGAGATCCGGCAACCGCGACGGATTGTGCCCTCATCGGGTTTTTCCAGACCGGACATCATGTTGATCAGCGTTGTCTTGCCGGTTCCGTTTGGGGCCAGAATCCCCAGTGAATTGCCCAGCTCCACGCGAAAAGAGGCGCGATCAAGGATCACCTTGCGCTGCGTCCCTGTCCAAAAGGATTTGCTCACTTCTGCAAATTCAAGCATGCCGTTTCCGCTCTTGCCCGCTGACCGGTGCGTATTTTTCTTACAGGCAAGGTATTAACATGCCTATGCCGTTTTCCATACAGCGACTTTGTGGCATCAATATAGCGACAATTGCGTGAGCGGGCATACGCGCCGCATCATCAGGCCGAGAGCGTACCTTGAGAAGTCTCCAATACGAAATTTCCGCATGTCGGATCTGCGCGGATCGTTTTGCGCAGACGAAAACGCGGCATAGCCCGCGCCCCGTGGTGTGGTTTCAGAACAGCCCCCGTATTCTGATTGCAGGTCAGGCACCCGGATTGCGTGTGCATGAAGCAGGCAGGCCGTTTGCCGACCGTTCTGGCGACCGTTTGCGCGATTGGTTGGGGATGGACAGCGCAAGTCTTTATGACCGCGAAAGGGTTGCGATCGTCCCGATGGCGTTTTGCTTTCCCGGATATGACGCAAAGGGCGCAGATCTGCCGCCGCCTGCCATCTGCGGAGCCACATGGCATGACCGCGTGATGGCGGCCCTCGGCGATGTGCCGCTGACGATCCTTGTCGGCGGTTACGCGCATCGCTGGCACCTTGGCCCGCAGAAATCCGTCACTGCGACGGTGGCAGGGTGGCGCGGCCTTGCGCCGCGTGTCTTCCCCTTGCCTCATCCGTCGTGGCGCAATACCGCTTGGCTCAAGAAGAATGCGTGGTTTGAAACGGACCTTTTGCCGGCCTTACGCGCAGCAGTGAAAGATGAAATGCAATGACCGACCTTGATCTGGCCCATGCCGCAATGGAAGCGGCCCCCGATGACGACACCGCGCGCCTGCGGTTTTACGAACGCCTCGCTGATACCGAACTGTTCATGCTGCTGGGCGCCGAGGCGGAAGGCGACCAGATCACGCCCGAGCTTTTCGACATCGAAGACCAGCGCTTTGCCCTTGTCTTCGACCGCGAAGAGCGGCTGTCGCAATTTGTGGGGCGTGCTGCACCCTATGCAGGCATCCCGGGCCGCGCCTTGGCGCAAATGCTGGCAGGGCAAGGGATCGGTCTGGCGCTCAACCTCGAAGTCGCGCCTTCTGCCATGCTGATCCCTGCCGAGGCGATTGACTGGCTGGTGCAAACCCTGTCGCACGGACCCGATGAGACCGAGGCACGCCTGACCGAAGTCTCTGCCCCCAAGGGCCTGCCCGAGGCGGTCGTTACCGGGCTTGATCGCAAACTGGCAATCGCCGCGGGGCTCGCGCGTTTCGCCTATCTTGCAGCGGCCACCTATGAAGACGGCGCGCGCGGCCACGTTCTGGCCTTCGTCGATGCGCTGGAAGGTGCGGAAAAGGCGCTGGCCTCTGCGGCAGGTGAGGCGCTGACCTTCTCGGGCATCGAAGCAGGCATGATGGATGTGCTCTTTGTGCGCGCCGCCGATCCGCTGGCCGCACATCTGGCGCGCGTCGGGTTGCGCTTTGATTTGCCCGCGCTGGAAGCACCGCAAACCCCGGGCAGCGCACCGGGGATGGACCCTGCGAAACCGCCGAAACTGCGCTAGTAGCCCCGCGCGCGATCCACCAGATAGTGAAACGGCTGGCCCGCCTCGCCGCGCACGATGTTGTCCACAATCACCTGTGCTGCGGTCTCGGGCCGTGTGGTGGATGCGATATGCGGCGTGACCGTCACCTGTGGATGCGCCCAATATTCGTGCTCCGCCGGCAGCGGTTCGATCCGGAACACATCCAGCGTTGCATGGGCAATCTGGCCTGCATCCAAGGCGGCCAGAAGTGCCTCATCATCAATCAGCGGCCCACGGCCGGGGTTGATGACGAAACTGCCCTTCGCCATCAGCGCCAGCGTCTCGGCGTTCAGAATATTCGTCGTTTCGGGCGTTTGCGGTAGCAAAAGCACGACAATCTGCGCGTCGGTCAGTGCCTCGCGCAGCCCGTCATCGCCATGCAAGCAGCGCAGACCGGTGATATTTTTGGGATTGCGGCTCCACCCTGTCACCGGAAAGCCCAAAGCCGCAAGCGCCTGACCGCAGGCTGCCCCCAAGGCACCGATCCCGAGGATCGTCACAGGGCGTTTGGCGGCCACAGGCGGAAAGCTGTCATCGCGCCACACACCGTCCTGACCAAAGATATGGGTATCCATCCCCAGATGATGGCGCAGCGTATGCCCTGTCACCCATTCCACCATCCCCGCTGTCAGGCTCTCATCCACCAATCGGCAGAGCGGTTGGGTCAGGGTTTCATTGTTCACAATCGTCTCGACCCCGGCCCAAAGACCCATTACCGCCTTGGTTTTTGTATAGGGGCGAAAGTCCGTTACGGGCCCGTTGGGGGCAAAAATGATGTAGTCCACATCCTGCGGCGCGTGCGTGCGCGACAGGTTTGCGGACAGGCCAGCCTCGGTCAGGGCCGCATTCAGCGGCCCTTCATATTCCTCCCACGCGGCAGGTTTGGCAGAGAAAAGGATATTCAGCATCAGCGTGGCCTATGGATATGGGCGCTCTGAACAAGGCCGAAAGCCACCAGCAGGACGAGCATGGCGGACCCGCCATAGCTGACCAGCGGCAAAGGCACACCGACGACAGGGGCAAGGCCCATCACCATCGCCATGTTCACAGCAAAAAAGAGAAAGAAGGTCATCGCGACACCAAGTGTCAGCAAAGAGGCAAAGCGGTCACGGTTGCCCATTGCCGAAATGATGCAGAAAACGACAATCAGCAGATAGAGCACCAGCAAGGTGAAAGCACCGACAAAGCCGAATTCCTCGGCCAGGGTCGTGAAGATAAAATCGGTATGTTTTTCGGGCAGGAAATTCAGGCGCGATTGTGTGCCTTGCATGAAACCCCGTCCGGTCCACCCACCAGAACCCAACGCAATCTTGGCCTGCGTGATGTGATAGCCTGCGCCCAAGGGGTCATTTGCAGGGTCCAGAAAGGTATCAATCCGGCGATACTGGTAATCCTGCAAAAGCTGCCACGGCGTGCCGCGGCTTTGCAGGGCGGCGACAACGGCGGCGATCCCGCCCCCGCCCACGGTTGCAAAATAGGCCCAATGGACCCCGGCAAGGAACATTACCGTGGCGCCACCGATAAGCAGCAAGAGCGCTGTCCCCAGATCCGGCTGACGTAGAACCAGCAGTGTCGGCACGACAATGATGACCACCGGCACGACCACCCAAAGCGGATGCGAGGTCTTCTTGTTCGGCAGCCAGTCATAGTAAGCGGCGAGAAACATCACCAAGGTTATTTTCATCAGCTCCGAAGGCTGCAAGCGCATGAAACCCAGATCAATCCAGCGCTGGGCGCCCATGCGCACCTCGCCGAAAAATTCAACGCCCAGAAGCAAAACCAACGATCCGCCATAGGCGACAAAGGCCATGTTGCGCCAGAACCAGATCGGCACCATCGCCACGATCAGCATCAGGACCATGCCAAGCGCAAAACGCTGCATCTGTGGTTCCACCCAAGGCGTCATCGACCCGCCTGCGACCGAATAAAGCATGAGAAAACCGGCACTTGCGACCGCAATGAGCAACAGAATAATCGCCCAGTTCAGGTGCAGCACCTTGCGAAATCCGGTCGGGACATACTTGGTGTTATACTCAAGATAGCTCATACGCGGCTGCGCCCTGTTGCACCCTGCGGAACACGGGCTTCAATCCGGCGTTGTTGCTCTGCAATACGGTCACGCACTGCGGCGGGATAGGCCTCAAGCGGGGGCGGGCCGCCATATTGGGCCTGCAACAGAATATCACGCGCAATCGGTGCCGCCGCAGCCGATCCGCCACCGCCATGTTCCACGACGACCGACACGGCATAGCGCGGGTTGTCATAAGGCGCATAGCCCACAAATAGCGCGTGGTCGCGGCGTTCCCACGGCAGGTCCTCGTTGCGGGTGACACCGGCTGCGCGTTCCTCGGGCGTGATGCGGCGCACCTGACTGGTTCCCGTCTTGCCAGCCATCTTATGCGCTTCGTCAATAATCCGCGATCCATAGGCTGTTCCGCGACGGTGGTTGCACACATCCTCCATCGACGCGCGGATGCGGCGCAGGGTGTTCTCATTCAGCCCCAGACTTTCGCCCAAACCGGAGGGTTGCTCGACCCCGTCAATCAGCCGGATCAGGCGCGGTGTCACGACACGGCCCGTGGCAAGACGCGCAGTCATCACGGCAAGCTGCAAGGGCGAGGAAAGCACATAACCCTGTCCGATCGAGGCGTTCACAGTATCGCCGATCCGCCATTCTTCGCCGCGCACGCGCGCTTTCCATTCCTTATCGGGTGCCAGCCCCTCGGCCACCGCCGAGAGCGGCAGATCATGGCGCACGCCCAAACCCAGCTTGCGGGCCATCTCTGCCATCTTGTCGATACCGACGCGCTGGGCGATCTCATAATAATAACAGTCGCAGCTTTGCTTGAGGCTTTCGTGCAGGTTCATATTGCCGTGGCCGCCACGTTTCCAGCAGTGGAACCGGATGTTGAAGACATCCGTATAGCCCGGGCAATAGACTGTTTCATCAGGGGTGACGACACCCGCCTCCATCGCTGCCAAAACCGTGACCATCTTAAAGGTCGAACCCGGAGGATAGGTGCCTTGCACCGCTTTTGCGGCGAGCGGGCGGTATTTGTCTTCGTTCAGCGCAGTCCAGTCCGCCACGGAAATACCGCGCACAAAAAGGTTGGGATCAAAGGCAGGCGCGGACGCGATGGCGCGCAAATCACCATTCTCAAGGTCGATGACAACCGCACCGGCGCTTTCATTGTCCAGCCGCGCCTGCACATAGCTTTGCAGCCGGCTATCCAGCGTCAGTTGCACATCCTTGCCCGGATCACCCTCTTGGCGGTCAAGCTCGCGCATGATGCGGCCTGCGGCATTCACCTCGATCCGGCGCGTGCCTGCAGTGCCGCGCAGCGTGCGTTCCAGCCGGTTTTCCGCGCCGGTTTTGCCGATCTGGAACTTAGGAATTTGCAGCAGGGGATCAGGATCATCGATCCGGCTGAGATCATAATCGCTCACAGGGCCAACGTATCCGACAACATGGGCCAGATCAGCCCCCCAGGGGTAAACACGGCTCAGACCAACTTCGGCCTGAATGCCGGGCAGGGCGGGGGTATTGAGGTTGATCTGCGCCACATCTTCCCAAGACAGACGGTCCGCAATCGTGACAGGCACAAAAGGCGAGCGGCGGCGCATTTCTTCCATCGCACGCGCAAGATCACGGGGGTCGATCTCCACGATCTCGGTCAGCTTTGCCAAAACCTCGCCCACGTCGCCCGCATCTTCGCGGACCATGACAACGCGGTAATTCTGCTCATTGGCGGCGATCGGAATCCCGTTACGATCAAAGATCAGACCGCGCGACGGCGGAAGCAGACGAATGTTGATCCGGTTTTCCTCGGCCAAGAGGCGGAATTGGTCGGCCTGTTCGACCTGCAAGGACTGCATCCGCCAGCCCAGGGCCCCCACGATCCCAAGCTGGACACCGCCCACAACCAGCGCGCGGCGACTGACAGTGCGTGCGCCTGCAATCACATCTTTGGGTGCGCGCTTCATAGAACCTGTCCCTTACTGCCAACTTCACCCGGTGACATGCGCGACACCCCGAAGATGAAGTGCGCTGCAATAAGTACTATAGGATAAACCAGAATAGTTGCGACCATTTCAATCAATGTCGGCGCCAAAGGTGCCACTGGCGCCATGACCACCACGAGCACGATACGGTTGATCACGGTGATGGCAACAATCCCGAAGGCGATTGTGCCCCATTCGACCAGGAAAGGCATCGTGCGGAATTCGCGATGCTGGCGGCGGATCGCCTCGGAAAGCACAACAACCAGTGCCGCCCAAAGCCCCGGCGGGCGCAGGAACAAAAAGTCTGTCAAAAGCATGATCATCGCAATGATGAAGACAGGAACATAGCTTGGCTTGCGCGCGACCCAGGCAAGTGTCGCCGCCAGTAGCACATCCGGTGCGGCCCAAAGCGAAGGGCGCATATCCAGCGGCACCAGATCAAGCACGATCAACACAAAGGCCAATGCGATAAAGACAAGCCTGTTCGACCACGTTTTGCTGTCTGCCCATTCAGCCATCGCCAAACTCCGATGCGTTCAATGCGGCAGGGTTGATGGCTGCGGGGCCAAAGAACTCGGCCTCGGGCGCAAGCAGATTTCCCGGATCGCCGATGCGTTCGTGGGGTTGCGAGCGCAGAACACGCAAGAATTCCAGTCTTTGATAATCGGCCGCCAGACGGACCCGCAACCGGTTGTCCGTGCCCAAAGCAACCTGACCCACCAACAGATCAGCCGGAAACACACCGCCATCACCGGACGAGACAACCCTGTCACCGGGCCGGACAAGGGCTGCATCCTCCAGAAACTCCAGTGGCGGGTTCAGGGAATTGTCGCCGGCAAGAATAGCGCGTTGACCAGAGGGTTGGATGGTGACTGGGATGCGGCTCGAGGTATCTGTCAGCAACATCACACGGCTGCTGTTTTGCCCGACACCCGCGATCCGGCCCACCAGCCCGATGGCATCCATTGTGGGCCAGCCATCAAGAATGCCGTCGCGCGCGCCCACATTCACCAGAACCGATTGGCGGAACGGCGATCCGCTGTCTGTAATCACGACACCCGTGACAACAGTGAGTTTCGGATCAAGGCTCACGTTATTCAGATCAAGCAGCTTCGCGTTTTCCTGTTCCAGCTGTAGCGCGGCCTCGCGCCACGCGCGCATCTGTTGCAGCTCGCGGCGCAAATCCTGATTCTGGGCGCGCAGTTGCTGATAGCTTTGGAAATCGCTCACCAGATTGGCGGCACCGGTGATCGGGGCCATCGCCCAATTGAAAGACGGCACAACGGCATCAACGGTGGCCGCGCGCAGCCTTTCGACGCGCGGACTGTCGATCCGCCAGACTAGAAACAGACCGACAAGCGCCAAGACCAACACCCCAACCAGCAATCTGCGGATCGGGCCGATGAAGTCTTCACTATTCTTGTCGCGTGCCAAGGGCGGATATTCCCTCGCTATCTGTTAGCTGTCGTAGTCTATCACATGCCGCAGCTGTTTTTCATATTCCAGTGCGCGGCCCGTGCCCAAGGCTACACAATTGAGTGACTCGTCGGCGACAGAAATCGCCAGACCCGTCTGTTCGCGCAGCGCCAGATCAAGCTGGCCCAGCAAGGCACCGCCTCCTGTCAGCATCACACCGCGGTCCACGATGTCGGCGGCAAGATCCGGCGGTGTGGCCTCCAGTGCGGTCATCACAGCCTCGCAGATCTGCTGCACTGGTTCGGCAAGCGCCTCGGCGACCTGCGCCTGGCTGATTTCGGTTTCCTTCGGCACACCGTTCAGCAGATCACGGCCACGGATATGCATCGACTGGCCGCGCCCATCGTCGGGCATACGGGCGGTTCCGATAGATGTCTTGATCCGCTCGGCGGTGCTCTCGCCGATCAACAGGTTATGCTGACGGCGCAGATAGTTGATAATCGCCTCATCCATCCGGTCGCCGCCCACGCGCACAGAGCGTGCATAAACAATGTCACCCAAAGACAGCACCGCGACCTCGGTCGTGCCGCCACCAATATCGACAACCATGTTCCCGGTCGGGTCCGTGATCGGCATACCTGCCCCGATAGCCGCAGCAATCGGTTCGGCAATCAGACCGGCACGGCGTGCACCGGCAGAAAGCACAGACTGGCGGATCGCACGCTTTTCGACAGGCGTTGCACCGTGCGGGACACAGACGATGATCTTGGGTTTCGAAAAGGTCGAGCGGCGGTGCACTTTGCGGATGAAGTATTTGATCATCTCTTCGGCGGTATCAAAATCCGCAATCACACCGTCGCGCATCGGGCGGATCGCCTCGATGCTGCCGGGCGTGCGGCCGAGCATCAATTTGGCATCCTCGCCCACCGCAAGGACCTTCTTGACGCCGTCCTTGACGTGGTAGGCGACCACAGAAGGTTCAGACAAAACGATGCCCTTGCCTTTGACGTACACAAGCGTGTTCGCTGTGCCGAGGTCAATCGCCATATCTGATGAAAACAATCCGCCAAAGCCTGCCATTTGAGAGGTCGTCCCGATAATAAAGTGTTTGTCCCGCTCCACTGCGCACTGGCGGGTTTCAATTGGTTATAAAGACACTCTCGAAGGGATAGAAGCCCTCCATTTTTGAAACGCGGCGGCAATCTGCCACTTGTGATTTATCAATCTGAAAATGATAAAATTTGCCCCAAAATGCCCATTGGTTATACTTTTGCAACATCGTGTGTGATATCGGGTCCTGTCATCTGTATGACCCTTGCCGCCGAACGACAAACGGCGACCCAAGTCAATGGATCGCCGTTTGTTTATTGAGTCGGTGCAGATTGCCTCAGGTGTCCTTGTAGCTGACACCCTTTACGTCATATCCAGGCTCTGATTGTTCGCGGCGCACAAGCAGGCGGTTCAGCGCGTTGATATAGGCTTTGGCACTTGCCACTACGGTATCGGTATCGGCCGATTGTCCCGTCGCGATGCGGCCCTCTTCTTCCATCCGGACCGAGACTGTCGCCTGCGCATCTGTACCCTCGGTCACTGCGCTGACCTGATACAGTTGCAGGCGCGCACCATGCGGGAACAACGCCTTGACGGCGTTGAAGGTCGCATCCACCGGACCGTCACCTGTGGCCGATGTTTCAACATCGGCGCCGTCAATTTCCATCACCATATCGGCTGTCTGGGGGCCTTGGGTGCCGCAGACAACACGCAGGGATTTCAGCTTCAGCCGGTCCTCGGCGCTGTCGTTTTGATAGACCAGCGCCATCAGGTCATCGTCAAAGACTTCCTTCTTACGGTCCGCCAGATCCTTGAAGCGCACAAAGATATCGTTCAGCTGGTTGTCCGCAAGATCGAACCCTAGCTCCGCCAGTTTCGCACGCAGTGCTGCACGGCCCGAATGTTTGCCCAGGGGCAGGGATGTCCCCGCCAGACCCACATCCTCGGGTTTCATCACCTCGAAAGTCTCGCGGTTTTTCAGCATCCCGTCCTGGTGAATGCCGCTTTCATGGGCAAAGGCGTTCTTGCCGACGATGGCTTTGTTGAACTGCACCGCAAAGCCCGACACTGTCGCCACGCGGCGCGAGATATTCATGATCTTCCGCGTATCGATCTTGGTGGTGTAGGGCATGATGTCATGGCGCACTTTGAGCGCCATCACGACCTCTTCCAGCGCGGTATTGCCCGCACGTTCGCCCAGACCGTTGATCGTACACTCGATCTGGCGCGCGCCACCCTCGACGGCTGCCAAAGAGTTGGCGGTCGCCATCCCAAGGTCGTTGTGGCAGTGGGTTGCAAAAATCACGTCATCCGCACCCGGCACATTTGCGATCAGGCGGCGGATCAGATCGGCGCTTTCGCGCGGCGCGGTGTACCCAACTGTATCAGGAATATTGATCGTGGTGGCACCCGCCTTGATCGCAATCTCGACCACACGGCACAGGTAGTCCCATTCGGTCCGTGTCGCATCCATCGGCGACCACTGCACGTTGTCACACAGGTTGCGCGCATGGGTGACCGTATCGTGAATACGCTCCGCCATCTCGTCCATGGTCAGGTTCGGGATCGCACGGTGAAGCGGGGATGTGCCGATAAACGTGTGGATGCGTGGGGATTTCGCGTGTTTCACTGCTTCCCAGCAGCGATCGATATCCTTGTAGTTGGCGCGCGACAGACCGCAAATAGTGGCGGATTTCGACAGTTTCGCAATCTCGCTCACCGCCTGAAAATCACCTTCCGAGGCAATCGGGAAACCCGCCTCGATAATATCAACGCCCATCTCGTCCAGCAGTTCGGCGATTTCGAGCTTTTCGTTATGGGTCATGGTCGCGCCCGGAGATTGCTCGCCGTCGCGCAATGTGGTGTCGAAAATCAACACTTCGTTCGATTTGGTCATTTTGGTATTCCTTTTGTCCCTAGCATATCTTGGCGCGTTTCACCCTCTGAGCGGTCGCGCCGACAGGCACGCTCAGAGGCAGCTAAGGAGTAGGATGTCGCGCGAAAGCAGCCCTTTGCAGGCAGCAGAAGTGATATGTGCACGGTTCATCATGCGCGCGACTATAGACACGATTTCCGTGATGAAAACCCCGAAATGCCATCCCGGGCGCGGAAATTACGCCCTAAAACATCAGGCAATCGGATTCCGGTGGCAGTGGCGGGGCACCGTCGGGCAGGGTGGGCTGGTAATCAAAGGCCGCAATGCTGGCGCCGCTGTCAAAGGCGATAAAGACCTGGTTTGATCCGGGGCGGATCGCTATTCCTTCCGGGTCCCGCCCATACGGCAGCAGAGACGTGGTGCCCAACAGTTCACCTTCGGCGTTGAATTCATAAAGGCTATTGGTGCCTTCCATGTCATCCACGATCAGCAAATGCCCTGTGCGCGTGTCCCGTGCGATGCCTTGCGCCTCGGACAGGGGCGGGTTCAAGGACATCGTGTTGATTTGTCGCTCCACTTGGCCTGTGGGCGACAGCCAAGTCATCCGCTCGGGATCATCCTCGACGGTCACGATCATGCCATCGTCATCAATCACCATACCTTCGGTATCGGCCCAGCCCTGACTTGATGCGAAAGGGGCCTCAAGTGCCACCCCATCCTTGCTGATCCGCTGGAAATTCCCGAAACCGTCCGCGACCAGCAGGTGATTATCCTCAACAGTCACGGCCTTGATACGGTTCAGATCACTTTGAAAGCGGCGCAATTCATCGCCCTGCAAGGTCACCAGCAGTACCTCGCGGCTTTCATTCGCAATCCACAGGCCGCAGAACGTGGGGTCGTAATCAAGGCTGGAGGGCCGCGCGAGGTCGTAGCTCGTCTGGAACGTCAGCTCCAGCGCCGCCGCAGGGGTGGCCAGCAAGGCCAGCAGTGGAATTACCTGACGCATGGGTCTTCCTCCTTGTCCCTTCCAAAGGTGGCGCTAAATCGCGGCAAGTCAAAGGAGAAGAACATGCGTGCATTGGTGATCGGGGCAACAGGCGGCATCGGGGCGGCGGTCACAGCCCAACTACAGGGCGATGGCTGGGACGTTACCGGCCTGTCACGGTCGATTGATGGCTTCGATGTTGGCAACCCGGCCTCGGTAGAACGCTGCATGGCGGCGCAAGAAGGCCCGTTCGACCTGATCTTCGTCGCGCTTGGGATCCTTGCCCCGCTTTGGGGCACACCGGAGAAATCCCTCTCTGCGATCAAGTCCGAGGACATGGCAGCGGTCTTTACCGTCAACGCCATCGGTCCGGCGCTGATCCTGCGCCACGCCGCGCGCCTTTTGTCCAAAGACGACCGCGGGGTGATCGCCACGCTTTCGGCACGGGTCGGCTCGATCGGGGATAACAAGATCGGCGGCTGGTATTCATACCGCGCGTCCAAGGCGGCGCTGAACCAGATCGTGCATGGCGCCGCAATCGAGCTGGGCAGGTCACACAAGCAATCCATCTGCGTAGCCCTCCACCCCGGCACGGTCGCGACATCATTTACTGCGGATTATGCAGGCCGCCACAAAACCGTGGAACCACAGGACGCCGCGAAAAACCTGTTGAACGTCATCGCGAACCTGACCCCTGACAACACCGGCGGCTTTTATGATTACGCCGGTCAGGAGATTGTCTGGTGAGGCTGCTTCTCGTTCTGGGTGACCAGCTCTCGCCCAACCTGTCGGTGCTGCAAAAAGGCGATAAGGCCCAAGACGTTGTGGTTATGGCCGAAGTTGCGGACGAAGCGTCCTACGTGCCCCATCACCCCAAGAAAATCGCCTTCACTTTTGCTGCCATGCGCAAATTCGCGCAAACCCTGCGCGATGATGGCTGGACCGTGGCCTACACCCCGCTGGATGATCCCCACAACAGCGGCTCTATCACCGGCGAATTGATCCGCCGCGCGTCCGAACATAACGCTGCTGGTGTCGTCTACACCGAACCGGGCGAATGGCGGCTTATCGCGGCCTTGGGGGACATGCCGCTGAAAACCCACTGCCTGCCCGACACCCGTTTTATCGCGTCCCATCAGGAATTCGATGACTGGGCCGAGGGGCGCAAACAGTTGCGGATGGAGTATTTCTACCGCGAGATGCGCCGCAAAACGGGCCTGCTGATGGACGGCGATCAGCCCGAGGGTGGCAAGTGGAACTACGACCACGACAACCGCAAACCGGCCCCCGATCAGGTGACCTATGGCGGGCCGATGCAGTTTACGCCGGACGACACGACCAAAGAGGTGCTGGCGCTGGTCGCGGACCGTTTCGGTGACAACTTCGGCGATCTGGAACCCTTCTGGTTTGCCACCGACACCGGACAGGCGCGCCAGCATCTGGCCCATTGGATCAAGGGCGGTTTGCCCAATTTCGGTGACTTTCAGGATGCCATGCTTGATGACAACCGCTTTCTCTATCACGCGGTTGTCGGGCTTTATATCAATGCGGGCCTGCTTGATCCGCTGGAGGTCTGCCAGAAAGTCGCTCAGGCCTACCGCGACGGTGACGCGCCGCTGAATGCCGTTGAAGGCTTTATCCGGCAGATCATCGGCTGGCGCGAATATGTGCGCGGCATCTATTTCCGCGAAGGGCCGGATTACACCGCCCGCAATGCGCTAGGCCACGACCGTGCGCTGCCCGAGATGTACTGGGGCGGTGAGACCAGGATGAACTGCATGTCCAAGGCCATCGGTCAAACCAGGGCCGAGGCCTACGCCCACCATATCCAGCGTCTTATGGTGACAGGTAATTTTGCGCTGCTTGCCGGCATTGACCCCGCGCAGGTGCATGAATGGTATCTTGCGGTCTATGCCGACGCCTACGAATGGGTCGAGGCCCCCAATGTGATCGGCATGAGCCAATTCGCCGATGACGGGATCATCGCATCAAAACCCTATATTTCGTCAGGCAACTACATCCATAAAATGTCCGACCACTGCGGTGCCTGCGCCTACCGCGTGCAGGATAAGACAGGCGACAAGGCCTGCCCGTTCAACCTGCTCTACTGGCACTTCCTTGACCGCCACCGCGACCGTTTTGAGGGCAACCCGCGTATGGGCAACATGTACCGCGTCTGGGACCGGATGGACGAGGACCGCCGCGAAACAGTCCTGTCCGAAGCCGACGGGTTCCTCAAAAAGCTGGAAGCGGGTGAAAAGGTCTAGAGGCAGTGATAATCAAACGCGGCAACGGGTGCAGGTCTTTCAGAAAGCTTTGCGCCGAGCGATTTTTGGCGCATTCAGCCAGTTACACTGTGGCAAGGGCGTTCACTGTTGATCCTGGATTGTCGCAAGATAGAAGACCAACTCAAGCACACGGGCTTGTGCTGTAGGCATTCCGCTACGACCAGTCCCAAATTCCCCTTCTTGGGCAATGATATCAGCGTTAAATCTGTTTCCCCAGATTGGCATTTCGCTGGTTCCATGACCACGGTTCTGATCAGCGTCAGCGATGACTTCATAAACGCGTTTGAAAGGAAACTGCCCGCCATTTCGCTCTGAAAGTCCCGTCAGGTCAGAGGGCGCGGTCTTCAAGAAGTCGAGAATTGGGCCATTGCCGGTTCCATCCGCACCATGGCAAGCTGCGCAGTTCGCCATAAACGACGCCTCTCCAATTTCTTGCGCGGCTGACGCACCAGGAATGGCAAGGATGACTGCCATCGCCGAAAGAAAACGTTTTGTATGGTCGATCATTGCCTTCTCCAATTCCAGTAGATGAGTTCTCCAATGAAATTTCAGGCTAGATAGTTCTTGATGATCGCGTGTTGATTTTTATCAATGCGTAGGCGCCGCACTCAGACGTTTGCAGCTTTGCCCGTGGTCCGGTCATAGAGATGGTCTGCATGCTGCACGAACGGCTGTCTTCGGCGAGGCCCTGAGCTGGGTTATCTGCGCTTAGACTGGCAGCTCTTGGCATTTCCAATGCGACCTGAACAAAAGCAAAAGGGCCAGAGAAACCCCTGACCCTTTGCAATTCGTTGTCTGACGTCTTTAGTTGCCGGTTGTCTCTGACACCAAAGCGCCGTCTGACCAGATGCCAACGCTTTCCTGCCCTGTGGCATAGCGCATCGTGCCTTCGCCTTCGCGGCGGCCACGGACGAAGCCACCCTCATAGACGTCGCCATTGGCATAGGTCGCAACACCTGTGCCGTTGATCACACCGTCCTGCCATTGGCCGACATAGGTAAAGCCATCGGGCAGGGTGATTTCACCCTCACCGTTGCGCTGTCCGTTCAGGAACTCGCCCACATAGACCGCGCCGTCGGCATAAACCGCCCGGCCCAGACCGTTGCGCTGGCCCTCGGACCACTGGCCTTCATAGACATAGCCGTCAGCATAGGTCATTTTCCCTTGGCCGTGGTTGCGGGCATTCAGGAACTCGCCCTCATAGACCAGACCGTTGCCAAGCGTTGCAACACCAACACCATTGATCACGCCGGCGTCCCATTCGCCTTCATAGGTTGACCCGTCCGTATAGGTGATTTTGCCGGTGCCATCGGCAAGGCTGTTCACGAAGGTGCCGACGTAAACGGAGCCGTCCGGATAGGTCACTTCGCCTTGGCCTTCAATGCGGCCTTCAACCCACTCACCCACATAAACATACCCATCTGTACCACGGAAAGTGCCTGTGCCGTGCCGCAGATCGTTCACAAAGGTCCCTTCATAGACATCGCCGTTGGAATAGGTGGCCACGCCTTCGCCTTCACGTTTGCCATCGACGAAGTTTGCCACATAGACATCACCGTTGGGCTGCGTGAGTGTGCCAGCACCCTGAATGCGCCCATCGACCCATTCGCCTGTGTAGACCAGACCGTCCGCCATGGTCATCGTGCCGGTGCCATCACGTTCGCCGGCTCTGAGAGTGCCTTCATAGACGGCACCATCCGGATAGGTGATCTTGCCCTCACCTTCCTTCTCGCCATTCACCCACGCACCTTCATAGATATAGCCGCCGGGGCTGGTCATGGTACCGATGCCGTTATGCATGGCATTGCGGAATTCACCCTCGTAGACAACACCGTTGGCATATTCGGCAATGCCTTGCCCGGTAATGTTGCCATCGACCCATTCGCCTTCAAATGTGCCACCATCCGCAAATGTGATTCGACCCTGGCCTTCGGGCTTGCCTGCGACAAAAGCCCCCTCATAGACAGACCCGTTGGGGAATATCGCTCTGCCTTGGCCGCGGATTTCACCCGCAACCCACTGGCCGGTGTATTCATACCCGTTCGGAAGCCGGTAGGTGCCGGTGCCATCCTGCTTGCCATCGACGAAGGTTCCTTCATAGACACCGCCGTCATCATATTGTTTTGTCTGGACATCCTGGGCGAACCCGCTGGAAGCGATGGTTGCGGCCAATATCGCAATAGTCGCAGTCTTTGGTAGTACAAACATCGTCATCCGTCTCTCCGTTCACTTCCGTGTATCTGCAGCTTATGAGAGGAGTTGCCACCTGACAACGGCCTTGGGCCGAAGTCGTCTAACGGCTTTCCCCCGCGCTTCTTTCTGCTACATGCATGCCAAGGCTTTTGGACAAAACTATGACAAAATTATTTCGCCTTACAATGGCGCAGCTCAATCCGACCGTGGGCGACATCGCAGGCAACGCCGATCAGGCGCGCGCGGCGTGGTCGGCGGGCAAAGCCGCTGGCGCCGATCTTGTCGTGCTGCCCGAGATGTTTCTGGTCGGCTACCAGACCCAGGATCTGATCATGAAACCGGCTTTTGTTGCAGATGCGATGGCGCATCTGACGCAGCTTGCCAAAGACTGTGCCGACGGTCCCGCCCTGTCGATTGGTGGCCCTGCGCTGGAAGACGGCCGGCTTTACAATGCCTATTTCACGCTGCGCGGTGGCGAGATCGTCGCCCGTGCCCGCAAACACTTCCTGCCCAACTTCAACGTCTTTGACGAAGTCCGCCTGTTCAAAAGCGCCGATATCGCAGGCCCCTTTGCGCTGCCTGACGGCCCGCGCATCGGCCACCCCATTTGCGAAGATGCATGGTACCCCGATGTCTGTGAAGCCATGGTCGAAAGCGGCGCCGAGATTTTGGTGGTGCCCAATGGCTCGCCCTATTTCCGCGATAAATTCAACATCCGCATGCAGACGATGCTCAGCCGCGTGATCGAAAACGATGTGCCGCTCGTCTACCTCAACATGGTCGGCGGACAGGACGACCAGATGTTTGACGGCGGCTCCTTCGTGCTCAATCGTGGCGGTAAACTGGCGGTGCAACTGCCTGTGATGGATGCCACCATCACGCATGTCGATTTCGAACGCACCGATGACGGTTGGGTGGCCAAAGAGGGCGAGAAAGCCTCGCTGCCGGATACGCTTGAACAGGACTACCGCGTGATGGTCGAAGCCTTGCGCGACTACATGCGCAAGACCGGTTTCAAAAAGGTCCTTCTGGGCCTGTCGGGCGGGATCGACAGTGCCATCGTCGCTGCCATTGCCGTCGATGCGCTGGGCGCGGGCAATGTGCGCTGCGTGATGCTCCCCTCCGAATACACTTCCCAAGGCTCGCTCGATGATGCCGCCGCTGCCGCCAATGCTTTGGGTTGCACCTACGACACAATCAGCATCGCAGGTCCGCGCGCTGCGGTGACCGAGGCGCTTGCGCCACTTTTCGCGGGGCTTGCGCCCGACCTGACCGAGGAAAACATCCAGTCCCGTATCAGGGGCCTTCTGCTGATGGCACAATCCAACAAATTCGGGGAAATGCTGCTGACCACCGGCAACAAATCCGAGGTCGCCGTTGGATACGCCACGATCTACGGCGACATGGCGGGCGGCTATAACCCGATCAAGGACATGTATAAAACGCGCGTCTTTGCCGCCTGCCGCTGGCGCAATGCCAATCACCGCGACTGGATGTGTGGCCCCGCAGGCACGGTGATCCCCGAAGCCATTATCGACAAACCCCCTTCGGCGGAACTGCGGCCTGACCAGAAAGACGAAGACAGCCTGCCGCCCTATGATGTGCTGGACGGGATATTGGCAATGCTGGTGGATCAAGAGGCCTCGGTCGCCGATTGCGTGGCGGCCGGTTACGCGCGCGAAACTGTCAAACGGGTCGAACACCTGATCTACATCAGCGAATACAAGCGCTTCCAGTCGGCCCCCGGTCCACGGTTGTCGGCACGCGCCTTCTGGCTTGACCGGCGCTATCCGATCGTCAACCGCTGGCGCGATGACAGCTGAGACACGGATCAGGGACAGCTTTCGCATTAGGCGCGTGGCAGGCGGCGCACTGCTTTTTATCAGCCTTCCGCTCAACCTCATCCTCGTGCGTTTTGCATGGCCGAGGGTGGATGGTCCGACCGATGCGCTCTTTCTGCTCTCAGCACTCCTGCCTGTGGCCCTGGGCCTTTGGGCCGCCTTTCCCCTACGCAAGCCTGCCCTGCGCATGACAATCAGAGATCAGGCCGTGACACTCCACAGCCCTCCCAGAACGATCCAGCTTGCGGCACTCCACAGCATCCGCCTGCACAGACCTGCATTGGCCAAACATGACCAGATCATCTTCAAGACAGACGAAGATTTGATCCCTTTCAATATCGCCCACCTCACACATGACGCGCCCGATATCATCAACCTCATCGGGATCCGCCTTGAAAACCAGGGGCGCCACCTGCGCGAAAAACGCTCGGAGGTGCTGGGTGCGCGGACGGGGCTTTGGGAGGTCGTCACGGGCGCCGCCTTTGAGCAAAGGCCCTAATCTGCTAAGGTGCGGTATGCCAGCGAACAAGACACAAGCCACCGATCAGGATGTGCGCGCTTTTTTAGCGGCCATCGCACACCCCACACGTGCGGCCGATGCGCAAACTCTCGACAGATTGTTCCGGCAAATTACAGGCTAGCACCCCACAATATGGGGAGACAGCATCATCGGCTATGGCCGCTATGACTATCGGTACGACAGCGGGCGTGGCGGCTCATTTCTGGCAACGGGGTTCAGCCCGCGCAAATCCAGCCTCTCTGTCTACATCATGCCCGGCTATGCGGATTTCGGCAGCATCCTTGCAAGGTTAGGCAAACACAAAGCCGGCAAATCTTGCCTGACGATCAACACGCTCTCGGACATCGACATAGACGTGCTCGCCGAACTGATCAGCGCGGGTCTCAAAGACCTCAACACCAGATGGCCGGTCAGTCCCGGCTAACCTGTTTTCCATGTCCAATCAAACTTCGGGGTGAGGCGCAGCCGAGGGGCAGCGCCCCTCAAACCACCCCTCAACTGGACATCGCGCGCATCTCATGGTCAAAGCCCCTTCAACAGGAGATGCACCCATGACCACCACCAGATTCGCCCCATCACCCACCGGTTGGATCCACATCGGCAACCTGCGCGCCGCATTGTTCAACTATGCGATTGCGCGCCAGAACGGGGGCACCTTCATCCTGCGGATCGACGACACCGATGGCGAACGCTCCAAGCCTGAATATGTGGCGGGCCTGAAAGAAGACCTGACATGGCTCGGCTTCACATGGGACCGTGTGGAACATCAGTCCGCGCGCATGGAAAACTATCTGGCGGCCAAGCAAAAGCTCATCGACATGGGTCGGCTCTATGAATGCTTCGAGACGCCGACCGAGCTCGACCTCAAGCGCAAGAAGCAACTCAACATGGGCAAGCCCCCGGTCTATGACCGTGCGGCGCTGGCGCTCTCGGAGGATGAGAAAAACACACTGCGCGCTGAACGCGGTTCGCATTGGCGTTTCAAACTCGATCACAAACGCATCGAATGGACCGACGGCATCATCGGCGACATCTCGATCGACGCGGCCTCGGTCAGCGATCCTGTGCTTTTCAAGAACGACGGCCAGATCCTCTACACGCTGGCCTCTGTTGTCGATGACACCGAAATGGGCATCACCGATATCGTGCGCGGCTCTGACCACGTCACAAACACGGCCACCCAGATCCAGATGATCGAAGCACTGGGCGGCACCGTGCCGACATTCGCGCACCACTCGCTTTTGACCGGCCCTCAAGGCGAGGCGCTCTCCAAACGCCTCGGCACCTTGGCATTGCGCGATCTGCGCAAACAAGGCATCGCGCCACAGGCGATCCTGTCACTGATGGCGCGCCTTGGCTCATCCGAGCCTGTGGAACTGCGCGCGAATATCGACGAGGTCGTCGCCCATTTCGATCTGTCGAAATTCGGCTCTGCCCCCACCAAATTCGACGCAGCCGATCTGATCCCGCTCACCGCCCGCCATCTGGCCACGCTCAAGGCCAGTGATGTGGCCGATGTCTTGACATCGGCTGGCGTGCCCGCCGCTCTGGCCGAGCCTTTCTGGCAGCTTGTACGCGACAACATCAACAGCCTCGACGAGGTTGCCGATTGGTGGGCGCTCATGCGCGATGGTGCCACGCCGCTGGTTGACGACGAAGACCGCGATTTCGTGGCGCAGGCTTTCGCCATGTTGCCCCCCATGCCCTACACTGCAGACACATGGGGGACATGGACCACTGCCGTGAAAGAGGCCACAGGCCGCAAGGGCAAGACCCTTTTCATGCCACTGCGCAAAGCTGTCACAGGCCGCGCCCGCGGTCCTGAAATGGCCGAACTCATGCCGCTTTTGCAAAAGGCGCCCAAGCTGGATTGAGGGACAAGGAAAGGGTAGCACGATGCCTGCTCAGGAGTGTCCCACTCTGCGGGACAAGGCGACCTTTTTCGGCACCTACTGCACCGCATTTGGCAAGGCAGTGTGTCAGTGAGCCGTTCTTGCCTGTCTACATCGATGCTTTACCCATTCTACGTGGTCCAGAGCGGGGTATCCGGCAAGGTACGCCTATTGTGTCCATGATTGTGTTTCCGCAGCCATCGCCTTGAGCCACAGAATGTCAAAGCCGGCGATGATGCGGTAACCCTTCGCGAAAAGCGCATCAGCCTGTGACTTTGCGAGGCCAACGTTGCCCAGCGGGATACCTGCCGCGTTCGCGGCTTTTTCTACCTTTGCAATGGCCGCAAGAAAATCTGGGTGGTCGAACTGGCCCGAAATGCCCAAATCTGTCGATAGGTCGAATTGCGCCGGAATAATCGCATCAATCCCCGGCACCGCACATATCGCCTCAATGTTTTCAATCGCATCCCGTGTCTCGACCAGTAAACAGCAAACCAGACGACCATCGACGGTTCCGCGGTAGTCCATGAGTGACGTCCCCCAACGGGAATGTGCGAGAAATGGCCCGAAACCACGCGTGCCATTTGGCGGGTAACGCAGCGAGGCGACAGCACGGGCAGCATCTTCGGCACTACGGATCAACGGAAACACAATACCTTCAGCACCAAGATCCAGCACACGTTTTACCTGTGCCGCATCGTTTACTGTGACCCGGACAAGCGGAGCACATGACGTGCCGGCAGTTGCTGCGATCATTGCATGGGCCGACGCGTAATCAATCGCACCATGTTCCAGATCAATTATGACCGCGTCGCTGCCAGCGGCTGCCATCGCTTGGGTCACGGTTGCAGAGGGTATGGTGCAGACATGCGCCGTCAGTCGTTTGGTGGGATCGGACAACTTTTCTTTGAATGTCATAGGCTGGGATTGCATGGGGGCCTCAATTGAACGGTGCTGTCATGAATGTCATTGGTGGCCACGTTCGCGGTTGAAACAGAACTTATCAAGCGTCTTGTTGCGCCAGCGTTCAAAGCTGACGTGCACTGCGCCGCGCTGCTTCTGCTATTTGCGTATAACCCGCCTTGTCATCCCCCCGTCCTGCGCGTCATGGTGACGGTGACGCATGATGCAAGGCACCCCCGCATGGCCGACACCCAGGCAAAATTTACCCGAGGCAGCCTCTTCGGCCACATCTCCGTGATGTCCCTGACCGCCTCGGTCGGCCTCATGGCGGTGTTTCTGGTCGATTTTGTCGACATGATCTTCATCTCCATGCTGGGCAAGGCCGAGCTCGCGGCGGCAGTCGGCTATGCCGGTGCTATCCTGTTTTTCACCACCTCCTTCGGCATCGGTATGGCGATTGCGGCAGGGGCCCTCGTTGCCCGCGCGCTGGGCGCCGGCGCACGCGAAGAGGCCCGCCGCCGCGCCACCAACGCGCTGATCTATGGTGTCATCTTCGGTGCTGTCTTCGCGGCCCTTGTCTGGATGAACCTCGCCACATTCGCGGCCCTGCTCGGTGCCTCGGGCGAAACACTTGACCTTGCCGTCCACTATCTGCAGATCATCGTGCCCTCGCTGCCATTCCTGATGATCGGTATGATCGGTGGTGCAATCCTGCGTGCGCATGGTGATGCGCGCCGTGCCATGATGGCGACAATCTGGGGCGGTTTGGTCAACGCAGTCCTTGATCCGATCCTGATCTTCGGTCTTGATCTCGAACTGACAGGGGCCGCCATGGCCAGCGTTTGTGCGCGGGTGGCCATCGCCGTGACGGCGCTGCTGCCCCTGATCCGTCACTACGGCGGCTTTGACAGGCCCACCCCGGCCAGCCTGAAAATCGACCTTGCCCCGATCCTTGCCATCGCCTTTCCCGCGATCCTGACGCAACTGGCCACCCCGATCGGGCAGGCCTATGTCACCCGGGCTATGGCGCAATTCGGTGAAGAGGCCGTGGCAGGTATGGCCATCGTCGCGCGTATGTCGCCCGTGGGCTTTGCGGTGATCTTCGCGCTTTCAGGGGCCATCGGGCCCATTATCGGGCAAAATGCAGGCGCCGGACTGCATGACCGCGTGCGTGGGGCGTTCCGTGACGGGCTGCTTTTTACCGCCATCGTCGTAGTCGTGGTCTCGGGGCTGTTTTTCCTTGCCCGCCCCGCGATCCAGATGCTGTTCAGTCTCGACAACGGTGTGGCTATGACCATCGTGTTCCTCTTTGCGGGCCCGCTGTCACTGATGTTCTTCTTCAACGGGGTCATCTTTGTGGCCAATGCCGCCTTCAACAACCTTGGACACCCTTTCTATTCGACAATCGTCAACTGGGGCCGCCATACCCTTGGGACGATGCCCTTCGTGATGGTGGGTGCCGCATGGTTCGGTGCGCCGGGCGTACTGATCGGGCAATATCTCGGTGGCGCTGTCTTTGCGATCATCGCTTTTTGGCTGGCGCGAAAGGTGATTGCAGATCAGGGGGAGAAACCCGAAAAGGGCGAACCCTTTGCAAGACAGGCGCGTCTCTTTAGCCTACTTCATCACCGCCGCTAGATGCGCATCGACAAGCGCTGTCTCACGGGGGCTTAGAACCTGATGGCGGGGATAAAGCGGGGCCGCACGGTCATCAAGAACCGGCATGGTCCAGCCATCGGTTGTCTCAAAGAAATGCGCAACGCCTGCCTCGCCATGGACGCGCAGATAGCCCTGCACAACCACGTCCAGATAGCTGCGCAAGATGGGATGATCCGCAGCGTCCGACAGATGCGCGGGCTTGACCTGATAGACGGCTGTTTGGGCTTTGGCGCCGTTATGCTGGATGGCGCTGGTCACATCATGGCGCTGATATGCGGCCTCGCGTTGGTCAAGGGCCAGCCAATCGGCTCCCGGCACGCGCGCAATCACCCCGTGCAGTACGGTATCAGGGCAGGGGACGACCGACAGAAAGGCTGCCTTGCGCAAGTTTGTCCGCTGCCATACGCGCCGCCAACCGCGCAGAACTGCCGGACGCGGATCATCGTAGCTGTGGGTGGCAAGGTTGACGAGGCTGCCGTACCCGAAAAAAGCCGGATCGCTCATTCGCGCGCCCGCAGCACTTGCGCCGGTTTCGCCGCAAGTGGGCCCCACGCAAAGGCCAGCCCCGCCAGCAGCGATGCCAGAACGCCGCCGCCGATGATCAGCAGGGCATTGGACCAGATCACGGTATAGCTTGTGTCCATGATAAAGGTCGAAACAGCCCAGCCGCCCAGAATACCCGCGCCAAGTGCCACACTTCCTGCCGCAAACCCGAGCATCGCCGCACGCAAGGCAAAGCTCAGCATGATCCGCCCGCGCGAGGCGCCGAGCGTTTTCAGCACCGCCGCTTCAAAGGTCCGCGCCCGCTCACCGGCCGCCGCGGCCCCGATCAGGACCAGAAACCCTGTGACAAGCGTGATCAGGGCACCATAGCGCGTCGCAGCCGAGATGCCGCCAACCAGTTCGATCACCTGATCAATGGCATCACGAATACGGATCGCGGTAATGTTGGGATAGGCCGTCGCCAGATCGCGCAGGATCGCGGCCTCGGCCTCGGGCGTGGCATAAACGGTCGAAATCCAGCTATGGGGTGCCCCCGCCAGAGCGCCCTGGTTCATCGCGAGCACAAAGCCGATGCCTGCGTCTTCCCAACTGACATTGCGAAAACTCGTCACTTCTCCGGTGATGTCACGGCCCAGAATGTTCACAGTCATCATGTCGCCCAGTTGCAGGCCGATCTCGGCGGCTTCTTCGGCGGCAAAGCTGATCTGGGGCGGCCCGTCATACCCTTCAGGCCACCATTCCCCCGCCGTGATCTCGGTGCCGCTGGGCTGCGCGTCAGCATAGGTGATCCCGCGGTCGCCGCGCACAACCCAGTGACCGCCGGCCACTTCTTCCGCGGGGCGGCCATTGATCTGCGTAATAATTCCGCGCAGCATCGGTGCTGTGTCATACCGGCTCACGGCATCATCCGCATCAAGCCGCGCACCAAAACCCGCGATCTGGTCAGGCTGGATATCCACAAAGAAATAACTGGGTGCCACAGCAGGCAGATCATCCGAAAACGATGTGCGCAGGTTCCCGTCAATCTGGCCGACCGCCGCCAGCACCGTCAGGCCCAGCCCCAGTGAAAGCACGACCGATGTCGCCTCACCCCCGCGCGCACCAATCGCACCAAAGGCCAGACGCAGGGCAGGGCGCCCGCGTGTCGGTTTGCGAAACCGCCGCGCAATCCAGCGAATGGCGATCGCGGCAAGCACCAGAATGGCCAGCGCCCCCGCAATTCCGCCTGCGGTCCAGAGCGTCAGGAACACGGTGCCGGAAAACAGGATCGCGGCCCCGATCAATCCGGCCAGCAACACGGCAATCGCCACCAGATAGCGCGGTGCGGGCAGGGTGGCACTGGCAGCAAAGGCATCACGAAACAGGGTTGCCGCGCGAATATCCTCGGTCTTGGCAAGTGGCCAAAGGGTAAAGATCAGCGCCGCCAGCAGGCCATAGACAGCCGCTTCGAAAAGCGGTGCCGGATAAACGGCAAAGACCGCAGGAATAGGCAATTGTGCCTCAATCACAGGGCCAAGCAGCACAGGCAGCCCCGCGCCAATCACGAGCCCCAGCACCACGCCTGCAAGGGTCAACACGCCGATCTGTATGAAATAGGTCTGAAAGATCACCCTACGGGTCGCCCCAAGCGTTTTCAGCGTGGCAATCACCTGCGTCTTGCCTGCCAGATAGGCCCGCACCGCGGCCGACACACCCACGCCACCCACAGCCAGACCTGACAGCCCCACAAGGATCAGAAACGCGCCGATCCGGTCCACGAATTGCGCGACACCACCCGCACCACGGCGGCTATCGCGCCAGCGCAAACCACTGTCACGAAACTGCGCCTCGGCACTGTCTTCCAGTGCTTGCAGGTCCGCGCTCTCGGGCAAATCCAGCCGGTATTGCGTGGAAAACAACGTCCCCTCGACGATCAGACCCGAGTTTGCCAGATCCGCAGTCTTCACAATCGTGCGTGGCCCAAGGCCAAAACCACCCGCCGCATTATCCGGATAGCGATCCAGTATGGCCCGCAGGGTAAAATCCTGTTCGCCCAACCTGAAACGATCACCGGGCGCAAGGGCCAGCCGATCAGCCAGCACCCGCTCCATAACCCCGCCATGATCGGCCAGCGCTTCTGCCAGCGGGATCGGCGGATCTAGCGTCACCTGACCAATCAAAGGATAGAGATCATCAACCGCGCGAATTTGCGTGAGCCCGCGCTCTGCCGCGCCACCCCGTTCCACCACGGCCATCGAGCGGAAATCAACCGTTTCCGACACACGTGTTGCAATGCTGTTCAGCCAGGCCAGTTCCTCTGCGCGCGCGAACCGATAGGTAAATTCAACCTCCGCGTCGCCGCCCAAGAGCGCCGCACCATCCCGCGCCAACCCCGCCTCAATGCCTGCACGCACGGTGCCAACAGCCGCGATTGCCGCGACACCCAGCGCCAGACAGGCCAGAAACACACGAAAACCGCGCAAGCCACCGCGCAATTCGCGCGCGGCAAACCGTGATGCAATCGCAAGGCTCATTCCGCAGCCTTCGCAACAGGGCTGTCGATGCGCCCGTCACGCAGACGGATCACACGGTCACAACGCGCGGCCAGTTCATTGGCGTGTGTCACCAAAATCAAGGTCGCCCCGTGGCGGTCCCGCAGATCAAACAGCAGATTGATAATGGCAGCGCCGTTTGTCTCATCCAGATTGCCTGTCGGCTCATCCGCCAGCAAAATCTTGGGGCGCGGGGCCGAGGCGCGCGCCAGAGCAACCCGCTGCTGCTCACCGCCCGACATCTGGTTGGGGTAATGATCCATGCGATTGCCAAGCCCCACAGCCTCCAATTCGGCGGCCGCCCGCGCAAATGCGTCCTTCGCGCCGGCCAGTTCCAGCGGGGTTGCGACATTTTCAAGCGCCGTCATTGTCGGGATCAGGTGGAAAGACTGGAACACGACCCCCATATGGTCTCTACGAAAGAGGGCAAGCTGGTCTTCGTTCATCGCCGTCAGATCCTGGCCCAGTGCCGTGATTGTGCCCGATGTCGCCTGTTCCAGCCCGCCCATCAACATAAGGAGCGATGACTTGCCCGATCCACTTGGCCCTACCAGCCCCAGCGTCTCGCCGCTGGCCACCTCAAGCGAGATGTCATGCAGAATGTCGACGCGGCCTGCGTTGCCGTCCAGCGACAGGTGCGCATGGGAAATGGAGAGAACGGGATCGGTCATCGCGGGTGCCTTTTGTCGTATCAATGCCTCTGCATATGGGGCCGTTTTGCGCTGCAGCAACCTTCTCGCGGCGGTTTTGCTGACCACAACGCTGGCACAGGCCGAGACCGTCACAATCGCGGCTCTGGGCGACAGCCTGACACAGGGCTATGGGCTGCCGCAGGCTGATGGCTTTGTGCCGCAACTCCAAACCTGGCTGGCAGATCAGGGCGCGGATGTGAAGGTAATCAACGCAGGTGTGTCCGGCGACACCACAGCAGGCGGGCTCAGCCGTGTCGGCTGGACACTCACCCCCGAGGTTGACGCGATGATCGTGGCCTTGGGCGGCAATGACTATCTGCGCGGTCTTGATCCGGCGATCAGCCGCGCGAACCTCGATGGTATTCTGGCGGCGGGGCAGCAGGCGGGTGTCGAGATGCTCTTGGTGGGGCTGACGGTCGGGGGCAACTACGGGCAGGACTACAAGCAGGACTTCGAAAACATGTATGCCGATCTTGCCGCAAAATACGACGTTCCCCTTTATCCCGACTTTCTGGGCGCATTGCGCGCAGAGGCGGGCACGCAAGATGCCGCGCGCGCATATTTGCAAGCTGACGGAATTCACCCCAACCGTGAAGGTGTTTCCCTGATCACGGCCGCCATCGGGCCGTCTGTGCTCGCGCTTGTGAATGCCGTGCCATAGCCGGTCGGGGGCAGAACCCTGTCACATGCAAAAATGGGCGCCAAATGCAGGCGCCCATCGAACATACAGATTAATCAGCCCACTTTAGTCGGCGAGGGTCAGGTTCACAGCGCTTTCGCGCCCGTCGCGGCCTGCTTCGATGTCAAAGTTGACCTTCTGGTCATCCTTGAGACCTGTCAGACCCGACCGCTCGACAGCTGAAATATGGACGAAAACATCCTTGCTGCCGCCGTCGGGTGCGATAAAGCCATAACCTTTGGTAGTGTTGAACCATTTGACAGTGCCTGAAGCCATGTCCTTGTTTCCTTTATATTCTCCGCTCGCGGGACTGCAGCGGACCGGCTCGGTCAAACGTGATCGAGAGACTGGGCCGTAAGTGGAAACAGTGGTCGATAGGTCAACGTTGCATGCCGAAGATGCCACATTATCCGTATAAAATCAAGGAAACTTGGGTGATTGTGCGCGCTCGGCGTACAATGGGTGGCGAGCGCGCGCTCGGGCGCGCGCTACAGCCGTCTTTTCAAAATTCGCTTACGCGAGTGCGAGGTTCACAGCGGATTCGCGACCATCACGGCCAGCTTCGATGTCAAAAGTGACTTTTTGATCATCCTGCAGGCCTGTCAGGCCAGAACGCTCAACAGCGGAGATGTGAACGAAAACGTCCTTGGATCCGCCATCAGGTGCGATAAAGCCGAAGCCTTTAGTTGTGTTGAACCATTTCACGGTGCCAGTAGCCATCGTGTTTTTCCTTTAGTATCAGTGCTGTCCGCGATATTGCGACAGCTCGGCTTAGTCAGTGTCAAAATCGAGAGACTGTAGCCGAAAGGGAAAACAGTGGTCGAGTTGCATAACGTCTGCACCCCGCGTGTGAGGGGTAGCACTGCAAAAAGCAAGTGAATTCTCAAGAAAAACGCCGATAAGCGAAAAATGACCGGCGTCTTGTCATCCTTGTCTGGCTAGCGCGGTCCGGATGGATTGATCCGGCGCTGTGACGGGCGGATGGCAGTTATGACGACATGGTCCTGGCCATTCCGGCGCGGCCTGTACTGCTTGCGATTCACCAGATCAGGGCCTTCAGGCGCACAGGCCTCTTGTCATGAAATTACCGTATAGTTCCGCCCTTTTGCGTTGAAATGTTGGCAATAATTCCCGAACGACATTATAGTCCACAGATCGGCGACAGTATTAAGGCTTTTTTGGGTCTTTTGGCGTCGTCAACTTGCTTTGGCCGCCAATAAGGTGACACATATAACGAAAGAGACCTTGGCGTTTCTCGTAGGACCAGTTGGATCTGTTTGATCAAAGGATGACGTTATGACCGTGAAAGAGATTAACCAGGCGTTGGAAAGCTGCCTGACAAGCAAAAGCAATTACGCAGGTCTTGTGCATAACCTTTACGAATTGGAATGCTCTGACGAATTGATCGAAGCAATCGTTGTCGGCGCATTGGGTGAAACGGTCCGGAGCCGGATTGCACCACTGATCACCATGGTGCGTGCCTATGAAAACCTCACCTCATCCGAGCAAATCGACATGCTCTATTCCATCGTGGACAAGCAGGACGCGCGTTCACAGAGCGATGCACTCGACAAACGCCTGACAGCCTAAACCGGTCCGGCGACATCGTGTTTCCCCGTCGTTACGCAGATCGGGGAAACTCTGGCCCTGTGGCCCGTTCAATGTACCACGATAGCCCGCGCTTGTTGCCACAGCGCTTGCAGACAAAGTCCTTGGCGACCGTCTCAAGCGGGAGATGTTCGTGAAAGCGCGCATAGATGACATGGGGTGCCACCCAATAGGCCTTGTGACAGGCAGGGCAGGACACCACCAGCACATCACGTCCGGTCAGGTGGTGGACCCTGATCGCGAACTTCAATCCAAGCGTGACCGGTTCATATGGCATTCTGTAAAACTACAGTAGTGTTCATGTTATGTTCTAGCCTGAATCTGTCACCCCGAGACAAAAACGACCGTCCATCTGTCAGCCGTGGTTTGGGCGGCCCGCAAGGCACGATCATCCTGCGTCACTATCCGCATTGACGAGGCGCAAAAACCCCACCATATCCCAGTTATGACAGACCTTTCGCACATCCGTAATTTCTCGATCGTTGCCCATATCGACCACGGGAAATCGACCCTCGCAGACCGCCTGATCCAATCCACCAATACGGTGGCTGAACGGGATATGAAGGCGCAGCTTCTTGATAGCATGGATATCGAGCGCGAGCGCGGTATCACGATCAAGGCCAACACGGTGCGGATCGACTATGTCGCCGACAACGGCAAGAAATACGTTCTCAACCTGATCGACACCCCCGGTCACGTGGACTTCGCCTATGAGGTCTCGCGCTCGATGCGTGCGGTTGAAGGCTCGCTTCTGGTGGTTGATAGCACCCAAGGGGTCGAGGCGCAGACGCTGGCCAACGTGTATCAGGCGATCGACGCCGACCACGAAATCGTGCCGGTCCTGAACAAGATCGACCTGCCCGCGTCAGAATGTGACCGTGTTGCCGAGCAGATCGAGGATGTGATCGGCATCGACGCCTCTGGCGCGATCCGTGTCAGCGCGAAAACCGGCATTGGCATCCACGAAACGCTGGAGGCCATCGTCAACCTGCTGCCCGCCCCCACGGGCGACCGCGATGCGCCGCTCAAGGCGATGCTGGTCGATAGCTGGTACGACAGCTACCTCGGCGTCATCGTGCTGGTGCGCATCATCGACGGCGTGATGAAGAAAAACGACCGCGTGAAATTCATGTCCAACGGGGCTGTCCACGGCATCGACAAGATCGGCGTCTTCCGGCCCCAGATGCAGGACGTGGCCGAACTCGGGCCCGGTGAAATCGGCTTTATCACAGGGTCGATCAAACAGGTGCGCGACACCCGCGTCGGCGACACCATCACATCCGAGAAAAAGGGCGTCGAAAAAGCACTCCCCGGCTTTAAGCCCGCGCAACCGGTGGTCTTCTGCGGGCTCTTCCCCGTGGACAGCTCCGAATTCGAGGACCTGCGCGACGCCATCGACAAGCTCGCCCTCAACGACGCCTCTTTCAGCCACGAGATGGAAACATCCGCCGCCCTCGGCTTCGGCTTCCGCTGCGGCTTTCTCGGGCTGCTGCACCTCGAAGTGATCCGCGACCGGATCGAGCGCGAATATGACATCGAGCTGATCACGACCGCCCCTTCCGTGGTCTACCACGTCTATATGCGCGACGGCGAGATGATCGAACTGCACAACCCCGCCGACATGCCCGACCTGACCCATGTGGACCATATCGAGGAACCGCGGATCAAGGCGACGATCCTTGTGCCCGACGACTATCTGGGTGATGTGCTGAAACTCTGCCAGGACCGGCGCGGCGTGCAGCTTGACCTGACCTATGCAGGCTCCCGCGCGATGGTGGTTTACGATCTGCCGCTGAACGAGGTGGTGTTCGATTTCTACGACCGCCTGAAATCCGTGACCAAGGGCTATGCGTCTTTTGATTACCAGATGACAGGCTACCAGCAGGACAATCTGGTGAAAATGTCGGTGCTGGTGAATGAAGAACCTGTCGATGCGCTCTCCATGATGGTGCACCGCGACCGCGCCGAGATGCGGGGCCGCGCGATGGTCGAAAAGCTCAAAGACCTGATCCCCCGCCACATGTTCAAAATCCCGATCCAGGCGGCTATTGGCGGCAAGGTCATCGCCCGCGAAACGCTCTCCGCGCTGCGCAAGGACGTGACGGCGAAATGCTACGGTGGCGACGCGACCCGCAAACGCAAACTGCTGGACAAGCAGAAGGCCGGTAAGAAAAAGATGCGGCAGTTCGGGAAAGTGGATATCCCGCAGGAAGCGTTTATTTCCGCTCTTAAAATGGACAGCTAAGCTGGCCATTTTTGGAGCGTGTCTGGCCATTGTTGACGGGCGGTGCTGTCGCCTTCGTTATTCTTTGCCAAAAACCATACTATACGGGCGTGGGTGTTGACATTCTGCTTTAGGCCTTGGACGGTATCGCAAAAGTTGTATCCAGATTGTTTTACCAATGGCAGAAACCCAAGAAATCCGTCCTCCCTCAACAATACCTTTCCAGTTCTTTTCGAAGTCGGAGAACAAAACAACCCAGCTCGCCGATCCAGAGGGTGACGTTGTTCTGGATGGTGCGCAAAGATGGTTCGTATTTGAGTTTACTGAACCAGTCTATTTGACTCAGATTGAGATCAATTCGTCGGGTTATGAGCGTTGGGACAAGTTTGAAGTTCAAGTCTCTCACATCGATGGAACGCGACATGAAGAACAACTTAGAGTCGAAGAAGGATCAGTTAAGCTTGGATTGGGAAAGCTGTGTTCGGGCTTCCAGTTTAAACCTGATCGAAAATGGTATGGCCAAGTAAAGATTAATAAAGTGGTCGCTGAGGGTTACACCCTTAGCCAATTCCATGACCTTGAGTGGGCAGTGAAAGGCCTCACAGCGCGAGAAGCTGGAGTAGTTGAGAAAGAGACAAGTCTCGCAAACGCTGAAGATAGACTAACTACACTTCAGAAAGAGAGGAGTATCCTTCAGTCCGAGGTTGCAAAGTTAACAAACCAAAAAGTGGATTTGGATGGGCGTCTAGTATCTGCGCAAGAACAAATACAGAAGTCAGAAGCCCTGAGGAAGGACGCGCAAAAGGAAGTGGAAACGCTCCAAGAGGAGCGAAGAAATATTCGGTCGGAGATAGCAGCAGATCGCAATACTCTCGACGAACTAACTAACGAGATCAGACTTTTTCCATCAGAAATCAAAGGCTTCGTAGATCAAGGCACTCAGAACATCAAGACATATCTTTGGATTGGTCTGCCCTTTGCGGCGATACTTGCGATTATACTTTATTCGCTTTTTAGCAATGCAATAGATTTGACACAGCTTTGGCGCCTTGAAGATGGAGTAGATGTTTGGACGATATTTTTGACCAGAATTCCGTTCGTGGTTGTCGCCTTTGCTCTGATTGAGGCCTGCGGTTTTATCGTAGGGCGTTTGGTTTTCGAGATCGTGAAAATCAATAGGCAGCGACTAGAGTTTGCTAAGTTAAGTATTGTTGCAAAAGATGTGACCACTGCTGCTGCATCAGTAGCTGGATTGACCGAAGAGGAACGTTTCGCCGAGGAAACACGTATGAAGATGCAGCTACTTTCCGAACATATGAAATCCGTTTCTTCCGAAGAGTTCAAATATCAAGGGACGTCGATTAGTTCAGCCATAATCGGGCTGGCTGGCAAAATGCTAACTCCAAAAGGTGATTGAAACCGTAGGCTTCATAAAGCCCACGCGCCCCACAAAACCACCTCTCACGAAAGGGTTTCACCCACCCCGCACCTCCCGCCACGCATCCTCATCCACCGCCTTCAACCGCGCGAGCGCCGCTTCGGCCTCGGCCCGCAGCGCCTCTTTCGCGCCTGCTTTCACCGTCTCGACCTCTGCCACCAGCGCGTCGATCTCGGGCAGGGGTGTGTCTGTCGCGGCCGAGAGCGCCTGCAGGGCCTCGAGCACTTTGCCGAGTTGCTTGCCGTAGCTCGCAACCTCGCGCACGACCTTTTCCTCGATCGCGGGGCTGCCTTTGATGTCGGGGGACAGAAAGCGCGGCGTGATCTCTTGTGTCACGTCACCGGAAAACGGCGCGCGGAAAATCGGGGACCAGATGTCAAACGGGGTCGGCATGGCAATACTCCTGATGAAAAATACCGGAAGTATCGCTGCAGTGCAGAAATTCTGTCAAGTGGGCAGGCGGGCTGCCCTTGCCCCGCCCTTAGAGCGAGCGGTCGATCGCCGCGCCCGCGTTGGTGATATCACGCCCAACCCCTTGAACGGTTTCACAAGCGGCAAGACCAAGGATGGCGATGATCAGGGCGATACGGGTCATGGAAGGCTCCTTCGAGAGTGATGTTTCCGCAATCCTAGCACTGCCCCCCGCCGTGGCAAGAGAGTGCATCGCGTATGTACAGGTTGTGTACACGTTGTGTACAGGATGTTTACGCCAGAAATGCGCTGACCGCCGCCGTGAACTCGCGCGGCTTTTCCGCGTGCAGCCAGTGCCCCGCGCCGGGAATTTTGGCAAAGATCGCACCCGGGAAAAGCGCCTTGATCTGCGGCCGTGCCTCGCGCTGGACATAGGGCGAATTGGCCCCCGACAGGAAAAGCGTCGGCCCGTCGAACTGCCCAGAAATATCCGGAAACCCGATGATCTTGTCCATCTCGGCGGCCAGCACATCCAGATTAAGCCGCCAGCGTTTCTCTTTTATATCAAGGCTTTGCAGCAGAAATTCCGCCACCCCCGGTTCCAGCCCTGTCAGTTGCGCCTTGGCGTCCCCGCGGGTCTCGATACCTGCCAGATCAACCGCGCGCATCGCCGCAATCGGCCCCATCTGGCTATGGGTATAGGTCACCGGCGCGATATCGGCGACAACCAGCCGGTTCACCAGCGCAGGCTGCGTCAGCGCCAGCACCATCGCCGCCTTACCCCCCATGGAATGTCCAATCACATCAGTGGGTTGCGTGATAACCTCGCCCAGATCCGCCGCCATGTCGGGATAGCTGTGGCTGTCATACCACGCGCTGCCCGCATGATTGCGCATATCAACGGTGATCACAGGTCGCGTGGCCGACAACCGCTTGGCAATCACCCCCCAGTTCCGCGCGGACCCGAACAGCCCATGCGCGATCAGCAAAGGTGTGCCCGCAGGCCCGTCATATGTCACCGTGTTCAACATGCATCTACTTGCTACCTGTCTGTGCCATCGGGTGCCAGAGGGATTGAGCAAATTTCCGACACGCACTAACGGTGGCCCCATGGCAGAAACGATGCGTCAAATGGTGGATGAGGTGCGTGCCGCGTTGCAGGACAAGCTGCGCGTGCGCGGGCGTACGTTGGATGCGCAGATCCGCAGGGCAGGGCGCCAGTTGCCTCGCCACGTCCGCAATGATGCCACCTATCTGGCGCAGGCCGTGGCGCTGAGTGACAACCCCAAACTTGCGCGCATGATCGATATGGCCAAGGCAAAAAAGGCCCATCGCAATATACTGGCCCATCTGGAAACGGTCGATATTGGCGCGCAAAGACGCAACGCCGCACTGAATATGCTGGCATCGGTCATGTTTGCATTGCTGATGACGGGGGTTTTGCTGCTTGGCGTGCTGTGGGTGCGCGGGTTTATCTAGGCAGCGGGGGTGCGCCCGGCGTTGCCGCCGGGCTGCTTGATCTTTTACAGGTTCGGATAAATCGGGAAGCGGTCACAGAGCGCTTCGACTTCGGCGCGCACTTTGGCTTCGACGTCACCGTTGCCGTCCTCACCATTGGCGGCAAGACCTTCGGTCACTTCCACGATCCAGTCGGCGATCTGGCGGAATTCAGGTTCGCCAAAGCCGCGTGTCGTACCGGCAGGGGACCCCAGACGGATGCCGGATGTGACCATCGGGCTTTCCGGATCAAAGGGGATGCCGTTTTTATTGCAGGTGATATGGGCGCGCTCCAACGCCTTCTCGGTCGCGTTGCCTTTGACGCCTTTGGGGCGCAGATCAACCAGCATCAGGTGCGTGTCGGTGCCGCCGGTGACGATATCAAGGCCACCTTTCATCAACTGGTCGGCCAGCGCCTGCGCGTTTTTGACAACCTGTTCCTGATAGGTCCTGAATTCAGGGCGCAGCGCCTCGCCAAAGGCGACAGCCTTGCCTGCGATCACATGCATCAGAGGCCCGCCCTGAATGCCCGGGAAGATGGCCGAGTTGAACTTTTTCGCCAGCGCCTCGTCATTGGTCAGGATCATGCCGCCGCGGGGGCCGCGCAGGGTTTTGTGCGTTGTCGTTGTCGCGACATGTGCGTGCGGGAAAGGCGAGGGGTAGAGGCCAGCGGCCACAAGACCTGCGAAATGCGCCATATCCACCAGAAGGTAGGCCCCGACGCTGTCCGCGATTTCGCGCATTTTTGCAAAGTCGATGATGCGCGGAATGGCCGAGCCACCGGCGATGATCAGCTTGGGCTGATGTTCGGTTGCCAGTTCCTGTACCTGATCATAATCCAGCAGGCTGTCCTGCTGACGCACGCCGTACTGGATGGCGTTATAAATCTTGCCTGACTGGTTCGGTTTTGCACCATGTGTCAGGTGGCCACCCGCATCAAGCGACATCCCAAGGATGGTGTCGCCCGGTTTGATCAGCGCCTGAAAGACACCCTGGTTGGCCTGAGACCCGGAATTTGGCTGCACATTGGCAAAGCTGCAGCCGAAGAGTTCGCAAGCGCGCTCAATGGCGAGGTTCTCGGCCACATCCACGTGCTCGCAGCCGCCGTAATAGCGCCGGCCGGGGTAGCCTTCGGCGTATTTGTTGGTCATCACGCCGCCTTGCGCTTCCATCACGGCGGCACTGACAATGTTTTCCGACGCGATCAGCTCAATCTCTTTGCGCTGGCGTTTCAGCTCCGCCTGCATCGCAGCGTGCAGTGCTGGGTCGCGTGTTTCCAGTGTTTCGGTGAAAAATCCGTTGTCGCGGACAGTGACGTTCATGGGTGCATCCCCCCTAAAGGTGCCAAAAAATAACAGACTTGCGCCCTCTTACCCTAGGTCGTGCCGCGCCAAAAGCATCAAAACGACCAAGATGTTTATGAGCGCGCCATTAAGGGTTTCGTATCGGCGGCTTGCGTTTCGGGTCCGATCACCGCACAACTTATCGGAACTGAAAGGTTTTTATGTCATGCCGCGCCCCAAGATCGCCTTTGTCGCCAGTCCTGTGCCGATTGCACAAAACGCCTTGCGCGCTTTGGCCGCAAAGCATGGGGACGTGCCGCAGGATGAGGCTGATGTGATCGTTGCCCTCGGGGGGGATGGTTTCATGCTCCAGACCCTGCACGCCACACAGGGATTGGATGTGCCGGTCTACGGGATGAACCGCGGCACTGTCGGGTTCTTGATGAACGAATATCACGCCGATGATTTGCAGACGCGGCTGGATGAGGCCGAGGAAGAGGTGATCAACCCGCTGACCATGACAGCGCTGACCGTTGATGGCGCGATGCATGAGGCGCTGGCAATCAACGAGGTGAGCCTGTTGCGCGCGGGCCCGCAGGCGGCGAAACTGCGGATTACTGTGGATGGCAAGCTGCGCATGAACGAGCTTGTTTGTGATGGCGCGCTGGTCGCAACACCTGCGGGGTCAACGGCCTATAACTACTCCGCCCACGGGCCGATCCTGCCCATCGGGTCGGACGTTCTGGCGCTGACGGCGATGGCCGCCTTCCGCCCGCGCCGCTGGCGCGGGGCGCTGTTGCCGAAAAAGGCCGTGGTGCGGTTTGATGTGATTGATCCGGGCAAACGCCCCGTGATGGCCGATGCCGACGGGAAATCGGTGCGCAACGTGGTGAGTGTGGAAATTCATTCAGAGCCCAGCATCCGCCACCGGATCCTGTTTGATCCGGGGCATGGGCTGGAGGAACGGTTGATCAGGGAGCAGTTTGCCTGAACCCACGGGCCATGAGGCGCGGATGGAGAACTGCAATGCGAACACAATTGCCTTCTTCGTTTCACACAACGACACCCCCAAAGCACAACCGGCCCGCGCCTCGGGCGGCACATTCGGCGCGAAGCCACCATGCGCGACTTAACCGCCCGCATACCCTAACGGCTTCAGCGCTTCCTTGATCTCGTCCAGAATCGCCGGATCATCAATCGTCGCGGGCATCTTGAAGTCTGCCCCATCCGCGATCTTGACCATTGTTCCGCGCAGGATCTTGCCAGACCGTGTTTTTGGCAGACGGTCCACCACGGCGACCAGTTTGAACGCAGCCACAGGGCCGATCGTATCGCGCACCCGTTTGACGCAGTCTTTCACGATCTGTTCCGGCGTCGTTTCGCAGCCTTTGTTGAGGCAGACAAACCCCATGGGCAACTGCCCCTTAAGCTCGTCTGTCACCCCGATCACAGCGCATTCACCGATGTCGGGATGCCCCGCGAGCACCTCTTCCATCGCACCCGTCGAAAGCCGGTGCCCCGCCACGTTGATCACATCATCCGTGCGCGCCATGATATAGAGGTACCCGTCCTCGTCGATCATGCCTGCATCGCCGGTTTCATAGTAACCCGGGAAGGTCGTCAGGTAGGATTTCACAAAGCGGTCTTCGGCGTTCCAGAGCGTCGGCAACGTGCCGGGGGGCAGGGGCAGTTTGACAGCAATGGCACCTAATTCGCCGGGTTTCATCGGGTGGCCCGCTTCATCCAGAATTTGCACGTCATAGCCCGGCATCGCGACAGTGGGCGAACCGATCTTGACGGGCAGCGCCTCGATCCCCGCAGGGTTGCCCGCGATGGTGTAGCCGGTCTCGGTTTGCCACCAGTGGTCATAGACCGGCACGCCCATAATACGCTGGGCCCATTGAATCGTGTCAGGGTCCGCACGCTCACCTGCCAGATATAACGCGCGCAGGCCGGAAATATCGTAGTTCTTGATCAACTCGCCCTTGGGGTCCTCGCGTTTGATCGCGCGGAAGGCCGTGGGGGCGGTGAAGAAGGATTTGACGTTATATTCTTCAATGACACGCCAGAAGGTGCCTGCGTCGGGTGTGCCTACCGGCTTGCCCTCGAAGACGACGGTGGTGTTGCCGTGGATCAAGGGCGCGTAGCAGATATAGGAATGGCCCACGACCCACCCCACATCCGAGGCGGCCCAGAAAACTTCGCCGGGATCGACGTTGTAGATCGCCTTCATCGTCCAGTTCAGCGCCACAAGGTGGCCTGCGGTGGGGCGCACAACACCTTTGGGCGCGCCGGTCGTGCCCGAGGTGTAGAGGATATAGGCGGGGTGATCGCCTTTGACGGGCACACATTCAGCAGGTTCAACACCGGCCTGAAACCCGTGCCAGTCGTAATCACGCCCCTCGATCAAGGCGGCAACTTCCTGTTCGCGTTGAAAGATGACGCAGAAATCGGGCTTGTGCGTCGCCATCTCAATGGCCCCGTCCAGCAGAGGCTTGTAATGCACGACGCGCCCCGGCTCGATCCCGCAGGACCCCGCGATGATCGCCTTGGGGGTGGCGTCATCAATGCGCACTGCCAGTTCGTTTGCCGCAAAGCCACCAAAAACAACCGAGTGGATCGCGCCCAGTCGCGCACAAGCCAGCATCGCCTCGAGCGCTTCGGGGATCATCGGCATGTAGATGATGACGCGGTCACCTTTCTCGACGCCTTTGGCGCGCAAGGCCCCCGCAAGCGAGGCCACGCGCGTCTGCAATTCGGCATAGGTGATCGTGTGCTTGGTATGGGTGACGGGGCTGTCGTAGATAATGGCCAGCTGTTCGCCACGCCCGTTTTCCACATGGCGGTCTACAGCGTTATAACAGGTGTTCACCTCGGCATCGGTGAACCAGCGGTAAAGCGGGGCCTTGCTGTCATCAAGCGCCTTTGTCGGGGGGGTGACCCAGTCGATTGACTTGGCCTGCTCCATCCAGAAACCTTCCGGATCGTTCTGCCACGCGCCATAAACCTCAGCATATCCCATGTCGTCCTCCCAAACGTGTTGGCAGGATTGTTAAGGTTCGGGTCAGGCCTCTGCAAGCATCGCTGCGGCGCAAATGACCGATCTAGTCAAAAACTTAACTAGCCGTAATGCGCCACGGGCGTCCCTGCGATGGCGGACATGTTCAAAAGACCGCGCGCGGTGATCGACGGTGTCACAATATGACAGCGGTTGCCCATGCCCATCAGGATCGGCCCGACTTCAAGCCCGCCACCCTTCATCTTCAGGATATTGCGCACGCCAGAGGCTGCATCTGTGTTGGCAAACACAAGCGTATTTGCCGCACCGGGCAGGTGCGCCGCAGGGAAGACGCGATTGCGCAGTTCCACGTCCAAAGCGGCATCGACATGCATTTCGCCCTCATAAGCAAAATCACGCGGTGCGCTGTCGAGGATTTCCATCGCCGCACGCATCCGGCGTCCGCTGTCGCTTTCAAGGTTGCCGAACTGGCTATGCGAACACAGTGCGATTTTGGGATCGACACCAAAGCGGCGCACGTGCCGTGCCGCTCCGATCACGGTCTCGGCGATTTGGGCGGGCGTTGGTTCGGGATGCACTTGGGTGTCGGCAATAAAGAGCGGGCCATCCTCAAGGATCATCAACGACAGGCCCGCAATGGGGTGATAGCCGTCAGTGCCCAGCACCTGACTGACGTAGTTGAGGTGCCAGAGATACTGGCCGAATGTGCCACAGATCATGCTGTCAGCCTCGCCGCGTTGCACCATGACGGCGGCAATCGCGGTGCTGTTGGTGCGCATCACGGCCTTGGCCAGATCAGGGGTCACCCCCCTACGGGCCATCAGATCGTGATAGGTGCCCCAATAATCCCGATAACGCGGGTCGTCCTGGGGGTTCACGATGCTGAAATCCACACCCGGTCTGATTTTCAGGCCTGCGCGTTCGCAGCGTGCCGCGATCACCTCGGGACGGCCGATCAGGATGGGCGTATCTGTGGTTTCTTCCATAATCGCCTGAGAGGCACGCAGCACGCGCTCGTCCTCGCCCTCGGCAAAGACGATCTGGCGGGTGACTGTGCGCGCAGCCTCGAACACAGGACGCATGATCATGGCGGATTTGAACACGGAACCGTCAAGTGCCGCCTTATAGGCCTGCATATCGTCGACAGGGCGGGTGGCGACACCTGTTTCAATCGCGGCACCGGCCACGGCGCTGGCGACAACACCCATCAGGCGCGGATCAAAGGGTTTCGGGATCAGATAATCGGCCCCGAAGGTCAGTTTCTCGCCTTGATAGGCCGCTGCGGCCTCGGCGCTTGTTGTGGCGCGGGCAAGTGCGGCGATGCCTTCGACGCAGGCAATCTTCATCTCGTCGTTGATCTCGGTCGCGCCAACATCCAGCGCCCCGCGGAAGATGAAAGGGAAGCACAAGACGTTGTTGACCTGGTTTGGAAAGTCGCTGCGCCCCGTGGCGATGATCGCGTTGGGGTTCACTGCGCGGGCTGCTTCGGGGTCAATTTCAGGGTTGGGGTTGGCCAATGCAAAAATGATCGGGCGCTCGGCCATTTTGGCAACCATCTCGGGCTTGAGAACGCCAGGTCCGGACAATCCAAGGAACAGGTCAGCGCCTTCAATCACTTCGGCCAGCGTTGCAGGCGTTGTCCCTTGGGCGTATTCGGCCTTTTGTGGCGTCATGTCTTTTTCGCGGCCTTCGTAGACAAGGCCCTCGATATCGCAAAGGTAGACATTCTCGCGCTTCACGCCCAGTTTCAGCAGCATATTCAGACAGGCAATGCCCGCCGCACCGCCGCCCGTGCTGACGATCTTGATCTCTTCGAATGTTTTGCCAGCGATCCGCAAAGCATTGGTTGCCGCGGCACCTACGACAATTGCTGTGCCATGCTGGTCATCGTGGAAAACGGGGATATTCATCCGCTCGCGGCAGATTTTCTCGACGATAAAGCAATCAGGGGCCTTGATGTCTTCAAGGTTGATCGCGCCGAATGTCGGCTCGAGCGCGCAGACGATATCGGCGAGCTTTTCCGGGTCGGGTTCATTCAGTTCGATATCAAAGCAATCGATATTGGCGAATTTCTTGAACAGAACCGCCTTGCCTTCCATCACCGGTTTGGAGGCCAGCGCACCGATGTTGCCAAGGCCCAAGACGGCCGTGCCATTTGTGACAACCGCCACCAGATTGCCGCGCGAGGTATAGTCGCGGGCGGTGTCGGGATCATTCTTGATCTCGATACAGGCCTCGGCAACACCGGGGGAATAGGCGCGCGCAAGGTCGCGGCCTGTGGCCAGCGGCTTGGTGGCGCGGATTTCGAGTTTTCCGGGCTTGGGGTACTTATGATAGTGAAGTGCGGCCTCTCTCAGGCTGTCTTTTGCATCGTCTGTCATAGCGTCCTCCAAATATGGTTTAACGTTAAACCATTTTCCCTTGTCCCTACGGAAAGCACAGCGCGGGGTCAATTGCGTAGCGCCTACTCTTGCAAATATTTTGCGACAAGGACAGGGTGCAAAAGATGACAGAGTTGAATGAAATACGCGCCGAACTGTGCCTGCCGACAACAGACCTGCGGGCTGATCTTGGATTTTTCGGCGGCACCTTGGGGATGCGGCTGGATATGATTTATCCTGCCGATGACCCCTCCGTGGCGGTTTATTCCGGTCACGGTGTGCGGGTGCGGCTTGATCAAGGCACCGGCGATAGCCCTGGCCTTTTGCGTATTCTGACGGATGATGCAGGATTTGCGGATGGGCAAAAGACGCTGACATCCCCGGGTGGCACACGGGTTGAGGTGCATCCGCTGCACCCGCCCTTGGAACTGCCGCCAACCGATCACGCCTTTGTCGTTCGCCGCCTTGCGGATCAGGCCCCTTGGGTGATTGGCCGCGCAGGGATGCAATACCGTGACCTGATCCCGACCCGATTGGGCGGGTCGATAATTGCCAGCCATATTCGTATTCCAGACGGCGGGCCGGTTCCGGATATGGTGCATTTTCACAAGGTCGGGTTTCAGTTGATCTTCTGCTACCGTGGCTGGGTCGATGTGGTCTATGAGGACCAAGGTCCCCCGATCCGCCTAACCGCAGGTGATTGCTTTATCCAGCCCCCCGAAATCCGCCACCGCGTGCTGGAAGCCTCGGACGGGATTGAAGTGATCGAAATCGGTGTGCCCGCAGAACACATCACCGAGATTGATCACGACATGACGTTGCCGACACCGCACCTGCGGCCTGATCGCGAATGGCAGGGACAGAAGTTTGTCTTCAACGAAGGGGCAAAGGCCGCGTGGGAGCCTGCCCGCCTGCCAGGTTTCATCGCGCGTGACACGACAATTGCGACAAATACGAAAGGCGTTGCAGGTGTACATGTCCTGCGCAAAGGCGCGGGCGACCCGGTTTGGTCCAGCCATGATGCCGACATCCATTTTACTTTTGTGATGGAAGGCACGATGACATTGGAAGGAGAGGGCAAAGACCCGTTCACTTTGTCCCCCGGTGATGCCTTTGTGATCCCTCCGGGTATGCAGACGCGCTATGCCGATCCTTCGGATGATCTGGAGCTACTTGAAGTAACCTTGCCGGGCGTCTTTGCAACGACCTAAGCCTCTTGCATCCGCACGCGGTCCGTCACACTCTGGACACCATCAATACCGGAGGTCTCATGTCATTGATTGATCACGCGCGCGCGGTACGCGAAAACGCCTATGCGCCATATTCGAAATTCAAAGTCGGGGCGGCGCTGCGGGCGACCTCGGGTGCTGTACATGTCGGCTGCAACGTCGAGAACGTGGCCTATCCCGAAGGCACCTGCGCCGAGGCTGGCGCGATTGCCGCGATGATTGCGGCAGGTGATACTGCAATCGCCGAAATCGCTGTCATCGCCGACAGCCCCAAACCCGTCAGCCCCTGTGGCGGATGTCGCCAGAAAATAGCTGAATTTGCCAAGGGCGACGTCAAAGTGACCCTTACGACAACCGATGGCATCGTGCATGAAACCACGGTCGCGACCCTGTTGCCGGGCAGTTTCGACGCAGACTATATGAGCCGCGTCTGACATGGACGCCCGTGCCATCATCGCCGCTGTCAGGGACAAGAAGGCCCCCACGCAGGAGGAACTGACATGGTTCGCCAAAGGGTTGGCCAGTGGTGCGGTAAGTGACGCGCAAGCGGGTGCTTTTGCCATGGCGGTGGTGTTGAACGGGCTGGGTGATGCGGGGCGCACGGCGCTGACGATCGGGATGCGTGATAGTGGCGACGTGATGACATGGGATTTGCCGGGCCCAGTGATTGACAAACATTCAACCGGTGGTGTGGGCGATTGCGTGTCGCTGATCCTCGCGCCGGTGCTTGCGGCCTGCGGCGTCTATGTCCCGATGATTTCAGGGCGTGGTTTGGGGCATACCGGCGGCACGCTGGACAAGCTTGAAGCGATCCCGGGTGTGAACATCAACGTCTCTGAAAAGCAGTTGCGCCTGATCACCCGCGAGGTGGGTTGCGCGATTGTCAGTGCGACCGGCCAGATTGCCCCTGCCGACCGCCGCCTTTACGCGGTCCGCGATGTTACGGCGACCGTCGAGAGCATTGATCTGATCACAGCGTCGATCCTGTCCAAGAAGTTGGCGGCGGGGCTGGATAGCCTGATACTGGACGTCAAATGTGGTACGGGTGCGTTTATGAAAACGCATGATGAGGCGCGTGCGCTGGCACGGGCGCTGGTAACTGCCGCCAATGGTGCGGGTTGTACCACGGCGGCAATGATCACGGATATGAATGAACCTCTGGCCCCCGCGCTGGGCAATGCGGTCGAGGTGGCGATCTGTATGGAGGTGCTGGCGGGCAATACAGAGGTCGCACCGCGGCTCTATGACCTGACTGTCGGGCTGTGTACCCAGCTTTTGATGATGCAGGGCGAAGAGACCGCTGCTGCCGTGCAGCGTGTCAAGGAGGCCCTGAGCAGCGGTGCCGCGATGGAGCGGTTTTCCCAGATGATTGCAGCCTTGGGCGGCCCGCCCGATATGGCGCAGGACTGGCATACGCATTTGCCCAAGGCGCCCGTTGTGGGCGATGTGACTGCGCCTGCGTCGGGCTATATCTCGGCCATTGATGGTGAGGCGCTGGGCCTTGCGGTCGTGGCCCTCGGGGGCGGACGGAATGTGGAAACCGATCAGGTCGATCCGGCGGTGGGTTTAACCGAGGTCGTCCGGCTTGGTGCAAAAGTTTCGCGCGGCGATCCACTTTGCGTGGTCCATGCCGCTGATGAGGATGCGGCCATTGCCGCTGCGATGGCGGTTCAGGCCGCCATGACAATCGGTGAGGCGGTCACCCCCGGCCCGCTGGTTATTGAAGGAATGACCTGATGGCACGCGCCTTTTTGATCGTCATTGACAGCGTCGGGATCGGCGGGGCACCGGACGCGGACCAGTTTTTCAATGGTCAACTGCCCGATACAGGTGCCAATACCGTCGGTCACATTGCGCGGGATGTCGGCCTCAATGTGCCGACACTTGAGGCGCTGGGTCTGGGAGCTGCGGTAAAGCTCGCGTCGGGCGAGGCAGCGGTCGGTCTGGATGCCACCCCAACAGGCGCATGGGGCGCAGCAACGGAAATCTCGCGCGGGAAGGATACGCCGTCAGGCCATTGGGAACTGGCCGGTGTGCCGGTGCCGTGGGACTGGCATGTGTTTCCCGATACCGATCCTGCCTTTCCACCGGAGCTTACTGCGCTGATCTGTGAATTGGCGGGCACCGAAGGTATCCTGGGCAATCGTCATGCATCGGGCACGGCGGTGCTGGATGAAGAGGGCGAAGCACACCTGCGCACGGGTTGGCCGATTTGTTATACATCGGCCGATAGCGTGCTTCAGATCGCCGCCCATGAAGAGGCGTTCGGGTTAGAGCGGCTGATCAAGCTCTGCCATGACCTTGCCCCCGCCGTGCATGACATGCGGGTCGGGCGGGTCATCGCCCGTCCGTTCCTTGGCGAAGTCGGCAATTTCAAACGCACCGCCAACCGCAAGGATTTCGCCATCGCGCCGCCGGCGCCTACGATTTGCGATTATGTCCATGATGCAGGGCGCACTGTACATGCCGTCGGAAAAATCGGCGACATCTTCTCGATGCGTGGGATTGATGATCTGCGCAAAGGGCGGGATGCGGCCCTGATGGGGCATATCCATGATCTGGCGGACGAGGCGGCGGACGGGGATTTTGTTTTTGCCAATCTGGTCGAGTTTGACAGCGAATACGGACATCGGCGCGACGCGGCTGGATACCGCGACCATTTGCAGTGGTTTGACGGGGAACTGGCGGCACTTTTGCCCAAACTCAAACCCGATGATCTGTTGATCGTCACCGCAGACCATGGCAATGACCCCACATGGGCCGGCACCGATCACACCCGTGAACGTGTTCCGGTTTTGGTGCATGGCTTGGGTGCGCGCGCGCTGGGCCAGCTGCAATTTGTCGACGTGGCCGCCACCGTTGCCGCCCATTTGAATGTGCCTTACGCAGGCCAAGGAAAGAGCTTTCTATGAGTTTTCGCACCCTCCCCAAAGTCGAGCTGCATACACATCTCGAAGGTTGCGCGCCGCCGGATTTTATCAAAGGGCTGGCTGCGGAGAAGAAGATCGACATCAGCAAGATATTCACGGCCGACGGCGGCTATGCCTTTCGCGATTTCGACCATTTCCTGAAGGTTTATGAGGCCGCTTGCACGACGTTGCAAACGCCCGAGGATTTCCGCCGCCTCACCATGGCTGTGCTGGAAGAAACGGCATTTCACGGTGTCGTCTATATGGAGACTTTCGTGTCACCTGATTTTTGCGGCGGTGGCGATCTGGCGGCGTGGAAAGACTATCTTGCCGCGATACAAGATGCGGCAGCCGAAGCGGACGAAAAGCTGGGGATTACGCTGAAAGGGATCGTGACAGGCATCCGCCATTTCGGGCCCGAGGCCTGCAAACCCGCTGCGCGCTGTGCGGCTGAAACCTTTGGCGACTTCATCGTGGGCTACGGCATGGCCGGTGGTGAGATGGTCGGTCGCCCCGGTGATTACAGTTACAGCTTCGATATGGCCCGCGAGGCTGGAATGCCGTTGACCTGCCACGCGGGTGAATGGGGTGGGGCGGCAATGGTGTCTGAAACCCTGCGCGATTTGCAAGTGGCGCGGATCGGCCACGGGATCGGGGCGATAAGCGATCCTGCCCTGATTGAAGAGATCGCCGAGAAGGAGATCGTGCTCGAGGTCTGCCCGGGCTCGAATGTGGTTTTGAAAGCTGTCAAAGACTGGGACAGCCACCCGATTGCGAAACTGCGTGACGCCGGTGTGAAGGTGACTGTTTCAACAGATGACCCGCCCTTCTTTCACACGACAATGACCGACGAATACGAGATGCTGCACCGCACCTTTGGCTGGGATGAAGACGATCTTAAATCCCTGAATGAAACGGCACTTGCCGCAGCCTTCTGCGATGACGCCACCAAAGCCCGCATTGCCAAAAGACTGGAGCCCACCCCATGACCGAACACGTCACACACGTCACCCACCCGTTGGTCCAGCATAAGCTGACACTGATGCGCCAAAAGGATACGTCCACAGCCGTTTTCCGGCAGTTGTTGCGTGAGATCAGTCAGTTGCTGGCCTATGAGGTGACCCGCGACCTGCCGATGACAACCAAACGTATCGACACGCCGCTGGAACCCATGGATGCGCCGGTAATTGACGGCAAGAAGCTGGCACTTGTGTCGATCCTGCGGGCGGGGAACGGGCTTCTGGATGGGGTATTGGAATTGATCCCGTCTGCCCGTGTCGGTTTTGTCGGCCTTTACCGCGATGAGGAAACACTCAAGCCGGTACAGTATTATTTCAAGGTACCAACAGAACTAGAGGACCGTTTGGTCATTGCCGTCGATCCGATGTTGGCAACCGGCAATTCCTCTGTTGCGGCAATTGATTTGTTGAAACAGGCAGGGGCAACAAATATCCGGTTCCTTTGCCTGCTGGCAGCCCCCGAAGGGATTGCGCGCATGCGCGAAGCCCATCCCGATGTGCCGATCGTGACAGCCGCGATCGACAGCCATCTCAACGAGAAGGGCTATATCGTGCCCGGGCTCGGCGATGCCGGTGACCGGATGTTCGGGACAAAGTAACGCCTAGATATTGCAGATATTCTGTAGGCTGACCCAGTCGCTATCTGTCAGGATGAGGGGGACGGTCTGGCCGTCAAGCGGATCAGGGCCGATTTCTGGCATCGTGCCACTGCGGGCATCTACGGCAGCCAAATAAGGGGTCTGGGGTATCTGTGCCGCCGCCAGCGTTTGACGCAGAAGCGTCGGATCTGGTGTCGCGGCAGCGCCCGCCAATAGCATTGCCGCATTGTCGCGCAGGATTGCGTCCGGAACTTCGCCGGTTGTCAGCAGGCGGAATGTGGTGCCAAGCCCGGCCTGTTGCAGCAAGGCTTCCAGCGGATCCATGTGCAGGACCGAGGCGCGCGCGGCAAGAATAAAACCCGCCGCAACCGCCGGATCATCCGAAAGCTGCAATACCCCGTAATCCAGTGCGACGATGCCACCCGGCAAAGCCAACGCGCCCTGCGCAAGCGCGGGTACCACAATGATCCGCGCTGCGGTTTGCGGCCCGAAAAGCCGCCGTGCCAGACGTCCCGCCGCAGCATTTGCCCGTGGCGACTGACAGGCCGCACCGGTGTCTTCCTGCACATAGCCCAGAAGTTTCGTTCCGATCTCCATGCGCTTGGGGGCTGGCACCACAGCAAGGGTCTGCCGTGTCAACGCACCGGGTAGCCAGAAGATGGCCAAGAGCAGGGTTACAACGATCAGACCGGCCGTCAGCCAATGGCGCAGTGTTCCCGGATGGGGCCGCGACTTTGCCAAGGCCTTGCGCACCTCCTCGATCGCCTCGATCATGGTGCTGTCAGCAATCTCCAGTATCTCGCTGGCCTCTTCGTCTGGCGCGTAGATTGCGGGCGTCTCCTCGGGGTTTTGCCGGATCAACGCAGGCAGCGACCAATGGGCCAAAGGACGCCCCGTAGCATCTGCAATCACAAGTGTCGCATCGCCGAACGACAGCGTGACATCACGACGCTGCCCTTCCGGCTCAGACCGCCAGAGCGCTTCGCTTTCCAGCCGTACATATCGGTCCAGTGCCGTCATCTGCTCTTATGCCCTTTTGGTAACAGAGTACTGATTTCGGACTGGGTTGTCATGTCGGAAACAACCAGCGGGTGGCATCATGCGGAGCACGACCTGATGCCTCCGGCGGAAGTTTGATTGGACATGGAAAGTGGAAAGGTTGCGCGCTGGCCGGTTGCCCGGTCCAGGCTGATCTTTTCAGATCCCCGCCAGCGCGACTTTCCACGTCACGGTCATCAACGCTTCCGCCTGTACCGTAGCCGCGAGTCTAGAGTTGCTTGGTTAACGAAGCCTTGATTTTCCATGTCCAATCAAACTTCCGCCGGAGGCATCCTGCCGCCTGCCTAAAACGTCTTCGCCAGATTGCGCAGCTCAAACTTCTGGATTTTTCCGGTCGAGGTTTTGGGCAGTTCCTGGAACACGACTTTCTTGGGGCATTTGAACCCTGCCAACCGCGTCCGCGTGAAAGCGATGATGTCTGCTTCTTCCGCGCTGGCGCCATCCTTCAGTTCTACAAAAGCACAGGGCACTTCGCCCCATTTGTCGTCCGGTTTGGCAACCACTGCACAAAGGTTCACTGCCGGATGGTGCATCAGCGCGCCCTCGACTTCGACCGAACTGATGTTCTCACCGCCGGAAATGATGATGTCCTTGGCACGGTCGGAAATTTGCATCGCCCCGCCCGGGTGCTGGATTGCGAGGTCCTCGGAATGGAAATACCCGCCAGCAAAGGCCTTTTCCGTGGCTTGGGGGTTCTTGAGATAGCCTTTCATCACAGCGTTCCCGCGCATGACGATCTCGCCCTGTGTCGCTCCGTCACGCGGGACTTGCCGCATGTGTTCATCGACCACGGTCACATCTTCCATGATTGGAAAGCCGACGCCCTGGCGTGCCTTGATCGCCGCCTGGTCGGCTTCGGGCAAGCTATCCCATGCGTCTTCCCAGATGCATTCGGTGACATGCCCGTAGGTTTCGGTCAGCCCGTAGACCTGTTTCACGTTGAACCCCAGTTTGCCGATCGCGGCCAGCGTTGCAGGGGCAGGGGGCGCGCCGGCAGTAAAGACCTCAACCACATGATCAAAGGCGCGGCGTTCGGCGTCTTTCGCGTTTACCAGCAAATTGAGCACAATTGGCGCGCCGCCAAAATGCGTAATCTTTTCATCGCCAATCGCGTCATAGATTGCCTTGGCCGTTATGTCGCGGCAACAGATCGCAGTGCCGCCCAAGGCCGGTAGCATCCACGTGTGGTTCCAGCCATTGCAGTGAAAGAGCGGGACGATTTGCAGGTAGCGCAGAAAGAGCGGTAACTCCCAGCTGATCGGTGTACCCATCGTCATCAGGTATGCACCACGGTGATGATAAACCACGCCTTTGGGGCGGCCGGTGGTGCCGGATGTATAATTGAGCGCGAGGCTTTCCCATTCGTCCTGTGGCAGGATCCAAGCAAATTCGGGATCTCCTGTCGCCAGAAAATCTTCGTAATTCTGCTGCGCGCCCATTGCATGGACCCCGGCCTGATCATCAGGCACTTCGATGATCAAGGGGGCAGGGCCCTCCATTATGTCGATTGCGGCCATGGCAAGCGGCAGGAACTGGCTGTCTACCAAAGCGACCTTCGCTTCGCCGTGGTCAAAGATATAGGCCACCGTATCCACATCCAGACGGGTGTTGATCGTATTCAGGACGGCACCACAGGCGGGAACACCAAAGGCTGCTTCGGATTGCGCAGGGATATTGGGAAGGAGTGTTGCCACGACGTCACCCGGTTGCACACCAACCTTGGTCAGCGCCGAGGCCAACCGCGAGACCCGCCGGTAATATTGGGCATAGGTTATTCTGGTCTTGCCATAGACCACCGCTTCACGATCAGCAAAGATCAGTGCGGCGCGCTGCAAATGCGACAAAGGCGTCAGCGGGACATAGTTCGCCGCCCGCTTCTCAAGCCCGGTTTCATCGCGCATCCAACCCATGACATGATCCTCCCGCAGATTGTCTTTGGACGGCGAGTATTGCGCTATGTTGTGGACTTGGAAAGTGGGAATTGGCCTGCGAGGGGTCCGCGGGATTGCCCTCCGTACATCAATACTTAGCTATAATACTAAATATAAATTTGAAGGCAGCGCTGTGTGTCGAAACTCTCGCCTTGAAATACGCAATTCAAAGCATTGATTATGATAGAAAAATACTATGGCGCACCCCATGGGTGGGGTGCGCCATAATCGTTCAGGCCGCTTGGGCTGCTGCGCTGAAGCGCTTGTAGAACTCTTGCCCTTTATCAGCCATTTCACGCAAAAGAGCAGGTGTTGTGAAACGTGCGCCGAATTCTTCGGTCAGTTGATCACACCGCTCCGCGGCATAAGGCGCGCCGATGATATCCAGCCAGCTGAACGGGCCACCCGACCATGGTGCAAAGCCCCAGCCCAAAATCGCGCCGACGTCGCCTTCGCGGATGTCCTCGAGAACGCCTTCTTCCAACGCGCGGACCGCTTCGAGGACCTGTGCGAACAGCAGGCGGTGCTGGACCGTGATCAGGTCAGGCTGTTCATCGGCTACAGGGTACTGTGCGCCAAGCCCATCCCACAGACCCAGACGTTTGCCCTTGTCGTCGTAGCTGTAGAAGCCCGCGTTGGATTTGCGGCCCAGACGGTTCTGATCAAACATCCAGAACAGCACCTCGTCCACCTCACCATCAGGATAGGCATCGCCCATCGCGGCTTTGGTCGCCTTGGCGATCTTCACGCCCAGATCGACAGAGGTTTCATCGACCAGTTGCAGCGGTCCTAGCGGCATGCCGACCAGTTTGGCGGCATTTTCGATCAGGGCCGGTTCCACCCCTTCCTTCACCATCCGAATACCTTCGTTGATGTAGGGAATGATGCAGCGGTTGGCGTAGAAGAACCGTTCGTCATTGACGACGATCGGGGTCTTCTTGATCTGGCGCACATAGTCGAGCGCCTTTGCTACTGCCACGTCTCCGGTCTCTTTACCCTTGATGATCTCGACCAGCAGCATCTTGTCCACAGGGCTGAAGAAATGGATGCCGATAAATTTCTCGGCATCCTTCGATGCCTTAGCCAGTTCGGTGATCGGCAGGGTCGATGTGTTGGTTGCGAAGATGCAGTCAGGGCCGGTTACGGCTTGCACCTTGGCTGTGACTTCTGCTTTGACACCCACGTCTTCGAACACCGCCTCCACGATCAGATCGCAGCCCTTGAGCGCGTCATAATCGGTGGTGGCATTGATCAGGCCAAGGACGGCGTCTTTCTTCTCTTGGGTCACTTTCTTGCGGGCCATGCCTTTGTCGAGATGTGCCTCGGTATAAGACTTGCCCTTGTCTGCGGCCTCTTGCGTACTGTCGATCAGGACAACTTCGATGCCAGCCAGCGCCGAGACCAGCGCAATGCCCGCACCCATCATGCCCGCGCCGATGACGCCCACTTTTTTGACCTTCTGGTCGGGGGCTTCGGGACGGTTGGCACCTTTTTCCAAAGCTTCCTTGTTGATGAAAAGGCTGCGGATCATGGCTGAGGACGAGGGGTTCATCAGGACATTTGTGAACCAGCGCGCTTCGATTTTCAGGGCCGTGTCAAAAGGTACCAGCGCCCCTTCATAGACAGCCGACAGCAGGGCCTTGGCCGCAGGGTAAACGCCCTGGGTCTTGCCGTTGACCATTGCCGATGCGCCCACGAAGGTCATGAAACCGGCAGGGTGGTATGGTGCGCCGCCAGGCATTTTATAGCCCTTTTCATCCCATGGTTTGACGATATTCGGCTCGGAAAGAACCCATGCTTTCGCAGCGGACAGCAGTTCGCCCGCAGGAACCACCTCGTCAATCACGCCAGCCGCTTTTGCCTTTTGCGGGTCGTTCAGTTTGCCCTCAAGCAAGAGCGGCGATGCGCCCATTGCGCCCAGCTTACGCGACAGACGTGTCGTGCCGCCAGCACCGGGGAAAATACCGACCATGATTTCCGGCAGGCCGATCTTGGCCTTGGGGTTGTCGGCAGCAAAAATGCGGTGACAAGCCAGCGGCACTTCAAGGCCGATGCCAAGGGCTGTGCCGGGCAGGGCGGCTGCTATGGGCTTGCCGCCTTTATTTGTCTTGGGGTCCATGCCTGCGCGTTCGATCTTGCGCAGGATCGCGTGCATCCCCATCAGGCCGTCAAACAGGCCGCGCGCAGGATCGTCTCCTGCGCTGTCTTTCATCTTGGCGATGATGTTCAGGTCCATACCGCCCGCAAAAGAGCCCTCCTTGCCGGATGTGATGATGACACCCTTGATGCCGTCATCTGCAAGCGCCTGATCAATCAGTGCGTCCAGATCGGTGAACCCTTGCTGGTTCATCACGTTCATGGATTTGCCTTGCGTGTCCCAGACAATCGTTGCGACGCCATCGGCGTCAGTGGTCATGGTAAAGTCGGTCATTTCATTCTCCAAATCCGGGAGGTTATTGTTCAGTCCGCGCCGGGCGCGGTGTATCTTTGAGTGTGGCGCCTTGGCGAAAGGCCATCGCCTGCCACGAGGTATCGTTGATGGCATTCTCGGACGATGTGACCCGCCATGTACCTTCGATGAATTCCAAGGTTGCCCAGACCTCATAGGGATCACGCAACCGGTTGCCGTTGCGCAATAACTCGGTGGTGTGTGACGCGATGATTTTAGTTGGCGTCAATACCGCAGCACCGGTGCAGATCCGGATGAAATCGGTCACACCAAGCCCTTTCAGGTAACCGCGAAACGCGTCAAAGGCCTCTTTCATCTGGGCACAGGTCGTGATCAGCTGCTCATTTCCCTTGGTGCTGTATCGATGGGGGACATGTAAGGCGTTCTGAAAAGCGTCGAAATCATTCTCGAAATAGGCAGCGCAGATTTTGTCCAGCAGGTGCTGGTAAATTTCGACTGCCATTTCTTCGGTGATTTCTGACGCCATTGCTTATACCCGCTCGATAATCGTCGCGGCCCCCATGCCGGATGCGATGCAAAGGGTGGCAAGGCCTGTGCCTTGGCCCGTGCGCTCCAGTTCGTCCAGCAATGTGCCGATGATGATCGCACCGGTCGCGCCCAGCGGGTGACCCATCGCGATGGAACCGCCGTTGACGTTGACCTTGCTGTTGTCCACATCAAAGGCCTGCATGAAGCGCAGCACGACCGAAGCGAAAGCTTCGTTGACCTCGAAAAGATCAATGTCGCTGATGCTCATGCCGGAATCCTTGAGGATTTTTTCGGTCACAGGAACAGGCCCGGTCAGCATGATCGTTGGATCGGTCCCGATCTTGGCAGTCGCCTTGATCCGCGCGCGCGGTTTGAGGCCCATCGCCTCGCCCCATTCCTTGGACCCGATCAGAACACCAGCGGCGCCGTCCACGATCCCCGAAGAGTTGCCCGCATGGTGGATGTGGTTGATCCGCTCCAGATGCGGGTACTTCATCAACGCAACCTTGTCGAAGCCGGGCATGACTTCGCCCATGGCCTGAAACGCAGGGTTCAGTGAACCCAGTGTTTGCATGTTCGTCTCGGGGCGCATGTATTCGTCGTGATCCAGAATGGCCAAACCGTTGATATCGCGCACAGTGACGACGGATTTATCAAAGCGCTTGTCGTCCCAAGCGGCTTTCGCGCGCTTCTGGCTTTCCATCGCAAGCTGGTCGGCATCATCACGGCTGAATCCATATTCGGTGGCGATGATATCGGCAGAGATGCCTTGCGGGACAAAATACGTCTCCATTGCAATCGACGGATCAACGGCAATGGCCGCGCCATCCGAACCCATGGCAACACGGCCCATCATTTCAACGCCGCCCGCGATATAGGCCTGACCTGCACCGCCCTTCACCTGATTGGCGGCAAGGTTCACCGCTTCCATGCCCGAGGCACAGAACCGGTTGATCGCGAGGCCGGGGATGGACTGATCCAGATCCGATGCCAGCACGGCCGTGCGCGCAAGGCAGCCGCCCTGTTCGCCAACTTGCGTGACGTTGCCCCAGATCACATCTTCAACGGCGTGACCTTCGAGGTTGTTACGCTCTTTCAGCGCATTCAACACGCCCGCGGACAGGCGCGCGGATGTCACCTCGTGCAGGCTGCCGTCCTTGCGGCCCTTGCCGCGCGGGGTGCGGATGGCATCATAGATATAGGCTTCGGTCATAGTGTCCTCCGGTTACGCAGGCGCAGGAAAGGCGCGCTGCATCAATTCATAAGGTGGTTTCCAACCGGGCTGGGCGGCGATGGCATCAAGCCAGCGGTTGATATTGGGGTAATCGGCACGGTCAAATGTGAACGGCTCGGGGTAAAACAGGTAGCCTGCGCAACTCAGGTCGGCGACGGTGATGTCATCACCGGCAAGCCACGCGTGATTGCTCAACTGGTCGTCAAGCGTTTTGAGTGCGCCGGCCAGACGCCCCGCCAGAAAGGCGATGACATCGGCATTGCGTTTCTCTTCCGGCAGATAGTTCATTTGGAACCGCAGAATGCCTGCAATGCTCGAGACTTTGTGGTTGTCAAAGAACATCCACCGCAGCACTTCACGGCGTGCATCAGCGGAACGGCCGCCCATTTTGCCTGTCTTTGAGCTGAGGTAATCAAGGATCACGCCCGATTGCGTCAGGGTCAGTTCACCGTCTTCCAGCACGGGCGCTTCGCCCATAATGTTGAGTTCGCGGTATTCCGGGCTGCGGCTTTCGCCTTTGAAGAAGTCGACGAAAACCGGCTCCCACTCGACATCCATCATCGAGAGCGCCATCGCGACCTTGTAGGAATGGCCACTTTCGCCAAAGCAGTGCAATTTCATCATGTCGTGCAGGCCTCCCAACCCGATCGCGGCTACGGTTGTTTCCGCAGCGGACAAAGGCGCGTCAAAAGCGACGCGCCTTTGTCGAGCCTAGAAGTTTGCAGCTTCTAACGCCATGACAGTCTCGCCGCCGGTGTTGATGCGTGCGAGGTGCATCGCAGTGGCAGGCAGTTGGCGGGCCATATAGTAGCGGCCGGTCGCGATCTTGGTTTCATAGAACGCGGTGTCGGATGCGCCGCTTTCAAGTGCTTCCATTGCCGCTTTCGCCATGCGCGCCCACATCAGGCCAAGGCAGACGTGGCCCATCATGTGCATGAAGTCATATGACCCTGACAGCGCGTTGTTCGGCTTGGTCGCGTTTTGCATGAAGTACATGCCGGCAGCTTGCAAATCCTTTGACGCCGCTTTGAGTGGAACCAAGAAGTCCTTGTTCAGGGCCTCATTGCCTTCGTTTTCCTTGATGAAGGTTTTGACCATCTCAAAGAAGGCCATCACATGCTTGCCGCCATCCAGCGCCAGCTTGCGACCCACGAGGTCAAGCGCCTGCACGCCGTTCGCGCCTTCATAGATCATCGCGATCCGCGCATCACGGGCGTATTGGGACATGCCCCATTCTTCGATGTAGCCGTGGCCGCCGTACACCTGCTGTGCGGCTGTCGCGTATTCAAAGCCCTTGTCGGTCAGGAAGCCTTTGATCACAGGCGTCATGAGAGAAATCAGGCCATCGGCGTCTTTGTCCTGGTTTTTGTGGGCCCGGTCGATCAGGTAGGCCCCCCAGAATGTGAATGCGCGTGCACCTTCTACAAAGGACTTCTGGTCCATCAGGTTACGGCGAATATCAGGGTGCACGATCAGCGGATCGGCGGGGCCGTCAGGGTTCTTGGCACCGGTCACATCGCGCCCTTGCAAGCGGTCGTTGGCATAGGCAACCGCATTCTGATAGGCCGCTTCCGCTTGCGCATAACCTTGCAGGCCCACGCCCAGACGCGCTTCGTTCATCATGGTGAACATAGCGCGCATGCCCTTGTGTTCCTCACCAACAAGGAAACCGGTCGCCTCGTCATAGTTCATCACGCAGGTCGAGTTGCCATGGATGCCCATCTTTTCTTCGATCTTGCCCACGGACACGCCGTTGCGCGCACCCAGCGAGCCATCATCGTTGACCATGAACTTTGGCACGATGAAAAGCGACACACCTTTGATGCCCTCAGGCCCGCCCTGAATTTTTGCAAGAACAAGGTGGATGATGTTTTCCGCCATGTCGTGCTCACCAGCCGAGATAAAGATCTTCTGGCCAGAGATTTTGTAAGACCCGTCACCGTTCGGCACAGCCTTGGTGCGCATCAGGCCCAGATCGGTGCCGCAGTGCGGTTCGGTCAGGTTCATTGTGCCGGTCCACTCGCAAGTGGTCAGCTTTGGCAGGTAGGTCTGCTTTTGCGCGTCAGACCCGTGCGCATAGATCGCGGAATAGGCGCCGTGTGTCAGGCCCTGATACATGTTGAACGCCATATTCGCGGACACAAAAGGCTCCTGTGCCGCTGTGTGCATGACATAAGGAAGGCCCTGACCGCCATACTCGGGGTCACAGTCCATCGCGGTCCAGCCGCCGTCTTTCATCTGCTGGAATGCTTCCTTGAAACCGGTTGGCGTGCGTACAACACCGTTTTCCAGCACACAGCCCTCTTTGTCGCCGACCACGTTCAGCGGATGCAGCACTTCAGAGGCCACTTTGCCCGCCTCTTCGACCACAGCGGCGGTAAAGTCGCGGTCAAGGTCCTCGAAACCCGGAATGTCCTGTTCACTGACTTTCAACAGGTCATGCAGTACAAACTGGATGTCTTTGGTGGGTGCATTGTAGCTTGGCATCTGTAGTCTCCGGTTGGTCGTTTTGGGGCTTCACCTAGGTGTCAGGCAGCAGCCGTTTTTTCTTTGGCCAGTTGGGCAAGCTTTTCAGCGCCCCACGCCATCTGTTCTTTCAACTCGCCAATCGCCTCTTCCAACTCGGCCTTCTGGGCCTCCATGTCGGCAAGGTGGCGTTCAGCAAGAACGTAGGTCTTTGACAGTTGCGCTTCTTGCCCGTCGTCCATGTGGTAGAGGTCAAGCAATTGGCGGATTTCTTCCAACGAGAAGCCAAAGCGTTTGCCGCGCAAAATCAACTTCAGGCGCGCGCGGTCGCGTTTGGTGAAAAGGCGGCGCTGGCCTTCCCGAATTGGAAAAAGCAGTTCTTTGGCTTCGTAAAAACGAAGCGTGCGTGGTGTGACATCAAAGGCGTCACACATCTGACGGATATTCAATGTATCGGTCGTCATCACTCATATCTTTCTGTGCATGGGGTTAACGAATGCCACGCAACTGCAAAGGATATAGACAGCATACAAGTAAAGTTGACGCGCACGTAAACGTAACGTGGCGTCACGGTTCGGTTGACGAAAGGTCAGGAAAGGTGACGCTGGGTGATGCGCAATAAAAAAACGGGGAAAACGCGGCGTTTTTCCCTCTAAACCGTAATTTTTACTGGTGTTGCTGAGTCGCGTTGACGGGCGCTGTCGCCTATCCGAGGGTCTTTGCCGTCTCGTCCCGCAGGTTCTTGAGTTCGGCAATCGTATCTTCAAGCTGCTTTTTCTGCTCGGCAAGCTCGACCAGTTGCTTGTCCGCCAGTGTCACCCATTCGTGCATCTGCGCCTCGGTGCCCTCATGTTCGTAGATCAAGAGCCATTGGCGGATATCCTCCAACGAAAAGCCGAACCGCCGTCCGCGCAGGATCAGTGTCATGCGCGCAAGTTCTTTTGCGCCATAAAAGCGCGACCGTCCTTCGCGTTCGGGCCGCAAGAGTTCGATATACTCATAGTATCGCAAAGTGCGCGGTGTGACGTCGAATTTCGCGCACATCTCTTTAAATGACAGCCGTGTTTCGGACATCTGCTTCTCCCTCGGCGCAATGGTAGCGGCAACAAAGAAACGGGGCAATATGGATTGCTAGCCACCAGGCGCGTAGAGGTGGTCAAAACCGCAATTCAGCGTTACCCATCTCAAGAACCTTTCAGGAGCACACATGTCTGATGCGCAGAAAACCCGCCGCGATAAATTGGCCCGCCAGTTTATTGCCGCAATCCCGCATGCCCAGGCCTTGGGCATGCAGGTGACCGAAATTGATGACGGCAAGGCTGTGATCGCCATGGATTATGATGCCCGTTTCATCGGTGATCCCGAAACAGGGGTCATCCACGGAGGCGCTGTTTCGGCGCTTATGGATACCTGCGCAGGGGCGGCCGTGATGGCGCATCCGGCGGCAGCACTTGCGACGGCGACGCTGGATTTGCGCATCGACTATATGCGCCCCGCCACCCCCGGTGACCGGATCACGGCGACGGCAGAGTGCTATCACGTGACCCGTTCGGTTGCTTTTGTGCGCGCCACGGCTGTGGATGCAGACCCCTCGCGCCCGGTCGCCACGGCAACGGGCGCCTTTACGATTGAAAGGGGCAAATCATGAGCCGTCGCCCTGAACCCGTGCAAGTCATCAAACAGCGCCGCGATGCGACCCTTGCTACGCTGGTCGCAGGCGTGCCCTATATCCAGTTTCTGGGGATCAAGATTGACCGGCGCGGCGATGAGCTGACCGCTATTCTTCCCTACGATGATAAACTGATCGGCAACCCGATGTTGCCGGCCTTGCACGGCGGTGTCACGGCCGCCTTTCTGGAAGTGACCGCGATTGTTGAACTGAGTTGGGCCATGATCTGGGAGGATATGGAGGCGGGCAAGTACACGGACGATGCGCCGCGCATTCAACTGCCAAAGACGATCGACTTTACCGTCGATTATCTGCGGTCGGGTCTGCCGCGCGATGCCTATGCGCGTGCGCGTGTCAACCGTTCGGGCCGGCGCTATGCCTCTGTCCATGTCGAAACATGGCAGGATAACCGCAGTCGTCTTTTTGCCTCTGCCACGGGTCATTTCCTGATGCCCGAACGCGATGGCTAGCGCACTCACCCACAAACGGGTGCTTGCAATTGCCTTGCCGATTGTGCTGTCGAATGCGACGGTCCCGATCCTCGGTGTGGTCGATACCGCTGTTGTCGGGCAGTTGGGCGAGGCCGCACCGATTGGCGCAGTGGGCATCGGCGCGATTATCCTGTCCGCGATCTACTGGATTTTCGGTTTCCTGCGCATGGGGACTACGGGCCTGACATCTCAGGCAAGCGGGGCAGGGGACAGGGATGAGGTAGATGCGCTTTTGTCGCGCGCGCTCTTGATCGGCATATCGGCGGGCCTTGTCATGATCATCGCGCAGGTGGTGATTTTCAACGCCGCCTTCTGGATATCCCCTGCAAGCGCCGAGGTGGAAGCCTTGGCGCGCGACTATATGGTCATCCGCGTCTGGTCTGCCCCTGCCACAATTGCGCTTTATGGTATTACCGGCTGGCTGATCGCGCAGGAACGCACGCGGGCGGTGCTGGTCATTCAGGTGGGGATGAATGGAGCGAATATTGCCCTGAGTTTCTGGCTTGGCCTGCAACTGAGCTGGGGTGTTGAGGGGGTGGCTTGGGCCACGTTCATAGCGGAATGGGGCGGTCTGGTGTTGGGGCTGTGGTTTTGCCGCAGTGTCTTTGGGCGTGCTGCCTGGTTGTCGGCGGCGCGGGTGTTCGATCTGATACGGCTGCGGCACATGGCGCTGGTCAACTCCGACATCCTGATCCGCTCGGTGCTTTTGCAGGCGATCTTTGTGAGCTTCCTGTTCTTCGGCGCGGACTTTGGCGATGTGCAATTGGCCGCCAACCAGATCCTGATGCAGTTTTTGCAGGTCACCGCCTACGCGCTTGACGGGTTCGCTTTCTCTGCAGAGGCGCTCGTCGGTCAGGCGCTGGGCGCGCGTGTGCGGGCCGCGTTGCGGCGCAGCGCGCTATTAAGCAGTCTGTGGGGCGGCATTGTTTGTGCAATCCTCGCGCTGAGTTTCGCGCTCTTTGGCGGGCGGGTGATTGATGTCATGACAACTGCACCCGAAGTGCGCGAGGTCGCGCGCATTTACCTGCCCTATATGGTGCTGGCCCCGATTGTAGGCGTCGCGGCATGGATGCTGGACGGGATTTTCATCGGTGCCACCCGCACCAAGGACATGCGCAACATGATGGTGATTTCCGCGCTGGTCTATTTCGCCACGGTGTTGCCGCTGATGGCACTTTTCCAAAACCACGGGCTCTGGATTGGCTTGTTGCTCAATTTCGTGGTGCGCGGTGCAACGCTGGCGTGGAGATACCCCGCGCTCGAGGCCGAGGCCGACAGGCCACGCTCAAGTCCAGTCGCCGCGCCCTGATCCCACAGCGTCGGCGACAGTCGCGAAACCATCACGTTGCAGCAGAGTGTCGAGGCCTTGTGCGATCTCACCTGCGAGGGAAATGCCGCTGTAGACAAGGGCTGTGTAAAGCTGCACCGCAGAGGCTCCTGCGCGGATTTTCTGATAGGCCTGCTCCGCCGATCCAACGCCGCCCACACCGATAATCGGCAGTGTCGTCAGCCCTGCCAGTTGCGCGAGCACCCGCGTGGATTTTTCAAACAGCGGTTGGCCGGAGAGCCCGCCCATTTCCGCCTTATGCGGCCCATGCAGACCCGCGCGATCAAGTGTGGTGTTCGTGGCGATGATCGCATCAATGCCTGACGCATTTGCGACCTCGGCCACTTCGGCAATTTCATCGGCGCTGAGGTCCGGTGCGATTTTCAGGAATACAGGGATCGGGTCAACCAATGCCGCGCGTGCCTCCATCACCCCGTCCAGCAACGCGGCAAGGGCGGCCTTGCCCTGCAGATCACGCAGCTTTTCGGTGTTGGGCGAGGAGACATTGACAGTCGCAAAGTCCACGACCGGACCGCAGCGCGTCAGCACCGTTGCGAAATCTGCGGCCTTGTCGGCACTATCCTTGTTGGCCCCAAGGTTGAGGCCGATCACGGTACCTTTAGGCCGCTGGGCAAGGCGGGCGGCAATCGCCTCCATCCCGTCGTTGTTGAACCCGAAGCGGTTTATCGCGGCCTGATCCTGGGTCAGGCGAAAGAGGCGCGGTTTCGGGTTGCCGGGCTGGGGGCGGGGGGTTGCGGCGCCGACCTCAAGAAAGCCAAAACCGGTTTTGGACAGGGCGTGCAAAGCGGTGGCGTTCTTGTCAAAACCGGCGGCAAGACCGACAGGGTTCGGCAGGTCCAGTCCGGCCAAGGTGGTGCGCAATCGCGGGGACGTCACGGGACCGCTGCGCGGACCAAGCCCGGCGTTCAACGCCTTGAGCGCGAGGCCATGTGCTGTCTCGGGGTCAAGCAGGCGCAGCGCGGGCAGACCGATTTGTTCTAGCGCCTTCATCACAGCTCCGGAAACTGATGCACGCCGTCCACCACAGGCAGTGGCTTGCTCCATACCACATCGTCCATGCGCAGTTTGCGGTAAAGATGTGGGAAGAGCACACCTTCGCGCGCGGGCTCCCATTTCAGCGGGTCCAGCGTGTCGGCCTCGACCGCCAAAAGCACCAGCCCTTCAACGCCGGAAAAGTATTTGGCCGCCGTCTCGGCCACGGTCGCAGCGGTCGAGAAATGGATATAGCCATCTGCCACATCAATTGGTGCACCGACGGTTTCGCCAGCGGCCTGCAGGGCGGCCCATTCATCGGCCCGGAATATTTTATAAATCAGCATGGGCGTGTCATGGCTTTTACACATGCGTTGGTCAAGCATCCACGCACAGTCAGTTGACGCAAGGGCCACTAAACTAGGCAGTTATTAAATTTGACTCTCGCAAATCGCCTCGCCACTCTGACAACATTCCAACCTTGGGGGACCTAGACCTATGATGTTACGTATCATGACAACGACCTGTGCCATGGCCATGATGGCAAGCACAGCTATGGCTGATTATACTTTGCACGTTATTCACACCAATGACCTGCATAGCCGGATCGAGCCGATCAACCGCTTCGATTCCACCTGTAGTGCCGAAGATAACGCGGCTGGTGAATGCTTTGGCGGGATCGCGCGGGTGATTACGAAAATCAACGAATTGCGCGAAGAGTTGGCTGGCGAAAACGTCATTCTTCTTGATGCAGGCGACCAGTATCAGGGCAGCCTGATGTACACGACCTACAAAGGGGATGTGGAAGCTGAATTCATGGAACTGATCGGCTATGATGTCATGGCGGTTGGCAACCACGAATTCGATGACGGTGACGAAGGTCTGCGCAAGCTGACTGACGCTGTGTCCTTCCCTGTAATCTCGGGCAATATTGATGTTTCAAGCTCGAACATTCTGGCAGGGCAGGTGGACAACCACGTCGTTCTCGAAGTCGGTGGCGAGCGGATTGGTATCATTTCGGCACTGGCTGTTGATACGGCTGAAACATCCAGTCCGTCGGACGCCGTGATTTTCACACCCGAGACCGAGAGCCTTGCGGCGGACGTCGCGGCTCTGGAAGCGGACGGTGTGACCAAGATTATCGCGCTCAACCACGTTGGTGTGACTAAGGATATGGCGATTGCCGAAAGTGTTGCAGGCATTGATGCGGTTGTGGGTGGTCACTCGCACACGCTGTTTTCAAACACCGAAGAAGGTGCGATGGCCTATCCGACGATGGTTGGTGACGTGCCCGTTGTGCAGGCCTATGCCTATTCAAAATACATTGGTCATCTGACACTGGTGTTCGACGACGCCGGCAATCTGACATCTGCGACGGGTGATACATATCTGCTGGATGCCAGCGTGGCTGAGGATGAAGCCGCAGTTGCGCGTGTCGCCGAACTGGCCGGTCCTATCGAGGTCATGAAGACCCGCATTGTCGCCGAGGCTGCAGATGTGATCACCGGTGACCGCGAAGTCTGCCGTGCGATGGAATGCCCGATGGGCAACCTTGTGGCGGATGCGATGCTTGATCGTGTCAAGGATCAGGGTATCCAGATCGCAATCCAGAACGGTGGCGGTCTGCGCGCAACCATCGACGCCGGTGAAGTGACCATGGGCGAAGTGCTGTCGGTGCTTCCTTTCCAGAACACGCTGTCGACCTTTCAGGTGACTGGCGCAGATATCGTCGCGGCGCTTGAAAACGGTGTTGGCCAGATTGAAGAGGGTGCAGGCCGCTTCCCTCAGGTCGCAGGCATGTCCTTTACGGTTGATGCTGCTGCAGCGCCCGGTTCGCGTATTTCTGACGTGATGGTCGGTGGCGCGCCGATTGATCTGGCAGCAACCTACGGCGTGGTTTCAAACAACTACGTGCGCAATGGCGGTGATGGTTACAGCATGTTCGAGGATGCGATGAATGCCTATGACTATGGCCCCGATCTGGCTGATGTCACGGCAGAGTACCTTGCCGCGAACGCACCCTACCAGCCTTATACGGACGGTCGCATTACCATGCGCTAAGCTGACTTGGTGAAACATCGGATGCGCCGCGGGAAACCGTGGCGCATTTTTTGTTTCGGCTTGTAAAAGATTAATCAAACTTCATTCTTGACGCGCGCAAAGAAATTGTTTCCGATGGAAAAGTGCGCTCGGTACAAAGGATGGGTCGCGATGGCCGAGAAAAAGATCAAGAATATGGAAGAGTTTTCAGCCGTCAGCGGTATTTCGCGGCCGACGGTGTCAAAGTTCTTCAACAATCCCGACAGCGTGCGCCAATCGACCCGTGCCAAGATCGAAGCGGCGGTTGAGAAATACGACTACCGGCCCAATATTTTCGCGATGAACCAGAACCGCAAGCTGACCAAGAATGTCGGGATTGTGGTCCCATTGCTGACAGACCCTTATTTCGCCGAAATCGCGCGCAACCTGGAACAGCGCTGTCTTGATGCGGGCTATCGGCCCACGCTGTTCAGCGCGCATGGCGATCCTGCTCTCGAAGTCGAGGTTCTTGACAACCTTCGGTCGATGAAGCCGGCAGGTGTTCTATTGGCACCCTTGGGGCGCGCATCGGACCGCGTCGCCTTGGAGAAATTCTGTCGGGATGTGCCGACTTTGATTTTTGACAGTAGCGTGGATCAGCTGGGTCTGGCCTTTGTGGGATCGGATAACTTTCAGTTTACATCGCATATTACGGACTATCTCTGCCGCACCGGCGAACCCCCTTGCTTTTTCGAGATGAAGACACCGGCAAACCCGAACGCGCACAGGCGCAGGCAAGCCTATCTGACCGCCATGGAAACCTTCGGCTATACGCCGCAGGTGATTTCGGTTGAAGGTGAAGGCTGGGGCTTTGAAGAGATCGGGCGTCTGGGGGGGCATGATGCCTTGGCGAACCGGAGCTTTGGCACCAATACGGTCCTGTGCAGCAATGACCGTTTGGCGATCGGTCTTTTAACGGCCTGTTATGAACGGAACGTCCGTGTGGGGCGCGGACCTGACTGTACGATTCGTGTGGCCGGGCAGGACGGGCATCCGCATTCGCGCTATACCTGCCCGCCGCTCACGACGATTTCACATGACTATGACGCCGTTTCGAAGCGTGCCGCCGAGGCGCTTTTTGAGGCGATCGACGGCGATGTATCACCTTGGAAAAGCACGCGAATAGAGGGCAAGCTCGTCCTGCGGGACTCGGCCTAGCCTCTAAATACTTTACGCGCGTAAAAATTTAGTTGACGGCGCGTTGTTCTTTCCCTTAGCGTGGGTTCATCACATCCAATAGGGAGGAACACCGGATGTCTTTGAAGAGCACTCTTTGTGCTGCCACTGCGCTTACGCTGGTCACAGCTGGCGGCGCTTTCGCAGACGCACACTCCGCAACGATCACCATCGCGACCGTGAACAACGGCGACATGATCCGTATGCAGGGTTACACCGATCAATTCACTGCAGAAACAGGGATCGCCGTTGAATGGGTGACGCTGGAAGAAAACGTTCTGCGCCAGCGCGTAACAACTGACATCACCACAAACGGTGGTCAGTTCGACATCATGACTATCGGCATGTACGAAACACCGATCTGGGGTGCAAACGGCTGGCTGGTTGCACTGGATGATCTGTCCGCAGAATACGATGCGGCCGATATCCTGCCTGCGATGGCCGGCGGTCTTTCCTATGACGGGACACTTTTTGCAGCGCCATTCTACGGCGAAAGCTCAATGGTCATGTATCGCACAGACCTGATGGAAGCCGCTGGCCTGGAAATGCCAACTGCGCCGACATGGACATTCATCCGCGAAGCCGCGGCTGCGATGACTGACCGCGACGCCGAAATCAACGGTATCTGCCTGCGCGGCAAGGCCGGTTGGGGTGAGGGCGGTGCTTTCATCACAGCAATGTCCAACTCTTTCGGCGCACGCTGGTTCGACATGGACTGGAACGCACAGTTCGACACAGAAGCTTGGGCGAACACGCTGAACTTCTTCAAGGGCATGATGGATGAAAGCGGCCCTGCCGGTTACGCGACCAACGGCTTTAACGAAAACCTGTCGCTGTTCAACCAGGGCAAGTGCGGCATGTGGATTGACGCGACTGTTGCGGCATCCTTCGTGACAGGCGCTGACTCGACTGTTGCTGACAGCGTTGGTTTCGCACTGGCACCTGACAACGGTCTGGGCAAGCGTTCCAACTGGCTCTGGGCATGGGCGCTGGCAATTCCTGCGGGCACACAGCAGGAAGCAGAAGCCAAGCAGTTCATCGAGTGGGCCACGTCCAAGGACTACATCGAGCTGGTTGCAGCCAACGAAGGCTGGGCAAACGTTCCTCCCGGTGCGCGTACATCCCTGTACGAAAACCCCAACTACCAGGCGGTGCCTTTCGCGCAGATGACGCTGGACTCGATCCTGTCGGCTGATCCGAACAACTCGACCGTTGAGCCAAGCCCATATGTTGGTGTTCAGTTCGCTGCGATCCCGGAGTTTGCAGGCATTGCGTCGGAAGTAAGCCAGGAATTCTCTGCCGCATATGCCGGTCAGCAGACTGTCGAAGAGGCGCTCGCCAAAGCTCAGGCGATCACCAACGAAGCAATGGAAGCTGCTGGCTACCGCTAGCACTCCTCCCAGGCCAAGGGGCAGTACCCGTAGCTGCCCCTTGGTGCAAAACCCTTCTGCACTTACACTTTCACCTGACAACAACGCGTAATTATTCCGTGGTTGTGACCAGAGGAGATGCATCCAAATGGCGACCAAAGCTTCCCGATCCGCTGCCAGACTAATGATGGCACCCGCTGTGATCCTGCTCTTGGGCTGGATGTTGGTTCCCCTCATCATGACCTTGTGGTTCTCTTTCCGTGTCTATCTGCCGCTGCGTGGCGGCGACCAAGGCTGGGCCGGATTTGACAACTACATCCGCTTTGTGACCTCGAGCGCCTTTTGGCCCTCGGTCCAGACCACCCTGATTATCGTTATCGGCGTTTTGGCCATTACAGTAATCTTCGGCATCCTGATCGCGCTCTTGCTGGATCAGCCGATCTGGGGGCAGGGCGTTGTCCGTATCCTTGTCATCGCACCATTCTTTGTCATGCCGACTGTGTCGGCGCTGGTGTGGAAGAACATGTTCATGGATCCTGTGAACGGTCTTTTCTCGCACCTCTGGCGCTTTTTCGGGGCCGAGCCTGTCAGTTGGCTATCGGACGCCTCCTTGCCCTCGATCATCATGATCGTCAGCTGGCAGTGGCTGCCGTTTGCCACACTCATCCTGCTGACGGCGGTCCAGTCGCTTGACAGTGAACAACTCGAAGCCGCTGAAATGGATGGCGCGCCTTGGCACAAACGTTTCTGGTTCCTTGTGCTGCCGCATCTCAGCCGCGCGATAACGATTGTGATCCTGATCCAGACCATCTTCCTGCTTGCGATCTTTGCCGAGATTTTCGTGACCACAGGGGGCGCTTTTGGAACACGGACACTGTCCTACCTCATCTTCCAACGCGTGCTGGAAAGCCAGAACGTGGGTCTTGGTTCCGCCGGTGGTGTCTACGCCATCATCCTTGCAAACATCGTCGCGATCTTCCTGATGCGGATCGTCGGTAAGAACCTGGACTAATATCATGGCACGCTCTGTTACCCCCCGCCGGAAGCTTCTCAACACCACCGCCGCATGGGCGATTGGCCTGCTGATCTTCTTTCCGATCCTCTGGACGATCCTGACCAGCTTCAAGACCGAAGCACAGGCGATTGCGGCGCCGCCGATCTTTCTCGGGTTTGATTGGACGCTCGAAAACTACCGTGTTGTGTTGGAGCGCTCGGACTATGCCCGCTTCTTGTGGAACTCGATCATCATCGCGGGTCTGTCGACGCTGATAGGTGTTGCGATTGCGGTTCCCGCTGCCTGGTCGATGGCGTTTGTGCCATCCAAGCGGACGAAAGACATCCTGCTCTGGATGCTCTCGACCAAGATGTTGCCTGCGGTGGGTGTGCTTTATCCGATCTACCTGCTGTTCATCCAGCTGGGACTTCTGGATAGCCGTGCCGGTCTGGTGGTTGTCCTGATGCTGATCAACCTGCCGATTATCGTCTGGATGCTCTATACCTACTTCAAGGAAATTCCCGGCGAAATCCTTGAGGCGGCCCGCATGGACGGTGCAACCTTGCCACAGGAACTGCTCTATGTGCTCACGCCAATGGCAATCCCGGGCATTGCGTCGACCATGTTGCTCAACTTCATTCTGGCATGGAACGAGGCCTTCTGGACCCTGAACCTGACAGCCGTCAACGCCGCACCATTGACCGCCTTTATCGCCAGCTATTCCAGCCCCGAGGGTCTGTTCTTTGCCAAGCTCAGTGCGGCTTCGACCATGGCGATTGCGCCGATCCTCATCCTTGGCTGGTTCAGCCAGAAACAACTTGTCCGCGGCCTGACGTTCGGCGCGGTGAAATAAGGAACTGTAGACATGGGACAAATCGAACTGAAGCAGGTGACCAAGTCTTTTGGCGACGTACAGGTCATTCCACCGCTTGATCTGACCATCCACGATGGCGAGTTCACGGTCTTTGTCGGCCCATCTGGCTGCGGTAAATCCACACTTTTGCGGCTGATCGCAGGGCTTGAGGACATCTCATCGGGCCATATCGAGATCGACGGCAAAGACGCCACCGATCTGGTACCCGCCAAGCGCGGCCTTGCGATGGTGTTCCAGTCCTATGCGCTTTACCCGCATATGTCGGTGCGCAAGAACATCGCTTTCCCGTTGCGGATGGCCAAGATGGACCCCGCCGAAATTGACCGCCGCGTGAATGCCGCAGCCGAGGTGCTGAACCTTGCCGATTATATCGACCGGCGTCCCGGGCAGTTGTCTGGTGGTCAGCGTCAGCGCGTGGCGATTGGCCGTGCCATTGTACGCGAACCTTCGGCCTTCCTGTTCGACGAACCTTTGTCCAACCTTGATGCGGCTTTGCGTGTTGGCATGCGGATGGAAATCTCCGAGCTGCATAAAAAGCTCAAGACGACCATGGTTTACGTGACCCACGATCAGGTCGAAGCGATGACAATGGCCGACAAGATCGTGGTCTTGCAGGCCGGTGTGATCGAACAGGTCGGCTCTCCGCTCGAACTCTACCGCCGCCCGCGCAACACTTTTGTGGCAGGCTTTATTGGCTCACCCAAGATGAACCTGATCGGTGGCGAAGAGGCTGCCAAGCATGATGCGGCCACGATCGGAATTCGCCCCGAGCATATCGACGTGGTCGAAAGCGACGGCATGTGGCAGGGCTCTGTCGGCGTGGCCGAACACCTTGGTTCTGATACGTTCTTCCATATCCACAATACTGGTCTGACAGAGACGATCACTGTCCGTGCAATTGGCGACATCAACCTGACGCATGGTGACACGATCCATCTGAATCCGCGGATGCACGAACTCCACCGCTTTGATGCTCAAGGTCTGCGGATTGACTGATGCAACTGGCCGGTAAAACTGCGCTGATTACAGGGGCCGCCCGCGGCATCGGGCTTGCCTTCGCGAAGGCCTATACGGCTGAAGGCGCGCGCGTTGCGATTGCGGATATTGATCTGGCGCGGGCGCAGGAGGCGGCGTCCGGGATCCAAGGTGCTGTGGCTGTAAGGATGGATGTTTCCGATCAAGCCAGCATTGAGGCGGCGGTTGGCGAGGCCGCCGAGGGGCTGGGCCAGATCGACATTCTGATCAACAACGCTGCGATTTTTACGGCAGCCCCGATTTCAGAGATCACGCGCGCCGACTATCAGCGTGTCTTTGACATCAATGTCGGAGGCACCCTGTTCACGATGCAGGCCGTTGCAGCCCATATGATCGAACGGGGTATCAAGGGCCGCATCATCAACATGGCGTCACAGGCAGGCAGGCGGGGTGAAGCCCTTGTTTCGGTCTACTGCGCATCCAAGGCAGCAGTGATCAGCCTAACGCAATCGGCAGGGCTAAACCTGATCGCCCACGGGATCAACGTCAACGCCATCGCACCCGGAGTGGTGGACGGCGAACACTGGGACGGGGTGGATGCGTTTTTTGCCAAATACGAAGGCAAGGCCCCCGGGCAGAAGAAAAAAGAAGTGGGCGAGGCGGTACCTTTTGGCCGGATGGGCACTGCCGAGGACCTGACAGGGATGGCCGTCTTTCTGGCCAGCGATGCGGCAAATTATATCGTTGCGCAGACTTACAACGTCGATGGCGGGAATTGGATGAGTTGATGAATATCCGGCAGAGAACCGATCTGGTGAAACTGAGTGATCAGACGCTTGCAGAGTTGCCTGAGGATATCTTGCGGCCAACCTACGACCGCTCCGCGCTGACGGCGGGGATCGTCCATATCGGTCTGGGCAATTTCCATCGGGGGCATCAGGCATGGTACTTGCATCGCCTGATGCAAAAGGGACTGGCCCATGACTGGGCGATTGTCGGAGCTGGCGTGCGTGCTGGCGACGCGGCGCAGCGTGAACGATTGGCCGCACAGGATTACCTGACCACACTGATTGCCTTGGATCCGGCAGGCAGCACAGCCGAGGTTGTCGGTTCCATGATCGATTTCGTGCCGGTTGAGGAAAGCAACGCCGCGCTGATTACGCAAATGGCCGACCCTGCAATCCGCATTGTCGCGCTGACCGTCACCGAAGGTGGTTACTATCTGGATCCCGCCACCAAGGGATTTGATGCCGAGCACCCTGATATCCTGCATGACGCAAAGACGCCGGACGCACCCGTCACCGCCTTTGGTGCGATGATCGCGGCCCTTAAAAAGCGTCGTGCCGCGGGGGTTGGCCCTTTCACCTGCCTGTGTTGCGACAACCTGCAAGGCAATGGCGCGATCCTGCGCCAAACAGTGGTATCCTTGGCGCGCCTTTCTGATCCGGACCTCGCGGACTGGATCAATGACAACGCCAGTTTCCCCAACTCGATGGTCGATTGCATCGTGCCTGCGACGGGTCCGAATGAACTTGCGCTCGTGCGCAGCCTCGGCATTGATGACGCCTGCCCTGTGACCCACGAGACCTTTCGCCAGTGGGTGATCGAGGATGATTTTTGCGCTGGCCGGCCCGATTGGGACCTTGTTGGTGCGACCTTCACCGATGATGTGCATGACTTTGAGGCGATGAAGATCCGCGTGCTGAACGGCGGCCACCAGATCATTGCGAACGCGGGCGAGTTGCTGTCGATCGAGACGATCTCGGGATGTATGGCCAATGACGATATCCGTGCGCTCTTTGAAAAGGTTGCTACTTCAGAGATCCTGCCGCACCTCAAAGCGGTGCCCGGCATGGAACCCAATGCCTATGTTGATCTGATTTCGCGCCGGTTCTCCAACACACGGATCGTCGACACGACGCGGCGTGTGGCCTTTGACGGCTCATCGCGGCACCCCGGATTCCTGATCCCGTCCATTCAGGACGGATTGGCGGCGGGCACGCCTGTTGCAGGGCTTGCATTGGTTGAGGCAATCTGGGCGCGCATGTGTGCAGGCCTGCGCGAAGATGGCAGCGAGATTGCGCCGAATGATCCCAATTGGGATACGTTACAGTCATTGGCGCAATATGCGCGCGAAAATCCGGCGCTGTGGCTCAAGCAGACAAAGTATTACGGCACACTCGGTCATGAGGCACGTTTCGCCGATGCCTTTGCGGCGTGGCTCGACATGCTCTGGACAAAAGGCACGACGGCAACGATCCGCGCCTATCTCACGGTTGCGGGCTAGATTTTCCTCTCTTGCATCACGATGATGGAGCTTCGGATATTTGTCTTGCAGAGCAAGACAGCCAAAGCAGGGTGCCGCAATGACGATGACTGACATACAAGGTGGAAATCCCGGAGCCGCTGACGCACAGGGTTTCTGGATGGACGATGCGCGTCATCGCGCCTGGCTTGGTGCCCAAAGTGAAAGCCAGTTGAGATTTTTCGCTGCCAGTGCAGGGGACGCGCCGGGCTTTTCAATGCTGGATCACGGCGGCGAAGTGCTGGGTTCGGATGTGCAGGAACTGCATGCGACCACGCGCATGATCCACGCCTACAGCCTTGGCCACTTGCGCGGGTATCAAGGAGCAGACCGGATCATTGATCGGGGCATGGCCTATATTGCAAGTCACCACAAAGACCCTGTGCATGGCGGCTATTTTTGGGCGCTGTCGGACAAGGGCGTGCATGATGAACGCAAGCTGGCTTATGGCCATGTCTTTGTCTTGCTGGCCGCGAGCAGCGCAAAGATCGCGGGTCATCCAGACGCTGATGCGCTTTTGACGGATATCGCCGAGGTGCTTGACCGAAGGTTCTGGGAGGAAGACGCCGGTCTGTTCAGCGACGAATGGAACCGCGACTGGACCCCGTTTTCCACCTATCGCGGGATGAATGCCAATATGCACGGTGTCGAGGCTTTGCTGGCAGCATATGAAGCGACGGGTGAGGCCATGTTTCTTGACCGTGCCGGACGTATCCTCGATTTTTTCCTCCATCAGATGGCACCGCAGAATGCTTGGCGTTTGCCCGAGCATTATACGAACGATTGGAAGATTGATCGTGCCTACGCGGGCAATCATATGTTCCGCCCTATGGGCACCACGCCGGGCCATTCGTTTGAACTGGGGCGTTTGGCGCTCCAGCACTGGGATTTGTCCGGGCGGCCTGCGAACGGCGCACCCAAAGCTGCGCGCAAACTGATTGAACGTGCCCTTGCCGATGCATGGCTACCGGAGGGTGGCTTGGCCTATACGCTTGATTTTGACGGAAAGGTTGCCGATGGATCGCGGTTCTGGTGGCCCGTTACCGAGGCGATTGGTGCGGTGACGGCCCTGATTGTCATGGACCGAAACCCAGCCGATGAAATCTGGTACAGGCGGTTGTGGGCTTTCGCGGATGCGCATTTCGTCGATCACGCGCGCGGCGGCTGGTATCCTGCCATTGACGACCATGGCCAGCCCACAAGTTCAATCTTCACCGGCAAGCCTGATATCTACCATTCATTGCAGGCCTGTTTGTTACCTTTGGCGGGTCGTCTGTCACGTCTGGTGCTTGCACCCGGGACGTAAGTCGGGTCATGTAGCGTTAGCGCTAACCCTTTTGGTTGACGTAGCGTGGTGGCACTGCTTGAGTCAGCCTCGTTAGGTAGCAGTGTCTTGCATGTAAAGAAATTCGTCGGAGTGACACCATGACAAATTCTGATCGCGTCGATAGACCGGATTTTCTGACGCAGGATGTACTGGTGGCGCTGAATGGCGGGGGACACGCGGCGCCCTATGAGGTCTTGGGGCCGCATAAAAGTGGCCGGAAACGCTGGATTGTCACGTTCCAGCCGGCAGCGGTTGAGGTTTTTGCCACTGTTGCAGGGAAAGACACCCCTCTGGCGCGTATTGCGGGCGATGTTTTTGCGGCACCTGTGGCAGGTAAAACCTATACGCTGACCATGCGCTACCCAGACGGCAGCACCTTTACCACACGCGATCCCTATGCCTTTGATCCGGTGCTCAGCGATGTCGATGAATACCTGATCGGTGAAGGCACCCATAAAGAGCTTTGGCGCGCTTTGGGCGCGCATGTGATGAAACATCAGGGTGTTGCGGGCACCCATTTCGCCGTCTGGGCCCCCAACGCCCAGCGCGTCAGCGTGATTGGCGATTTCAATACATGGGACGGACGCCGCCACGCTTTGCGACCCGTAGGGCAAACCGGTGTGTGGGAGATTTTTATCCCCCAGGTTGGCGATGGTGCCCTTTACAAATATCAGGTCACCGGGGCTGATGGACAGACCCGCGACAAAGCCGATCCGATGGGGTTTGGCTCGCAACATCCGCCAGAACAGGCGTCGGTCGTGCGTGATCTTGCGGGCTACGGCTGGAAAGATGCCCAATGGATGAAGTCGCGCGCTGCGCGTGCTGACCGGGCCAGCCCGATGACGATCTATGAGGTGCACCTGGGCTCTTGGCGGCGGCGCTATGATGATGGTGGGCGGCCGCTGAGCTATAAGGAACATGCCCGCGATCTGATCGCTTATGCGAAATACATGGGCTTTACCCATATCGAACTGCTGCCTGTCTCCGAGTTTCCTTTTGACGGATCATGGGGCTATCAGCCTGTAGGGCTTTATGCACCCACAATCCGATTTGGTCCCCCGAATGAATTCCGTGATCTGGTGGATACAGCCCATGCCGAAGGCATCGGCGTCCTGCTGGACTGGGTGCCGGGGCATTTCCCGACGGATGCGCATGGTCTCGCGAAATTTGATGGCACGGCGCTTTATGAACATGCTGATCCGCGCGAAGGGTTCCATCAGGACTGGAACACGTTGATCCCGAACTACGGGCGGCGCGAGGTGAAGAATTACCTTCTGGCCAACGCGCTTTATTGGCTTGAGGAATACCATCTTGACGGTCTGCGGGTCGATGCCGTGGCGTCCATGCTTTACCGTGATTATTCGCGCGCCGATGGCGAATGGGTGCCCAACAAAGACGGCGGGCGCGAGAATTACGAGGCGATCGCCTTTTTGCAGGATATGAACATTGCAGCCTATGGGGCTGATGCCAGCATCATGACCGTGGCCGAGGAAAGTACATCTTTCCCCGGTGTGTCGCAGCCGGTGCATGCGGGTGGGCTTGGGTTCGGGTACAAATGGAACATGGGGTGGATGAACGACACCCTGCGCTACATGGAAAAAGACCCGATCTATCGCCAGTATGATCACCATCTGATGACCTTCCCGATTGATTGGGCCTTTACCGAGAATTTCATCCTGCCGATCAGCCATGATGAGGTGGTCCATGGCAAAGGCTCTATGATCGCCAAAATGCCCGGAACCGAATGGGATAAATTCGCCAACCTGCGCGCCTATTATGCTTTCATGTGGACCCAACCGGGCAAGAAGCTTTTGTTCATGGGGTGCGAGTTCGCCCAGCCCGAGGAATGGAACCACGACGCGGAGTTGAATTGGGGTGCGGCCGAGCAGCCCGCCAACAAGGGCGTGCAGCAGTTGGTGCGTGACCTGAACAGGCTGTACCGTGAAACGCCCAGCCTGCACGTCAAAGACTGCGAAGCGGCGGGTTTCCAGTGGATTAGCAATGATCCGAGCCAATCGACAATTGCTTTTCTGCGCCGTGGCAACGCGGGTGATGCACCGGTTGTGGTGGTTTGCAACCTTACGCCCGTGACCCGTGAGGGCTTTCAGGTCGGCGTGCCAGAGGCCGGTTTCTGGGAGGAAGTGCTGAATACTGACGCCGCCGTCTATGGCGGTGACAACCGTGGTAATCTGGGAGGATGCACGACGGAAAATAGCCCCGCTGACGGGCAGGCGCAGTCGATCCGGCTGACGCTGCCGCCCTTGTCGGTGGTCGTTCTGCGTAAGCAAACTACGTAAAATTAAAGATAAAAGAGGGGGAGACGACATGCCAACAAAGCGTATCACACAAAGATCTATGGTTTTCGTGCTGGCAGGGGGACGGGGAAGCCGCCTGAAGGAACTGACCGACCGCCGCGTCAAACCTGCGGTGCCGTTTGGCGGCAAGGCACGAATTATTGACTTTGCTCTGTCGAATGCCGTCAATTCCGGCATCCGCAAAATGGCGATTGCCACGCAGTACAAAGCGCACAGCCTGATCCGTCATACCCAGCGCGGCTGGAACTTTTTCCGTGCTGAACGCAACGAGTTTCTCGATGTGCTGCCCGCCTCTCAGCGCGGAGGTAATGAAAGCTGGTACAAAGGCACCGCCGATGCCGTGACCCAGAACATCGACATCGTCGACAGTTATAATGTTGATTACGTGATCATCCTTGCGGGCGATCATATCTACAAGATGGATTACGAAATCATGCTGCGCCAGCATGTGGAATCCGGCGCTGATGTCACCGTCGGTTGTCTGACTGTTCCGCGTCAGGAGGCCACGGCCTTTGGTGTCATGGATACCGACGCCGAGGGGCGGATCACCAGTTTTCTGGAAAAACCGGCCGATCCGCCGGGCATGCCCGACAACCCCGATATGGCGCTGGCGTCGATGGGGATTTATGTCTTTGATTGGAAATTCCTGCGTGATCTGCTGATCAAAGACGCCGAAGACCCCAATTCCTCGAATGATTTCGGCAACGATCTCATCCCCGATATCGTCAAGAACGGCAAAGCCATGGCGCACCGTTTCGACGAAAGCTGCGTCCGCGCCGACGGCGCGCCGGCCTACTGGAAAGACGTCGGAACCGTTGATGCCTTCTGGCAGGCCCATATCGACCTGACCAATTTCACGCCCGAGCTTGATCTCTGGGACAAGAACTGGCCGATCTGGACCTATAACGAAAGCGTGCCGCCTGCAAAATTCATCCATGATGAACGCGACAGGCGCGGGATGGCGATTTCGTCGATGGTATCGGGCGGCTGCATCATATCGGGGACAGAGGTGCGCAATTCGGTGCTTTTCACCAATGTGCACACCAATTCCTACGCCGTGCTGGATCACGCCATTATATTGCCTGATGTCGTCGTCCACCGCTCGGCCAGACTGCGTCAGGTCGTTGTCGATGGTGGTGTTGTGATCCCCGAGGGTCTTGTGGTGGGTGAGGACCCGCATGAGGATGCCAAGTGGTTCCGTGTCACCGACCGCGGTATTACCCTGATTACCCAGGATATGCTGAACAAAAGGGCCGCTGCTTTATGACCAAAGCCCTCTTTGTCGTCTCGGAATGCGCGCCGCTGGTGAAGACCGGCGGGCTCGCGGATGTGGCGGGCGCTTTGCCCGGCGCATTGGCGCAGCACAGTGTGGCTGTGCGCGTTCTGCTGCCCGGGTACCGTGTGGTGCTGGGGCAGATTGGCAAGGCAAAGGTGGTGGCGACCTACAAAGACCTGTTTGGCGGCGCGGCGAAACTGCGCGCCTGCAACATCGCGGGTGTCGATCTGCTGATCCTTGACGCCCCGCATCTTTATGATCGCGATGGTGCGATTTATGGTGATGCCACGGGCCGTGACTGGCCTGATAACCCCGAACGCTTTGCAGCGCTTTGCAAAGTGGGCGCAATGATCGCGGCCGAAGGGGTGGACGGCTGGACGCCTGACATCGTGCATGGTCATGACTGGCAAGCGGGCCTTACGCCTGAATATATGCGGGACTTGGACGTTGATGTGCCCTTTGTTTTTACGATCCACAACATCGCCTTCCAAGGGAATGCGGATGCAGGCAAGCTGAAAGCACTTGGTCTTGATCCTGCGCGCTTTACGACCGAAGGCTTTGAATTTTGGGGGCAGATATCGGCACTCAAGGCGGGATTGGTCGGTGCTGCCAAAATCAATACGGTCTCGCAAACCTATGCAGAAGAGTTGCTGACGCCTGAATTCGGCATCGGTATGGACGGCGTTTTACGCATGCGACAGGCGGACCTTTCGGGGATCGTTAACGGGATTGATCTGGATGCGTGGAATCCGCAGACCGATCCGAATATCACACCATACAAAACGGCAAGCGGGAAAGACGCTAACAAGAAAGCGCTCCGCAAAACCTTCGGGCTTGGCAAATCGGATGGTCCGCTCTGTGTTCTCGTTTCCCGCCTGACCGAGCAGAAGGGGATTGATCTGTTGTTGGAGGCGCTGCCTGCACTGTTGGATCGCGGCGGTCAGTTGGCGCTTCTGGGTTCGGGTGATCCCAAGCTTGAGGTGGCTTTATTGGAAGCCGCAACAAGTAACCCAAATGTTGCTGTCAAAATCGGCTATGACGAAGCGCTGTCCCACAAAATGATGGCAGGGGGCGATGCAATCCTTGTGCCTTCACGGTTCGAACCCTGCGGCCTGACCCAGCTTTACGGGTTGCGCTATGGCACCGTGCCACTGGTGGCGCTGACTGGTGGTCTGGCCGATACGGTGATCAATGCCTCACCCGCAGCCCTTGCGCGTGGTGTTGCAACTGGCGTCCAGTTCTTTCCGATCAATGCACAGGCGCTTGCCAATGCGTTCACCCGCCTTGGCGATCTTTACGCGGACGGCAAAACGTGGAAAGCGATGCAGCGCAACGCCATGAAACAACCTGTCGGCTGGGAGACCTCGGCCTTGGCGTATAAAGCCATCTATGCAGACCTGACAGAGGCAACACCTTGAACCTTGGACCTTTCGCAATCCGGCCCGGTCGTCCGACACCTCTTGGGGCAACGGTGGACCCTGACGGCGTAAACTTTGCAATTTTTTCGCGCCATGCCACCAAGGTGATGCTGTGTTTGTTTGATGAGAATGGTGTTGAGAACCAGATCATCACGCTGCCAGAACGGGAAGGCCATGTCTGGCACGGCTATTTCCCCGGAATGAAGGCAGGCCAGCAATACGGTGTCCGGATGGACGGGCCATATGCGCCCGAAGAGGGGCACCGCTTTAATCCGTACAAACTTTTGATTGATCCCTACGCCAAGCAACTGACGGGCCATCCGACGTGGCATAATGCGCTCTTCGGATATCAAACAGGGCATAAGGACAAGGACCTCAGTTTCGACAAGACCGACAGCGCGCCATACATGCCGCGCTGTGTCGTTGTTGATCCAACGTTCAACTGGAACAACGCGAACGAGCCCCACCATGCGATGGAAAGCACAGTCATCTACGAGGCCCATGTCAAAGGCCTGACAGCCGGTCGTCCCGATATTCCCAATCGCGGAACCTATCTGGCGATGGCCTCGGACCCGATCCTTGAGCATCTCAATAATCTTGGTGTTACGGCCGTCGAGCTTTTGCCGGTCCAGGCCTTTATAAACGACAAATTCCTGCTGGATCGTGGGCTGACGAACTATTGGGGTTACATGACTTATGGGTTCTTCGCCCCCGATCCGCGCTATATGCAAGGCACGGATATTGCCGAGTTCCAGCAGATGGTGCGCCGCTTCCATTCCGCGGGCATCGAGGTGATTTTGGACGTGGTCTATAACCACACCGCCGAAGGCTCAGAGCTTGGGCCGACACTGATGTTCCGGGGACTGGATAACGCCAGCTACTACCGTCTGGCCGATAATCCGCGTTACTACATCGACGACGCAGGTTGCGGGAATACGCTTGATTTCGAAAACCCCTTTGTGATCCGGCTTGTGATGGACAGTCTGCGCTACTGGGTTGAGGTCATGCATGTGGATGGCTTCCGCTTTGATCTTTGCACAGCACTTGGGCGCACCGCTCGGGGGTTTGAACGCGACGGGCCGTTCTTCCGTGCGATCGGGCAGGACCCTGTGCTGAACAAGGTCAAGCTGATCGCGGAGCCTTGGGATATCGGGCCGGGGGGATATCAACTTGGTGCATACCCGGCACCCTTTGCCGAATGGAACGACAAATACCGCGACAATGTACGTGAATTCTGGCGCGGGGATGCGGGCAAGGTCCCTGACATGGCGGAACGGCTCACAGGCTCTGCGCCCTATTTTGACCATGACGGGCGTGCGGCGACATCGTCTCTGAATTTCCTGACGGCGCATGACGGCTTCACCTTGCACGACACCGTCAGCTACAGCCGGAAGCATAACAAGGCCAATGGCGAGGATGACCGCGACGGTCATGCGCACAACTATTCGGACAATATGGGTATTGAAGGGCCAACCAAGGACGCGGATATCAATGCCGCGCGTATGCGCCGCAAGCGCAACATGATGGCCACATTGATGCTGTCCCAAGGCACGCCGATGGTGCTGGCGGGGGATGAGCTCAGCAATTCGCAAGGTGGCAACAACAATGCCTATTGTCAGGACAACGAGATCGGCTGGGTCAACTGGCCTGACAAAGAAGACCCGTTTTTTACCTTCTGCCAGCAGGCGATTGCCTTTCGCAAAATGCATCCGCTGTTGCGCCAGACCCGTTTTCTGCATTCGCGCCAACGCCTGATTGATGGCGAGCCTGATCTGTTCTGGCGGCGTGTCGACGGCAAGGCGATGAGCCAAGAGGATTGGGACGACGCGGGCCTCGATACCTTGGTGGTCGAAATGCGCATGGCGTCGGGATCACCGGAATATGTCAAACGTGAAGGCGCTTTGTTGGTCGTTCTGAACCGCGGGGAGGCGGTTGAGATTACGGCACCCGAGTTGCCAGAAGGCGACCAGTGGGTGCGTCGCTTTGATACCAGCCAGGAGGATGCCATTAAAGTGACGCCGGGGCTCACCGTCGCGGCAGACAGCGTTGTGGTATTTTCACACGAAAGCGCAGAGAGGTAATCTGCGACAACGACGAAAGGGAGGACGAGATATGCCGATGCAAAATGTACGGACCACTCCGATCGAAGGGCAAAAGCCTGGAACCAGTGGGTTGCGCAAGAAGACAGCCGTGTTCCGCCGTCCGCATTTTCTGGAAAACTATGTCCAGGCGATCTTTGACGGGATCGGCGGTGTCGTGGACAAGACGCTGGTCGTGGGTGGCGATGGGCGGTTCTTCAATGATGACGCGGTTCAGATCATTTTGCGCATGGCCTCTGCGAATGGTGCCGCGAAATGCATCGTCGGGCAGGGCGGTATTCTGTCCACGCCTGCTGCGTCGCATATGATCCGCCTGCGCAAAGCGGATGGTGGTTTGATCCTTTCGGCCAGCCATAACCCCGGTGGTGCGGATGCGGATTTCGGGTTGAAATACAATGGACCGAACGGTGGCCCCGCTTCCGAGGCCGTCACTGATAAGATTTACGAATGCACCAAGACGCTTGACCTTTACCGTATTGTTGCAGCCGCGGATATCGACCTTGGCGCGCTGGGCGAACAATCAGTCGAAGGGATGAAAGTCGAGATCGTTGATCCGGTCGCCGACTATGCGGCTCTCATGCAAACTATCGTTGATTTCGACAAAATCCGTGCGCTCTTTGCCGGTGGTTTTACCATGTGCTTTGACGCCATGCATGCGGTCACGGGGCCTTACGCCCACGCGATCCTTGAGGGGATGCTGGGTGCGCCGAAAGGCACGGTCATCAACGGCATCCCAAGCCCCGATTTCGGCAAGGGCCACCCTGACCCCAACCCGATCTGGGCCAAGACTTTGATGGACAAGATGTATGGCCCGGGCGCACCTGATTTCGGTGCCGCTTCTGACGGGGACGGTGACCGCAATATGATTGTGGGGCGGGGGGCCTATGTCACACCGTCTGACAGTCTGGCGCTCTTGACAGCCAAGGCGCATCTGGCCCCTGCCTACCGGGGTGGTCTTGCTGGTGTGGCACGCTCGATGCCGACTTCGCGTGCGGTGGACCGTGTGGCGGAAAGCCTCGGGATTGATTGCTTTGAAACGCCGACGGGGTGGAAGTTCTTTGGCAACCTGCTGGATGCGGGCAAGGTCACGCTCTGCGGCGAGGAAAGCGCCGGTACAGGTTCGGATCACGTGCGCGAGAAAGACGGGCTTTGGGCGGTGCTGCTGTGGCTGAACATTCTGGCCGAGACCGGGCAATCCGTGTCTGACCTGATGGCGGATCTTTGGAAGGCGCACGGGCGCTGCTATTACGCGCGCCACGATTATGAGGATGTCGAAAGCGCGCCAGCCCATGACATGATGGATGCTCTGCGTGGCAAGCTCGCCACGCTGGCAGGCACCACGATTGGCGGTATGACCGTTTCAGAAGCGGATGAATTCGCCTATCTCGACCCCGTTGATGGCTCAAAATCCACAGGCCAGGGCATCCGGATCAATTTTGAAGGCGGCGCGCGTGCGGTGTTCCGCCTGTCAGGAACGGGCACGCAGGGTGCAACGATCCGGCTTTATCTGGAACAGTTGGTGACCGATCCGGACCGTCTCATGGACGATCCGGAACAGGTGCTGGCTGCTGTGCGCGATGCAGCACTTGGTCTGTCGGATTTGCAGGCGCTCACCGGACGCGATGCGCCCGATGTGATCACCTAGAGCGGCGCTTTCGGCCCGTGCTTGAGGTAGGCAAAACCGTTGCCTTCCAGCGTCAGCGTATCCACATTGATGCTGGCCGCTTGTCCCACGGCAATCTCTGCGGGGGCTTTCAACGCGAGCTCATGGGTGATCTTGGAGAGGTTGAAAACACAGGTCAGCGTTTCGTCCTCGGCTTGGCGGGTGAAGGCCAAAAGCGGTTCGGGCAGGTTGATGAACGTGGTCTTGCCGCGTGTCAGCGCGGGGCTGTTTTTGCGGTAGGCAATCATGTCTTTGTAGTAGGACAGGATGCTGTCCGGCCCTTGCTGTTGATCCACCGCTTTTGCCGCTTGTGGGGCCTTGACGGGCAGCCAAGGCTTGCCCGTTGAAAAGCCGGCATTCGGCGCGTCCTTTTCCCAGACCATCGGTGTGCGGCAGCCGTCGCGGCCTTTGACCGACGGCCAGAACCGCAATGCGGGCGGATCGGTCAGCTCGTGATATTCCATTTCGGTTTCGGTCTGGCCCAGCTCTTCGCCCTGATAGATGCCGATTGTGCCTTCAAATGACATCAGCATCGCACAGGCGAACCGCGCCATACTGTCTTCTGACACCGCATGCTCGGCCCAGCGGGTCACCTGACGCGGTACGTCGTGGTTGCTGAAGGACCAGTAAGGGTGGCCGTCGGGCGCGCCGCGCTGAAAGCCTTCGATGCAATTGCGGAAATGCTCGGCGTTGAAATCAGGGCCCAGCATCGCAAAGCTGTAGGCCATGTGCAGACGGGTATTGCCAGCGGTATATTCGCCCATAATCTCGATAGAGCGGTGGCCCATTTCGCCCACTTCGCCGACCATCATGATGTCGTCGTATTGGTCGGTCAGCTTGCGCAGCTTTTCCAGAAATCCGAGGTTTTCGGGCCGTGTCTTGTTATAAAGATTGCGTTGCATCCCATAGAGATCGGTCGCCATCACCTGCGGGCGTGTTTGTGCCGGCGGGTTTGAGCGCAACTCTTTGTCGTGGAAATAATAGTTGACCGTATCAAGGCGGAACCCGTCAAGGCCGCGATCTAGCCAGAATTTGCAGGTCTCGAGGATTGCTTCAACGACATCAGGATTGTGGAAGTTCAGATCCGGCTGCGAGGTCAGAAAGTTATGCTGGTAATACTGCCCGCGCTGCGGATCGAATTCCCAAGCGGGACCGCCAAAATGGCTATGCCAGTTTGTAGGCGGCGAACCGTCAGGCAGCGGATCAGCCCAGACGTACCAGTCTGATTTCTCGTTATCGCGGCTCAGGCGCGATTGCTTGAACCATTCGTGTTTGTCCGAGGTGTGTGACAGCACCTGATCGACGATCACCTTCAGGCCGCGCGCATGGGCCTCTGTGATCAGCGTATCAAAGGCGGCCAGATCACCGAACAGCGGATCCACGGCCAGATAATCGGACACATCATAGCCCATATCGGCCTGTGGCGATTTGAAGATCGGCGACAGCCAGATGCAATCGACCCCCAGTTCCGCGATATGGTCAAGGCGGCTTGTGATGCCGCGCAGGTCACCAACGCCGTCGCCGGTGCTGTCCTGATACGACCGCGGATAGACCTGATAAATCACGGCACTTCGCCACCATTCGCGCATGATGCGGCTCCTTGTTTTAGCGCTAACATTCCTGAATTGCGTAGTGCGAAACGCGCAAGAGGTAAACCGTCTCGGATGCAAGGCCGCGGGATTTATTGCCGCGGGTGATAAATAGCCTGCCGTGCCGTGTTTTGCCTGAGCGCGTTGTTCGCGCAACTGTGGGTTCGCCGCCAGTCCAATGGGCAGTTTCCGGGTTTACTGCACAATATATAGGCATTTGAGAAAAGCGGTGTCGCATGCAGTGTGAAGGCCTGCCTTCGCCGCACAGTTTATGCGCAAACTCTAAGCGAAATAAGAATCTCCGGAGCATCAAATTAACCGTCCCGTCCATATCACGCCGCAAGACGCGCAAGCAGTGCAACTGCGTGCGCGGGGCAGTGCGTCTTTGACTGTGGCAGGGGATGTGACTGGGCGAACGGGGCTTGTTGATCTGCGCCATGCGGGATCGTCCAAACTGGTTTTTCCGCGCAATTTCAACAAAGGGCTGGAAGCAATCCTTGTGAATACCGCAGGCGGGATCACTGGAGGCGATCATTATACACTAGCCGCGACGGTCAAGGGCGGCGGTGCGCTGACACTGACCACACAGGCTGCCGAGCGCGCCTATCGCGCGCAAGTCAGCGAAATTGGCCGCGTTGAAACCACCCTGACGGTTGACGCAGATGCTACGCTTCACTGGCTCCCTCAGGAATTGATCCTCTTTGATCATTGCGCCCTGCGGCGGCGGTTGCAGATTGACCTGCATGGCAACGCGAACCTGCTGATGGTTGAGCCCGTCGTGCTGGGGCGTGCTGCGATGAAAGAAACACTCCGCCAGATCTACTTTGAGGACCGTATCCGCATCGATCGTGATGGTGCGCCGATCTATATCGACGGCATAGATTTTTCTGGTGACGCAGCCGCCCATGTTGCCCGCCGTGCGATTGCGGATGGTGCACGTGCAATGGCGAGTCTTGTTTTGGTCCGCCCGGATGCCGCTGCGCAACTGGACGTCCTGCGCGCCATGTTGCCGCCCACTGCAGGTGCCAGCCTGCTGGCCGATGATGTGCTGGTCATACGCCAGCTGGCCGAAGACAGCTTTGTGTTGCGCCGTGATCTGATGCCGATCCTCAGCCGTCTGACGAACAATTCCCTGCCCATTTCATGGAGGCTTTGAGCCATGCAACTGACCCCCCGCGAAAAAGACAAATTGCTGATCGCCATGGCCGCCGAGGTGGCGCGCAAGCGGCTGGCGCGCGGTGTGAAACTCAACCATCCCGAGGCAATTGCCCTGATCACCGATGCGGTCGTTGAGGGCGCGCGCGATGGTCGCTCCGTTGCCGATATGATGGAGGCGGGCGGGCGCGTCATTACCAAAGACCAGTGCATGGAAGGGATCGCCGAGATGATCCACGAAGTGCAGGTCGAGGCCACATTTCCAGATGGCACCAAGCTTGTCACAGTTCACAACCCAATCAGGTAGGCGCATATGATCCCCGGAGAACTCTTTCCCGCCGATGGCAAACTTGTTCTGAACGCAGGCGCTGATGCCATCACACTCATGGTTGCCAATACCGGCGACAGGCCGGTGCAGGTCGGCAGCCACTATCATTTCGCCGAAAGCAATCCAGCGCTTGAGTTTGATCGTTCTGCCGCGCGCGGTATGCGGCTTGATATTGCCTCGGGCACCGCTGTGCGTTTCGAACCTGGTCAACGCCGCGAAGTGCAGCTGATCCCGATCAGTGGCGCGCGGCGCATTTTCGGCTTTAATCAACAGATCATGGGGGACCTGTAATGCCCGTCGAGATTTCCCGCGCGCAATATGCCGCAATGTACGGCCCCACCACCGGTGACAGGCTCCGCCTTGCCGACACCGATCTGGTGATCGAGGTTGAGCGCGACCTGACCACCTATGGTGAAGAGGTGAAATTCGGTGGTGGTAAGGTGATCCGCGACGGTATGGGCCAATCCCAGGTCACCCGCGCAGGCGGGGCCGTTGACACGGTGATCACCAATGCGCTGATCGTGGATCATTCCGGTATCTACAAAGCAGACGTTGCTTTGAAAGACGGGTTGATCCATGCCATCGGCAAGGCCGGGAACCCCGACACCCAGCCCGGTGTCGATATTATCGTAGGCCCCGGCACCGAGGTGATCGCGGGCGAGGGCCGCATCCTGACCGCAGGTGGCATGGACAGCCATATCCACTTTATCTGCCCCCAGCAGATGGAGGATTCCCTGCATTCCGGTGTGACCACCTGCTTTGGCGGCGGCACGGGGCCAGCCCATGGCACGCTGGCCACGACCTGCACGCCGGGGCCTTGGCATATCGGGCGTATGTTGCAGTCTTTCGATGGCATCCCGATGAACATCGGTCTGTCGGGCAAAGGCAACGCCAGCCAGCCTGATGCTCTGGTGGAAATGGTCAAAGGCGGGGCCTGTGCGCTGAAACTGCACGAGGATTGGGGCACGACACCCGGCGCGATTGATTGTTGTCTGTCGGTCGCTGATGACATGGACGTGCAGGTGATGATCCACACCGATACGTTGAATGAATCGGGCTTTGTCGAACATACCGTGGCGGCGATGAAAGGCCGCACGATCCATGCCTTCCATACCGAAGGGGCAGGTGGCGGGCACGCGCCGGACATTATTAAAATCTGTGGCGATGCGAATGTCCTGCCATCCTCGACCAACCCCACACGGCCTTTCACGGTGAACACGTTGGAAGAGCATCTGGACATGCTCATGGTCTGTCACCACCTCGACAAATCCATCCCTGAGGATATCGCCTTTGCGGAAAGCCGTATCCGCCGCGAAACCATCGCAGCCGAGGATATTCTGCATGACATGGGCGCGTTTTCGATCATCGCCTCCGACAGTCAGGCCATGGGCCGCGTGGGTGAGGTGATTATCCGCACATGGCAGACCGCCGATAAGATGAAAAAGCAACGCGGGCGGCTGGCTGAGGAAACCGGCGAGAACGATAATTTCCGTGTGCGCCGCTACATCGCGAAATACACGATCAACCCCGCGATTGCCCAAGGTGTATCCCACGTGCTGGGCGATATCAGTGTCGGCAAACGGGCCGATCTGGTGCTGTGGTCGCCCGCGTTTTTTGGGGTGAAACCCGAGATGGTGCTGATGGGCGGCATGATTGTGGTGGCGCAAATGGGTGATCCCAACGCCTCGATCCCGACGCCCCAGCCCGTTTATACGCGGCCCATGTTCGGGTCTTATGGTAGCGCGCTGCGGCACACCTCTGTCAGCTTTATTTCCGGTGCGGCAGAGGCTGCGGGTTTGCGCGATACCCTTGGTCTGGCTAAACAGACCGTGGCGATCAAGAATGTGCGCAAAATCAGTAAGACCGACATGGTGCTGAACGCCGCTCTGCCGAAAATCGACGTCCATCCCGAAACTTACGAGGTGCGCGCCGATGGTGTCTTGCTGACCTGCGAACCGGCTGAGACGCTGCCAATGGCGCAGCGCTATTTCATGTTCTGAGGGGCACCATGCAACAGTTACCTATCGCGCAAACCATTCACCGTGCAGGCCATTGGTCCGGCCTTGCCGCGCAATGCGAACTTGATTATGCCGCGCGGTTCCTGCGCCGCAAACGGCTGATGACCACCACCGGCGAGCCTTTCCTGATTGATCTGGCGCAGACGATGTCGCTGGATCATGGGGACGCTCTGGAACTGGACGACGGGCGTCTGGTTGAGATTTGCGCGGCCCAAGAGGCGCTTTATCGCGTCACCGCCGCCGACCTTGTGCGCGTGGCGTGGCATGTGGGCAACCGCCATACGCCTTGCCAGATTGCGGATGATCACCTTTTGATCCAGGCCGATCCGGTGATCGGACACATGCTGGAACATGTCGGTGCCACGGTCACACCTGTGACGGCAGCATTTACCCCCGAAGGTGGCGCATATGGCCACGGACGCACCCATTCCCACGAACATGTCGCCACGGCCCATGACCACTAACCGCGACATCCTGACCTTGGCGCAATGGCTTTCGCCTGCCTTTCCGGTCGGGGCCTTCGCCTATTCGCACGGGCTTGAGGCCGCGGTTCGGGCGGGGTGGGTTACCTCGGGCGATGATCTGGCAGCATGGCTGGCGGATGTGATCGCCCATGGCAGCGGGCGCAATGATTGTATCCTGTTACGCGCGGCTTATGCCGCCAAAGATGATGCCGCACTTGCCGCAGTTGATGCGACCGCGCGGGCCTTTGCCGCCTCGCGTGAGCGGCAGTTGGAACAAGCCTTGCAAGGAGCTGCCTTTTGCAAAACCACCGGTGCGATCTGGGGTGCTCAGGGTGCTGAATACCTTTATCCCGTCGCCGTTGGTGCTGCCGCCGCAGAGCTACGGATTGACGTCACCCTAACCGCTGCCATGTATCTGCACGCCGTCACCAGCAACCTGATTTCTGCGGCGCAACGCCTGATGCCATTGGGTCAGACCGAAGGGCAGGCGGTGCTCTCGGACCTTGCGCCGCTCTGCGAAGAGGTGGCACAAGCCACGGCCGCGCTAGGATGCGATGACTTACAAAGCACCGCCTTTCTGTCCGATATCGCCGCCATGCGGCACGAAACACTTCAACCAAGGATTTTCCGGTCATGACGGCTATGAATGGACCGCTTCGCGTGGGTATCGGCGGCCCTGTCGGGGCAGGCAAGACAACGCTGACGGCAGCATTGGCGCGTGCGCTGCACCCGACCTATTCGATCGGTGTGATTACCAACGATATTTACACACAGGAAGACGCCGAGGCCCTGATGCGGATGCAAATTCTGCCGCAAGACCGTGTGATCGGCGTGGAAACGGGCGGCTGCCCGCATACGGCAATCCGCGAGGATGCCTCGATCAATCTGGCGGCGGTGGCCGAGATGCAAAAGCGCCACGCCGTGCTTGATCTGGTGCTGATCGAAAGCGGCGGTGACAATCTCTCTGCCACGTTCAGCCCCGAACTGGCGGACCTGACGATCTATGTGATCGACGTCGCGGCAGGCGAGGAAATCCCCCGCAAAGGTGGCCCTGCGATCACGCGGTCCGATCTGCTGGTGATCAACAAGACCGATCTGGCCCCCCACGTGGGCGCTTCATTGGACGTCATGGACCGTGACAGCAAGCGGATGCGCGGGGATGGTCCGTTTGTGTTTTGTGCACTTCGCCACGGTAAAGGCGTCGATGCCGTTGTGGATTTCATCAAAGAGGCAGGCGGGCTTAGTGCGTCAGCATAGGGTAGAGCGAGACCACCAAGAGAACGGCCATCGTCACGTTGAAGCCCCTTAGGCGCCGTGCGGTGCCGAGCCAGCGGCGCACCTGTACGCCCATCCATGCCCAAACGGTGACGGACGGCAGGTTCACAGCGGCAAAGACGACGGCGACCATCACAGAGCCGACAATCAATCCGCGATCTTGCGGCGCATAGGCGCTGATCGCGGTGATCGCCATGAACCACGCTTTGGGATTGACCCATTGAAAGGCTGCGGCCTGAAGGAAAGTGAACGGTTTGCCCGTCACCTCTTTTGCCTCAGGCGGGACAGCGTTGGCGATTTTCCACGCCAGCCACAGCATATAGGTGGCGCTGAGCACCTTTAGCGCGATGTTCAGCACTGGATAGGTCATGAAAATCTGCAGCAAGACAATGCCGACCATCGCCACCATAAACGCATGGCCAAGGGAAATCCCCAGCATATGCGGCAATGTGCGCCGCAACCCGTAGTTTGCGCCCGAGGCCATGAGCATCAGGTTGTTCGGCCCCGGTGTGACCGAGCTTGCAAAGGCAAAGCCGACAAGTGCGATGAGGATTTCATAAGTCATAAGCAATATTGCGCGACAACTGGCACAATGAAATTGCCAAGTTGTGCGTTTTTACAATATCTCTGCAACTTATGATGAAAATTGATTCAATTAACCACAATATATTGCGCTGTCTTTCTCGTGACGGGCGGATCAGCAATATCGAACTTGCGGACCGGGTCGGCCTGTCGCCGTCGGCTTGCTTACGACGCGTACAGGAACTGGAAAAATCGGGCGTGATCAAGGGCTACCGCGCGCGTCTGGACCCCGCCCAGACCGGTCGCGCTTTTGTGGTTTATGTTGCCGTTGGCCTGTCGGAACATACAAAGGCTGCGCAAACGGCATTCGAACAGGCGATGGAACGCACCGATGAGGTAACTGAATGTCACAATGTCGCAGGGGCGTTCGAATACATGCTGCGTGTCGAGGTTGCGGATTTGCGCGCCTATAAGGCGTTTCACACCGATATATTGGGAACTGTGCCGCATGTGCGTTCGATCACGAGCTATATGGTGATGGGGTCGCCGAAAGACGTGCGCGCATAAAAAAACGGCCATGCCCGGGAGGAGGTGGACATGACCGTCTTTATTTATCAGCGCCTCCTTGCGTCTCGGGAGGAGAAGAAGCAAGGCGCGTCCTCGCTGGCGTTGCTCGGGAGGAGGTGAGCGCGGCCTGCGGTATCATCGGTTCCACCCGGGAGGAGGATGGGCGGTTCCGAAACTGGTATGATAAAGCGGCGGCACCCGGGAGGAGGTGGATGCCGCCACCTTATTGCTGACCCAAAGCCTCGGGAGGAGGTGAAGCGATGGGCCTTGGTTCAAATCTGCCTAAAGGGAGGAGGTAGCAGATCTGAATTCGTGAATTACTTTCCGTATGCGGCCTCATAGGCGACAGACTGGATCATGCTGCGCGACATGCCCAGATCGGCAAGGTCACGCGAAGACAAGCTTTGCAGTTCGCTCAGCGTTTGATTGTAAACGCGGCGCTTGGCGGCTTTCACGGCAAGCTCGGCGCGGAATGAAGCGATACGCTCACCCAAGGAAGTGCCAGTGAAGAATGTTTCGGTACGAACGGTCATTTTACTACTCTATTATCTGTTTGCTCTGCGACTTCTGCCGCTGTGTTGTGACCAAGATGTATGATTATGCTGCAGTTGCACAATAGATCTTTCTGCAATGCAGCTATGCGGTAAATGCATAAGCACTCCTGACCTATTGTTATGAAACTGTCACAAAATTAAGCATCGGCGCCCGAGGCCTTGCGCTCCGACATAAACCTGCCAAAGGTTGGCGCGAATTTGAACACAAACGAAACAAGGGTCCTGTAATGGCTGTCACACGCGATGAAATTTTAGGCGCTCTGTCCCGACTCACTTTGCCCGGCGGAGAGGATCTCGTGTCGCGCGACATGATCCGCGCCTTGACGATTGAGAATGGTGCCGTTCGTTTCGTGATTGAGGCGGCTGATCCGGCCGAGGCCGCCAAAATGGACGGGGTCCGCCGCGCAGCGGAAGATATCGTGCGCCGTTTGCCCGGTGTTGAGGCGGTCTCTGTAGTGCTCACGGCGCATGGTCCGGCACCAACACCTGCCGCGCCACCCTCGCTGAAGGTCGGGCGTCACCCGACGCCGCAGGCTGGACCTGCAAAGGTGTCCGGTGTCGATCGCATTCTGGCGATTGGTTCAGGTAAGGGCGGGGTCGGTAAATCTACTGTGTCTTCCAATCTTGCGGTTGCGCTTGCGCGCGAGGGGCGTCGGGTGGGCCTGCTGGATGCGGATATCTATGGCCCGTCGCAGCCCCGCATGATGGGCGTGAACAAGCGCCCCGGCAGCCCGGATGGCAAGACCATCATTCCGCTGCAGGCGCATGGCGTCACGATGATGTCCATTGGTCTGATGCTGGAGGAAGGAAAGGCTGTTGTCTGGCGCGGACCGATGTTGATGGGGGCTTTGCAGCAGATGCTGGGACAGGTCCAGTGGGGCGAACTTGACGTGCTGATCGTCGATCTGCCGCCCGGGACAGGTGATGTGCAATTGACACTGTGCCAGAAAACCGAACTGACCGGAGCGGTTGTCGTCAGCACGCCGCAGGATGTGGCGCTGATTGATGCGCGCAAGGCGCTCGATATGTTCAACAACCTTGGCACACCGGTTCTGGGGTTGATCGAGAATATGTCGACCTTCCACTGTCCGAATTGCGGGCATGAATCGCAGATATTCGGTCATGGCGGTGTTGCTGCCGAGGCCCAGAAGATCGGGGTGCCTTTCCTCGGTTCACTGCCGATTGATCTTGATACGCGGCTTGCAGGCGACGGTGGGACGCCGATTGCGGCGGGCGACGGGCCGATGGCCGATGCCTACCGTGCCTTGGCGCGGCGCTTTATCGAAGGTGGCATGGCCTGATGATCCGCAAGGCCGGGGCTGCGGACTTTGATGCCATCTGGCCGCTGTTGCGTGATGTCTTTCGCGCAGGCGATACTTATGCGGTGGATCCCGCAATCGGCAAGGAAGATGCCCTGCGTTATTGGACGGGCCGCGCGGCCTGTTTCGTGGCTGAAGACACCCGCGGGATCATCGGCACCTACTATATTAAGACAAACCAGGCCGGTGGCGGCGCGCATATCTGCAACTGTGGTTATATCGTAGCACCTGCCGCGCGGGGGCAGGGGCTGGCCGCGCAGATGTGCGTCCACAGCCAGAAGGCGGCACGCGCGCTGGGCTACCATGCGATGCAGTTCAACTTGGTTCTTGCCAGCAATACCGGCGCTGTCCGGCTGTGGCATCGGTTGGGCTTTACCACTGTCGGCACGATCCCTGATGCGTTTGCACATCCGTCGCAGGGCTTTGTTGACGCCTATGTCATGCATAAACGGCTGATTGATACGGCGCCTGAGTGAAGAGAGCACCGCAGCCAAAATCAGCTTCAGACTCCTAGACAGCAGAACCTGCCGAGCGCCGACAGGATCAAATCGGGATTTCATGGAATCTTCTTGTTCAACGAATCAAACGCGGCAAGGATTCTTCGTCTGAACTGATCAAATTTGCTCTAGTTTCAGTTCTGACGTTGAATAGCTGTTTCCATGGCCGGAAAAACCGGAAGATTTAGCGGCATCAAGAAGTCATAAATTTATCACTACATATTGTGTTTGACGTCAAAATTACCGCTACAATTGCGATACTCAAGTGCGATTTCATCCACATGTTGTTCGCGGGGCACCCTTGAAACACCATGTAGTACCATAAAATCCCAAAAAACTGTTGATCGAAGCGGCAACTGGTGCCACAACTGTTTCACGGTAATGACGAACACGACTTCAAAGGGGCAAATTAAGAACCCCAACCGGCAAAAGCAGGTTTCATACAGGCTTCGCCATTACCGAAACTAGATCCGGCGCGTGAGCGAGCAGACATCCCCCCAGGTGGCACGCGCAGTCGGACTTCCCGTAAGGGACGAGACGGCGGATTGATCAGTGGCAGCAGATCAATCCGCCGTTTTCACATCTAAGGCAAATTCGGGGGTGTAAGGACGCAAGGGGCAGTGGATCAAAGTTTCACGGGCACACACACCCAGAAGGTGGACGGAAAGGGGCGCATGTCGATCCCTGCTGATTTCCGCCGTGTGCTTGAAGCGGGCGATCCTGACTGGGCTCCGGGCCTTTTTCCCCGCATGTATCTGCTTTACGGCGATCACCTGAAAAATAACCTGCAGGGCTATACGGTTGATGAATTCAACGCGCTGGCGGCCCAGATCAAGGCCTTGCCGCGCGGTTCGGAACGCAAGCGCAAGCTGTCGCTTCTGATTATCGGTCAGTCCATCAAGCTGGACGTTGATAAAGACGGGCGCACCGTCATGCCGATCAAACAGCGCGAAAAACTGGGCCTGACCGATGGCGAACTGACGTTCGTGGGCCTCGGTGACTATTTCGAAATCTGGAAAGCAGACGTCTTTGGCGCGGTGTCCGAAGGGGTCACCGGCTGGCTGGACGAGCAGGGGGAAGACTTTGACCCGCTCATCCTATTGGATGAATGACCCATGTCTGCTGCCGCTGAAAAATCACCGCATATCCCCGTACTGATCAGACCGCTCATTGCAGCGGTCTCGCCTGTTTCCGGGGTCTGGCTGGATGGTACATTTGGTAACGGTGGCTATACGCGCGCATTGCTGGCAGCGGGGGCGGATAAAGTCATCGGCGTGGACCGTGACCCGCTGGCCTTCGAGATGGCGGCGGACTGGATCGGCGACTATGGCGACCGGATTGAAACGGTCGCGGGCGTCTTTTCGAAACTGGATGAATATGGCACCGATCTCGATGGTGTCGTGCTCGATCTCGGGGTCAGTTCAATGCAGCTTGATCTGGCCGAACGTGGCTTTTCCTTTATGCGCGACGGGCCGCTTGATATGCGGATGTCGCAGGACGGGCCTTCTGCCGCTGATCTTTGCAATTCGGCTGATGAAGCCGAGTTGGCCGACATCATCTATCTTTACGGCGAAGAGCGCGCATCGCGGCGGATCGCCAAGGCGATTGTTGCAGCGCGCCCGCTGACGACAACACTACAACTGGCCAAGATCGTTGAGGGCTGTCTGCCGCGCGCAAAACCCGGCCAATCACATCCCGCGACGCGCACCTTTCAGGCGCTGCGCATTGCGGTGAACAACGAATACGGCGAATTGGCCGAAGGCCTGATGGCCGCTGAACGCGCCTTGAAACCCGGTGGCCAACTGGCAGTTGTCACCTTCCATTCCGTCGAAGACCGTATGGTGAAACGGTTCTTGCAGGCACGTTCCGGCAATACGGCTAACGCAAACCGTTATGCACCAGAAACGGAACAGGTGACGCCTGCCTGGCGCATCGAGAAGCGCAAGGCGATCGGACCGGATGAACAGGAACTGGCCGAGAACCCACGGTCGCGTTCGGCCAAGTTGCGCGTGGCCATCCGCACAGATGCGCCAGCCGAAGCGATTGATCCGGCGCTCTTGGGGATGCCGATGAAAAAGAAGAAAGGGGGCCGGTAAGTGCGGGGTTTGTTTTATGTTTTGACAGCTATGGCCGTCATGGGGCTCGCGTTTTGGGCCTATCACGAGAATTACAAGACCCAAGCAGCCATCGCGGAAGTGCGTGACCTGCACGGGCAGATTGGCGCGGCACACGAACGTATCAGCATGTTGCGTGCCGAATGGGCCTATCTGAACCGTCCCGACCGTCTGGCCGATCTGGCGGATCTGAATTTTGATCGTCTGGGTCTGCTGCCCCTGATGCCGGATGCCTTTGGCGCCGTGGACCAGATCATTTATCCGCTTCCGCCGATCCTGCCGATCACAAACCCGATCGAACTGTCGTATGATCAATTGAAAGCGATGGAGAACGATCTGTGAGCCGTATTCCCCTTCGCCCGCTGGCCCGTATCCTCAATGCCCGTGCACGGGGCGAAAACCCCGATGTGATCGAAGCCGAAAACCGCGCCCGCCGGCATGAGGCCATGGCCGACAAACAGCGCCAGCGTGCCGAAGGGCGTCTGCTGGTGCTGGGCCTTGCGTTTTTCTGTGCTTTTGGGGTGATCGGTCTGCGGATGGGGACTTTGGCTTCGTCTGTGCCTGAAGAGCCGCGCGTCTCGGCCGTTGGTAACCCGATTATCGGTCAGCGCTCTGATATTGTTGACAGAAACGGGCGCATTCTGGCCACGAACCTGCAGACCCACTCGCTTTACGCGCACCCGCGCGACATGATTGATCCGGTCAATGCCGCCAAAGGTCTGGCCGAGATTTTCCCCGAACTTGATGAAGAAGAACTGCTCAAGGATTTCCAGGGCGACCGCCGTTTCCTGTGGATCAGGCGCCAGATCAGTCCCGAGCAGATGCAGGCTGTGCATGATATTGGTTCGCCCGGTCTGCTTTTCGGACCGCGTGAAATGCGGCTTTATCCCAACGGCCCGCTGGCTGCACATATTCTGGGTGGTGCCAGCTATGGCCGCGAAGGTGTCGCCAGTGCCGAAGTCATCGGTGTGGCCGGGGTTGAGCGCCAGTTCGACAGCTACTTGCGCGATCCCGCAAACGAAGGTGCGCCGCTGCAATTGTCGCTTGATCTGACAGTGCAGGCCGCAGCCGAGCAGGTGCTTGCAGGTGGCATGTCGATCATGAATGCCAAAGGGGCTGCGTCGGTCTTGATGGATATCCACACCGGCGAGATTATTTCGATGGTCTCATTGCCCGACTTTGACCCCAACAACCGCCCGCGTGTCCTGACAACAGGTGACCAATCGGACAGCCCTTTGTTCAACCGTGCAGTGCAGGGGGTCTACGAGCTTGGCTCGGTCTTCAAGATATTCACGACCGCCCAAGCAATGGAGCTTGGGCTTGTGAACGCCAATACGATGATCGACACGCAAGGCCCCCTCACATGGGGCCGGTTCCGCATCCGTGACTTTCATGATTATGGACCGGAGCTCAGCACCACGGACGTGATTGTCGAGAGTTCGAACATCGGGACGGCGCGGATCGCGATGCAGATTGGCGCCGAACGTCAGCGCGCATTTCTGGATTCGCTTGGATTTCTGGAACCAACACCGCTGGAAATGATCGAGGCCCCAACCGGTCGCCCCTTGCTGCCGCCCAACTGGTCCGAGATTTCGACGATGACCATTTCTTACGGCCACGGTCTGTCTTCTTCTCCGGTCCATCTGGCGGCGGGATATGCGTCGCTCTTGAACGGCGGCACGCGCGTCACGCCGACCTTGCTGCGCCAGACGTCGACAGAACCAGGCCCGCGGGTGGTGTCCGAAGCCGTAAGTGCCGCGTCGCGCAGCATGCTGCGTCAGGTGGTTGAGCGCGGAACGGCCTCTTTCGCAGAGGTCGAGGGTTATGCTGTAGGTGGCAAAACGGGAACCGCGGACAAGCCGCGCGCCGCAGGTGGCGGATACTATGATGATAAGGTCATTTCGACCTTTGCATCTGTGTTCCCTGCCAATGATCCGCAGTACGTTCTGGTCGTCACGCTTGACGAGCCATCAGAGAATTCAGGCGCAGAGCCGCGCCGCACTGCGGGTTGGACTGCGGTCCCGATTGCGGCCGAAATGATCCGGCGGACCGCACCTCTTTTGGGGCTGCGACCACAAGTAGACAGGCCTCAGCAGGTCGGTGTAACACTGACCTCAAACTGATCGAGGGCGGGCAATGAAATCACTGGCGGAACTTGGGCTGACAGCACGCGGTGGCGCAGAGGCGCAGATCACGGGGCTGGCCGTGGATAGCCGCGAGGTAAAGCCGGGGTATCTCTTTGCCGCATTGCCGGGCGCGCGCGTGCACGGAGGCGAGTTTATCCAATACGCATTGCGCATGAAGGCCGCAGCGATCCTGACCGATGCGCAAGGCGCCGAGATTGCCGCCAAAGAGTTGGTTGGTAGCGATGTTGCGCTGATCGTGGCGCAAGACCCGCGCGCGACGCTTGCGCAAGCGGCGTCACTTTGGTTTGGCGCACATCCCGCCACGGTTGTTGCTGTTACCGGCACCAACGGCAAGACATCTGTGACGACATTTTGCCGCCAGATCTGGGAAGAACTGGATTTGCCTGGTGTGAACCTTGGCACGACTGGCGTAGAGGGCGCATGGAACCACCCGCTCAAACACACAACGCCCGAGCCGATCACGCTGCATCGTGTGCTGGCCGAGGCGGCAAAAAACGGCATCACCCATGTCGCGATGGAGGCCTCATCGCACGGCTTGGACCAACGCAGGCTGGATGGCGTTATTTTGGCCGCCGCCGGTTTTTCGAACTTCAGTCAGGATCACCTTGATTATCACGAAACCTTCGAGGCCTACTTCGATGCCAAAATGGGGCTGTTTCGTCGCGTCCTCTCCGAGGACGGTGTCGCAGTGATCAATCTGGACGACCCCAAAGGCCCCGAGGTTGCAGCAATCTGCGCCGCCCGCGGCCAGGAGGTGATCGGCGTAGGCCGCCACCCCGATGCGCGCTTACGCCTGACCGGACAGCGCTTTGATGCCACCGGGCAGGACCTGCTGTTTGAATGGCAAGGCCGTTCGCGCCAGACCCGGCTGGAACTGCTCGGCGGATTTCAGGCTGACAATGTATTGCTGGCCGCTGCCTTGGTAATCGCGGCAGGCGCTGATGCGGCGGATGTCTTTGACACTCTGCAATATCTGACGACTGTGCGGGGCCGGATGGAGCTTGCAGCGACACGCGAAAGCGGCGCTGCGGTATTTGTAGATTATGCCCATACGCCTGACGCGATTGAAACCGCCCTGAAGGCGATGCGCCCGCATGTGATGGGGCGGATCGTTGTCATTATCGGCGCAGGTGGTGATCGCGATGTGGGCAAGCGGCCTTTGATGGGGGCGGCAGCGGCGCGCAATGCGGATACGGTCATTGTGACCGATGACAACCCGCGCTCTGAGGACCCCGCCGCAATCAGGTCAGCCGTGATGGCGGGCGCACTCAACGCAGGCGGCACGCAAAGCATCAGTGAAGTGGGCGACCGTGCCGAGGCAATTTTGCGCGGCATTGATATGCTGGGGGCAGGGGATGCGTTGTTGATCGCGGGCAAAGGCCACGAAACAGGCCAGACCGTGGGGGACACGGTGCTGCCATTTGACGATGTGGAACAGGCCAGCGTGGCCGTCGCTGCTTTGGAGGGTTGGGTATGACCCCGCTCTGGACCTCAGCCGAGGCGGCTGCGGCGACGGGTGGACATGTCACCCAACAATGGCAAGCAACAGGCGTTTCGATTGACACGCGAACCTTGCAGAAGGGCGATCTTTTCGTGGCGTTGGCTGATGTGCGCGATGGTCACGATTTCGTCGCGCAAGCCTTGGAGAAAGGTGCCGCTGCCGCTTTGGTGACGCATGTCCCTGATGGTGTGGCCGCCGACGCGCAACTTTTGATCGTGCCGGATGTGTTGGATGCATTGGGTGCCATGGGCCGCGCCGCCCGTGCGCGCACTGCTGCGAAAGTCGTCGCGATCACCGGTTCTGTTGGCAAGACATCGACAAAAGAGATGCTGCGCGCTGTGCTGGCGCGCCAAGGCAAATGCCACGCGGCAGAAGCCTCATATAACAACCATTGGGGTGTTCCCTTGACCTTGGCGCGGATGCCTGCCGATACCGACTATGCTGTGATCGAAATCGGGATGAGCAACCCTGGCGAGATCACGCCCTTGTCGCAAATGGCGCGCCCGCATGTGGCGATGGTGACGACGGTGGCAGCGGCGCATCTTGCGTCATTCGAAAGCCTTGCGGGCATTGCAGTGGAAAAAGCCTGCATCATGGACGGGCTGGAGGCGGGTGGTATTGCGGTCCTGAATGCGGATATCGAGACCAGCCACATTTTGCAGGACCATGCCAAGGCACGCGGTGCCAAACCGGTGCTTTTCGGTGAGACTGCCCCTGACTGGGTCGTCAAAGACGTGCGCATCGCAGGCGATGTCACGGTTATCACCGCCGCGGGCGATGGCGTGGATTATCTGTTCAAACTCTCCGTCCCCGGCCGTCACTTTGCGATGAACGCTGTGGGTGTGCTTGCTGTGGCAGAGGCGCTCGGGGCCGATCCGGTGGCCGCTTCACTTGATATCGCCGCTTGGGTGCCGCCTGCGGGGCGGGGCACGCGCGAAATCATTGTCACAGATATGGCCAATGACGGCGAAAGCCTCGAATTGCTTGATGATGCTTTCAACGCAAACCCCACATCGCTTGCCGCGTCACTTGAGGTGCTCGCGGCGTCCTCACCTTCAGATAACGTAGGACGGATCATCAAGGGGCGGCGTGTGGCGATCTTGGGTGATATGCTGGAACTGGGCACCGCCGAGGTCGCAATGCACCGCGACATGGCGCAAAACGAACACCTGAAGTCACTTGACCTGATCCATTGTGCGGGTCCCTTGATGCGCCACCTCTGGGAGGCGCTGCCGGAAGAACAACGGGGCCGCTGGGCCGAAACGGCAGCGGAGCTTGTTCCGCAAGCGTCGCAACTGGTGGATGCCGGCGATGTTGTGCTGGTCAAGGGCTCAAAGGGCAGCAAAGTCAGCCTGATTGTTGACGCCATCCGAAAACTGGGGCATCGCCGCCTGTAACAAGATTAAGGTATCAAAATGCTCTATTGGCTTACGGCACTTTCGGACGGCGGCGACTTTTTCAACCTGTTCCGCTATATCACTTTCCGTGCAGGTGGGGCGTTCATGACAGCGCTGCTGTTTGGCTTTATCTTCGGCCCCCCGCTGATCAACGTGCTGCGGCGCAAGCAGGGCAAGGGTCAGCCGATCCGTGATGATGGCCCCGAAGGGCATTTTGTGAAGGCAGGCACGCCAACGATGGGTGGTTTGCTGATCGTGGGTGCGCTAACATTCTCGACACTGCTTTGGGCGCGGCTGGATAATCCCTTTGTCTGGATGGTACTTTTCGTCACGCTGTCTTTCGCAGCCATCGGTTTTGCGGACGACTATGCAAAGGTGTCCAAGCAGAACACCTCGGGCGTGTCAGGCAAGGTGCGGATTTTATTGGGAATTCTGATCGCAGGCATCGCGGGATATTGGGCGGCTGCCTATCATCCCGATGATCTGACCAACCAGCTGGCACTGCCGATCTTCAAGGATACTCTGATCAATCTGGGCATCCTGTTTATTCCCTTCGCGATTGTGGTGATTGTCGGGGCGGCCAATGCGGTGAACCTCACCGACGGTCTTGATGGTCTTGCTATCATGCCGGTGATGATCGCTGCAGGCACATTTGGCGTGATTGCCTATGCTGTGGGGCGGACCGATTTTACCGAATATCTGGACGTGCATTATGTGCCGCAAACCGGCGAAATCCTGATCTTTACCATGGGCCTGATCGGGGGCGGTCTGGGCTTTTTGTGGTACAATGCGCCACCGGCAGCGGTCTTTATGGGCGATACAGGCTCGCTTGCCTTGGGCGGTGCGCTTGGTGCGATTGCCGTGGCCACAAAGCACGAAATCGTGCTCGCGATCGTAGGCGGGCTTTTTGTGGTCGAGGCGCTCTCGGTCATCATTCAGGTGCTCTATTTCAAGCGCACCGGGAAGCGCGTGTTCCTGATGGCTCCGATCCACCATCACTATGAGAAGAAAGGCTGGGCCGAACCGCAGATCGTGATCCGGTTCTGGATCATCTCGCTGATCCTCGCGATGATCGGCCTTGCGACGCTGAAGGTGCGGTAATGATACCGGTTCAGGGATATGCGGGCCAGACTGTGGCTGTTCTGGGTCTGGGGCGGTCCGGGCGCGCGACCGCCGCGGCATTGCAGGAAGGCGGCGCGCATCCGGTTGTCTGGGATGACAGCGCAGTAGCTCGCGATGCGGCTGAGCAAGCTGGTTTTGATCTGCGTGACCTGACCAAGCCACGTGCGTTTGAAGGCGTGTCTTTGCTGGTTGTCAGCCCCGGTATTCCGCATCTTTACCCCACGCCAAACCCGGTGATCGCGGCGGCATGGGACGCAGAAGTGCCGGTGGATAACGATATCGGTTTGTTCTTTCGGTCCTTTGCGACCGCAGAATGGGAAGACTTCGACACGATGCCGCGCGTGATTGCCGTGACGGGGTCGAACGGGAAATCAACGACTTCGGCATTGATCCATCATATCTTGGTCGAGAACGGCCGTCCTGCGCAACTCGCAGGCAATATCGGACGCGGCGTTCTGGATATTGAACCTGCCCATGATGGCGAAGTGGTGGTGCTGGAACTCTCCTCATACCAGACCGATCTCGCGCGCAGCCTGACGCCGGATGTGGCGGTGTTCACGAACCTCAGCCCCGATCATCTGGACCGCCATGCCGGACCGGGCGGCTATTTCGCCGCCAAACGCCGCCTTTTTGCAGAAGGCGGGCCGGATCGTGCGATCATCGGTGTGGATGAGGTCGAAGGGCGCTACATGGCCAATCAACTGAGCGAAGGGCCGGGGGATGACCGCGTGATCCGGATTTCCTCGGGCCAGAAGCTGACAGGTGAGGGGTGGAACGTTTTTGCGCGGAAGGGGTTTTTGGCCGAGCACCGCAAAGGGCGGCAGATCGGGTCGATTGATTTGCGCGCGATTGCCGGATTGCCGGGCGCGCATAACCATCAAAATGCCTGTGCGGCCTATGCGGCGTGCCGGACTTTGGGGTTGGGGCCCAAGGGGATCGAAGCTGCGATGCAAAGCTATCCCGGATTGCCGCATCGCAGTCAGGTGGTTGCGGTGAAGGATGGCGTCACCTTTGTAAATGACAGCAAAGCGACGAACGTGGACAGTGCAGCCAAGGCGCTGGCAGCTTTCCCGAAGATCCGCTGGATTTGCGGTGGTTTACAGAAAGAGGGCGGGCTTGACGGTCTACTGCCGTATCTGGACCACGTCAGCAAAGCCTATGTCATCGGGCGCGAGGCCGAGAGTTTTGCCCGCCAGCTGACTGGTGCGGATGTGGAGGTTTGCGGCACGATGGCCACGGCGGTGGCGCAGGCAGCGGCTGATGCAGAGGCCGGAGAAGTCGTACTCTTGGCGCCTGCGGCGGCATCGTTTGATCAGTACGACAGTTTTGAGCGGCGCGGCGAGGATTTCATCCGCTGTGTGACAGAAGCGGTGGGGTAAGGTGGATTGAAATCCACCTTACTGGTTGGCAATGGCTTGCCCTGCCGCCCACCCCGAGGACCATGCCCACTGGAAATTATAGCCGCCCAGCCAGCCGGTGACATCCACGCATTCACCTATAAAATAAAGTCCCGGCACTGATTTTGCGGCCATGGTTTTGGAAGACAGCGCGCCGGTATCAACGCCGCCCAAGGTCACTTCTGCCGTGCGGTAGCCCTCTGATCCGGCAGGCGTCAGGGTCCAGTCGGCCAGTCTCTCGCAAAGTGCCGTCAGCTTTGCATCACTTTGATCGGCGATATTTCCTTCAAGCGGCAACTCTGCCTTGAGGTGATCCACAAGTCGGGCAGGCAGGTGTTGCGCCAGTACAGTGGTCAGCGCTTTGCGCCCGTCGCTTTGGCGATGGCTTTGCAGACCTGCCAGAAGATCGCCTTTGGGGATCAGGTTCACGCTGATCGTCTCGCCCTCGTGCCAATATGATGAGGCTTGCAATACCGCAGGCCCAGAAAGGCCGCGGTGGGTGAAGAGGATCGCTTCGTCAAAGCTGGCGTCATTGGCCGATACGCGCGCATGGGTTGCGACACCTGCAAGCGGTTTAAATCTTTCATCCGAGAAGGTCAGCGGCACCAGCCCCGGACGCGGGTCGATCACGGGCAGGCCGAACTGTGTCGCGATCTGGTAGCCCAGCCCCGTCGCACCCATTTTCGGGATGGATTTGCCGCCACACGCCACGACCAGATTGCGTGCGGTTACCGTTTGATCGCTTCCCTCACGGGTCAGGGTCGCGCGAAAGCCACTGCCGTCGTGGCTGATCTCGCTCACAGCGGTTTGCAGCCAAAGCTGCGCACCCGCCTTGTCCATTTCGGCGCGCAGCATTGCGATAATGTCTTTGGCACTGTTGTCGCAGAAAAGCTGCCCAAGCGTTTTTTCATGCCATGCGATCCGGTACTGATCGACCAGCGCAATGAAATCCCACTGCGTATAGCGCCCGAGGGCAGATTTGCAGAAGTGTCTGTTCTGACTGATGAAGTTCTGCGGGCTGGCGTAGAGGTTTGTGAAATTGCACCGTCCGCCGCCCGAGATCCGGATCTTTTCACCGGCCGCTTTGGCATGATCGACAACGAGCACGCCGGGCCCTGCGTGGGCCGCGCACATCATGCCTGCGGCACCTGCGCCGATGATCAGAGTTTCTACCTTCATAGCGGCCCATATGGCGCAAGCGCCGCGGGAGATCAAATTCAGAAAATTTGATCATGCCTCCGGCGAAAGTTTGATCGGACATGGAAAGTGGCAGGGGGCGGTTTTTCAGTGGAATCGTGGTCAATTGACGGTTAAGGTACCAGCAGACCCGGCAAACGGGCGATATAGGCAAGTGAGCGGTGATCCATGACGGAAATGGTCTATGGGACGGTCCCGGTGCAGTCCGGCGACCCGGTTCTGCCCCGATGGTGGCGGACAATTGATAAATGGACAATGTCCTGCATCCTGATCCTTTTCGGGATCGGGTTGTTACTGGGCCTGGCCTCGTCGCCGCCTCTGGCTGCCCGAAACGGGCTGGAGCCGTTTCACTACGTCACCCGACAGGCGATTTTTGGCGGTATGGCAATGATCGTGATGTTTGTCGTCTCGATGATGTCGCCGACACTGGTGCGGCGTCTGGCGGTCTTGGGGTTCCTGTGCGCCTTTGTGGCTTTGGCCTTTTTGCCGGTCTTCGGTACCGATTTCGGCAAGGGGGCAACCCGCTGGTATTCACTGGGCTTTGCCTCGGTGCAGCCGTCCGAGTTTCTCAAACCCGGTTTTGTGGTGATGGCGGCGTGGCTTTTGGCGGCGTCCCAGCAATTGGGCGGACCGCCAGGCAAGGCTTATTCCTTTGTGCTGACGATCATGATCGTTCTGATGCTGGCGCTGCAGCCGGATTTCGGGCAAGCCGCACTGATCCTCTTTGCCTGGGGTGTGATGTATTTCGTGGCCGGTGCGCCAATGCTATTGCTGATTGTTCTGGCTGGTCTCGTCGTCTTTGGCGGAACCATCGCCTATAGTTATTCCGAGCACTTTGCCCGCCGTATCGACGGCTTTCTATCGCCTGACCTCGACCCAAATACGCAGTTGGGTTATGCGACAAATGCGATCCGTGAGGGCGGATTTTTCGGCGTCGGTGTCGGCGAGGGGCAAGTGAAATGGTCGCTGCCTGACGCGCATACCGATTTCATTATTGCGGTCGCTGCTGAAGAATACGGGCTGATCTGCGTTTTGGTGATTATTGCGCTTTACGCCGTGATTGTGGTGCGCTCTCTGCTGCGGCTGATGAAGGAGCGCGATGTCTTTATCCGTCTTGCGGGCACGGGGCTGGTTTGCATCTTCGGGGTGCAGGCGATGATCAACATGGGCGTTGCTGTGCGCTTGTTGCCTGCCAAGGGCATGACCCTGCCTTTCGTGTCCTATGGCGGCTCCTCGCTGATCGCGGGCGGAATTGCTGTCGGGATGCTTTTGGCGTTCACGCGCAGCCGGCCGCAAGGCGAAATGGCCGATATCCTGATGCGCAGGGCAAACCGCTGATGGCGCCGCTGCTGATCATTGCCGCTGGTGGCACGGGCGGGCATATGTTTCCGGCACAGGCCCTGGCCGAGGCAATGCTCGAGAAGGGCTGGCGTGTGCATCTTTCGACGGATGCGCGCGGGGCGCGGTACACGGGTGGTTTCCCTGATGCGGTCAAGGTCAATGTCGTCGGCAGTGCGACCTTTGCACGGGGGGGCATCGTGCAAAAGCTGGTGGTGCCGTTCCGGATTATAGCAGGCATTGCTGCTGCCAAGTGGCGGATGTTGCGTGATCGACCCGCGGTTGTTGTGGGCTTTGGCGGTTACCCTGCGATCCCGGCCATGACTGCCGCATGGGTGCTGCGTGTCCCGCGCATGATCCACGAACAAAATGGCGTGCTTGGGCGCGTGAACCAGCTTTTTGCCAAGCGGGTGAACCAGATCGCCTGTGGCACATGGCCTACTGAGTTGCCGGGTGCGGTGGAGGGTGTGCATACCGGAAATCCTGTGCGGGCGGCGATTTTGGAACATGCCGGTTCGCCCTATATTCCGCCGGGTGATTACCCCATGTCGATCCTCGTCATGGGGGGGTCGCAGGGTGCGCGGATCATGTCAGATATCGTGCCTCCCGCAATCGCAGCCTTGCCGGAACACATCCGCCGTAATATCCGGGTCAGCCATCAGGCACGCCCTGAGGATCTTGACCGCGTCTCTGCCTATTACGAGGCCGAGTTGATTTCGGCGCAGGTCCAGACCTTTTTTGATGACGTGCCGCGCCGGATGGCGGATGCACAACTGGTGATTTCCCGTTCGGGGGCTTCAACCGTTGCGGATGTCAGCATCATTGGCCGCCCCGCGATCTGGGTGCCCTATGCCGGTGCAATCCGTGATGAGCAGACCGCAAATGCGCGCCAGCTTGTCGAGGCGGGGGCGGCGGTGCTGATGCCTGAGGCGGAATTCGAGGTGGCGGCTTTGACGGCCAAGCTGACCGAGCTGCTGTCCGATGAGAAGGGCATGCTGCAAATGGCCCAAAAAGCACTGGCCTGTGGTGTGCCGGACGCCACGACGCGGCTTGTACAATTGGTTGAAAATCTGGCAGAGGCGGGAAAGAAATAATGGATGGGAACCCTGTGATGAGCGCTGCAACCAAACTGCCACTTGATGTGGGCCCGATCCATTTTGTGGGCATTGGCGGGATCGGGATGTCCGGCATTGCCGAGGTCTTGCTGAACCACGGCTATACGGTTCAGGGGTCTGATCTGAAGGCATCGAAGATTACGGACCGCCTGAAGTCACTGGGTGCGATCATCTTTGAAGGTCAGCGTGCGGATAATCTTGAAGGCGCGGAGGTGGTTGTCATTTCCTCTGCCATCAAACCGGGTAATCCTGAACTGGATGCGGCCCGCGCCAAAGGGCTGCCTGTTGTGCGCCGCGCGGAAATGCTTGCCGAATTGATGCGCCTGAAATCCAACGTCGCGGTTGCTGGAACCCACGGAAAAACGACGACGACCACGATGGTTGCGGCACTTTTGGATGAAGGCGGGATTGATCCGACAGTCATCAATGGCGGCATTATCCATGCCTATGGCTCGAATGCACGTATGGGGCAGGGCGAGTGGATGGTGGTTGAGGCTGATGAGAGCGACGGGACATTCAACCGTTTGCCCGCGACCATCGCGATTGTGACCAATATCGATCCTGAACATATGGAGCATTGGGGAACGGAAGAGGCGTTGCACAAGGGCTTCTACGACTTCGTGTCGAATATACCGTTCTACGGGCTCGCTGTCTGTTGCACGGACGATTCTGATGTGCAGTCTTTGGTGGGCAAAATTACCGACCGCCGTGTGGTCACCTATGGCTTCAATGCCCAGGCCGATATCCGCGCCATCAACCTCACTTATGCAGCAGGTGTCGCGCATTTTGATATCGCGCTTCAGGCCGAAGGCGCGCTGATTGAGGATTGCGAACTGCCGATGCCGGGGGACCATAATGTGTCGAACGCGTTGTCGGCTGTCGCAGTCGCCCGTCACCTTGGCATGAAGAAAGAGGAAATTCGCGCGGCGCTGAAAGGTTTCAAGGGCGTGAACCGCCGCTTTACCAAAGTTGGCGAAGTGAACGGCGTCACAATCGTTGATGACTACGGCCACCACCCTGTTGAAATCGCCGCCGTTTTGAAAGCGGCGCGTCAGGCAACCGACGGGCGCGTGATTGCTGTGCACCAACCCCACCGTTTTACCCGCCTGTCGCATCACTTTGATGAGTTCTGTGCCTGCTTCAACGACGCAGATGTGGTGGGGATCGCCGAGGTCTTTTCGGCAGGCGAAGCCCCGATTGAAGGTGCGAGCCACCGTGATCTTGTCGCCGGTCTGATCCGCCATGGTCACCGTCACGCGCGCGTGGTGGAAAGCGAAGACGATCTGGAACGACTTGTCCGCGAACAGGCCGGTCCGGGTGATATGGTCGTCTGCCTCGGGGCAGGGACGATCAGCACTTGGGCGAACGCATTGCCGGCCCGCCTGAACGCGTGAAAGACCCGGTCATTCTGATCGGGCTTTGGGTCGTGCTGGCCTTTGCCTTGTCGGCATTCCCTTCAAACGACAGTCATTGGCGGCGGGCCTATGTGCTGCTGGCAATCGGAGCGCCGCTTCTGGTTTGGATTACAATCCAGCACGGGATTTTCATGGGGTTGCTGGGTTTGGCAGTTGGCGGCCTCGTTCTGCGCTGGCCGGTCTACTATCTGTGGCGCTGGATCAAGAACAACATCGCGAGGTCATAGATGGCGGATCTTTGGATATTCCTTGGCATGCTGCTCTGCGCGATGATCCCTTTCGCCGCGTTGACAAGGTTCATGCGGGCGGGGCGGTCCGGCCTGTCACTCAGTATTGCGTCGGCCATCGGTGCCGTGCTGGTCATCGCGATTTATGCGAGCGGCCGTCCCTTTGGCGTTGATCCTGTACTTGCCATGACTGTTGCGATGCTCGCCTGTGTGCCTGCGCTTCTGGGCGCTTTGGCCGGGGCACTTCTGGGATGGTTGCTGCGTCGTCGGGATGACCGTCTGCTATAATGGGCGGCTGCACTATCGCTTAAATTCCATAAGCGCTGAAAATAACTATTGAACATCGTTCATCATTCGCGTAAATATTGAACATTGTTCACGTAAGGGTAGAATCATGGGTAGCGAAGAAATTGCATTGATCGGGATCGGGTGTGGCAGCTTTCTTATTCCGCTGGGTCTGACCCTTGTGGCAGGTTTGCGCAGAAGCAAGATGGCACTCGCCGTGATGACCTTCTTCTGGGCGGGATTTACCGTGCTCATGTTTTATCAGCTAAGCATCACCGGAGGATGGGATGCGCTTCTTTACGTTCTTCTGCTGCTCTTTTTCAGTGCACCGGCGGCAGTGGGCGGACTGATTGGCGGCCTTGTTGGATGGAGCCGAGCGGATCAGGCTCAGCCAATAGAAGCAACACCTGCCGTATTGGCCAGCGGTGTTGATGAAAAAGGATCATCGGCATGACCTTTGGTGATTTCATGGCTTACGGGATCCCATTTTCCATCTTTCTTGCCACAGGCTTTGGCAACTACTGGTTGGCCAAGCGCCACCTAACCACTGGCATCAAGATCTACTGGATTGTCTGGGTACTTTTCACGGTTGGCATGCTTTCTGGCATGGCCGCACTAGGAAGTTGGGACGGACTGCTTTATGTCGCACTCCTGATGGGCATCAGCGCACCTTCGGGGCTTGGCGGCGTGGTTGGTGCCTTGGTCGGAAGGGCAAAGCAAGAGAGAGCAGAGGATGATCAGACTCCCTGAAGTGCGGGGCACATTGACGGCCAATCGCCCGCTGGCCGATTTGACGTGGATGCGCGTGGGCGGCCCTGCCGAGGTGCTGTTTCAGCCTGCCGATATGCAGGATCTGTCCGATTTTCTGGCGGCTCTTGATCCTGCGGTTCCGGTGCTCCCGATGGGCGTCGGCAGCAACCTGATCGTCCGCGATGGCGGGATCAGTGGTGTGGTGATCCGCATGGGGCGTGGCTTTAACGGGATCGAGGTCAGTGACGATGCAGTTATCGCAGGGGCGGCGGCGCTTGATGCGCATGTGGCGCGCAAGGCTGCCGATGCCGGTTTTGATCTGACGTTCCTGCGCACGATCCCCGGCACAATCGGCGGGGCGGTGCGCATGAATGCCGGTTGCTATGGCAGCTATATGGCGGATGTGCTGCGCGCGGTCACCCTGGTGCTGCGTGACGGGACAATCACCGAACTGTCGGTTGATGCGCTGCAACTTGCCTATCGCCAAAGCGACCTGCCTGCGGGGGCAGTGATCGTCTCGGCCACGCTTGCACCGCCCAAAGCCGCGCCTGCGGACCTGCATCTGCGGATGACAGAGCAACTGGCCAAACGCGACGAGACCCAACCGACTAAGGACCGTACAGCGGGGTCTACGTTCCGCAATCCAGCCGGTTTTTCCTCAACAGGGCAGGCTGATGACGTACATGATCTGAAGGCCTGGAAAGTCATTGATAACGCGGGCATGCGCGGCGCGCAGCTGGGCGGGGCAGTGATGAATACAAAGCATTCCAACTTTCTGACGAACGCAGGTGATGCGACCGCCGCTGACCTTGAGGATTTAGGCGAGTTGGTGCGGAAAAAGGTTTACGATTCCCAAGGGATCAAGCTAGAATGGGAAATTATGCGGGTCGGTGATCGTCTGGACGCAGACACCGCAAAATAATTGGCCAAAAGGCCGTGATCCGAGGCAAGGATCAAATCAATATGACAGGTCGCAAAAGGCCTGCGTTTAAGGCGGTAGGGTATGTCGAGCAGGACAAACCCGAGAGTTGTTGTTCTGATGGGTGGCCCATCGGCTGAACGCGAAGTGTCGCTCAGCTCGGGCCGTGAATGTGCAGCAGCTTTGCGGGAAGCAGAATGTGACGTGATCGAGGTCGATGCCGGCCCCGACGTCGCTGCGCGTTTGATCGAGATTGCACCCGATGTTGTCTTTAATGCGCTCCATGGGCGCTGGGGCGAGGACGGCGCGATACAGGGCGTTCTGGAATGGCTGAAAATTCCATACACACATTCGGGTATTCTGGCCTCTGCACTGACATTGGATAAGCAGCGCACGAAGGACGTATACCGCAAGGTAGGTTTGCCGGTCGTTGAGAGTATCTTAGCCTCCGCCGATGCCGTGCGCGCGGCCCATGTCATGCCGCCGCCCTATGTTGTGAAGCCCTATAACGAGGGGTCGAGCGTCGGCATCTACATCGTGGATGAAGCCGCAAACGGCCCGCCGCAACTGTCCGATGATATGCCAGAGAAGGTCATGGTCGAAGCCTTTGCGCCGGGCCGTGAATTGACCACGACAGTGATGGGCGACCGTGCGCTGACGGTCACCGATATCATCACCGACGGCTGGTATGACTATCACGCCAAATATGCGCCCGGCGGATCACGGCACGAATTGCCGGCCAAAGTGCCGGCCGAGATTTTTGATGCCTGCATGGAATACGCCCTGCGTGCGCATCAGGCCTTGGGCTGCCGCGGTGTCAGCCGGACCGATTTTCGCTGGGATGAGAGCCGCGGGCTTGACGGGCTGATCCTGCTGGAAACAAACACCCAGCCGGGGATGACGCCCACGTCTCTCACGCCAGAGCAGGCCGCCCATGTGGGTATTTCCTTCCCTGAACTGTGCCGCTGGATGGTGGAGGACGCATCATGCGATCGCTGATCCGCCGCACCTCTCCCGATGCGCTGCCGCGTGATCCCGCACCCTCACGGATGGGGTACCGTTATCAGCGGATGATGCTGACACCGGGGTTTCGCGGGACCGTGCGGATCGGGGTGCCGATCCTGTTGATCCTGATCATTGCGGGCTCTTGGTATTCCAAGCCCGAAAACCGCGCAGCGCTTGCTGCGACGATCGAAGAAACAAAACAGAGCTTTCAGGAACGCCCGCAATTCATGGTGCAAAGCATGAATGTCGTGGGCGGCGATTTGGCAGTGCTGACAGAAGTGGCCGCGCTGCTGCCTTCTGAATTCCCCGTGTCGTCCTTTGATCTCGACCTCGAAAAAATCCGTGCAGATATCGAAGCACTGGACCCGATCAAGTCCGCCTCGGTCCGCGTGGGGCAGGGCGGTGCTCTGGATGTGCAGTTGAACCCGCGTGTGCCTGTGGCGCTTTGGCGGGATGGCACAGTGCTGCGCTTGATTGATGCCGATGGCGTGCAGTCCGGCGAAATCATGGCACGGGCCGACCGTCTTGATTTGCCCCTGATCGCAGGGGACGGGGCCGAAGACAACATTGCCGAGGCGCTGCGCCTCTTTGCGGCAGCTGGCCCCTTGATTGACCGCGTGCGCGGCCTTGTCCGTATGGGCGAGCGGCGCTGGGACATGGTACTGGACCGCGAGCAGCGGATCCTTCTGCCCAGCGAGAACCCCGTTGCTGCCCTTGATCGGGTGATCGTGCTGAATGACGCGCAGGATATGTTGAGCCGCGATGTCGCCGTCGTGGATATGCGCAATACAAAAAGACCCACACTCCGGATGAACGAAGAAGCCGCAGAGGCGCTGCGCCGGGGAAATACAACAATAAGCACAAATGAGGCAGGTAACTAAATGGGCGATCTCTACGACAGCCAGCGGGCAATGCGGCAAATGCGTAAGGCGGCGATGCAGCGGGGCGTCGTGGCCATTCTGGATGTGGGCACTTCCAAAATCGCCTGTCTGGTGCTGCGCTTCGACGGGCCCGAGCAGTTTCGCAGCAGTGATGGTGTCGGGTCACTTGCGGGCCAATCGCAGTTTCGCGTGATCGGTGCCGCGACCACACGGTCGCGCGGTGTGCGCTTTGGCGAAATTGATGCGATGCAGGAAACCGAGCGCGCCATCCGCACTGCGGTACAGGCCGCTCAGAAAATGGCGAATGTACGGGTGGATCACGTCATCGCCTGTTTGTCGGGCGCGCGTCCGCGGTCTTATGGGTTGGACGGTACGCTTGACGTCAGCGGCGGCATGGTGACCGAACAGGACATCAGTCAGGTCATGGCGTCTTGTGATGTGCCCGATTATGGCGCGGACCGCGAAGTCTTGCACGCGCAGCCGGTGAATTTTGCGCTGGATCACCGGTCAGGTCTGGCTGACCCGCGTGGTCAGGTTGGCAATCAGCTCAAGACCGATATGCACATGCTGACGGTCGATGCGACCGCGATCCATAACCTCTTTTACTGCATCAAGCGCTGTGATCTCGAACTCGCGGGGCTTGCCTCTTCGGCTTATGTCTCGGGCATGTCGTCTTTGGTCGAGGACGAGCAGGAACTGGGTGCGGCTTGTATTGATCTGGGCGGTGGGTCGACCGGTATCTCGGTCTTTATGAAGAAGCATATGATCTTTGCCGATAGCGTTCGGATGGGTGGGGAGCACGTGACCTCTGATATCTCGATGGGTCTGCAAATCCCTGCGGCAACGGCTGAACGGATCAAGACATTTTATGGTGGCGTTGTGGCGACCGGCATGGATGACCGTGAAATGATCGAGATCGGTGGTGACACCGGCGATTGGGAACATGACCGCCGCACAGTGAGCCGTGCCGAACTGATCGGCATTATGCGCCCCCGTGTCGAAGAAATTCTGGAAGAGGTGCGCGAGCGTCTGGACGCGGCGGGCTTTGAACACCTGCCGGGCCAGCAGATCGTATTGACTGGTGGCGGCAGCCAGATTCCGGGGCTTGACGGATTGGCCAGCAAAATTCTGGGCCAACAGGTCCGTTTGGGGCGTCCGTTGCGCGTACAGGGGTTGCCGCAAGCTGCCATTGGCCCTGCGTTTTCCAGTGCTGTCGGCCTGACGCTTTTTGCGGCCAACCCGCAAGATGAATGGTGGGATTTCGAGATTCCCGCAGAGAATTATCCCGCGAGATCGCTCAAAAGAGCGGTCAAATGGTTTAAGGACAACTGGTAATGCGCAAGATATTGCCCATTGGCCGAAATCCGGCAGTAAAGCGAAGGTTTTTGTCCAGATTTGGTGGCAATTTTGTGTTTTTGTCGTGACCTTTCGGCATCACTTGGTTATCATGAGTCTCAATAAGCAGTAACGGCCCGCGGGCACGGGCAATTTAAAACAGGCGGATCGCGTTATGACATTGAACCTCTCCCTTCCGGGACATGAAGAACTGAAGCCACGGATTACTGTGTTTGGTGTTGGTGGCGCGGGTGGTAACGCCGTGAACAACATGATCGAGCAAGAGCTTGATGGCACTGAGTTCGTTGTCGCGAATACGGACGCGCAAGCGCTGCAGCAGTCGCGTGCCGCGGCGAAAATCCAGATGGGCCTGAAAGTTACCGAAGGTTTGGGTGCTGGCGCGCGTGCATCTGTTGGTGCGGCCGCTGCAGAAGAGAGCATCGAGCAGATCGTTGACCACCTTGCCGGCGCACATATGTGTTTCATCACTGCAGGCATGGGTGGCGGCACCGGTACCGGTGCGGCCCCGATCATCGCGCAGGCTGCGCGTGAACTGGGTGTTCTGACTGTCGGCGTTGTGACCAAGCCCTTCCAGTTCGAAGGCGCAAAGCGCATGAAGCAGGCTGAAGAAGGCGTTGAAGCCCTTCAGAAAGTTGTCGACACGCTGATCATCATTCCGAACCAGAACCTGTTCCGTCTGGCCAATGAAAATACGACATTCACCGAAGCCTTCGCGCTGGCCGATGATGTCCTGTACCAGGGCGTCAAGGGCGTAACTGATCTGATGGTGCGTCCCGGCCTGATCAACCTCGACTTTGCGGACGTGCGCGCCGTGATGGACGAGATGGGCAAGGCGATGATGGGCACAGGCGAAGCCGAGGGCGAGAACCGTGCCATTCAGGCCGCCGAAAAGGCCATCGCGAACCCGCTTCTGGACGAGATTTCGCTGGAAGGTGCAAAGGGCGTGCTGATCAACATCACAGGTGGCTATGATCTGACACTCTTTGAACTCGACGAAGCCGCCAACAAGATCCGCGAAAAGGTTGATGGCGACGCAAACATTATCGTCGGTTCGACACTTGATCCAAGCATGGAAGGCCGGATGCGCGTGTCTGTTGTTGCAACAGGGATTGACGCGCTGGCCAAGACGACAGTGACACCTGTGCCGCGTCGCTCCATGGCGGCACCGCTCGCACCTGTTGCAGAAGTTGCCGCACACGTCGAAGAGACCTTGCACGAGGCACCGGCTGCGGCTGCTGCCGAACCTGTCGCGCAAGAGCGGACGCTTTTCGAGGAATTCGAAGCACCTGCGCCGGTGCAGCAACCTGCTTCCGCAGCCTATCAGCCGGCACCACAGCCGCAGGCCGTGGCGGATGATCTGCCACCACCGGCATACACCCCGCGCCAAGAGCCGGAAATGACAGAAGCCGACAACTTTGTTGCACCACGTGCGGCAGCGGCCCCGGGCACACCATCACCAGAGGCGCTCGCGCGGCTGCAGGCGGCTGTGAACCGCGTTCCAAATAATGCTGGCGCGGCACCTCAACAGCGCGCATCCGCACCGGCCGCTACGGCAACGGAAGCAGACAAACCGCGGTTCGGGATCAACTCTCTGATCAACCGTATGACAGGCGCGCAGGCTGAAACAGCAGCGCGTCAGCCGGCACGGGCGCAGCCGCAGGTGACCGCAATCCGTGAAGAGCCAGAGCACAACGAAGAGCAAGATAAGATCGAAATTCCTGCATTCTTGCGCCGTCAGGCAAACTGATCTCTGCACATATGTTGCTTTGACGTGACGTCGAAGTTGATAGGAAGGCCGCCATTGTGCGGCCTTTTTTCATTTGTTTCGAATGGCTTGTGCGATCAAAAGTGAATCTGCGAGCGTTTGTAACACAAGTGTTTCAGTCCGTCGCAAAGAGTGAGTTGAGTGATCTGATGTCGCAGCCTAATTGAGGGTAGCGTATAAAATGCTGCAAGGGCGAAATAGGCGTGCAAACGACACTGAAATCCGACGTTGTTTTTGAGGGCACCGGTTTGCACTCTGGCGAAGCTGTGCGTGTCGTTCTCAAACCCGCAGCGGCAAATACGGGTGTCGTCTTTCGGCGCACCGATGTTGCAGGGCAACCGAAACTGCCAGCCGATTTTCGCAATGTGATTGTATCGCCGCTGAATACCCGTCTCAGCAATGACACCGGTGTTATCGTTTCGACCATCGAGCACCTGATGGCAGCATTGGCTGGCTGTGGTGTGCATAACGTCCTGATCGACATTGACGGCCCTGAAGTGCCAATTCTTGATGGCAGCGCGGCCAGCTTTGTACGCGGGATCGTGGCGGCGGGTCTGGTGCGCTTGTCCGCACCGCTGAAAGCGATTGAAATCCTGCGCGATGTCGAAGTGGTCGAGGGCGAAGCACGCGCAAAGCTGTCGCCCTCCACGACGCTGCAGATTGATTTTGAAATTGCCTTTGCCGATGCCGCGATTGGCCGTCAGCAGAAGATGTTGAATATGGCCAATGGTGCCTTTGTACGTGAACTCTGTGACAGCCGGACGTTCTGCCGCTCCGCTGATGTTGATGCAATGCGCGCAAATGGTCTTGCCTTGGGTGGTACCTATGAGAATGCGGTCGTTGTTGATGGCGATAAGGTTCTGACACCCGGTGGTTTGCGCCACGCAGATGAGGCCGTGCGTCACAAAATGCTTGATGCCTTGGGCGATCTTTACACTGCTGGTGCACCGATCCTCGGGCGCTACACCGGTTCGCGCGCGGGCCATGCAATGACGAACAAACTTTTGCATGCCTTGTTCGATCAACCTGACGCGTGGCGTTTCGTGACCTGTGACGTACAGATCGCTGCCCGTTTGCCAGGTGTTGGCGTTAGTCTGGCCGATCTGGACGCAGTCGCCTAAATTCCGTCTCCCACTGACAGTTGATCACCCGTGCTGTCAAAAGGCATTTTGCACCCGATTTTTCTATGTTAGACCAAGGCGGAACGACGCGGGGCTACTCCGCAGGTCAAGCAGCCATTGTGTGAGTGAGGACGCGAAAATGTCAGTCAGGAAGGGCACCGCCAGCCGTTGGGTGTTTCGTGTTGGCGCCGTCGTCAGCTTGGCCGTTTTGGTGGCCTGTAGTGGCGAAGGAAGCGGTGAACCGCTTGATAGTCTCAGCGCGCAGGCCATTTTTGAACGCGGTGAGCGGCAGATCGAGAACGGCAATCCCGATGATGCAGCCTTTACCTTTGGCGAAATTGAGCGGCTTTACCCCTATTCGGAATTCGCAGAGCGTGCGCTGATCATGCAGGCCTTTGCCTATCACCGCGATGAGGACTACCCCAACAGCCGCGCGTCTGCGCAGCGTTACCTTGATTTCTATCCTGCCGAAGAAGACGCCGCCTATGCGGCCTACCTCTTAGCACTTTCCTACTACGACCAGATTGATGAGATCGGTCGCGATCAGGGTCTGACCTTTCAGGCCTTGCAGGCCCTGCGCCGCGTGATCGAACAGTATCCAGACAGTGAATATGCGCGCACATCCGTGCTCAAGTTTGATCTCGCCTTTGACCATCTTGCCGCCAAAGAGATGGAGATCGGGCGCTTCTACCTCAAGCGCGGTCACTATGTTGCAGCCGCCAACCGGTTCCGCACGGTGGTTGAGGATTTCCAGACCACAACCCACACGCCCGAGGCGCTGCACCGTCTGGTGGAAAGCTACCTGTCTTTGGGTCTTGTGGAAGAGGCGCAAACCGCAGGCGCGATTCTGGGCTATAACTACCAATCAAGTGAATGGTACGAATCCAGTTTTGCTTTGCTGACTGGCAGGGGTCTGGCCGCCGAGGCTGCGGGCGACAACTGGCTGGCTTCGATTTACCGGCAGGTGTTGCTCGGTGAGTGGTTGTAAACATCGCGGGGCAATCCCCGTCCCTTGGACTTTGACATGCTCCGCGGATTAGACATCAGGGACATGCTGATCATTGACCGTCTGGAACTTGCGTTTCAGCCGGGGTTGAACGTGCTGACTGGTGAAACCGGTGCGGGCAAATCCATCTTGCTTGATGCTTTGGGCTTTGTGTTGGGCTGGCGCGGCCGTGCCGAACTGGTCAGGCAGGGGGCAGAACAGGGCGAGGTGACGGCCTGGTTCGATCTGCCCGCGGGTCATGCGGCCCATGCCGTGCTGGAACTGGCGGGGATTGCGGCAGACGACGAGTTGATCCTGCGCCGGATCAACACGCGTGACGGGCGCAAAACGGCATGGGTCAATGACCGCCGTGTGAGTGGCGAGGTGCTGCGCAACCTTTCCGAAACGCTGGTTGAATTGCACGGACAGCACGATGACCGCGGTTTGCTGAACCCGCGTGGTCACCGCCAGATGCTGGACAGCTACGCGGACCTTGGCGCGGTTCTGGACACGACGCGGGATAGCTGGCGCGCGCTTTCTGTCGCACTGCGCAAGCTTGAAGCCACAGAAGCAAAGATTGCCGAGGCGCGCGCGGAAGAGGATTTTCTGCGCCACGCCGTCGCAGAACTGGATGCTTTGGCCCCAGAAGCCGGCGAGGAAGCCACGCTTGATACACAGCGCCGGCTGATGCAAGCCGCTGAAAAAATCCGCACCGATATTGCAAAGGCGGCCGAGGCGCTGGGACTGCAAGGTGCCGAAGGCTTGGTTGGTGATGCGTCGCGCTGGTTGCAAGGAGTGGCAGGCGATGCCGAGGGGCGGCTGGATGCGCCGCTCGAGGCGCTTGAGCGCGTGATGATCGGGCTGGATGAGGCGCAGCGGCAGGTGTCGGATTGTCTGGACGCCTTGTCTTTCAACACATCTGAATTGGAAGAGGTGGAGGAGCGCCTTTTTGCCATCCGTGGTCTTGCACGCAAACATGGCGTTCTGCCTGATGACCTGAGCGACTTTGCAGATGAATTGCGCGGCCGGTTGGCGGTCTTGGATGATGGCGCGCGCGATCTGGCGACGCAGAAGGCGGCAGTGAAGGCGGCAAAGGCCGCTTATGATGATGCAGCCCAAACCTTGCGAAAACGTCGCGAGACAGCTGCCGCGCAGCTCGATGCTGCAATGGCCAAGGAACTGGCCCCGCTGAAGATGGAACGCGCGGTTTTTGCCACGCTGATCTCGGAAGCAGACCAACCGGGACCGGAAGGGATCGACACAGTGGCCTTCACGGTGGCCACCAACCCGGGTGCACCCGCAGGCCCCTTGAACAAAATCGCCTCAGGCGGCGAGCTGAGCCGCTTCCTTTTGGCCTTGAAAGTCTGCCTCACGCAGGACGCAGGCGGGCTGACGATGATCTTTGACGAAATCGATCGCGGTGTGGGTGGTGCGACCGCTGATGCCGTCGGGCGACGGTTGGCAGAACTGGCGGCGGACGGGCAGGTGCTGGTGGTGACACACTCGCCCCAGGTGGCGGCGCTTGGTGGGCATCACTGGCGCGTCGAGAAACAACAGACCGCTGATATGACCCGCTCGACTGTTGTGCCCTTGGATGCAGATGCGCGGGTGGATGAAATTGCCAGAATGTTGTCAGGGGACAAGGTGACAGAGGCGGCTAAGGACGCTGCACGCGCGCTGATTAACACCTGAAATCGAAGTGGGCGCCGCAATCAAGCGACGCCCTGAACATTCACCGGTTACCATTCCCACTCGTACTTGCATGTCTCGGCCACTCACCTCCTCGACATACATTGTTCATTTTCCGAGAGCCTTGATCGGCCCTCAAATACCAACAAGTGCTTTGCAATATTTCTGAGCAAGCACTCTGCTACTCACCACAGTCCGAGGCCGAAACACGCCTCTTGACGTAAAGGTAACAGACTGGCACGCCCGAGCAACCTGTACCAAAGTATATCAATATTGCTGACCTAACTATCGAAGGTTGCAATTTTTGCCTGATGTCGGGGGGGCCAATTTTTCTGATACATTGTCAATAATGCATTAAAACAACTTAATATTGATACTTGGCTGCTTCGCCGTGAACTTTTCATGCCGTATTTCAGTACGTCATTGAAAATGATATTTTAGACGGCTTATTCATCCACAGGTAGATTTTGTGCGGCATGTCGGTGCAATCCAAACCGTTGCAGGTTTTTCGCAAGATAGCGTTTATCGCCGCAACCTTGCAGTACCAAATCCGGCAATCAGCGCGAATCGCGCCTGAATTTCCGCTTGGAAGCCCTTGGCGCATGACTTAGACCTGCAGGGGCGGTCATGAAGCAGGGGCCGCAAGTTGCATGTCCGCCAAAGCCACCGGCAAGAGAGCAAACTTGATGGGGAAGTCAGCCAGAGCGTTGCTAGAGCAAGGGATTGCTGGTGTGGCGACGGCTTGCAAAGATGCCGCAGTGGTCATGAAGACCCACGGTCCCAACCAAATACAGTTCTGGTTCATCGCATTGGCGATCGGGATCGCAGCTGGGTTTGCCGCCGTGTTGTTCCGGCTCGGGATTTATGCAATTCAAACAACCGCCTACGGGACCGATGATGTTCTGACGCTGCATTCGTTTGCCGCTGGGCTGGCATGGTATCAAGTGTTGCTCATTCCCATCTGCGGTGGCCTGATCGTTGGCCTGATCCTTGACCGTTTTACGGACGATGGTCGCGTCCGCTCGGTGGCTGATGTGATCGAGGGTGCCGCCTTGTCGGAAGGCCGCGTCGAAGTGCGGCGGGGCCTTGCTTCTGCGGCGGCTTCGATGATTACCCTATCAACGGGCGGCTCGTCTGGCCGGGAAGGGCCGGTCGTCCACCTTGCAGCGGTTATTTCAACAGCCGTGTGTCGCTGGATCAACGCCAACGGCATCACCGGCCGTGATCTCTTGGGCTGCGCCGTCGCGGCCGCCGTTTCCGCCAGCTTTAACGCGCCCATTGCAGGGGCGCTCTTTGCGCTGGAAGTTGTCTTGCGGCACTTTGCTGTGCATGCTTTTGCTCCCATTGTTATCGCCTCTGCCGCAGGGACCGTCATCAACCGTTTGACCTTCGGGGATGTGACGGAATTCACGCTCTCGGGCCAGAACGCGCTGGCGTTTTATGTCGAACTGCCTGCCTTTCTCATTCTTGGGCTGGTTTGCGGGTTTGTTGCGGTGGCATTGATCAAGGCGATCTTCTGGGCCGAAGATCTTGGCACTTACCTGCAAAGGGAAACCGGCATTCCCCGCTACTTGCGGCCCGCGATTGCGGGTGCACTTCTGGGCGGGCTTGCCATCTGGTGGCCACACATCATTGGCGTGGGTTACGAGACGACCTCTTTGGCGCTGACGGGCGAGTTGTTGTGGCATGAAGCAATCGTCTTTGCTGTGCTCAAGGTTGTTGCCGTGGCGATCACCATGGGCGGACGAATGGGGGGCGGGGTGTTTTCGCCGTCGCTCATGGTGGGCGCGCTGACCGGCCTTGCATTCGGTATTATCGCAACGGCGATCTTTCCAAACGTGTCGGGCAGCGGCACGCTCTATGCGCTCGCCGGTATGGGGGCCGTTGCCGCAGCTGTCCTTGGTGCGCCAATATCGACGACGCTGATCGTGTTCGAATTGACAGGTGACTGGCAGACAGGTCTGGCTGTCATGGTCGCTGTCTCGCTCTCTTCGGCGCTTTCGTCGCGTTTGATTGACCGGTCGTTCTTTCTGACCCAGTTGGAACGGCGCAACGTACATCTGGCGGCAGGGCCACAGGCCTATTTGCTTGCGACCTTCAAGGTCTCCTCGATCATGCGTGAGATGGACGCCAAGAATGCGGCAGAAGAGGACGCGTGCTGGGATATGATCCGCGACGGCGTCTATATTGACGGGAACGCCACGCTGGAACAGGCCATGCCCATGTTTGACGGCGGGGGGCACCGCTTTATCCCTGTGGTCACGCTGGGTGGCGAAGATGCCCCACCAGAGCTTTGGGGGGCTTTGTTCCATGTTGATGCTCTGCGCGCGATGAACCGTGCCTTGTCAGAGACAGCCGCCGAGGAACACTCCTAGACCTGTTCGACCGCTACTTTGTCGGTATAGAAGGCCAGATGCTCTTTGATCTGGGCAACAGCGTCTTTGGGGTTTTCGTACGACCACGCCGCATTGGCGATCGGCCCGCTTTTCGCTTCAATCGTAAAGAAGCTGGCCTCACCCTTGTAGGGACAGGTCGAGCTCAGATCCGTGCGCTCAAGAAATGCCATCGCAAGATCAGCGCGGGGGAAGTAGATCACCGGCGGGTAATCCCCCTCGACAAGTTCAAGCGCATTTGTGCTTTCGCCAATCACAGCACCCGCTGCGCGCACGACCCAAGTCCCCGTTGCAGGACGAATTTTGATATGATCAGCCATGGTCGCTTCCTTTTCATTAGACGACCTGCCACGGGAACACCCAAGCAGGTTCAGTATGCCTAGCAGTTACGCTATCTCAGAGTGGCGCGCAGGCTTTTGCCAGCCAATCCCGGGTTTGTGTATCCAGTCGCGGCGCCAGAAGCGCAAATGTATCGCTATGATAACGATCAATCCAGTCCCGTTCTGCATTTGTCAGTAGGTCGGCGTCAATCAGACGCCTGTCGAACGGAACATAGGTCAGCGTTTCAAAAGACAACATCGCGCGTGCGTCAGCACCGGCCAGGGCAGGGGCATCAACCGTAACGATCAGGTTTTCAATGCGAATCCCAAACGCGCCTTCACGGTAATAACCCGGTTCATTGGACAGGATCATACCCGCCTTGAGTGCCACTTCGGACCGCCGCGATATGCCCTGCGGGCCTTCATGTACGCTCAGATAACTGCCAACACCGTGGCCGGTGCCGTGGTCATAATCCATGCCCGCCATCCACAACGGCGCGCGCGCCAGCGCATCAAGATGCTGCCCGCCGACCCCTTGGGGAAAACGGATCCAGCTGATTGCGATCATGCCCTGCAGAACACGGGTATAGCAGGCCCGTTGTTCTTCCGTTGGCGTGCCAATCGCGATTGTGCGCGTGATATCGGTTGTGCCGTCGATATACTGCCCGCCACTGTCTACCAGCAAAAGCTCACCCTTTTGGACAGGGCGGTTTGTCTTGTCGCTGACGCGGTAATGGACAATCGCCCCGTTCGGGCCGGACCCGCAGATCGTCTCGAAACTAATGTCGCGTAGCGCATTGGTCTGCGTGCGAAACCCTTCCAGCGCTTTGACCACATCAATCTCGGTGAGACCACCTTTCGGCGCCTCTGTATCGAGCCACGACAGAAACTGCACCATCGCCACCGCGTCACGCGCGTGCGCCGCCTTTGAACCGGCAATTTCGGTCGGGTTCTTGCAGGCCTTTGGCAGGATGCAAGGGTCTTGGCCCTGCACGACGTCACAGCCCGCCTCTTTGAGGGTGGACGCCACGATGTCGGGGCAGGTCCGGCTATCGATCAGGACCTTACCCTGAAGGTTGGCCAGTGCCGGTAAAAAATCACCAAAGTCATGCACAGTCACATCCAGACCCAGATGCTCTGCAATGCCGGCGGTTTTGCCGGCACCGGCAAAAAGATCAACGCGGCCGCTCTGGTGAAGGATCGCAAAGGCCTGTGGCACGGGATTGCGTGCAATATCCGTGCCGCGGATGTTCAAGAGCCAGGCGATGCTGTCGGGCAATGTCAGCACCGCCGCAGTCTCTTTCAGTGCAGCCGAGAGACGCGCGCGCTTTGCGCCATGGGCCTCGCCCGCATGTTCCAGCGCATGGGCTGTGAAAGGGGCTGATGGCGCGGCAGGTTGATCCGCCCAGATCGCATCGACCAGATTGTCGGTTGCCACCAGTTCAAAACCGGAAAGCTTTTCCCGCAACCCCGCAATCTCGGAGACCGTGTGCAACCATGGATCATAGGCCAGTTTGCCACCCTCCGGCCTTTGCGCGGGCAACCAGTCTGCCAGTTGCGTCTCGGGCCAATGGACAGGGGTGAAATCATCCGCGACCTGCGCACGGACCTGCACGCGGTAACGACCGTCAATAAACACACCCGCCACGTCAGAGAGCACAGCACAAAAACCTGCCGATCCGGAAAAGCCTGTCAGCCATTCCAGACGCGCATCACGCGGGGCGACATATTCGCCCTGATGGGCATCGGCACGAGGGACGAGAAAGACATCAACGCCGCGTTGTGCCATCAAGGCGCGCAGAGATGCCAGCCGTGGTGGGCCTTGTTCAGGTGAAGATGACGCTTCAAAGCTTTGAAACATTTCAAAAATCCCACTCTTCTTTATGTTGGTCGTGCGTGCTGGATGCCTGAGGCGGTCCAATCACACCCTAGCTGGCCCGGCGCATCCCCAACACACGGGCGCGTTTGCGCGGATCGCTGTCAAAGAGGCTCGCGAGCTGCTCGGTCATCGCGCCAGCAAGCTGTTCGACATCGGTGATTGTCACCGCGCGTTCGTAATATCGGGTGACATCATGCCCGATCCCCACTGCAACAAGCTCGACCGCCTTGCGTTTCTCGACCATCGCGATGACGTCGCGCAGATGTTTTTCAAGATAATTGGCAGGGTTCACAGACAGGGTTGAATCGTCAACCGGCGCGCCATCGGAAATCACCATCAGGATTTTTCGCTGCTCTTGGCGACCGACGAGACGACGGTATGCCCATTCCAGCGCCTCACCGTCGATATTCTCTTTCAGAAGGCCCTCTTTCATCATCAGCCCAAGGTTGGGCCGTGTCCGGCGCCAAGGCGCGTCAGCCGACTTATACACGATATGGCGCAGGTCGTTCAGACGGCCCGGGGTGGCCACGCGCCCGTCGCCCAGCCATTTTTCACGGCTCTGGCCGCCTTTCCACGCTTTGGTGGTAAAGCCGAGGATCTCGACCTTCACGTCGCAGCGTTCCAAGGTGCGTGCCATCACATCGGCGCAGATCGCAGCGATCGAGATCGGACGCCCGCGCATGGAGCCGGAGTTATCCAGCAAAAGGGTTACGACGGTATCGCGGAAATCGGTGTCTTTTTCGACCTTGAAGGACAGCGGTGTCGTTGGTGAGGCCACGACACGCGCAAGGCGGCCTGCGTCAAGAATGCCCTCTTCGCGATCGAATTCCCATGACCGGTTCTGCTGGGCCTGCAGGCGGCGTTGCAGCTTATTGGCCAAACGTGACACGGCACCTTTCAGCGGCTCAAGCTGCTGGTCAAGATAGGCGCGCAGGCGTTCCAGCTCGACCGGTTCGGCCAAGTCCTCGGCAGCGATTTCCTCGTCAAACTCGGTGGTGAACACGCGGTAATCAGGATCGGCATCGGACACAGGCTGCGGGGCAGGCGGTTCCAGCGGGGCCTCGCCCTCGGGCATCTCGGCCTCTTCGCCCATTTCGGCGTCGGCCTGATCATCCATGCTGACCTGCGCCTGGCTCGCGTCCTGACTGTCCTCCTGGCTCTGCTCGGGCGTGCCTTCGGCCTCTTCGCCTTCGCTGTCATCCTCGCCGGTGCTATCGGGTTCGTCCTGATCGTCGCTGCCTTCCTCGGCCTCATCTTCCTGATCATCATCAAGGTTGTCGGGATCATCGCCCAACTGATCGCCATAGCCCATATCGCTGATCAGCTGGCGTGCGAATTTCGCAAATGCCTGCTGGTCATTCAGGGTGTCTTTCAGGTCTTCCAAGGTGTCGCCGCAGTGATCCTCGATAAAGCCCCGCCAGAGCTCCATGACGTTCTGCGCACCTTTGGGCAGGTCACGTCCCGTGGCAAGGTGGCGGATCAGATAGCCCGCAGCAACCGCCAGAGGCGCGTCGGATGCTTGGGTGATCTGGTCATAGCCCTTGCGCATCGCCTCATTGCCGATCTTGGCGTCAATGTTGCCTGCGGTACCCGGCATATGCTGCGCACCAACGGCTTCGATGCGGGCTGTCTCCATCGCCTCATAGAGGTCTTGCGCCATCTGGCCCTGCGGCATGTAGCGTGCCGAAACCTTGGGGTCGTGGAATTTGTGCCGCAATGCATAGGCATCGGCTGTGCCGCGCGCCAAAAGCACCTCGTCCCGTGTCATGCGGCGCGAGACCTGCGGCAGACGGATTGTGTCTGCTGTCTGGCCTGCAGGATCAACCGAATAGGTGACGGCCAAATCAGGATCGTCCGCCATGACTTTCGTCGCTTCGGCGAGCGCTTTCTTGAACGGGTCAGCGGGATTGTCAGATGGCTTTTGCATAGCACCGATAAAGCACCGGATGCGCGCAGGAGCAAGAGGGACAGCACATCTATCCTATTTTTGCACAGGTGCTGTGTTGTGGTGTGCCTGTGCGGGGCAGGGGGCACTGCCTAAGTCCATGACACAACAATTCAACGCCCGGAGATTACCATGACTGTAAAACCAAAAATTGCCCTCATTATCGGTTCCACGCGCCAGACCCGTTTCGCCGATAAACCCGCCGCCTGGATGCTGAAACAAGCGCAGGCGCGCGATGATATGGAGGTCGAGCTTGTTGACCTGCGCGACTATGACCTGCCACTCTTTGATGAGGCCGCAAGCAACCTGTGGATGCCATCAAGCGATGAGCGCGCCGTCAAATGGCAGGGCAAGATCGGCGAATTCGACGGCTATATCTTTGTTGTCGCCGAATATAACCGCTCGATCACCGGCGCTTTGAAGAATGCGCTGGATCAGGCCTACAAGGAGTGGAACCGCAAGCCGATGGCGGCAATTGGTTATGGTGCCTTGGGTGCGGCCCGCGCTGTCGAACACCTGCGCACCATCGCCGTCGAACTGCAGATGGTGCCAACGCGTAACGCCGTCCACATCGGTGGGAGCGATTTCTTTGCCGTGCACCCGATGGGCGCAAATGCCGAGATCGACACAATCGCGGATCACCTGTCGGCCTCAGTGACCGCAACGCTGGATGATGTCGTCTGGTGGGCCAATGCCACGAAGGCCGCACGCGGCTAAATATTTGGTGCAGGGCGAGTCATGATCTGCCCTGCGCCACAACTTCGGCGGAACTACTCGACCGGATCGATTGCGAATGTGATTTTTGCCTCAGGCGCGATTTCAAAAGGGTCTTCGGCCAGCTCGTGCAGTGTGACCAGTTCGGCAACACCGGGCAAGATTGCGCCTGTGTCGTCGACGAAGGCCAGGCGCGGGCGGTAGGTTTTTCCACCGATCTCGATTTCGCCTTCATCAAAAAGATATGCCAATTCGGTCAAAATCCCTTCGACGTTCGCTTTGGCGATGTCCTCGGGCATGTTTTCGGCGAAGAGGGGCAGCAACACCTGCGCCATCAAGGCTGTTGTCGACTCAGCAAGGTCTTCATGGCTTGGTACATAATCTGCTGGCAGTTCTGCCCCGATTTTCATCTTCATGATTGGCTCCGGTCTGTTTCGTGTTGCCCCGATATCATGCGTAGAAAAGACACTTCGTTAAGACAAGCGTTTGTTTTCGGCCTGCCCCGGCAATCTAGCTGAGCAAAAGCCCCGTACATTCCTGTTCAAGGCGGCCTGCTTGAGTGCGTGCCCATGCAGCATCGCGGGTGTCGTTGTTAAAGCTTGCGCGGCTCAAAAGCGCGGCTTGGGCCACCTTCGCAGAGATGCGCCATTGCAACACTTCGCCCCCGCGCTCTGCGGGCATGACCGCCTCGACCAGTTCAAGCACAGCGTCGCGGAGGTCTTCGGTGTGTTCCGAGGCGGGGCCATCAAACATCCACTGATGTTCCATCACGGCTGACAGACGGCCGGCGCAGATGGCAAAGGTTCTTAATTGTTCATCAGGATCAATGGGTTGTGCATTGGCAAACGGCGCGCTGAGGAGCGCTGCCGTAAGGGCCAGACTACGTGCAATAGTTTTCATACCGCTCATACATCAAGCATGACGGTAAATTGACTGCCTATCAATCAGGCATTTTGAAAACTATTTATCTGCTGCGTCCGGCGGGGCGTGCCTTGTCCTTTACCCGAGGCTCAGGCTCGCAGCACTTTCTGGCAGTTCTTCGTCGAAGCAGCGCTGATAGAACTCGGCAACGGTCTGGCGCTCAAGCTCGTCACATTTGTTGAGGAACGAAAGGCGGAAGGCGTAGCCCACATTCTGGAAAATCCGCGTGTTCTCGGCCCAGGCCAGAACGGTCCGTGGTGACATGACGGTCGACAAATCGCCGTTCATAAAGGCGGTCCGTGTCAGGTCTGCGACAGTCACCATCTGGCTGATCGTCTTGCGGCCCTTCTCTGTATTGAAGTGCGGCGACTTGGACAGGATGATCGCGGCCTCGGCGTCGTGGCTGAGGTAGTTCAGCGTTGCAACAAGGGACCAGCGGTCCATCTGTGCCTGGTTGATTTGCTGGGTGCCGTGGTAAAGGCCGGTCGTGTCCCCCAGACCAACGGTGTTCGCCGTGGCAAAAAGGCGGAAATAGGGGTTGGGCGTGATGATCTCGTTCTGATCCATCAGCGTCAGCTTGCCGTCGGTTTCCAGAACGCGCTGGATCACGAACATCACGTCGGCGCGGCCAGCGTCATATTCATCAAACACGATTGCAACAGGGTTTCGCAGCGCCCATGGCAGGATGCCTTCGTGGAATTCTGTGACCTGAACGCCGTCGCGCAGTTTGATGGCGTCCTTCCCGATCAGGTCGATCCGGCTGATATGGCTATCGAGGTTTACGCGCACGCAGGGCCAGTTCAGGCGTGCAGCCACCTGTTCGATGTGGGTCGATTTGCCGGTGCCGTGATAGCCTTGGATCATTACGCGGCGGTTATATCCAAAACCTGCAAGGATCGCCAAAGTCGTATCGGGATCAAACTTGTAGGTGCTGTCGATTTCAGGCACGCGATCGGTCCGCTCGGCGAACCCCTTGATATGCATATCGCTGTCGATGCCAAAAACTTCGCGGACCGAGATTTCTTCGGTGGGTTTTGCTTGCATGTCAGTCATACCATCCGCCATTTTTGGAGCCTTTGTATTTCGTCAAACCTTCTGACGACCGAGATGCAACATAACGCGCGCCTCTGCAAGGGAAAGGGCGCATTGGTCTGGTGGGACGCCCAAGACTGGACGGAGAAGGGCTGACAACTGCCCTGATTGCCCGATGCTGAATGCTTGATTCGAGCCGTGGATCGTCTCGCAAGCGTGTTTTGCGTAGGAGAGTTAACGAAGCATTTACAAAGAAGCGTTCCGGTCAAGCCAGCCATTTCTAATTGAAGCACAAAGAACCCCAAGAGAACGCATTGTTCATAAATACGGTTCAATCTTTGCTTCTTTCTTGAAAATTGTGACATTTTGTGGCAATTTCATGCCTATAGATGATGCTAAGGTTGTGACAAATTACACAGATCCAACCCTAAGTTCCTGTGTAAAGAGTCGGTATATTAAAGAGTAATGGGAGCCAACGCGATGTTTACGCGTTTCGCAGAAAAATTCTATCTTACAAGAGACCGGCGGCCTTACGCCTTTGGCTGTGCGGCAATTGTCGCACTAACGTCGCTTGTGACCGTTTTGATCATGATCGGGCTTGATGAACCTTACACGCTTCAACTCACAGCATCGAATGCGACCTATTGGGTGATCTTTGCTGGCGCGCTGAGCGGTGCGATTGCGCTTTACCTTGCGCGTGGCTGGATGGGGGCATTGGGCGCTATGGGCTTTGCCAGGGCCATTGTCGGCAGCCTCGCAATTGCAGTGATTGCTTCCATCGTGGCCGGAACGCTGATTGTACCTGCCGGCGGCACAATTTATGCGCCGCTTCTGATGGTTTCGGCCTTTCTTGCCAAGCCATGGATCGCTGCCATCTGGTTTGCGGGCACGCTCGGTGCGCACTATCTCATGGCGTCCGTGCAGGACGATCAGGACTACGTTTACAAACAGCCAACCGGTCGGCTTGCCACCGAAGAATTGAGTTCATTGTCACGCGCGAACCTGTACCGTCGCAACTGACCTGATGAACAATTCTATACTGACGATGAAAGGCGCCTGCGGGCGCCTTTAGTCTTTGTCGCGGAAGTTGCGGCTGACCTTGATCTGATCCCAGGCCCAGACAACCTCTGACAGTTGTTCTTCCTGGCTGCGGTCGCCGCCGTTCATGTCAGGGTGCAGAACCTTGATCAAAGCCTTATATGCCTTGCGGATTTCCTGCTTGGACATGTTGTCCTTTGCATCGAGGATCTCAACCGCGCGCCGCTCTGTCGGAGGCAGTTTGCGCCCAACAGCGGCCCCGCGGCCCGGATTGCGCGTTGCGTTCTCACCCAGCACCTGATGCGGGTCATCCACACCCAAACGCGCCCATGCGGCCTCTTCGACGGTACGTTTGAACGGTTTGGTCGGGCGGTCCCACACGCGGTCGCTGTCCATCTGTGCCGCCAATTCAGCCTCGGACGTGGTGTCGAAGAAATTCCACTTCAGATTGTATTCGCGCACGTGCTGCTGACAGAACCAGAAGTAATCATCCAGAACGTCGGGCGATTTCGGCGCGCGATACTTGCCTGCCTCTTCACAGCCCTCATGATCACAAACCCGCGTTGATGTCTCGGACGCACCGGACATCCCACGCCGCCCGCGCGGGTTCTTCTTCTTCGAACTCGACACGGACATGTCGAAACCAAAGGGATCATCTTTCTTCATTCTGTCTCTTACCTTTTCGACTCGGAGAAGTAACATTAAACTCTGCAGCAGAAGATTGAAGAGGGCAGAGGAAAAATAATGGCACTTGAAACAGAAATTCGCGCAGCACTTGGCGAACTTGCGCCCGAGCATCTAGACGTGATCAACGAAAGTGCCTTGCACAGCGGACATTCCGGAGACGACGGATCAGGCGAAAGCCATTGGCGGATCGTGATCAGGGCCGCCAGTCTGGACGATATGTCGCGCATCGCACGCCATCGCGCGATCCATAACGCGCTGGGAACGGACATTATCGGGCGAATTCACGCCCTCGCCATTGATATTCAGTAATTACTGGGCCGCAACGTCGGGCGAGGGGGGCGCAGGTTTTTCGGAATCCGGCTTTGCGACGATTTTCTTTGGAGTCGTTGGGGCAAGGGGCGGCGCACTCACCGCTGGGGCAGGGGCAGAAGGTCTGGCGACCGATTTCGCACGGCGAAAGACCAGCATGTTCTGATAGACGGTGGTTTTGCTCATCAGACCTTCGCGCTGTTCGCTTGGCAGCGTATCCGCACGCAAATATTCCCAACCGTCGCGGGCAAGGTCGTTCATTGCGGTTTCCAGCGCCAGCGCAAACCGGTCTTCTGCGGTTTTCACGCCTTTGGCTTTCAGTCCGCGCAGGGGGGCGGGAACGACTTTGTACTCATAGGTCATGGCAATACCCCTAATTTATCCTGACGGATGTACCAAAACTGGCGGTGGCTGCCAACGCATTCCGCGTTCCGGAGCATTAAATCCCCAGTTTCGCCGATACGATTTCGTTTACAGCCGCAGGGTTTGCCTTGCCGCCGGTTGCTTTCATGACCTGGCCGACAAACCAGCCCACCAGTTTCGGGTTCGCCTGCGCCTTTTCCACCTGTGCGGGATTGGCAGCGATAATTTCATCCACCGCAGCCTCGATCGCGCCTGTGTCCGTGACCTGCTTCATGCCTTCGGTCTCGACGATTTCGGCAGGGTTACGACCCGTTGTGTAGCAAATCTCGAACACATCCTTGGCAATCTTGCCGCTGATGTCGCCTGACTTGATCAGCCCGATCAGTTCACCCAGCTGCGCCGCCGAGACGGGGCTTTCCTCGATCCCGTGGTCCTCTTTCTTGAGACGACCGAACAGTTCATTGATGACCCAGTTCGCGGCCAGTTTGCCGTCGCGCCCTTCGGCGACTTTTTCGAAATATTCCGCGTTTACCACTTCGGCGGTCAGCACCGAGGCGTCATAGTCAGACAGGCCAAAATCATTGATAAACCTTGCCTTTTTCTGATCGGGCAGTTCCGGCAAGGCGGCCTTGATGTCATCCACCCATGCCTGCTCGATCTCCAAAGGCAGCAAATCGGGATCGGGGAAGTAGCGGTAATCATGCGCCTCTTCCTTGGACCGCATGGACCGTGTCTCGTTCTTGTCCGGATCATAAAGGCGGGTTTCCTGCACCACCTCTTTGCCGTCTTCGATCAGCGCGATCTGGCGGCGGGCCTCATAATCAATCGCCATCTGGATAAAGCGCATCGAGTTCATGTTCTTGATCTCGCAGCGGGTGCCAAGGTGGCTGAAATCCTGCGTCGCCTGATATTTCTCGTAGTCACCGGGGCGGCAGACCGACACGTTCACATCGGCGCGCAGGTTGCCGTTCTGCATGTTGCCGTCGCAGGTGCCCAAGTACCGCAGGATCTGACGCAGTTTCAGCACATAGGCCGCGGCCTCTTCCGGGCCGCGAATGTCGGGGCGGCTGACGATCTCCATCAGCGCCACACCGGTGCGGTTGAGGTCCACAAAAGACATATGCGGGTCCATGTCGTGAATGGATTTGCCCGCATCCTGTTCAAGATGGATGCGCTCGATCCGTACGCGGCGCGCCTGACCGTTGCCCATCTCAACCAGCACCTCACCTTCGCCCACAATCGGGTGGTAAAGCTGGGAAATCTGATAGCCTTGCGGCAGGTCTGGGTAGAAATAGTTCTTGCGGTCAAAGGCCGACACCAGATTGATCTGTGCGTTCAGCCCCAGACCTGTCTTCACCGCCTGCGCCACGCAACCTTCGTTAATCACCGGCAACATCCCGGGCATGCCCGCATCAACGAATGCCACATTGCTGTTGGGTTCCGCGCCGAATTGCGTTGACGCGCCCGAGAAAAGCTTGGCTTTGGTCGCGACCTGCGCGTGCACCTCAAGTCCGATCACCAGTTCCCAATCACTGGTGGCACCAGCAATCACTTTGGGGGTCGGGGCTTCATAGGTGAGGTCGAGCATCAGGCGCTTCCTTTTACTTGGGATACGTTCATGTAAAAGAAGGCGGGGGCAGCTTCAAGAGAACATCATGGCTCTAGTCAAGTTGTGTACGGCGTGCCCAAGCGCGCGATGTTGACACAAGGTTCACCGCAGGCGCGTGTTTGCCCCCCAAGGCCAGCGTCGCCTTGCGCAACATGGCAATCCCGTCTTCGGAATTGCGCGGGATTGCTGCGGCAGAAATCGGCTCACCCACGGTGACCTGAAAGGGCTGTCGTGCTTTGTTCAGGGTCTCGTGGAACAGGGTGATGTCGCGCATCGTCGGGTGGATCTTGTCAAACAAATAAAAGAGCGCGGAATTGCGGGCCTGAATGTTGACGGGGATCACGGGAACATCAAATTTGTGCGCCAGCATCGCAGCCGATGCCATCCAGGGCCTCTCATGCAGACGCAGGCCGCGCCGTTTCGCCAGACGGCCCGAGGGAAAGATAATCCCAAGGCGGCCAGCGGTGGTGGCGTCGCGCACATAAGCCATTGTTGCACGGGTCTTGGCGTGGCTGCGTAGTTCTTTGCGCCATTCAACAGGTGCGATCATCGTGTCCATCTGCGGAAAAACCCGCAGGATATCGCGATTGGCGAAGAAATATGCGTCGGGTCGCATTGTTGCGATCAAGCCATGCAGGATGATCCCGTCGGCGATCCCCGTGGGGTGGTTGGCCACGATCAGCGCAGGCCCGTGGGTTGGAATATGCCCAAGGCCGCTGGCCGTCACCATTGTGGAGAGGCGCCCAGCCATTTGATCCATGATCTCGTTGGCGGGCGCGTCTTTAAGGGTTGTGGCGATTTCAACGGTTTTATCGTACCCCAGCAAACGGTGCAGGCAGCGTTTGGCGATACCTGTGCCAAGCCTGTCGCTATACAGCCAAGGTGCGCGTTCAGCGATCAGCGGTTCAATGCGGTGTTCCATTGCTTATCCTTGCGCTGCGTGATGTGACGTGACTACGACAAAATGACGAAGGCTTTGTAACGGCAATGACTTGCGTTAATGGGCCTGATCCTCGGCGACATTCAGCCTAGCAGTCGTGTCACCATCTCGTTTGTATCGCCAGACAGTCCTGACGTTCCTGCAATGCGTTCCAATGCCACGCGGATTTTCCTCTGCCTCTCCATATCATAGCGTTTCCATGTATCAAAGGCCGTGATCATCCGTGCGGTTGTTTGCGGGTTCAGAGGATCAAGCCTGATCAGCCAATCGGCCAGCAGTTCATACCCCGCGCCAGAGCGGTGATGAAACCCCGCTGTATTCCCGCGCAGCCCGCCAAAGACCGCACGAAAGCGGTTCGGGTTCTTGATATCAAAATCAGGATGCGCAGTCAGTTTCTCTGCCGTGGCCGCCGCTAGTTGCGCGGGGGCAAGGCTGACCTGAAGCGCAAACCATTTATCCATGACAAGCCGGTCGTGCCCCCACTGCGCCGCAAAGGCCGCCAGTTCGTTTTCGCCTTTCGCGATTTGCAGCAATGCGCGCAACGCGCCCAGTTGCTGGGTCATGTTGTCGGCATTGGCGAATTGCTGGGCCGCAGCCTTGCCACCATCAAGTTTGCTTTGCAGCGCCAACACAGCGTTGCCCAAAGCGCGTTTGCCTGAGTGTTTCGCGTCAGGCGTATAGCGGCCTTCTACGGTCATGTCGGCGTAAATGCGGGGCAGGGTGTCTTGCAGATGTTGGGCGATGTGCAGCTTCAGCGTTTCATGTACATCATTGATCACGGCGGGGTCGGGGGTGTGGCCTGCGTCAAACAGCGCCTGTGCGGTGTCCTCTTCGCTGGGCAGGCGCAGGACCAGCGCGCGGAACGCAGGATCCAGTGTGTCATCGCGCAGCACGGCTGCAAGGCCATCAAGGAAGTCGGCGTCAGGTGTGGCGTCATCGCAGACCATACGCATGAGCAGGTCTTGCGCCAGTGTGCGGCCCGCGTCCCAGCGGTTGAACGGATCGGTGTCGTGGGCCAGCAGGAAGGCGCGTTCGGCGTTTGCCTTGTCATGTTTGACAATCACGGGGGCCGAGAAATTGCGCAGAATGGACGCCGTCGGCCTGCTGGACAGCCCCTCAAAGCTGAAGGTCTGTTCCGCTTGCGTCATTTCCAGAACAGTGGTCGGCACCACCTCGGCACCGTTTTCATTGAGCAGCCCCACAGCGATCGGCAGCACGAGCGGTTCTTTCGTATCTTGACCGGGCGTTGGCAGCGTTTCCTGACGCAGATGCAGCTGATACGTGCCATCCGCGTAGCTTTCATTCACGCTCAGGCGCGGTGTACCGACCTGACTGTACCACCGGGCGAACTGGCGCAGGTCGCGTCCGGTGACTTCTTCGAACACGCGCAGCCAGTCTTCGATGGTGGCGGCGTCGCCATCATGGCGGTCGAAATAAAGATCAAGCGCTTTGGCATAGTCCGCATCGCCCACCAGAAGCTTCAGCATGCCGATGACTTCCGCGCCCTTCTCGTAAACGGTGGCGGTGTAAAAATTGTTGATCTCGACAAAACTGTCAGGACGGACCGGATGCGCCAGGGGGCCGTTGTCTTCGCGGAACTGATGCGCGCGCAGGACCATGGCATCGTCAATCCGTTTGACCGCGTGACTGCGCATATCGCCGGTGAACTGCTGGTCGCGGAACACCGTCAGACCCTCTTTCAGGCAAAGCTGGAACCAGTCACGACAGGTGATCCGGTTGCCGGTCCAGTTGTGGAAATACTCGTGGGCGATGATTGCCTCGATCCGCTCGAAATCCGCATCTGTGGCGGTTTCGGGCGAGGCAAGCACGGCGGAGGCATTGAAGATGTTCAGACCCTTGTTCTCCATCGCGCCCATGTTGAAATCATCGACCGCGACGATGTTGAACAGATCAAGATCGTATTCGCGGCCATAGACCTCTTCATCCCAAGCCATGGATTTTTTCAGCGCTTCCATGCCAAAGGCGCGCTTGGCCTCATCACCCCCGGGGCGGACCCAGATGTTCAGGTCAACCTTGCGGCCAGACCGGGTAGTGAAACTGTCGGACAGTGCGACCAGATCACCGGCGACAAGCGCAAAAAGATACGCAGACTTGGGCCAGGGATCGTGCCATTCGGCCCAGCCCTCACCTTGTGCGACAGGGTTCCCGTTTGATAGCAGCACCGGCAGATCGCCCTCGATCCGTACAGTGAATACAGCCATCACATCGGGGCGGTCGGGATAGTAGGTAATCTTGCGAAAACCCTCGGCCTCGCATTGGGTGCAATACATGCCGTTGGACATATAGAGCCCTTCAAGCGATGTGTTGGTGCTGGGGCTGATCTCGACCTCGGCTTCAAAGACAAAGGGGGCATCGGGCGCATCATAGCGCAGGCCCTCCGCGCTCAGATCGGGGGTGATCGGCGCGCCGTCAATCCTTGCACCGATAAAGCGCAGGTCCTGCCCGTGCAGAAGGAATTCCTTGCTGGTGGCATCCGGGTTTGGCCGGAACGCGATGCGCGAGATGACACGGGTGTCGGTCGCGCCCAGTTTGAACGTCAGATGGACACTGTCGACCAGATAGGCCGGCGGGGTGTAATCGGACAGATAGATCGTCTGTGGGGCCGGGTTTTTCATGGTGGTATCCTTACTGGCTTGTCCAAAGCTAGGACGCCAGGTGCGGATGTTCCACCGTCAATCGGGTGCAATAAAATTTTTGATAAACCTACCCCACGGTATATCTTCATCCCATGCCTAAGATGCGCCGCAAAGCTGACCTGCCCCAAAAAACCTGTGCCACCTGTGGCCGGCCTTTTGCATGGCGCAAGAAATGGGCCAAGGTGTGGGACGAGGTCCGCTATTGCTCGGATCGCTGCAAATCGGGCCGCACGGCCGCGCCCCGCTGATTTGCGCGCAGAAATCTTGCCGCTGTTTGTTGCCTATCGGAAACTTTCGCACTAATTCGTGGCGCGCAGGCATGTGTGTGCCGCCGTATGCAGACCGCTGAGGGGAAAGAGTGATGACAGACCGCATTGAAAAGCACGGGCTTAAGGTGGCCGCAGAGCTTGCCGATTTTATCGACGCACGCGCGCTTGAAGGAACGGGCCTCTCGAGTGACCAATTCTGGAAAGGCTTTGCCGGATTGGTCGAGAAGATGACCCCGCGCAACCGCGCTGCATTGGCCAAGCGTGATGAACTGCAAGAAATGATCGACGCGTGGCATGTGGCCCGTCGTGGCGTGCAGCTGGACCGGACCGAATATGAGGCGTTCCTGCGCGAAATCGGGTATCTGGTTCCCGAAGGCGATGATTTCACGATTGAGACCCAAAACGTCGATCCCGAAATTGCGACGGTTCCCGGCCCCCAGCTTGTCGTGCCGATCACCAACGCGCGCTTTGCGCTGAACGCCGCCAATGCCCGCTGGGGCAGCCTTTATGATGCGTTCTACGGCACGGACGCGATGGGCGTGCAGCCCCCGAAAGGCCCCTATGACCGCGGCCACGGTGCCCGCGTTGTGGCCCGTGCCCGTGTCTTTCTTGACGAGGCGTTTCCGATTGTCGGGACCAGCCACGCTGATGTGTCGCGCTACTATGTCCATGACGGCGCCTTGCTGGTGGATGACCAGCCGCTGCGCGAGCCCGAGAAATTCGTAGGCTACCGTGGCAACCCAAAAGCACCAGATGCGATTGTGCTGCGCAACCACGGCCTTCACGTGGAACTGGTCTTTGACCGCGCGCACCCGATTGGTAGCCGTGATCAGGCGCTGCTGGCCGATGTGCGATTGGAAAGTGCTGTGTCTGCGATCATGGATTGCGAAGACAGTGTGGCTTGTGTGGACGCAGAAGACAAAGTCGAAGCCTATAGCAACTGGCTTGGCCTGATGCAGGGCAACCTGACGTCCGAGTTCGAAAAAGGCGGCAAGACGATGACCCGCCGTCTGGCCGATGACATCACCTACACCGCCGCGGGCGGGGGCGAACTGACCCTGAAAGGCCGCGCGCTCTTGTGGATCCGCAACGTGGGTCACCTGATGACGAACCCGGCAATCCTTGACGCCAACGGCGATGAGGTGTTCGAGGGGCTGATGGACGCGATGATCACCGTGATGATCGCGATGCATGACCTCAAGCGCGATGGCGGCAACTCGGCCCTTGGCTCGGTCTATGTCGTGAAACCCAAGATGCATGGCCCAGATGAAGTTGCCCTGACAAATGACATCTTTGAAATGGTCGAGGATGCGTTGGGCCTGCCGCGCGACACCGTCAAGATCGGCATCATGGACGAAGAACGTCGCACAACGGTTAACCTGAAAGAATGTATCCGTGCGGCGAAATCACGGGTGGCCTTTATCAACACAGGTTTCCTTGATCGTACCGGTGATGAAATCCACACCTCGATGGAGGCGGGGCCGTTCAGCCGTAAGGACTTTATCAAGCGCAAACAGTGGATTGGCGCCTATGAGGACCAGAACGTGGATATCGGTCTGGAATGTGGTTTCTCCGGCAAGGCGCAGATCGGCAAAGGCATGTGGGCCATGCCCGATATGATGGCGGCGATGCTGGAACAAAAAATTGCGCATCCGCAATCCGGTGCAAACTGCGCTTGGGTGCCTAGCCCGACAGCGGCAACATTGCATGCGCTGCACTATCACAAGGTTGACGTGATGGCGGTGCAGGACAAGCTGCGCAAAGGCGGACGCCGCGCCTATGTGTCCTCTATTCTGGACATTCCGCTGGCACAGTACCAGCGCTGGACAGACGCGCAGAAGATCAAGGAAGTGGAAAACAACGCCCAAGGTATTCTGGGCTATGTCGTGCGCTGGATTGATCAGGGCGTGGGCTGTTCCAAGGTGCCGGACATCAACAACGTCGGCCTGATGGAAGACCGCGCCACCTGCCGGATTTCCAGCCAGGCGCTGGCCAACTGGCTGCACCATGATGTTGTGAGCGAGGAACAGGTCATGGAGGCGATGCGCAAGATGGCGGCTGTGGTCGATGAGCAGAACGCAGGCGATCCGGCCTATCGTCCGATGGCCCCCGAATATAACGGGATTGCATTTCAGGCCGCCTGTGATCTGGTGTTCAAAGGTCGCATCCAGCCGTCAGGCTATACCGAACCTGTTCTGCACCAGCGCCGGTTGGAGCTCAAGGCACAGCGCAATCATTGATGACGCGTGGGTTTCACCCACCCTACGAGGAAGGAAAAGAAATGGCTGAAATCTCGGCAAACAAAGCCCGTACGATCATCCGCAAGGCGCTCGCTAAAGGTGACGAAATGGGGTTCAAACCGCTTTCCGTTGTGATCCTTGATGCGGGCGGGCATGTGAAAGCATTCGAACGCGCGGATGGTGCGGCGCCCGGGCGTTTCGGGATCGCGCATGGCAAGGCCTATGGTTCGGTCATGCTTGGCATGGCAGGCACCGCGCAGATGGCACGCGCCGAGCAGCAGGCCTATTTCATGGCCGCTGTGAATGGTGTTTACGGCGGGCAGGTCGTGCCTGTGCCAGGTGGCGTTCTGGTCCGTGACAAACGCGGTGCCGTCATCGGCGCTGTAGGTGTCACCGGCGATACCTCGGACAATGATGTGATTGCCGCAATGGCAGGGATCGAGGCCGCAGGCCTGATCGGCGAAGCCTGATTTTCGTCAAAGCCCCGAAAATTTCGCATATGCTGCCGAAAAAAGCGGCATATGCGCCATAATGAGCGTTTCAGCACGCCGGACCATCTTTCAAACCCGCTGCAGAAACGCTAGTTTCTCGGCGAACTGAAGGGGAACCACATGGCGCGTCCTGTTGTTGGCATTATCTCGAATTCACATCTGATCAACGACCAGTATCTCGTGCAGGGAGCGGGTGCGATGAACGTGCAGGCTTTGTCGCGGGTGTCCGGCGTTGTGCCGGTGATCATTCCTGTCGAGCCTGATCTGGTCCATATCGAGGAATTGATGACATCCTGCGACGGGTTCTTTTTCCCCGGCGGGCGCCCGAATGTGCACCCTGAAGAATACGGCGAAGAAGAAACCGAGGCGCATGGCACATTTGAACGCAACCGCGACCGTCTGACCCTGCCGCTGATCCGCGCTTGTGTGGCACGTGGCCAACCGGTCATGGGCGTCTGCCTTGGTTTTCAGGAAATGAATGTCGCGATGGGGGGCTCGCTTTATCCCGAAATCCGCGACCTGCCAGGGCGGGATAACCACCGGATGCCCCCTGATGGGACATTGGAAGAAAAGTTCGAACTGCGCCACGAGGTCACGCTGACCGAAGGCGGGCCGTTTCACCGTCTGTTCGGCAGTCACAAAGTCATGACCAACACATTGCACGGGCAAGGCATCAAGGAACCCGGGCCACGCATTGTGATCGACGGACACGCGCCTGATGGCACGCCCGAGGCGATTTATGTCAAGGATGCGCCAGGGTTCACCATGTCGGTCCAGTGGCACCCAGAATGGAACGCCGCAGATGATCCCGTGTCGCGGCCGCTGTTTGAGGCCTTTGGCGATGCATGCCGCGCATGGGCATCCGGTGGGCTGCGCAAAGCAGGCTGACTGATTTCGATCAATCAGGCGTCACGCGCACTTTGCTATGGTCCCACCAGCAGCAAGGAGCATCACAATGAATATTCTGATCGCCTATGCCTCGACCGAGGGGCAGACCCGCAAGATCGCACGTTACGCCGCTGATTATCTGAACGGGCAGGGGCATACTGTTGAACTTGTAGGCGCTGAAGACGCCAAAGACGCGGAGCTGGCCCGTTTCGATGCGGTCTTGCTCGCAGGGTCGGTTCATGCGGGCAAATATCAAAAACCGCTGGTGGCCTTGGCCAAGAATAAAGCGCGTGATCTGGCACACGTGCGATCCGCGTTCCTGTCCGTCTCATTGGCCGCTGCCGGTGATGACCCCGATGACTGGCAAGGCTTGTCGGACTGCGTGACCCGATTTGCGGAAAAGACAGGCTGGACACCCCCGACCGTGATGCATGTCGCAGGGGCGTTCCGTTTCTCGGAATATGATTTCTTCAAATCATGGGCAATGCGTTGGATCGCAGCGACAAAAGACCAAGAGGTGAAGCCGGGGCAGGACAAGGAATACACCGACTGGGCGGCCCTGAAAAAGACGCTCGATGGGTGGCTGGCAGGCGGGTGAGACCCGCCCGCGCCTTATAAAATCAAGTCAAAGGTCTTGATCAGCGGCAATTCACGCGCCCGCGTCCCTGTCAGATCGAACAGTGCATTGCCCAGTGCGGGCATTGAAGGTGGCGTGCCGGGTTCACCGGCCCCGCCCATGAAGGGGTTGGTTTCCAGCAGGCGCACTTCGAATTCCGGCACCGTGTGCATCCGCATCGCATCATAGTCATAGAAGTTGCCTTGCTCGACCATACCGTCAGCGAATGTGATCTCTTCCTGCATCGCTGCAGAGAAACCGTAGATCGCCCCGGAGGTCATCTGCGCCTCCACGATACTTGGGTCCAGCACCGTGCCCAGATCGGCGGCGATCCAGCATTTGTTGATCCTGATGCCGCGTCCTGTGTCCTCGACCTCGACGACCTGTGCCACCGGCGTGCCGAACGAAAAGCTGAAGGCCACACCGCGCCCGATATTGGCGGGGGTCTGGCCGGTCCAGCCTGACATTTCGCCCACCGCTTCAATCACGCCCGCCGATGGGGCATGTTCGGCGCGCGCCAGATCAAGCCGGAATTGCAGCGGGTCGGTGCCTGCGGCATGGGCCATCTCGTCGATAAAGGTATCCAGCATAAAACCGTTGATCGAGGCCCCCACCGAGCGCCAGAACCCGATTGGCACGTCGATATTTGTCAGGTGACCGGCAATGCGGAAATGCGGGATCGCATAGGGTTGGTCGGCGGCCCCTTCCACATGCAGACGGTCAGGGCCGGGGGGGGCTGCACCGGTCTGGCGCAGTGATGAGTTGTGGAAGACCGAAGGTGCTGCGATCTTGCCGTCCAGCAACACCGCTTTGCCATCCTGCACCACACCGCGGAACTGCGCGATGGCCGCGGGCCGGTAAAAATCGCGCCGCATGTCTTCCTCACGGCTCCAGATCATTCGGATCGGCGTGCCAGGCATTGCGGCGGCAATGCGCGCGGCAAGCACCGAGAAGTCCATCTCGCCACGGCGCCCGAAACCGCCACCCAGATAGGTTGTGTGCAGCGTCACCTGTTCCGGTGTCAGACCCACAGCCTTTGCACAGGCATCGCGGATCATCGTGGGTGCCTGATTGCCCGACCAGACCTCAAGCTTGTCACCGGTAAAGAGGGCTGTCGCACTCATCGGTTCCATTGTCGCATGGGCAAGCCAGGGCACATAGTATTCTGCCGCAATTTCAGTGCCTTCCACGGCGCTTGTGACGTCGCCATCATCGCGCACCATACTGTCGGCATCTTCATCGAGAGATGCAGCAATCGCCGCGCGCAATGCGTCGGTGTCGGCTGGGTAGTTCGCAGGCGTCCATGTGATATCCACGGCATCGGCCGCCTGCATCGCAAGCCATGTATTGCTGGCAATCACCGCGATCCCGTCGCCCAGATCCACAATCGCCTCGACCCCGTCCATGTCGCGGGCGGCGCTGTCATCATAGCTGTCCATCCCCGCACGCGTCGGGCTCATGCGGACGGTGGCAAATTTCATGCCGTCCAAACGGGTGTCAGTCGCAAACTTAGCCGTTCCGGTAACTTTTCCAACCATGTCCACGCGGGGCATGGATTTGCCCAGATATTTCCACGTTGCAGGGTCACGCAATTCCACGTCAGGGGGAGTGATTTCACGCAACGCCTCGGCCAGTTCACCATAGGCGATTGTCGTGCCGTCGGGGGCGATCACGTTGCTGTTTTCGGTCTGCAGGTCGCTGGCAGGTACGCCAAGCCGTTCTGCTGCCGCCAGTTTCAGCGCCTCACGCGCCGACGCGCCCGCATGGCGCATCCGCTCGTAAAAATCCTTCATCGATGTTGATCCGCCGGTCGCCTGCAAGTCCAGCAATTTGCCCACCTTGCCCACCTGTTCGCGCATCGCGTGCTTGAACGGCGTGTCTTTATAATGCGCGCCCGGGATCGCCATGCCAAGGAAGACCGAGTTGTAATAGGCCTGCGCCGGTGGGCCGTGCAGCACGGTGATGTCTTCCCATGCCACGTCGAGTTCCTCGGCGGCGAGTGCCGCCAGCGTGGTCTGCACCCCCTGGCCCATTTCCGCGCGGGGCGCGATCAGGGTGACGCCGTGACGGGTGATCAGCACGAAAGGGTTCAGTGTCGCCTCACCATCGCCAGCCACGAGCGGATTCGGCGCGTCCTTGTTGATCTGGTAGATGCCAAATGCGGCACCACCCACGATCGCGGCAGAGCCGATCAGGAACGTCCGGCGGGCGATTGTCTTGATACGGCCCATCTTATGTCTCCTCTGCCAGACGCTGGGCGGCATCTTTGATCGCCGCGCGGATACGGGGATACGTGCCGCAGCGGCAAAGATTGCCCTGCATCGCGTCGTCAATGTCCTGATCTGTCGGCTGGGGCGTTTGCGCCAGAAGGGCCGCCGCGTTCATGATCTGGCCCGATTGGCAATAGCCGCATTGTGCCACCTGATGATCGACCCATGCCTGCTGGATCGTGGCCATCGCGTCAGGTGTGCCAAGCCCTTCGATCGTTGTCACCTCGCCCCAGACATCGGCCAAAGCCACCTGACATGAGCGGACCGCCTCGCCGTCAATATGCACAGTGCAGGCGCCACAGGCGGCCACGCCACAGCCAAACTTGGTACCCGTCAGCCCGATCTCGTCGCGCAAAACCCAAAGCAGAGGCACATTTTCAGGTAAATCCACGTCATGTGCGGTGCCGTTGATCGTAAGGCGGGTGGCCATGTTAATGCTCCAAATATGAACTGGATAGTTTAGTTTAGGTCAGATATTTGTACCGTGCAATGGGCTGTGTCGTCGCGTCATTTACGCAAGGCGCAAACCCTTGATGTCGCCCAGCAGAGAGGGAATTCTATCCTTGAACCGGAAGAACCCGTGTGTGGCATGCGGCCAGGCGGCACTATCATAAGGCCGGATGATTTGGCAGAGACGGACATCCTTCAGCGCATCACGCGTCGGGCCGGTTGGAATGTAGGGGGTGACGATTTGCTCGATGTTATGCGCCGCCGCCCAATCCGCCACAGTTTCGGGCGTGACCTGCGCGATTGACCCCAGTTTGTCGGCATAGCGCGCTGCTGCATCTTTTTGTGCATCAGCCACAAAGGCTGTGACACGCGCGCTCACGGTCAAAGGGCTGCGCGCGGCGGTCGTTTGCACCATCGCCACTGCGCAGGGCTGAAACTGATGGGCCAGCCATCCCGGTGACAGGTCTTCTTCAGTGATCAAAAGCCCCGTGCGTAATGCGGGATCATAGCTATCCGACACAGGTACAGCCCCGCGCGGCGGCGCGGGTGGTCCCTCTAGCGGTGCCGCAAAAGTCGCAAGGCCCTTGGGATCGAACCGCCCTTCGGTGTATTTCGCAATATTGTCAGGTCGCGCCAGATACGTTTTCCCAACCGTCTGCAACCCGCCCACCCAACGCCAAGAGAGGGTATTCGAGGCCGGATCGCCATCCAGCAGGTGCCGCATGAAAAAATCCGCGCCCAAAGTCCATGGCAGGCGCAGTGTGAAAATCCAGATCGAGGCAAACCACATCCGCGCGTGATTATGCAGATATCCGGTATCCGCCAACTGCCGCGCCCAGTGGTCGAAGCACTCAATGCCGGTCTCACCTTTGCAGGCCGCCTCCCAATCCTGCCGCAACCCGCTTTCTGTCTGGATGCGGTTTAATGCCCCGTTCAGATCGGCGCGGTACATGTCCCAGACGGCAGGGCGCAATTCAAGCCAGCCCTTCCAATAGGTGCGCCAATAGACCTCTTGGATGAATTTTTCTGCCGCAGTGGCGCTATGGCGGGCCAGAACGGTTTTGAGCACGTCTTCTTCGGTGATCATCCGGTGCCGGATATAGGGCGACAGGGCCGACACATGCGCGATGTTATCATAGTTGCGTTTGCCCGCATAATCGCGCCCCGCTTTTGGGGCAAAGGCGTTCAGGCGGGACAGGGCTGCGGCATAAGTGGGATCAAACATGGCTCAGAGCTAAGCCGCGGGTTCGGGCTTTCAAGCGACAGTCTGTCGCGAATATCGCTGTGGTGTTCTTGACACCGGCGAGAGGGCAGGACAACGCTGCCTGCATGGTTGATTTACGCCCCGTGGGATATGTGATCGGTCTGCTTGTGGCATCGCTTGGCCTGACCATGCTGGTCCCATTGGCGATTGATTTGCTGGCAGGCAATGGACATTGGTTTGTCTTCTTCGAAAGCGCGGTCATCACGATCGTGACCGGAGGTCTGATTGCGCTTGCCTGTGCAAACGGCGTGTCCGAAGGGCTGAGCCTGCGGCAAACCTTTCTGCTGACGTCGCTTGTCTGGCTGATGTTGCCCGTTTTCGGGGCGATCCCCTTTGTGCTGGGTGCGACAGACGCCAGTTTCACGAACGCCTTTTTTGAGGCGATGTCTGGCCTGACCACCACGGGGGCCACCGTCTTGACGGGGATCGAAAACCTGCCTGACGGGCTCAAGCTCTGGCGCGGTATCCTGCAATGGCTGGGCGGGGTCGGGATCATTGTGGTCGCGATGGTCTTTCTGCCCGAACTACGCGTGGGTGGCATGCAGATCTTCCGGTCAGAAGCATTTGATACGATGGGAAAAATCCTGCCCCGAGCAGGTCAGATCGCAAGCCGTATTTCCGTGATTTATATTATCCTGACTATCAGCTGCGCGCTGGCTTACTCTGTCACCGGCATGGTGCCTTTCGATGCCATTGTCCATGCGATGACCACGGTCTCGACCGGTGGCATGGCGAATTCTGATGCCTCTTTCGGGCTTTACGGGGCAGGTGCCCACTATGTAGGCTCCGTCTTCATGCTGCTCGCGGCATTGCCGTTTGTGCGCTACGTTCAACTGATTGCCGGCACCGCACAGCCGCTCTGGCGGGATACGCAGATTCACACGTTTTTGTGGATTGTGCTCGTCACGGTTCTGCTGATGACGTCATGGGTCTGGGGACGCGAAGGCGTGATGTCAGAGATCGCATTTCGTGAAGCGCTGTTTAACATAACGTCAATCATTTCAGGGACCGGCTATTCCAGTGCGGATTACATGACATGGGGAACCTTCCCTGTTGTGTTGTTTTTTCTGATTGGTTTGATTGGCGGCTGCGCGGGCTCGACCTCCTGTTCCATCAAAGTGTTCCGGTATCAGTTGGTCTTTGCCGCCATCAAAAGCCAGATACGGCAAATCCATTCACCTCATGGGGTTTTCACACCGCGCTATGACGGGCGTCCGATCAGTGAGGACATTCTTAATTCTGTGATCGCCTTCCTTGTCGCATTCATCTTGGCGCTCGGGGCCACGTCAGTTCTCTTGGGGCTGACAGGGCTCGATTTCATCACGTCGGTTTCGGGGGCTGCCGCAGCCATTGCCAACATCGGTCCGGGGCTTGGGACCGAGATCGGGCCGGCAGGCAACTATGCGAACATCAACGATACGGCGAAATGGATATTGGCGATTGCCATGTTTGTGGGGCGCTTGGAAATCATGGTCGTGCTGACCATCCTGACCATCAAATTCTGGAGAAACTGATGACGACACGTCCCCTTGGTGCGCAAATTTCACATATGCTCAGGGATCGTGGGGTCGATACGATCTTCGGCATCCCCGGCGTGCATAATCAGGAAATGTATCGCGGGATCGAAGAGGCGGGGATCACCCATGTGCTGGCGCGTCACGAACAGGGTGCGGGCTTCATGGCCGATGGCTATGCCCGTGCGACGGGCAAGGTGGGGGTGGCCTATGTGATCTCGGGCCCGGGCCTCTGCAACATCATGACGCCCATGGGGCAGGCCTATTCCGATAGCGTGCCGATGCTGGTGATTTCGTCGGTGCTGGATGAGACCGAGGCCAAACGCGGCCAGTTGCACCAGATGAAAGATCAGGAAGGTGCTGCGGCGACCGTTTGCGACTGGTCCGTCACTGCGCGGTCGGCCGAGGCGAGCTATCAGTTGATCGACCGCGCACTGACCGAACTTTCGACCGGGGTGCCATCGCCCAAACACATCCAGGTCCCGATCGCGCAGCTCGAAGCCAATGCCGCCCCCTCGCCAGAGCGTGCGGATGAATGGCCCTGCCGCCCCGAAGCGGCACCCCTGCAGCGAATTTCCCTGATCGACCGACTGAACGCGTCCAAGCGCCCGCTCTTTATTTTTGGCGGTGGTGCGGCGCATGGCGTGGAGCGCTGGATGCCGCATTTTCAGCGTTTGAATGCGGCCTCTTTCACGACCTACGCCGGACGCGGGATCATTCCCGATGACAGCCCGCTGCACTTTGGCGCAACGCTTGCCCGCGCCGGAAGCGAGGCCGTGATCGCCTCGGCCGATCTTGTGGTCGCTGTCGGCACGCGGTTGAGCGAGGTCGATCTGTGGCGCGATCATCTGGGCCATACGGCACCGCTGGTCCGGATTGATCTGGACCCAGAGAGCCTTTCAGACCGCCACAATGCCGACACCCGCATCCTTGCCGATGCCAGTGCGCATCTGACCGAAAGCCTGATCCAGATGGAAGGCGTCAAAAAGACCACATGGACTGCCGAAGAGGTCAGATCCACCCGTGCCAGATGGCGGGCCGAGCTTGATGCCGAACGGCCCGGTATCCTGCCTGTCGCGGATGCGCTCAAAGAAGCCGTCCCTGCCGACACCATGTTCTTCTCCGACATGACCCAATTCGCCTATGCCGCCAAAGAGGTCTATCCGATGGACCGCCCCGGCCACTGGCACCACCCTTACGGTTTTGGCACACTGGGTTACGCGTTGCCCGCGGCGATCGGCGGCAAGATCGGGGTTGGCGACCAACCTGTTATCGCCGTTCTCGGCGACTATGGCTTTCAATACACCGTGCAGGAACTGGCCGTCGCGGTTGAGCTGGAATTAACGCTGCCGATTATCATCTGGGACAACGGCAAGTTAGGAGAAATCGAGGACAGCATGGTGCGCGCCCAGATCGCGCCGAACGCGGTGATCCAGCGCAACCCTGATTTCCTCAAGCTGGCAGAGGCCTACGGCGCCGCAGCAATCCAGCCTGCAGATCTGGACGCATTCAAAGCGGCTGTTCAAACGGCCCTTGCCACAAAAGGCCCGACTGTCATTCGGGTCATGTCGGATATCGCGCTTACCAGCAGCTCACCAACACGGTGACATTCGCGGCTTTTTCGGTCAGTGCATGGGCTGACAGGGCAGGGCCTGCATCATTGCGCTCAGGCGTGATGTTCAGCGTCTCAAGCGTCGCCGCGATCAACGCGGCATCCAGCGCGAATTGCACGTCCGCAGGCAAGGTCTGACCGCCATCGCCATTGCGGGGCAACAGCATGCCCAGCACATTGCCGCCCTGATCCAGTACAGGACCGCCCGCATTGCTGGGCTGGGTGGCGACCGAGAGGCGCGCGATCCGGTCATCACCCGTCAGGTCGCGGATATCTTCCAGCGTGCCGAAGGTCAGTGTCGGTGCATTCAGGGCGCCGTTGAAGGGATAGCCCGCCACTGCCACCGGATCTTTCAGGCGCGGTGTCCGCGGTTGGAACGCAGCGACTTCGATAGGGGACAAGGCCTCAAGCGGGCGCAGGAGCGCAAAGCCGAGAGCGGGGTCGCTGGCCAGCACTTCGGCCTCTGTATCGCGGTCAAAGGTGATCCGCACGCAGCTGTCGAGCGCTTCGGGGGTCGTCACGACCAGACCCTCGCTTGATACATAAAACCCGGACCGTGACAGTTTCGGCTGCCGCACCGAAAGCCCTGCGATCATATCTATGGCCTGATCCTCACTGGCGGGCACAAGGTTCGGATCAAGCGTGCCGTCCAGCCGTGCGAAACTGGAATTCATCAGATCCAGCACCCGCGCACGACGCCGGTCGTCACCTGCGGGCCAGACCAGCACAAAGCCCTTGATCTCGCCGTCCTGCAAGCTGGCAGTGGCATAGGAATGGACACCGTCGCCGATGCCTTCAATGGAAAAGCTATTGCCCTGCAAACTGCGCGGTCCCTCGGTCGGCATGATGTCGAGAACCTGCAAGACCTCATAGAGCCCTCTCAGACGCCCCGCATCACCCGTTTGCGAGATCATCAGCACCCGCGCGGCAGAGAGCTCACCCTGACCATCGTATTGCGCAAAGGGTGGCTGATACTCTGTGAAAGCCACCGCAGCCGTAGGCAGTTGCATTTGAATGCCTGCGGCATTGTCACGCACAAGCTGCATATCCAGATCGGCGATCACAGCATTGTATTGCAACAATAGCAGCGCACGCTGGCGGGCCGTCAGAACCCCCGTCGGCTCTTGATTATAAGCGCTCTGCCAAGCAGCCATGGCACTGCGTGTGCCGCGCCCGAATGCGCCATCAATCGCTGAATTGTAGAACCCGGCCCACCGCAGTGCCAATTGCATTTCCTCACGCGCCTCACGCGGCAAGGCAGCCTCGGATGCGCGGGCCTCGCTGAGTGTTTCTTCGGGTGCGGTCACGTCCACCTGCGGCAGGGCAGGTAGCTCTGGTGCGCGGTCCGGTGTGGTTGACACATTGGATGCTTGCGCGCCGCCAATGGGCCAGAACTGCTGCTCGAAACGGCGTCCGTTTTGCAGGTAGCTGTCAGAGGGGATTTGTCCGCTGCTCAGCAAGCGGGACAACTCGGCGCGGGCAAGACTTTCGCTATAGGGCCCTAGAACAATGCCATAGAAGCCGCGCCCCAGATAATATCCCTCAACATCGCTGAACCGCCGCGCGTAAAAACGTGCGCGCTCGCTCGCCTCGGTCAGTGTCTGGCGCGCCTCGATCTGAACCCAATAGCGGTCCTGTGCCTGAGCCTGCCCGGCCAAAACGAAAATGATGAGTGCTACGACGAAAGCCCTGAACATGGAAAACCTCGGAAGTAAAAAGCCTTTCGCTTGTGGTGGCGGCCAATACGCTGCTGTGCAAGCCAAACTCTGGGCAAACCGCGTATTCACGCTTAAAAAAATCCGCAGGCGTTGCCCAATTGACCCTGTCGGCCCAGCACCCTATTGAGCGCACAAAGCACTTGAAGGGTTTTGAGATGGCAGACAAACCACGCAGTTTTCAGGAAATCATCCTGCGGCTCCAGACATATTGGGCGAGCAAAGGCTGTGCGATCCTGCAACCTTACGACATGGAAGTGGGGGCGGGCACATTCCACCCTGCCACGACCCTGCGCGCTCTGGGCAGCAAGCCTTGGGCGGCAGCCTATGTGCAGCCATCACGCCGTCCGACCGATGGGCGCTATGGTGAAAACCCCAACCGGTTGCAGCACTATTACCAGTATCAGGTGCTGATCAAACCCTCGCCGCCTGACATGCAGGACCTCTATCTTGGCTCGCTTGAGGCGATCGGGATTGATGCAACCCTGCACGACATCCGCTTTGTCGAGGACGACTGGGAAAGCCCCACGCTTGGGGCATGGGGTCTTGGCTGGGAAGTCTGGTGTGACGGCATGGAAGTCAGCCAGTTCACCTATTTCCAGCAGGTCGGCGGGCATGACTGCAAACCGGTCTCGGGCGAGCTGACCTATGGTCTGGAACGTCTGGCGATGTATGTGCTAGGCGTCGATCACGTCATGGACATGCCCTTCAACGACCCGCAAACGCCGATCCCGCTGACCTATGGCGATATCTTCAAACAGACCGAGCAGGAATATTCGCGCTGGAACTTTGACGTGGCTGACACTGCCGTGCTCTTGCAGCACTTTGTCGATGCCGAAGCCGAGTGCCAGCGCATCTTGGACGCCCCCGCGACGGACCCCAAGACAGGCGCGAAAATCATCATGGTGCACCCCGCCTATGACCAATGCATCAAGGCAAGCCACGTCTTTAACCTTCTTGACGCGCGGGGCGTGATTTCGGTGACCGAACGGCAGGCCTATATCGGACGGGTTCGGGCGCTGGCTAAGGCCTGTGCCGACGCCTTCGTGCAAACCGAAGCAGGCGGGGCGGCGGCGTGATAGCGAGAGTTTTCATTGTGGGCATGCTTCTGGCGGCGGCTGTGCTGGGGGGCGTGCTCTACTACCAGCAGGTCTATGCCTATTATGATGAGGTGCAGGCAAGCGGTGACGCCGTGCGCCTGACCTCCGTCAGCACCGGTGAGGCCGAACCGATTGTCGTGGAAAACTTCCAAGGCATCGACGCGATCAGCAGCCCGCTGCGCTACCGGGCCTGCTTTGAAACCACGCTCAGCCTTGCGATGCTGACAGAGACGTTTGAAATCGTAGATAACGCCGAACCGCGTGTGGCACCCCGCTGGTTCGATTGCTTTGATGCAGCCCAGATCGGGGCAGACCTGCGCACCGATGCCATTGCCTTCATGGGCGTTGAAAACATCGTATACGGGATCGACCGGATTGTTGCCATTTACCCCGACGGGCGGGGTTATGCGTGGCACCAGATCAATGAATGCGGCGAGGTTGTCTTTGACGGCAACCGCCCGCCCGAAGACTGCCCCCCAATTCCAGAAAGCACCGAGTGATGCCTGATCTTCTGATTGAACTCTTTTCCGAAGAAATCCCCGCGCGGATGCAAACCCGCGCCGCCGACGACCTGCGCAAGCTGGTGACGGACGGTCTGGTCGAGGCAGGGCTGACCTATGCGGGTGCAGCCGCCTTTTCGACGCCCCGCCGCCTGACACTGTCGATCGAGGGGCTGACGGCGGAAAGCAAAGCGGTCCGCGAAGAGCGCAAAGGCCCCAAAGTGGGTGCGCCGGATCAGGCAATCGAGGGCTTTTTGCGCGGTGCAGGCGTGGCCCGCGAAGACCTAGAGGTGCGCGACGACAAGAAGGGCCAAACCTATTTCGCTGTGATCGAAAAACCGGGGCGGATGGCGGCGGATATCATTGCGGAGGTGTTGGAAAACACGGTGCGCAACTTCCCTTGGCCCAAGTCCATGCGCTGGGGTGATGGCCCGCTGAAATGGGTGCGCCCGCTGCATTCCATCCTGTGCATCCTCAGTGACGAGGCGGGCGCGCAGATCGTGCCGCTGGATGTGGACGGGATCACATCGGGCAACACCACGCGCGGGCATCGTTTCCTTTCGCCAGATGCATTTACCGTCACGAATTTCGATGACTACGAGGCGAAGTTGAAGCGCGCCAATGTGGTCCTGCGCGCCGACGAACGGGCCGAGGCGATCTGGCATGACGCCACCCATCAGGCCTTTGCGCTGGGGCTTGAGGTGGTCGAGGACCGTGGTCTGCTGGCCGAGGTTGCGGGGCTGGTGGAATGGCCTGTGGTCCTGCTGGGCCGGATTGATGACGCCTTCCTTGGCCTGCCGCCCGAGGTACTGCAAACCTCGATGAAAGAGCACCAGAAATTCTTTTCCGTGCGCAACCCCAAGACCGGCCGGATCGAACGTTTCGTGACCGTCGCCAACATGGAAACCGCCGACAACGGTGCCACCATTCTGGCGGGCAATCAAAAGGTGCTGTCCGCGCGCCTGTCGGACGCAAAATTCTTCTGGGAAAACGATCTGCGCACGGTCGAACGGCAGGGGATGAAAGCCTGGACCGATCAACTCGCCAACGTGACCTTCCACGCCAAAATCGGCAATAAATTGGGCTCGCAGGCCGAGCGGATCGAACGCATAGCATCGCTGTCGCGCGAAATCGCGCCCCATGTGGGTGCCAAGCCTGATCTGGCCGAAGAAGCCGCACGAATCGCCAAGGCGGATCTGGCGTCTGAGATGGTCTATGAGTTTCCAGAGCTTCAGGGCCTGATGGGACGTTACTATGCGCAGGCTGCGGGCCACGATGATGGTGTACCAGCGGCATGCGAAGAACACTATTCGCCGCTTGGGCCGTCAGATGATGTGCCAACTGGGCCAGTATCTGTAGCAGTGGCACTGGCCGATAAGATCGATACGCTAAGCATCTTCTGGGCAATTGACGAGAAGCCGACAGGGAGCAAGGACCCTTTTGCGCTGCGCCGCGCTGCGCTCGGAGTTATTCGGTTAGTAGTCGAGAACAGAACCGCGCTAAGCATAGATGAGATAATCAATGCTTGGTGGAAGAAGCATATGTCAGCCCTCAATGAATGCTATAACTTCTTTGTACTTGATCGGCCTGAAGAGCGTGAAAATGAGTACGGTTTAGACAAAGTTAGAGTAAATCATGGGATGTTTTCCGCCTTTCCTGACGTAGATGGTGGAAATGAATTCAGCGTTCTTTGTGTGCAGACTCCTGACGCTGACAAATTCATAGCGGAAAATAGTTACAGCCTGACCTTCGTAAAAGATGGCGAACGAGTTATTGATGCTACCCAGCGCATATTGCCGTCATACTGGAAAGCCGACCTCCTCTCCTTCTTCCACGACCGTCTCAAGGTATTCCTCAAAGACAAAGGCATCCGCCACGACATCATCGACGCTTGCATCGCGATGCCGGGCAATGATGACCTGACGCTGCTGGTCAAACGGGCAGAGGCGCTGGCCGAAACCCTCGCCACCGATGACGGCGAAAACCTCATTCAGGGGTTCAAGCGCGCGAATAACATCCTGACCCAGGCCGAGGAAAAGGACGGGGTGGAATATTCCTTTGGTGCGGACGTCAAATTCGCCGAAGACGCCGCCGAAAAGGCGCTTTTCGCGGCCCTTGATGCTGCGGATGCAAAGATCGCCCCCGCGATGGAAGCCGAGGATTTCAGCACCGCAATGCATGCTATGGCAGCACTCCGCGCGCCGATTGATGCTTTTTTCACCGACGTGCAGGTAAACGCCGACAGCGAGATTTTGCGGCGCAATCGCCTTAACCTGTTGTCACGCATCAGAAATATCTGCCTCAGCGTCGCTGATTTGACAAAAATCGAAGGCTAGACACAAAATCTGTAAAGTTATGTGTACAGTGGGCCGGATTTCCTTCTATGCTGCAGGTGAACAATAAATCGGTGCCGCAGTGCAGCAACAGTCAACATACGGGCCATTGACGCTTATCACGCCAACTGCGGCCATGAAGGCTTCGGTCCATGGCGGGCGGGCGAAGTGTCTGCAACGGCTGGTGCGTCTGGATATGCCGGTGCCTGTGACGGTCGCTTTGTCATTCGATGCGGTCCACGCGGCGGCAATTGGCAATCTGCCCGATATGGACACCTTGCTGGCGCCCTTTGGCGATGCCCCGCTTCTGTCCGTGCGCCCCTCCAGTCAGGACCCCGACTGGGGTGGCCCAAGTGCGATCCTGAATGTGGGGATGAATGATGCGCGCCTTGCCGAACTGACCCAGCGGATCGGGGCCGCAGCCGCAACGAAACTCTACCTGCGTTTTGTCCAGTCCTACGCGATCCATGTGGCGCGCCTTGATCCGGATGAATTCTACCTGCCCGATGTGGCCGATGCCGCCAGTCTCAAGACGATGCTCGATACCTTCGAGATCGAGACAGACGAACCCTTCCCGCAGGACCCCGCTGTGCAACTGGCCGAAGTGCTGCGTTCCATGGCCCGTGCGTGGGATGGGACCACCGCGCGACTGCTGCGGCAGGCCAAGGGGGCACCGGCCAATGCAGGTCTCGGGCTTGTCGTGCAGGCGATGGCCTTGGGGACAGGGCAGGGCGAATGTGGTCAGGGTGTGATGCAGTTTGTGGATTCCACATCCGGCGCGCCCAAGATTATTGGCCGCTACCTCAGCGCCAGCAGAAGCGACGCCTATGATCTTGGCCCCGATGCCGAGGGCGCGCTGTATCTGACGCGTGACGCGCGTGGTCCGGCACTTGAGGATATCTGCCCCGATCAATACGCCCAGCTTGTTTCATACGGCGATATCTGCCGCCGCCGGTTGCGCGAAGAGATGGAAATCAAGTTCACGCTGCAAGACGGTGTCCTGCAGATTTTGGATGCCGTGCGCGTCCAGCGCAGTTCACGCGCGTCGGTGCGGATCGCCGTGGCCTTGGCCGAAGACGGTGTGATCCCCCGCGAAGAGGCGGTGATGCGCGTGCAGCCGTCAGCCCTGTCAGAGCTGTTGCACAGGCAGGTTGATCCGGATGCAAAACGTGACGTGATCGTCGGCGGGATCGCGGCAAGCCCTGGTGCGGCCACGGGCAGGATTGTCCTGACCGCGCACGAGGCGCAAGCCAGTGCCGCGCGCGGCGAGGCCTGCGTTCTGGTGCGGCGCGAAACCACGCCGGAGGACATTCGCGGCATGCATGCCGCCCATGCGGTCCTGACGATGCGGGGCGGGGTCACCAGCCACGCCGCTGTGATCGGGCGGGGGATCGGTTTGCCTTGCGTTGTGGGGGCGTCTGACCTGACGATTGACCGCAAGAATGGTGTAATTACGGCCCCGGACGGGCGGCAGTTCAGGGCGGGTGACATCATTACGGTGGATGGCAGCCGTGGTCAGGTTCTGGCCGGTGAGCCGCCTATGCTGGAAGCCGCTCTTGATGGCGCCTTCCAGACCTTGCTGGAATGGGCTGATGATTTTCGCGACATCGGGGTGCGCGCCAATGCCGACACCCCCGCCGACGCGCAAACCGCCCGCAACTTTGCCGCCGAAGGTATCGGGCTGTGCCGCACCGAGCATATGTTCTTTGAAGGCGACCGTCTTGGCGTGATGCGCGAGATGATCTTTGCCGAAGAAAGCGACGACCGCAAAGAGGTGCTCGACCGCCTTTTGCCGATGCAGCGCGCCGATTTTCAGGCCCTCTTCGAGATCATGGCAGGCAAGAACGTGTGCGTGCGCCTTTTTGATCCACCGCTGCACGAGTTTCTGCCCTCCGATAAGGCAGGCATGCGTGATCTGGCCGAGCAAGTGGCCTTGCCGCTGCCGGATGTGATCGAGCGGATTGATGCGCTGGCAGAATATAACCCGATGCTGGGAATGCGGGGCGTGCGTCTGGGAATCGCTATTCCCGAGATTTACGACATGCAGACCCGTGCCATCTTTGAGGCTTTGGTGGCTGTCGGGAAGAAAGGCATCTCGATCAATGTCGAGATCATGATCCCGCTTGTCAGTGCCATGCGCGAAGTCGAGTTGCAAAAGGCGCGGATCACCGGGGTAGCAAACGCTGTCAGGGCGAAAAGCAAAGCGGATTTCACTTATCGGCTCGGCGTCATGGTTGAGACCCCGCGTGCGGCACTGCGCGCACAGGACATTGTCGAGCATGCCGAATTTTTATCCTTTGGTACCAATGACCTGACCCAGATGACCTATGGTCTGTCACGCGACGATGCGGGCCGCTTCATGTCGTCTTATGTGCAGCAGGGCGTCTATGTCGAAGACCCGTTCCATACGCTTGATATCGAAGGTGTGGGCGAATTGATTTCTATCGGCGCGGCGCGTGGCCGGTTGGGCCGCAGCGATGTTGTCTTGTCGCTTTGCGGCGAGCATGGGGGTGATCGTTCGGCGATCGCGTTCTGTCGTGCCCAGCAGTTCGATTACATTTCCTGCTCCCCTTTCCGGGTGCCGGTGGCGCGCCTGACGGCGGCGCAGCTCGCTTTGGCCGATAAGGTGTCACCTTAATACAACGCTGCATTTAGTGGTGAAAGCGCGGCAATCCACTGCATATTGTGTCGATAAGGCTGCACCCTGTGCGTAATCTTGCCGGTTTTGGACCGTTCGGGCCCAAGGGGTAGACCTTCGCGGTTGTTTCCCCTAAAGACTGCCGCGCTGGCGCGGAGCTAACCCGCGAAGTTTCCTGGGTGGGAAAAATGACTGTATTGAAGGCGATTATCGCCGCATGTTTTGCGGCAGTTATTTCTGTTGGGGCAACATCAGCCTTTGCAGATGAAGTGATGGCAAGCCGTTTGGAAGCCATCCTGGGTCAAGAACGTCAGGCTTTATCGGTCGTGCCTGACAGCCGTTTGAGCATGTTGACCAGTCTGCCGCCTGCACAAGAGCGTGGCGTCGAGACACAGACCGGACTGGTCTATGATCGTGACTATCTGGCCGAGTTGCCTGCCGCAGATGGCGGATCAGAATGGCAATGTCTGGCTGAAGCTCTCTACTTCGAAGCACGTGGCGAATCTGTCCGCGGGATGTTCGCAGTTGGCGAAGTCATCATGAACCGCGTTGACAGCAGTGCCTATCCGGATTCGCTTTGCGCCGTGATCAATCAGGGTACAGGCCGCCGCTACGCTTGCCAATTTACCTATACATGTGATGGCAAACCCGAAGTGATTGCCGAGCTCCGTTCGTGGGAGCGTGTCGGTAAGGTCGCCCGTATGTTGATTGATGGTGCACCGCGCGCATTGACCGGTGGTGCGACACACTACCATACCAAAGCTGTCAATCCTTCTTGGGCACAGCGTTTTCCGCGTACTGCTTCCATCGGGTTCCATTACTTCTATCGCCAGCCTGTGCGCACGGCATCAATGTAAGTCGCATGATTGCGGACGAGCGTCGCGCCTGACGCTTGCCGCACCGCGTCGGCCCTTGTATCCCACACGGGTAACTTGACGTGTTGGACGCCCCCATGACTGATGATATCCGCCTTGCCTTTGCCCACCCAAGCGAGAGGGCAGAGGCCAGCAGCAGCATCCCTTATGATCGCATTTCGCTCCGCGACTATGTGGTCGAAGTCGAGATTGGTGCGTTTCAACAAGAGCGCGGGACCCTGCAGCGTGTCCGCTTCAATGTTGTCGTCGAGGTGTTGCCGCTCAGCGGGCCGATTGATGACGATGTCGACCGAATTTTGTCTTACGACAAGGTGACCGAAGCGATCAGCAACGAGCTGGAAGCCGAGCGGATCAATCTGCTTGAAACGCTCGCGGCGCGCGTGGCTGAGCGCATTCTGCTCGAGCCTCAGGCAGAACGAGTTTTCGTACGGATCGAGAAACTGGACCGCGGTCCGTTCTCGCTCGGGGTCGAGATCGTCCGTGCGCGCGATGGTGTCGATCCGGGTGGGCAGACTCATGTGGCCGCTCCGCATCCGCGCATCGTCTATTTGTCGAACGCCGCGATAGAAAGCCCGCAGATCGGGGATTGGATTGACCAGTTGGCAGCAATGGACGCGCCGCTCATCCTTTGCGTCGGACCTGCTGACGTGCCCGCGCCCCAGGCGGATAATGCCCTTGCGCAACGCCGTATTGATCTGCTGGCGATCGAACAAAATGCATGGAGTTTGGCCGCGCGCGACCGCCGCTGCATGGTTGTCAATTCGCGGACGGAACTGGATTGGGCAATGAAGAATGGCCAGATCTGTATTTGGGCCCCCTCGAAGATCGTTCTTGATGCGGTTGATGGTCCCTCTGCAAGTCCGCGCGATGCCGTAGCCCTCGTGGCATGGTTTGCCGACGAGATGCAGGCGAAGGAATTGCTTGTCATCGGCCAGCCTGCGCCGCAAACGGAAGTGCCTGTCCGTGCCGTTCCATCAGAGACCTTTGACCTGTCATGACCCAATATTATCGCCCGATTGCGCGCTTCGGTGAAACGCCGACACCCCAAAGCTTTCCACTGGCGGGTGGTCTGTGCTGGTTTGATACCGTTGCGGTTCACACGCGCGGCGGCGGTGTCCGGTCCATTCCTGCGGGCGACGTGCCTGCAGAAGTGCTGGAAAACCTGACACGCGCGCGCACGCCTGTCGCGGGTATGGCGATGACTGGCCCGCGTATCATGGGTATTTTGAATGTCACGCCCGATAGCTTCTCCGATGGCGGACAGTTTGATGCGCCCGACCTTGCGCTGGCACATGCGCTGGCCATGCAAGAAGAGGGCGCCGAGATCATCGATGTGGGCGGAGAAAGCACACGTCCCGGTGCGGCCGAGGTGCAGATTGCCGAGGAAATCGGGCGGACAGCCCCTGTGATTGCAGCCATTCGCGCGCAGAGCAATGTGCCGATCTCGATTGATACGCGCAAATCCGACGTGGGATTGGCGGCAGTTGAGGCGGGCGCGACCCTGATCAATGATGTGGCGGCCTTTACCTTTGATCCGAAACTGGCCGAGGTCGCCGCCGAAGCCAGAGTTCCGGTTTGTGTCATGCATGCCAAAGGGTCGCCCGAGACGATGCAGAACGATCCCACCTATGATGATGTGCTGCTCGATGTTTATGACTTCCTCAGCGCGCGGGTTGAGGCCGCTGTGGCCGCAGGGATTGCGCGTGACCAGATCGTCGTGGACCCCGGGATCGGGTTTGGCAAAACGCTTGAACACAACCTGACCCTCTTGCGCGGTATCGCACTTTTCCACGCGCTTGGCTGTCCGGTGCTGCTGGGCGCGTCGCGCAAGCGGTTTATCGGAACAATCGGCGGCGGCAAGGACGCATCGGACCGCGTGAGCGGATCTGTGGCAGTCGCTCTTTTTGCCGCAAGGCGGGGCGTGCAAATCTTGCGCGTTCACGATATCTTCGCAACAAAGCAAGCACTAGACTTGGAATGGGCAATTGGCGGGGCGGCAATGACATGACACGGAAACTCTTTGGCACCGACGGTGTGCGCGGCAAGGCAAATACCTTTCCCATGACCGCAGAAATGGCGCTCAAGATCGGTGCCGCTGCAGGGCGCTATTTTCGCAATGACGGGTCCAACGGGCACCGCGTGGTGATTGGCAAAGACACGCGTTTGTCCGGTTATATGTTTGAAAACGCGTTGACCGCCGGTCTGACCAGCACGGGCATGAACGTACTGCTCTTGGGGCCTGTGCCGACGCCGGCTGTTGGCCTTTTGACAACGTCTATGCGCGCCGATCTGGGCATCATGATTTCCGCCAGCCACAACCCGCACCATGACAACGGGATCAAATTCTTTGGCCCTGACGGTTTCAAGCTCTCGGATGAGGCAGAAGCCGAGATTGAAGCGATTATCAGCGGGACCATCGAACCGGCGCAGGCGCAGAATATCGGGCGCGCCAAGCGTATCGACGATGGCCGTTTCCGCTATGCCGAGCGGATCAAGTCGACATTTCCGTCAGGTATGCGGCTTGATGGTCTGAAGGTGGTGATTGACTGCGCGAATGGTGCCGCCTACCGCGTCGCCCCCGAGGTATTGTGGGAACTTGGCGCAACGGTGATCCCTATGGGTGTGTCACCTGATGGTTTTAACATCAACGAAGGCTGCGGCTCGACAAACACGGCTGCTGCTGCGGCAAAAGTGGTGGCCGAGGGCGCGCATGTGGGTATTTGCCTTGATGGCGATGCGGACCGCGTGATGATCCTGGATGAGAACGGCGAGGTCGCCGATGGTGATCAGCTGATGGCGCTGATGGCGGGCCGCTGGGCGGATCAAGAGCGGCTGAACGGTGGTACTCTGGTTGCAACCGTGATGTCCAATCTCGGGCTTGAGCGGTATCTGGACGGGCGCGGTTTGCGCCTTGAGCGCACAGCTGTCGGTGACCGCTATGTGGTTGAGGCGATGCGCGCGCATGGCTGGAACCTTGGCGGCGAACAATCCGGCCATATTGTGATGACCGATTACGCAACGACCGGTGATGGTCTTCTGGCGGGCCTGCAATTTCTGGCCGCCATGATCGAAACCGGACTGCCTGCCAGCGCGCTGACCAAGAGCTTTGAAACTGTGCCCCAGATGCTCAAGAACGTGCGCTTTGCGGCGGGCCAGGACCCGCTGGGCGCAGAGATGGTCCAGAAATCCATTGCCGATGCGGAGGCCAAGCTGCAAGGCAAAGGACGGTTGTTGATCCGCAAGTCGGGCACCGAACCACTCATCCGTGTGATGGCGGAATGCGAGGATGATGCGCTCTTGGCGCAGGTCGTGGAAGGGATCGTGGCCGAGGTCGAGGCTGCGGTCTAGCGCAACAGCAGCTTGCGCAGATTGCTCCACTGGCTGATGGCAAGGCCAAAGAGGATCAGCCCCAGTGCCACGAAGAACCGCAGCGGCAGCACCTCGCTGAGCACGATTGCGCCAAAGAACATCGACCAGAGTGGCACCTGATAGTTCACCAGTGTCATGAAAATCGCGCCCGCTGATCGGATCGTTGCTACGCGGATCAGGGCCGCCAATGCTGTCGGGATGAAGCCGAGGAAAATAATCGCAATGGTCGGACGCATGTCCCCGATCGCGGGGACCCCTTCGATGAGCAGCATCGCAGGGATCAAGGCGACCGAACCCACCGTCAGCAAGAGTGCGGCCATTGTGATCGGATCAATCGGCGGGCAGCGACGGGTCATGATACTGGACACCGCATAGGATACCGAGGCTGCGACGCATGCGATTTGCCCCAGCGGTTCCCACCCTGTGCCGATACGCAGAACGCCAGGGCCAATCAGGACGGTCGCCCCGATAAAGCCCATGATCACGCCAAGTGTATTGCGCAGGCTCATCTTTTCGTCGGTGAAAAGATGCGCCAGCGGCAGCACAAAGAGCGGCAGCGCGGCCATGGAGATACCGGCAAAGGCGGAAGGCACATACTGCTGCCCCCAGCTGAGCAGGGCAAAGGGCAGTGCGGTGTTCATCAGGCCAATGACCACCAGATAGCGGGTCATCACAGGAGTAAAGACCGGCAAAGGACGGTTCAACACTCGCATCAATAACAGCAGTGCAATCGCCCCGACTGTTGTACGGGCACAGGCCACGGTCAGCGGGCCGTAACCTTCCAGCGCGATGGCAACGACCATGAAGGTCGCGCCCCAGATCAATCCGAGAAGGGCGATGGAAAGCCAGTTGGCTGGTGTGGGTTGCGCGGTCATGGTGGGGCCTTTTCAAGACAAAAGGCCCGGACAGTGCCCGGGCCTTTCGGTGCGTAAGGTGGATCATGATCCACCTTACATGTCGATCAGTTTTTCGCTTTGTCGACCATTTTGCCTGCGGAAATCCAGGGCATCATCGCGCGCAGTTTTTCACCGACCTGTTCGATCTGGTGCTCGTCGTTAATGCGGCGTGTAGCCTTGAAGTAGGGCTGGCCAACGGCGTTTTCCTGCATGAAGTCACGCACGAATTTACCGGTCTGGATGTCGGACAACACGTCTTTCATGCGCTTCTTGGTTTCCTCGTAAGGCAGGATGCGCGGACCAGAGACATATTCCCCATACTCGGCTGTGTTCGAGATGGAGTAGTTCATGTTCGCGATACCGCCTTCGTAGATCAGGTCCACGATCAGCTTCACTTCGTGCAGACACTCGAAATAGGCCATCTCGGGCTCGTATCCGGCCTCGACCAGTGTTTCAAAGCCCATGCGGATCAGCTCGACCAGACCACCGCAGAGAACAGCCTGTTCGCCAAAGAGGTCGGTTTCACATTCCTGACGGAAGTTCGTTTCGATGATGCCGGAGCGTCCGCCACCGATGGCAGAGCAGTAGGACAGGCCGATTTCCATCGCCTTGCCGGATGCGTCGTTGTGGACCGCTACAAGGCAGGGCACGCCGCCACCTTTGGTGTACTCGCCGCGCACGGTGTGGCCGGGGCCCTTTGGCGCCATCATGATGACGTCAACGCCGGGCTTTGGTTCGATCAGGCCGAAGTGTACGTTCAGGCCGTGTGCGAACGCGATGGCAGAGCCTTCGCGCAGGTTGTCGTGGACGTATTTCTTGTAGGTTTCTGCCTGCAGTTCGTCGGGCATTGTGAACATGATCACATCGCACCATGCCGCAGCTTCGGCGATGCCCATCACGGTGAGGCCTTCGCCTTCGGCTTTGGCCGCAGAAGGGGAGCCTTCGCGCAGCGCCACAACAAGGTTCTTCGCACCGCTGTCGCGCAGGTTCAGCGCGTGGGCGTGCCCTTGTGAGCCATAGCCCAGAATGGCAACTTTTTTGTCTTTGATCAGGTTCACATCGCAATCGCGATCGTAATAAACGCGCATAGTCGTCGTCCTTTATGTGGTTTCTGGGGTGGGTATAACGTATCTCCCGCCTGAAAATAGTGTTGTTCCTTGAGTATTTTTGGCAAGATGATGATTGTTATGCGTATTCTATTCAAATAACGTGATTTCTATGCTTGATGATACTGATCGCCGCATTTTGCGCCTTTTGCAGGCAGAACCCGCGACCGCGATGCCGGAACTGGCCGAGGCAACGGGGCTGACACCCGCACGCGCGATGCGACGCGTGGACCGTTTGCGTGAAGACCGGATTATTCAGGGGAGCCATGCCATCATTCATTGGCCAGCATTAGGTTATGCTGTCTCGGTCAGTTTGCGTATTACACTGGACAAGACGGTAGCGCGCGCCTTTGACGAGTTTATTTCGGCCGCACGGGCGGTGCCGGAAGTGATCGAAATCCAGACCTTTCTGGGGCGTGTTGATGTACGCCTTTCGTTGATAGCAAAGGATCTGTCTGATTATCAGCGTATTTACCGCGAAGAGGTCCTGACCTTGCCGCATATCGCGGACATCGAGGCACTGATGACCGTCGCATCGGTGAAGTCTGACGAAAGCCTGCCGCTATGACGCTAGACGAGCTCGACTTCGCCATCCTGCGCGCGCTTTCGGCAAACGCGGATCAATCGACAACTCAGTTGGGTCAGAAGCTCGGGCTCAGCCAGCCTGCGACGTGGCGGCGGATCCGTCGCCTGCAGGAAGCGGGGGTGATCGCGGGGCGCAGGCTTGTGCTGGATGCCGAAAAACTGGGGTTCGGCGTGACGGTATTTCTGGGCGTCAAACTGGCCACCAAGGGGCGTGTGAGCCTTGAGGATTTTGAGCGCGCGGTGGGGGCCATTCCCGAAGTGCAGACAGTTGATCACGTGCTGGGTCTCTATGACTACCGTCTGCGCGTCGTGGCCCGCGATCTGGCTGATTTCGAACGTGTCTTGCGGCGCCGCATCATGACGATGCCGGGTGTCGGTAACGTCGAAGCAAATGTGCTCTTGTCAGAAGAACGCTGGCCGGGGCCAATTTAGGCAGGCGCCGCTTGCTTTGTGCCGGTTCTGCACATAGCCATACGGATAAGCAGCTAGGAGATGGCAATGGACAACGCAATTTCAGGGGTCGACCCGGACGGTTTGATGGAGTTCTCGGTGGTTTTTACCGACCGGTCACTCAACCACATGTCGAAGGTTTTTCAAGGTGTGATGACCGATATCTCGGACATGCTCTGCGAGGTCTATAATGCCGATAGCGTGGCCATCGTGCCGGGCGGTGGCACCTACGCAATGGAGGCCGTTGCGCGCCAGTTCGGTGCCGATGCCCATGCCTTTGTGGTCCGCAACGGATGGTTTTCCTATCGCTGGAGCCAGATCTTTGAAGCAGGCAAGTTTACGGCCAAGACAACAGTGATGAAGGCGCGGCAGGCGGGCAATGATACGCGCGCGCCATTTGCACCGGCACCGATTGAAGATGTCACAGCCGCCATCAGGGATGCGCGCCCTGATGTTGTTTTCGCCCCCCATGTGGAAACCTCTGCCGGGATCATCCTGCCGGATGATTATATCAAAGCCCTTGCCGATGCGGCCCATGACGTGGGTGCGCTCATGGTGCTCGATTGTATCGCATCGGGCTGTGCTTGGGTGGATATGAAAGCAACCGGCGTTGATGTGCTGATCTCGGCGCCGCAAAAGGGGTGGTCGTCCACGCCTTCTGCGGGACTTGTGATGTTGTCGGCACGTGCCGAGGCACGGATGGCGGAAACTACTTCCAATTCATTCACCGTCGACCTGAAGAAATGGCACAGCATCATGCAGGCCTACCTGAATGGCGGTCACGCCTATCACGCAACAATGCCGACCGATGGCTTGCGGGCTTTCCGTGATACAATGCTCGAAACCCGAGAATTCGGTTTTGATAAACTCAAAGAGGCGCAATGGGCCTTGGGCGATGCTGTGCGCAAGGTGCTGGCCGATAAGGGGATCAGATCGGTTGCCGCCGAAGGGTTCGGTGCGCCGGGTGTCGTGGTCAGCTATACCGACGATCCGGCCATCCAGAATGGGTCGAAATTTGCCGCCGAAGGCATGCAAATTGCCGCTGGTGTACCGCTGCAATGTGACGAGCCGGACGATTTCCGCACATTCCGCCTCGGCCTTTTCGGGCTGGACAAGCTCTATGATGTGGACGCCACGCTGGCGCGTCTGGTGCCTGTGCTGGACAAGGTGCTTTAACGCGCGCCAAGGCCCAACTGCATCAGTGTCTGCCGGACGGGCGTAACACCATAAAGTGCCTCAATCCCTTTGGCGCGAAGGGACTGCATCATCGGGCTTCCGGCAATTGACGCGCGATTGAGCGCGTCAATCCCTGTAACCCGCAATTTGATGTCGGGATGGCGTTTGCGCGCATAGGTATCCAGCATCGCAGGTGCGCCCAGTTGGTCGGGTGCCGCTGCGGCGAGATCAAGCAGACAGGACAGATCACGCAAGGACATGTTCAGACCCTGCGCGCCAATCGGCGGCATCACATGCGCAGCCTCCGCCACAAGCGCCGTGCGCGGCGCTGTCAGGTGATCCGCAATCTGGCTTATGATGGGCCAAAGGGTCCGCTTGCTGGCGAGTTTCAGGGGCCCGTAAAGATAAGCGGAGCGGTCGTTTGCCGCAGCCTCGAACGCCGTTTCCGGCAGGGCATGCAAACGGTTGGCTTCAGCGCCGCCTTCCATCCAGACCACGGCAGAGCAGGGCTTGCCCTCGTGGTCCGGCAAAGGCACCAGCGTGTATGGCCCGCCAGAGCGATGGATTTCGGTTGAGACATTGTCGTGCGGTGCATCATGGGTGACGGCAAAGGTCAGTGCCTTTTGCCCGTATCGCATTGTTTTCACGCCAATTCCGGCGCTCTCGCGCACGGCTGATCCGCGCCCGTCAGCCCCGATGACAAGTTTCGCCGAAAGCTGGGTATTGTCCGAGAGCGTCACCAGCGCCTCATGACTGCGCGCCACCATGCGGGCAAAGCCGACACCTGCGCGGAACTCGACATTTGGCAGCTCAGTCAGCCGCGCAACCATTTCGCGCCGCAAAAGCCAGTTGGGCAGGTTCCAGCCGAAGGGCTGGTCCGAAATCTCGGCGGCATTAAAATCGCGGGAGACATGTTTGTCGGTCCCGATATCAACGATCCGCATGACCTGAAGCGGCGCAGCAAAGGGCGCCAGCCGCGTCCACAGCCCTGCGGCTTCCAGAAACTGCTGGGCGGGCTGCAAAAATGCGGTGGTCCGCAGATCGGACCCTTCGGCATCGCTTGTGGTTATGGGGGGCGTGGGGTCAACGATCGTTACGTCAAAGCCCGCGGTGCCAAAGGCGGCTGCGGCGGTCAGGCCTGCAACTCCGCCACCACTGATCACGATATCTGTTGTTTTGCGTTCCATGGGAAAGACATAGGCCGCTTGGCCGCGCCCTGAAAGGGCTAGCGCGTAAGCTGCGACAAGAAATCCGTCAGATGATCGGTATGATGGTGGATATGTGGGGCAGGAAGGGGCGTGTCGTGTACGTGCACCGTTCGCATTCCCAAGGCATGGGGCACCGCCAGATTGCGGGCTTCGTCCTCGAACATGGCGGATTTTGTCGGGGCTAGCCCGTCTTTTGCAAACACGCGGGAAAAGGCGTCTTGCCCCGGTTTCGCTTTGAAATCAGCATGCTCAACGCCGTAGACGGCGTCAAACTGGCGTGTCAGGCCACGGGCGGCCAGAACACGTTTTGCATGGTTTTCCGAGCCGTTGGTAAAGACAATTTTCCGCCCCGGCAGTGCGGCAATCGCAGAAGCCAGCAGCCCGTCTTCTTCCAGATGTGAAATGTCGATGTTATGCACATCCGCAAGAAAATGATGGGGATCGACATCGTGATTGTCGATCAAGCCAAGCAGGGTCGAGCCGTAGTCGTTCCAGTATTGCTTGCAAAGGTCCAGCGCACGCTGCTGATCGTGCCCCGTCAATCGCGCGACATATGCCGCAAAACGCGCGTCCATCTGACCGAAAAGATCAGCCGAAGGTGGATACAGCGTATTATCGAGATCGAAGACCCATGTGTCTACATGGCTAAAGTGATTGGCTACCATACGCGCACACTATGATGGGCGGAAGCGCGCTTCAATCGCTTTGGCTTGATTGCAGGGCGGGCAGAGGCATATGGTGAAACAGTTACGAAAGGTCCGACCCGATGCAAGATACCCGCGTGTCCCAGAAAGACGCCTACGCCCTGATCCTCGAAGCGATCGACAGCCATATCTACAAGCCGGGTGACCGCCTTGTGGAAAGCGAATTGGCCGAACGGTTTGGCGTATCGCGCACCCCGATCCGCGAGGCCCTGCAACGGCTCGAGACGCAATCGCTGCTGACGCGGGACGGACGGTCGCTGATTGTGGCATCTCTGGATCATTCGCAACTGTCCGAGCTTTATGTCGTGCGCGGTGAACTGGAAGGGCTTGCCGCCCGTCTTGCGGCCCGCCACGCGGCCCCGGAAGAGGTGAAGGTGCTGCGCGATATGCTCGAAGCCGATCAGAAACTGGTTGGTGATCCAAAGGCCATGAGCCGTGCGAACCGCCGCTTTCACAAGCAAATCCATCTGGCCTCGCACAACCGTTTTCTGGTGCAGCAACTGGATCTGGTACATCGGTCCATGGCGCTCTTGGCGACGACGTCAATTGCGGCCGAGGGGCGGGGGGCGGAGACGCTGCGCGAGCATGCGGCCATTGTCAAAGCAATTGAGGATGGCGACGGCGATGCGGCCTATCAGGCGCTGCGCGACCACATCTCACAGGCCTTTGTCACGCGTCTGAAACTGGACGCAGAGGCTGTGGAAGCTGCAGAATAACCCCGAACTGCAGCCCACACCGGTAAAGTGCACGAAGCAAACTTAACACCGTCGACTCACATGACGGCTTCGTGTGAGCAATTTGAACAAAATAAGTTAATCAGAGGTTAAGCGCTCATCGCCTCGGCAAATCTTTCGAACAGATAATAGCTGTCCTGCGGACCGGGGCTGGCCTCTGGGTGGTATTGCACGCTGAAAACCGGCCGGTTTGCGATGCGAATACCGCAGTTGCTGCCATCAAACAGCGACACATGGGTTTCTTCGACACCTTCAGGCAGCGTTTGGCTATCAACGGTAAAGCCATGGTTCATCGAGGTAATCTCGACCTTGCCGGTCTCCATGTCTTTGACCGGATGGTTGGCACCGTGGTGGCCGTGGTTCATCTTGATCGTCTTGGCACCGACCGCAAGCGCCAGCATCTGGTGCCCGAGGCAGATGCCAAAGACCGGCAGGTTGGCATCAAGCACACCCTTGATCATCGGGACGGCGTAGACACCTGTCGCGGCAGGATCACCGGGACCGTTCGACAGGAACACCCCGTCAGGGTTCAACGCCAATACGTCTTCGGCGGTGGCCGTCGCTGGCAACACGGTGACATCGCAGCCGGCGCTGGCCAGACAGCGCAGGATGTTGCGCTTGGCACCAAAATCAATCGCGACAACCTTATGCTTGGGTGCTGTCTGCGGCTTGTAGCCTTCGGGCCAGGCCCATCGCATCTCATTCCACTGATAGGACTGGGCACAGGTCACTTCCTTGGCGAGGTCCAGCCCTTCCAACCCCGGGAATGCGCGGGCTTTCTTCACCAGAGCAGCAATATCGAACTGTCCGTCCGGGTTATGGGCCAGTGCCACATGCGGCGCGCCTTGCTGGCGGATCGCCCGCGTCAGACGCCGTGTATCGACGCCGCCCATCCCGATCCTGTTACGTTTGGTCAACCATGCGGTCAGCTCTTCGGTCGCACGCCAGTTTGATGCCTGCGTCGGATCCCATTTGACGACCATGCCCTCTGCAACAGGATCAGCGGTTTCATCGTCCTCAGGGTTGACGCCCGTGTTGCCGATATGCGGGAAGGTAAAGGTCACGACCTGTCCCGCATAGGACGGGTCTGTCATGATTTCCTGATAGCCGGTCATGGCGGTGTTAAAGCAAAGCTCGGCCACCGTTTCGCCGGTGGCGCCAAAGCCCATCCCATAGAAGATCGTACCGTCCGCGAGTGCCAAACAGGCTGTTGGTTTCTGCGCCATAATCGATCTCCCCAGATGTCAAATTGGTGCGGGTGTACGCAGGCCGGCGGCGCGGGTCAAGGCCGGATTGCGCCCTTGCAAACAAGGGTGACGTTGCGCACTGGGCGCTTGTCACGCTGGCGGGTTCACACTATGTTAGCGGTTCGTTTGACGTCAGATGTACGGGACACATTTATGGACATGCGTGACAGGGTCTCAGCGGCCCTTAAAGATGCGATGCGCGCGAAAGAAGCAGATCGCCTATCAACGCTGCGGCTGATTAATGCCGCAATCAAGGACAAAGACATCGCAGCGCGCGGCACAGGAGATGATGAAGGCGGGGTGTCGAACGAAGGCATTCTGGCAATCTTGGGCCGGATGGTAAAGCAACGTCAGGAAAGCGCGCGTGCCTATGAAGAAGGTGGGCGGCTTGAGCTGGCAGAGAAAGAGCTGTCAGAGATCAAGATCATCGAGGAATTCCTGCCCAAGCAATTGAGCAAAGACGAAGCCGAAGCGGCCGTTGACGCAGCAATTGCCGAAGTTGGTGCCGAAAGCATCCGCGACATGGGTAAAGTCATGGCCGCACTCAAGGCCAAGTACACAGGACGTATGGATTTCGGCAAAGCCGGGCCGATGGTCAAAGACCGGTTGGGGTAACCGGCTCGCGCCCTGCGCGGAGCGCGATTTGTAGCTCATCAAAAAGGACAAGGCGTTCTTCGGCATCGAGGAACGCACCGATCTCGACCTCGCGGTCCCCGCCGCGCAGGGTGATATAGTTTTCAACCGGCCCGCCTTTGGGGTGCAAGTGGGCTGTCACCCAATAGCGGTTGGCCTCCCATTGCTGCACATCGCCTTTGGGATTGTGCCGCGTCAGGTAGGCGCGGGCGTCATCCACGGTCAGTTCTTCCAACACCTCGCCACGCCGGTAGCTGACGTGTAGCGCGTACCAGACCCCTGCGAGCATCATCCCGAAGAAAGGCAGAAGACCCCAAAGCACCGCTTGCCCCAGAAGTGTGAGCAGGGGGAGCGACACGAGCGCGGCGGTGCCGCCGATGAACAAGACAAAGTCTTTGCGCAGCAGCGAGCGGTAGGGCCACAGGCTCAGTTGCCAACGGCGATCATTATGGGGCGGGGTCGGGGTCCATTCGTAGGGCATGACGCAGTTGTAATGCGCGCCGCGCCGCCGTCAAACCGATAGAATGCCGCAGGACATGGTGGCTGCTTTCAGGATGTATCGCAGCATAAAAAAAGCCCCGCCAGATGGCGGGGCTTTCTTTTTCTTATCAAAGCGACGTTTAGTGCGCGTGCTTTTTGTCCCAGTCAGACTGCTTTGGCAGCGTCTCGAACGTGTGCTCTGGTGGCGGGCTTGGCAGTGTCCACTCCAGTGTGTCCGCATATTCGTTCCAAGGGTTGTTCTCGGTGACGCGCTTGCCCTTTGTCAGGGTCCAGACCATCACACCGATGAAGAACAGGAAGGACGCGAAGGACAAGAATGCACCCCAGCTGGAGACATAGTTCCAGTAAGCGAAGGCTTCGGGGTAGTCGATGTAGCGGCGTGGCATGCCCTGACGGCCCAGGAAGTGCTGTGGGAAGAAGGTCAGGTTGGCACCGACGAACATCGCCCAGAAGTGCAGCTTGCCTGCCCACTCAGGGTACATGCGGCCCGACATTTTCGGCAGGTAGAAATAGATACCCGCGAAGATCGAGAAGACCGCACCGAGCGACATCACATAGTGGAAGTGCGCCACAACATAGTAGGTGTCGTGATATACACGGTCCACACCGGCCTGAGACAGCACGATGCCGGTCACACCGCCCAAGGTGAACAGGAACAGGAAGCCCATCGCCCAGAGCATTGGTGTTTTGAACTCAACCGACCCACCCCACATCGTGGCGATCCAGCTGAATATCTTCACACCTGTCGGTACCGCGATCACCATCGTGGCCAGCATAAAGTAGGACTGCTGTGTCAGCGACATACCCACGGTGTACATGTGGTGCGCCCAGACGACGAAGCCCAGAACACCGATTGCGACCATCGCATAAACCATCGGCAGGTAGCCGAAGATCGGCTTGCGGCTGAAGGTTGCGATGATGTGGCTGATGATACCAAAGCCGGGGATGATGATGATGTAAACCTCGGGGTGACCGAAGAACCACAGAATGTGCTGGTAGAGAACAGGGTCACCACCACCTTCAGGCTGGAAGAACGTCGTGCCGAAGTTCCGGTCCGTCAGCAACATTGTGATCGCGCCAGCCAGAACGGGCAGGGCGAGAAGGATCAGCCATGCTGTCACGAAGATCGACCATGCGAAGAGCGGCACTTTGTGCAGCGTCATGCCGGGTGCGCGCATGTTCAGGAAGGTTGTGATCATGTTGATCGCGCCAAGGATCGAAGACGCACCTGACAGGTGAACCGCGAAGATCGCAAGGTCCATCGACATGCCTGTCTCGGAGGTCGAAAGCGGGGCATACATAACCCAACCAACGCCGGAACCGGCCTGACCGTTACCACCTGGTGCCAGCATCGACGCGATGCCAAGAGATGCACCAGCGACGAACATCCAGTAGGACAGGTTGTTCAGGCGGGGGAACGCCATGTCCGGTGCACCGATCTGCAACGGCATAAAGTAGTTACCGAAACCACCGAAAAGGGCCGGAATAACCACGAAGAACATCATCAGGACACCGTGATAGGTGATCAGAACGTTCCAGAGGTGGCCGTTTGGCGTACATTCACCTGCGGCTGCCGCGGTAAAGCGTGCACCTTCAAGGCACATGTACTGCACGCCGGGCTCCATAAGCTCCATGCGCATGTAGACGGTGAACGCCACCGAGACAAAGCCCAAGAAACCTGCGGTAAACAGGTACAAGATGCCGATATCTTTGTGGTTTGTGGACATAAACCAGCGGGTGAAGAAACCGCGCTCGTCTTCGTGTGCATCGCCGTGGATGGCTGCGTCTGCCATTTTGGCTCTCCTCGTATTGGCTACTTTTTGATGTCGCCGAGTCGTTGCCCGACGCACATTTGCATCGGTTCTAATGGGTTGATGCTAAAGGGGCAACAAAGGATACGCGGAATTGGCTGGGTTAATTTGGCGCAGGCAAAGGCTGGAACTGATCTGTTGCGCTGACAGACGAAGTAATTCCCGCTAGGCTGAAGCAGAAACTGGAGGTGACGCATGGTAGACAAAACCCCGCCATTCACGATGGGCATCGAAGAGGAATACCTTCTGGTCGACCAGACGACGTTTGCATTGGCGCAAGCGCCCGACAGTCTGATTGCAGCCTGCAAGAAAGACCTCGAAGGGCAGGTCAGCCCGGAATTCCTGCAGTGCCAGATCGAAATTGGGACGGGGGTTTGCCAGACAATTGGCGAGGCGCGCCGCGATCTGGCGCATCTGCGCCGCACCGTAGCGCGCCATGCAGCCGACTATGGGCTGGCGCCCATCGCTGCCTCATGCCATCCGTTTGCGGACTGGAAAGAGCAGCACCACACCGACAAGGAGCGTTATCATCAACTGCGCCGTGACCTTGCCGGCGTTGCACGGCGGATGCTGATCTGCGGGATGCATGTCCATGTGGGCATTCCCGATCAGGATACGCGCATCGATTTGGTCAATCAGCTCAAGTACTTTCTGCCGCATCTTCACGCGCTTTCCACCTCGTCGCCCTATTGGCAGGGTGAGGATACAGGCATGAATTCCTATCGTCTCACGGTCTTTGACAATCTGCCCCGGACCGGCCTGCCACCCGCGATGGCGGACTGGGCTGAGTTTTCGTCAACGGTTGATACGTTGATTGACCTTGGGCTGATCGAGGACGCTTCAAAAATCTGGTGGGACCTGCGCCCATCGTCGAAATTCCCCACAATTGAATCCCGCATTTGTGACGTCGCCCCGCGCATGGAGGTTACGCTGACATTGGCGGCGCTGACGCAGTGCCTCACGCGGATGCTATGGCGGAGGTCGCAAACGGGAGAGGGTTGGCCTTTGGTCCAGAATTTCATGGTGGAAGAGAACCGTTGGCGCGCCCAGCGTTATGGCACCTCGGAGGGATTGATCGACTTTGGCCGCAAGGCGTTGATCCCGTTTTCGCAAGCGGTAGACGAAATTCTCGCGTTGATCGCAGAGGATGCTGTCGCGCTTGAATGTGAGGCCGAGGTGAAAGCCGCCCGCGAGATCGTGGCCAATGGCACCAGCGCAGACCATCAACGCGAAGTCTTTTCCCAAGCCAAACAGGCAGGTGCGACAGACAAGGAAGCACTCAGCGCCGTCGCTGCGTCATTGGTGGCGGCTTTTTCGGTAGATTTATAGCATAGACTGTCTCGGGGCCATGCAACGAAAGCTGCTAAAACGGTGCGCCGTATTTTATCATAGCCCATTTGAAAAGAATGAGCCCGATCGAAAACAACGCGGCTTGTTTAACCCAGAAAAACATGATCAGCCACACACCTGTCGCGGTCAGGACGCTCCAATAGAGTTGGTCATAATATGCGCCCAGACCCATCGGTTCGATCAGGAAAGAAATCTCGGAAATCGGCCGCAGGAAGACCCCGAAAATGCCGCTCAATCCAATGGTCAGGAATACCGCCCCGACAAACATTGTGATTGCCTGGGAGAGCATGAAAGTTACTTTTTCGTAGACTGAACGCGACATCGTCACACCAATGCTTTCGGGAGGCATGGTACGGTCGCTAGCATACTAAATTATGGACGTAAACGCTGGCTGAAACAGTTTAGGGTTGTTTTATTGACTTCTGCCGGCTTTGAACAACGCACAGTTAGACATGCTTTTCGCATGCTGGAGAATCATCACATTTGTTCATTGCGCACGGTCGTTGTGAAGATGGACCGATCAACACGACGACGGCCAAAAGTACGATGAGAAACAATTCAAACATTTAACAAACTCCGAGTACGCAACGCCCGTGATTCTTCTGAGAGCGTCGATCTACGCATGGTCTTAAATGCTGCATACAAAAAAGCATACCTATCCTAAAGGTCAGTAAAATATAGTAAATTTGGCATTCTCGCCACAATAGCGCCCGCCTTGCGCCGTAATCTAGGTGTTTGCCCAAAGAAAGCCAGATTGCGACTGCGCAATCGGCAAAAAAATGTATACGCGCTGACGCATGCTTGTCTCGCGCATTCCGATGAGCTGCTGTGGTCTGGCGGCTGAAGGGATAGGCTATGGGCCAAAATGACGGTGAAAAGTCTGCCTTAGCGCCACGTCCACATCATCCATTGTAACCGGCAACCCTAGGTCGACGAGCGATGTCACGCCGTGATCACGAATCCCGCAGGGAACGATACCCTCAAAGTGGCTCAGATCGGGTTCTACATTGATTGATATGCCGTGAAACGACACCCATTTGCGCAAGCGGATGCCAAGGGCTGCGATTTTGTCTTCTGCACATGAGCCGTCAGCGTTGCGCGGCTTTTCGGGCCGTTCCACCCAGACACCGACACGCCCCTCGCGAATTTCACCTTTGATATTGAAGGTCTCAAGCGTGGCAATCACCCATGCTTCAAGATCTTTGACGAACCGGCGCACGTCATGCCCGCGTTTGCCGACATCGAGCATGACATAAACCACCCGCTGCCCCGGGCCGTGGTATGTGTATTCGCCACCGCGCCGCGCCTCATAAACAGGAAAACGGTCCGGATCGACCAGATCATCAGGTTTTGCCGAGGTGCCCGAGGTGTAAAGCGGGGGGTGTTCAAGCAGCCAGATACACTCATCCGCGGTGCCTTCAATGATGCCCGCAACACGGGTTTCCATGAAGGACAGCGCCTCTTGGTAATCGGTCAGCCCGTCTGTTGTGATCCATTCCACCATGCATGTGAGGTAACGCCGGCATGTTGCGTTGAAAAGGGGGTGTTTTCCCTCTTGGCATCGCAAAACGCCTCGTCTATGAGTGCCGCACTTACCAAGCTAGTGGTCTTGCGGTCGTGGCGGAATTGGTAGACGCGCAGCGTTGAGGTCGCTGTGAGGTAACACTCGTGGGGGTTCGAGTCCCCCCGACCGCACCAGTCTTTGTCGTGATTGTTGATCGGACAGGCGCCGTAAGCCCCATATACATTACGCGTCGCGTCCCGGCTCACTTTGGTCGTTCGAAAATAATGCGATCTTGTTGCCATGTGGGTCGCGCAGGTAGCCAACGTAAAAATGCGGACCATAGGACGCGCGAAAACCCGGTTTACCCTCATCCGTTCCACCGGCGGCTACAGCTGCAGCGTGAAGCGCGCGCACCTGCGCCTGATTGCGCGCCTCGAATGCGATCATTGTCCCGTTCCCGGCAGTGGCAGGTTGCCCGTCGAAGGGCGCTTTGACATAGAAGTCCGGTAGCGCAACGGACTGCCCCGGTTGTTTGGGCAAGATGTAACTTAAGTCACCGTGAAATTCTTCCAGCGCATAACCAAGGTCAGGCAAAAAGGCGGAGTAAAACTGTTCTGCGCGCGCGATGTCGTCAGCACCAACGGTCACATAGGCAATCATCGTGTGCTCCTTCTTGCGCTGTGGGGGCTTGCCAGTGTTCTGGCACAGCTTGTCATGCCCGATCAATCCTGTGCAGCGAACCGGCACTTATGTCGGGTTGGCTTCTAGCCATGCCCCGCTTTCAATCCCGTCCAGTGTCCAGTTCCCGACACGCCATCGCACCAGCCGCAGTGTCGGAAAGCCGATATGCGCCGTCATCCGGCGCACCTGACGGTTCCGCCCTTCGCTGATGGTCACCTCGATCCATGTATCCGGCACAGATTTGCGAAACCGAACGGGCGGATCACGTTCCCACAAAGCGGGCGGATCAATCAGGCGGGCCTTTGCGGGGCGGGTGGGGCCGTCTTTGAGCGTGACGCCTTCGCGCAGCGGCGCGATGTCTTTGTCCGTTGGCGCGCCCTCGACCTGTACCAGATAGGTCTTGCTCATCTTGTTTTTGGGGTCAGCGATGCGGGCCTGCAACTTCCCGTCGTCGGTCAGCACCAAGAGCCCCTCGCTATCGCGGTCCAGCCGCCCCGCAGGATAGACCCCGGGCACGTCCACAAAAGAAGAAAGCGTCGGCCGCGGTGTCGGGCTTTTCGCGTCTGTGAACTGCGACAGCACGCCAAAAGGTTTGTTCAGAAGGATCACACGCGTCATATGCCTGACTAACGCAGGCGGTGCCATGCCGTCCATGGTCTTCTGGGTTTCGGTTCACTTGGTCAGTTCGGTGCCGTCACGTGCGCTGCGCAAACGCCAAACCAACCTGCGGTATACAGATGTACTCTGGTAACATATTATAAATGAATAACTTTTTGATTTACTTGCGCGCAAACGCGACTAGATTGAAGATCATTGAGTAGTAAAAAGGCGCGCCAATGCCCCCGATCGCCGACCACCCCTTGCGCTATGCGATGGCGAATGAGTTGCACGCCCGGCCGTTTCCCGCTGTCGGAGCCCCCAGCCGTGCGGCCTTTCTTGCGATCAAACCGGCCAGCAACGCCGCGGGCCGTGATCGCGGGGCGGACCGTACCCATCTGATTGATCTGCTCGACAGATTTGGCGCGCAGCATCCCCAGCCCGACGCGACCCACTACTTCGGGAAAATCGGGCGCCATCATCTGAAATGGGAAAGCCATACCGAGTTTGTCACCTACACGATCTTCGGCGAGGGTGTCGCGGATCAGCCTTTCGACGCCGCAACCTTTTCAATCTTTCCCCAAGACTGGCTTGAGGCGGCACCCGGCGTGCGCGTCACATCCGCGCTGATCCGTATCGAGGTGGCCGATGGGGATGAGGGGATCATCGAGAAAGCGCGCGACTGGTTTGTTCCCGAAAGCCTCGCCATCAGTCGGGTGATCGAGAATGATCTGGTTGTCGCGGGTGATTTCCGCATTGATCATGCCGGACACACACGTTTTGCCGTCTTTGCGCGGCCCCATGTCGGCAACCGTCGTGTGGGCCGGGTTGTCCAGCGTCTGTGCGAGATCGAGACCTATAAATCCATGTCCATGCTGGGTCTGAGCCGCGCGCGTGAACTGGGCCCGCGGATGGCGGCCTTCGATGAAAAGCTCACAGGTCTTCTGGAAGATATGCGTGGATCAGAGGGTGATCCGGCCAAGGTTCTGCAGTCCTTGCTCGAAGTGTCGGCCGAGATTGAGAATACGATCGCGCAAACCTCGTTTCGTTTTGGCGCCACGGTGGCCTACGAGAAGATCGTAAACCAGCGGATCGAAGTCCTGCGCGAAACCCGTTTTGAGGGGCGTCAGACCTTTAGCGAATTCATGATGCGCCGGTTTGACCCTGCGATGCGGACCGTGAATTCCACCAAAGAGCGGCTGAACGCGATGTCGGACCGTGCCTTGCGTGCCGGTGATCTCTTGCGCACACGGGTGGATGTGGAACGCTCGGCACAAAACCAGGAACTGCTGACCAGCATGGACAAACGCGCCGACCTCCAGCTGCGTCTCCAGCGCACGGTTGAGGGGCTGTCGGTTGTTGCAATCAGCTACTACGCCGTCAATCTGGTGCTCTATGTCATCGCGCCGATCAGTGAGCCTCTGGGCATCGGTAAGGTGCTGATGGCCGCTCTTGCAACGCCTGTTGTTCTGCTGTTCGTCTGGCTGATGATCAATCGCATCCGCAAACATATGGAATAATCCGTCGCACTTGTGCGCGAAGGAAACCATGGTAACACTTTGCCAAGATAGGGGGTGGAGGTACTATGCGCATTGTCTTGGGATTGGTTGCCATCATCGGCGCGGACGCCGCTTTTGCCGACGGGCTGCCCGCACCTTTGACCGAGGCGGATTTCGCCCCCGTGCGTGAGGTCGAGGCCCGTTTGGGCCAGCTTTTGTTCTACGATCCCATCTTGTCCGGCAACCGCAATGTCTCATGCGGCACCTGTCATCATCCCGCGTTTGGCACCGGTGACGGCTTGTCGCTCGGCCTTGGCGATGGTGGCATCGGTCTTGGGCCAAAACGTGTGGCAGATCCTGACAATATGCCCGAACAGCGGATACCGCGAAATGCACCGGCTCTCTTCAACCTCGGCGCATATGAGTTCACGGTGCTCTTCCATGATGGCCGGATCGAGGTAGACCCCGACCGCCCCGGTGGACTGCGGACACCGCTTGATGCGGATATGGTCACCGGTTTTGCCTCGCTTCTTTCGGCGCAAACCATGTTTCCGGTCCTCAGCCCCGATGAAATGGCAGGTCACTATAGCGAAAATGAAATCTCCCAAGCGGTGCGGCGTGGCGTGATCACAGGGCAGGGTGGTGCTTGGGACCTGATTTCGCAGCGCGTGCGCGACATCCCCGCCTATGCTGACAGTTTTGTCGCGACCTATGACCATATCGACGCGCCCGATCAAATCACCTTCGCCGATATCTCGAACGCTATTGCGGCCTTCATGGAATTCGAGTGGCGCTCTGACAACGCCCCTTTCGATGCGGTCCTGCGCGGCGAAGCCACGTTACCCGAACCCGCCGCCACCGGCATGAGCCTGTTTTACGGTGACGCAGGATGTGCAAGCTGCCACAGCGGCCCGTTCCTGACAGATCATGAATTTCACGCGATGGGCGCCCCCCAGATCGGCCCCGGCAAAGCCGCGCGCTTTGAAAGCCACGCCCGCGACGAAGGGCGTTTCCGCGTGACAGGTGATCCTGCCGATCTTTACGCCTTCCGTACGCCGTCGTTGCGCAACGTGGCCTTGACCGGCCCTTACGGTCACGCGGGCGCGCACCGCGATTTGCGCAGCTTTATTGAGGCACATCTCGATCCGGTTGCGGCGCTGGAAACCTATGATGTCACCAACGCGGTCCTGCCCGCGCTTCCCGTCGATGACACGCGCGGCCTGGCGGATAGCCCTGCGATCGCGCAGGCCGTCACCTATGCCCCCCGCCGGATAACAGACGCGCAGATCACGTCCTTGGTGGCGTTTCTGGACGCGCTGACTGACCCCGCCGCGATTGATGGAAAACTGGGCATTCCTGACGCCGTGCCAAGCGGGCTGCCGATAGACCAGCCCTGACCCTTATTATCGGCCCGTAAATATCCCCGCCGGAGGCATCTTTCCGCGCGTCAGCGCACCAGCCGCAGCCGCTGATTTGCTTGGGCCTGATGGCTGGTTTGCTGCCCACCCGGCCAAACTACGGTCACGTTGACAGTCTCTGCCGCACCCAAGCCGAAGTGCAACGGCAATGCTTTGCCACCGCCATGCCCGCCACCGACGGTCAGTTGCTGGCTTTGGCGGTTTCCTTCTGCTTCCACCACGACAGTCGCACCCACAGCATTCATATTGCCGCCGGGCTGGCTGAGCGCAATCTCCAGCCAGTTTCCGGTGTCCGTTGTGACATTGCGGTAAAGCTCCATCGGCGCACGCCGGTTCACAACCACAAGATCCAGACGACCGTCACCGTCAAAATCGGCCAAGGCCGCGCCGCGCGCGCGCTCTTTGGTGGCAACACCTGCAATCGCTGCAGTCTCGCGAAAGGTGCCATCGGCATTTTGCATCAACAGGTTATTGGGGTCCTGGATCGCCAGCCCCGGCATCTGGTCGACGTTGCCTTTGGCGATGAACAGATCCGCGCGCCCGTCATTGTCCACATCCGCAAACTCGGCATGCCAGCCCGTAGAGGGGCGCCCGTCATCGCCGGTATGGGGGCGCTGGGCATAGGTGCCGATCGTGAAAGGGGCTGCGGCATAGGTGCCGTCCTCTTGGGCCAATTGCATCAATTGATCGCCCATGGAGGTCAGCATGACCTCATCGCGCCCGTCACCTGTCAGGTCCCGGCTCGCGATGCCCATCCCCCAGAGCGAGACGTTCTTCCATCCGTCATCGGAGCCCAGAAAACGCCGTTCGGCAATGTCCCACATCTGCTCATAGCCTTCACGGACATAGTAGTGCCGGTCATTCGAGAGCCGCAGGGTCGGGCGTCCGCGTGCGTCGTTGGCCGCCAATATCGACAGAGGGCAGAAACCCGGGGTCAGCAGGGTGCTTTGATAGCCTGATGCGCCGGGACGCAGGATCATATTGTCATCGCAAGCCCCGAAAGGTCCCTCAGGATCGGCACGGTCTACATAATTGCCGATGGCCATGACAGGTTTGCCGTCATCCTCCCACCAGGCGGTGAAAGCGGTCGACCACGCATCATCTTGAGGAAGCTCATTGCTGGCGGTAAAGCGGCAATTACCCCCTCCCATCAACAACTGGTTTTGGCCAACGCGCAGCACGAAGAGGTCCATGGCCCCATCTGCGTTCACATCCAGCGGATAGGCTCCGGTGACGCCTGTCAGTTCAGGTGCCGCACCTTTGGCGAACGTAAATTCCCCGCGGTTGATCATCAGCTGCGCGGGGTTTTCGCCGCCTGCGGCAAAGAGATCAGGCAGTGCATCGCCGTTGCAGTCGAAGACCGCAACGCCACCGCCGACGAAATGCTCCCACTCTCCGCCATAGATATGTTCCGGCAACCCCGCCGAGCGATCCTCGAACAAGGGGTCTGCCGCAACCGGTGCGGCTGCGACAAGCAGCGCCAAGAGCCGGATCATCCGCGGGCCTCTCCCAATGCAGCGGCCGTGACGGCCTCAAGCGCGAGCGCCGTGGCACCGCGCGCCCAGATCATGCCACCCCAGGCGTGGACTTCGACCTCGCAAGGCGTGCGCCCGTCGCTCAGGGTCAGTTTCTGCATCTCGGCCAACACCTCTTTGGAATAGAGGTAGTCGTATTGCATCCGCTCGCCCGACAGAATGATCAGGCCGGGGTCGAAGAGCTGGATCACGTTCGAGAGCCCCAGCGACAGATACCGTCCCGCACGGCGAAAGATCGTGCGCGCGGCCTCATTGCCGGATTTGGCCTGTGCAAAAAGCGCATCCAGCATCACATAGGGGCTTTGCGGGGTGCGGGGGTTGCGATCGAGTGCCGTCGCAGCCTCACGCGCCAATGCGTAGTCCGCGAGATAGGCCTCAAGACAGCCGCGCTGGCCGCAGCGGCATAGCGCACCATCAAGCTGCACCTTTGTGTGACCCAGTTCCAGCCCCATGCCGCGCGCGCCACGGAAAAGCCGGTTGTCCAGCACAAGGCCCATACCGACGCCATTCTCGATTGTGACGACAACGAAATCCGCAATTGTGCGACCGGCCCCGAACCATAGCTCTGCAAGGCTGAGCACATTCGTATCGTTGTCCACGTAAACCGGCATGCCAAACCGCGCCATAAAGGCAGTGCGGATATCAACCTCTGTTTCAATCAGGAAGGGTGACCAAGTTACGGTGCCCGTGTCGTGGTCCACAATGCCAGGAATACCCATACCAACTGCCGAAATCTCTAGCAGGCTCATGTCCGCATCCTTAAGGACGCGGTCAATCAGGATATCAATTTCTTCCAGAACCGTATCGAGCGATTTGCGCCCGGGCGATGAGGGCAGGGTAGCATCTGCAACGGGGCGACCTGCAAAATCAGAGAGCACGGCAGAGTGCGTTTCATCCGAAAGTTTTATCCCGATGACGTAGCGTGCCTCTGGCACGACCTCGAGCGCAACGGGCGGGCGCCCGCGGCCGCTTTCACGGGGCAGGCCTTCGACTTCGCGCAAAAGCCCCGCGCAGATCAGGTCGGCAGTCAGCGTTGTGGCTGATCCGGCACTAATGTTGAGTGCGCGGGTGACATCGGTGCGTGCGGCACGCCCCGTCGCGCGGACGTGTTCGAAGACTTGTTGTCGCAACGGCTTGGCGTCGGGCGAATCTGACGCCAACAATGGACCACAGCCGTTCGGACCTCCCGATTCGTCGTTTTGGTCAGCCATATTGTCGTACATAGTTTAATCTCTGAATTAATAGGCCTGCCGCGCATCCTAAAATTCGCTCGCTTTTGTACAGTGCCTAAAAATTTTGCGTGTTCAAAGCGTTTTTTTCACAATTCGCGTCAATTTTTATTTTGACAACTGAATTTAATAAGTCATTCTAACGACCGTAGGGTCAAATGGCCCACGCCCCAATGCATGGGGCACACTATGGGAGGAAAACATGCATAAATCCGTTATCGCGGCAGCAATTGTGGCTGCCGGTTTCAGCACGTCTGCCTTTGCTGACGCCCACGGCATCACTGTCGGCGTAAGCTGGTCGGACTTTCAGGAAGAGCGCTGGAAAACTGACGAAGCAGCGATGCTTGGTGCGCTGGAAGCCGCTGGCGCTAGCTACCTGTCTGCCGATGCGCAGTCGTCCGCTACAAAGCAGCTGGCCGACGTTGAAAGCCTGATCACACAGGGTGTTGATGCCCTGATTATCCTTGCACAGGACGGCGCGTCCATCGGCCCGGCACTTGATGCTGCCGAAGCTGCCGGCATTCCTGTCATCGGTTATGACCGTCTGATCGAAGACCCGCGCGCATTCTACCTGACATTTGACAACGTCGAAGTTGGCCGGATGCAGGCGCGTGCCGTGTTCGATCTGGCGCCCGAGGGTAACTACGTCATGATCAAGGGCTCGCCAACCGATCCGAACTCCGACTTCCTGCGTGGCGGTCAGCAAGAGGTGCTGCAAGCTGCCATCGACAGCGGTGCGATCACCATCGTTGGTGAGACATACACCGATGGCTGGCAGCCTGCGAACGCACAGCGCAACATGGAGCAGATCCTGACACAGACCAACAACGAAGTTGACGCTGTTGTGTCTTCCAACGACGGCATGGCCGGCGGTGTTGTTGCGGCTCTGGCCTCTCAGGGTATGGACGGTATTCCTGTCTCCGGTCAGGACGGCGACCACGCAGCTCTGAACCGTGTAGCACTGGGTACACAGACCGTATCGGTCTGGAAAGACAGCCGTGCGCTGGGCCGCAATGCAGGCGAAATCGCTGTTGCATTGGCCAATGGCACAGCTATGGCTGACATCGAAGGGTCTGCCACATTCACATCACCCGGAGGTGTTGAAGTGAACTCCATGTTGCTGGCACCTTTGCCAATCACGCAAGACAACCTGGACGTTGTTCTGGAAGCTGGCTGGATTGAAAAAGACGTGCTCTGCCAGGGTGTGACAGGCCTCGCAGTCTGCGAATAATCTGAACCTACAAACAAAGGCCCCATCCGCAGTGTCGGGTGGGGCTTTCTTACAAGCCAACCCTGCCACGGGTTGAAAGGGGAGGGAACCAATGTCTGGCGGACTTGGTAAGCTAATCAAAACATTGCAAATCGACACGCGGCTCTTGGGCATGATCGGCGCATTCGTCATCATTGCGCTGGTGTTCCACGTTGCAACGGGGGGGACGTTCTTGACCCCGCGCAACCTGTTTACGCTGACATTGCAGACCGCATCGGTCGCGGTGATGGCCACGGGGATGGTGTTTGTCATCGTGACCCGCAACATTGACCTGTCCATCGGGTCCCTGCTGGGGATCGTGGGCATGATCATGGGTGTCATTCAGGTGCAAATCCTGCCTGATATCGTCGGTTTCGGCAGTCCCTCCATCTGGATTATTACTGTCCTTGCGGGCCTTTTGCTTGGCGCTGCTATTGGCGCGTTCCAAGGCTGGTTGATCGGTTACCTTCTGATCCCGTCCTTTATTGTCACCTTGGGCGGCCTGTTGATCTGGCGCGGTGGTGCTTGGTGGGTGTCCAAGGGCACAACCATTTCACCGCTTGATCCCAATTTCATCATGCTTGGCGGTGCGACCGGTACGATTGGTGTCACGGCAAGCTGGGCGCTGGCGATCGTTGGATCCATTCTGACAATCCTTTTTCTGATCAACACACGGCGCAAACACATCAGCCATGGCTTTGCGGTCAAACCGATGTGGGCCGAGTATGCGCTGGGCGCGATCCTTGTGGGTGCGATTTGCGGAGTCACCGCGATCATGAACGCCTATATGGTGCCAACACGCATCTTGCAGCGCCGGTTTGAAAGCGAAGGGCTCGAGATGCCCGAAGGCTATACCGAAGCCTACGGTTTCCCCATCTCGGTCCTGATCGTTCTGGCTGTCGCCATCGGTATGACGATCATCGCCAAGAAAACGCGCTTTGGCCGTTATATCTTTGCGATGGGTGGCAACCCAGACGCGGCAGAGCTGTCAGGCATCAATACGCGTTTGCTGACGGTCAAGGTCTTTGCCCTGATGGGCGCGCTGACAGCCATCGCTGCCGTCATCGCCTCGGCCCGTCTGGGATCTGCCGGATCATCCTTGGGTGAGCTGGACGAATTGCGCGTGATCGCGGCGGCCGTCATCGGTGGTACCGCACTGGCAGGGGGCGTCGGCACGATCTATGGCGCAATCCTTGGCGCATTGATCATGCAGGCACTCGTGTCAGGCATGGGCATGGTGGGCGTTGATTCACCACTGCAGAACATGATCGTGGGTGGCGTTCTCATCATCGCTGTCTGGATCGACATCATCTACCGCCGTAAAACAGGAGACGCATAATGAGCACCCCACTTTTGGAAATGCGCAATATTTCGATCCATTTTGGCGGGATCAAAGCAGTCGACAATGTGTCTATTGACGTGATGCCGGGCGAAGTTGTGGGCCTTTTGGGCCACAACGGGGCGGGTAAATCGACGCTGATCAAGATTCTCTCGGGTGCGTACAAGAAAGACGCCGGCGAGATTTTTGTCGACGGCAAGAAGGTTGAAATCAACAGCCCGATTGATGCGCGTATGCACAATATCGAGACGATCTATCAGACACTTGCCTTGTCGGATAACCTGGATGCGGCCTCGAACCTGTTCCTGGGTCGTGAGATCACAACCAAGTTCGGTTTGCTGGATGATACCGCGATGGAAGCGGAATCGCGCAAGATCATGGCGCGTCTGAACCCGAACTTTCAGCGTTTCTCGGAACCCGTCCGCTCGTTGTCCGGTGGCCAGCGCCAGTCCGTGGCAATTGCCCGTGCGGTCTATTTCAACGCGCGTATCCTGATCATGGACGAACCGACTGCGGCACTTGGTGTGCATGAAACGGCGATGGTTGCGGACCTGATCAAAGAGCTGAAAGCGCAAGGTCTGGGCATCTTCCTGATCAGCCACGACACGCGTGAAATGATGGAACTCTGCGACCGTGTGTCGGTGATGAAGAACGGCCAGTTGATCGGGACCGAGCGCGTCGAGGACGTGACCGAGGATGATATCCTGTCAATGATCATCATGGGCAAAAATCCCAAACGGGCCGCCTAATGTTCATTGGCCTTGATCTGGGAACATCGGGTCTCAAGGCTGTTTTGATCAACGATAGTCAGGCGATTATCGCGGAAGCGACAGCGCCACTGACTGCGGCACGTCCTCAGATGGGTTGGTCAGAGCAGGATCCTGCGGCGTGGCTGGATACCGCAGATGCCGTCATGCAGGCCCTCGCTGGGCAGGTCTCATTGGCGCAGGTGCGCGGCATCGGTTTGTCGGGGCAAATGCATGGTGCGACCTTGCTGGACCGCGATCATGCGGTGCTGCGCCCGTGTATCCTGTGGAACGATACGCGCGCGGCTGTGGAAGCGGCAGCGCTGGACGCCGATCCAAGGTTCCGTGAACTGACGGGCAATATCGTCTTTGCAGGCTTCACCGCACCGAAACTTGTCTGGGTGGCCAGACACGAGCCGGAAATTTTTACAAAAACGGCCCGTGTGCTCTTGCCCAAGGACTATCTGCGCCTTTGGCTGACGGGTGAGGCCGTGGCCGAGATGTCGGATGCCGCAGGCACAAGCTGGCTTGATGTCGGTAAACGCGACTGGTCGGATGATCTCTTGGCCGCGACCGGCATGTCGCGTGCGCAGATGCCACGCCTGGTCGAAGGCTCTGAGGTATCGGGGCAGTTGCGCGATAAGCTGGCCGAGCGCTGGGGCCTGCCCAAAGGTGTCGTTGTGGCAGGTGGCGGCGGTGACAATGCCGCGAGTGCCGTGGGCGTCGGTGTGGTCAAAGCGGGCGATGCTTTTGTGTCGCTGGGCACTTCTGGCGTGTTGTTTGCGGCTTCGGATGCCTATCAGCCGGATGCGGCGACAGCTGTGCACACCTTCTGTCACGCCCTTCCGGATACATGGCACCAGATGGGTGTGATCCTTGCCGCCGCCGATGCGCTGAACTGGTTTGCGAGGATCACGGATAAACCCTCGGCCACCCTGACGGGTGTTCTCGGGGAGTTGCAGCCTCCCGGGCGCACATTGTTTTTGCCCTATTTGGGCGGCGAGCGCACACCACATAATGATGCCAACATCCGGGGATCGTTCCTGCATCTGGACCACGGCACCGATCAGGTGGCGATGACGCGGGCTGTGCTTGAAGGCGTCACACACGCAATCCGCGACTGCTTTGACGCGCTGTCGGCGACAGGCACGCAGATCAACCGCCTGATCGCGGTCGGGGGCGGGTCGAAATCGGACTATTGGGTACAAGCGATCGCGACCTCTCTGGAGATGCCGGTGCAACTGCCTGTCGCAGGTGATTTTGGCGGTGCATTCGGCGCGGCCCGCCTTGGCATGATGGCTGCAACTGGTGCAGGGGTCGAGATTGCAATCGCCCCGCAAATTGCCCGCACGATTGATCCTGAACCCTCACTCACCGGCGCCTTTCACGAGGCGCACACAAGATACCGCGCTAGCTATGGCGCGTTGAAAGGACTGACATGACCGATTTTTTCAAGGGCATCCCCGCCATCACCTATGAAGGCCCGTCGACAGACAATGATTTCGCATTCCGCCACTACAACCCCGACGAGGTGGTGATGGGCAAGGCGATGAAGGACCATCTGCGTTTTGCGGCCGCCTATTGGCATTCCTTTGCATGGCCCGGTGGCGACCCTTTCGGTGGACAGACCTTCGACCGTCCATGGTTCGGCGACAGCATGGATGCCGCGCGGATGAAGGCCGATGTGGCCTTCGAGATGTTCCAGATCCTTGGCGTGCCGTATTTCTGCTTCCACGACGCCGATGTGCGGCCCGAAGGGGCGAGCTTTGCCGAGAGCACAAAGAACCTTGAGGCCATTGTCGATTACTTCGCCGAGAAGATGGAGGCGACCGGCGTCAAGCTGCTGTGGGGCACCGCGAACCTCTTTTCGCACCGCCGCTTCATGGCAGGGGCAGCCACGAACCCTGACCCTGATGTGTTTGCCTATTCGGCGGCCACCATCAAGACCTGCATGGATGCGACGATGAAGCTCGGCGGCGAGAACTATGTCCTCTGGGGCGGGCGTGAAGGCTATGAGACGCTGCTGAACACCGACATGGGCCGCGAACGCCAGCAGGCGGGGGCCATGTTGCAGATGGTTGTAGATTATAAACATAAGATGGGTTTCAAAGGCGCGATCCTGATCGAACCAAAGCCGCAGGAACCCACAAAACATCAGTATGATTATGATGTGGCGACGGTCTATGGCTTCCTGAAAGACTTTGGTCTTGAGGGCGAGGTCAAGATGAACATCGAACAGGGCCACGCGATCCTTGCGGGCCATTCTTTTGAACATGAGCTGGCCCTGGCGCGCGAATTGGGGATTTTCGGCTCGATCGATATGAACCGCAACGACTATCAGTCCGGTTGGGACACCGACCAGTTCCCCAACAATGTGCCCGAGATGGCCTTGGCCTATTACGAAGTGCTGCGCGCCGGTGGTTTCACCACAGGCGGGACGAACTTTGACGCCAAACTGCGCCGGCAGTCGCTGGATGCAGAGGATCTGATCCTCGCGCATGTGGGCGGGATGGATGCCTGTGCGGCGGGCCTGAAAGCGGCTGCGGCGATGCTGGAGGACGGCAAACTTGAGGCTGCACGCAACGCCCGTTATGCAGGTTGGGATACCGCCGAAGGGAAGGCGCTGCTGGCCAGTGATCTGGACAGCATCACGGCCAAGGTGCAGGCCGAGGGCATCAACCCAGAACCCCGTTCCGGCCGTCAGGAGCGGTTGGAAAATCTGGTGAACCGCTACCTGTGATCCCGCGCTCTTGTGCCGCCTGCCGCCCGTGCCTAACGTGGCTGCGGGCGGCAGAGGTGTGACAGCGTGATCGGCACAATTTTCAGAACTCTCGGGCGTAGATACATGGATGTGTCATTGCGCGCCGGTGCCGACTTTGAGGTCCGTATTGTCGAGTGTCCCGGGGTGTGGATGGATGAGGCCGCCCTTTCCGCGCTGAGCGCTGATCTGCGCCAAGTGGCGGCGCGCACGCTCGATGCGGGCAGCCTGACTTATGGCGTGTTTTCAGGGGATAAGTCGCGGATGGAAGCGGTGATTATCACGCTGGTCTCGCGCCGCGATGGCACCCCTGTTGCATTTAACGCTCTGGCGGTAATGAAGTTGGACACGGCCCCGCACCCGACTGAAGTCTTGCATCTCGGTCTGGTTATGGTGGACCCCGACGAGCGATCCAAGAACCTGTCATGGGTGCTTTATGGTCTGACCTGTTTTCTGATCTTTTTCCGCCGCCAGTTCCGCCCTGTCTGGGTCTCCAACGTCACGCAAGTCCCCGCTGTCGTGGGCATGGTCAGCGAGATGTTTTCCGATGTCTGGCCCAGCCCGAACAAGGGGCGGCGCACGCTGACACACCTGCTCCTTGCGCGCGAGATCATGGCCACCCGGCGGCATGTTTTCGGAGTGGGCGCAGACGCGGGTTTTGATGAAGAGCGCTTTGTCATTACCGATGCCTACACGGGCGGGTCCGATGATCTGAAAAAGACATGGGAGAGCGCGCCCAAGCACCGCGATGCGCGCTATAACGCCTTTTGCCAAGAGGCACTGGACTATGCCCGTGGCGATGATGTGCTGCAATTGGGTCAGATGGATGTGGCCGCTATGCGCACATACCTGACACGCGAAGTGCCGAAATCCGCGGTGATCGGATTGCTGCTGACAGGGGGGATCGTGGCGCTCAGACGTATTGTTTTGCCAGCGATCCATTGGGCCGATAGCACGCAGGAATGGGGGCACCTGCGCCCATATACGCGGCGCAACAAATGATTGCCGCCGCCACGATCATGACGCAGCTTTTCCTGTCTGCGGCGGCGTTGACGGGGCTCTTTGTGTTGCAAACCGTGCTGACGCGCCGTGATCGCGATGATCCGATCAACCGGCGGTTTCTGTTTGGCGTGCGGGTCACGATGGTGCTTTTTGCTGGGCGCGCGCTGATGATCCTCACAGGGATTGAGGCGTTTCGTATTCTCACCCTGCTTGGAGCTGCAATCATTCCTTTGGCGGTCTTGATCCTGACCGAGGGCTTGTTGCGCCGCCACGCGCCGCCATTGGTCAAGGCGGTGATCGGGGGCGGGGCTGTGGTCTTTGCGGTATCTTCGCTGTGGTATTCAGGCAGCATTGATCCCGCGCGGCTGTTTGCGCTTTTGGGATTTCAGTTACTGGGCTTCGTTTTGTCGGGGTGGCTGATCATAAGTCGCGACAAGGCCTCGTTATCTGTCACCGAAAACGCAATGGTCGTGCGCTTGGGGCTGTCGCTGATCCTGTTCATTCCGCTTGCGGCGGGTGATTTTCTGCTGCTCTCCATCGGTTTGCCGATCCAGTTCTCTGCGCTCGGGGTGCTGATCCTGTGCTGGCTGGCCATCGGCTTGGGGCGACCGCATCTCGGGCATCGCGCAACGCTTGTGAACCTCGCCGTTATGGTCGGGGCGGCTTGCGGCGTGGGGGCGATGATTGCCGCTTTTGCGCAATTGGGGCGCGATGGATATTTGCTTTCCATTGCCGCCATCATGACAACCCTGTTTGTCGTGGCGATCCTGAATGATGCCCGCGCGCTGCGTCTGGAAGAACAAAGCGTTGGTTTGTTGCGCCAGCTGGCTGTGGCGCGCACCGATGATCCGATGACGTTCCTGCGCGATCTGCAAGACCATCCGCTTGTGGAAGGCGCGGTTGTCGTCAGCGAAGAGAGCCTGCAGGGTTTGCAGGATGATGTGCTGGACCGGATTTTCGCAGCCGCCCCCGTCTTGCGCAGAAGCGACCCGCCGCAACTGGGACCAGTGGCCGATGATCATATCGCCTATCTGTTCGCGCGCTATTCTGCGACCCATGTGATGTTGGCGGCTTCGCGCCCAAGGGTGCTGGTCGCATTGGCGATGCCTTCGCTTGGCGCGTCGCCTTCGGCAGAGTTGGAATTGCAGATCGTGCAGCGTATGGCGGCTCTGATAGCCATGAGGAAAGGGGATCGTGATGAAGGATGACCGCGCGGAGGTGTTGCGGATTTTTCAGGCGGGCGTGAAGGCGGCCGATCCGTATCTGGCGGTTTCGGAAGCTGTGGACGACGTGCCTGTTCCTGCCTTGATCGTCGCGGTCGGCAAGGCAGCGCGGTCGATGGCCAAGGCGGCCTTGGTGCGGTTTGCAGGTGTGAAATGCCTCGTTGTGACGAACTACGAGAACGTCAGTGATCTGGATGGAGCAGTGGTGATGGCGGCTGGGCATCCCGTGCCCGATGAAAACGGCGCAGCGGCAGCGAAGGCCGTAATTGCAGCCTTGGATGCGGTGGAGGGTCCGGTGCTGGCGCTGATATCGGGGGGCGGGTCAGCTCTGTTGCCTGCGCCGGCGGGGGCGTTGACCCTTGCGGATAAAGCACGGGTGAATGACCTTCTGCTGGGATCGGGTCTTGATATCGTGGCGATGAACCTGATCCGCCAGCAGTTGTCTGACCTGAAAGGTGGCGGGTTTCTGCGTCATGCGGCCCCTTCGAAAGTAACGGCGCTGATCCTGTCAGATGTGATCGGCGATGATCTTTCGGCCATTGCGAGCGGTCCGACGGTTGGACCGATCGGGACAGCCGGACAGGCGATTGCTTTGTTGCAGGCGCATGGGTTGTGGGAGGACCTGCCCAAGGTCGTGCGTGATCATTTGCTGCAGGCAGCACCGCCCGCACCCTTGCCGGAGGCCCGCAATATATTGGTGGGGTCGAACGGGAAAAGCGTGGCCGCGATGAAAGATGCAGCCCCCGCAGCCCATATGATTGCAACACCGGTCACCGGTGATGTGGCCGATGCTGCGCGGATGATTTGTGATCAGGCGGTTGTCGGTACGACGGTCTGGGGAGGTGAAACCACCGTCGTTCTGCGCGGTACGGGACGCGGGGGACGCAATCAGGAACTGGCGTTGCGGATCGCGCAGGAGGCCGCGCTGCGCGGCTGGACAGACTGGACCTGCCTGCAAGCGGGCAGTGATGGCCGTGACGGGCCGACCGATGCAGCGGGGGGAATTGTCGATCAAGATACTCTTGGCAGGATTGGTAATCTGGACAGGCTGTTGGCAAATAACGACAGCTATGCCGCGCTGAAAGCTGCGGGTGATCTTCTGATAACAGATGCGACGGGCACCAACGTGGCCGACCTCGGGGTGATGATCCGGCGGGGCTAGGCACTCTACGGCGGTGTCGGAGCCTCCGGCGGGGATATTTTCGGGCCAATAATAACAGGGTGTAGTGAATTCAATCGACGGGGATGCCGCTGGGGACGCTGTCAGGGCGGCCCATCGGGCGGGTGTGGGCGGTTTCGCCGGTCAGCGCGTTCAGAAAGGCGATGAGGTCTGTGATTTCTGCTTCGGTCAAAGCAACGGGGCGCATGTCGATCGCGGCGGATTGTCGGGCCATTTCCAAACGGTCCTGACGGATCGCAAAGTCAGCCGCGGCGAGCCAGGGGACTTCGGGCAGGTTAGCTTGTGCCGGTGTCCATGCCGCACCCGTGCCCATGGGGTCGGCGTGGTGGCGGATGATACCGTCCAATGTGGCATAGGCACCGTTGTGGCCGTAGGGCGCGGTCAAGGCCACATTGCGCAATGAGGGTGTTCTGAACTTATAGGCATCCTGTGGCAGGTTCGTTTCGGCCATACGGCCCACATCGCGTGAAATCTGGTCCCAGGGCCGCGTGCGCCCGGGGCCGAAAGCGGGCAGGCCGATCGCATGGAAACTCTGATCGGTAAAAAGCGGCCCTGCGTGACAGGATGCGCAGCGACCCGTGAAGAAAAGTTGACGGCCCCGTTCGGCGTCCTCGGGCAGTGGCGTGCCCGCGAGCCATTTGTCATAGGGACTATCGTAGGATTGCCATTCGCTGATGATGAAAGCGCCCAAAGCGTTGCCGATTTCCACAATGGTCACATCAGCGGGTTCTTCAATGTGGTCAAAGGCCTGGACAAACATGTCGCCATAAGCGGGGATCGTGCGGACGCGTTTTGCAAGGATCGGCCAGGCCACATCAATGCGGTCATGAGTGGCGCCTGCGATTTCGTTTTCGCGGGGGTTTCCGGCCATCTCGAATTGCGACACCATGGGGAAAAGTGCCTGTGCAGCCACGAGGTTATCAAGGCCCGCAGGCAGCCATTCCTCGGCGGGGGAATCGTAGCCGTTGCCGTAGATATCCGAGCGCGTCAGGCGGCCGTCATGGAACAGCGTCTCAATGTCATTATGCCCGAGATTCCAAAGGCTTGGCGCGTTGCGGGGAATGCGTTTGCGGATCGCGTCTGGCCCTGATCCGGCGGTGCGCTCGGGGCCGACGCCGATGCCGCCTTCGCCAATCCCGAGCGAGAGGCCGTCACCGCCTGCGTGATCGTGATGGTGACAGGTCCCGCAGGAGATATTCTTGTTTCCTGACAGTATCTTATCGTAAAAGAGAAGCTGGCCGATGCGGGCTTGATCCGGGTCGACTTGGATGTAATCATCGGGGCTTATCCCCTGTGCCGTCGCCAGACTGGTGCCCAGAAAGAGCCCGAGGACTGCTGTATGGAACGCGTACACAACCTGTACACAACCTGTACATACATTTGTGCAACCTTGTTGTTTTTTGCGGCACCTGCGCAGGCCGATATGGAAGTGGCGCGCGATCTGATGGAGGCGGGCGACTATGCCGAGGCGCGCGCGCTCTTTGAGGTTTATGCGCGGTCCGGCAACGCCGAGGCTGAAGAGTTGATCGGTGTCATGTACGCGCTTGGCCTGGGCGTTGCACGCGATGACGAGCGGGCGTTTGACTGGTACTTGCGGGCGTCTTTGAAAGGGCATCCTGGCGCACAATCCGGCTTGGGGTGGTACTATGAAGTGGGCCGGGGCATCCCCGCGCCTGATATGGTGAGAGCGTATCTTTGGTACGCATTATCGGCAATAGGCGGGGACCCTGATGCGCTGGATTCGCTGGAATTGATCACCCCGCGTCTGACGCCGGAAGAACGCGCGCGGGCGGAAGTGCTGATTGATGACTACAAAGGCTGGATGTATCCGTTTCGCTGAATGGGTGGATATTTCCCAACAAAAACAGGATTTTTGTTTGTTTTCAGTGGCGCAAAGAGCGTGAAGACCTGCATATACCTTCGGTTTATTTCGCTGGTCTAAACCTTTGCTCGATTGAGAGGCCCTGTTTTTTGGGGCCAAGGTGGTCGCACTCACCTGCCGCGTTCGAGTGGCAATACTTCACGCCAAGGTGCGCAATACCGTACCGAGGACAAAGAAAAGAAAGACAGGATACGATGACAGACAAGACAACTTCAGTTTCACGCCGCCAGCTTTTGACACGGATCGGTGGCTTGGCCGCCGCCGCTTATACGGTTCCTGCATTTACAACGATGTCGATGGCGCATGCTTCGGACGGGGCCTCTGCACCTTCCTCCAACAGCCCGGCAAGCGCACCGAGCAACCCCAGCGCACCAAGTGACCCCAGTGGCCCAAGCAACCCGAGCTCACCAAGCAGCCCGAGCACACCAAGCATGTCTTCCGGACCAAGTGACTCTTCCACCGATGCGAATGGTTGCGCTGCGGGGACAAGCTGGGATGGCAGCACATACAATTCCAACGGAAAGGTTTGCACGCCCGACTAAGATGAATGTGTCCTTACACATCGCTTTGGTCAGTCTGACCCGTGTGGGCAGGTTGACCCATATCGCGGCCCCTGCAAAGGGGCCGCTTTGCCATGGCTGACAGTCCAGTCCAGTCTCTTGGGTTTGCCGGTCTGGATACACCCTTGCGTGTTGCCAATCCTGCTGTCGTGCGTCCTTTGCTGGATCCGGTGATGGCGGCTTGGCCCTTCACCGTGACCGAAAATGACCCGCCAGCCTCCGCTGCGTTTGCAACGATCAGTCCGGCAGAGACGGGTAAGTGGCGGCTCGAAGCGCCGCTGGCGGCCAAACCGGTCACCGAATATGATCCGGTAAACGCGATCTGTGATCTTGTGGTCGAAATGTCGTGGGAACGCCTGCGCAGTCGTCCGGATCTCTTGTGCCTGCATGCTGCTGCGCTCACTTTCAACGACCGCCTCGTGATCTTTCCCAATGCCCGCCGTGCCGGCAAAAGCCTATTGTCCGCGACGCTGGCACAGCGGGGGCATGCGGTCTTCTCTGATGATTTTGTCCTCTTACAGGTCACGCCGCAAACCGGTGCAATCAGCGGGATCGCCAATGGCATTGCGCCGCGTTTGCGTCTGCCTTTGCCGGATAACCTCTCTGCAACATTGCACAGTTGGATCATGGACCGGATTGCCGTGCGGAATAAGCAATACGGGTATCTGACGGGTATTGATTTGCCGCAATCAGGCACGACCGCACCGGTTGGTGCGATTGTTGTGCTTGAGGGCGATCCGACGATGACAGAGCCTGCGTCGCTGACGCCAGTGACCCAAGAAGCGGCGATGGCCTCGCTGGTCACACAGAATTTTGGCCGTCAGGTGCATGCCGGGGCCATTTTGCGGGTGGCGGAGGCATTGACCCGCACGGTGCCTGTGCTGCGGTTGCGCTATAACAGCGTTGAGGACGCAGCGGCGCTTTTGCATGAGACCCCGCTCTTGCGTGATTTGCCTGCAGCGCAGATGGCCGAGGCGGATATGTCTGCAACCTTGCCGCTGGCGCCGCTCGACCTTCCGGATGTGATGGTAGACAGGCCGGTTGATCTTGATTGCCACTTTGCAAAACTGCCGGATTTTACGGCCCTTGAGACCGGCACTGCTTTGTATCTTGCCGACGGCGACGGTTTCGCGATCCATCGGTTGAACCCGGTCTCTGCGATCATCTGGACACTGCTGGATGAAGGGCTGACCGGTGCCGAGATGGCTGAGGTCATGCAAGAGCTATACGGGGACGTCCCTGCCGAACGCTTGCGCGCGGATGTTGCGGGTGCATTGGAATTTTTATGGCAAGAACGGCTGATCGCGCCTTGCTCAACAAGACAAATGGAGGTCTGAAATGACCAAAGCCCAAGTTCTCAAAACCTTGCGCAGCCTGCATGGCTGGCTGGGGGTGATATTGTTGCCTTGGATCATCGTGATCGGTGCGACTGGGTTTTACCTCAACCATGCGCGGATGATCCTGGATGTGCTGGAGCCTGCCGCTTTCGAGGAAAGCAGTCTGCGCGCATGGGTGGGGGCGGCCCCTGTTGATGCCGATGCGGCGGCGTTGATTGCAGGACGTTCTTGGCCTGATGCGTCGTTGGCCGAGGCTGAACGCGTCGACTATCACGGGTTTGCGGCCTTTCAGTTTGAACATGACGATGGCAGCGTGATCGTGGCCGCTGATACAGGACATTACTGGGTGAAGACAGATTTCACCCGCAAGACCTTTGCCCCGGATGGCACACAAGTGCACAGCAAGATCTATTGGTCCACGATTTTCAAACGCATCCATACGCGGGGGTGGTTTGACAGAAGGTTCGCGAGCTGGCTGGCTGATATTACGGCAATATCGATGGTGCTGTTCGGGCTCACGGGCCTGCTGTTGTTCTGGCTGCCACGGGCGCGCCGCTTCAGACGGGCGGTTGGCTTGAAAGTATAGCCGACAAAAAAGGCCGCCCCGATGGAGCGGCCTTTCGTTTTTTCCGTGCCGGACCTTAGTTCAGGTCGCTGGCATAGTCGGCGGCCAGTTCGGCCTCGACCTCGGCTGTGGCTGCGATCAGCGCGTCCAGCATCTCACTACCGCCGTCCACGTTTTCACGGAACCATGCATATACGGGGGCTGCGGCTTCTGCGAAGGCCGCCTTCTCTTCCGGGCTTGGCACATAGATGTCGCCGCCACCTGCAACGAAGGCCTCGTAGGCTTCGATGGATTTGCGCTTGGGGGATGCGAAGGTTGCCTGCTGTAGCGCAGAGAAGCCGTCAACCAAAACGCGACGCAGGTCTTCTGGCATCGCGAGGAAGTTGTCGTTGTTCATCCACCACAGCGCACCCATGTAGGAGTGGCCGTCCAAGGTGAGGTATTGCAGGCCTGCATCGGGGAACTTCATGCCCATGATGTCGGTGATGCCATTGGCTGTACCTTCAACAACGCCTGTTTGCAGCGATGTGAACAGTTCCGGCCACGGGATCGGTGTCGCAGAGGCACCCATGGCTTCGACCAGTTGCACAGGCAGATCGGCCACAACGGTGCGCAGTTTCAGGCCGGCCAAATCGCTTGGCCCCTGCACGCGGCGTTCGGTGTTGGCAAAGTTGCGCCAGCCGCCGGTGTTGCCGACGGTCATCAGGCGCACGGTGTTGCCGCTGTCCTCAAGCGCCTTGTCGCGCAGGGTGCGGACGAAATCACCTGACAGAACGGCCTCGGCCACGCGGTCGGATGACATCAGGTAAGGCAGGTCAAGCACTTGCACATAGGGGAAGATGCCTGCGGCACCGCCGGATGTGGAAATGTAGACGTCGATGGAGCCTTCAGAGACACCTTCGAGGCATTCCGCACCGGTCGCGCACAGCTGGGTGCCGATGAAGAGTTCCACGGCAATGCGTCCGTTCGAGGCCGCTTCTACGTAGTTTTTGAACACGACCAGACCATCATAGTCCTCGTCGTTCTCGTTCGAGTTGGCCGTGGCGCGGATTGTGAAATCCTGTGCCCAGGCCGCCAGCGGGGTCGCCAGCAGTGCGGCGGTGGCCGCGATTTTTGTGAACTGTCTCAGCATTATTCTCTCCCTGTTGATGCTGTTAGTTGATGCCCGGTGGTGGGCTAATGCAGGCGCTAAACCCGACTTCGGGGCCGCAGCCCAAGAAGCCTGCAAGGTATGGCACTGTCATGGAAATGGCGGGAATATAGGTGATCAGGAAGATCACCAGGATTTCCACCGCAAGAAATGGCAGGATCGCTTTGGCAATGGTCTCGACCCGTTCACCCGACACGGTACTGGCCACGAATAACACAAGCCCCATGGGCGGCGTTGCCAGCCCCACGGTCAGGTTCACGCTCATGATGATGGCGAAGTGGACGGGGTGCACGCCAAGATCCACAAAGATCGGCCCGAGGATTGGCCCCAGAATGATAATCGCGGGGCCTGCATCGAGGAACATGCCGACGATAAACAACAGGATGTTGATCAGGAACAAGAGCATCAGCGGGTTTTCTGACAGCGACAGGATATAGTCGCTGAGGATCTGCGGGGCGTATGACAGGGATACGACAGTCTTGAAAGCAACCGCCGCCCCGACCAACAGGAGCACCGCCGAGGTGGCCAGCGCCGAACGCGTCAGCACCTCGCCCAGATCGCGCAACTTCATGGAGCGCAGTACAAAAAAGCTCACGATCAGCGCATAGGCCACCGCCACGGCAGAGGCCTCGGTCGGGGTGAAGACACCCACAAGGATGCCGCCCAGAATGATGATGGGGGTTTGCAGAGGCGCGATGGCCTTCTTGCAGACCATGCGGAAATCGTGGGTCACGCGCTTGCGGTAGCCCATCAGCATGAAATGGGCGGCAATCAGCAGCAGGCCGAAGACGATCCAGAGGTTCAGGCTATGCACCTTGTCGCCGGCGTCATTGATTGAAGACAGACCAACCAGGCCCGACAGCCCCGCGTAAAGCGCCATCAGGAGGCCTGCCAGATTGATCCGCACGAGCGCAAAGCTGACCCAGTATTCAATCGGCGTGATCGTCTGGTTCTTGGTGACGATCCGCTCTGCCTTGGGCAGGTCATAGCGGTCGGCCATCAGGCGGACCATCACCATCAACCCGACGCCGACCATGATGCCCGGCAAGATACCCGCAAGGAAGAGCGAGGCCACGCTTTCGCCCATCACATAGGCGTAGATGATCATGATGCCCGATGGCGGGATGATCGGGCCGATGACCGATGAGGCGGCGGTGATCGCGGCGGCGAATTTGCGGGTGTAGCCGTTTTTCTCCATCGCGGGGATCATGGTGGAGCCGATGGCAGAGGTATCTGCTACGGCAGAACCGGAAAGGCCCGCGAACAGCATGGATGACAGAATGTTCACATGGGCCAGACCGCCGCGCAAATGGCCCATGAAGGCCTGCGCGAATTCCACCAGCCGCAGGGTAATGCCGCCACGGTTCATGATCTCGCCTGCCAGCATGAAGAAAGGCAGTGCCATCAGTGGAAAGCTGTCCATGCCGTTGTAAAGGTTGCGGTAAAGCCCTGCGACGACGTTGCGGTTGTCGCCTTCGAGCATGATCAGCGCGAAAGGCGAGGCCAGCAATGCAAAGACCACTGGCAGGCCGATCATGATCAGGACAAGGAAAAGGGGAAGGAACCATAAAAGCATCAGTCGGCTCCCTGAAAGTCATCGGCATTGAGCGGTGTGAGGCGGTCGCCTTGGCCCAAGAGCTTGATGATCTGGCGGATGATCAGTTCCACATTCACAAGGATCAGCAGGTTCACCCCCACAAAGAGCGATGCATATTGATAGTTGTTCTGGAACTTGGCACCGCATTTACCGATCTCGATCCCGAAGGGCCAGCGCAGCGAGGACGAACACCCGCGCCCTGAAAGCGTCTGGACATGGTTGTTCAGCCCGCGTTCCCACGCGATGACAAGCACCCAAAGGGCGATGCTGAGGATCAGCAGCGTGAGCAGGCCGGAGACAACGCGGGGCAGGGCGCGTTCAAGCATGTCGATCGACACAAACCCGCCCATGCGGAATGCAAGCGGCGCCATCAGCCCTGTCATCCAGAGCATCCCGAAGCGCGCGCCTTCTTCCGTCCAGTTCGGGGCATCGCTGAGCACATAGCGGAAGAAGACCTGCCCCAGGATCAGCGCGACCATGATGGCGAGTGCGATCACCGCGATCACCTTGCCGATGGCAAGGACCACGGTGTTGAACCGTTCAAGCGGCCATAAAAGACCAAACAGGACCGACATCGGCTCCTCCCCTGTTTATGTGCGGGCTTGCGCCCTTGTGTTCTTGGGGCTTTGCCCCCGCCGCATGCTGCGGCTGCCCCAGAATATTTAGGGCAAAATGATAAGATCAGGTCGCGCTGAACTCTCCGTATTTTCCCGCGTGAAAGACGAGCGGATCGCCGCCACGGTGGTGGGCCTTGGTGACAAGGCCTACGACAATCACGTGGTCGCCAGCGTCATGTGTGGCCTCGAGATTGCATTCGAACGTGGCCAGCGCGCCTTCGATGATCGGCATGCCGCAGTGCGACAGATGCGTTGGTACGTCTTTGATCGCGGTCTTGGATTTGATGATGGCCGCACAGATATCGCGCTGGTCCGCCGCCATAACATGTACGGCAAAGCGGCGCGAGCCGGCGAAATGTTCAAAGCGCTTGGATGATTTTGCAGGCGACCACAGCACCAGTGGCGGATCGAGCGACACGCTGGCAAAGCTGTTGGCGACGATAGCAACAGGTCCTTCAGGGCTATCGGTGGTGATGATGGTCACACCGGTGACGAAGGTGCCCAAGGCACCGCGAAAGCTGTCGCTGTCGGTGCTGGGGTCGAATGTGGCGATCGTGCCTGCGTCCATTATGGTACCTCTGTGCCGAGTGCGGCTGTGTAAAGTTCGAACCATGTTTCACGGTCCATATTCACTTTCAAAGCGTCCGAGAGTGATTTGATACGATTGATATTATTCGTGCCCATGACCGGCATGATGTTTGCCGGATGCGCCAGTAACCATGCCACTGCGACGGTGGCATTGTCTACGCCATTCTCGGCCGCCACTTTGGCCAGCGCGTCCTGGGCTGCCCCTGTGCCTGTCATCAGGCTGCCACCGCCCAAGGGGGACCATGCCATAATGGGGATATTACGCTCTTGCAGGTAGGCCACATCGCCGTTGGTAAACCCTGCATGCGCGGTCAGCGACAGTTCGATCTGGTTGGTCACCAGCCGCGTTTTCATCGCAGATTGCAGCAGGGTCCAGTCGTGCAGTTTGAAGTTGGACACGCCGACCGAGCGGACCTTGCCAGAGGCCACAACCTCATCCAGTGCGGCACCTGTTTCATGGTGGTCCATCATCGGATCGGGGCGATGGATCAGCAGGGTGTCGATCTTGTCGATGTTCATCAGCCGCAGGGAATGATCTACGGATGCGAGGATATGCGCGCGGCTGGTGTCATAGTATTTCACCCGTGCATCCGCATAGCGCCCTGCGGGGGCCACGATATCGCATTTTGTGACGATCTCGATCTGGTCCTTCAGGGCAGGGGCTGCTTTGAGTGCTGCGCCCAGCACCTCTTCGGCCTCATAGCCGCCGTAGATATCGGCCTGATCCATCGTCGTGATGCCTTGTTCAAGGCAGGCCTCGATCTTGGCCTGAACGTGCGCCACGGACGTGTCGCTGTCATCGCCCAGACGCCACATGCCATAGACGATACGGCTAAAGGAAAGGTCGTTGGTGATCGAGATACGGGTCATTAACGGCGGGGTCCTGTTCCTAGGGGTGTTGCGGGTGTTTCGGCCGGGACACGCCCGTAAGCGTGGGGCAGCGAGCAGGTTTTCAGATGCGGCATAACGCGCGCGCCAAAGTGTTCGGCCTCGTCGATATGCGGGTAGCCCGAAAAGATGAAAGCACGGATGCCCATCTTTTGATAGGCTTCGATTTTGGACATGACCTGATCGGTCGAGCCGACCAATGCCGCACCGCAGCCCGAACGGGCGCGGCCTACGCCGGTCCAGAGACCGGGTTCGGTGTAACCGTATTTATCCGCCAGTTCGCGGGCCCTCGACTGATGTGCGACACCCAGCGAAATGCTGTCATGGGCGCGGTCGCGGATCAGTTTGCCGTATTCATCATCCAGCTTGGAGGCGATGTAGTCGGCGTATTCCTTCGCTTCGGCTTCGGTATCGCGCACGATCATATGGACGCGCAGCCCGTAGTCGAGTGTCCGGCCATGTTCGGCCGCGCGGGCGTGCACGTCTTTCATGCGCTGTTCCAGCATGTCGGTGGTTTCGGGCCACATCAGATAGACATCGCATTGCGCGCCGCAAAGTTCGAGAGCCGCAGGCGAGTAGCCGCCAAAGTACAAGAGCGGCCCGCCGTTCTGCTGATAGGGTTTGGCGGGATCGGTGGTGAGTTTGGAGATCTGGTAGATCTCGCCGTCATAGCTGACTTCATCCTGCGTCCAGCATTTACGCAGGATTTCAACAACCTCGTGGCTGCGTTTATAGCGGAAAGCACTGTCTGCGACTTCGCCTGGGAAGTCCGAGCTGATGACGTTGAGCGTCAGGCGCCCTTTGAGCATGTGATCGAGTGTCGCGATGGTGCGGGCAAGCATGATCGGTTGCACTTCGCCACAGCGGATCGCGGCGAGGAAATTGATCTTTTCGGTGAGCGGGGCCATGCCTGCGACAAAGGACAGCGTGTCTTGACCGACCTGATAGGACGAAGGGGCGAGGATGTTGCGGAACCCTTGTTTTTCAGCCGTGAGTGCGATGTCGCGGCAGTGCTCCCATGAGGAGCGCAGTTCGCCGTCAGGCACGCCCAGAAACTGGTAATCGTCCGAACAGAGCGCGGAAAACCATGACACTTCCACAGCATCCAGATCGGGGCTGGTGATGGGCACGATGGTCATTGATTCTCCTCCCCAGAAGATCGTGTTTCCACTTGCCTAGCACGCAAATATCTGTGCAACAATAGTGTATCAATTTTCATGTGTCGGCTCGGGGAGGTGCCGCCATGGCGACAACCTCTGCACTGCCGAAGTTCATTCAGTTGAGTGAAATGCTGATCCGCGAGATTGCCGCGGGGCATCTGGCGGATGGTGCGCGATTACCACCCGAGCGCGAGATGGCGGATGAATTGGGCGTGGCCGTGGGGACGTTGCGCAAGGCGCTTGCAGATGTCGAGGCCAAGGGATTGCTGGACCGTGTGCAGGGGTCGGGCAACTATGTGCGCCACCGCCCTGCGGTGAATTCGGTCTATGCGTTTTTCCGGCTGGAGCTGCTCAAGGGGGGTGGTTTGCCGACTGCAAAGGTGCTGTCTGTTGATCGCTTGGCCAAGCCGATGGGCTTTGCGCGCTTGGGTGGTGATCCGCAGGGTCACCGGATCAGGCGTTTGCGGTCGCTGGATGGCGTGTTGGTCGCGCTGGAAGAGATCTGGCTGGATGGGGCGGCACGTGACCGGATCGCTGTGTCGGATCTGTCGGACTCGCTCTATCACTTCTACCGCCATGAACTGGGTGTGGTGATTGCATCGGTCGAAGACCGGATCGGCGTTGATGTGGTGCCCGATTGGGCGCCAGCCGCCTTTCATCTGCGCCCCGGCGCACCTGCGGGTTATATCGAGCGGGTCAGCCTGACCGCCGCCAAAGACCCCGCAGAATTTTCGCGCACTTGGTATGACGCCAAGCGCGCCAACTACATCTCTCGTATGGGCAAAGGTTAAGCAACGTGGATACGGTAAACTACGGCCTGATTGGCTGCGGCATGATGGGCCGCGAACATATCTTGAATATCAATCTGCTGCCACAAGGCCGCGTGTCGGTGGTTTATGATCCGGTGGCGGAGCTCGCAGAATCAGCCGCGATCTTGGCGGAAAACGCCCATGTTGCGGGGTCGATTGAAGAGCTTTTGGCCTTTGAGAATCTGGATGCGGTGGTGATCGTCAGCCCCAATTACCTGCATGTCCAGCAACTCCAGCAGATCGTGGCGACCCGCCCGCTGCCGATCCTGTGTGAAAAGCCGCTTTACACTGACCCCGCCGATGCGCCCGTGTTGGAGGCGCTGTTCAAGGATTACCCGCACCCTGTCTGGGTGGCGATGGAATACCGCTATATGCCTCCAGTCGCGGCCCTGATTGCACAGGCCGAACAGGCGACAGGCGGCATCAAGATGCTGACGATCCGCGAACACCGCTTTCCGTTCCTGCCCAAGATCGGTGACTGGAACCGCTTTAATGCCAAGACCGGTGGGACCTTGGTGGAAAAGTGCTGTCACTTCTTTGACCTGATGCGGCTGATTTTGCAGGATGAACCGGTGCGTGTGATGGCGAGTGCGGGGCAGTCGCTGAACCATATTGATGAGCGCTACGATGGTCAGGCGCCGGATATCTGGGACAACGGCTATGTGATCCTGGATTTCGCCAAGGGCGCGCGCGCCATGCTGGAATTGTGCATGTTCGCCGAAGGGTCCAAGTATCAGGAAGAGATCAGCGCCGTGGGGCCGAAAGGCAAGATCGAGGCGCTGGTGCCGGGGCCGGGGCGGTTCTGGCCGCAACTGCTGGGCGCGCCGCCGGTGCCGCAGATGATCATCAGCCCGCGTGCGCCCAAGGGCCCTTATGTGTCGGAAATTCCGGTTGACCCCACTTTGCTGGAAGCGGGCGATCACAACGGATCGACCTTCTATCAGCATCAGCGTTTCAATGCGGTCGTGCGCGGTGAAGGTGACGTCGAAGTCACCCTTGCCGACGGGGCAAGGGCAGTTGCGATCGGGATGGCCGCGCAGGAGAGCGCGCGGACGGGACAGGCGGTGACGCTCTAGCTGTCCGCAATCATGTTGGAGGTGGCTGCCTCACAGGCGGCCCCTTCACATGAGACCATCGCCGCAGGAACGCGCATTTCGCCGTTTTCTGTCATGATGATATAGGCACCTTCGGCGAAGCCCACATACTGTCCGACAACTGTGAAGTTTTGCTCCTTCAACGTCAGTGAGATCTGTTCTGCACTGACGCCTGAAGGGGAGATGAGTGCGATGGCACCCAACATCATCGTACCAATGATACCGTTTACTGATTTCAACATTTTACTCGCCAATTTTCTAATTTTTTTACACATCAACAAGGTCCACCTATTGAACCCGCACTGACCGCGTCAATGAAATAATGCCCAAAAATATCATTCCCTTACCTAAAGGACAGCCGCATCATTTTTTGCACGAGAAACGGCCTGATTGCTGCCGCAATTGGGCATTGAAACGCCATATTTTATTGGGTCTAGGGGTGTTTTTCGGTGATCAGCCGTACAGGTGAGTCGCAGCCAAGGACCGCTGCAGTCTAGCCATGATCGGGCAGGTCGATCCTGAGCCCGTCAGATCCGACAAACAACGTCCCGTCGAAATGACCGGCCACAGCCTTGTGCCAGTCTTCAACGCCGTAGGCGGGGTCATCCGAGGGCAGCAGATGGGACAAGGCCAGCCGCTTGACGCCGGCATTTGCGGCTGTTCTCGCGGCTGCATCGGCGGGGCTGTGGGAGCGGAGCAGGTGTTCCATCAGTTTTTCCGAGCCGTTGCCGACACGTTCGGTCAGTGCCGGAAGCGCCTGTTCCAGCATCGCTTCATGGATCAGAAGGTCTGCGCCGCGCGCGAAATCCTCAAGTGCTGCGATGGGTGCGGTGTCGCCTGAAAAGACCACATGGGTGTGGGCGGATTTGAAAGAGAAGGCAAAGCAATCAATCAAAGGCGGATGGACTGTGCGCATCGCTGTGACTGTCACGCCGCCATGTTCTATGACGTGGCCTGCCTCTATGTCGTGTAACTGCACCAGCGCGCGTAGGTCAGGGCGGCCTTCGTCGGCGATCCGCAGGTCGATGTCGGCTTTCATCGAGGCCAGAAAGCTGTCCCAATAGGTTTTGATCCCGACCGGCCCGTAGATATCGAGCTGCGTTTTCAAGCCTGCGGTCCATGCGGTGTGGATGAGCGGGCCGAGTTCAAGGTAATGATCGGAGTGCAGATGGCTGATGAAGATCAGCGAGATGTCCTTGAGTTGCATCCCTTGATCGACCAGCCCTTTGGTCACGCCCAATCCGCAATCCACGACCATGCGTTGCCCGTTGATGCAAAAGAGGTTGGCCGTCGGCATGGAGGACCCAGGCCGGATGGCAGGGCCGCCTTTGGTGCCCAAAAGCGCGACGTAGTTTTCGGACATGCTGGCTCCTTTTCGATCCCTTGATCCATTATGGAGGGCAGGCGCCGTGAAGCAAGCACCGCCGCGCACGGTGTCTGCAATTCTTTCAGGCGGCTACGGTGCGCCTGCCGGGGCGCAGGTACCAATACCAGACGCGGTAGGCCTCAAGTGCGATCAGCGGGCCGAAGTGGGTCATCGCCGGCGCAATGCCGCCCCAGTCGTGCAGGGCTGCCCAGTGGATCAGGGTCAGCACGGCGGCGGCATATGTCCAGCGTTGCAGCCATTTCCACCATGTGCCCATCTTGCGCACGAAGTAATCCATCGACGTCAGGGCAAGGGGAATAATGACGATAAACGCGATCCAGCCTGTCCAGATGTAGAGCCGCGAGAGTTCGCCTGTTACGGTCGCAAGCGATCCTTTGTCGATCAGGTAGAACACGGTGTGCAAGAGCGCGTAACCGAAGGCAGCAACACCCAGATAGCGGCGGTTCTTTTTGAGCCACTGCGGCCCGCGCCACCCTTCAAGAGCATTGCCAGCGGTGTGGCCATCAGGGTGACGATCAGAAAGCGGGCGGAAAACTCGCCCGTGGGATGGACCAGAATGTGAAAGACCCGGGGATCATCCGAGGTGAGGGCCTCATAGCTCATCAGCACGGCAGGCAGGGCAAAGAGCGCCCAGAGCCAATAGGGGTGCAGGGCAGAAAGGGTTTTGCGCATAATCTCATCCTTGAAATGTCGTATTCGCTGGGGATTACACGCAAGGGCGCTGGCTTTCCGTCGCGGGAAAGTCCGAAAAATCAACTTTTCAAACTTGGTCAGGCTCTTGGTGGCCTCATCCGATCCGCGTGATCCGCGTTGCCAGATCATGCGCAACCGACAGGCTGCGCGCCGTGACTTCGGCCATTTGCGGCAGGATCATCCACTCCAGCACCCATGCCGCGCCAGAGCGTTCCTGTTCATGGATCAGCGCGTGGTGCATCCCGGCAAGCTGTGTCGCGTTGAACCGCGCGTTGGTGACCAGCAGTTCGGCTAGCACGGGGTTCTGTTTATGCGGCATGGCAGAAGATGCGCCGCCGCCTTCCAAGCCGATCTCTTCGATACCCTGTTGTGCCATCAGACAAATATCCTGCCCCATCTTGCCGAGGCTTCCGGTGATCAGGGACAAGAGGTTGGCATAATCGGCGATATGGTCGCGCATCGCATGGGGCGCCTTGGGCGGATTTTGCAGGCCAAGGTCTGTCGCCATGGCCGCCGCGATGGCATCGCCATGGTCGCCGAGAGCTGCCCGATCTCCGACGGCCCCGCCAAGGCTGAGCACCTCGATCTCGGGGCGCAGGCGGGAGAGCCGCAGCGCGTGCCGCGCCATAGGTTGCGACCACGTGGCGAGCCGTTCCGAAAAGGCGATGGGCAGGGCCGCCTGCATGCGGGTGCGCCCCATGATGGTGCGGTCGCGAAACTGGTCCGAGAGCGCGTCAAAGTCAGCGGCCAAGGACGTGAGCCTGTTGCTAAGCAGATCGTTAAAGGCCTTGAGCGTCAGTGCCAGCGCTGTGTCGATCACATCCTGCGATGTGCTGCCTGTATGGACCGCACCGGCATCCGGACCCGCTGCGCGTTTGAGTTGCGCCACCAGTTCAGGGACGGGCACGCCGTCGCGCATCGTGGCGCTGTTGATCGCATCAAGATCGGGTTTGAAATCGGAAATCAGCGCGGCGACTTTTGCGGCCTGTTCTGCGCTGATCCGGCCTGTGTGCCCCATGGCGCGGGTAAAGGCCGCCTCGCATGCCAGCATATGCTGCATCTGCTGCGCCGGACCCCAGATCGCGGCGGTTTCGCTGTCGCCGAGCAGCCCATTCAGCCATGGATGATGCGTGAACCCTGTCATTGGATCCTCTTATGCACCGCATTGATCGCTTGGGCCACCGTTTTGGGGGCCTCGATACAGGGCAGGTGGCCGCAGTCCGCGATCACCTCAAAGGTTGCACCTTGGATCAGCGCGCTAAGGGCACGCACAAGGTCAGGTGGCGTGGAAAGATCCGCGCTGCCTGCGATGCAGTGGGTGGGTACGGTGATGGTTCGGGTGGCCGCAGTTGAATCCGTGTCGCGCAGGGCGGCGCAGACGGCGGCATAGCCGTCGGCGGGGGTGCGGGTCAGCATGTTGCGGTAAATCGCAAGGGCGGTGGGCTGTTCGGCCCTGAACTGCGCACTGAACCACCGTTCTAGGATGGCAGGTGCCATCGCGCCGATTCCGTCGGTCTGGACCGCGGCAATCCGCGTGTTCCACATGTCGGCATCGCCGATCTTTGCGCCGGTACAGCACAGGACCAGCCCCGAAACGAGGTCGGGCCGTGTTGTTGCCAAACCCTGCGCAATCAGGCCACCGACGGAGACGCCGCATATAAGGGCAGAGGTCAGACCTGTGTGATCCATCAGTGCGGCCACATCACCGACCAGATTTGGCATGGTGATATCATTGCCATCGCTGAGACCGTGGCCGCGTTTGTCGATGCACAGCACGGGCGTCTTTGCGGGCAATTGGGCAATCACCGCGTCCCAGATACGGAAATCCGTGCCGAGCGAGTCGAGAAAGACCACAGCACGCCCCTGGCCCGCGCGGAAGCGGTAGTGCAGGGTGGCCTCGTTGAGTGTTGCAAACATCATTGGACGCAGTCCTGCGGGCTGATCATGCAGCGCTCTTTTGCAGGCCGAGGATCGCGCGCGCCTCTTGCCATGTGGCGACGGGGCGTTCGTATTTTTCGCACAGGTCTACCGCGCGCTGCACCAAAGCCGAATTCGACGGGGCCAGCGTGTTGCGATCAAGGCGGATGTTGTCTTCAAGGCCGGTACGGGTATGCCCACCCTTTGATATAGCCCATTCGTTGACCGTCAGTTGCGCAGGACCAATGCCAGCAGCGCACCACTGCGCGTCGGGGGCGAGCCGTTTCAGCGTCTCGATGTAGAAGTCAAAGATCGGTTCATCCGCAGGCATCGCGTTTTTGACGCCCATCACGAATTGCACGTAGAGCGGGCTTTTCAGCCGCCCGTCACTGGCCATGCGGGTGGCCTGGACAATATGGCTGAGGTCAAAGGCCTCGATTTCGGGTTTGACGTTATAGGCCAGCATTTCCGAAGCCAGCCAGTCCACCAGATCGGGGCTGTTTTCATAAACCCGTGTCGGGAAATTGTTGGAGCCTACCGAAAGCGACGCCATGTCGGGGGCCAAGGGCAGCATGCCGCCACGTTCGCGCCCCGCGCCTGAGCGCCCGCCCGTAGACAGCTGCACGATCATGCCGGGGCAATGTGCCTCGATGCCCTCTTTCAGTCGCGCAAAGCGTTCTGGATCAGAGGTGGGTTTGCCCGCGTCATCACGGACATGACAATGGGCGATGGTGGCACCGGCCTCGAAGGCGGCATGGGTGCTTTCGATCTGTTCGGCGATCGTTACAGGCACTGCCGGATTGTCGGCTTGTGTCGGGACAGAGCCGGTGATGGCCACGCAGATAATACAGGGGTTTGTCATGGTCGGTTACACATCCAGAAAGACGGTTTCATTCTCGCCTTGCAGGCTGATGTTGAATTCATAGGTGTTTGCCTCGCCCTTGGCGATCAACGTGTCGCGGCGGTGCGCCTGTTCGATCAGGTTCAGCACCGGATCGCTGGCGTTGGCGGTCTCATCGTCAAAATACATCCGCGTGTTCAGGCCCACATTGATGCCGCGCGCGACCAGCCAGAGGTTCAGGTGCGGTGCCGCCATGCGCCCTTCTGTGCCCGCAACGGGGCCGGGCTTGACGGTTTCAAAGGTGAATTTGCCGGTGTCAAAATCGGGGATCACACGGCCCCAGCCGCGAAAGCCCTCTTCGACATCGCCCGCACCGGCATAGATGCCTGCGGCATTGGCCTGCCAGATCTCGATCAGCACGTCCTTGACGGGGGCACCTGTACCGTCCGTCACCATGCCTGTGACGGTGATCCGTTGGCCCTTGGCGTTGGGTCCGGCGATATCGCGGCCCAGTTCCTGTGCGTAGATGTCAAACCCCGCATCACCGGGGGCGAGGCCGATATGCACGTAGGGGCCTGCCGTCTGCGAGGCGGTTTCTTTGAGGTAGTTGAGTGATTGGGTCATATCAATTTCCCTCCGGACGGTTTTCAAAGAAGGTCGAACGCTGGCCGCGCAGGATGATGTCGAACTTATAGGCGATACTGTCGAGCGGGATCGTGGCGTTCAGGTCGAGGGCTGCGACAAGTTGGTCCACCGCGCGCTGGTCGGGGATGGATTTCACGATCGGGCATTTCGCGATCAGCGGGTCGCCTTCGAAGTACATCTGGGTGATGAGGCGCTGGGCAAAGGCCGTGCCGAAAACCGAGAAATGGATATGTGCCGGACGCCAGCTGTTGATCCAGTTGCGCCACGGGTAAGCGCCCGGTTTTACGGTGCGGAAGGTATAGTAGCCGTTCTCGTCTGTGAGGGTCCGGCCGCAGCCGCCGAAATTGGGGTCAATCGCGGCAAGGTAGCTGTCTTTCTTGTGCCGGTAGCGCCCGCCTGCATTGGCTTGCCAGATTTCTACAAGCGTGTTGGGCACTGGACGCCCGTTTTCATCCAGAACACGGCCATGCAGGATAATCCGTTCGCCGATGGGGTCACCGGATTTGGCGTAGTTGCGCAACAGGTCATTGTCGATGGCGTCGATATCGTTATGGCCGAAGGTCGGGCCTGTGAGTTCGCTGGGCGAGCCCTCGAGCGACAAAAGCGCGTTTTTCGGGGACCGGCCGAGGCTGGTCTTGTAATCCGGTGCCAGTGCAGGGGGGTGCCATTCGCGGTCGCGTTGGTAAAGCGGTGATGTCATGTCTGATCCCCTTCCATTTCGGCATAGGTTTGTTTGGCAAGCTTGATCGCGTGATTGGCCGCAGGCACACCCGCGTAGATCGCGACATGCTGAAAGGCCTCGATCACGTCCTGTTTGCTTGCGCCGGTGCGCGCTGTGGCGCGGATATGCATCGGGATTTCCTCAAAGTTCTTGGTCGCAGCCAGCAGCGCCAGTGTGATCATCGACCGTTCACGCTGCGTGATCCCATCCGACGCCCAGACCGTGCCCCAGGCGGCTTCGGTGATCAGCGTCTGGAACGGTAGATCAAAGTCGGTCTTGGCGGCTTCTGCCTTATCCACATGCGCGTCACCCAGAACGGCACGCCGTGTCGCCATGCCTGTGTCAAACCGGTCTGTCATTGTGATCCTCCGTCGTGAGTGAATGTCAGACGCGCGCGTAAATCAATACGGCAAGCCAACATAGTTTTCCGCCATCGCCTTTTGCGCGGCTTTGTTGGACCGCAGGAATTCGAGATCGGCGACCTGCATTTTCAGATCGAATTCGGATTGATCAGGGTAGCGGTGCATCAGGGACGAGAACCACCAACTAAAGCGCTCGGCCTTCCAGACGCGGGCGAGGGCCTTTTGCGAAAAGCTGTCGATGCCGTCAGTGCTGCCGTTGGCGTAGAATTCGGTCAGGCCGTTATAGAGGTAATGGACATCAGAGGCCGCTGTGTTCAGGCCCTTGGCCCCCGTGGGCGGCACGATATGGGCCGCATCACCGCAAAGGAACAAGCGCCCCCAGCGCATCGGTTCGGTCACGAAGGACCGCAGGGGCGCGATGGATTTCTCAATGGACGGGCCTGTCACCAGATTTGCCGCCTGATCGGCAGGGATACGGCGCTTGAGTTCCTCCCAGAAGGCCGCGTCCGTCCAGTCCTCGGGTTTGTCGCTGAGCGAGCACTGGATGTAATAGCGGCTGAGGTTTTCATTGCGCATCGAACACAGCGCAAAACCGCGCGGTGAGTTGGCGTAGATCAGTTCATGGTTCACCGGCGGGGTTTCCGACAGAATCCCAAGCCAGCCGAAGGGGTAGACCTTTTCATATTCGCGCCGCACGTCCAGCGGAATTGTCTGGCGGCTGACCCCGTGAAAACCGTCACAGCCAGCGATGAAATCGCATTCAAGGCGTCGCTCTTCGCCATGCACGTTGTAGGTGACGAATGGGGTGTCGGTGTCGGCGCCATGGATCACCACATCCTCGACATTAAACTCGATCTGCCCGCCTGCTTTTTCGCGCGCGTCATAGAGGTCCCGCGTCACTTCTGTCTGGCCGTAGACGATGACCGGCGTGCCTGTGTGTTCGGTAAAGTCAACGCGGAACATCTCGTCGCCATATGAGATCAGCGTGCCGTCATGCAGGATGCCTTCGGCATGGAGCCGGTCGGCACAGCCTGCTTCTTCCATCAACTTGACCAAGCCTTGTTCCAGCACGCCCGCACGGATGCGTCCCAGCACATAGTCGCGCGTCTTGCGTTCCAAGACGACGCTTTCGATGCCACGTCTGTGCAGCAATTGGGACAACAAAAGGCCCGATGGCCCGCCACCGATGATCGCAACTTGCGTTTTCATGTTCGAGATGCCTCCTGCAAAAGGGAATGGCATATTGAAACGGTGATGAAAATTGATTATTCGCGTCATTTAGTTGCTATTTTGGGGAAGTAAATGGATCACAGGATCAAGTTTCGACATCTGAATGCGTTCAGCGCGATTGCACGGGCGGGCAGTCTGAAGGTTGCGGCCGAGCAGTTGCATCTGACGCAGCCTGCTATCTCAAAGGCCCTCAAAGAACTTGAAGAGATCATTGGCGTTGTATTGCTTGAACGCAGCCGTGCGGGCGTGAAGCTGACGGCAGAGGGTGACACATTCCTGCAATTTGCCGAGCAAAGCACCTCGGCCTTGCGGCACGGGTTGCGGAGCGTGCGGGCGACGGGATTGTCGGCAGGAAAACTGCGGGTGGGCGCGTTGCCCAGTGTGGCGTCACATTTGCTGCCGCAAGCCGTGACGGATTTCTGCGCGCGTAGTCCCGACACTTTGGTCGAGCTGCATGAAGGTCCGCATCAGGACCTGACGACGCGGTTGCGCAGCGGGGGGCTTGATCTGGTCGTGGGGCGGTTGGGGCGGCCCGAGACGATGACGGGGTTGGAGTTCTTGCAGCTTTATACCGAACGCGTGGTGGTGGTAGCCCATCCCGATAGCCCTGCCGTGACGGTGCGCCAATTTGCGGAACTGGATGCGTTCCGTGTCCTTTATCCGCCCCAGAACTCCGCCATCCGGTCGCTTGTGGCGCGGCTGTTGATTTCACAGGGTGTGCCACTGTTCCGTGAGCGTATTGAATCGGCGTCTTCGGCCTTCGGGCGGGCCGCCACGCTGGCTGATCCGAACACCGTCTGGGTGATCAGCTATGGTGTCGTGGCCGATGATCTGGCCGAGGGGCGGTTGGTCGCGCTTGATCTGGATACATCGGCCACGACAGGGGCCGTGGGCGTGATGTCGCGCGCCGAAGAGGTGCGTTCGGTCGCTGCACGCGCGTTCATCAGTGCGCTGGTACGTGCGGTGCCGGCGTAGGCGCAATCGTCGGCGGCGCTGCATTCAGCCGGTCGATGGCAAAGCCGGCGGCGGCTTTGTAATCGGCCATAAAGGCCGCGCGCTCGGCCGCGGGGATCACGTCGTCGATATTGTCGAACACACCGCCACAGCGGTCATCCAGCAGATTGAGCAGGCCGAACGGCCCTGCGCCGCGGTTGCGCAGGATCAAGGCAGAAACAGGTGCGCAAAGCTGCGCGTCATAGGCTGCAAGTGCCGCAGGGGTCACGCCATGTACCAGCATTTGTGCACCGATCACGCGGGCGTCCACGATGGCCTGGCTCGCTCCGTTGGACCCTGTGGGATACATCGCGTGGGCCGCGTCACCCATCAGGCCGACGGGTCCATCGACCCATGTCGGGACCGGATCGCGGTCGATCATGGGGTTTTCATAGGCATTGTCGGTGCGCGCCAGCATGGCGGGTACATCAAGCCAGTCATAGCGGAATTGATCGAAGTGATGCGCGAAACTGTCAACGTCGACCGGGCGGAACCAGCCCTGTTCCTGCCAGCCGCCCGCGTTGTCACGCGTCACTTCGGCAATCCAGTTGATCAGGGCTGTGCCATCTGCGGCAGGGGCCGAGATCGGGTAGATCACCATGCGGTGTTCATGCGTGCCCAGTCCGATAAAGGATGAGTTCGTGCGCATCGGCTTGGCACGGATCGTGCCGCGCCACATGACGGCACCGCCCCAATGGATGGGCGGTTGGTCAGGGTGCATCTGGGCACGGATGGCCGAATGGATGCCGTCGGCCCCGATAAGCAGCTTAGCTTTAAGGTCGCGTGTCGTGCCGTCGGCATCGTAAAGTTCTGCGACCACGCCGTTTTCCGTCGTGCGATAGCCTGTGACCCGCGCGCCGAGGATCACGGCATCGGCCCCCAGACGCTCCACGACCTTGCGGTAAAGCAGCATGTGGAATTCACCGCGATGGGCCGCGTATTGCGGCCATTTGTATCCGGCCTCGGTGCCACGGGGTTCGGCGTAGACCTCCTTGCCGTTCAGCCCCACCAAGGCCCATTCGCGTGCGGGCACGCCGACGGTATCCAGATCGGTGGGCGTGATGCCCAAATCAAAAAGCTCCCGCACGGCGTTGGGTTGAATGTTGATGCCCACACCCAAAGGCTGCATGACAGGTGCGGCCTCGATCACGCGGCAGGACACCCCGATCTGGTGCAGCGTCAGCGCCATGGTCAGCCCGCCGATGCCGCCGCCTGCGATAATGACGTCTGGGTTGGTCATGGGGTGATCCTTCTAGCGTGCTGTTTGCGCAAGGCGCAGCAGGTCTTGGGGGGCATGGTGATGGTGTGCCACATGGGCGATCTGCGTCCAAGAGGCTGCGCAGAACAATTGCGCTGTCTCCTGCGCGAAAGCGTGGGCCTGAGGAAGGGGATCGGCGGCGCGGGTCATCTCTGCGCGCCAGCCTTGCCAAGCGTCAAGACGGGTCAGTACCGCCTCTGATCCGTTTGCGAGTTCGGCAATCAGGTCCGCGAATTCATCTGCGCCGCCCCCCGGGCGCAGGCCGCGTGTGGCAATGCTGCGTTCGTGGATACCGTTTGCGCCTTCGTAGATCGCGCAGATGCGGGCGTCACGCCAGATCTGGTCAAGCCCGTATTCGGTCAGGTATCCATAGCCGCCCAAGATCTGGATCCCGAGATCGGCGGCGCGGATACCTGCCTCGGAGCCGAAAACCTTGCACAGCGGGGTCAGGAAATCGCCCAGGGCAGGACGGTCGTTGCGTGCAAGCGCCACCAGCGCGATATGGCACATGGCCCGCGCGCCGATGGCGAGCCTGCGTTGTTCGTCCAGCATCCGCTGCACATCGGCATGGTGATGCAGTTGTGCGGGCGCGCCATCTGCCTGACGGCCTTGTGTGCGCTCGGCGGCATAGGCGGCGGCGATCTCGGCGGCGCGGCTGGCGTGGGCGACCCCTTGCAGCGCCACATCAATGCGGGCGTGGTTCATCAGGGTGAACATCGCTGCAAGCCCTTGGCCTTCCGCGCCGATCAGTTCTGCCCCTGCGCCGTCAAAGCGCATCTGGCAGGTGGGCGAGGCGTGCAGCCCCATTTTGTCTTCGATCCGAGTGACGCTGACCTGTGCCTGTGCGGGGCAAAGGTATAGCGAAAGGCCCTTCATCCCCGAATCCGCAGCCCCGCTGCGCGCCAGCACCAGATGCAGGATATCTGCGGACATGTCCTGATCGCCGCCAGAGATGAAGATCTTTTCGCCGGTGATTTTCCAGCCATCGCCCGTGTTTTCCGCGCGGCAGCGGATGGCGGACAGATCAGACCCCGCCTGTGCTTCGGTCAGACACATGGTGGAGAGTGTATCGCCCGAGGCGAGTTTGGGAATCCAGTGGTCCTGCTGGGCGGGGCTGCCGTATTTCAGCAGTGTCGTAATCGCGCCGGGGACCAGATTGCAGACCATTTGCAGCGCGTGGTTGGCGCCGGAAAACACCTCGGATACTGCCGCCGCGATCAGTGGCGAGGCTGCCATGCCGCCAAACCGTTCGGGCGCTGTCAGGCCTTGCCAGCCATCGCCCGCAAGCTGTGCATAGGCTGCGCCAAAGCCTTCGGGCATCCGCACGCGGCCATTGAGCAGCTGTGCATGCTGCTGGTCGCCGATGGCGTTGAGCGGGGCGATGACGCCTTCGGCAAAGCCTGCGAAATGACCAAGAATATCACCTGCAAGCTCGGCGTCCCAGTCATCAAGCCTGTTGGCCTGTGCGACATGGTTGAGCGAAAAGAGGATGTCTTCGGTGGGAGCTTTGAAGGCTGTCATGAGCGACGTTATTTCAGCAACACAGGGATTTGCACGGGCCCGCGGAAGCCAAAGCCGCGCCAGATGACGGCGTCGGTGTCGGGGATTTCCATGTTAGGAAAACGGTCAAACAGGATCGGCAGCATCACCTTGCCAACCGCGCGGCGTGCCACATGGGTGCCCTGGCAGAAATGCGGGCCGTTTCCAAAGGACTGATGGGGGTTCTTGTCGCGATAGACCTGAAATTCCTCGCCGTTGTCGAACAGCTCTTCATCGCGGTTGGCGCTGGCCTGAATGGTCATGACCGTATCACCCTTGGGGATATGGTAGCCGCGGATTTCTGTGTCCTCGGTGACGAGCCTTGATGAGGCCGAGATCGGTGCAACCCAGCGCACGCCTTCTTCAAAGGCTTTGTCCCAATCGTCTTTGCGCTTGACCTCTTCCAACTGGTCGGGGTTGGTCAGAAGGCCGTAAAGGATGGTGTTGAGCGCATCGCGCGGTTCGTTGATCCCGCCGCCGATGGCGATTTTGATGTTGGCGTAGATTTGCGACATCGCGATCGGATCGTCGGCGTTCAGCATGACCGAAAAGGCCGAGTTGTTGGGTGCGGCGCGGTGGCGGTCCTGAATGCTGTCGAGCAACGCATCAATCGCGTCATTGGCGCGGTCGCTGCGCGCAAAAGGCGCGTCGCGCCAGCCAAAGTTGCCCGCCCCTTCGATCAGCGCTTGCGACCATTCGAGCATGTCTTCGTCGCTGGCCTCTTCCATCCCCAGCAGGATCGCAAGGCCGCGCGCGGCGTAGGCACCCGACAGGATCGAAAAGAGGTCAACCACCTCGCCGCGCGGCAGGCGGCCAACATAATCACGTGCGATTTCCTCATAGCGGGGCATCCAGTCGTTCTGGATGACCCGTGCCGCAAAGGCGGGGGCCATGGCCATGCGTTCGCGGCGGTGTTCTTCGCCGTCCTTGCGCATCAGGGTATGGGCGCGGAAGGCGCGTTTCATGGGGGTGTTGGGGTCGTCAGAGCTGAAGATCTCGGGGTTGTCTTTGACGTATTTGGTATCGGCAGCTTTGGTCAGAAGGGTGCGGCCAGCGGATTTGACGCGCAAGACGGGGGCCTCGGCGCGCAGGCGGCGGTAGATCGGAAACGGATCGCGGTCCAACTGTTCCAGCGTGATCGTATCGTCCAGAGGTGCTTGTTTGGTCATTGTCGCAACCTTTCCGGTGTGGGGGCTTAAACGCTTTCACCCAAAATGCGCAGGGCGTTTTCCTTCAGGATCAGGGGGCGGACCTCGTCTTTGAAGGGCGCGTTTTCGAAATCTGCCAACCAGCGGTCCGGTGTGATCGCGGGCCAGTCGGAGCCGAACAGCATCTTCTTTTTCAGGATCGAATTGGCATAGCGGATGAAGGTTTCGGGAAAGTATTTGGGCGACCAGCCGGACATGTCATAATAGACATTGGGCTTGTGCTGGGCGACGGCGAGGCCTTCTTCGGTCCATGGGAAAGACGGGTGGGCCAGCACGATGGGCATGTCGGGGAAATCGACCGCCACATCATCAAGGTGCATCGGATTGGAATACTTCAGCCGCATCCCCATGCCGCCGCGCATCCCCGAACCGACACCGGTCTGGCCGGTGTGGAAAAGCGTGATCGCCCCTTCTTCGGCGCATGCTTCAAGCACGGCATAGGCGGTGTCGCGGTCGTTGGGAAAGAACCCCTGCATGGTGGGGTGGAATTTGAAACCGCGCACACCGAAATCGCGCACCAGACGGCGCACTTCGCGCGCGCCGGCCTTGCCCTTGTGCGGATCAACCGAGGCAAAAGGGATAAGGATGTCGTCGTTCTCGGCGCAGATTTTCGCGACTTCTTCGTTCGAATACCGCCGGAATCCGGTTTCGCGTTCTGCATCGACCGGAAAGATCACGGCGGCGATATTGCGTTCGCGGTAGTAGTTGGCGGTGTCCTGTACGGTGGGCAACATGCCCTGCGCACCGGCGGGATTTTTGAAATAGGCAGCCATGCCAGCCTGAAATTCATTGTACCCGTCATCGCGATGGTCACAGCAGGGTTCTTCTGCGTGGGTGTGAAAATCAATTGCTTTCACCGAGGCGAAATCGACCATGTAATCCTCCCGCATGACCAGTCCGTGCAAAAAAAGATATACAGCAAAACTGTTAACCTATACAACAGTTTTCAGAATTGAGTTTTTTATGGAGAGAATGATGCGGTCTTCGGAGCTGGATACCTCTGTCACACGCGTTGACGTGGACGGCGATATTGCGACCATCGTTTTCAACCGTCCTGACAAGCGCAATGCAATGAACGACGCGCTTGTCGATGCGCTCGACGCTTTCTTCTCCAACCCGCCAGAGGGCGTGAATGCCGTTATTTTACGGGGTGAGGGCGGGCATTTCTGTTCCGGTCTTGATCTGGCCGAACATGAATGCCGCAAACCGATCCCCGGCGTTTTCCATTCACGCAACTGGCACCGTGTGTCCGAGTTGATCGAGTTCGGCGGGCTGCCTGTCATCTCGGTTCTGACCGGTGCGGTCATTGGTGGCGGGCTTGAAATTGCGACATCGACTCACGTGCGGGTTGCTGAGCCATCGGTGCGGTTTCAACTGCCCGAAGGACGACGCGGCATCTTTGTGGGTGGCGGGGCGACTGTCCGGGTTGGCCGGATTCTGGGTGCTGACCGAATGCGCGAGATGATGTTGACGGGCCGCAGTTACGGGGCCGAGGATGGACTGGCGTTGGGGCTGGCCCATTATGCCGTTGAAGAAGGCGAGGGTCTGGCCCTTGCACAGAAGCTGGCGCGCCGGATTGCGGATAACGCGCCGTTTTCAAATTACCTGATGATCAATGCGATTTCGCGCATCGGGGATATGTCGCGGAGTGACGGGCTCTTTACCGAGAGCCTTGCGGCAGCAATGTCTCAGTCATCTGATGGCGCAAAAGAAGGGCTGCGCGCCTTTCTTGAGAAGCGGGAGCCAAAATTCAGGTGACAAGAGGCTGGATCAACGCGCAGTGTGAAAAACGCACGACGCACTAACTCAAAATCTTTGGGAGGAGATACCATGAAAAGAAGAGACTTTCTGAAAACCACTGCTGCCAGTGCGCTTGCCGCTGGTGTTGGCCCCAATCTGGCCTTTGCACAGGATGCGACCTTGCGGTTCCACCAGTTCCTGCCGCCTGTCGCACCGCTGCCTGCCGCTGCGTTCAAACCTTGGGGTGAGCGTCTTGAGGCGGCCTCGGGCGGGCGTTTGCGCATCCAGCACTTTGATGCGATGGCCCTAGGCGGGCGTCCGCCGGAGCTGCTTGATCAGGCGCGTGACGGTGTTGTCGATATCGCGATGTCTGTTGTGGGCTACACCCCCGGACGATTCCCGCGGACCGAGGTGTTCGAATTGCCTTTCATCATGAAGGATTCGATCGCCACCTCGTTGGCATTCCAGCAGATGATCGAAGAAGACTTTGCCGAAAGCGAATACGGCGACTTCAAAGTGCTGGCCGGTTGGGTCCACGGACCGGGCCTGATCCACTCGGAAGAGCCGATTACACGGCTTGAGGATATGGCAGGCAAAACCCTGCGCGGTCCGACCCGTATCATCAATGATCTGTTGTCCGAGCTGGGTGCCGAACCTGTCGGTATGCCGCTGCCCGCAATCCCCGAGGCGCTGTCCAAAGGTGTCATCAACGGCACGGTCATTCCATGGGAAGTGACGCCGTCGATCCGTTTGACGGAACTTGTCAGCAACCACACCGAATTCGGCGGACCAGAGGCGCTCTATACCGCGACGATCATCATGGTGATGAACAAGTCCGCTTATGAAGCGCTGCCAGATGATCTGCGTGAAATCCTCGATGCCGAAAGCGGTGCGGCGATGGCGCAGGCCTTCTCGCAAGTGATGTTTGATTACGATGCACCGGGGCGCGACATTGCGGTAAATGCGGGCAACAACATCATCACGCTGGATGAAGCCGAGGTGGCGCGCTGGAAAGAAGCCGCACAGCCGGTCATCGACAGATGGGTTGCCGAAATGGATGCCAAGGGCATTGATGGTCAGGCGCTGATTGACCGCGCGAAACAGCTGATCGACGAGAAAACAGCGATGCTTGCGGGCTAGCAGTTTCGCTATTGATCCGGGCGCCTGCGAAGACGCCCGGATTTTTGCTGCGCTTGGGAGGGTGCAATGTATGTGATGCTTTCACGAATGGCTGGTGTTGTGGCACGCCTTCTGGCGCTTGCGGGCGGTGCGTTGCTTGTGGCGATCGTGGTCCTGACGGTCGTGTCAATTGCGGGGCGCGCGTTGTTTTCAGCCGGTGTCTGCTGTGGCCCGATCCGTGGAATCTATGACTATACCGAGATTGCCGTTGGCGCCGCGATTTTTGCCTTTTTGCCGTGGTGTCAGTACATGAACTCCCATGCGGCTGTTGATCTGTTCAAATCGACATTGCCCGATATCATGAACCGGTCTCTGAATGTTTTGATTGATGTGGGCATGCTGGTTCTGGCGACGCTGGTTGCCCATCGGCTTTGGTTGGGCCTGCTGGATAAACAGCGCTATGGCGAAACCACCCTGATTGCCCAAATTCCTGTCTGGATCGGCTATGCCGCCTGTCTGGTGGGGGCTGTTGGTTTTGTGCTTGTTGCCGCATTTTGTGTGATCCGGTCCGCTCGCGGCCTGATCTGGAAAAACGCCCAAATGGAGCCCCAGTCATGAGCGATCTTGCGCTGGCCCTTTGGTCGTTTCCGGCCCTTTTGCTTTTGGTGTTTTTGCGGGTTCCGATTGCCTTGTCGATGATGGCTGTCGGCGTCTGCGGATCCTATCTGATTTACGGCACCTCGCTGCCGGTGCTGAATGCGTTCAAGAATGTGACCTATGGCACGTTCTCGAACTATTCGTATTCGATTATTCCGCTGTTTTTGCTGATGGGCCAGTTTGCCACCCTGTCGGGCATGTCGGCCTCGCTTTTCCGTGCAGCCGAAAGTTTCCTTGGCCACCGCCGCGGCGGTGTGGCGATGTCGGCGATCGGTGCCTGTGCCGGCTTTGGTGCGATTTGCGGCAGCTCTCTGGCAACCGCCGCCACGATGGGGCAGGTGGCACTGCCCGAGTTGAAGCGCTATGGATACCCCGGATCATTGGCGACGGGCGCTTTGGCAGCAGGGGGAACGTTGGGGATCCTGATCCCGCCGTCGGTGATCCTCGTGATCTACGCCATTCTGGCCGAGCAAAATATCGAAAAGCTGTTCGTGGCCGCTCTGGTGCCGGGCATCTTGGCGGCACTCGGTTATATCATCGCGATTTCGGTCTGGATGCGTGTGTCTCCCAATTCCGCGATGGTCAAGGACCGCGTGCCGTGGTCCGAGCGTCTGGTCGCGCTGGGCAAGGTCTGGCCCGTCCTGACGATCTTTGTGGTCGTCGTAGGCGGTATCTATATCGGTGTCTTTACACCGACGGAAGCTGCCGCAGTGGGGGCCGCGGGCACGGGGCTGATCAGTATTCTTTCGGGGCAGATGACGTGGGCGAAACTGGGCCAGGCGATCCTTGCGACCGCAAGCGCCTCGGCGATGATCTATCTGATCATTCTGGGTGCGGGGTTCTACAACAGCTTTCTGGCACTGAGCCAATTGCCACAGGTCGCTGCGGCCTGGGTGGGTGATGCGGGGCTTTCGCCTTGGGTCGTTTTGGCCGTGGTCCTGTTCATGTATCTGATTTTCGGCTGTGTGATGGACAGTCTGTCGATGGTGCTTTTGACGGTGCCGATTATCTATCCGATTATGATCGTGCTGGATTTTGGCATGTCGCCGCAGGATTTCGGGCTGTGGTTCGGCATTCTGGTGCTGATCGTGGTCGAGGTCGGGCTCATCACGCCGCCAGTGGGTCTGAACCTGTTCATTATCAACGGGATGGCCAAGGACACGCCGATCAAGGAAACCTATAAAGGCGCGTTGCCATTCGTAATCACCGACCTGATCCGCGTGGTTATCCTGACCGCGTTTCCGGCGATTACCCTCTGGCTCGTCTGGTTTATCGACAGCTTTTAGACAGCGATGACCGCAGGATCATCGCTGTAAAGACGGGCGAGTGTCTCTGCGCGGTTGCTGCGCAGGGCGCGCTGGTTGAGCGAGCCTTTTTCGGTCACTTCGCCTTTGTCGAAACTGGGTTGTTCCGTCAGCACGATGATCCGCCGCACGCGGCTGGCGGACCCTGTCGCGGCCTTTGCTGCCGCGGCCAGTTTCTCGGCCAAGGCGGCGCGCAGCGCGATCGCATCCATCTGTGCGGCGGCGGGTGACAAAAGCACCATCGCGCCAAGTTGGGCCTCATCCTCGCCGGTGATCACGGCGTCACGGATTAGCCCGTCCATCGCATCGACCAATCCGGCGCGCACGGCACCGACGGCCACCCATGTGCCGGTGGAGAGTTTGAAGTTTTCCGCGATCCGCCCGTCAAAGAAAAACCCTTTCGAGAAATCATCGGGGTCAGCAGGGCGCAGGGCGTCGCCCATACAATAGTAGCCTTCTTCGTCAAATGCTTTGGCGGTCTGTTCGGGGTCGCCATAGTAGCCCGGAAAGATCGTGGGGCCTTTGATGCGCGCCTCGAGCTTGCCGCCATTGGGCACAAGTTTCAGCGCCAGCCCCCGCGAGATGACACCGACATTGCCGGATTTTTCCTGCGGTTCGGTGCAGGCCAGCGCGAAGGGTGCAGTCTCGGTCGCACCAAGCCCTGTGGCCAGCAATACTTCATGGCCGGTGGTCGCACGCCCGGCGGCGCGCAAACGGTCCCATGTGCGCTGGGCCATGCCCGCTCCGGCATAGAACATCATGCCAAGCTTGCCAAAGAAGGTCTGCGCGAGGGCAGGGTCCGCCTCAAGCTGGTCGACCAGCATGTCGTAGCCCATGGGCACGTTGAAGTACCACGTGCAGGAGATTTCGCGCAGGTTGCGCAGGGTTTCGTCAAACTTGCCCGGCACAGGTCGGCCATCGTCGATGTAATAGCTGCCGCCATTTGTCATCACCAGATAGAACACCTTGTTGCCCGCCGCGGTGTGGTTCCATGGGCCCCAGTCCAGAACGACGGGCGGTTCTTTGGTCAGGAAGCGGTAGCAATCGCGCACGACGGCCTGCATGGCACAGATCATGCGGTTGGTGTTGATCACCGCCTTGGGTGATCCGGTGGACCCTGAGGTGAAGAGATATTTGACCACCGTATCGTGGGTCAGATTGGTGCGGGCGGCCTCGGCGGGCGCGGGGTCTGTCGCAAGCAGGCTATCGAAGCTGACGGCCCCATCCACAAGGTTGCGCAGATTGATCACCTTGCGGTCTGGCGCGCTGATCGCTTCTAATGCCTTGGCGAATTGCCCCCCATCGTCGGCGAAAAGTGCGCCGGGATTAAGCAGCGCGGCGATATTGCGCAGTTTGGCGTGATCGGTCGAGACCAGCGCATAGGCGGGAGAGAGCGGCGCATAGGGCACACCTACGTAAGCGCAGGCCATGCCAAGAAGTGCATGTTCAAGGCTGTTCTCAGAGAGCACCAACAAGGGGCGGTCTGGTCCGAGGCCCATGGCCAGCAGGCCCGCGCCAATCGCTTTGGCCATCACGCGCCCTTGGGCATAGGTGATATGCCGCCAGTCGCCGCCATCCGCGCGGCGCGCAATCCAGGTGGTATTCGGGGTTTCTTCGGCCCATTTGTCGAGATAGTCGGCCAGCAATTGGGGGTGATCCGGCAGGTCGCCTTGCTGCCGGATGATGACCGTGCCGTCGTCGCGGCGTTCGTAGTCGAAGGCGGGGTTCCAGAAATCGGCGGAGGCAGAGGTCTGTGCCGTCATGGCCTTGGGTCTCTCTAGCGTGGCGCCATACGGATTGCGCCATCCAGACGGATGACCTCACCGTTGAGCATCGGGTTGCGGGTGATGTGATCGACCAGTTCGCCATATTCGGCGGGATCGCCCAGACGGGACGGGAAGGGCACCTGTGCGCCAAGCGAGGCCTGCACTTCTTCGGGTAGTTCGCGCAGGAGCGGCGTGAGGAAAAGCCCCGGTGCGATGGTGCAAACGCGGATGCCCTTGTCGGCCAGATCGCGGGCCATGGGCAGGGTCATGCCCACGATGCCGCCTTTACTGGCAGAGTAGGCCAACTGCCCGATCTGCCCGTCATAGGCCGCGACCGAGGCGGTGTTGATGATCACACCGCGCGCGCCGTCCGCATCAATCGGGTCGGCGGCCACCATACGCGCGGCCGCCTGACTGGCGCAATTGAAGCTGCCGATCAGGTTCACGCGGATCACGCGGTCGAACATATCCGGATCGTGGGCTTCGCCGCGCGACACGGTTTTGGCGGCGGCGGCGATGCCTGCGCAATTGACCAGAACGCGGATCGGGCCATGGGTGGCCTCGGCCTTGGCAATCCCGTCTGCGACAGATTGGGGGTTTGAAACATCGACGGCGGCAAATGTGCCGCCGACCTTGTCGGCCTGTGCTTGCCCCGCGGTCGCATTCATATCAAAGATCGTGACCTTCAGCCCGCTGGCTGCAAGCCTTTCAGCGGTTGCGGCCCCCAGCCCCGAGGCCGCACCTGTGACGATTGCGCCATGTCCCGACCAGTCCTGCATTACAGGCCCTCCTTATCTGTGAGGCGGATTTTTTTCAAAAGCTGCATCAGCGTTTCTTTGTCCGAAGCGGAGAGATCGGCCAGAAGGCGATCTTCATGTGCCTGAACCGTTGCCAGAGTGTCGTGATAGGCCAGCTGACCATCCGACGTGGCAACCAGCGCCTGTATACGGCGATCATCAGGCACAACGCTGCGCGTCAGAAAGTTGCGGCGTTCAAGTTCGTCAATGATGGCAACGAGGCCGGAGCGTTCGATCCCGAGCATCCTTGCGAGGCTGCTTTGGCTGATATTGGGGTGGGCGACGACCAGTGACAGCGCCGAGAAAGTGCGTGGCGAAAGCCCACCCTCGCCAAGTGCTGCGCGAAAGTCTTTCTGGATTGCCACATAGGCCCGTTTCATGTTGTAGCCAATCAACGTCTCGAGATCCGAGACGACGCGTGTCGTGTCGGTCTTTATCTGTTTCGCAGCCGCGCGAGGTGCCATGATGTGCCTCCCTAAGTCTCTCGACAGACATAGCGTATATTGTTAAGTAGGTAAACAGTTTTGCACGCGTGCCGCAGAAAGGATGACTGTGATGAACTTGCCCGAACCAAAGCTTGTCTGGGTCACTGATCTGACGGTGCAGCTGGACCCGATCCGCGCGATGGGGCAGGGCCGTGCTGGCGCGCGCCGGATCATTCCGATTGTGGGCGGTACGATGGACGGCCCGCAACTGAAGGGCCGGATTCTGAACGTCGGGGCAGATTGGCAGACCATCTTTGCCGACGGTCTGGCGGAACTGGACACACGCTATGCGCTGGAAACCCATGACGGTGCTACGATCGAGATCGTGAACTACGGGTTTCGTCATGGCCCGCAAGAGGTGATCGCCGCTATTGCGCGCGGCGAGGACGTCGCGCCCGACAGCTATTACATGCGGACCCATGCAAGGCTGGAAACCGGCGATAGCCGCTACGGCTGGGTGAACCGCACGCTCTTTGTCGGCGTTGGCGCGCGCAAAGAGCAAAGCGTGCTGATGCGGCTTTACGCGCTGATGTAGGCGGTTGCACGCCGGATCAGACGGGCGCGATCAGGTCGTAAGCGCGATCCGCGCATGGACTGCGTCATGGTCCGAGAGCGGGCGCCCGCTTGGATCGAGCGACGCCAGCACACCCTTTGACAGGCAACTCACCCCACGCCCGCAGATCCAGTCGAGCTTCATCTGGCGTGCCGGGTGCAGCGTGATCAGACTGGGGCGGGTCGTCATCCCGTCGGCCGTGAAGGACCAGTCGTAGCCTCGCGCCTCGGCATTGGCAAAGAGGGCTTCATCGCGCCAGTCAAAGTCGGGCGGCATGTGGTTGCCCGTGTTCAGGTCACCGCCGATCACAACCGGCAGACCGGGGGCAAAAGCATCGACTTTTGCCATCAGCAGGTCGAACTGTTTGGCGCGGTGCGCGCCATCCGCGTTGCTTTCAAGGTGGGTCGAGACAACGCATAACGGGCCGTTGATTGTCGGAACGACCGCTGCAATCGCATTGCGCCCACCTACACGTGGCTGGCCCGCATCACCGCCCGCGTCGGGGGTGAACCAATGGCCGTGATCGTCAAGGCGGATCATTGTTACCCTCTCAAAAGGGACAGCGCTGAGAATTGCGTTGCCGTGCCAGCCGCACGCGTTGAAATCATCATCGCAAAACGCTTGCTCGGTCGGACCACCAAGATCCATCTCATAGAACTCCACCCCGAAGGCGTAGGTCATCCCAAGCGCCTGCGCCATGTCGGCTGTGGTATGGCGCTGCTTGGTACGGGCCATGCCGTGGTCCATCTCGGACAGCAGAACGATTTGCGGAGCAATGCCGGACAGATGGGCGGCGCTGTCTTGCGGAAAGAGGCAGCGTTCGAGGTTCCATGCAACGATTGGAAAAACGCCGGGAAGCTGTTGCGCGCCTGCCGTCCCGCCCTGCTGCACCGCGTTCAGCCCCGGCAGACTTGCCAGAAGCGCGCGATGCGCCGCAGAGGTGCGCGGTGCGGCCATGATCCGGCTGCGATCCGCGGCGCTGACGATCTGCAGCGTATCCACTGTGGGGGTCATAGGCGCTTGCCGTCGGTAGCGTTGAAAAGGCAGACAGCATCAGGCCTGACCGACAGGCGCTGCAGGCCGGTTGCCGCTGAGATGTCGTTGCTGACATGCACCGTCACGGAATGCGCGCCAAGCGTGCCGTGCAGCAGCCGGTGCGCGCCAAGCTCTTCGATGATCTGTACGTCCATCGACAGCGGGCCGGTTGCATCAAGGGTAAAGTCTTCGGGCCGGATGCCTGCCGTTACTGCACCCTGTGCCGGTGCGGCACAGAGCGGCTGGTCGCCCAGCATGACCTGACCGTCCGTCACCTTTGCCGGAAACAGGTTCATCGGTGGTGCCCCCATGAACGCGGCCACAAAGGTGGATGCGGGGTTGTGATAGACCTCGGAGGGTGTGCCGATCTGTTCGATCCGGCCTGCGTTCATGACGATGATCCGGTCTGCCATCGTCATCGCCTCGACCTGATCGTGGGTGACATAGATCGACGTGACACCAAGGCGGCGCTGCAAGGCCTTGATCTCGATCCGCATTTGATTGCGCAGCTTGGCGTCAAGGTTCGACAGCGGTTCATCAAAGAGAAACAGGGCCGGATCGCGCACAATGGCGCGGCCCATGGCCACGCGCTGGCGCTGGCCGCCCGACAATTGGCTTGGCTTGCGATCAAGGTAGTCGCCAAGGTTCAGCAATGCTGCCGCCTCATCGACTTTCTGCGCGATTGCCTGCTTGGAGGTACCGCGGTTTTTCAGGCCGTAACCGATATTCTTGCGTACCGTCATATGTGGATAAAGGGCGTAGTTCTGGAACACCATGGCGATGTCGCGTTCTGCGGGTTCGACGTTGTTCACCACGCGTCCCGCAATCTGCAATTCACCCGATGTGATGTCCTCGAGTCCTGCCACCATGCGCAAGAGCGTGGACTTGCCGCAGCCCGACGGGCCGACAAGGACCGTGAATTCGCCCTCGGCGATCTCAAAGCTGGTGGGGTGTAGCGCCTCGAACCCGTTGGGGTAGGTCTTGCCGATATTGTTGAGTTGCACCTGTGCCATGTATTTTGCCTATTTGTCGGATTCAGTGAGGCCCTTGACGAACCAGCTTTGGAAAAACACCACCACAAGAACCGGTGGAATGACGGCCACGAGGGCCAGAACGTTGGAGCGCCCGAACTCGGGCACCACCGCACCTTCGAGAACCTGCACGATCTGTTTGATACCCCGCACAAGCGTGTACATGTCTTCATCTGTCGTGATCATTGTGGGCCAGAGGTATTGGTTCCAGCCATAGACGAACATGATGATGAACATGGCCGCGATCATCGTCTGGCTGAGCGGCACAAGGATATCGATGAAGAATTTCACAGGCCCTGCACCGTCGATGCGGGCGGCCTCGACCAGTTCTTCGGGGACAGAGCGGAAAAACTGCCGGAAAAAGAAGGTGGCCGTGGCAGAGGCGATCAGCGGGATGATCAGTCCTTGGTAGGTGTTGAGCATGCCAAGCCACTGCACCACCTCGTAAGAGGGCAGGATGCGGACTTCGAGCGGCAAAAGCAGCGTCGTGAAGATCAGCCAGAAGGCAAAAGTGGCAAAGCGCAGGCGGAAGTAGACGATGGCATAGGCAGCCATCATCCCGAGGACGATCTTGCCAAAAGCAAAGCCGATGCCAAGGATCATGCTATTCTTGAGCATCGACAGACCGGTGTTTTCACCGGAAAAGCCTGATGCTTCGAACATGGCTTTGCGAAAATTGTCATCCAGCTGGTCGCCAATGGTCAGCGACGGGCCGGTACGGATGATTTCGGTGTCCGGCACGGTTGTCATCTGCAAAAGCATTAACAGTGGCAGTATCATGAACAGGCTGCCCGCAATGAGAACAGCGTGATCGAGCACGGTCGACAGTTTGAGTTTACGCATTGAACCGACCCTTATGTATAGTGGATGCGTCTGTCGATCAGACGGAACTGGAAGATCGTGAGCGCCAGCACCAGGACCATGAGGATGACCGATTGAGCTGAAGACCCGCCAAGGTCATTGCCGCGAAAGCCGTCGACATAGACCTTGTAGACCAGTGTCATCGGGTTGTTGCCCGGCTCTCCTTTGACGACGATGTCAACGATGCCGAAGGTGTCAAACAGTGAATAGGTGATGTTGATGATCAACAGAAAGAAACCGGTTGGTGCCAGCAGTGGAAAGGTCACGTCCCAGAACCGCCCCGAAGCCGAGCGATTATCAATCAAAGCTGCCTCGCGCACCGAACGCGGGATCGATTGCAGGCCGGACAGAAAGAAGATGAAGTTCACCGGGACCTGTTTCCAGACCGAGGCAAGGATCATCGAAAAGGCGGTATCGTTGAAGTTGACCCCGACCATGTAATCATGGCCGAAAAACCCGAAGAATTCGGTGAGCGGCCCCCAGCTTTGGTTGAACATGATGACGGCGATGAAGCCTGCCACCGGAGGGGCGACCGCATACACCCACATCAGCAGGGTCCGGTAGGTGCGTGCGCCGCGCAGCACCTTGTCGGCCTTGACGGCAAGGACCAAGGCGATTGCCAGCGAAAAGAAGGTGACCAGCAGTGAAAAGACCACGGTGAAGGACGCAATCCTGCGATACTCGCGACTGCCAAAAAGGTCGATGTAGTTTTGCAAGCCCACGAATGTGGAGCCAAAGCCGAAGGGGTCTTGCAGGTAGAACGAAGACTGCAAAGCCACGACCGTCGGCCAATAGAAAAAGACCGCGATGATCACAAGCTGGGGCAGCAAGAGCAGCACAGGTAAAGAGACAGTCGTAAATCCGGCCCGTTTCATAAGTGTTCCTTTGGGTACGTGAGAACGGCCGCCTTTTCCGGCGGCCGTTCGGGTATTATCGGATGATTTGGCGCTAGCCTTGGGTCTGCGCGAAGCGTGACAGAAGCTGGTTGGCTTCTTCTTCGATCGTCGCAAAAGCGTCCTCGACCGAGGTTTCACCGGTCAGGATGCGGCCGTATTCACGGTTCATCACGTCACGGATCTGCACGTAAAAGCCCATGCGGTACCCGCGGGTGTTTTCGCCTGCGGCAAGTGACAGCTGCTTAATGCCGATTTCAGCGGCAGGCTGCTCTGCGTAGTATCCTTCGGCAGCGGCCATCTCATAGGCGGCTTCGGTGATTGGCACGTAGCCTGTTTCCTTGTGCCACAACACCTGTGTTTCAGGCGCTGTCAGATACTCGAAGAACCGTGCTGTTGCTGCATTTTCCGCGTCAGATTTGCCGGACATGGCAAACAGCGCTGCGCCACCGATGAAGGTCTGCTTTGGCTCTGATGTGACGGCTTCCCAGTAGGGCAGGTAGGTTGCCGAGAAATCGAACCCGAGGTCTTTCTGGGCAAGGCCACCAAAGGAGCCGGACGAGCCGAGCCAGATTGCGACTTTACCTTCTTCGAAGGGGGTCTGGTTGTCGCCCCAGCCTGTGCCATACCATTCAAAATAGCCCGCATCCTGCCATTCGGTCAGCGCGGTGAAATGGGCCTTGATAGCATCGTTGTTGACGAGGATCTGTGTGTCCAGACCGCCGTAACCGTTGTCGTTTGTCGCGAAGGGCAGGTTGTGGCGGCTGTGGAAGTTTTCAGTGAAGATCCATGGCAGGTGCGATTGTGCCAGCGGGATATAGCCTGCGGCTGCCAGGGCCGGTGCAGTTGTTTCCTGGAACTCTTCCCAAGTGGCGGGCGGTGTGACGCCGGCAGCTTCGAGCGCATCGACATTATAGTACATGATGGGCGAGGAAGAGTTGAACGGCATGCCGATCATCTTGCCGTCGCTATCGGCGAAGAAGTAACGCACGCCGGAGATGTAATCTTCGATGTCGAAGTCTACGCCGTTGTCGGACAGCAGATCCTGCACGGGGATTGTGGCACCTTTCGCGCCGATGACCGTTGCGGCACCGGCATCGAATACCTGCATGATGTGCGGCTGTTCGCCCGCACGGAACGCGGCGATACCAGCGGTCAGGGTTTCTTCATAAGTACCCTTGAACACAGGTGTCAGCCGGACATCATCCTGAGAGGCGTTGAAGTTCTCGGCGATCTGGTTGACGGATTCACCAAGAGCACCGCCCATGGCGTGCCAGAGCTCGATCTCGGTCTGCGCAGAGGCAGCTGTGGTCAGCGCAAGTGACATGACGGCGCTGGTAAGCGTAATACGGGACATTTACGTTCCTTCCATTGAACATTGCCGCTTGGGCAAAAAGAGATGGTTGTCTGTGGAAGGGGGCGCAAAACCTGTCTGGCAGAGCCGTCTGTCCGGCCGAATGAAACTGCCGCAGCAGGGCCCCCACCCACACTACCAACGCTCCAATGGTCCCCGAAGGTCACGCGTATTTAACAAACATGCAAAGTTTTTGTAACATCGCAGAGGTTGTAGTGCGTGTGGTGCATTACTCGTGTCATACAACGGTTCAGGTCAGATTTTGAACCAGTAAGAAGGCATCACAATATTCTGTAATTAATAAATAAAATGCGCCCGTGGATGTAATCCACAGGCGCAGTAGTCATGTTGTTTAGGGCTGTGGTCAGGGTTGTATTGCGAAGAACATCGTCTCACCTGAGTGGTCATCTACACCATCGTTGTCTGTCGAGACCCACATGGTCCCGTCGTCGGTGATGGCCAGACCCTCGACCTTGTCCAGAACGTAGCCACCCGTAGAGGTGAGCGCGGGTAGCAGATCAACAACCAGTTGGGGCTCCAGAACCGCAGGGGTTTCGCCCAGCGGAACCATTGCATCCATCGCGCTCAGCGGCACGCTGGTGATCTGCTTAGTCACGGCACGCGCATCAAGCTGGTTGTCGCGCTCGATGAAGTAAACCCTGTCATCATGGGCTGTGATTTCGGAAAGGCCCACCCAGCCTGTTGCTGGCACGGTCAGCGGATAATGGATGACGGACCATTCCTCGCTGTCGAGGTTATACCCCAACACCTTTGCGTGGTTTGCCGGATCATCGCGCCATTCGCGCTGCACGGCGATGTAAAGCATATCGCCCACCCGCGTGATGCCTTCGAACCCGAATCGGGCTTCGACGGCAAGCAGTGCGTTGGGCAAGGTGATGTAGTCTTCAATCGCGCCATCAGATCCGACGTGGTAGATCGCGTGCGGGACAAGGCGGTCGGAACGACCTTCGGACGCGATCCAGAAACCGCCCTCACCATCCAGCGTGATACCTTCCATATCCATCAGCTGTGCCGGCTGGCCTTCGCGCGTGACACGAATGGCATCGACGATCTGCGCGGGTGTCTGGCTGACGTCGATGTGGAAGATTGTCGGCTGCATTGCGTAAAAGCTGTCGTTGACTGCGTAGATCGTCCCGTCCTCGGCAGCGACCTGACCGGAAATCGCACCCCAACCGGTCAGCGTCTCGATGCCTGCGGATGTCAGATGCGGATAAGCGGCAGGCGCGTCCTGATATTCAAAGATCATGACATGGGCGCGCGGGCCTGCGTCGTCGGTCTCATTGGCAGAGATCAGCAGGTTACGTTCCGGAATGGTCACATAGCCTTCCGGCCCGATGCCCGATGGTAGCAATTGGGTCAACACGGGTGCGGCGGGATCGGTGATGTCATAGACACCGACGACCGATGCGCGTTCCGCGCCGACGAAGACGTAAGGTGTGCCACCGAAGGTATCGAAGGTCACGCTTTCGGGTTCCACACCCTTGTTGCCTGAACGTTCCTCAGGGTAGTGGCCGATCTGGATGATCGCATTTTCGAAATCCATCCCGCTTTCATAAACAAGGTCGCCGTCCTGGCTGAAGATCGTCCAGCCGCGCGATCCACCGTCCATGTCGCCTTCGTTGGCCATGGCGAAATGGGTGTTGTCGATCCAAGTGATGCTGTCGGGTTCGCGCGGGACAGTGATGGTCTGGTCAAACACCAGCGCGCCTTCTTCTTCTGTATCGACGCCTTCAAGCGTTACTTCGCCGGCAGAGAAGTGGCTCAGCACCGCGCCCGCGGAGGACAGAACGACAATGTGGTTGTTTTCCTGCAGGGTGACCACAACTTCGTTTTCGGCGTTGATCGAGACAAACTCGGGCTCGGGGTCTTCGGGGGCGATATCGGCCAGACCGGTGATATCGGCGACGCGGGCTGTCGCACAGTCGATCAGGCCGTCGGCGGTCAGGTCAACCATGAAGACAGAGCCGGCAGGCATCTGGCCGACGCGACCATCGCCAAGGTCCTCGTCGCGTTCGTTTTCAATGGCCACTGCAAGGAATGATCCGTCCGGCGCGATGCCCACGCTGTCAGGCTGGCCCGGCAGGTCGCAACGGCCGACTTCCTGTTGTGTGGTCATGTCGATTTCGACAAGAAAGCCTGAGGGTTCAGTGTAGCTGGGGGATGTGTTCACACCGGCCAGTGCGTAGTTGCCGATAACGGCCACAGATGTCGGTTCGCCGTCGGGCATGAATACACCGGCTGCGACAGGGTTTGCCGGATCCGTGATGTCGATAAAGCCGATCGAGGCGCCTGGGCTGTCTGTATAGACCAAGGTCATACCATCTTCGGAGGCCGCGATGATCTCGGCAGACGTCTCCTCCGCTTCGGGCAGGTTGTCTGCGACCATGAAAGAGGCGATGCGGTTGAAGTTCATGTCCTGCGCGAATGCAGGGGCCGCAAGCAAGGCAAGGGCAGACGTCATCGTCAGCGAGCGATAGGTCATTCGTTCTTCCTGTGTGATATCAAATGGACAGGGGGAGGATGACCTGTGACCAAGAACAAAAAGTCACAGAAAGACGACAGATTTGTAAAATAATGGTGGCAAGGCTGTTTCAGCACAGCCTTGTCATCTGGTCCTAAGGCAGGTCCGCCAGTTGCCGAAGGCAGCGGCGCAGAATTGCGTTTTCCTCGGCTGTGAATTGCGCGGAAACTTCGCGATCAAACTCTCCTGCTTTTCCACACAGGGCCTTGTAGGCCTTGTATCCCTCTGGTGTCAGGCAAAGGGTTTCGAAGCGGCGGTCATCTAGGTCTTTCTGACGCCTCAGAAAGCGGAGTCTTTCTAAAGCGCTGACAGCACGGCTCACTTTTGTTTTATGCGTCCGCGCACGGGCGCAGATATCACGCGCGGTCATGGCGCCGTAGCGGCCCAGATGAAACAGCACACGCCATTCGGTGCGGGTCATGCCGTACTGGGTCTTATAGCTGGTCTGGAAACCGCTGCTTGTGACCTCGCCGGCAATATTCAGCAGATAGGGCAGGAAGTCTTTCAGGTCGAAATGCGCGTCATCGTCCTCGGGGGGCGGGGCTCTCATAGGACATTTCCGTTGATAGTTACATTTTCAACTAATACCAAAGCGGTAGTTTCAAATGCAACGATTCGATCTGATCTGCCGGAAGGGTTTCCCATGAACAAGCAATCGCCGCGTTCCATGCAAGTCGCGCAATCTCCCGTCGGGACAACCGAGGGCTATATGCCGGGGTTCGGCAATGATTTTGAAACCGAGGCACTGCCCGGAGCCTTGCCTCAGGGCATGAACAGCCCGCAGAAATGCAACTACGGTTTGTATGGTGAGCAGTTGTCGGGAACGGCATTTACAGCCCCCAGCCATCAAAACGAACGCACATGGTGCTACCGCATCCGCCCGTCGGTCAAACACTCTGGCCGTTACAAGCGCATTGACGTGCCCTACTGGAAATCCGCACCGCATGTGATTGATGACGTCACCAGCCTCGGGCAGTACCGCTGGGACCCGCTGCCCCATGCCGACAAGCCGCTGACGTGGGTGACAGGCATGCACACGATGACCACGGCGGGCGATGTGAACACGCAGGTCGGCATGGCATCGCATGTCTATCTTGTGATCCAAAGCATGAAGGATGCATATTTTTATTCGGCAGACTCCGAATTGCTGGTGGTGCCGCAAGAAGGGCGCCTGCGGTTCTGTACGGAACTTGGCATTATTGATCTGGAACCCAAAGAGATCGCAATCCTGCCGCGGGGGCTGGTGTACCGTGTCGAAGTGATCGAGGGGCCGGCACGCGGTTTCGTGTGCGAAAACTACGGCCAGAAATTCGAACTGCCCGCGCGCGGCCCGATCGGGGCCAACTGCATGGCCAACCGACGTGATTTCAAAACGCCTGTTGCCGCCTTTGAAGACCGCGAGGTGCCAAGCACGCTGACGATGAAATGGTGTGGTCAATTCCACGAAACCGAGATCGCCCAAAGCCCTTTGGATGTTGTGGCATGGCACGGCAATTACGCGCCGGTCAAATATGACATGCGCAATTACTGCCCGATCGGGGCCATCCTGTTTGACCATCCCGATCCGTCGATCTTTACCGTACTGACGGCGCCATCCGGTGTGCCCGGCACGGCCAATATTGATTTTGTCCTGTTTCGCGAACGCTGGATGACGATGGAGGATACATTCCGCCCCCCTTGGTATCATAAGAACGTCATGTCCGAGCTGATGGGCAATATCTATGGCAAGTATGACGCCAAGCCGAACGGCTTCGCCCCCGGATCCATCAGCCTGCATAACATGATGATTCCGCACGGCCCTGACAAGGAAGCGTTCGAGCGGGCGTCGAATGCGGATCTCAAACCGGAAAAGCTCGACGAGACGATGTCGTTTATGTTCGAAACGCGGTTTCCGCAGCACCTGACGGCATTCGCCGCGAAAGAGGCACCGTTGCAGGACGATTACATTGATTGCTGGGCGTCGCTGGAAAAGAAATTCGACGGGACACCGGGCAAGAAATGACGCGCCGTGCATATCCAGACGTGAAAGGCTGCCGATGCCCTTGATGAAAAGCTGGGTGGCCAGCGCCAACTCCGCCGAGACACCTTTTCCACTGAACAACCTGCCATATGGCGTCTTTTCACTGGCGGACGAAGATCCGCGCTGCGGTGTCGCAATCGGGGATATGATCCTTGATATTGCGGCGCTGGAAGCGGCTGGACTGATTGAACTGGACGCGGAAGCGGTATTCGATCTGCCTTTCTGGAACCAGGTCATGGAACTGGGGCCAGAGGTTTGGGCCAATCTGCGCGCGCGCTTGCAAGAGATGCTGGCCGAGGGGTCTGGCGACCAAGCCACCATCACACCCTATCTGGTGCCACAGGCCGATGCGCAGTTGCACATGCCCTTTAAGGTGTCCGAGTACACGGATTTTTACGCCGGTCGCCAGCACGCGGAAAACATGGGCGCAATCCTGCGCGGATCCCCTGATCTGCCGGCAAATTGGCTGCACATTCCGATTGGCTACAATGGTCGCGCGTCATCGGTTGTGGTCTCCGGTACCGAGATAACCCGCCCCAATGGCCAGTCAAAGGCACCGGATGCCGATAGGCCGTCTTTTGGTCCGTCCAAACGGTTGGATATCGAGCTCGAAATGGGCGCGATTGTCGGCACACCCTCGGACTTTGGCGCACCGGTCACAGTGGATCAGGCCGATGCCATGATCTTTGGCTTTGTTCTGCTCAACGACTGGTCGGCGCGTGATATTCAGGGGTGGGAGTACCAGCCGCTCGGGCCGTTTCAGGGCAAGGCCTTCGGGACCTCGATCTCTCCATGGATTGTCACGAAAGCCGCACTGGAACCGTTCCGCGTGCCGACACCCGCGCGCGAAAAGGCATTGCTGCCCTATCTGGATGGCACAATTGACGGGCTCTACGACATCGCGCTTGAGGTCCTGATGCAGCCCGAAGGTGCCACCAAAGCGACGTCGATCTGCAAGACCAACGCCAAGCGGCTGTATTATTCTGCTGCCGAGCAATTGTGCCACCATGCAAGCGGCGGCTGCGGTATGAATGCGGGTGATCTTTTGGGGTCGGGGACGATCTCGGGACCTGAAAAATCCGAATTCGGATCACTGATGGAACTCAGCTGGGCAGGACGCACGCCGTTGACGCTCGACACCGGTGAGACACGCACATTCATTGAAGATAACGACACGTTGATCCTGCGCGGTGCCGCACTGGGTGACGGGTATCAAATCGGCTTCGGGACCTGCGAGGGCACGATCCGCCCTGCGGTCAAATTCCCTGCATAAGAGGACAGATAAAATGGCAAAAGCATTCGCATCCCAAGGGGATATGATCGAAAAGAAGATCACCTTTGACGAAGTCGGCGAAGGGCTTTGGGCCTTTACAGCCGAAGGCGATCCGAATTCGGGCGTGATCATCGGCGATGACAGCGTCATGATTGTCGAGGCGCAGGCAACGCCGCGGCTGGCCAACAAGGTCATCGAAAAGGTGCGCGAGGTTACCGACAAACCGATCAGCCATGTCGTGCTGACCCATTACCACGCGGTGCGCGTGCTGGGCGCATCGGCCTATGGTGCCGATCAGATCATCATGTCCGATACTGCCCGCGCCATGGTGGTCGAGCGGGGGCAAGAGGATTGGGACAGTGAATTCCAACGCTTCCCACGTCTTTTCGAGGGCCATGAATCCATCCCCGGCCTGACCTATCCAACCACGACCTTCAGCGATGCCATGACCGTCTATCTGGGTAAACGCCGTGTCGATATCAAACATATCGGCCGTGCCCATACGGCGGGTGATGCGATCATTCATGTGCCGGACCAGAACGTGATGTTCACAGGCGATATCGTGGAAGACCATTCCGCCTGTTATTGTGGTGACGGCTATTTCGGCGATTGGGGCCAGACGCTCGACAACATCAAGGCCTATGATGTGGATGCAATTGCACCGGGGCGCGGGGGGGCGTTGATCGGCAAAGAGGCTGTGGAGCGCGCCATTGAGAGCACCCGTGAATTCGTCGCAAGCACGTTTGAACCTGCCAAGAAGGTCGCCATGCGGGGTGGTTCACTCAAAGACGCATGGGACGCCGTGCGCGCGGAATGTGATCCGAAATTCAGCGATTACGCAATCTACGAGCACTGCCTGCCGTTCAACGTCAGCCGCGCTTACGACGAGGCCCGCGGGATCTGGCACCCGCGCATCTGGACCGACAAGCGCGATCTGGAAATGTGGGCGCAATTGCAGGGCTGAGGGTTCGTCAGGGGAGGTCAACATATGGTCGACGTGCGCTACGACATCGCATTCAAGCTCTATCCTTACGAAAAAGTGGCTGCCATAGGGGCTGCACCTGTACGCCATCCTGTCGTCATCATCGGGGGCGGGCCTGTGGGTATGGCGGCTGCCCTTGATCTGGGACGCAAGGGCACGCCGGTGCTGGTGCTTGATGACCATGAAGGGGTCGGGCAGGGCAGCCGTGCCATTTGTTTTGCCAAACGCACGCTCGAGATCTGCGACCGGCTGGGCGCGGGGCAGGCGATGGTCGACAAGGGCGTCGTCTGGAACGTGGGCAAAGTGTTTCATGGCGACCAGAAGGTCTTTGAATTCAACCTTCAACCCGAAGACGGGCACAAGGCGCCTGCCTTCATCAATCTGCAACAACCCTATTTCGAGAAGTTCCTCGTGGATGCCGTCCGCGAGGCCCAAAGCAATGGTTGCCCCATCGAAATCAGGGGGCAGAACGCTGTCACCGCCATAACCGTGCATGAGGATTTTGTCAGTGTCGATATCGACACGCCTGACGGGCCCTATCAGCTTGAGGCCGACTGGCTGATCGCCTGTGACGGTGCGCGTTCGCCCACCCGCGATATGTTGGGGCTGCGGTTTGACGGGCGCGTGTTCGAGGATAACTTCCTGATTGCCGACGTGAAAATGACAGCGGATTTCCCGACCGAGCGGTGGTTCTGGTTCGAGCCGCCTTTCAAGAACAGCGGCGCGTCGGCCCTGTTGCACAAACAACCCGACGACATCTGGCGCATTGATTTTCAGCTTGGATGGGACATTGACCGCGCCAAGGAACTGAAGCCCGAAAATATCCGTGCGCGGGTTGATGCGATGTTGGGCGAAGGGGCGGACTATACGCTTGAGTGGACTTCGATCTATACATTCCAATGCCGCCGCATGGAAAGCTTCCGTCATGGACGCGTGTTGTTCGCAGGTGACAGCGCGCATCAGGTTTCGCCTTTTGGCGCACGTGGTGCCAATTCGGGCGTGCAGGATGCCGACAACCTCGCATGGAAGCTGGATCTTGTCGTCAAAGGGTTGGCACCGGAGAGTTTACTCGACAGCTATTCCGAAGAGCGGGTGCATGGGGCGGATGAGAACATCCTCAATTCAACCCGCGCGACAGACTTCCTGACGCCAAAGACCGCGATCAGCAAGGTCTTCCGCAATGCCGTTCTTGAATTGGCGCAGAAACACGCCTTTGCACGGCCCCTGGTCAATTCCGGCCGCCTGTCGGTTCCTTGTGTCTATGACGGGCTGTCGTTGAACGGGCCGGATGAACTGAACGGACCCGCGCGGAGCCGTGTCGGGGCCAGTTGTGCCGATGCGCCTGTGGCGGATGGTTTTCTGTTGGAACAACTCGGCGGCGATTTCACGGTCTTGGCACTGAACACCGCGCCGTCTGATGTTGCGGATGTCGATGGCATTGCAGTGCGGACGATCAGGCTGGACACGAGGCATGATGATCCGACGGGGGCCATTGCGGCAAGGTATCTGGGGGATGAGCCCTGTGGGATCTATCTGATCCGGCCCGACCAGCATGTCGTCGCGCGCTGGGCTGTGGCAGATGCCGCAGATATCAAGGCCGCCGTGCGGACGGCAACAGTACGGGGAGGGTGACTATGGAACTCAATCTTGCACCAAACATCAATGATCCTGACGGGTTCTACGATGAACTTCTCGGCGCGCATAACGGGCTGAGCAAAGACGAAAGCGACGCGTTCAACGCGCGGTTGATCCTTGTTCTGGCCAACCATATTGGCGACCGCGCTATCCTGCGCGCCGCGTTGGAAGCCGCGAAATAGCGCGGCTAAATCTCAGGTCGTCTTGGCGGTGCAACTGCCGTGGCCAGAGTATTACGGACTGTCAGGATTTTGCGAAAGCAGGCGCGTTCGATTTACAACGCGCAGCGATCAATCGGCGGAGTCGCGGATTTCAAGGATCGTTGTTTCGGACAGTTTCTGGATCAGGGTCTGCTCCACCTCGGCCATCACCTTGGACACACGATCATACAGCGCATGTTCGACGCTGCATCCGTGCGCAGTGTCGTCAATTTGTGGCGCGGCCAGACGCTCATCAAGGGCAAGGTAGACATCCGCAAGCGTGATCTCTTGCGGTGGTCGGGCGAGGCGCCAACCGCCAGAATGACCCGCCTCGGATACCAGAAGCCCGGCCTGCCGTAAATTCCCCAGAACCCTGCGCACCACGACCGGGTTCGTGCCGGCATGGGCGGCAATGTCGGCGGATTTGCGCAGACTGTCGGGCGCATGGGCCATATGGCTGAGCGTGTGTAGGGCCAGTGACAGGCGGCTGTTGCGTTTCACAAGGTGATCTCCCGATGTGCGACCATTCACGTAACAATGTGAGTTGCGGGAATCGCGTAACTTCTCTAGTTACGGGAGTCAACGCCCACATTGCAAGGAAGCCAGCCATGAACCAAGACCGTCTCCCCGTCACAGTCCTGTCAGGCTTCTTGGGTGCTGGCAAGACAACGCTGCTGAACCGCGTCCTGAACAATCGCGAGGGGCGGCGCGTTGCGGTGATCGTGAACGATATGTCCGAAGTGAACATCGACGCCGATCTGGTGCGCGCCGAAGGCGCGCTGTCGCGCACCGATGAGACGCTGGTCGAGATGTCGAACGGCTGTATCTGCTGCACGCTGCGTGACGATCTCTTGCAGGAGGTGCGCCGCCTCGCGGCCATGGGGCGCTTTGACTATCTGCTGATCGAGTCCACCGGTATCTCTGAACCCTTGCCTGTCGCGGCCACCTTCGATTTCCGCGATGAGGCTGGGCAAAGCCTGTCGGATGTGGCGCGGCTTGATACGATGGTGACGGTCGTCGATGCGGTGAACCTGTTGCGTGACTATGCCAGCCACGATTTCCTGCGTGACCGCGGTGAGACGCTGGGCGCGGAGGACGACCGGACGCTGGTAAACCTGCTGGTCGAGCAGATCGAGTTTGCCGATGTGGTGATCCTGAACAAGATCAGTGATGCCGGACCCGAGCGGAGGGATGCGGCGCGCAAGATCATCCGCAGCCTGAACGCCGATGCACGTATCATTGAAACAAACCATTCAGACGTCGCAGCGGATGCGATCCTTGATACGGGTCTTTTTGATTTCGAAAAGGCGCATGAACATCCGATGTGGGCAAAGGAGCTTTACGGATTTGCCGATCACGTGCCGGAAACCGAAGAATACGGCGTATCATCCTATGTCTACCGTGCCCGCCAACCCTTCGCGCCTGAAGGCATTCTCGCCGTTCTGAACGGCGATTTGCCCGGCGTGATCCGTGCCAAGGGCCATTTCTGGATCGCGACACGGCCCGATTGGGTGGCTGAATTCTCGCTTGCGGGTGCGCTCTCGTCGGTCAAGCCGCTTGGCACATGGTGGGCGGCAGTGCCCCGCGAGCGTTGGCCAGACGATGACAGCGCACGGGCCTATGCCGCACAGCATTGGTCCGAGCCGTGGGGTGACCGGCGGCAGGAGATTGTCTTTATCGGTGCGGGGATCGACTGGCCTGCGATCCGGGCGCGGCTGGACGCCTGTCTGGTGCCCGAGACTGTGGCTGCCGGGCCTGACACGCTGCCCGATCTACCCGATCCTTTCCCGCTCTGGCGGCGTGCGGACGGGACATGACCGGCAATCTCGGTGAAACGGGTCTGAAGCGGAAACGGCGCAGGCAGGATCCGATGCGGGCCTATGACGCCCTGCCGCCTGCATTGCGGGGGTGGCTGGCAGATGCCGCCTTGCCATGGTCGCCCGTGTCATGCCGCCGCATCTGGCAACGTGCCCGCGCGCGGGGTGAGCCGATCGAGGCCGTTCTGGCGCGCCTTGAGCGCGCGCAGGCGCAAACACTTGCCAAGGATCCGATCTGGCGTGCCTCTCTGGCGGGGCAAGAGCGCAGTCACAACCGGGTCACGTCAAGTGATCTGTATCCGTGACAACGCCGGTCTTGGTCGCTTCCCGCTAACGCCCTTCGATCTGGATCGAGAAACTGCGCCGCGCGCCTGCTGGCGGGGTCGGAAAGGGGCCTGCGCCGCGCACCAGTTGCAGCGCTGCCTGGTCCAAGGCGTCCGAACCTGAAGGGCGGGCCAATGACACCGAGGCCAATCCGCCCTGCGGGCCAATGCTGAAGGACACCACAGCGGCGCCGCGCGCGCGCACACGCGGTTTACCCGCCTGTGACAGGATCCGCATGACCAGACCAGGGTAGTCGCTTGCAGCGGCATTTCCCGCAGCCTGCTGGCGCCCGCCAGGCCCGCTTTGTTGCGCGACGGCGTCCTGATTTCCCGATGCTTCACCCGCCTGCGCGTTGCGATCTGCATTTCCCGGCGCGGGTCTGGCGGGTGGTTGCTGGCGGGGAGCCGCCACCTGCACGGGCGCCTGCGTTTCCGCAAAATCTGCGCGGCGTGCCTGAGGGCGCATTGAGCGTGCCACAGCAAGGCTGTCGGCGGTTTCGGCGACGATCCGTGCCGGTCGCGGCTGTACCGCTTCAGGCGTTGCGGAGGCGGTGTCGCGCATCACAGGCAAGGCTTGCGTGGGTACGATACGCTCGGGCGTTTCGCTTTCGGCAGTCGCGGTCACGTGTTCGGGTGGCACTGTCTCTGCTTCAACTGGCACGGCCAGATCGGCTGTCTTTGCCGGTGGTATCTCTGTCGGTGGCGTTTCTTGGGCCGCTTCCGGTCGCGTAGCACTCAGGGTGCCGGCCGCCATGTCTGCAAATGCGCTGCCCAGCCGGACCTCGGCGGCACCTCCACCACCCTCGGTCTGTGGCGTTTCCGGCGCGACAAACGTAATGGCCAGCGCGCTATGGGCAACAAGGGCCAGAGACAGGGCCACCAACTTGGCCGGACCGGTATGGCGCATTATTCCAACCCCTGTTCGGTCACGATCACAACGTGCTCCGCGCCCGCCGCGCGCAAGGCACGGCCTTGGGTGACCAGCATTGACGCCGGCAGATCACGGTCCGGGATGATCCGCACGCGCGCGCGCGCCGTTTCGGGGAGGCTGGCGACAAAAGCTGCGGTCGAGGTGACGACTGCACCTTCATAGGTCATGCGCCCGTCGGCGTGCAAAACCAGCGCATCTGCGGGTGCAGCACCCGCAAGATCAGCGGTGCGTACCAGCCGCAGATCCTTGTCCAGTGGTGTGGCCAGTGAGCCTGCGACAAGAAAGAAGATCAGCATCAGGAAAACGATATTGATCAGCGCGATGGTCGGTTCGCGTTCGCTTCGGGTGCGGCGATGTCTCATGTCGCCTCCAGAACCGTTACAGTGATATGCGGGATCGCACGGAGAGCCACTAGCAGGTCAGTCAGTCGCTGCGCCGTCACATCAGCGCCGGTCGAGACCAGCACCCCAAGGGGGGTATCACCGGTCCTGTGCGCGGCGAGCGCCGGGGGCAAACTGTCAAGAGCCGTTTCCGAGCCGTTCAGGCGCAACGATACTGCGGCCAGTGATAAAAAGACCGGACGTTCAGAGGAGGCAGTTCCCCCTGAGCGGGCCGCGGCAAACTCGACCTCGGAGAAGCGGGTGAATGTCGAGGACAGCATGAAAAACAGAAGCAGCAGGAAGATGACGTCAATCAGGGATGTCATCGACAGCCTGCGCCTGCGGCGTATATTACGCATGGGCGGCGACACCGTGCAGGTCCGTGACTATACGATTACCTGAAGGCGACAGCACCGTGTGCAGGGCCTTTTGCGCCAGCACGCGGTCTGCATCCATGCGGGTCTCGAGCCAACTCAGGATGACAGAGGTCGGCATCGCCACAGCAAGGCCTGCAGCAGTGGTTAACAGGGCCACCCAGATGCCACCTGCAAGGATCGCGGGGTCGACTTGGGTCCCTGCCTGCTGAAGCGCCTGAAACGCAGAAATCATGCCAAGAACGGTGCCGAACAGACCCAAGAGGGGGGCAAGCTGTGCGACGGAGTCGAGAAACCTGAAGCCGCTTTCCAGCCGGGCAAAGCGTGCCTCGGCCTCTGCTTCAAGGCGGGCCGCATCCGTCTGGCCGTCAAGCGCCATGGTGACAACCGGAACAAGGTAGCTGCGCGACCTGCTGAGGTGAGCGCGTGCTGCTGTCCTGTCGCCTGTATCCCATGCTGCGATGGCATCCTGCAGCGCCTTGTGGCGTCCGACACCTGCCGCCGCGAACTGCCAGAGTTTGAACAGAACCATTGCCAGAACCAGAACCGAAAGCACGCAAAGCAGCAGGACGACAGGTCCGCCAAGCGCTGCCAGCTGCCGTACACTCTCTTGAAGCTGGACGATCATCCCAGCACCTCGACATCGGTGCGGCTCTGAAGTGCGAGCCCGTCGCTGCAAGCACCTGCAGGCAGATTGTCTCCGGCGCAGGTTTCTGCGCCGTTGATCAGAAGGCTTCCCATTGACGCACAGGCAAGACCGGGCACCACGAATTGCCGCACGCGGGGCCGCGCTGCGGGCAGGGCGCCGAAATCAAAGAGTGTGAGCCGGTCAACACGTCCTTGCGTGTCAAAAAGCACCGCCTCGTAGACTGCTTGTTGGATATCAATGCTGTGTCCGTTCCGGACAAGAAAACTGATCCGGCAGGCCTCTTCGACAGGCTCTACGGCATTGAGTTCAATAGAGATATGCGCGCCCTGTGCCTCTTGTGCGAGGGCAGGCGCAGCCAACAAACAGGCAGCCAGAACGGTAGCTGCACGCACTGATTTGAATTTGGACATTCTTCCAGCCTTCGATTTCCCGATGGGTCATCTGGCTGGGGCGCCACGCCCTTGCTGGATGGCGCTTTGTTACCATCCAGCAGGTTCGTGTTCAATACCTGATTAAATTAGTATGTCTTTTTCTGCAGGGGGCGCAGGACGAGGACCGTCCTGTCCGCTTCAGGCCAGGTGTGACCGCAGCATCCAGGCGAATTTTTCATGTACCTGGCCGCGCGCAATGCAGAGATCTTCGGTCAGCGTGTCACCATGACCTGCGGCAAGTTCACCTGCACCGGCAATTGTTTCGGCCAGCGTTTCCTGTGCTTCCTTCATAAGACGGATCATCTCTTCGGCAGCGGGTACACCATCAACTTCCGCGACTTTGGAGCGTTTCAACATTCCGGCGAGCGTTCCCTCTGCATGGGCGTCGAGCGCCTTGATCCGTTCGGCCAGATCGTCCTGAGCAACGAAATGGTCCTCGTAGATCTTCTGGAACAGATCATGCAGGGGGCCAAAGGCCATGCCGGTCACATTCCAATGGAAGTTTTGTGCCAGCATCGTGGTTACTGCGGTTTCCGCAACGCACTGATTGAGTGCCTCGGCAATCTGTGTGGTTGCGTCGGTTGAAAGTGTCTGGGCGGTTTGGGTCAAGGGGGCCTCCTGCATCAAAAAAATAACTTTTGTGCTGGCTGGCAGTTAGCTGGCTTGCACCACTTTTATATATGGTGGAATTGCATCGGACAAGCGGTTTTAGAACGATTCTAAACTTGAGTAAAACTGTCAGTTACATTGCGTAGAAGGAACACCAGATTCCGGTGCGCATGCTTCGGAACACGCGAATTCAGAAGGAAAGTTGCGCTGGCCTCATCATCGTTCTTGAGGCTGCGGGCCAATGCGAGCAGCCATTTTTCATCAAACGAGGTTTCCTTCTCTCCGACACGAAAGAAAGCCGGACGGCGTTGCAAAGCCTGGGACAGGCACCGCACCAGCACTTCGGCTGCCGCATGTCTTGCGATATTGCGGTTCGCCGACAGGGCGGCACAGGCACCGAAAAGCTCGATATACGCCTTGCACCGGTTGGTGCGCGCGACACCGCGCAGGTGGTCGATCAGGCCTTCCGAGGCATCCGAACCATCCGGCGCCAAGGCGCGTTTGGAAGAGATCTGACGAACGGATGCGGGCATCTCGTCATGGTCCTTATTGTTGGGACTTTCGCGGCGCAATCTGTTCAAGCGGCCTTCCCGCCATCCAGCATCGTGAGGGTCACCTTTTTCTTGCGGCACCGCTTTTCATACACCTGTTCCCAGTGTTTGTAGCGCCCCATGACGGACTGTTGGGCGACGACAAGCGCGACAAAGGCCTCGCGGTGTTTGTTCTTTTTCAAAGCCTTGAAGGTCGACTTCTGCGCTTTGGTCATGGAACATCCGATGCAATGGCCTTCGCGTTTGAATTTGCAGACGCTGATGCAGGGGCTAGGGATCTTGGACATGATAGGCTCGCTGGATGTGTGGGCACGGTGCCCGTTCTGGCTGGGGCGTGTTGTTCAGTGAAGGGTACGGTCCTCGGGTTTGTGTCGGGGCAGGGGTGTGGCGAGCCCCGTTTGGACCATGCGCTGCATTGCGAGGCCGACCCGCGCCGCCATAAGGGCAACCGGTTCGGCATGGCGTGCGGGCACAATCAAGCTTGCGATCATCGCCGCCTCGGCCAGATCGCCGCGCGCGGCTTCGCGGACAAGGGTTTGCAGGATCGCTTCGTCAGAGCCGATACAGGTGCACCCAAGCCCGTGCCGGACAAGCGGCCTGCGAGCAAACCTGCACAGATCGGACAGCAGGCACTCGAAGTTACGCAGTTCTGCAAGCCCCTCAACGGTGCCAAAATTCTGCGCAAAACCGTTCCAGACTTCGGCCTGACTATCAGGACCCGCCATCCAGAACCGCACCGACATGATCAGTTCGGCTTCCCAAGGTGCGATGTCGGTCAAATGGCCGACCACGCTGGAGCCTGTGGTATGTGCGGTCCCTGTCATTTGGTCAGGATCAGCTTGCCTGCGCGCGTGATGCGCAGGGTGTAGGTCTGGCCATCCAGCACAATGTCGGCCTTAAGGCCGTTGCGGATCAGATCGCGTGCGTCGTAGGTATCCGTGTCAGCGGTCCGGTCGACTGGACTGGGGCGCGGCATTTTCTGCATCAGGCTCATCGACCCTCTCCTGCCGTGCGCATGCGATTGCGTTGCAGGTCGATCAGATGTTCAAGCGCGAATCCCTCTATCTGTGCGCTATCAGCGCCGGATTGCACGATTTCACGCCATGTAGAGCTGGCAGTATCAGGCTTCTGGTTGGTTGCCTGGGCGGCGGGTGTCATCACGATTTCATCCTTTACATTGACATCCGGGCTGCCGTTCGCGGTGGCTTGGACGGGCATCGAACGATGCATTGAAAAATCCGACAAATTAGGTCGGGAATTATTTCTTACTAGGCTATTCTGATTTATTTTGTCAAGTATAGATGCTGGGCGGAGAAGCCTTCAAACATGCCGACGCCGATCAAGCGGCATCGGTTTGTTCGAGAAATCTCAAACGATTGCCGAACGGGTCCGTGATGACCATTTCAATGCCCCAGGGAAGCGTTTCCAATCTGGGTCGCATGTTCGGGTAGGGCGGAAGGCGTTGATGCCATTCCGCCAATCCTGCAACGTATACGATTGCGGTTGATCCCGGGGTGGCATCGCCATGATGCTCACTCAGATGCAGATGGAACGCACCTAGTCTGAGGAAAGCGTAGAGGGGTGCACCGGGGTGAAACCGATGCTCGCCCTCCCACGTAAAGCCGAGCCATTCGAGGTAAAAGGCCCGCGCTTTGGCCTCATCGAAGCTGCGAAAGACCGGAGCTGATCGGATGATTTCAGGCGTCATGCGCTTTGCAGTGCGTCGATCTGCTGGATTGCGGTGAACCCCTCAAAACGTGGCGCGCCCTCGTGCAGCTTGCGGCTTTGGCCTGCGCGGGCGTGCGAGGCGCGGAATTCTGCGCTGGTTGTCCATGCGCGGAAATGTGCCTCGGACTGCCACAGGGTATGCGAGGCATAGAGAATTTTGCCGTCGTCCTCGGGGCCCTTCAGCATGTGGAAGGACACGAAACCGTCCATGTCCTGCAATTTGCTTTCCCGGGTCAGCCAAAGCTCTTCGAATTCAGCGGCGTTTTCCAAGGGTACAGTGAAACGGTTCATCGCGAGGTACATCTTTTTCTCCTTAGTTGGATGTCAGGGATTTACAGGGATCGTCACGTTCCGCGGGTGGGACGATGCGGACCTCGTCGAAAGGAAGTCCTGCGTCTTCTTCGACAAAGCCGATCGCATAGGTTGTCACCTCAGGGGCCGCTCTGGCGATCTTGGCGGGTACGCCCCAATCGGTGCGGGCGTGGCCGTTTCCGGCGATCACGGCGACGGGTGGTCCATAGGTTTCGAGCGCCGCAAGGGCGGCGCGGGCAAAAACCGCATCGCGGTAGCGCTGCACGCTGACCATACCCGCCATCATCGCAAACGGCATGGCTTCGCAATGCGCCTCGAATTGCAGTTGCATGCGTGTCTCTTGCTGGCTTTCCGGCAAAGCCACATCCAGACCGAAACGCGCGGCGTCTTCACCGAAAAGGGAAGTGGCACCATCACTGTAGACACTCTGGATCGCGTCGCGCGGGGCTGCAGCGCCGACGATGCGCGCCTCGCCCATGGCCTCAAAGATCGGTGCATAGATCGGGAAATCACCCCAACCGCTCGCCTCCCAAGCGGCGGCGATCTGGGTCCGGTCGGCGTCGGCACGCGCGGCTTGCTCTGCGGTCAGCATCTCGAACACGACCGCGGTGGGCCGCAGGTCCTGCAGGGCGGCGGCCTGGCCCAGATGCGCATCAGGGTTGTCATGGACCTCGCCAAGAATAACGATGTCGGCCACAGGTTCGGCCGCGGCAGGCAGGGCGAGCACCAATAACAGAGCAGTCAGTCGCATAGGGGTTCCTTTTAGGCCGATGCCGCATGCGGCAGAACAAAGGGGATGCCGGCGGGCGGTGGGGCCGAGACGCGCAAAGCGCAGCCGTAGGCGTCCGACAGTATCTCATCTGTCAGTACCTCTTGCGGCCGCCCGAAGGCCATGCGTTTGCCTGTCGCAAGCAGCGCGACACGGTCGGCATAAAGCGCTGTCAGGTTGAGATCATGCATCACGGCGATGACCCCGCCACCGGCGCGGGCAAATCCGCGTGCGATGTCCATCACCTGGAGCTGGTGCGCGATATCGAGGCTCGAGACCGGCTCATCCAGCAAGAGCCAGCGCGGTTGACCGTTCTCCACAGGGGCCCATACCTGCGCCAGAACGCGGGCAAGCATGACCCTTTGCGCTTCGCCGCCGGACAATTCCTGAAAGGTCCGGTCGGCGTAATGCGCGAGGCCGACGCGTGCCAGCGCCTGCATCGGCACCTCGGGTCTGTCTCCTGCCGTGCCAGATTGCAGGCCGAGCCGGACCACCTCAATGACTGTAAACGGAAACGCAAGACGCGACGCCTGGGGGAGGACAGCACGTTGTGCTGCAAGTTGCCAAGGCTTCATGCCGCATATGTCCTGTCCGTTCAGACTGACCGTGCCGCGATAGGGCAGGGAGGCCGTAATCGCCCCGAGCAAGGTGGATTTGCCGGAGCCGTTGGGGCCAACGATGGCGGTCACTTCTCCGGGCAGGGCTGTCAGGCTCACGCCGCGCAGCGCCTCGTGCTTGCCGTAAGAGACGCGGATATCTTCGGCAATCAGGCTCATAACTCGACCAGTCCCCGACGTTTCAGCAGGATCCACAAAAAGACCGGTGCGCCAAGGACGGCTGTCACGATCCCGATGGGCAGTTCTGCGGGGGCAATGACCACGCGTGCGATGACATCTGCGAGGATCAGCAGGGTCGCCCCCAGAAGCGCTGAATTGAGCAGCAGCGTCCGGTGATCCGGACCGGAGGCAAGACGCAGCAGATGCGGCACCACGATCCCGATAAACCCGATTCCACCCGAAACAGCGACCGCCGCACCGGTGGCACCGGCGACGGCAAGGATCGCCACGGATTTCATGCGCTGCACATTGATACCGATATGGGCAGCGGTCGCCTCACCCAGGGCCAGCCCGTTAAGTCCGCGCCCCAGCATCATTGCCGTGCCGAGAGAAAGCAGGATCAGCGGCGCGGCGGACAGCACCTTGGCCCAGCTCGCACCCGCAAGCGAGCCCAGACCCCAGAACGTCAGATCGCGCAGTTGTCTGTCATCGGCGATATAGACGAGGATACCCGACAAGGCCCCTGCCAGCGCGCCAAGCGCGATGCCCGCCAGAAGCATCGTCGCCACAGATGTGCGCCCGTGCCGTGTGGAGACGCGATAGAGCAGGATGGTCGAGCCCCAGCCGCCCAGAAAGGCGGCAAAGGGCACAAGGTGGTTGCCTGCGCGGTCGATCATCCAGACGGGCAGGAGTGCGCCCAGCACGATGGCAAGGATCGCACCCAGCCCCGCACCGGCCCCCACGCCAACGATGCCCGGATCGGCCAGCGGGTTGCGGAACAGACCTTGCATCGCAGCCCCTGATACGGCCAGGGCTGCACCGACGAGTATACCCATGGCAAGCCGGGGCAGGCGGATGTCAAACAGCACCACGCGCTCGATCTGGCTCAGCGTCTCTCCCTGCGCCAATTTTGCCAGCACGGATGACAGGGTGACGTCTGTTGCGCCAACCTGCAGGTTCACAAGACAGGCCAGCCCCAAAGCAACCGCAAGAACCCAATGCAAGGCGCGGGCGTGGTTCAACTGGTCGCGCGGGGCGACCGCGATATCCGATACGACAGTCACCGGTCAGGTTCCCTTTGCATAAAGCGCGTCGTTCAGCATCTGCACGGCCTGCGCCGTGCGCGGCCCGAAGCCCAGCATCAGCAGGCCATCCATGCGCACGATCGAACGCGTTTGCGCGGCGGGTGTCAACTGGACCGCAGGCATGGCGAACAATTCGTCATCTGCCAGCCCATGATCGCCGCCCCTGTCCATCATCAGGATCACATCGGGCGCGGCCAGCCCGACCGCTTCGTCGGTGATCTGTTTGTAGCCTTCGTAATCGGAGACAGCATTCACACCCCCCGCCATCCGGATCAGCGCGTCCGCTGCGGTACCTGTGCCAGAGGCATTGATCTTGCCGCCCTGCGTGGACAGCACAAAAAGCACGCGCTTCTTGTCATCCTCGGGACGTTCAGCGTCCGCAAGCGCCGCCACGAGATCGGCCTCAACTTCGGCCATTAATCCGGCAGCGTGTTCCGGCACACCAAGTGTCTCGCCCACGATCTCGATCTTGCGCAGGATGCCTGCAACGCTCAGGGCGTCGGGCACCTCGACAAGGGCGACATTCGCCGCACGGATCACATCGAGCGCTTCGGGAGGTCCAGCGCCTTCTTCGGTCAGGATCAGTGATGGCCCAACCGAGAGCACACCTTCGGGAGAAAGGGCGCGCATGTAACCCACATCGGGCAGGTCGGCGACACTGGGTGGATAACTGGACGTTGTGTCGCGCGCCTTGAGGCGGTGTTCCTGACCGAGGGCTGCAATGATTTCGGTGACTGAACCGCCGATTGACAGCACATCGGCCTGTGCCTGCGGCGTATCTGCGCTTTGTTCGGCGCTGACGGCCATGGCAAGAAACGTGCTGCACAAAGCTGCGCAGAGCCCTGTCCGGAAAGCGATTTTACTGGGCCAATGTCTCATGCGGGCACCTCCACAAGCGTTGATAGGCAATCCACGATCTGGCCCCATTCGGCGCGTGAATCGCGCCCCTCCTTGCCGACGCCGAACACCTGAAAAATCATACCGCCTTCAGCATCGAAGGCTTCGACCGATACGGCAGGTCCGCGTTGCGTGGGTTTGTGCACGGCCCAGACCTCGGCCACCTTGTCGAGACGCAGATGCAGGTTGAACCCCGGATCCATCACGTTCTGCCAAGGCCCCATCGGTTTCAGGCTATGGATCTTGCCTGTGTGGATCTGGATGCAGCCACGGTTTCCGACAAAGATCATCACCTCGATCCCGGCATCGCGCACAGCCTGAAGCATCGTATCAGCGGCCTTCGGGGCAAGCTGGCGCACCCAAGGTGCACCGGCAACCCGGTAGGCCCCGAGCCGGTTCATCTTGAGTTTGGCACACAGGCGCAGGAATTGGTGTGTATCCGTCAGCTTTGCCCATTCTGCCCGCAGAATGTCGGCTTTGTCGGCGCGCGATTTTGCGCCCTCGACGGGCTTGCGCGCGGCAACCTGTTGACTGTCCGACTGATCAGTGATGGCCAGATCGGCGACAATTGCGGGCCATGCCGCGTGGTGTGATCCGTCGCGCAGATGGATTTTGTGTACCGCGTCGCCTGCTGCATCGAAAATCTGCAAAGAGCGTCGCACGCCCTGCGCGGTCTCTGTCTCGACGGCGAAAGCATGTACCCAATGTGACGGAAAGATGCGCAGGTCGATATTCTCGGTCAGGGTCATCGCCGCATGATCGCCACGGTGATAGTTGCCGTATGCGCCTACCTTTTCATGTACGCAGGCATCAACACGGGTCAGCGCCATGACTTCGCCCAAGGCTTCGGCTGCGGGGATGATCCGGTCGGGGTGGGCCGCGATTCGGGTAGTGCCATAGCCGATGCTGGCAGCAACGAGCTGCGCCTCGGCAATGCCTTGGGCGTCTGCCGCATCGCGGGCGCGCAGTTTCGGGTTTTCTGCAAGAAAGGCGCGAATATCGGATGGTTTGCCAGCGGATTGCTGTGTCATGGGCGTCCTCGGATGTTTGTTTATGGTCCGATGGCTGCGCCCGAAAGACGTGGTGCGTGGCTGTCTAATTACTTGACTGTTTTAGTTGGGTAAGTTTAAAGCTGCAACCCGTTGCGGTACGTTGTAGCGCAAAATTATGAAAACTGCCGCGCCAGCCTTCGCAAGCTTCGGCCTGAAACACACGAAGGATGGCGCAATGCTTACCTCTTTGATGCGCGGCACGACCGCGCTTGTCTGCTTGTCGCTGGCAATGCCAGCCATGGCACAAGACAGTGATCCCGGCTTTCTGGGGACACTTATCCTCACTGGCGGCAAACGTGATCTCAGCTTTGGCACTGCGCTGTCGCGCACAGTTGTCGGTGAAGAAGAGATCATGGACCGTCAGGCCAGCACGGTCGCGCAACTGATCGACAGCGTGCCGGGTGTCACGCTGGTGAACGGCACGACCCCGCAAGGGTCGGGTATCAATATCCGCGGATTCGGCGCGAATACGACCTTTGGCTCGGACCAGAAAATCGCGATCCAGATCGACGGCGCCTCGGTCGGGTCGGAAGAGCTTTACCGCATCGGAACACAGCTTTTCACCGACCCGCTGCTCTATCGCGAAGTCGAGGTCTTGCGCGGCACCATCGGAAGTTTTGCCTATGGGTCCGGTATTGTCGGTGGGGTTGTGAGGCTGGAAACAAAGGACGCGTCCGATTTTACAGGGGGTGTCCCTGGCTTTGGGGGCTCACAGACCCTTTCGTTCAGCTCGAACGGCAGCGGTTTGGTCAGTTCGACCAACCTTGCATGGATGCCGACCGGAGGTGCCGAATTTCTGTTGAACTATACCCTGCGTGATCAGGACGACCTGAAGGCAGGTGACGGGACGACGATCGGAAACAGCGCGTTCCGCACGCCTTCTTTCCTCGCGAAAGGCACATTTACTTTCGGGCAGGACGACGCACATTCCCTGATGTTCAGCCATTCAAGCACGGTCGCAGACGACAAGGATGTCCCCTATGACCAATTCGTCACGACGGCTGATTCCTTTGGTCGCGTAGACCGCCTGACCGAAACGACACAGACAGCTGTCGAGTATCGCTTCAATCCGGTTACGGACCTCGTCGATCTGCGTGCCAATCTGTCTTATGCCGATCAGGCAATTGAGTCCGACTACATACCCGGGTCCTCGCCTTTGGAAGGGACGCCGAGCTTCCCGTTCCTTCTCGAAACGGTAAATGCCGACCAACGCTATGAAACGGCCAAGTTGACCGTGACAAACCGCGCCTTGTTTGACACCGGCGCAATCGCGCATGACATGCTTGCAGGAGTTGAGGCGCAGCGCCGTATCCGTGCCGATAACGCGGCCGGAGGTGCGCCGGGTGGCACAAACGATCGTTTTGCCCTCTTTGTCGTTGACGAAATGACGATGGGGCAATTCACGGTGACACCTGCAGTGCGCTATGAAAGCTCCAGCATTGAAAGCGAAAACGACCTCGCTGGTGTTCCAAATACCTATGAAAAAGACGCCTTGATGGGCGGTCTGGCATTGGCTTATGATTTTGGCACGGGGCTGTCTGTTTTCGGCTCGGCGGCCTATACCGAAGGTCTGCCCATCATTGATGATCTGGGGACCAGCGACACCGCACAGCGGCGGATCGGCATGTCAGAGAAATCCAACACATTCGAGCTTGGGGCCGAATACACAAGCACAGATGTCTTTGCCAATGGTGACACCTTCACCATGCGCGGCAATCTCTATCGGACCGAACTTAGCGACATCACCAGCTACACGGTGGCAGGTTCTATGTCGACGGAACTGGACCGTGTGGAGTCGAGCGGGATTGAACTGGAAGCCTCATACGGCACGGCGAGCGGCCTTTACGCCGATTTTGCCGGACATATCGGCGAGGGTACTGAGTTCAACCCCGATGGCACCGATGCAACATGGCGCAACACGCCGGCGGATCGGGCGCAGCTGACTTTGGGCAGAAAATGGGAAGACCGCCTGGATCTGAGTTGGGAAATCATTCATGCGGTTGATCGCCGCGATGCCCTTGGCGATGATCTGCCGGACAGTACTGTGCATAACCTGCGTGCAACATGGACGCCCCAAGCCCAAGGATGGCTTGATGGCAGCGAACTGCGCCTCGGGGTCGAGAACGCTTTTGACGCCGATTATGTGGGACATCTGTCATCCCCCAGCAGGAAAGCGCCGGGCAGGTCGTTCAACGTGTCGCTGACGAAATCTTTCTAGGCGGGACAGGAAGTGTCTGGTCCGCCCTTATGAAGGGCGGGCCAATGACCGGTGTGAACGAAAACGCCTTCGGGCTTACGACAAGCGTTTTACGATCATTTTCCATATGCCCCTTTGGGTGTCATCGAACCGGTCGTCTTACGCGCGACCGGACAGATGGATGTCTTGCCGTAAACGGCTTTGACGCAGCAATTCCGCCAGCTTTTCAAACAGTCCCGCGCGGGCGGAATTCGGTCGCCACGCAAGGACAACCTGTCGTGGGCAGGCGTCAGGAAGCGGGGTTAAGCGCACTGTGGACTTGGACACGATGCCGGCATCAACGGCCAGATTGGGCAACAGCGTGACGCCAAGCCCCTCTGACACCATGGCCACCAGCGTTGTCAGGCTGGTCGCCGCAAAGGTCTCATCCTGGGCGAGGTTCCGGTCAGGATAAGCCTGAAGGGCGTGTCGCTGAAGGCAGTGACCTTTTTCCAGAAGCATCAGTTGGCCTGCGTCCTTCAGGGCGGAATGGCCTGTGGTTCGTGGCCTTGGCGCGTCTGGCGGGGTTGCCAGCTGATAGCCGTCTTCGAACAAATGCGCGATTTCGAGCGATCCTGTGTCGAAGGGCAGGGCGATCAGGATCAGATCCAAACGCCCTGCGTTCAGGCCCTCGATCAGGGCTTCTGTCATTTCCTCGCGCAGGTAGAGCCGCAGGCCGGGAAACTGCGTACGTATCAGCGGCAGGGCCTGCGGGATCAGATAGGGGCCAATCGTGGGAATGGCCCCCAGCCGCAAGTCACCCTCTTCGGGGTTTTGATGTGCGCGCGCCAAGTCCTCGATCTCTTTGGCATCCAGCAGCAGTGCACGGGCGCGGGCCACGATCTGCTCGCCCAGCGGAGTGAGCATCACACTGCGCCTTGTGCGCTCGATCAACTGCACGCCGAGACGGTCTTCGAGTTCCTTGATCCCCGCGCTCAGCGTCGGCTGGGTGACAAAGCTGATGTCTGCGGCGCGCGAAAAGCTGGCGGTATCAGCGACGGCAATCAGGAACTGAAGATGGCGGAGTGTAAACATATAGAGAAATCCTATTACTATAAGCAATATATTCAATTTCTCTTATAAGTAGCAAGTGACTACCTCTGGGTCATCGCAACGATCACCTGAAGGAACAAAGAAATGACTGACACAGTGACACCCACCGGCCCACGCCTGAACGAACCTGCCCCTGCATTTGATGCGCCCACCACCGATGGTCGCAAAACGCTTGAGGACTATCGCGGGAAATGGCTGATCCTTTTCTCGCACCCCGCCGATTTTACGCCTGTGTGCACCACCGAATTTATTGCCTTTGCGAAAAAGCATGATGAATTCACCGCCATGAATACCGCACTGCTGGGTCTGTCGATCGACAGCCATTACAGCCACATCGCATGGATGCTGAACATCAAGGAAAAGTTCGGCGTGGAAATCCGGTTCCCGATCATTGCCGACCTGAATATGGCGGTTGCCCAAGCCTATGGAATGATCCAGCCGGGTGCATCTGATACGGCTGCTGTCCGCGCGACATTTATTATCGACCCCGAGGGCGTTCTGCGCGCGATGGTCTACTATCCGATGAACGCGGGCCGGTCGGTTGACGAAATCCACCGCCTGCTGGTGGCGTTGCAAACCGCAGACGCGAACCAGTGCGCAATGCCTGAAAACTGGAAGCCGGGTGATGAGGTCATCGTGCCGACACCGGCCACACCAGAGGCCGCAATGGCCCGTGCGGGTGAAGGGTATAATACGGTCGATTGGTATTTTTCGACACGCGCCCTTTGACGCTTTGCGGTTGGGCAGGGCGGGGTACCACCCCGCCGGTTCACCGCAGCAAGCCGAAACAAACGTGAGGTTGCCGCGCAATGCGTGCGGCAATCACAGATGAAGGAGAAACCCATGTCTAACCCTATCGTAAGACCTTTCTGGGACGCGCCGACTGGAAGCTGGCAGTACGTGTTCCACGACCCCGACACCATGCAAGGTGCCATTGTCGATCCTGTGCTGGATTTTGATCCGCTTGCGGGGGCCACATCGACAGCCAATGCGGAAAAGATCCTGGCCTACATTCAGGATGCAGGGATCGAGATCGTCTGGGTTCTCGACACCCACCCGCATGCTGATCACTTTTCCGCAGCACCATGGCTGGCTGAAAAGCTGGGGGCGCGAACTGGGATCGGCGCACGGGTGACCGGTGTGCAGAACCTGTGGAAAGATATCTACAACCTGCCGGCAGATTTTCCCGCCGACGGAAGTCAATGGGACCACCTGTTCGAGGATGGTGCGCAATTCATGGTCGGGAATGTGCCTGTGAAGGTCATGTTTTCGCCTGGCCATACTCTGGCATCCATCACCTATGTTGCCGGAGATGCGGCCTTTGTGCATGACACGCTCATGATGCCGGACAGCGGATCATCGCGCGCGGATTTTCCGGGCGGCAGTTCCAAGGCCCTCTATGACAGCATTCAGGCCATTCTGGCGCTGCCGGAAAGCACACGCGTCTTTGTCGGTCACGACTACGCGCCGGAGGGGCGTGATGCAGCCTGCGAAGCGACGGTTGCTGCGCATAAAGCATCCAACATCCATTTTCAGGATGATCCCTCCGAGGACGCCTTTCGTGCTGTGCGGGATGCCCGCGATCAGACCCTGCCTTTGCCGAAACTGATGCTGGCAGCCCTGCAAGTGAACATCCGGGGTGGCCGGTTGCCCGAGGCCGAAGACAACGGACGATCCTATCTCAAGCTGCCGATGAACTACTTTGTTTCGCGCTAACGCTGCATTTGCGCAGGGGTAAAACCCCTGCGCAAAGTGCCTATTTGATCTACATCAAGGAAACATTTCATATTTGGAATGTATTGTGGGCGCAATCATACAATTGCTGGAGTAAATGCAATGGACAGAAACCACACAAGACCCGCTGATACCTATTCACCGCTCTATTTTCTTGCGTCGCTTGGCGCAGGCGGGCTGAGCGTGACGTTCTTTATGTACCTGATGTTCTGGGTCCCTCATGTCGGGCGCCCTGTGCCAATCTTCGAAGATCTGATGGCTGTCTTTGCCAACGGGGCATTGCCGCTTCAGGTGGCTGTTGTCGTTGCGATGGCGGGGATTGCCGTGTTTGCCTTTCTGAACGTCAAGTCCCTGATCTGGAACCTGTCCGCGCTCTCGCGCTTTCGCAAGACACCGCAATACGAAGCGCTGCGCGCGTCAAATGGTGAAACCACCTTGCTTGCCGGACCATTGGCTGCGGCCATGACTGTCAATGCAATGTTCATTGTCGGGCTCGTCTTTGTGCCCGGCCTGTGGCTGGTTGTAGAGTACCTATTCCCTTTGGCGCTGATCGCATTTCTTGCCATTGGCGTCTGGGCATTGCTTCTGATCGGTGACTTTCTGGGGCGTGTGCTGACCAAAGGTGGCGTGTTCGATGTGACCGCGCACAACTCTTTTGCGCAGTTGTTGCCTGCCTTCGCCCTTGCAATGGTCGCTGTTGGTCTGGCAGCTCCATCTGCCATGAGTGGGAACACGCTGGTTGTTGGCACGTCGCTTGTCCTGTCGACCTTCTTTGGAACAGCGGCCATCCTTTACACCGTCGTTGCCGCTATCACGGCTTTCAGCTCCATGCTGCACTATGGGACTGCCCGCGAAGCAGGGCCGACACTGATGGTGATCGTGCCGATCATGACCGTGCTGGGCATCATGTCCCTGCGTCAAAGCCACGGTTTGCATATCGGGTTTGACCTGCACCAGACAGCGGGCGAAACCATGGTCTTTCTTGCGCGCCTTTTGACTGTGCAGGTCCTGTTTGTGCTGCTCGGGATGCTGGTGCTGCGCCGTCAGGGATATTTCGCTGACTTTGTTCTAGGTGACAAGACTTCGCCCGGTTCATACGCGCTGGTCTGTCCCGGGGTTGCCTTGTCGGTGATGCTGCACTTCTTCATCAACAAGGGTCTGGTGGCTGCGGGGCTGATCGCCCAGTTCGGCATCGCATATTGGAGTCTGACCGCCATTGCACTGCTGGCCCAGATCCTGATGATCGCCCTGGTGTTCCGCCTGAACCGCCAGCACTTTTCCGCACGCGGATCCTCTGCCAACATGGTGCCTGCCGAATAAAGCTCACCTGAAAAATGAAATACCCCCGCCCTGTTCAAACAGAGCGGGGGTAATTCATTTGCGAAACAACAGCTTCGTCATTGGGCCTGCGTTTCAGGCCACGATTGCTGGCTACGCAGACAGGCCGCAAGACATGGGTGGTCTGGGCGCCATATCCAACAGCGCAGTCAGCCCGCAGTTGCCTTTTACAAGATCGGCGAGTGTCACCATGTCCAGTTCGTGATAGAAGGCTTCGAGTGCCCGTGAAATATAACTGCGCAGACGACAGGTTGGGGACAGGGGGCAAGAGTTGGCTTCCGTGTCAAAACATTCCGCGAAAGGCACCCCGCCTTCGAAGACGCGAAAGACAGCACCGATCGAAATCTGGTCCATTGACCGCGCGAGACGGAGCCCGCCCGTGCGCCCGCGGATCGTTTCCACAAACCCGTTGCTCTGCAAAAGGTTGACGACCTGCAACAGGTGATGCGTTGAAGCATTGCATTTTTCAGCAATCTCGGATGTGCGAACTGTCACGCCGTCGTTGACGGCGCAGGCCATCAGAATGCGGGCGGCAAGGTTCGTGCGGGTGGTGAGGCGCATATAAGTCCCATCAAGGATTCGTGTTTCACCACTTTGGTCCGCATCGCAGGACATTTGTTTGATCTAGATCACGCCCTTGCCAAGAAAACTTCTTTATCTGGTATTCAAGAATCAAGTTATGAGGTTTGCGTGGCGCATAAGAATGGCCTGACCGACGCACAGGACAAAACAATTGGCCCACGTGATTGGCTGTCACCTGGCCGTAGCCTTCAGAAAAAAGCGGCTGTTTTTGCAGTTTTGGCCAACCTTGTCTGGCCGGTGCAGGCAGGGCTTGTCGCCTTCGCGTTGGGCGGGCTGCTGACGGGGGCGCAAGTGTCGCCGTTTCTGTTGGCGGCGGGCTTTTTCATGCTTGGGGGGCTCCGTGTCATTCTGGGATACAAATCTGAAGCACTTGCGGAAACGGCCGCGCAGCGCGTGGTTCATGCGGCACGTTTGCAGATCGTGGCGTCCGAAGCGCGGCGTGCATCCGATAGTGCCTTTGGCGGTGCCGGTAGCATTTCAGCCCTGGCCGCGGAGAAGCTGGATCTTCTGATCCCTTACATCACCCGCTATGCATCGGCCCGGGCGCGCGTGATGATCTTACCGTTTGTCATCTTCGCCCTTGCGCTTTGGTTTTCATGGGCGGTCGCCGTGGTCCTGATGATATCGGGGCCCTTGATCCCTGTCTTCATGGCACTTGTCGGACTGGCGGCCAAAGATGCCAGCCGCCGCCAGATGGCCGAGATCGGCACCCTCAACGATCTTCTGGTTGAGCGGTTGTCGGCACTTGTCGACATCCGTCTTTTGGGGGCAAGCAAACCGGTGCTTGATGGCTTCTCTGCGAAGGCAAGCGACTTGCGCCACCGCACGATGGCCGTCCTGCGGGTTGCGTTTCTATCCTCGACCGTGTTGGAGCTTTTTGCCGCGATTGGTGTTGCAATGGTTGCGGTGTTTGTCGGTTTCTCGCTTCTGGGGGCCCTTGAATTCGGCACTTGGGGTGGTCCGCTCACGCCGCAGGCCGGTATCTTCTTGCTGTTGTTGGCCCCTGAATTCTATCAGCCGATGCGCGATCTGGCCGCGGCATGGCATGACAAAGCCGCCGCCGGTGCGGTGTTTGAAGATTTAAGCGCATGGGACGGGGCCGAGACGCTGACCTTGCTGGGGCAGGGTGCGCCGGAAAGCCCGCTCAGCGGCCCTGCCAGTGCGTCATTGCAGGGCTGCGCTTTGCCGGGTGGTGCCGTTTTGGATGATATTGCCATAGCGCCCGGCGAAACAGTTGCCCTGATGGGGCCAAGCGGGGCAGGCAAGACGTCTGTCCTGCGCATGATCGCTGGCCTGCTTCAGCCAGCATCGGGCAAGGTGACGGTGGCAGGCCAGCCGCTTGATCAGGATACGGCGGATGCATGGCGGGCCCGGATCGGATGGATGCCACAGTCGCCGCATTTCCTGAATGCCAGTTTGCGCCACAATCTGACACTGGGGCGCGCGACCGATCCGACGCAGGCCTTGGAACTGGCGGCGGTCGGCGATGTTGTGGCCGGACTGCCGCAGGGATTGCATACGCGGCTTGGCGAAACCGGTGGGGGCCTCTCGGGCGGTGAGGCGCGCCGGATCACATTGGCGCGGGCCATTCTTGGTGCGCCGGATGTCATTCTGGCGGATGAACCGACGGCGGATCTTGATGCAAAGACCGCGGCGGCAGTGACCCAAGGTCTGCTGACACAAGCGCAACGCGGTGCAACGCTGATCGTTGCGACCCATGATCGCAATCTCGCGGCAAAGATGGACCGGATCATCCGGATCGGAACCATGCCATGAAGGCTCTGTGGCGTATTTTCCGACTGATCCTGCGTGAACAGCCCACCTCTCTTTGGCGGGGTGCCGCGCTCAGCTTTGTTGTGCTTGCGATGGGTGCCGCTTTGCTTGGGTTGTCGGGCTGGTTTATCACAGCCGCCGCTGCTGCAGGTCTGGCAGGGACAGGTGCGGTCTTTGACGTTTTTCGCCCGTCCGCGATGGTGCGCTTTCTGGCGCTCGGCCGCGCTGCGGGACGTTACGGAGAGCGCGTGCTGACCCATGACGCCACACTTCGCGCGCTGGAATCGTTACGTGTGCGGTTGCTTGGCGGATTTGTTGCGGCCTCATACGACAGGATGATCCGCACCCGCGGGGCACAGGCGCTCAACCGTTTGACGGCTGACATTGATGTTCTTGACGGGGTGGTGCTGCGGCTTGTGCTGCCGGTTCTGGCGGGGGTGCTCGTCCAAGCGGCTGTGTTCGTCGTACTCTGGGCCTTGATCGGACTGTCGGTCGCACTGTGGATTTTCGCGGGATACGTTTTGGGCAGCGCCGCGATCTTTTTATACGCGACGCGCAAGACCGCGTCTCTGTCCCGCCGCACAGAGGCAGCGGCTCAGGCGTTCCGGTCGCGTCTGATTGATCTGATCCGGGGGCGGCGCGATCTGGCCGTGCAGGGCAGATTGATTGCGCAGGCTGATTTCGCAGTGACGGCGGACAGCCGACGCCGCGCATTACAGGTACAACAAGACCGCGCCGAGCGTCTGACCGGTGCGGCGCTGCAAATGCTTGGGACGCTGGTGGCGGGTGGCACTCTTTGGCTGGGTATGACCAAGGCGCAAGCGGGCGAATTTGCGCCGGCATTCGCAGCCCTCGGGTTTTTTGCCGCTCTTGCATTGGCAGAAACGATTGCGTCTCTGCGCCGCGCCGCAAGCGATTTGGGACGCATGGCAGAGGCGGCCAGACGTGTCTCTCGCGACATCAAGGTGTCACCCGCAGAACGGCCGGTTTCTGCGGGGGCGGGCGGATATCTGAATATCCATGGTGTGCGGCTGACCCGTCCGCTTTCCAGCGTTCCTGTCTTTGACGATCTGACCCTCACTGTGGGGCCACGTGAGACCGTCGCTCTGACCGGTCCGAGCGGGTCCGGGAAATCAACCCTGCTTTTGTCTGTTGCGGGCCTGCATCCGGTTGCGGCGGGCATGATGACGCTGGGCGGTTTGCCGGTCGCGGATTGGGATGAGCCGTCGTTGCGTGATACTGTCGCGCTCTTGCCGCAGCGCAGTGCTTTGATGGGTGGAACGATCGCAGAGGCGCTTCGCCTCGCGGCGCCTGAGAGCGACGATACCACATTGTGGCAGGTCCTCGATGCGGTTCAGCTTTTGGATGTCATTGAGGCAAGAGACGGGCTGCAAACCATGCTCGGTGCGCGTGGCGAAGGGTTATCGGGGGGCGAGGCGCGCCGATTGGTTTTGGCACGTGTTCTGCTGCGTCGCCCAAAGGTTTTGCTGCTTGATGAACCAACGGAAGGGTTGGATGAAACCACTGCCCAAGCCGTACTCGAGGGTGTCCGCCGGTTCTTGCCCGATGCGGGCATCCTGATCGCGGCCCATCGCCGGATCGAAACCGCATTTGCGGATCGGACAGTGAGCCTCATTTAAGTTGTATATGAAATACATCTTATTGATCTAGATCAAGGTCGCCCGGGTCTTCGCATCAGATACATTCCATAGTTGGAATTTGAAATCGGGGGGATTCGTCCCCCGATATCCGGAGCAAGAGATATGGAATTTGGGATCGTTGAGCTGTCGCGTCTGCAATTTGCGCTGACAGCGATGTATCACTTCCTCTTCGTGCCGCTGACGCTGGGTCTGTCGATCCTCGTGGCGATCATGGAGACGGTCTATGTGATGACAAACCGCCCGATCTGGCGGCAAATGACGAAGTTTTGGGGCACACTTTTCGGGATCAACTTTGTTCTCGGGGTGGCAACGGGCATTACGATGGAATTCCAGTTCGGCATGAACTGGAGCTATTACAGCCACTATGTCGGCGACATCTTTGGTGCGCCCTTGGCGATCGAAGGTCTGATGGCCTTTTTCCTTGAGGCCACCTTTGTCGGGCTTTTCTTTTTCGGTTGGGACAAGCTGAGCAAAGTCGCCCACCTGACCGTGGCCTGGCTGGTTGCCATTGGCTCGAACTTCTCAGCGCTCTGGATCCTGATCGCCAATGGCTGGATGCAAAACCCGGTCGGGGCTGAATTCAACCCGATGACTATGCGTATGGAGATGACGGATTTCTTTGCCGTGCTCTTTAACGAGGTCGCGCAGGCGAAATTTGTGCACACTGTTTCGGCAGGATATGTCACTGCGTCGGTCTTTGTGATCGGTGTCTCTGCCTGGTATCTGCTCAAGAGCCGTCACATCGAACTGGCCCGCCGATCCATCACGGTCGCTGCCGCGTTCGGTCTGGCCTCTGCGTTCTCGGTTGTCCTGCTTGGTGACGAATCCGGTTATTCCGCGACACACAGCCAGAAGATGAAGCTCGCGGCGATCGAGGCAATGTGGGAGACGCACGAAGCACCTGCACCCTTTAACCTTGTCGGTTTTCCGGATCAGGAAACACGCGAGACGCATTACGCCATCGAAATCCCTTGGGCGATGGGCCTGATCGGAACGCGGTCGCTGACCACCGAAATTCCCGGGATCAATGATCTGGTGGCGCAAGCCGAGGATCGTATCCGTTCAGGACTGATCGCCTATGACGCCTTGATGGAAATCCGCGAACTGCGCGATGCGGCCACCCCAGCAGTGAGCGCGCAATTCGAAGCGCACTCTGCCGATCTGGGCTTTGCCTTCTTGCTGAAACGCTATGTGGATGACCCGCGTGACGCGACCGAGGAGCAGATCGTCTTGGCCGCAAACGACACGGTACCGACGGTCTGGCCATTGTTCTGGGCTTTCCGCATCATGGTCGGCCTTGGCTTCGGGTTCATCGGGACGATGGCCTATTTCTTCTATCGCGCCTCGTTCAAGGGCATGAACTTCCCACGACCAGCCTTGCATCTGGCGGTCTGGATGATCCCTGCACCATGGATTGCCGCCGAAATGGGCTGGTTCGTGGCCGAGTTTGGCCGCCAGCCTTGGACGGTGGACGGGGTGTTGCCCACTGCCATGTCCGTATCGGCCCTGTCGATGACAGAGGTGGCGATCACACTGGCGGGTTTCATCATCTTCTACACGGTCCTGTTCATCATCGAGATGGGCCTGATGATCAAATACATCCGCAAGGGACCGTTCCAGGATGTTGAAGAAACCGACGCGTGGGTGGCGCGCCACCATGATCGCCTTGCCGGCCGGCGCAATGCAGACGCAATCGCCCAGCCCGAAATGCAGCCAGCGGAGTAACAGTTATGATCCTGCATGAATTAGTCAGCTATGAAGTACTGCGCGTGATCTGGTGGGGCCTGCTTGGGGTCTTGCTGATCGGATTTGCCCTGACAGACGGGTTCGACATGGGGGTTGGTACCCTGCTGCCCTTCGTCGGCAAGACCGATCTCGAACGCCGCGTTGCGATCAACACGGTCGGCCCCGTTTGGGAAGGGAACCAGGTCTGGTTCATCTTGGGTGGCGGCGCGATCTTTGCCGCATGGCCACCACTCTACGCGGTCAGCTTTTCAGGCTTCTATCTTGCGATGTTTGTCATTCTCGCGGCCTTCATCGTGCGGCCCGTTGCATTCAAATATCGCTCCAAGCGGGAGGATCCGCGCTGGCGCAACGCATGGGACTGGGCGCTGTTTGCCTCGGGTGCGGTGCCTGCGCTGCTCTTTGGCGTGGCCGTAGGCAATGTGATCCAGGGCGTGCCGTTCCACTTCACCGATGACCTGCACACGATCTATGAAGGCGCGTGGTACATGAAGTTCATCGGCCTGCTTGATCCGTTTTCGATCCTTGCGGGTGTGGTGTCCTTTGCGATGCTGGTCATGCACGGGGGCGCTTGGCTGACGCTGAAAGCCGAAGGTGTGGTGCAGACACGTGCCCGTGCAATCGGATCGCTTGCCGCTCTGGTGGCGGTGGGCACCTATATTCTGGCAGGTCTGTGGATGGCTGTGGGGATCGACGGTTTCCGCATCGTCGGTGACTATGTGACCAACGGCCCGTCAAACCCGCTGCACTTCGAGGTTGAACGCACAGCAAGCTGGCTTTCGGCCTATGCTGATCGCCCGTGGATCGTTGTGGCGCCTGTCATGGGCATCATGGGGGGCTTGCTGACCTTTGCCGGTCTGCGGGCAGGGCGCGAAGTCTCGACCCTGCTGTTCTCCAAAATGGCGATCCTTGGTGTGATCTCGTCTGTTGGGCTGACGATGTTCCCCTTCATCATGCCCAGCTCCAGCGATCCGCAATCGTCGCTGACCGTCTGGAACAGTTCATCCTCGCACCTGACGTTGTTCATCATGCTGGTGGTTACGGCGATCTTTATGCCGCTGATCCTGATGTACACCGCCTGGGTCTACAAAGTGCTGTGGGGCAAGGTCACCGAGGACGATGTCTCGGAAAACTCCCACTCCGTTTACTGAAGAAAGGAAACCCCGATGTGGTATTTCGCTTGGCTCCTTGGCCTCCCGCTGGCCGCTATTTTCGCCGTTATGAATGCGATGTGGCTTGAGATGAAAGAAGACGAACAAACAATTGCTGAAGGTTCGGCAACCCGAATTCAGGATCGTCGATCCTGAGTTGGCGGCGGTGCGGCGGTGGCCCTCCCCTTGTTGCCGCCGCACCTCCAACCCGACATTTCAACGCCAAAGAGTAGACCCATGACAGACACAGCGACGGATCATCAAAGCCACGCGCGGCTTGCCAACTTTCCGATCACACTCTTTGCCATTGGCATGGGAATGATGGGGCTGACGCTTAGCCTGCGTGCGGCAGAAACCACCTTTGACAGGACGCATACCGTCTCAATGGCGGTGCTTGCGCTATCCGTGGCGATGCTGGCTGCCGTGGCGCTGGGCTATCTGGCCAAGGCGCTGCGGTATCCGGACAAGGTGGTCGAGGACTGGCACCATCCGGTCAAAATCGCGTTCTTTCCAGCAATCTCGATTTCGCTGCTCCTTCTGGCGACAGCCCTTGTCGAGGTCGCACCACGTGTTGCCGCGCCACTTTGGCTTTTTGCCACTGCCTTGCAGGGCGTTCTTGCCCTTGCGGTGATTTCTGCATGGATCGGGCACCGTCCGTTCCAGACCGGTATGATGACACCGGCATGGTTCATTCCTGCGGTTGGTAACGTCATCGTGCCGCTTGCGGGGAGCCACTTTGGTTACATCGAAATTTCCTGGCTGTTCTTTTCGGGCGGTCTGATGTTCTGGGTGGTGCTGCTGACCTTGGTCATGAACCGCCTGATGTTCCACGATCCCATGCCGGGCAAGATGGTACCCACGCTGATGATCCTTGTCGCACCGCCTGCTGTCGCCTTTACGGCATGGCTGCGTCTGGAGGGCGACGTCGGCGCTTTCGGGCATTTCCTGCTGAGTGCGGCCTATGTTTTTGCACTGCTGGTGACGACACAGGCCGCCAAGCTGCGCAAATTGCCGTTCGCCCTCTCGTGGTGGGCGCTTTCGTTTCCCATCGCCGCACTTTCCATCGCCAGTTTCGGCTATGCGCAGGCCGTCGGATCCGCTGCACACCGGTTTATCGGGGCAAGCCTCTTGGTGCTCCTCATCGCGGTTGTGGCCCTTTTGATATTTCGCACAGCACTGGCCGTCCGCGCAGGTAAAATCTGCGTGCCGGAATGAGTTTTTGGTCCAAATACGTCCGCTTGCGCCACCCTTTTACGCACGGACAAAAAGAAGGATGTCGAGATGAGAGACATGAATGAATTGAAAGCCTCGCGCCGCGCATTTCTGGCGCTTGCCGCTGGCGGGCTTGCAACAGCGGCGGCTGTCCGCCCGGCAATGGCACAGGCGGTCCAAACCAGCGCCCGTATCGTGATTATCGGGGCAGGGGCCGCCGGCACGGCGCTGGTCAACCGGCTGGTCAGACGGTTGGAGGGCGCGGATATCACGATCCTCGATCCCAGTGCCGAGCATCTCTATCAGCCCGGTTTGTCACTGGTCGCGGCAGGCCTGAAGCCTGCGTCCTACACCCAGTCGAGAACCACGGACTGGCTACCTGCGGGCATCACTCTGGTTCCAGAGGCCGCCGCTGCAATTGATCCGATCACCAAGGTTGTTGATACGTCCGGTGGACAATCGCTGCCTTACGACTTCCTGATCGTCGCGCCCGGTCTTGTGCTGGATCATGACGCTATCGAAGGGTTCTCGCTGGATATGGTCGGCACAAACGGCATCGGTGCGCTTTATGCCGGACCGCAATATGCGGCCAAAACATGGGAAGCAGCATCGCGGTTCGCCGAAGAGGGCGGTGTCGGTGTTTTCACGCGCCCTGCGACGGAAATGAAATGCGCGGGCGCGCCGCTCAAGCATACCTTCCTGATCGAAGACATCGCCACCCGTACGGCTGGTGCGGGCAAGCATGAAATGCACTATGCCGCCAACAACAACAGTCTGTTTGGCGTGCCGATCGTCTCCGAGAAAGTGCGGATGCTGTTCGAGGACCGCGGGATCACCCCCCACTATAGTCATGTGCTGAAGGCCGTTGACGCGGGCCGCAAAATCGCAACCTTTGACACCCCAGACGGGGACACCGAGATGGCGTATGACTACCTTCACGTCATCCCGCCGCAACGCGCACCCGACGTCATTCGGCAGTCGGGTTTGAGTTGGGCGGACAAGTGGACAGATCAGGGCTGGGTCGAGGTTGACCAACATACGCTTCGCCATCTGCGCTATCCCGATATCTTTGCGCTGGGTGATGTGGCGGGGGTACCCAAAGGCAAAACTGCGGCCTCTGTGAAATGGCAGGTCCCTGTCGTTGAAGATCACCTGATCGCAGCGATTGAAGGGCGTGACGCAAGCCTGATCTACGAGGGCTATACATCCTGCCCGCTGATCACCCGCGTCGGTCGCGCGATGCTCATTGAGTTCGACTACAACAACAACCTGACCCCGTCCTTTCCGGGTGTCATCGCACCTTTGGAAGAGCTCTGGATCAGTTGGTTGATGAAGGAAGTGGCGTTGAAAGCCACCTATAACGCCATGTTGCGCGGCAAGGCTTGAGGAGTAGCCAGATGGAACAACTGACTTTTGAAACAATGATCGCTGTGTTCGAAGAGATTTTCGGGCGCGGTCTGTTCTGGACCATGGTCGCGGCGGCGGCTGTCGTCACGCTGGCCTACCTCTATGTGCTGTTCCGCGACCGCGCGATGTCGATGCGCAAGTTCCTCATGGCGCAACTGTCCATGCCGATTGGCGCCGTGGCTGCGGTTGTCTTTGTGCAGGCCATGACGCACTCGCATCTGCGCGACATTGGTGGTCCTGTTGACGTGATTGTGCTGTTGGGTGTTGCCGCGATGGGGGCAATCGGGATTGCGATATTGGTCTATACCGCACAATCGCTGATCCGTGGAAAGACGGATGGCATCTAATTGCCAAGCAAGAAGAGCGGCCTGGGCAAGCTTGGGCCGCAAAACTTGACCGCCCAGCCCCAACGGACAAGGGATAAACCGTACACGAATGGCATCGCGCGAAGGCGCTGATGCCATTCCCGAGCTTGCACTTGAAACAGCGAAGCGATTGGAAGCCTTCAGACATAAGTCAGGTGGTGATGCCAGTGTGGAGCGCGCATAAGGCTGGATGCGCGCTTGTCCTCTCCCGCTGCGGGGCTGGACTGTCCCAAGGCGCCTGCAGTATGTGTGCCCCATGACCCTGAGAACCGGACCACGCACCCGAGACGTTGGCTCAATGCCCAACAATGCAGCCACTCAGGCCGCGCGGTTGTCTGTTGCTCCCATGATGGACTGGACGGACCGCCATTGCCGGTTTTTCCATCGCCTGATGTCGCGGCACGCGTTGCTGTACACTGAAATGGTGACAGCGCCGGCTGTGGTGCATGGCGACAAAGAACGCTTGTTGGGGTTTGATGCGCGCGAGCAGCCTGTCGCACTTCAGCTGGGCGGGTCTGATCCAGCGCAGCTGGCGCAAGCGGCGCGGATTGCCGAAGACTTTGGCTATGCCGAGATCAACCTCAATTGCGGTTGCCCGTCCGACCGTGTCCAGTCAGGCAGTTTTGGCGCCATCTTGATGGAAAACCCCGCTTTGGTGGCCGAATGCGTGGCGGCGATGATTGCGGCTGTGCGCGTTCCTGTGACCGTCAAGTGCCGGATCGGCGTGGATGATCAGGACCCGGCCGTGGTGCTGCCCGACTTTCTGGCCCAAGTTTCGGCTGCGGGGGTGGACAGGTTTTCGGTGCATGCGCGCAAGGCGTGGTTGCAAGGGCTCAGCCCCAAAGAGAACCGCGATATCCCGCCGTTGAATTATGATTTAGTGATGGAAATGAAGGGGTTATTTCCCCATCTTCATATCAGCGTCAATGGTGGTATTGCCACATTGGACGATGCGGTGGGTTTCCTCGATCGCGGGTTGGATGGCGTCATGATCGGGCGTGCGGCCTATCATACACCTGCGGATATCCTGCTCGAGGCGGATGCGCGTATCTTTGACGATCCCTTAGGGCGGACAGCCGAAGAGGTTGTGCATCTGATGTTGCCCTATATTGCGGATCACCTTGCAAAGGGCGGCCGTTTGGGGCAGGTCACGCGCCATATGTTGGGGCTGTTTCAGGGCCGCCCCGGTGCGCGGGGTTGGCGCAGGCATTTGTCCGAGAACGCCCATGTCGACGGGGCAGGGCCGGATGTTGTCTTGACCGCCCTCGAACACGTGACGCGGCTCGCGGCCTAAAGGAAAAATACATGGACGATGTGATGCTGCTGGTCACAATGGCGGGCCTTCTTCTGGTGCTGGGTGCGGTTGCCGGCGTGTTGGCGGGCCTCTTCGGTGTGGGCGGAGGTATCATCCTTGTGCCTGCATTCTTCTATGTCTTTGGCCAGCTTGGCTATGACAGCCCCGAACTGATGCAGATTTGTCTGGGCACTTCATTGGCGACGATCATTGTGACGTCGCTGCGCTCGGTTGCGGCACACCACAAAAAGGGCGCCGTTGACTGGGCAATCTTGAAGGGCTGGGGGGCTGGTATTGCAATCGGTGCCGTTGTCGGCGTGCTTGTGGCGACATCGCTGCGCTCGGGGACGTTGCAAGCGATCTTTGGCGTGCTGGGTGTTTTTGTGGGTGCCTATATCACTTTTGGACGCGAGCGCTGGCGTTTGGGAACACAAATGCCAGGCGGGGTCTTGCGGGCGCTCATTTCTCCGGTGATCGGGTTTTTGTCGGTCCTTGTCGGTATTGGTGGAGGCTCTTTCGGCGTGCCGACGATGACATTGTTCAACGTGCCAATCCACCGCGCTGTGGCGACGGCTGCGGGGTTCGGTGTTATCATCGCAGTCCCTTCGGTGATAGGATTTCTCTTGGTCGATATCGCTGTGGTGCCGCCCTTTACCATCGGAGCGGTGAACTTTCTTGCCTTCGGTCTGGTTGTGACGATGACCCTGATTACGGCACCGTGGGGGGCTGCATTGGCGCACCGGATGGATGCCAAACCACTCAAGCGTATCTTTGGTGTTTTCCTGATCCTGGTTGCGCTGAATATGTTGCGTAAAGCGTTGGGATGGTAGGGCCGGACGGCTTTCGCGTGTTTCCGCATGATCCTGCGGTGGAGCATTGGGTCGCGGCTGCAAGACTGGCCGCCATCGAGGTGCTTGCCGGTGGTGGTGAGCGACGGCATGGCGGCACTTGGTTTGTCGGGGTCGATGCCTTGCCCAGTGCCCCTGACGGGAGCATCGGTGGCGTGCCTCTGGCGGGTGCTTGGCACGCCCACGTAAAGGCGCCGCCCAATTGGCACCGTGCGCAGCTTTCTGTTGTTTTTCCGGGGTATCCCCAACAGGACCCCGGCGAAAGTGACGCCGCACATCGGTTCCGGCGGGATCGTGATGCCGCGCATGTGGACGGGCTTTTGCCGGAAGGGCCGCAAAAGCGGCGGCATCTGCGCGAACCACACGGGTTTATTCTGGGGCTACCGCTTGATGAGGTGCGCGCCAGCCCGCTGGTGGTCTGGCGCGGCAGCCAAGACATCATGTGTGCGGCGTTCCGTGCGGCTTTTGCAGGTATCCCGCCTGCGCAATGGGGTGATGTGGATGTCACCGAGGTCTATCAGGATGCGCGCCGCAAGGTTTTCGCGACCTGTGACAGGGTCGAAATTGTTGCCGAACCCGGTCAGGCGGTCTTGCTTGATCGTCATATTCTGCATGGTGTCGCACCTTGGGCGCAGGATGCAGATGGCGAGATGCGTATGGTCGCCTATTTTCGGCCGCAGATCAATTTTGCGGACTGGCTCTAGGCCTTGAGCCGGTTGAAATCCTTCAGCGATTTACCTGGTTCGTCGACAAAGAGGCTTGGCAGAATACGCTGGCTGGTGATCTGGTCGACCCTGATTTCATCAAATTGCGCTGTGGTTTCACACCAGACGACGCAGGTCCAAAGGCGGCCCCAGTAATCAAGCTGTAGCGGCCGCACGATGCGCTTTTTGTTGTCCATGACAAGTTCCAGTTTCTGCCGCGTCCGCATGGCCTGACGCAGTATCGGCAGATGCTGAAAGCCCCGCGCGGCATCGGCAAACGGATAGATTGCAAAGCCATAGCCGCTGGGTGCACGTCCGCGGTCCTCGGGCATCACGGCATCAATCTTGCCCGAAAGGGCGCGGGCAGCCGAAGAAAGCTCGGGATCGTTGCTTTGGATCACGGCGCTTAGTCCCAGATGCAGGGCCTCGACCTCGGTCATGGTTAGGTTCAGCGGTGGCAGGGTGATGGCGGCGGTCACGCGGTAGCCGATCCCGCGTTCGCCCTCGATCGGGACGCCCGATGCAGCGAGCGTTTCCATGTCACGGTAAATCGTGCGCAGCGACACATCGGTTGCCTGCGCGAGATCACTGGCGCGGTGCAGTGATCCGTCCCGCATGATTTGGACAAGACGCATGAGACGGTCGGCGCGGCGCATGATTTTCCTTTCGATTCGGCCCAGTTTTGTCAATTTTCTGGCAACTGACAAGTTTTTGTCACAAGTATGATAAAAGCCTTGCAAAAAAGGTCTTTCAAGCCACCAAAATTGCCAGTTCCCGCTTCCCTTGTAGCGCATCCGGCCCTATTTGTCCTAAATAGAGAATGAAATGACGCAGGGCGCGCCCGCGCTATAGGAGAAGAGACATGCTTAACAATATCGGCCTTCCCGGCCTTCTTTTGATCGCTGTTGTGGTTCTGGTTCTGTTTGGCCGCGGCAAGATTTCCAGCCTGATGGGCGAAGTCGGCAAAGGTATCACAGCGTTCAAGAAGGGCGTTGATGATGGCAAGAAAGAGATCGAAGACGGCATGGCCGAGGCCAAGGACGTGACCCCCGCAGAAGAAAAAGACAAAGTCTGATCGCTTTGCCGCATAAAAAGGACTGCGTCTGATGTTTGGTCTTGGCTGGAGCGAATTGCTTGTTGTCGGCATTGTGGCCCTGATCGTGATCGGGCCCAAGGACTTGCCGGGTTTGTTCCGCACGATGGGGCAATTTACCGGTAAGGCCCGGATGATGGCACGCGAGTTTTCGCGCGCCATGGAACAGGCCGCTGATGATGCAGGCGTCAAGGATATCTCCAAGACGCTCAACGCGGCAGCAAACCCCAAGAAATTCGGCGTCGACAAGATCAAGGAAGCGACCGGTGTCACCGAGACACCTTTGTCGCCCGAACGTCAGGCCGCAAAAGAGAAGATGAGTAAGGCGATGGGTGACGCAGCGCTTGCCCGCCAGGCGCGCGAGGCCGAAGAGGCCGCCGCCAAGGCCGCGGCTGAGGCCCCCAAACCCGAGACGCCCGCACCAGAGGCCAAGACATGAGTGCCCGCGACGAGATTGAAGACAGCGCAGCGCCGCTGCTGGAACACCTGACCGAGCTGCGCTCGCGGCTGATCTATTCCGTGATGGCTTTCCTTGTGGGCATGATCATCTGCTTCTCTTTTGGCGGCGCGCTCTTGGATTTTCTGCTGGGGCCGATCGAGCGCACCATGCGGTCCTTGGGCAACCCCAATCCGGTGATGCAATACACGGCGCCGCAAGAGTACTTCTTTACCCTGATCCGCATTTCGGTCGTTGGTGGGCTTGCGCTGTCCTTTCCGGTGATCGCCTATCAGCTCTGGCGTTTTGTGGCGCCCGGCCTTTACCGCAATGAAAAGAACGCGTTTTTGCCGTTCATTATCGCCTCGCCTGTATTGTTTCTGATCGGCGCGGCCTTTGCGCATTACATCGTCGTCCCGCTGGCGATGGCGTTTTTCCTTGGTTTTGCAGATTTGCCCTCTTTCGTGCAGGCCATCGCGGCAGAGGCCGTGCCCAATCCCGGAACCGCTCTTCTGCCGGGGGCAGGCGGCGGGCTGTCATTGCCGAGCGTTGCGCCTGATCTGAGCCAACAGGGTGTCGATATTGTCTTTAACGGCAAGGTGAACGAAACGCTCGATATCACGCTGAAAATGATTGTAGCCTTTGGCGTGTGTTTCCAGCTGCCCGTGCTGTTGACCCTGATGGGATCGGCTGGATTGGCCAGTTCGCGCGGGCTGCGCGGGACACGCAAATACGCCGTCGTTGGTATCCTGATTGTGGCCGCCCTTGTCACACCACCTGATGTCACGACGCAGTTGATCCTCTTTGTCGTCGTCTATGGCCTGTATGAGATTTCAATTCATCTGGTCGCCGCTGTCGAGCGCAAGAAAGACCGTGCCGCCCGTGCCGAAGGCATTATCGGCGAAAACGAGAGCCTCTTTGACATCGACGAGGATGATCTGTCGGATGGCGAGGCTGCGGCTGATGAGGGTACCAAAGGGTGAGCAAGAAGGCCCTGAAACGGATCGCTGCCGCGCTTGAGCGTATCAGTCCGGCCCCCATCGGGACCCCTGATTTTGGCGCAGCCTCGGCCTTTGTCTGGCATCCTGATCCTGATCGCCTTGTCCCTGTCGCGCGGGTGAACCGCGTCGGTGTCGAACTGCTGGTTGGCGTTGACCGGTCGCGCGACACACTGATGGCCAATACGGTGCAGTTTGCCGCCGGATTGCCTGCGAACAATGCCCTGTTGTGGGGTGCGCGGGGCATGGGAAAATCGAGCCTTGTCAAAGCCATACACGGCGCTGTGAATGCAGATTATGCGGGATTGAAGATTGTCGAGGTCCAGCGCGAGGACCTGCCCAGCATCGGCCGCTGCCTCAACCTGCTGCGCGGCGCGCCCGAGCGGTTCATCATGTTTTGCGATGACCTGTCGTTCGGACACGACGATGCACATTACAAGTCGCTCAAGGCCGTTCTGGATGGCGGGATTGAGGGACGGCCTGATAATGTCGTTCTTTATGCGACATCCAACCGGCGGCACCTGATGCCGCGGGATATGATCGAGAACGAACGCTCATCCGCGATTTCGCCGTCCGAGGCGGTGGAAGAGAAGGTATCGCTGTCTGATCGCTTTGGCCTGTGGCTCGGGTTCCACCCCTGCGATCAGGACGAGTATCTTGCGATGATCCGCGGCTATTGCGATGCCTATGGCGTGGCGATTGATGATGCGACATTGCGGGCCGAGGCCATCGAATGGCAGGCCACGCGTGGCAGCCGCTCGGGCAGGGTGGCCTGGCAGTATTTCACGGATCTGGCCGGCAGGCGCGGTGTGAGCCTGTCGTAAGGTGGATCATGATCCACCTTACGTGGATCAGCCCTTATTGCAGGAAATCATTCGGATCGAGGCTTTGCAGGCCGCGCCGCACTTCAAAGTGCAAGAAGCTGGGGTTTGCGGCCCGTACCTTGCCGATCACCTGACCGCGTGACACGCTGTCGTCCTTGCTGACGGTCAGACCTTCCATCTGTGTATAGACTGTGAGCAGGCCGTCACTGTGCTTAAGCACAACAATCGCGCCGCCACTGGTGTCTGTGGTCACAGCGGCAACAGTGCCTGAACCGGCGGCCCGCACGTCCGATCCGGCGGATGCACCAATATCAATGCCTTCGTTGGTGCCGGGCGCGTAATCGCGGATGATCGACCCCTGGATCGGCATGATAAAGCGCGCGTCGCTGCTTGCGGGCTGTGCTGTTGTCGTGCCCAGATCCGGCGTGGCCGGAACGACGGCTGCAGCTGCAGGTGCGGCGGGCGTTTCACTTGGCAGCGGGAGTGCTGCACTCGGTGGTACAGGTGTCGCGGTGCCAACGCCCGGGGCTGTTACAGCAGCAGAGGCTGCCGCCGGTGCAGGCGCGCTGCCACCCTGCGGGATCAACAGATACTGGCCCTCACGGATCGTAAATTCGGTGTTGAGACCATTCCATTCAGCGATATTGGTGACAGGCACGTTATAGAGCCGCGAGATCGAGAACACGGTTTCACCGCGCTGCACCTGATGGCGAATTGGCTCGGTGCCGCGCACAACAGGTGCGGCGGGGGCCGTTGCGGCAGGTGCAATCGGCGTTGCTGTCACGACGCCAGCCGCATCAGCGCGGTCAAGCGCGGTTGTTGCCACCGCTGTTACATCAAGCGGTTGGATCGGTCCTGTGCCAATGGCACCCGTGGCAGGCGAAGGTTCGGTGACGCGTGAAGGCAGGGCGATGATCTCATCGCGGCGCAGGATCACATCAGGCCCGATCCCGTTATATTCAGCCAGTTCATTGGCATCGAGGCCCAGACGGATCGCAATGCCGCGAATGGTGTCATCGCGCCGCGCAACCACGACCTGATAATTGGGGTATGAAATCACGCCGCGATCATCGGGGCGTGGCCTGCCGGGCAAGTTTTGGACCGCTGCGGATGTATCAAATCCGTTGCCAATATCACGCAGGTCGGCGTCAAAGCCTTCACATGCCGCGAGGGCTGCCAATGTCATGCCTGTCAATGCTATGCGTCTTACAGGGAAATTCCTGTTCGCCATCCTACCGCTCCTTTGCCAAGTCGCCCCTTATCTATGGGATCGTACTATATTTTGGGGTAGTTTACTCTTGTCCGAGCCCTTCTAGCAAGGGCACAAAGCGGACAGCGCGCAATTCATCGTATTCAAGACCGGTTTCCGTGCGCGTGACGCGGATCAGGCTTTGTACCGCATCGGATTGACCGACAGGTAAAACCATGATCCCCCCGACCCGCAACTGCGCCAAAAGAGGACCCGGGGGGTCCTCTGCTGCGGCGGTCAGCAAGATGCGGTCAAAGGGGGCCTGTTCGGCAAACCCGTGGCTGCCATCGGCGGTAAAAGCCGTGATGTTGGTGATATCATTGGCTTCAAATACCGCGCGCGCGGCCTGCACCAGACGGCGATAGCGGTCCACAGTGTAAACGCGTCGCGCAAGCTTGCTGAGGATCGCAGCCTGATACCCTGATCCGGTGCCGATCTCGAGAACCTTGTCCCGCGGGGTGATTTGCAGGGCCTGCGTCATCAATCCAACGACAGAGGGCTGGCTGATGGTCTGTCCGCAGGCAATGGGCAGCGGCATGTCGTCATAGGCGCGATCCGCGAAAGTGCCCTTCACGTAATCGGCACGGTCGACCTGTTCCATCGCTGTCAGCACCCGCGTGTCCGTCACGCCCTTGCTGCGTAAGGCGTAGAGGAACTGCATCTTGGTGGCGGCATCGAATGTCACTTGAGCACGTCTTTCAGGGTCTCAACCATTGTGTAGTCAGTCAGGTCCACACGCATCGGTGTGATCGAGACATAGCCGTCAAGGTTGGCTGCGGCATCCGTTCCGGGGCCTGTCGGCTCATGCTGGGGGCCGCCACGGACCCACAGGAACTTACGCCCTGTGGGCGAGGTCTGTGCCTCGGCGCGGAAACGTGTGTTCAGGCGGAACCCTTGGGTCGTGGCCTGCATCCCTTTGACCTTTTCGGCAGGAATGGGGGGGAAGTTCACGTTGTAGAAAACCTGATAATCCGCATCGTCCCAAAGCGTGTCGTTCATAAGCTTTCGCACAACTTCTGCTCCATGCGCCGCTGCGGCCTCAAATGGATTTTCCAGATTGGTATTTTCCGGGCCGTAGAACTGCGACAAAGCAATGGAACGCACGCCTTGCAGCGCCCCTTCGATGCACGCGCCGATCGTGCCGGAGTAAAGCGTGTTTTCAGCGGCATTATTGCCCCGATTGACGCCTGAGATGATCAAATCAGGGGCCTGATCCTTCAGCACATCATGGATTCCTGCAAGCACACAGTCCGCAGGCGAGCCTTCTGCCGCAAAGCGCCGGGGTTCGAGTTCCGTGATCATTGTGGGGTGGGTGTAGCTGATACAGTGGCCGACACCCGATTGCTCGAATGCAGGGGCCACGGTCCAGACTTCGCCCTTTGGTCCTGCGATCTCATGGGCGATCTCGGTCAGGACCCGCAGGCCGGGTGCGTTGATGCCGTCGTCATTGGTGATGAGAATGCGCATGCCGCCGCCTTTTAACTGTCGCCATGTTCCTAAGCCGTGACGCGGTGGGCGGCAAGCGCGGAACGCGCCGACAAGGCGTGTTCAGGTCAGACCGTAGACAAGCGGTCACGGTTTAGGCAGTCGCACCCTCAAGGATCGCAGGCAAAAGCCGTGCGGCCTCGTCTGCGGGGCTGGACAGGGCATTGCGATCCTCGCCAGGATAGAAGCGCGCGCGGGTCGCGGTTGGCATGGGCGCAGGCGTCAGCACATCCACACGCGGTCCGGTCTTGGCGGTTTCCGCGGCCCAGCTGCGCGCAAGGGCAATCTGCGCGGCTTTTGTTGCGCCGTACGCACCAAAGAACTGATCGCCGCCACGCGGGTCATCGAAAAAGACGGCTTTGCCTGTTTGCCCCAAAAGCGGGCTGACATAGGCGATCAGCCGCGATGTGGCCTCGATATTGACGGTCATGGATTTCGCCAGATCCTTTGGCCCGATATGGCCCGCAGGGGCCAACGGCGCCGCATGAATGGCCGTGTGCAGCCAAAGATCAAGGCTCCCCCAGCGATCAAAGATGCCACGGCAAAGCTGCTGCATGGCTTCATCGATGCTGATGTCCATCGGTGCCAGCGTCGCCTGTCCGCCAGCCGCCTGAATGGCGTCGTCAAGCTCTTCCAGCGCGCCTACGGTTTTGCCGACGGCGATGATGTGATGGGTGGGGGCAAGGGCCTTGGCCAAGGCTGCCCCGAGGCCGCGCGATGCGCCGGTGATGAGTGCTGTTTTTGTCATGGCGCGGTCATGTGCCGAACTGCGCCCGACGTCAAGCATTAGCTGTGCGGCAACCCCAAGGATTGGGTCCGACCCCAGCGATCTGTGAGCAGAACCTGCGCATCACCAATCGCCGTGATCTGCACGCCGAATGCGCTATCACCAACCTGCACCCGTGCGATCTCGCCACGCGAAGACCGTAGCAAGGCGGCTATCCCGTCATGCGCGTCCATCAGGCCGATAACCGACAATTCACGCAAATCAAGCGTGTCGGGCAGTGTTGCCTTTTGCCCGGGAAGGGGGGAGGTCGTTGTCTCGTCTGCCATACGTCACTGCTTCAGCGTTAAGAATTTCTGAAGCCGCCATGCCAGAACAGGACCAGAAGTAAAAGGGGCTGGTATGACGCACCGCAAAACCGTGCGTATCGTGCGCGGCTATACGCGTATTACCGCAGCGGGGGTCATTCTGCGGCTGTCTTGGCCTCGAAACCCTGCTCGATCATATCGGAGGGGGCGACGGGATATTCGCCAGAAAAACACGCATCACAATAGGCGGGGGCCTTGGGATCACGCCCGCCGGCTTCGCCCACCGCACGGTAGAGCCCGTCGAGTGAAATGAATTTGAGGCTGTCCACACCCAGATGTGTGCGCATTTCCTCCTCGGACATCGTCGCCGCCAGCAGCTTCTCGCGCTGCGGCGTGTCTACACCATAAAAACAGGGCCAGGCGGTGGGTGGTGATGCGATCCGGAAATGCACCTCGGCGGCCCCTGCATCAAGGATCATTTCCTTGATCTTGCGGCTGGTGGTGCCGCGCACAACGCTGTCATCCACCAGGATCACCCGTTTGCCTTTGATCAGGGCGCGGTTGACGTTGAGTTTCAGACGCACACCCATGTTGCGGATGCTCTCGGTCGGTTCGATAAACGTGCGGCCCATGTATTGGTTGCGGATGATGCCCATCGCATAGGGAATACCCGATTGAAGCGAATACCCGATGGCTGCGGGTGTGCCGCTGTCAGGAACGGGGCAGACAAGATCCGCCTCGACGGGGGCTTCTTTGGCCAGTTCGCGACCGATGTTCTCGCGTGTCTCATAGACCGAACGCCCGCCCTGAATGCTGTCGGGGCGGCTGAAATACACGTGCTCGAAGATGCAGAAACGGGACCGGGCAGGGCGGAAAGGATAGTGGCTGGACACACCCTTTTCGGTGATCACGACCATCTCGCCTGGTTTGATTTCGCGCACGAACTCGGCCCCGATGATATCCAGCGCGCAGGTTTCCGACGAGAGCGCCCAGCCTTCGCCGATCTTGCCCAGCACCAGCGGGCGCACGCCCAGCGGGTCACGGCAGCCGATCAGCTTGGTGCGTGTCATGGCCACGATGGAAAACGCGCCTTCGACTTTGCGCAGCGCTTCTTCCATGCGGTCAGGGATCGTGCGGCCCATGGAGCGCGCCATCAGGTGGATGATGCATTCGCTGTCGGATGAGCTTTGAAAGATCGACCCCCGTTCGATCAACTCGCGGCGCAGGGACAGCGCATTGGTGATATTCCCGTTATGGGCAATCGCCGCGCCCCCCATGGAAAATTCACCAAAGAAGGGCTGCACATCGCGCATCGCGGTCTGGCCCTTGGAGCCAGCGGTCGAATAGCGCACATGCCCGATGCCGATTGTGCCGGGCAGGCGTTCCATCATGGATGCCGAGGTAAAGTTATCGCGCACCAGCCCCATGCGGCGCTGTTGGTTGAACCCTGTTTCGGGAGCATGCGTGACAATGCCTCCCGCTTCCTGGCCCCGGTGTTGCAGGGCGTGCAGGCCGAGGGCTACAAAGTTGGAGGCGTCAGTGACACCAACGACACCAAAGACGCCGCATTCCTCCCGTAGCTTATCATCGTCGAAAGGATGGGCGGGGGGCATCTGTGTGGACAAGAGGTCAGCTCCGAATCCGAGTATGGGCGGTTGTCCCTGTCTTAGTAGGTCCAAGGCCGCGTGTCACGGAACGATCATCGCCTAGACGCTAAAAACATGGCTGCCATCGCCGCTGAAACAGTTCCTGTTAAGGCTTGCGCGCAGGATCATCCGGTGTGCGGCAAGGACTTGCGCACCAAAAAGATGTGCATATTGAAATCGGCACCACGCCGCATAGTTTAGAGATATGACAATGCTCACAGCCTTATACTTTTTCGTCCCAGTCGTGATTTTCTTAATCATGGTGGTTGTTGCTTACCGTAAGATCGGCCCTGATCGCCCAACGCGATTTGACGAAGATATCAACCAAGCAGCGCAGCAGGCGTGGCAAGCAGGTCGCGAGGATGCACAGGTGCGCCATAGCGACCGTGATGATCGGTAAGCCTTTCCAACGCCCCTAACGGAAAAGGCCACCGACAAAGCGGTGGCCTCTCAGATGTCTTTGGTTCGTGTGCCTTACTCGGTCGGAACAGTTGGCTCAACCGGTGCATCCGGTGCGCCACAGCTTCCGACCAGCTGCTGGTACTGTTCAGTGATCCAGCCCAAGGCCTGCTCGGGGTTTTGCTGTTCGATCTGGCCCGTCAATTGGGCGAACACCTCAGCCGAGCGGCTGTCATCAATTGCGGCGAACTGCTGGGTGGCGAAAATTGTGTCGTAAACAAAGAACGCGACCGCAACCAACAGAATGCCGCGCAGCACGCCAAAGAAGAAACCAAGCCCCTGATCAATGCCACCCAATGCAGACCGCTGAACGACAGTTGAAAAGAGCGGTGTGAAGATGGACACAACGACCAGTGCCACCGCAAAAACGGCTGCAAATGCCGCGATGATGGCCAACTCACAGCTGTCACCAATGAAGTCGCCCAAAATCGGGATCTGGCGGATCAGCGGTTCGACCTGATCGGCAAAAATGAATGCAACGACGGTCGCGCCGATCCAGCCGACAATCGCCATGGCTTCGCGGACGAAACCCCGACTGTAAGCCAAGACGCCAGACACCAAAATAATGATTGCGACGCCTGCGTCGACAAGTGTGAAACCTTCCATGGTCCGTCTCCTGCGATTGGCGCTATCTTGCGCCAAATACCTCTTCTACAAATCCAGCCAAGTCTGTCGCATTGCGCAGGCTTATGCCGTCCACGCGGGGCTGCTTGGCCTGTTGTGGTATTATCGCAGTTGTAAAACCAAGTTTTTGTGCTTCTTTCAATCTATTTTCAGTTTGCACCACAGGACGGAGCGCGCCCGACAAACTGATTTCACCGAAAATCACGGCTTCCGAGGGGAGCGCAGCATCTTCGCGTGCAGAGACGAGGGCGGCGGCAACAGCAAGGTCTGCGCCGGGCTCCGAGATGCGCAAACCCCCTGCTACATTGAGATAAACGTCCAATCCGGTGAAAGGGACACCGCAGCGCGATTCGAGCACGGCAAGGATCATGGCAAGCCGTCCGCCATCCCATCCGACGACCGAACGGCGGGGTTGGCTGTGTGGCGAAGGTGCCACAAGTGCCTGTATCTCGCAGAGCATGGGGCGGCTGCCTTCAATGCCTGCAAACACGACCGAGCCAGGGGCAGGGGTGCCGCGTTCGGACAGGAACAGCGCCGAAGGATTCTTGACTTCTGCCAGGCCCTTGCCGGTCATTTCAAAGACGCCGATCTCGTCAGCGGGGCCGAAACGGTTCTTGACCGAACGTAATATTCGGAACTGATGGCCGCGCTCGCCCTCAAAATAAAGCACGGTATCGACCATATGTTCGACAACCCGGGGGCCCGCGATGGTGCCGTCTTTCGTGACATGCCCCACCATCACCACGGCCATGCCGTTGCGTTTCGCAAAAGTCGTCAACTCATGCGCGGATGAACGCACCTGGCTGACGCTGCCCGGTGCGCTGTCGACGTTGTCAGCCCACATCGTCTGGATGGAATCGATGATCGCTAGGTCCGGCTTTTCGGCCTCGAGCGTCGTCAGGATATCGCGCAGGTTCGTTTCCGAGGCGAGCATGACAGGGCTTTTCTCCAGTCCCAGACGACGGGCGCGCATCTGCACTTGCGCGTTCGATTCCTCGCCAGAAATATAGATGACTTTCAGGCCGTTACGGGCAAACCTTGCAGCAGCCTGTAAGAGAAGCGTTGATTTGCCGATGCCGGGATCGCCACCCACAAGCAGGGCAGACGCCTTGACCAGACCACCGCCCAAGACGCGGTCCAATTCTCCGACGCCCGCTTGGGTGCGGGGCGGCTCTTTCTCCTGTGTTTCCAGATCGGTGAGCGCGATCATTTTGCCACGGATTGCGCCCAGTGATTTGCCTTTGGGGCCGCTGGACAGGGCCTTGGATTCACTGATTGTGTTCCATGCCTGACAGGCATCGCATTGCCCCGACCATTTGCGAAAGGACGCGCCACATTCAGAGCAGGAAAAGGTGAGATCTTTGGCCATGTTCACCTTTTGGACCAAAAGGTGAACCTTGGCAATGATGCTTAGGCTTTCGCCTTGCCCTGCGGTGTGAGGGCCGAGATGACGATTGAGGCCAGAATACAGGCGGTGAAGAGGTAAAGCCCCCAACCTGTTTCGATCTTGCCGATACCGACGCCCTTGAACAGCACGATGTAGAGCGCAATCAGGAACACATCTGCCATCGCCAGTTTGCCGATCCATGACAGCACAGGCAGCGTCTTGTCTTTCAACAGGTCGAAATGCACCAGCGCGATGCCGATGGTCTTGAGGTAGGGCGCGAACATTGCAAAGGCTGTCACCAGCAGTGCCAACGCAACATCACTTTCCCAAAGCGCCTGCATGCCCGAGATGACACTGATTTCGCTGAGGCCGAAAACGGGCAACAACCCTGCGCGCATCAGTGGCGCAAACCAAGCAATCGGAAAGAGAACAAGAAGGGCAAGGTTCGCGATGCGCAATATGTTCAGCATAATAAATCCTAGATATGACTAGGGGTTAAGTAATGAAGCTCGTGCTTTGAGACAAGTTTATTTGCCAAAAATCTTGCGATTGTAGCGCGCACCGAGCTGTGTGAGCACCTCATACCCGATGGTATTTGCCGCGCGTGCCAGATCATCCACGGTCTGCTGCGGGCCGATCAGGGTCAGCTTGCTGGGTGTTTCTGGCAGGTCGGTGACGTCGATCGTCAGCAGGTCCATCGACACCCGTCCAACCAGCGGGCAGGCGGTGTCGCCATGATAAAGCGTGGCCTTGTCGGACAGGATTCGTGCGATGCCGTCGGCATACCCACCGGATACGGTGGCGATCCGTGAAGGACGCGACGCTTGCCATGCATTGGCATAACCGACGACTTCACCCTCGGCCACGTCACGCACTTGCACCACGGGCAAATCCAGTTCGATCACGGGTGTCGCATTCTCGAAAGGCAGGCCGCCGTAAAGACCGATCCCCGGACGCGTCAGGTCAAAGTGATATTCAGGTCCAAGCAAGATACCGCCCGTTGCCGCCAGAGAGCGGGGCGCCGTGATCCCGTCGGTCATCTTTTTGAACTGGTCGAGCTGATAGGGGTTCATCGGATGGTCGGGTTCATCGGCACAGGCCAGATGCGACATGACCAAACGCGGGTCTTGCGACAGGGCCACTTCGGCCACCGCCGCCCATTCCTGCATTTCCATGCCCAGCCGGTTCATGCCGGTATCAAGCTGAATGCCGAAAGGATGGCCGGGCAGGGCTTCGAAATGGAGCGTCAGTTGTTCCACCGAATTCAACATCGGCGTCAGGCCCAGATCGCGGATCAGCGCCGTATCGCCCTTCATGTGGCCAGAGAACACACAGATTTCGGGCTTCGGGCCCAGTTCTTCGCGGATCGGGAGCGCTTCTTCGGCGACGGCCACGAAAAACTGGCGCACACCTTCCTTGAATAGCGCCTTTGCGACATTGCCTGACCCCAGCCCATAGCCATTGGCTTTGACCACTGCACCGGTCTTGCAATTTGTCATCGCATCCAGAGCGCGCCAATTGGCGACTACAGCGTCAAGGTCAATGATCAGGCGTCCAGTACTCATGGCGACCTTTTGTCAGGGGCGTTCGGGTGGGGCAAGTGTTTTACGAACGCAGACCTGTTATTCCGGGCAGTCGCCCAACCCGTTCAGCGCATCGACCATTTCCTGCGCACGTTCCAGCGGCATGGCTTGCGTGATTGCAAAGCCGGTTTCGATGGGGGCCTGTACGGCAATGTCCTCAAACGATTGTCCGCAGACTGTGAAGGTGACGGACTGATTGACGTGGGTTCGGGTGAACAGCGCGAAGGCAGCCGTGGCCTCTTCATTCATAGCAATAGCCACTTGCGCGGTCTCGTCGGTTTCTCCCGACAGTCCTGCGCGCACGTCAGGTTGGAACAGCCGCAGATCGCCCAGGAATCCGGTAAAGCGCACCAGATAGTCTTGCGAGGTTTGCGCCGCAGCGGGCGGTGCCAACAGGGCCAATACAAATACAAGCCGTTTGATAATGCGTTCCTTTCTAGAACTGCTGGTCGTCCCCTTGTTGCCAGGGTTTGACCAAATTGCCGAACCGCGTGAACTCTGCGGTAAACGAAAGCTCGACCGTGCCAATCGGGCCGTGCCGTTGTTTGCCCACAATAACCTCGGCTTTGCCGTGAAGGCTCGACATTTTTTCCTGCCAGGCCGCGATTGCTTCCATATTGTGGTCTTCAGGTTTCTCACGCTCGACATAGTATTCACCACGGTAAACGAACATAACAACATCCGCATCCTGCTCGATAGAGCCGGATTCGCGCAAGTCCGAAAGCTGTGGGCGTTTATCTTCCCGGCTTTCAACCTGACGCGACAATTGGGACAGCGCGATGACAGGAATGTTCAATTCCTTGGCGATGGCTTTGAGGCCCATCGAGATTTCACCGATTTCCTGTACACGGTTGTCCGACGTGCCGCGCACAAGCTGCAAGTAGTCCACGATTAAAAGATCAAGCCCGTGTGTCCGCTTGAGCCGCCGCGCACGTGCCGCCAGTTGCGAAATCGGGATTGCAGCAGTGTCGTCGATAAACAGCGGGCAGGATTCAAGCTCTTTGGCGGCATCCACGAAGCGACGGAATTCGCCCTCGGTCATGTCACCTTGGCGGATTTTATGTGACGAGATCTCGGAGGCTTCCGCCAGAATGCGCCCTGCAAGCTGCTCTGCACTCATTTCGAGCGAGAAGAACCCGACGACGCCACCGTCGACTGCGCCTTCGGTGCCGTCCTGCAACTGGCCTTTGCGGTACGCCTTCGCGACGTTGTAGGCAATGTTGGTCGCAAGCGAGGTTTTCCCCATCGAAGGGCGACCGGCAAGGATCAGAAGGTCGGATTTGTGCAGGCCCCCCAGTTTCTTGTCCATATCCACAAGACCGGTCGAAATACCTGCCAGCCCGCCATCGCGTTGATAGGCTGTATTGGCGACATTCACGGCCTCGGTGACGGCGGCAAGGAAAGACTGAAAGCCCTTTTCCGACACCCCCTGTTCGGCCAGCGAATAAAGCGCCTGTTCGGCCTCGACAATCTGTTCGCGGGGTTCGTGATCAACGTCGACCTTGGCGGCCTTGTCGGTGATGTCACGGCCCAGTTTGATCAATTCGCGCCGTGTCGCCAGATCATAGATCATCTGCGCATAGTCGCGCGCGGCAAAGGCAGAAATCGCAGCCCCCGCGAGGCGGGCAAGATAGGGCGGGCCGCCCAGTTCCTTGAGACCTTCGTCGTCTTCCATGAACGCCTTGAGCGTCACGGGGCTCGCCAGCATGTTGCGGCCAATGCGCGTGGCGGCGGTTTCGAAGATGCGCGCATGGACGGGATCGTAGAAGTGCTTGGGGCCAATGATCGACGCCACACGGTCAAACACATCGTTATTGGTCAGAATGGCACCCAGAAGCTGCTGTTCGGCCTCAATGGAATGCGGCATCAAGTCGGCGTCGGCTTCTTGGACGCCGGAAGCATTAAAAGTTGTTATTTCATTCATTGCTGCTCACCTGTTCCCGAGGGCGTCCTAGCAGTTCAGGCCTGCGCTACGCCAGCCAAATAGCTGTGGATACTCTCGGATAACTTTCCGAGAGCATCGCGGATTATGCTGATTCGATCAACATGTAGCGCCAGTGCCATCACTGCCTCCAGGATGTACGCCGAACCCCGTGAATTTTATACACAGCTGTGGAAAAGAAAATCAGGCGGGCGTCCAGCCGGCCGGATCATTCAGATAGGCCTCAACCGCGCCCAGTGTCGCCTCGTCATAGGCACCGCGCGCTTTGGCCTCTGCCAAGACATCCCACCATGTGCACAGCGAAATCAATTGCACGCCGTGGTCAGCCAGCGTTTGTTCCACGCCTTCGAAGATGCCGTAGTAGAAGATCACGGCCGTTGCCGAACAGGTGGCACCAGTCTCGCGGATCGCGTCTACGAAGGAGAGTTTCGAGCCACCGTCGGTGGTCAGGTCTTCAACCAGAATGACACGCTGGCCTTCGGTCATCACACCTTCGATCCGCGCGTTGCGCCCGTATCCTTTGGGCTTTTTGCGCACATATGTCATCGGCAGGGCCAGCCGTTCCGCCACCAGCGCCCCAAAGGGGATACCCGCCGTCTCACCGCCTGCGACGTTGTCGAAGGCTTCAAACCCGGCTTCGCGCATGATCGATACGGCCATGAAATCCATCAGCGTGGAGCGGATGCGCGGGAAGGAAATCAGCTTGCGGCAATCCACGTAGGTCGGGGCTTTTTTGCCCGAGGCATGGGTGAACGGCTCGGTCGCGTTGAAGTCAATTGCACCGATTTCAAGCAGCATGCCAGCGGTCAGGCGCGCGATCTCTTCTTTAGCTGGAAAGGATGTGGGGATCATTGGGTTGGTCTTTCTATTCTTCAACGCGCCAGTGCAGGTCAAACCCGGGGTCAAAGACGGTCACAGGCCCGTCCTCGGTGTCGATATGGGCGGGATAGCTGACAGGATCGCCCTTGGTCAGGGTGATCGTGTCTTCGTTCGGTTTCAGGCCATAAAAGCGCGGGCCATTGAGCGAGGCGAAATCTTCCAGCTTGTTGATTTTACCGGCTGCATCAAACACTTCAGCCAGACAGGACATGGTGTTTGGCGCGGTAAAGATACCCGCACAGCCGCAAGACTGCAGTTTCAGCGCATCGGTATGAGGGGCGCTATCGGTCCCGAGGAAGAACCGTTTGTCGCCCGATACGGCGGCCTGCACCAGTGCCACGCGATGCGCTTCGCGTTTCGCGACCGGCAGGCAATAGAAATGCGGTTTGATCCCGCCCGCCAGAATATGGTTGCGGTTGATAATCAGGTGATGGGTGGTGATTGTTGCAGCCAGGTTCTTGCTGCTGTCGCGTACGTAATCCACTGCGTCTTGGGTGGTGACATGTTCCATCACGACCTTCAGGTCGGGCACTTTCTTGCGCAGCGGTTTCAGGATTTTGTCAATGAACGTCGCCTCGCGGTCGAAAATATCAATCTCGTGATCTGTCACCTCGCCATGCACACAAAGCGGCATGCCGATCTCGGCCATCACCTCAAGCACAGGGCGCACTTTTTCAAAGTCCCGCACGCCAGAGGCCGAGTTTGTCGTCGCCCCTGCGGGATAGAGTTTCACCGCCGTCGCAATCCCTGCGGCATGTGCCGCGCGCACGTCTTCGGGGTCGGTCGCTTCTGTCAGATAAAGCGTCATCAGCGGGGTGAATTTGGCACCCTCTGGAAGGGCCGCAAGGATACGGTCGCGATAGGCGGCAGCATGTGCCGCGGTCACAACAGGGGGCACCAGATTTGGCATGATGATCGCGCGGGCGAAATGCCGTGTGGTTTCGGGCAAAACCGCCCGCAGCATGGCACCGTCACGCAGGTGCAAATGCCAATCATCAGGGCGGCGGATGGTGAGGCGGGTCAGGTTTCTATCTGGCATGTTTTCCGATTACACCGTTGCGCCGCAGGACGCCATAGCCCTTTCGCGCGCAAACCGCTTTCCTGAATGCCCTTGCACAGCCTGCGGCAATTCATGATATTTCCGGCCAAGACACTGGTTCAAGGGAGAGACAGGATGCTTGGATTTCTGATTGCGGCAGCCGCCGGGTTTCTGACACCACAGATCGAGGGCCCCGTTGCAGCGCCGATCGTCAAAACGCTTGAGGGCTATTTTGAAGTAACACCGGCAGAAAAGCGTCTTGTGGCCTTCATGGTGGCGCTGCTTGGCGCGGCAATCATCGCCGCCGCTTTTGATAGCGGATCGGTCTTCGGGATCATCATCGGCGCAATCCTGGGTTATTTCGGCACGCGGATCTTCAATGTGCTGAAAAAGGTGATCGAAGGCCGCCAAGACGCGGGCTAAACACTCTGGCATGCGTTTGCTGCATTGCAGCAATGCAGGTTTGGCTGTTTTCATGGCTGATAGGGCGTCTATCTAGCGGGGGAAACAAATGATCCCGATAGGACAGCCATTATGGCCAGACATACTTCTTCCCACACGGCGCCGTTGCCGTTCCTTGCTTTCTTTGGCGCCATTGCAAGCGGCGTCTCACGGCTTTTGGCCGCGCAAAACCGGTCCGCGCAGGTGCTTCGCCTGCAAAAGCTCAGTGATGACGAATTGGCCGATATCGGTCTGAGCCGTGAGACAATCCTGCGACACGTCTATCGCGATACCTACTACGTGTGAATGTCTTCGGTCGGCGTGAGCTCTTCACGCTTGTCGATGAAGAACGCTTTGTGGCCACGCCGGATCATGTATTCACAGACGATCAGGCCCAAACGGGGATGGCCCGTCACCACCAAACGGCGCACGAGCGCGCGGACATAGGTAGGATCATAACGCCGTGCGCGTAAAAGCCGCGTGAAACGACGACGATCCAGCATATCATCCATGGCCAGTTTGATAATCACATCATGGATGCCCAGGCGGTCAAACGCCTGATCCAGATCATCACCCAGCAGCGGGCAGGGCAGGGCGATCACTTGTGGCCGCCGGAAGAGTGCAGCGTGGCAGGCGTCAAGCCGCTGGATCGGGTCATAGGCAACAAACACTTTGTCCGCTGCATCAATCATCTCGGGTGCATAGCCGTAGCGGTCGTTAAAGTTCTTCCGGCGCACGTGTTTGTAACGCGGGTCCCAGCCGGCCAGTTCCGCATCAAGCGTCGCCTGGGGGCGCAGCGCGATGACCGTCGCACCCGGTGCAGTCACCGAATAAGCTGCGGCAGCGTATGACGCACCGCCGCCGCCACCATGAAAGATGATCTTTTCGAACTGGTCGAAAAATCCTTCATCGACCAGCCGGTCAAAGAATTCATAAACATGGTGATCGCGAAACCAGCTCTCCTTGAACGAAAACAGTGACAGCAGCGACCAGCCTTCGTGGCGGGTATAGGCAAAGCCGCGCGGTTCCGCATCGAGGTTATTCTCGCGGACCAGTTGCGCGTTCTCAAAGGTGACCAAAAGCTTGTTTCCGGCCTCGAGAAAGCCCGCGCAATGCTCGCGTCCAAGCTGCTCGAAGAAGCCGTGATCTTCGCAAAAATCGTCTATCCGACCCAACCAATCGTTGGCGCTCAGGTCCGTCAGACTGATATCGATGGCTAACTGCCCGTCATTCATACTCATTACCCCGGGGGCGGAAACACACCCGCCCCTGTCATCTGAGTATATACAAATCGGGCAGTAAAATAAGCAACAAAGACAGGTTTAATGTTGCGCTGCTGGCCTAAAAGAAGGCCTGCAGCCCCGTTTGTGCACGGCCAAGGATCAATGCGTGCACGTCATGCGTGCCCTCGTAGGTATTTACCGTTTCGAGGTTCACCATGTGGCGCATGATTTGGAAATCTTCGCTGATTCCATTCCCGCCATGCATGTCCCGCGAGGCCCGCGCGACATCCAGTGCCTTGCCGCAGTTGTTCCGCTTCATCATGCTGATCATTTCCGGAGCGGCTTTGCCTGCTTCCATCAGGCGGCCCAGTTGCAGCGCGGATTGCAGCCCAAGTGTGATCTCGGTTTGCATATCCGCCAGCTTCTTTTGGAAAAGCTGGGTCTGTGCCAGAGGCTTGCCGAATTGCTTGCGGTCGAGCCCGTATTGGCGCGCAGCATGCCAGCACGCTTCGGCCGCGCCCATCACACCCCACGCAATGCCGTAGCGCGCGCGGTTCAGACAGCCGAACGGCCCTTTCAGACCTTGGACGCCCGGCAGCAGGGCATCTTCACCCACGGCGACGTTATCCATCACGATTTCACCGGTCACAGAGGCACGCAGGCTGAGCTTGCCGCCGATTTTGGGGGCCGACAGGCCTTTCATGCCTTTTTCCAGCACAAAACCACGGATCTTGCCGCCGTGTGCCTCGGATTTGGCCCAGACGACAAAGACATCGGCTATCGGCGCGTTGCTGATCCACATCTTTGATCCGCTGATCACATATCCATCATCAGTCTTTTTCGCGGTGGTCTTCATACCGGCAGGATCGCTACCTGCATCTGGTTCGGTCAGGCCGAAACAGCCGATCAGCGTGCCCGCCGCAAGCCCGGGCAGGTATTTCTGGCGCTGTTCCTCGCTTCCGTATGCGTGGATCGGATACATCACGAGCGAGGATTGCACCGACATCATCGACCGATAACCGCTGTCCACCCGCTCAACCTCGCGCGCGACCAGCCCGTAGGTGACATAGCCCGCACCCAGACCGCCGTATTCTTCAGGGATCGTCAGGCCGAGCAAGCCTGCGGCGCCCATTTCTGCAAAGATATCAGGATCAACGGTCGCATCGCGATAGGCGGCGGTCACGCGCGGTTGCAGCGTATTTTGCGCAAACTCATTGGCCGCATCGCGCAACATGCGCTCGTCCTCGGTCAGCTGGTCTTCAAGGCGCAGCGGATCGGACCAGTCGAATGGTCCAAGGTCAGGACCGAAACCTGTGGCTTTTATTGGCGTGGAATCGTTCATTGTCTTTGCTCCCAACTTGTCGCGCGCAGGGTAGGACGTCTGCGGGTCAGGGGCAATGGACGGCTTGACGCGGCGGTGCGGGGATGCAGTTCTAAGGCATGGGAGGATCACAGAATGGCATTTGCAGACATTGATGAGGTGCAGGCCGCACTGGCGGCAGAGAATTACGTCTGCGGGAGGGCATTGGCGACGGTGGTGTTTCTGAGCCTCAAACTGGGCCGTCCGCTGTTTCTGGAAGGCGAGGCAGGGACCGGCAAGACCGAGATTGCCAAGGTGATCGCGCAGGCTTTGGGCCGCCGTTTGATCCGGTTGCAATGCTATGAGGGGTTGGATGCGTCTTCGGCGGTTTACGAGTGGAACTTTGCCGAACAGATGATCGCGATCCGCACTGCCGAGGCCGCAGGCGGCACCGACCGCGACATGCTGAAATCCGAGCTTTTCACCGAAGATTACCTGATTGAAAGACCGCTCTTACAGGCCATGCGCCCGCAACCGGGTGGCGCGCCGGTGCTCTTGATTGACGAAATCGACCGGACCGACGCCCCGTTTGAAGCGTTCCTGCTTGAGGCGTTGAGTGATTTTCAGGTCACAATCCCCGAACTTGGCACGGTCACTGCACCGGAACCGCCCATAGTGATCCTGACCTCGAACCGGACCCGCGAAGTCCATGATGCGCTCAAGCGGCGGTGTCTCTATCACTGGGTCGATTACCCCGATTTTGATCGTGAAATTGAAATTCTCCATGCCCGTGCGCCCGAGGCCTCCGAGTCCCTGTCGCGCGAAATCGTGGCCTTCGTGCAGCGGTTGCGCGAAGAGGACCTGTTCAAGAAACCCGGGGTTGCGGAAACGATCGACTGGGCCAAGTGTTTGCTGGCTCTGGATGTGATTGACCTGTCACCGGCCACCATTGCCGATACATTGGGGGCGATCCTCAAGTATCAGGACGATATCCAGAGGCTACAGGGGTCCGAGGCCAAACGTATCCTTGATGCCGCCAAGGCCGATCTGGAAAAGGCCTGATGGTCCAATACCCCGCACTGACCCTGCCGGATGAGCCCAAACTGGCGCAGAACATCACGCATTTCGCGCGTGCCCTGCGCCGTGCAGGGCTTTCGATTGGTACGGGGCGGGTGATTGATGCGATCCATGCGGTCAGTGCCGTGGGGTTCTCGCAAAAGCAGGATTTCTTTTGGACGTTACATGCGTGTTTTGTCAGCAAACCTGAGGAACATCTGATCTTTGCCCAGCTATTCCGGCTTTATTGGCGTGATCCGGAGTACCTTGAACATATGATGTCATTCCTGCGCCCGATGGTGCGCGGCACACAGGAGGAACGCTCAGCCGCCCCCGCAGAGAAGCGCGCGGCCGAGGCGCTATTGGACGGGGAAGAACGCCCGCTGCCGCCGCAACCCGACACCGATGATGAGATCGAAATTGATATTGACGCGACGCAGACCGCATCGGCAGAGGAACGGCTGCGGACACTGGACTTCGAATTGATGAGCAACGCGGAAATGAACGCGGCAAAGGCGGTTCTGGCAACGCTGTCGCTGCCTGTGCCGCCGGTGCTCAGCCGCCGGACCGCGCGGTTGGCGGGGATGTTACCCGACTGGCAGGGCACGATGCGCAGCGCCATGCGCAAAGGTGGCGAAGTCACTGATTTTGCAACGAAACGGCGCAAGCTGCGGTATCCGAACCTTGTTGTGCTTTGCGATATATCCGGCTCGATGTCGCAATATTCGCGCGCAGTTTTGCAGTTCGTCCATGCGGTGTCGAACCGGCAGGGGCAGGGTTGGGCGCAGGTCCATGCATTTACCTTTGGCACACGGCTGACAAACATCACCCGCCACCTGCGCAGGCGTGATGTGGACGCGGCTCTTGCGGCGGCGGGGGCCGAGGCGCAGGATTGGCAAGGCGGCACACGGATCGGGGCCTGTTTGCATGACTTCAACCGCGACTGGTCGCGCCGTGTCGTGGGGCAGGGCGCGGTTGTACTGTTGATCACCGACGGGCTTGATCGTGACGCGGGCCATGATCTGGGCCGCGAAATGGAGCGCCTGCGGCTGTCCTCGCGCCAGTTGATCTGGCTGAACCCATTGCTGCGTTGGGACGGGTTTGCGCCCAAGGCGCGGGGGATCATGCAGATGCTGCCGCATTGTTCGAGTTTTCGCGCAGGCCACAATATCGCGTCGCTGGCAGGCTTGGCAGAGGCGCTGTCACGTCCTGACGATACTGGAGAAAAAGCGCGCCTGCTGGCGCGATTGTGATGCGGGCAGTGTTGAGCTGTGATAAAGCAGGCAGCACGCGAACGAGGGTATGGCTACCATGACAGATGACATCAATGACCTGCCGAAACTGGCGCTTGAATGGTACCGCGCGGGCCGTGGTGTGGCGATCGCGACAGTCGTGCAGACCTGGGGCTCTGCTCCGCGTCCTGTGGGCAGCCAACTGGTGATTGATGCCGATGGCGCAATGGAGGGGTCCGTGTCGGGGGGCTGTGTCGAAGGGGCCGTAATCACCGAGGCGATTGACGCCATTGCCGACGGCGAACAGCGTTTGCTGAGTTTTGGCGTGAGCGATGACGAGGCTTTTGCCGTCGGTCTGGCCTGTGGCGGCGAGATCAAGGTGCTGATCGAGCCTGTGGGCCCTGTGATGCCGGTAGATATCCTTGAACGGCTGGCCGATGCCCGCGCTGAGGCCACGCCTGTCGTCTACGTCACCGATATTATCGCAAGCCGCCCGCGGCTGCAGGCGGCATGGACTTATCCTGACCGGCAGCGCACCGATACGTCAGGGATTGAAGAGGACGGGCGCACCTTTGTGGCCGTGCATAATCCGCCTTTGCGGATGGTTATTGTCGGGGCGGTGCATATTGCACAGCATCTGGTGCCCATGGCGCGCGCCTGTGGATACAGGCCGATCCTGATTGATCCGCGTCCGGCCTTTGGATCGCAGGCACGGTTTCCTGACGAAATCATCCTTGATGACTGGCCGGATGAGGCCCTGCGCGCGCTCAGGATTGATGCCCGCACGGCGGTGATCACGCTCACCCACGATCCAAAGCTGGACGATCCCGCGATTGTGACGGTGCTGGAATCCGAGGCTTTCTATCTGGGTTGCCTTGGATCGACGCGCACCCATGCCAAAAGGGTCGCGCGCCTCAAAGAGGTGGGTTTCACCGATGAAGAGATCGGCCGCATCCATGCGCCGGTCGGGCTTGATCTTGGGGGGCGCCAGCCTGCCGAAATTGCGGTGAGCATCATGGCAGAGGTGACGCAGGCCTTGCGGAAAAAACCGTGAAATTCGGACCTGTTCCGACACAAGAGGCGGCGGGCGCCGTCTTGGCGCATTCGGTGCCGGTGAAGACGGGCGCGCTGCGCAAAGGGCAGGTCCTGTCTGATGCGGATATCGCGGCGTTGCTGGCGGCGGGACACGCGCAGGTAATCGTCGCGCGCTATGATCCCGGTGATCTGAACGAGAACACTGCAGCAGCACAGTTTGCTGCAGCGATTGCAGGCGCCGGGCTGCACATCAGCAAGGCCGCGACAGGGCGTGTGAACCTTTATGCCAAAGGCCCCGGTATTGTGCAGATCGATGCCGCGCGGATTGACGCCGCAAATGCCGTCAATCCGATGATCACGGTCGCCACAGTCCTACCACTGCAAAGGGTAGAGGAAGGGGCGATGGTCGCGACGATCAAGATCATTTCCTATGCCGTTCCAGCCGATGATGTGACGGCTGCCTGTGCGGCTGGCAACGGGGCCTTGGCGCTGTTGCCGCCCCGCGCGACGACGGCGAGTCTGATTGAAACCGATATTGGCAAACCACCCGCAACCAAAGGCAGGCGCGCATTGGCGTCACGGTTGTCACGATTGGGCGTCACGTTGACACCCCGCGTGATAGTGCCGCATGCGCATGCGCCCTTGGCGGAAGCCATCAAGGGGGCGGAAGGCGAGGTGATCTTTATCCTCACCGCCTCAGCCACGTCGGACGTCGAGGATGTGGGGCCTTCGGCGCTGCGGCAGGCGGGGGGCGAGGTCACGCAATTCGGGATGCCTGTTGACCCGGGGAACCTGTTGTTCTTAGGAAACTATGGAGAAAAACCCGTTGTGGGTTTGCCGGGATGTGCCCGCTCGCCGGCTTTGAACGGGGCTGACTGGGTGCTGGAGCGTGTCATCTGCGGCCTCAGCCCGACACCTGCCGATTTTACCAAGATGGGCGTCGGGGGACTGCTGAAGGAAATCCCGTCCCGCCCCAAACCACGTGCCAGTCTCTAGGCACAAATCCCCGTTACTTTGCAGGTGCAGCGGAAGTAGGGTGTTCTCAAGTGCCTTTTGCCGTGTTTAACTCATCTCAAAGCAGAACTGTTTTTGGGAGGAAACAATGGCGTCGGTAACTATGACCGTGAACGGAAAATCCGTGTCGGGTGAAGTGGAGGGCCGCACGTTGATGTCGGATTTCCTGCGCAATGACCTGCGACTGACAGGCACGCACGTGGGGTGTGACACCTCGCAATGCGGGGCCTGTGTCATCCATGTAAACGGCGAGGCGGTCAAAGCCTGCACAATGTTTGCAGTCGAGGCGGATGGTGCCGATGTGGCAACAATTGAAGGGCAGGCGAATGCAGATGGATCGCTGAATGTGATCCAGCAGGCGTTTCAGGATCACCACGGTTTGCAATGTGGTTTCTGCACACCCGGGATGGTGATGTCTGCGGCGGCATTGCTGAAAGAGAACCCGACACCCACGGAACGCGAAGTCCGTGAATATCTGGAAGGCAACATCTGCCGCTGCACCGGATACCACAACATCGTCAAAGCGATCATGGCCGCATCCGGTCAGGATGTGTCGGCCATCGCCGCCGAGTAAGCAAATTTTCGAGGAAAATTTGGGGCCAATTTTTCGATGAAAAATTGCGGCTCCGACAGGGAGGAATGAGAATGCCAAAAGATGGTGGAATAGGTGCCAGCACAACGCGCCGCGAGGACGTGCGCTTTCTGACTGGGAAGGGAAAATATACCGCAGACATCAATGTCTTCGGGCAGGCGGCGGCGATTTTTGTCCGCTCGACCGTGGCGAACGGTGTAATCAAATCCATTGATACATCGGCGGCAGAGAGCATGCCCGGTGTGCTGGCGGTCTTTACCGGCGAGGATTTCGTGGATGTGGGCGGCAACCCCGCAGGCTGGCTGATCAACAGCCGCGACGGCGAGCCGATGAAAGAGCCCAAGCGTCCTGTGCTGGCCCATGGCAAGGTGCGCCACGTGGGGGACGCCTATGCCGCCGTGATTGCCGAGACCGAACAGCAGGCGCGCGATGCCGCCGAGGAGATCATTGCCGATATCGAGGAGCTGCCTGCGATCATCAACATGGCTGACGCCTTGGCCGGTGACAATGTTGTGCATGACGAGATCGGCACCAACCAGTGTTTTGACTGGGGCTGGATTGAGGACAACCGTGCCGCCACCGATGAGGCGATCAGGAACGCACCGCATGTGACCACGCTGGAGCTTGTGAACAACCGTCTGGTGCCCAACGCGATGGAGCCACGGGCCTCGATCGGGACCTATGATGCGGCAGGCGATTCCTATCTGCTGCAAACAACTTCGCAGAACCCGCACCTGACGCGGTTGCTGATCTCGGCTTTTGTGCTGGGCATTCCCGAGAACAAACTGACCGTGATTGCCCCTGATGTGGGTGGGGGTTTTGGCTCGAAAATCTACCACTACGGTGAAGAAGCGCTGGTACTGGCGGCCTCGAAAAAGGTCGGACGCCCTGTAAAATGGGTGGCGGATCGCACCGAGAGTTTCCTCAGCGATGCGCATGGGCGTGACCACGTGACCAAGATTGAACTGGCCTGCGAAAAGGACGGCACCTTTATTGCTTTCCGTACGACCACGCTGGCCAATGTGGGGGCGTATCTGTCGAACTTCTCGACCGCGACGCCGACGTTCCTGCATGGCACCTTGATGGCGGGTAACTATACGGTGCCCAACGTCTATGTGAACCTCAAAGCAGTGTTCACCAATACCGCCCCTGTGGACGCCTATCGCGGAGCCGGGCGGCCCGAGGCGACCTATTCGATTGAACGCGTCATCGACATGGCGGCCCGCGAACTGGGGATGGACCCCGTGGAACTGCGGCGCAAAAACTTTATCAAGCGCGACCAGTTTCCTTTCACCAGCGCCGCCGGACTGGAGTACGACAGCGGCGACTATGATGCGCTGATGGACAAGATGGAGGCAATTGTAGATCGCAAGGCCTTTGAAGAGCGCCGCAAGGCGAGCGAGGCGAAAGGCAAGCTGCGCGGTCTGGGCATCAATGCCTATGTCGAAGCCTGCGGTATTGCGCCCTCAAATCTTGTTGGCGTGCTTGGGTCCCGTGTGGGCCTGTATGATGCCGCCACGGTACGCGTGAACGCGACCGGCAACCTCAGTGTCATGGTGGGCGCGCATAGTCACGGGCAGGGACATGAGACGGTGTTCCCGCAGATCGTGGCGGATATGCTGGGGATTGATCCTGCATCGGTCGATATCGTGCATGGTGATACTTCGAAAATCCCATTCGGGATGGGCACTTACGGATCCCGCAGCCTCGCGGTTTGCGGATCGGCCATGGTTCGTGCGACCGAAAAGATCATCGCCAAGGCCAAGAAAATCGCAGCGCATATGCTGGAAGCTTCTGCCGATGACGTGGATTTCGCGGAAGGCCAATTCACGGTCAAAGGCACGGATAAGTCCGTCAGCTTTGGTGAGGTCGCGCTCAAGGCCTATATCCCGCACAACTATCCGCTCGAGGATATTGAGCCGGGACTGGAGGAGACAGCCTTCTATGATCCGGCCAACTTTACCTATCCGTCAGGCGCCTATGCCTGTGAGGTGGAGGTTGATCCAGAGACTGGCAAGGTCACGATTGAACGCTTTACCGCCTGTGATGATTTTGGCAACGTCATGAACCCGATGATCGTCAGCGGACAGGTGCATGGCGGTGTTGTTCAGGGTATCGGACAGGCCCTGCTGGAAAACACCACCTACGACGAAAACGGCCAGCTTTTGTCGGCAAGTTACATGGATTACGTCATGCCACGCGCCGATGATCTGCCGTTTATCGCGGTCAGTCATGATGGTGGGACGCCCTGCACGCATAATCCTCTGGGGGCCAAAGGCTGTGGCGAAGGCGGTGCGATCGGATCGCCACCGACGGTCGTGAATGCGGTGATTGATGCGCTGCAATCGGGCGGCAAGAACGTGACACATATCGACATGCCTTTGACGCCTGCGCGCGTCTGGGCTGCGATGAATAACGCATAAGGGAGACCACAGATGTATGCTTTTGATATTGAACGGCCTTCCACGATTGCGGATGCGGTCAAAGCTTTGAAAGAAGAGGACGCGCAGGCGCTGGGCGGGGGGCAGACACTGATCCCCACGCTGAAGCAGCGCCTGGCGATGCCCTCTGCCTTGGTCAGTCTGACGGGCATTGGCGAGATGAAAGGCGTGTGTCTGGCCGATGATGGTGCGGTTTGCATCGGGGGCGCGACGAACCATGCCACTGTGGCCAAAGAGGCGGCCGCACATTATCCGGGGTTGGCGGGTCTTGCCGCCAATATCGGTGATCCTGCGGTGCGTAACCGTGGCACCATCGGCGGATCGCTTGCCAACAATGACCCGTCCGCCTGCTATCCTGCGGCGGCATTGGGATCAGGCGCCACGATCATCACCAACGCGCGCGAGATTGCGGCGGATGACTATTTTCAGGGGATGTTCGAGACCGCCCTTGAGGATGGCGAAGTGATCACCGAAGTACGCTTTCCGGTGCCTGAAAAAGCGCACTACCAGAAGTTCGTACAGCCCGCGTCGCGTTTTGCCTTGGTGGGTGTCTTTGTGGCGAAATACGCGGATGGCGTCCGTGTGGCCGTAACAGGGGCCTCTGAAAACGGGGTCTTCCGCTGGAGTGAGGCAGAAGCCGCATTGTCGGCGGACTTCTCGGCCGCGGCACTTGACGGGCTGACTGTGCCCGCTGATGAGATGATCGCCGATTTGCACGGCTCGCCGGACTATCGCGCACATCTGGTCAAAGTCATGACGGGCCGGGCGGTTACTGCTGCGGCCTGAACCAAAAAGCCCCCGCGATTGCGGGGGCTTTTTTCAATTCCAGACGTTCCGGTCTTACTTCGTCAGTGGTCCGATCAGCATAACCATCTGACGGCCTTCCATTTTTGGGAAGTTCTCGACCTTGCCGGCTTCTTTGGTATCTTCGGCAACACGCTCCAACAATTGACGGCCCAATTCCTGGTGCGCCATCTCGCGGCCGCGGAACCGCAGGGTGATCTTTACCTTGTCGCCGTTTTCAAGAAACTTGAAAACATTGCGCATTTTCACTTGGTAGTCGTTGATATCCGTGTTCGGACGGAATTTGACTTCCTTGATCTCGATGATCTTCTGCTTCTTACGCGCCTCAGCTTCTTTTTTCTGAGTCTCGTATTTGAACTTGCCGTAGTCCATGATCTTGCAAACCGGCGGGTTGGCGTTTGGTGAGATTTCCACCAAGTCCAGGCCAGCTTCGTCGGCCATTTCCATTGCACGTGCGGGAGTTACAACGCCCACATTTTCGCCATCCGCCCCGATCAGGCGGATTTCATCCGATCTGATACGCTCGTTAATACGTGGGCCGGTTTCGCGTTGTGGTGGTGCGTTATGAGGTCTGCGTCCTATGGTCTTTATCCTTGCGTTGTTCCAAAAAGGTAAGGGGCAAACTAAACCTCTCGCTGGTTACCTTCAACCCGGAAAAGATGCGGTTTTCCGCCGATTTTTCCCCCGCGATTGCACTTTCTCATTCACTGCCCATCTGACATACCGCACAGCAAGGCCCAGTGGGGGCCCAAATATATCAATTTGGAAGGAGATGACCCATGCGTGCGATCATTATTCTCGTCGTTTTGGCGGTCGCTGGTTTTTTTGGATACCAATATGCAGCCCAAGGACGGACACCGGGTGAGGCCGTTGGTGTCTTGACAGGGGCCACACAAGAAGCAGAACGCGCCGCTGCCGAGGCGCAAGCCGCCGCCGAGGCTGAAGCTGCAGAAGCAGCGGCATTGGCAGCCGAGCAAGCCGCTGCAGCCGAAGCCGCGGCAGAAGCCGAAGCCGCTGCTGCACAAGAAGCGGCCGAGCAAGCCGCTGCCGAAGCAGAAGCACTTGCCGCTGAACAGGCTGCCGCGCTCGAAGCTGCAGCGCAGGCCGCTGCTGAAGAGGCCGCAGCTGCAGCACAAGCCGCCATCGATTCCGCAACTGCTGCGGGCGATCAGGCAGCGGATGCTGTTCAAGACGCGCTGGATAGCGCAACGGACGCAGCAACTGACGCCGTCAACGCGCTGAGTGGTACAACCGAGGAAGCCGTTGAGGCGACCGAAGGTGCCGCAGAAGCTGCAACCGAAGAAGCCGTCGATGCCATGACCGAGGACGCAGCCCCGGCAGAAGCTGACGCCACACCGGACGCCATGCTGTCCGAGGATGGCGAAGTGCTGACAGTTGAGGGTTTCGACTTTGATAGCGTTCTGGAGATCGTGCAGAACTCCGAGCTGTCAGAAATGCAGAAGACAGTGTTGACCACGTCGCTGGAAGGCGCACGGAACCAGCCGGAATTGCTGCAGCCTGTGCTTGAGAGCATCCGTGAAGCGCTTGGCATGTAAACCCGCGATAGCAACAAACAAAGAAGGCCGCGTGGTCACTCACGCGGCCTTTTTCTTTGTCTTGTCAGGTTGTTAGTCGAGGAATGCTTTTTCCACAACGTAATGCTGGGGGTTCGAATTCGCCCCTTCGACCAGCCCATATTCTTCCAGCATATCCTTGAGCTCAAGATTGAAGGCAAGGTTGCCGCAGATCATTGCGCGGTCGGTTTCGGGCGACAGTGGCGGTACGCCCAGATCGGCAAATGCCTCGCCCGAGCGCATCAGGTCAGTGATCCGGCCCATCTTGGGGCTCTCTTCGCGTGTGGTTGTCGGGTAGTATTTGATCTTTTTCCAGAACCCTTCGCCGATCACCTCGTTCAGCAATTCGTCGGTCTTCAGGGCTTCGATCAGGTCGCGGCCGTAGGTCAATTCACCCACTTCACGGCAGGTATGGGTGATGATCACCTCGTCATAGTCTTCATAGGTCTGCGGTTCGCGCAGCAGCGACGCAAATGGCGCAAAGCCTGTGCCTGTGGCAAAGAACCAGATGCGTTTGCCGGGCAGCAGGGCGTCATGCACCAGCGTGCCCACAGGTTTGGGGCGCAGGATCAGATCGTCACCGGGCTGGATGTGTTGCAAGCGGGACGTCAGCGGGCCGTCCTGTACTTTGATTGAATAGAACTCCAGCTCTTCATCCCAAGAGGGCGAGGCGATGGAATAGGCCCGCAACAGCGGCTTTTGCTTGCCGGTTTTGGGGTCGGGATCGCCCATCAGGCCAATCATCACAAACTCGCCCGACCGGAACCGCAGCGAGGCAGGCCGCGTTACCCGAAAGGAAAACAAACGGTCCGTGTAGTGCTTTACTTCGGTCACGGTCTGCGCGTCAGGCAGGGTGGGCACGGCTTTGGCGGTATCTAAGGTCACAGGTTTTTGCTCGGTCATATCATTCATGGCAGCCCTGATAGGGCCGACCTCCGGTTTAGTCGTTGATCTGGATCAGGGAAAGGGGCGGTGGCCTTTTCTTTGCCGATTAGCCGCGCAAACGGGCCTGATAGTGGTGGTTTTGCCAGTCTGCACGGTAGAGCCATTGGTCTTCGGGCTGGCGTGCGGCGAGGGCGTCATCAATCTCGACCTCGTCAAAGCCGGACCGGCGCGCCATCGCGTATTGATCGGCCAGCACATGACCCTTGGCGCGCAAGCGTCCCTGATAGCCCGCCCGCCGCAACAGTGACGCAAGCGTAAAGCCGCGCCCGTCTGCCGAGGATGGAAAGTCAATCCGGATCATCTTGGCCTGTGTCAGATCGGCCAAGGCGTCAGGTGACGTGTCGGACGGCAGGTCGATGCCATAGCCGCAATCATTTGCGGCTTTTTCACCCAAGCCGACAAAACCTGCGGTGAAATCATCCGTTTGAAACCCGCGGTCTGTTATAATCACACTCATGCTGCCTGTCCTTGTCGTACGGCTTTGCCATTCTCAAAATGAATCCCGCATTCGGTTTTGTCGCTACCACGCCAGCGCCCTGCGCGCGGATCTTCATGGTCGCTCACGCGGGTGGTGCAGGGCAAACAGCCGATGGAGGGATAGCCTTTGGCCACCAGCGGATGGCGTGGCAGGTTGTGATCCGCAATGTAAGCGTTCAGATCGGCAGAGCTCCACTGGACAAGCGGGTTGATCTTGATCTTGCGGCCGTCCTTTTCGAACAAAGGCAAGGTTGCGCGGCTGCCACCCTGAAACTGTTTGCGGCCGGTGATCCAGCCGTCAAAACCCTCAAGCGCCTCAGCCAAGGGCCGGGTCTTGCGCAGATCACAGCAGGCGTCTTTGTCGGCCTGATGCAAAAGCCCGTCCACATCCTCGGTCAGCACCGCGTTGCGGTTTGGCGTAATCACGCGCACATCACGCAGGCCAAGATGTTCCGCGACCTCTTTTTGATAGGCCAGTGTTTCCGCGAACAGCATTTCGGTATCGAGAAAGATGACCGGCGCGTCCTTGTCGATCTCGGACAGCATGTGCAAGAGCACGACACTCTCGGCCCCGAAGGATGACACCAAAGCAATTTTGCCAAGTTCCACATCATCCAACGCATGGCGCAGCACAGTTTGCGCATCACTCTTGCGGTGCAGGATATTGCGACGTTCAACGAGTTCTTTAAGCGGCATTTGCTTTATCCTCTCGTGGGTAAAGGATGGCTTTGAAAGGCTCCATGCCCAGACGGCGATAGGCCTGCAGGAAGGTTTCATCCGCGTCTTGGCGCAGCGACAGGTAACCAGTCACAAGGCGTTCGATGGCAGGCACGATTTCATCCGCAGAAAAGCCGGGACCGGCGCGTTCCCCGATTGTCGTGGTCTCTGTGCCGTCACCGCCCAGCGTGATCTGGTAGTTTTCCACGCCCGCACGGTCGAGCCCAAGAATACCGATGTGGCCCACATGGTGGTGCCCGCAGGCGTTGATGCAGCCCGATATTTTGATCTTAAGCTGCCCGATTTCGTGTTCGATTTTGAGTTCGTCGAAACGGGTCGCGATCTCTTGCGCAATAGGGATCGAACGCGCGGTGGCCAGCGCGCAGTAATCCATACCGGGGCAGGCGATGATATCTGACGCAAGGCCGATATTGGCGGTGGCCAGATCTGCCTCACGCAGTGCTGCATAGACCGCAGGCAGATCGGACTTATGCACATGGGGCAGGATGACGTTCTGCTCGTGGCTGATGCGCAATTCGCCGTGACCGTATTGTTCGGCCAGATCGGCCATCACGCGCATCTGGTCCGAGGTCGCATCGCCCGGTGTGGCACCGTGTTTCTTGATGCTGATCGACACGATGGCATAGCCGTCGGCCTTGTGCGCGGAGAGGTTTGTGTCACTCCACGACCGGAAAGCGGGGTTTGCAAGACGGGCGGCTTCATACCCGTCAGTGGATTTCGTCACAAAGGCGGGTGGCGCAAAGGCGGCCTCAATCTCGGCCAGCAGGGCCTGGTCGTGGCCTTTGAAATCAGCGCGGATATCGGCAAAGCGGGCCTCGACCAGCTCTTGCATCTTTTCCAGCCCGTTTTCATGGACGGTGATCTTGATCCGCGCTTTGTATTTGTTGTCGCGACGGCCCAGCAGGTTGTAGACGCTGACGATGGCCTCGCAGTAAGGCAGCAGATCCGCCTTGGGCAGGAACGCCCGCAGCACTTTGCCCACCATCGGCGTGCGGCCAAGACCACCACCGACGATGACCTCAAAACCGGGCTCGCCCGCGTCGTTGCGCACCATGCGCAAGCCGATGTCATGCGCTTTCGTCACCGCGCGGTCATGGGCGGCACCGGTCACGGCGATCTTGAACTTGCGCGGCAGGAACTGGAATTCGGGGTGGTCGGTGGACCACTGGCGCAGCAGTTCGGCGATGGCGCGGGGGTCTTCGATTTCATCCGCTGCCGCACCGGCAAAATGATCGGCGGTCACATTGCGGATTGTGTTGCCCGAGGTCTGGATCGCATGCATGCCGACATCGGCCAGCGCATCAAGCATATCCGGCACGTCCTGCAGTTTGGGCCAGTTGTACTGGATGTTCTGGCGCGTGGTGAAATGGCCGTACCCCTTGTCCCAACGGTCCGCGATATAGGCAAGCTGGCGCATCTGCGCGGGGTTCAGCGTGCCATAGGGCACCGCGACCCGCAGCATATAAGCGTGCAATTGCAGATAAAGACCGTTCATCAGGCGCAACGGTTTGAATTCATCCTCGGTCAAAGACCCGTCAATGCGGCGTTCTACTTGCGCGCGGAATTGGGCAACGCGGGTGCGCACGAAGGCTTCGTCAAAATCGGTGTAGGTATACATGATTACAGTTCCACTTGCTTGCCGTGGGCGTAGTTTGAAGGACCGCGTGTGCGGAATTCTTCGCGGAAATGGGTCGGCGCAGGGCCGTCTTCGGTGGCTTTGGCATCCGCCAGATAGGCCCCTGCGATTTCATCCCGGCGCGATTGCGCCTCAAGCAGGCGAAGCTCGGCGTGGGCCTCATCTGTCAGCAGCTCGGCTTCGCGGATGTCGCGTGTCCATGTGTCATCCTCTGCCAACCAGACGGCATCGCCTTCCAGCAAGGCGTTGGCGGTGACCACTTTGGGTGTGAATGTACGGGCCATTATGCAAATTCCTTTTGGCTGATCGCCAGTGCTGCGGCGTCACGGGGGGCAAGGCCGAGGAAGGTGATGGCCGGGCCCTGCAAATTGGCTTGGGTCAGGGTGGGTTCGAGTTCGGCCAGCGTGGTCGCGATGATCTGTTGATCGGCGCGGCTGACGTTTTCGATAATCGTCACAGGTGTTGCCGGATCAGCGCCGTGCATCAGCAGGCGGCCCTGGATAAAGCGGGCCGATTTCTTGCCCATGTAGATCGCCGCCACTTCACCGGGGGCGGCCAATGCCCGCCAGTCGTGGTCGGCATAGCCTTTGGTGTCGTGCCCCGTGATCAGGCGCACCGCTGAGTTGCGCCCGCGCTTGGTCAGGCTTTGTCCGATGTTGGCAACAGCGGCAGACGCCGCCGTGATGCCCGGGATGATGGTGTAGGGAATGTCATGCGCCGTGATTGCGGCAATTTCCTCGTCCAAACGGCCAAAGACCGTGGGATCACCTGCCTTAAGCCGCACAACGTGCTGGCCCTCCAGCGCATGCTGCACGATCAGCGCGTCGATATCGGACTGCGCCATAGCGCGGCCAAAGCCCTCTTTGCCGGCATCGATGATAATCGCTTCGCGGCGGGCAAGTTCCAGAATCTCGGGCGTTACCAACCGGTCGTGAATAACCACATCGGCCTTATCCAGCGCATTGCGGGCCTTCAGCGTCAGAAGTTCCGGATCACCGGGGCCCGCGCCAACAAGATCGACGGAACCGGATTTCCGCTCCTGCATGATGTGGCTGTCCAGAAGCGTCTCCAGTGCTGGCACAACCGCCTGTTCGCCTGCATCGGCCAGCGCCTTGGGGCCTGTGCCAAAGTAAAAGGCCGACCAGAAATCACGGCGCTTGCGGCCCATCGGCAGCACATCAACCGCGTGGCGGAAGGTCTTGCCGATCCGCGCAAGCACACCCAGCGATGTGGGCAGCCGTGCTTCCAGATCGGCTTTGATCGCGCGTGCCAGAACAGGGGCGGCACCCTCTGTCCCGATTGCGATTGTCACCGGATCACGGTCAACGATGGCCGGGGTAATGAACTGGCTGTCAGCAAGGTTGTCGACGATATTAACCAAAGCCCCCTCGGCATGGGCAATCGCGGCCACGCGGGCGTCTTCGGCGTCATCCTCGTTGGCGCCATAGAACAGCGCAGCGCAAAGTGCGTCACCTGGCTCCATGGCGCGCTCGATGATCCGCAGCTTGCCCTGATCGGCCCATTTGCGGATATCGGGTGCGATCTCGGCGGCGATGACGGTCAGATGCGCCTCGGTCTTCATCAGCAAACGCAGCTTGGCCATTGCGGCATCACCACCGCCCGACAGAACGATGCGGCGGCCTTCGACGGCAAGGAAGATCGGGAAATGCTTCATAGCGAACCTCAAATTTCTTATCTTCAATATAGAACATCGTTCTGCTATTTGCCTCCCCATGATGCCAGTTAAGGACATATGTTCTGCCTTGCTGCGAATTTGGACTGCCTGTCCTATGATTGAGGGGATTTAAGAATGTCGGTACGCATAGACGCCACAGACCGGAAGATTTTAGCGGCACTTCAGGCGGATGCGGCGCAATCGCTGGACGATATCGCCAAGGCTGTGGGGTCCTCCAAGACGCCTGTTTGGAATCGCATTCGCAAATTGCGTGAGGCGGGGGTGATCGGCCAGCACACCGTCTTGCTCGATGCCGAGGCGCTTGGGTTTGAGGCCTGTTTCTTTGTCCTGATCCGCACGTCCGAGCATGACGCAGAGTGGCAGGGGCAGTTCCTCAAGGCATTGAAGTCACGACCTGAAGTGCAAGAGGCGCATCGTTTGGCGGGGGATATTGACTATATTCTAAAGGTGCGCGTGCGCAATGCGCGGGCCTATGACACGTTCTATCAAGCCCTGATTTCCGAGGTGAAAGTGCATAATGTGACAGCACTTTTGTCGATGGAAGAGATTAAGTCGACCGTGGCTCTGCCACTCTAAAATGAACGATGTTCAATATTTTTGTTGACGGCGCAATTCTGGCTCTCTAGGTATGTGAACAATGTTCATATCTGGAGAGACACCATGCAAACGATAAAGATCACAATTGCCCTCGCGACACTTGCTTTGGCGGCAGCCTGTGCTGCACCCAGCGCACAGCATACTGCCCAATCCGCCAACCACAGCGCGGAAGCCGCCAGTCATGGCGCGGCGGCGGTGGCATCAGGTGCCGCGACTGTTTCGGCGGTGCCGATCATCGCGACAGGAGCTGCGCTTTCAGTAACCGGCGCGGCAATTGAGAGCGTCGGGACCACCTCTGTGGCGGTTGGTAGCGACGTGTTGGAGGCGGGACTGGGCACCTGCCAGACCATGCAAACGGCAACATGTGTAGCGGCTGATGGCCCGCCACGGTTGGACTAAGGGGAGGCCATGATGAAACGTCTCTTTATTATTCTTGTGTCGGCGATAGCTGCCTTCACCACGCCGTCCTTCGCAGGCAGCAGTGCAGCCGGCAACCCCGTTCTGCCCGCTGATGAGGTCGCCAGTTTCGCCAACCGTGTGCAGCGCGATCTTGCGTCGCGCGGCGCCAATGTGGCCATTGTTTCGCGGGTCGGGCGTGATCCGTCCGTCCTGCCGGAAGGCATCAACTATACTCATGTCGCTTTTTGGGTTTACGCGCAAATCACCCGCGCCGACGGCTCAACAGGGCAGGGGTACCGCGTCTATAACCTCTACCAGCGCGAAGGTGATCTGACCCAGAGCGACCTTGTCCAGGACACACCTGCCGATTTCTTTGCTGGTGCGCATAGTCTGGACGCCGGTGTGATCATCCCTGATCCGCGCCTGCAGCGCAAACTGCTGGCCGTGATTGACAGCCCGACCTATGCCGCCCTGCACAACGCCAACTATTCGGTGCTGGCCAATCCGCGCACGGCACAGTTTCAGAACTGTACCGAGCACACGTTGGATGTGGTGATGGCAGCCCTCTACGACACGGATGATCGCGCGCAAATCAAAGCCAATATCGCCGCCTATTTTGTACCACAGCCCGTGCCAATCAACGGATTGCAACGCCTTCTAGCGCCCGCTGCGTCACAGGCGCTGACCACGGTCGATCATGGTGCGCAGGTCGGTACAGCAACCTTCGGATCCATCGCGCGGTTTATGGGCGATAATGACCTTGCAGCAGAGATTTACCGGATCACGCCCACGGCGCTGACACGGTTCTGAGCCTAACGGCTGGTGGAGACCATCAGCCGCTCCAGCCCGTGAAAGTGGTAGACATCGCCATAGACCGGAGCTTCGGTCAGGCGCAGATCGGGGCAGCGTTCAAACAGGACCTCAAGGGCGATCTGAAGCTCAAGACGGGCCAGTGGCGCGCCAACGCAGAAGTGGATGCCGCCCCCGAAACTGTTGTTCTGCGGGGCTTTGCGGGTCGGATCAAAGGAATCAGCGTCCGTATAGACCTGCGAATCGCGGTTTGCAGAGCCCAGCAGACAGGCGATCTGGTCACCGCGCTTGAAGGACTGGCCGCCCAATGTCACATCCTCATAAACCCAGCGCGTGAACAGATGCAGGGGCGGATCGTAGCGGATCACTTCTTCGACCAAGGCTTCGTCGATCTCGCGCAGACCCTGTTCCAGCAGCGTCTTGGTGCCATTGCCCAAAGTATGCACTGTCGCCTCGTGCCCTGCATTCAAAAGCAGGATGCAGGTGCTGATCAACTCATCCTCGCTCAGACGTGCGCCGTCTTCTTCGGCGGCAATCAGGGTCGAGATCAGATCATCGGCAGGAGTCTTGCGGCGGACCTGAATGTAGCCGCGCATGAAGGCGACAAAATCATTTGTGGCGGCCACAGCGGCCGCCTCGATCTCGGGGGTGCGGCGGGCCTGATACATTGCCACCATGGCGTTGGACCAGCGTAGCAAATCATCGGCGCGTTCTTCGGGAACACCGAGAAGGCGCGCGATAATGAGCACCGGCACCGGTTGGGCATAATAAGTCAGCAAATCAAAGGGTTGATTTGGAAACATATCAATCAACTCATGGCAGAGTTGGCGGATGTCAGGGCCGAGTGCGGCGACTGTCCTGCTCGTAAACGCACGCAGAACAAGGGATCGCAGACGGGTGTGGCGTGGCGGTTCAATCGCCAGCATCGAATGGTCCTCAACGTCATAAAACGGCCGAAGATGTGCGGGGATATCGGGTGCAAGTTCAGGTGGACATTCGCGCCCCATCCGTTTGTCGCGTAGCACTGCATGCACCATCTTATGCGACACAGCACAGGCCATCTCAAAGTCGTCCCACCAGATGAAATCACCTGCACCACGGGCCTGCGCATAGAACGGATATGGGTCTTGAACAAAGGCCGGATCAGTGGGGGATTTTTGAAATTTTTGCATGGCAGAACATTTGTCCGACCGCCCTGCAGATTGCAAGCGGCAGCGAATTATTTGCATGTCATGCTGCACCTGCGCCGCGACGTTCTGACGCGGTATGCGGCCAGTTTTCCCATGTTAACGTGCATACAGTTGGATACAAATAGTCGTCGGGAACAGATGACATTGTGAATTCCGTAGCCAACATGGGAGGGACGTTCATGGCCAACGCGCCTATGGACGAGAACGCGTTTGATCGCTCAGAGTATCGTAGGGCCGACCGCCATTTCCGGTTGGTCGGAGAGAAACTGCCGGAAGAGGCTGTCTCGGCCCTTGCGCGCGAAGTTGTAAGGCGTCTTGCTTTTCGAATGCCACATGCGTTGAAAAAAGAAGATTTGCCAACGAAGTCAGATATCGAGCAGTTGTGTGGCGCATTGCTGTCGAAAACTGATGATGCGGCAGACAACTTTATTCTGTCGGCGCGACGCGACGGTGTTGCGCTTGAAGCGATCTATCTGGGCTATGTAGCAGGTGCTGCCCGCCGCTTGGGCGAGATGTGGGACAATGACGATATTTCGTTCATTGATGTCACGCTGGCCTGCGGCAAGCTCTATCGCATCATCCGTGGCCTGCGCCATGTGATTGCCCCCGGAATTTTCGGCGACAGGGACGACTGGCCTGCGATGTTCGCGCTGGTGCCAGGTGAAACCCACACGATCGGGATCGAGATCGCCACTGATGTGTTCCGCCGTGAGGGCTGGGATGTGGATATGATGGTGGCGCTGGATCATGACACGCTCATCGAACAGTCGGAGCGGCGCAACTACAAAGCTATTGTGCTGGTTGCCAATTCCGACGGGATGATCGAAGCGCTGACACGGTTGGTGCTGGCCTTGCGTATCTCGCAACCGCTGGCGCATGTGATTGTGGCGGGCAATATCCTGACGCACCATGCGGATATCATTGATGTGGTCGGTGCGGATGCTGTGATGGAAGACATCGAAACCGCGGTCCATACACTGCGTGATCTGATAAATATCGACGCGGGCTAGGCCTTTTCGAGTGCCGAAATGATGGGCGAGAAAGCCTCGGCGGTCAGGCTGGCCCCGCCAACAAGGGCACCATTCACATTTGGCACGGCAAAGATTTCCGCGGCGTTACTGCCTTTGACAGAGCCGCCATAGAGCAGTGACATTTCTGTCCCGTCACTAAAGCGGTCTTGCAGGCGTTTGCGTATATGGGCGTGGACTTCGGCAATCTGGTCGTTTGACGGCACTTTTCCGGTGCCGATCGCCCAGACGGGTTCGTAGGCAATGACCGTATTCAGCGCATCCGCTGTTGCCGGTAGCGAGCCTCCAAGCTGCCGATCAATGACATCAAGCGTTGTGCCGTTTTCACGCTCGTCGAGTGTTTCTCCGATGCAGATGACCGCAATGAGCCCCGCATCATAGGCCGCTTGCGCCTTTGCCGCGACCAGCGCGTCGGTTTCCCCGTGGTCGGTGCGGCGTTCGGAGTGACCCAGCAGCACATAACTGGCCCCGGCGTCTGCAAGCATTTCAGCGCTGATGTCGCCGGTATGTGCGCCCGCCTGAGCTGTGTGGCAATCCTGACCGCCGATATCAAATGGCGTGTCTTCGCAGGCGGAAATCAGGGTGAAGGGGGGGCAGATCAGGATCGCGATATCCGCATCGCCATGTTTGTCTTCGAGCTTCTCCAATTCGGCCAGTGTGCTTTGCGTCCCGTTCATCTTCCAGTTACCTGCGGCGATCTTACGGGGCATAGCGGCGTCCTTATTCCGGTGAAGCAAGAGTGCGTTTAGCTAACTCGCAGGCCTCTTGGCCCACGTCAAGGGCAGCCACGGCATTGGACCCGCAGCACCGCAGTGAATTCACAGGTCACCGACATTTTTCGGAACAGGCCGGCCGTCGCGGGTGGCTCTTGCCGGAACCCGCAAAAGGACTCTCTGCGCGCTTGCTCAGTTGGCGGAAAGGTTCTCGTCAAACTTGATCGACTCGCCGCAACCACATGCGTCAACAACGTTGGGATTGCGGAATTTGAAGCCCGCTTCGAGGAGTGAGACTTCGTAATCAATCTCCGTGCCGAAAAGGAACATCTGCGCCATTGGCGCAATCATGACGCGTGCGCCATCCTGTTCTACCACCTCATCCAGCGGATCAACCTCGGTCACATAGTCCATGGTGTATTCCATGCCCGCACAGCCGCCTTTCTTGACGCCGATGCGCAAGCCCTGATGACCGTCCTTTGCCATCAGCTTGGCGATTTGTGCCGCGGCTTTGTCGGTGATGGTAACCGCTTGTTTGCCTGGAATGCCGAACATGAAGTGCTCCTTTGCATCCAATGTAGGTGAGATGGACCGCGCACTCAAGGTGCGGCTGTGCCAATGCCAAAGAATGTGATCAGGCTGGCGGCAGTTTACATAAAGCCCAGTTCAAGACGCGCTTCGTCTGACATCATGTCCATACCCCATTGCGGCTCGAACGTCATCTCGACATCAACCTGTTTCACGCCCGGCAGGGGTTCAACCGCATCGGCGACCCATCCGGGCATTTCACCAGCCACCGGACAACCCGGGGCAGTCAGGGTCATGATGATGTTAACGGCGTTATCTTCCGAGATATCAATCGTGTAGATCAAACCAAGGTCATAGATGTTCACCGGAATCTCAGGGTCGTAGACAGATTGGCAGGCCTTGACGACATCCTCGTAAAGGGGGTGATCGGTCGTTGACGGCGCAATCATTGGCGCACCTTCAAGCTGAGCGTTACTATCTGTCATGGTCTTGGTTCCCGCAATTCCTGAGCAAACATATAGGGATTGGGCGCGGGGGCGTAAAGGGGGTGCGAGGCAAAGTGCCAGATCGATGACACGGTCGGTCGGGGCAACGCGGGCCCGTACAGCCAAGATTGGCGTAGGATCAATGACGCCGTGTCTTAAAGGGCCATAAAGCGACCCAGTCCACGGTGTTCCAGTCGATTGTCTCTGGGGGCAGTTTCTTAATCAGTTCGCGCCTGCATTGCTGCGCATCCTTTGGGCAGGCGCTGGCGGAGCGCATCACCGCGACCAGTCTTTCGATATCTAGGTTGACCGGGACATCGCCCTTGGCGCAGTGCTGCGGGCGGATCGCCTTTGTTTGTTTTTGTTGCACGGGCTCTTGAACGGGGGGGACCGGTGCGAAGGTATGTGGGAACATTTTCATCAGACAGAACTTTCACTAGTACACTTACGGCCCAGCTGCATGTCCATGCCAAGGTTCGGCACATTCTTCGCCGGGATCGATAGACGCGATGGCAACTGCCAAAGCGCCGAGTTTGCAGCAAATATACAAGCGGTCTATTCGCTGCGGCAGACTGTGGCGACCACGCGATTGAGGCGGAAGCCACTGGTTGCAGCCTGATCAGTAAATTTCAGGAATAACTGAAGGACATTTACTCATCATAAGGCGCTGCGTTCTATTCGAGAGGCTAATTTTGATAAGCAATGATCAAGATATAACAATTTTTATGTATGAAGTACACCTGACCTAAAGACTAGTAAGCAGTTGTAATTATGTCATTTTTGACATATTTCCGCACGTTTTCTGCCGCAATTCCTCTACATTGCCACTATCCGAGGCAGCATTTGGGTCTGCATTATTGCTCTGCCTATCGTGTCATTCAGCGAGCAACAGGCGCCTGATGCGCTCAGACTGATCTTGCGGGGTTACTCATCCGAGGGAGGTCTGCCAAAAACCGAAGCCCCTTGGCAAATTCAGCGATATCGGGGAAGAGAGGCATATGACCCAACGCTTTTCATTCGCCCTGAACGCCACTGACGGCAAAGCCCGCACCGGCGTAATCTCAACCCCGCGCGGGGATATTCGCACGCCTGCATTTATGCCCGTCGGCACCGCCGCCACCGTCAAGGCGATGATGCCTGAAAGTGTGGCTGCGACCGGTGCTGATATCTTGCTTGGCAATACCTATCACCTGATGCTGCGCCCAACGGCGGAACGGATCGACCGCCTTGGTGGTCTGCACAAATTCATGAACTGGGACAAACCGATCCTGACTGACAGCGGTGGTTTTCAGGTAATGAGCCTTGCCGAGTTGCGCAAGCTGACCGAGAAGGGCGTGACCTTCAAAAGCCATATTGACGGCTCCAAACATGAACTGACGCCCGAACGGTCGATGGAAATTCAAAAACTGCTCGGGTCGGACATCGTGATGTGTTTCGACGAATGTCCGGCACTTCCTGCTGATCGCAAGCGGATCGCGGAAAGTATGGAATTGTCGATGCGTTGGGCGCAGCGGTCGCGCGATGCCTTTGGCGACAGGCCGGGATACGCGCTCTTTGGGATACAGCAAGGCGGCTTGGAACAAGACCTTCGAGAACAAAGCGCCGAAGCGCTGAAAGCGGTGGAGTTTGATGGGTACGCCGTGGGTGGTCTGGCCGTGGGCGAAGGGCAGGAGGCGATGTTCGGCGTGCTTGATTTCGCGCCCGATCAATTACCGGTCGATAAACCCCGCTACCTGATGGGCGTGGGTAAGCCCGACGATATCGTGGGTGCTGTCAAACGCGGGATTGATATGATGGACTGTGTGCTTCCCAGCAGGTCCGGCCGCACCGGCCAGTTATTCACCCGCCGCGGTGTGATCAATATCAAGAACGCGCGCCATGCGGATGATCCCCGGCCACTGGATGAACATTGCACATGTCCGGCTTGTTCCCATTATTCCCGCGCGTACCTGCACCATGTGTTCCGTGCGCAGGAAATGATATCGGGTATGCTTCTGACATGGCATAACCTGCATTATTTCCAGGAGATCATGCAGGGGATGCGTAATGCGATTGCAGCAGGCCGCTTTGCAGATTGGGAGGCCGAATTCCACGCCACCCGTGCGCTTGGGGATATCGCGCCCGTCAACTAGGGCTGGAAGCTTGGCAGGGGCAGGATTGCCTTCGGCGAAAGTTTGATTGGACATGGAAAGTTGGGATGCAGAGGCAGTCTTTTATGGGATATTTTCCGCAATCGCGCCTTGCGACTCCGGTCTGTGACGGGCAAGTTGCCATGAAGAGATAATGGATGAGTTGAAACCTATGGTAGGTCATCCCACATATTGATCCCAAGAGGAGACGCTCCATGTTGCCGCTAAAGCGGGACCGGCGCGTCTTGCCGAGAAAAGGAAAAGAGCATGCAAGAACCGTTGAGTTCATCCTATCCCGTCCTGCCGTTGCGCGACATTGTGGTGTTTCCACATATGATCGTGCCGCTTTTCGTGGGCCGTGATAAATCTGTCCGCGCCCTTGAAGAGGTGATGCAGGACGACAAGCAGATTTTGCTGTCCAGTCAGGTCGACCCCGGTGAGGACGACCCCAAAGAGGACGGCATCTACAAGACAGGCGTTCTGGCCAATGTGCTGCAGCTGCTGAAGCTGCCGGACGGTACCGTGAAGGTGCTGGTCGAGGGCCGTGCGCGCGTCAAGATCACAGGTTTTGTTGCCAACGACAGCTTCTTTGAGGCGTCATGTGAATACCTGACTGAAACCGATGGCGATCCTGCCGAGATCGAGGCGCTTGTGCGCAATGTCTCGGCCGAGTTCGAGCGTTATGCGAAGGTCAAGAAAAACATCCCCGAAGAGGCCATGGCCGCTGTCGGCGATGCAACCGAGCCTGCGAAACTGGCCGACCTTGTTGCCGGTCATCTGGGTATTGAAGTCGAACAAAAGCAGGGGCTTTTGGAAACGCTTTCCGTGTCCGAGCGGCTGGAAAAGGTCTTTGGCATGATGCAGGACGAAATGTCCGTGCTGCAGGTCGAGAAAAAGATCAAGACCCGCGTGAAATCCCAGATGGAGCGCACCCAGCGCGAGTACTATTTGAATGAGCAGATGAAGGCCATTCAGAAAGAACTTGGCGATGGTGAGGACGGCCAGAACGAGGTGGATGAGCTTGAGGCGAAAATCGCCGAGACCAAGCTGTCCAAAGAGGCCCGCGAAAAGGTGGATGCCGAGCTGAAGAAGCTCAAGAACATGTCGCCGATGAGCGCCGAAGCCACTGTTGTGCGCAACTATCTGGACTGGATCCTGGGCGTGCCATGGGGCACCAAATCCCGCACGAAAAAGGACCTGCACAAAGCGCAGGCGATCCTTGATGCGGATCACTACGGTCTTGAGAAGGTCAAAGAGCGGATTGTCGAATACCTTGCGGTGCAACAACGCTCTGCCAAGCTCAAGGGCCCGATCATGTGTCTGGTCGGCCCTCCGGGTGTGGGTAAGACGTCGTTGGGCAAATCGGTCGCCAAGGCCACAGGGCGCGAGTTTATCCGCATCAGTCTTGGTGGTGTGCGTGACGAATCTGAGATCCGCGGCCACCGCCGGACCTATATCGGTTCGATGCCCGGCAAGATCATTCAGGCGCTGAAAAAGGCGAAAACCACGAACCCGCTCATCCTGCTCGACGAGATCGACAAGATGGGTCAGGACTTCCGTGGTGATCCCGCATCCGCCATGCTTGAGGTGTTGGACCCTGAACAGAACAGCACATTCGTGGATCACTATCTGGAGGTCGAATATGACCTTTCGAACGTGATGTTCCTGACGACGGCGAACTCCTACAACATGCCGGGGCCGCTTTTGGACCGGATGGAGATCATTTCGCTCTCGGGTTATACCGAGGACGAAAAGGTGGAAATCGCCAAGCAGCACCTGTTGCCGAAGGTCATGAAGAACCACGGTTTGAAGGCCAAGGAGTTCTCGGTCTCCGATGACGCATTGCTGGCCATGGTGCGGGTCTATACCCGTGAAGCCGGTGTGCGGAACATGGAACGCGAATTGGCGAAAGTGGCGCGCAAGGCCGTGACCATGATCGTCAAGAAAGAAGCAGATGTGATCGAAGTCACGGCTGCCAATCTTTCCGACTTCCTCGGCGTGGAAAAGTACCGCTTCGGTCTTGCTGAAGAAAGCGATCAGGTCGGTGTTGTGACGGGTCTGGCTTGGACCTCTGTGGGTGGCGAGCTTCTCAATATCGAAGCGCTGCGCCTGCCGGGTAAAGGCCGGATGAAAACCACCGGTAAGCTGGGCGATGTGATGAAGGAATCGATTGATGCGGCGTCATCCTATGTGCGTTCAATCGCGCCCGAAATCGGGGTGAAGCCGCCGAAATTCGATACTATCGACATTCACGTCCACGTGCCGGACGGGGCGACACCAAAGGACGGGCCAAGTGCCGGTCTCGCGATGGTGACATCCATTGTGTCGGTGCTGACGGGTATTCCGGTCCGCAAGGATATCGCCATGACGGGCGAGGTGTCTTTGCGCGGCAACGCGATGCCGATCGGTGGTTTGAAAGAAAAACTGCTGGCGGCGCTGCGTGGGGGTATCACCACAGTGCTGATCCCGCAGGACAACGCCAAAGACCTGCCCGATATTCCGGACAATGTGAAAGAGGGGCTGACCATCATCCCTGTCAGACATGTCTCTGAGGTGCTGGAACATGCGCTGGTCCGCAAGCCCGAGCCGATCGAGTGGGACGAGGCCGCTGAAGAGGCAGCCGCCGCCGCACTCAAGGCGCAGGACGGCGGTGAAGGCGCACGCGCGCACTAAGTCCGGAATTCTGGCTAGAACAATAAGGCGCCCTTGCTTGCAAGGGCGCCTTTTGCATGTGCTATCTGCTTGACGTTGCTGGCCGCAAGGGACGTAATGCCGCCAACTGGCAAAGGGATGAATGCACATGGCACGGACGCCGAAAGAAGAGCCGGAAACTGCGAAAACTGATGACGCAATGCTCAAAAAGCCGGAACTGCTTGATGCCGTGGTGGCGCGTACCAACCTCAAGAAGCGGGATGTGAAGCCCGCCGTTGAGGCCGCTTTGGCCGTGCTGGGCGAGGCACTGCGCGACGGGCAGGTCGTGAACCTGCCGCCTTTGGGCAAGCTGCGTGTGGTCAAGACAAAACCACTCGATGGTGGTGCTGCGGTTGTCACGCTGAAATTACGGACACCGAAGGATGCGACTGTGGCTGCCTCGTCCGATCCTGACGACACGTGAACGAGGCACCGCTTTACCCGCAATGAGCTTTCCTGAACTCTATATCCTGCGCCACGGCGAAACGACGTGGAACGCCGAAAACCGGATGCAGGGGGATTTGAACTCGCCCCTGACTGACAAAGGTCTGCGCGATGCGGCAAAGCAGGGTGAAATTCTCGGTGCGCGCGATTTGACGGGCTTTGTGTTTCTTACAAGTCCGCAGGGCCGTGCGTTCCAGACAGCAGGAATTGCTCTGGCAGGGATTGCGGATCATATCCGCACCGATGATCGTTTGCGCGAAATCGGGGTCGGGGATTGGTCGGGGCGCTTGCGCCATGAGCTGCCCATGCCGAAGGGCAAAGACCCGTTCATGGCACAATACGAGATCGCTCCGAACGGCGAAGGCTTTGCGCGGCTCAAGCAGCGATGCCTTGATTTTCTGGCAGATTTGCGCGGGCCGGCGGTGCTTGTCACGCATGGGATCACCAGCAGCATGATCCGTGGTCTGGTCGTGGGCGAAAAGGCCCATGCGCAGCGTAACAGCCATGGCGGGCAGGGCTGTGTTTACCACCTCAAAGATGGCGAACAATTCCTCTTGGAATAGGCTTGCACTACCCTGAACACTCGTCTAAATGATGCCGCATCGGGTGATTAGCTCAGTTGGTAGAGCGCTTCCTTTACACGGAAGATGTCGGGAGTTCGAGCCTCTCATCACCCACCATTCTTCATGACATCAAAGTGATACCGTGCTTGAAGGTGATTTGGCTTTCAATAGCACACTGATCGGCCACCTATTTGATCAGGTCATGCCCTTTGGACCTGTGATCGCGGCTTTAACACTCGACATCCTGTTTTTGGATTTCACTGCGGCGATGTGCCGAGCGTCGCGCTGCGTATGATACTGATCGCGCTGCTCGTGCCGTCAATCAGCGGCACAGGGCAATGCGCGCCGATCTTGGCCGCAAGACCTGCCAAAGGACCGCCGCCCATCACGATGCTGGTGGCGCCACGCTGCTGCATTTCGGAACACAGCTGGCCAAGTTCACGCCTGTATCGGCATTGCACCGTGCCGGGATCGCCGAAATCATTTATCGCGAGCGCATCAACGCCAATCAGCTGGCCCCCGACACCTGCTTCTTTCGCTTTGTCTGTCAACCCCGGGACAAGGCTTTGGCCAAATGTCACGATGCCGAAGGGTCCGCCAAGGGCGCCTGCGACGGCAAAAGCCGCGGTGGCGATCCCGATGACGGGGACATCCGGCCGCAGCGCTCGGACCTCTTCTGCGCCCGTATTGCCGAAAGATGCCAGCACAATTCCGTCGCAGGGAGCGTTGTAGGCTTTCACAGTCTCGACCACAGCACGGCTGGCCAGTTCGGCATCTTGCGGTGTCACGATCAGTTCAGGGCCGAATGACGGGCATATCGTCGTGAAATGGTCGTCAGGCTCTGCTGCGGCATTTGCGGCCTCTCTGATGCGTTCAGTGACACCTTTGGAGGTGTTTGGATTGATGATCAGCAAGCGCATCAGAGGATGACCGATGGCAGCCAGAGAGACAGCGCAGGAAACAGATTGATCAGCAACAGGGCAATCAGCATGGCCCCGATGAACATCAGCATCGAGGGGATGATCTTGGCGATGGAAATCTTGGCGATGGCGCAGGTGATCAAGACAACCGAGGCAACCGGTGGCGTCTGTTGCCCGATCCCGAGGTTGATTGTCAGGATCAAACCGAAATGCACGCGGTCAATGCCCAGCTGATCTGCCAGTGGCAGGAAAATGGGCACCAGCATCAGGATCGCAGGTGTGCCATGAATGATTGTGCCGGCCAACAGAAAGAAGATGTTGATGACAAGCAGAACAACCCAGTAGTTGTCGGAAAGGCCCAGAATGGCCTCTGCGATGTCCTGCGGAATGCGCTGGTTGGTCAGATACCAACCCAAGAGTGTGGAGGTTGCGACGATAAACATCAGCATCGCCGAGCGCTTGCCGGCAATACGCAGCGTATCGACAACAGTGCCCATGCGCACCGTCCGGTAAACACCCATCGCCAAGACGATCGACCAGAAGGCAGCAATGGCACCGGCTTCTGTCGCTGTGAAGACACCGCCAAGGATGCCCGCCAGCACAAGTATCGGCAGGGTGAGCGGAAGGGCGGCGTCCTTACCTGTTTCAAGCACACGCGCGAAAGAGAACGCGCCTTCGGTCGGGTAGCCGCGCTTGACGGAAATTGCATAGGCTGTGCCCATCAGAAGCGCGCAGACCAGCAGACCCGGCACAATCCCGGCGGCAAAAAGTTCGGCAATCGACGCGTTGGCGACATAGGCATAGAGGATCAGGTTCAGGCTGGGCGGCACGATGATCGCCATTGTGGCCGATGTCGAAGTCACAGCCGCCGCAAATGCGACCGGGTAACCGCGCTTTTTCATCTGCGGGATCATGACTGATCCGATCGCGGCCGCGTCCGATGTAGCTGTGCCCGAAATCTCGGAAAAGAACAGCGATGTCAGAATGTTGACATGCGCCAGACCACCCCGGATATGTCCGACGAGTGAGGAAGCAAAGGCGATCAGTTTCTCCGCGATCTTGCCCTGGTTCATGATCTCGCCCGCGATCATGAACAAAAGAGCAGCCACAAGCAGATAGTTGTTCGCACCACCAAAGGGGATCAGACCGATGATCTGCGGCATGACCGCCGGATCGAGAATGATCATGGTTGCGGCCGTAACACCCAACACAAAGGCGATCGGCAGGCCTGCGATAAGCAGGGTGACAAGCAGGATGAGAATCATCCATCCGGGATCAAGAAACATCAGGCGTCACTTTCGGGCAAAAGGTCCAAAGGGTCGATACGGCCGGACACGATGCCGACCAGCCTTACCGCACAAAACAGAGTAATCAGGGCGCCGCCAAAGGGCATTGCCCCACGGAACAGGGCCATCGGGGCGTCAACAGAGATCAAGGAGCGCGTGCCAAAGCTGGCTGCGGCAATCCCGCCGTACCACGCGAGAATCAGCCCGAAGAACCCCATCAGGATCAGGTTCAAAGCGGTGACGACGCGCATCATCTTTGGTGGCATGACACGCAAAACCGCATCAAACCCCAAATGTTCATTGGTCCGCGTCAGGTAAGCCGCGCCAATGAATGTCAGCATTGCCAAGAGATGGGCTGGCAATTCCTCACCCCATGACACGCTGTCATTCAGAACGAACCGGGCGAAGACCGCCCAGTTCAATAAAAAGAGCAGAAGGCCGGCAAGACCGATCACAACCACATCCAGCACGGCGCCAAGCCAGCGGTCCAATTGCGAGAAAAAGGCGTCAAAACGGTCCATGCGTGCTCTCCTGTCCCGCTTTACTCGATACCGAGAGCGGTTTTGGTCGCTGCGATCATATCCGCGCCGATCACGTCAACGAAGGTCGGGCTTTCATAGAGCGGTGCGGCAGCACTTTGGAACGCGGCAAAGTCAATCTCGTTAATCGCGATCCGGTCAGAGAGGGCTGCGATGGTTTCAGCGTCGGTTGTCTCGCCCCATGCAAACGACCACGGTGCTACCTCTTGGGCCACGGAAATCACGGTTGCGCGCAGCTCGTCGTCCAGTGATGCAAGGAAGGGTTCGCCGATCATCAGAAACGTGGGCAGATAGACGTGGTTGGACAGCGACATATAGTCCTGCACTTCGAAGAGCTTGGCCGTATCAACAACGTTTGCGGGGTTTTCCTGCCCGTCAATTGTGCCCTGATCCAGAGCGGAATAGACCTCTCCAAACGAAAGTGGTGTGGCGTTGGCACCCAATGTATTAAACATTTCAACGCGCTGGCGGTTGGTGGGTGTGCGGATTTTGAGACCGTCAAGGTCGGCCGGCGTTACAATCGGGCGCACGTTATTGGTGATCTGGCGAAAGCCGTTGTCCCACATTGCGGCCAATACCATACCGGTACCATTGAACCCGTCAGCCAACATCTTGCCCGCAGGGCTGTCGATGAAGGTTTGCACTGCTGCGCGGTCCTCGAACAGATAGGGCAGATCAAAAATTGATGTGCGTGTATTGATCTGCGCGACAGCAGATGCCGACAAAGAGGCCTGATGCGTGCCGAAACCGAGGCCTTGAAGAACGTCTTCTTCCTTGCCCAACGTGTTGGACATGAAAATCTGGACGTCGATTTCGCCGGGTGCAGCGGCCTCAAGTCGCTGCTCGTATTCCAGCAGGAAGACATGCGCGAAAGAGCCTTCGGGCAATGATGAATTGATCTGCATCACAGCTTCTGCGCTGGCAACGGCTGGTAGAAATGCGGCGCTTGCCACGGCGAATAATTGGGTACGGGAGAAAGTCATGCTTTTTTCCTTTGCAACGGGTTGGGATCGAAGAGAATCGAGGATTACGTCTGGAAAAAGATTTTCTTAGTAACGTACTTAAGAAAACATTTTTTCTTGTATTTGCCCTAAGTTTTCATGCGCTGCCTCATTTTGCGGCAGCGTTTTTGCGCTTTTCTCTGGAAATGATCAGGTTTTGTACAAGTTCCGCGACGCCCTGCAGGGTCTGGGGCGCGCTGGCTTATAGTTCGTCAAACCGTCTGTGGCCGTCTTCAATGGCTGCCATCCGGCTTCGGCCTGATGCGCCGGACAGCGCGATTGTGCGCGCAGCAACAAGATTACACACGGCCATGGTACTGACGTGGTTCATCAATGGACCGTCGGCAGAGGTTACGCATGTCATCTGCCACCGCGCGCCAACGGTTTCAGGGCTGGGTCGGTCTTCGATCACCGCAAGGGCGGCTCCAGCGTGCACGACCGCATCCGCCACTGCGGCAAGGAGCTTTGGCTTGCGGCGCAAGGCGATAAGCACGACAACGTCCTGCGGCGACAAGGATGCAAGGCTTTCCGCCAGTGTTTCCCCCGCTCTGGGCATCACGCTGACATTTGCCAGGACCTGCGATGTCTGCCAGCCCAGATATTGCGCAAAGGGCTGGCCCGCACGAAACCCGACAAACCACACCCGTGGGGCGGCGATAAGCGCCTCGGCGAGATCGTCGATCAGTGCATCATCTATCGCACCATAGGTCAGTTCAAGGTTCTGCTGGCTTGTTTCGAAATGCGCAGCAACCGCGCCCCCGCGTTGCGGGGTTTCAGACGAAAAGCGCAGCAGAGCGGTACCTGCGCGCTGTTCATCCCTGACCGCGCGGCGCGCTTCGTCAAACGATCCATAGCCGATCCGCCGTACAAAGCGCGACACGGTGGCGTTGGACACATTCGCAAGCTCGGCAATTTCGGTTGCGGTATAGCCCGCCATCTCGCCCGGGAAATCCAGCACAAGTTCGGCAAGCTTTTGTTCGCTCGGATGCAGTTCCGGCAGGGCGTCGCGTACGCGCAACAAGAATGGCTTGGTCACATCTGTGGTCATATGTGCAAAATGCGTTGAGTTGGTGGCGAGGTAAACAGATTAAAGTTGTCAGTCAGGATTATTCGCTCTTGTCGGGAAAGGCGCGATACGCATGACCAAGACATGCTAGCAGCGCATAAGTTTGGATTCTGTTACCCCTGAGAGCAGCAAGAGGCGATTAAGATATGATGCTGGTCTCTCCCGCTCGGGTTTGACAGCTGCCTTTCACCTGCCCTTAGGCACCCCCTTTTAAGCGTGTTGGGGTCAGTTATGCGCAATTTTGCACATATCGTATAAAATGAGTGATGTATCATATTTCAGTGCACATGTTAAATTGGCTGAGACATAAATGATGGAGCACACAGATGAGCTGGAATCCGAGTTTGAATACGCATAACCCGACCGGTGACGCGATTGATGCGATCGACACCGTCATCGTTTCTCGTGCCCGTGATCTGGGTGGTTTTGAAGTGCGCCGCGCTTTGCCGGCACCCCGCCGGCAGATGGTTGGGCCCTTTATTTTCTTTGACCAGATGGGTCCGGCCGAGTTTCTGACGGGCGAGGGCATTGATGTGCGCCCGCATCCCCATATCGGGCTGGCGACCGTCACCTATCTGCATAGCGGGACGATACATCACCGCGATAGTCTGGGGACGGACCAGTGGATCGAAGCAGGCGATGTGAACCTGATGGTGGCGGGTCACGGGATCACCCATTCGGAACGCATTGACGGAATCCAGCGGATGAAGCCGCAGCGGATGTTTGGCATCCAGTCATGGATCGCGCTGCCCAAAGGGGCCGAGGATCGCGAAGCGGGTTTCATCCATGCGCCCAAGGCGGAATTGCCCTTCATGGAAGGTGAGGGCAAGCAGGTGCGCCTGATTATGGGCGAGGCTTATGGCGAACGCGCGCCGGTCGAGACGCCGTCTGAAATGTTCTATCTCGATGCAGTGCTGGAACCTTTTGCGGCCATGCCGCTGACGGACAACCACGAAGACCGTGGGGCCTATGTGCTTGAAGGAGAAGTGGAAATCGCAGGGCAGGTGTTTGATCAGGGCAAGATGGTCACCTTCCGGCCTGGTGACCGGATCAGCATGAAAGCGGGGCCTTGGGGGGCCCGTGTGATGTTGCTGGGCGGGGCGACCATGGAAGGCGACCGTTATATCTGGTGGAATTTTGTGGCGTCGAGCAAGGAACGCATTGAGGAGGCCAAAGAGGCCTGGCGCAAGGGAGATTGGCAGAATGGCCGCTTTCAATTGCCCCCCGGTGATGACACGGAATTTATTCCGCTGCCTGAGCGTTAAGGGCGCTTGACGGGGCGGGTTTGCGCACTTAGAAGCAGCGCACGTTCAGCGCAAGTTGAACAAGCAGATGCGCGGTTGTAGCTCAGTTGGTTAGAGTACCGGCCTGTCACGCCGGGGGTCGCGGGTTCGAGCCCCGTCAACCGCGCCACTGCCTTCCCCCCGCCGATCAGAAGATGACGCAACGCCCTTGGCGGCACCGTGGCGTTTGACTGCGTTTACCGTTATTTTCCTGGCAAAAGTCCGGTGCACAAGCGGTACAGCATCCGTACACAGCCTGTACACACAGATGCGGACATCCGCGCAGGTTAACGCACCGCGCGCGGTCAATTCTGAACAGGATGTAAATTCTGTCGGACCATTTCGGAAAAACCACGCCGCGATGAAGATTCGGCGTTGACGCCCCGCGCATCCACGACTATTCCGCCCCCTACGCGCGGTTGTAGCTCAGTTGGTTAGAGTACCGGCCTGTCACGCCGGGGGTCGCGGGTTCGAGCCCCGTCAACCGCGCCATTTTCCCAAGTTGCTGCTTAAAAGGTGGGTCATGGCCCACCTTCTTTTTGACGCGCGCTTAATCCAACTCCGACGAGCGGGCCCAGAGGTTGATCGCTTCCTCGGAACTGATCTCGTCGATCTGTTTCAGCTCGGCCTCGGTAAAGTCGAGGTTGTCGATGGCACCAGCGCAATCAATGATCTGTTCGGGTCGTGACGCACCGATCAGCGCTGTGGTCACGCGACCGCCGCGCAGAACCCATGCGATGGCCATTTGCGCAAGGGTTTGCCCCCGTGCCTGTGCCATGTCATTGAGTGCGCGCACGCTCGCGAGCGAGCTTTCGTTGATCATGCCGTCGAGAAGCGATTTGCCTTGGGTCGCACGGCTGCCTTCGGGAATGCCGCCCAAATATTTTGACGTCAGGATACCTTGCGCCAAAGGTGTGAACGCGATGGAGCCAACGCCCAGATCATCCAGCGTATCCAAGAGGCCGTCATGCTCGACCCAGCGGTTCAGCAGGTTGTAGGACGGCTGGTGGATCAGGCAGGGCGTGCCGAGGTCTTTGAGGATCGCCACTGCCTCGCGTGTGCGTTGGGAATTGTAGCTCGAGATGCCCGCATAAAGCGCGCGGCCTGAACGCACGATATGATCAAGCGCGCCCATAGTCTCTTCCAGCGGAGTATCGGGATCGAAGCGGTGCGAATAGAAGATGTCGACGTAATCCAGCCCCATCCGTTTCAGCGATTGGTCACAGGATGCGATCAGGTATTTGCGTGATCCCCATTCGCCGTAAGGGCCGGGCCACATGTCGTAGCCTGCTTTGCTTGAAATGATCAGTTCGTCGCGGTGGCCGTTGAAGTCGGTCTTGAGGATGTCGCCAAAGGCCTCTTCTGCCGACCCTGCGGGCGGGCCATAGTTATTGGCCAGATCAAAATGCGTGATCCCCAGATCAAACGCCGTCTGGCACATGGCGCGCTTGGTGGCGTGCGGCGTGTCCTCGCCGAAATTGTGCCACAGGCCAAGGCTGATGGCGGGAAGTTGCACACCCGAGTTGCCACAGCGGCGGTAGACCATTTTGTCATAGCGGTCAGCGGCCGGGTGGTAGGGGGATGTGCTCATATACGGGGGGCGTGATGTATTACTCATGCGCCTAACATGGGCGAATGCGGGGGCATGTCAAACGGATCCTGCCCCCGCGCTATACTAGCTTGTCATCGCGTGCAGGATACGTGCCCAGCTGCGGATGCCTTTGTGAAAGGAGAACAGATCGAATTTCTCGTTCGGGGAATGCAGCCCGTCGTCGTCTTTGCCAAAACCGATCAGCATCGTGTCCATGTCGAGGATTTCCTTGAAGTGCCCCGCAATCGGGATCGACCCGCCGCCGCCGGTAAAGGCCGCCGCATTCGGCCATTCGTCCGAAAGTGCCTTGCGGGCCTGCGCAAAGGCCGGATGCGTGGTGGTCATCACCGAGGCCTTGCTCGCGCCATGGTCTTTGAAGCTGACGCTGCAATCGGCGGGCAGCATATCCTGCACCATTTTGCGGAAGGCCTTGCGGATTTCGTGGGGATCCTGTGTGCCGACAAGCCGGAAGCTGATTTTCGCCGAGGCCTTGGACGGCAGCACCGTTTTGAAGCCATCGCCGGTATAGCCCGCCCAGATACCGTTTACCTCGCAGGTGGGACGCGACCAGATCATTTCCAGCGGGCGGCGGCCTTTCTCGCCTGCAGGCTCGGACAGGCCGACTTCGCCCAGAAAGCTTTCGTGATCGAATTTCAGGCCGTCCCAGGCCGCGGCCAATTCGTTCGAAAGCTCGGGCACGCCGTCATAGAAACCGGGCACGGTAATCCGGCCCTCATCGTCGTGCAGTGCTGCGATGATGCGTGCCAGCACGCGGGCAGGATTCATGGCGATCCCGCCGTACATGCCCGAATGCAGGTCGCGGCTTGGGCCTGTGATAGTCAGCTCTTCGCCCAGAAGACCGCGCAGTTGTGTCATGATCGCGGGCGTATTCGCGTCGTAGAGAGAGGTGTCCGAGATCAGCGCGATATCGGCGGTCAGCTCGGCGCGGTTTTCTTCCATGAACGGCGTCAGCGAGGGCGAGCCGGATTCCTCTTCGCCCTCGAAGAACATCGAGATATTGGCGGGCAGGGTGCCATGCACGGCTTTCCATGCGCGGCAGGCCTCGACAAAGGTCATCAGCTGGCCTTTGTCGTCCGCGGTGCCACGACCGCGGATAACCTTGCCTTTTGGTGTTTCCTCGATGCGGGGATCAAAGGGGTCGTTATCCCAAAGTTCAAGCGGATCAACGGGTTGCACGTCGTAGTGCCCGTAAAACAGAACATGCGGCCCGTCGCCGCCGGTATGGCCGACGACCATCGGATGTCCGGGTGTCGGGCGCTTGGAGGCGTCAAAACCAATGGATTTCAGATCTGCCACAAGCCAGTCTGCGGCCCGATCACAATCTGCCTTGTAGGCAGGGTCGGTCGAGATGGAGGGGATGCGCAGCAGTTCAAACAAACGCTCTGTGGCTTGGGGCAGATCGGCGTCGATCCGTGCGAGGACGGGGTCTAGGGTCATGGCGGGCCTCATATTTGGGATTTTCGCGCAGGGTTGTCGGAAACCGGCACAAGGTCAATGGGGGGCGTAGAAAGGGGCGCTGCCCCTCGCGCCTTTGGCGCTCACCCCGAAGTTTGAGGGGACATGGAAAGTTGTTGATGCAGATCAATGAACCGGCGGAGGATGCTCTCCAAAAAGGGACGGAAAGGGGGGTGACACTTTGTAACGGCTTGTCCCGTGCGGTTGTGCCCTATATGACGCTTAGAACGATTCAAAAACCGCTACATAAAGTGGCTTTTGGTCCGACAAAGAGGACGAAAGACGTGGATTATAACGCCAAGTTGGACATTGCGATCGAACGGTTGCACACCGAAGGTCGCTACCGGACCTTCATTGATATCGAGCGCAAACGCGGTCAGTTCCCCCATGCGACGTGGCGTAAGCCCGACGGATCAGAGGCGCCTGTCACCGTTTGGTGCGGGAATGATTATCTGGGCATGGGCCAGCATCCTGTCGTTTTGGCCGCCATGCACGAAGCGATCGAGGCCACCGGTGCGGGGTCTGGCGGGACGCGCAATATTTCCGGCACAACGGTGTATCACAAGCGTCTGGAGGCCGAGTTGGCCGACCTGCACCACAAGGAAGCGGCGCTGCTTTTCACCTCGGCCTATATCGCGAATGATGCGACGTTGAGCACTTTGCCAAAGTTGTTTCCGGGTCTGATTATCTATTCCGACGCTTTGAACCATGCGTCGATGATCGAAGGTGTGCGCCGCAACGGGGGCGCCAAGCGGATTTTCCGCCATAATGACGTAGCGCACCTGCGCGAACTGCTTGCGGCTGATGATCCTGATGCGCCAAAGCTGATTGCTTTTGAATCGATCTATTCGATGGATGGTGATTTCGGACCAATCAGGGACATCTGCGATCTGGCCGATGAATTCGGTGCGCTGACCTATATCGACGAGGTGCATGCAGTAGGCATGTACGGACCGCGCGGGGCAGGCGTTGCCGAGCGTGATGGTCTGATGGGGCGGATTGATATCATCAACGGCACCTTGGCCAAGGCATATGGTGTGATGGGTGGCTACATCGCCGCCAGCGCGAAAATGTGTGACGCCATCCGCTCTTACGCGCCGGGGTTCATCTTTACGACATCGCTGCCGCCTGCTGTTGCAGCGGGTGCTGCGGCATCCGTCGCCCATCTGAAGACAGATCAGGCGCTGCGCGTCCAGCACCAGACCCAGGCGAAAATCCTCAAGCTGCGTCTGAAGGGAATGGGCCTGCCGATTATTGATCACGGCAGCCATATCGTGCCGCTGATTGTCGGGGATCCGGTCCATACCAAGAAGCTGTCCGATATGCTCTTGTCCGACTTTGGCATCTACGTGCAGCCGATCAATTTCCCGACCGTCCCGCGTGGCACCGAGCGTTTGCGCTTCACCCCGTCGCCGGTGCATGGTCCGCGCGAAATGGATGCATTGGTAGGCGCTTTGGATGGATTGTGGTCACATTGTGCGCTGAATCGTGCTGAGTTGGCCGGTTAACTCTATATACACCTGTGCATAACTCTTTGTGACGTGCTAACGTCTTGATAGGCGCAGGCTTTGTTTCGATTCGTTGAACGGTACGCGCTTAGGGGCATTAAGCGACGGGACAGTCGATGATCGGGAAGACCTTCAAGCGTGCGGACGCGTCGGAGGACGCAGAGGCAAGAGGCTTTGACGCCTATGACCTGCGCTTGGGTGACGTGATGCGTGGCGAGCGTGCGACATTGGGCAAAAGCCTTCTGGATGTGCAGCGCGAGCTGAAAATCAAAGCAGCCTATATCGCAGCCATCGAGAATGCAGACCCTTCTGCTTTTGACACGCCCGGCTTTATTGCGGGTTATGTGCGCTCTTATGCACGCTACCTTGGCATGGACCCCGAAGAGGCGTTTGCAGGCTTTTGTGCCGAAAGCGGGTTTGCCACCGCCCACGGGATGTCGGCTGAGGCCTCTTCTCTGAAGGGCAAGACCTATGACCCTGCGGGTGTACCGCTGGGCAAGGATATTTTCTCTGCCTCCGCCACGCCTTTTATACCGGCAGGCGACGCGATGCTGGCCGGTATCGAACCGCGCGCCATTGGCTCTGTTCTGGTGCTGGTTGCGTTGATTGGCGGTCTGGGCTTTGGCGGTTGGACCGTGTTGCAGGAAGTCCAGAAGGTGCAATTCGCACCCGTAGAGCAGACACCCGTTGTTGTCTCGGATCTTGATCCGCTGGCTGGTGCCACAAATGCAATCGAGCCGAGCGATGCCTTGGCCGGATTTGAAGCGCCTTCCGCGCAGTCCCTCGACCGGCTTTATCGCCCTCAGGCGTTGGATGTGCCTGTGCTTGTTGCGCGTGATGCGCCGATTTCCACTTTGCGGCGTGACAGCATTGGCGCAATCCTGCCGCAGGAAGACCGCGCCTTGTCACCTGATTTGCAGTTGGCAGAAACGGTGACCACCGAAACCTTGCCACCGGTGCAGGTGGTCGAGCCTGACGTGCCGGAACTGCAACTTGTTGCTGTGCGTCCCGCGTGGGTGCGTATCCGCGCCGCCGATGGCACAATTATTTATGAAGGCGTGATGGAGCCGGGGCAGAACTTTGTTGTGCCCGCGACCGAAGAGCCCGCAACGCTGCGTGTCGGTGAAAGCGGTGCTTTGTACTTTGCGGTCAACGGCGTGCACTACGGCCCTGTCGGCCCATCGGGCGTGGTGACGTCCAATGTGGCGCTGAGCACCGACAACCTGACGCAAACCTATGCCGTTGCGGATTTGAGCGCAGATGAAGATCTGGCCGAAATCATGAATGTGGCCGAGGTTGTCGCAGAGGAATAGCACGACTGTCGCTTGATGATGTGCGCCTGCCGACATAGGTTGGGCGCAACGCTAACGCATCTGAAAGTCGATCTGACATGTCCCTGAACCATATCCGTCCGTGGCGCAATATCTACCGCCGCAAGTCGCGCCAGATCATGGTGGGTAATGTCCCCGTCGGGGGGGATGCGCCGATTACCGTGCAAACCATGACAAACACGCTGACCACGGATGTCAAAGCGACCATTGCCCAAGTGCAGGCCGCCGCCGATGCCGGTGCCGATATCGTGCGTATTTCTGTGCCGGATGAGGCGTCAAGCGCTGCGTTGAAAGAGATTGTGAGCGAAGTCTCCGTGCCGATCGTGGCCGATATTCATTTCCATTATAAGCGCGGCATCGAAGCCGCAGAGGCGGGGGCTGCGTGCCTGCGCATCAACCCCGGCAATATCGGGGATGAAAAGCGCGTCAAAGAGGTGATCAAGGCCGCACGGGACCATAATTGTTCCATCCGGATTGGCGTCAACGCGGGGTCGCTGGAAAAGCACTTGCTTGATAAATACGGCGAGCCTTGTCCCGATGCGATGGTGGAAAGCGGTTTGGATCATATCAAAATCCTGCAGGATAATGATTTCCACGAATTCAAGATTTCCTGCAAAGCCTCTGACGTGTTCATGGCCGCCGCGGCCTATCAGCAACTGGCCGATGCCACCGACGCGCCGATCCACCTCGGCATTACCGAAGCCGGTGGTTTGACCTCGGGCACCATCAAGTCGGCGATTGGGCTGGGAAATCTGCTCTGGATGGGGATCGGTGATACGATCCGTGTCAGCCTTTCTGCCGATCCGGTGGAAGAGGTGAAGGTCGGTTACGAGATCCTGAAATCTCTGGGTCTGCGCCATCGCGGTGTGAACATCATTTCCTGTCCGTCCTGCGCGCGTCAGGGCTTTGACGTGATCAAGACCGTCGAGGCGCTGGAAAAGCGGCTGGAGCATATCAAAACGCCGATGTCGCTGTCGATTATTGGCTGTGTCGTGAACGGCCCCGGAGAGGCGCTGATGACCGATGTGGGCTTTACGGGCGGCGGGGCAGGGTCCGGCATGGTCTATCTTGCAGGCAAGCAGAGCCACAAGCAGTCCAACGAAGATATGGTCGATCATATCGTCGAACAGGTCGAGAAAAAGGCCGCTGAACTGGAAGCGCAAGCCGCAGCGGCGGAGTAGGCGCAGGTTGCGCGGCCTGCCTGTCTTGCTGGTTTTGCTGCTTGGCAGTTCTGCCGTATCTGCGCAAACCTGCCCTGATTTTTACCGTTTTGTAGATTTTGGCCTGACAGGCGGCGATGGCGTGACCTATCGCGGCGGCATTGTGCTGCGCGCCGAAGGGTTTGATGGTGCGCCCTTGCTGCTGACCGCGCAGACCCTTTGCCGTGATGTACGTGATCTGGCGGTGGACGGGCGCGGCAATCCGATCCCTGTGGTCAGTTCGGTTGCCTATGATCCTGCGGCGGCGGGGATTTCTCTGCGCGATTTGCGCGTTGCGCTCTGGCCTGATGCCCTTGCCGAAGCGCAAGAGGCGGCAGTGGCACATCTGGCGGCGGTCTCTCATCCCGACATGACGGTGACGCGCGGGGAGGATTACCTCTGTGCTCTGGCGCCAACCGGCGCAGTCAGCTGTCAGGTGCAGCCGCCCTTTCCCAATCAGGCGCCTGTTGTCGCCTATTGTGATGCGGGGCTGTGCCGGATGCCAGTGATGGCGATCAATGCGACTTTGGCCGTCAATGCGACATGGGCCAGTGACGTGGCCGATCCCGCAGCGATCGGCGCGCAAGTGTCGCAAAAGGCGCGGCAGATCCATGATTTTCTGGTACCGCTTTCGGCGGCCTTCTAGCGGGCCATTGACCTTGACCGCCTGACAGGGGCAAACAGGCACCCAAACAAAAGAGGCAGGCTATGCGACGCTCAGACAGAGGTAATGTCGATCCTTTCATCGTGATGGACGTAATGGAGGCCGCGCGTCAGGCCGAGGCGGCAGGACGGCATATCATCCATATGGAAGTGGGCCAGCCTGGCACCGGTGCGCCGGAGGCGGCGAAGGCGCGGTTGATTGACGATCTGGCGGACCCTTTGGGTTACACGGTGGCGCTGGGTCTGCCGGAGTTGAAAGCGCGGATCGCGAAGCATTACGCCGATTGGTACGGGGTGACGCTTGATCCGGCGCGCGTGGTGATCACCAGCGGGGCGTCGGGCGCGTTCCTGCTCGCGTTTTCGGCGTTGTTTGACAATGACGCGCGGGTCGGGCTGGGCACGCCGTGCTATCCGTCCTATCGCCAGATTTTACGGGCCGTGGGCCTGACCCCGATTGATATTCCCACGACATTTGCGCAGCGTTTTCAGCCGGCACCTGCCGATGTGGCAGCGCATGATCTGGACGGGCTGATCGTCGCCTCGCCCGCGAACCCGACGGGGACAATGCTGGATCGTGACGGTTTGGCCGAATTGGCGGCGGCCTGTGCAGCACAGGGTGCTGCGTTCATTTCAGACGAGATCTATCACGGGATTGATTATGATGTGGCCCCTGTCTCGGCGTTGCAGGTCACCGATGACGTCTATGTCGTGAATTCCTTTTCCAAGTATTTCTCGATGACCGGTTGGCGTGTGGGCTGGATGATTGTGCCCGAAGATCACATCCGGCAGGTCGAGCGTCTGGCGCAGAATATGTTCATCTGTGCGCCCCATGCCGCCCAGCGGCTGGCGTTGCATGCGATGGATTGCACCGATGAGCTTGAAGCGAACAAGGCTGTGTACCGCGCCAATCGGGCGCTGATGATTGAGGGGTTGCAGGCCGCTGGCCTGACCCGTTTTGCGCCGCCTGACGGGGCATTCTATGTCTATGTGGATGTGTCGGAATACACCGATGATGCCTTGGCATTTGCTGCCGAGATTTTGGAAAAGGCAGGCGTTGCCGTCACGCCGGGACTTGATTTTGATGCCGCACGCGGCCACCACTGGTTGCGGTTTTCCTATGCGCGCTCCACGGCGGATATCACCGAAGGGCTAGACCGGCTGGCGCGGTTCATGCAGGGGCGGCGGGCATGATCCGCTGGCTACTGTCTTTCCTCTTTATCGCCAATCTGGCCACCGCTCAGGTCACGGTCGACCCTGAGCGCACCAGTGTCAGCGACGGCTGGTGGACGCTTGAGGTTGCCATGGGGCTGGACCGGATCACGCCGTACCGCGTATTCACGCTGGATGACCCGCGCCGTCTGGTGCTGGATGTGGAAGGGGCCTCGTTTACAGGGCTTGATGCCGCTGCGCTGTTGTCGGGCGATCGGGCAACAGATGTGCGCTTTGGCCCGCTGCGCCCCGGGTGGTCGCGGATGGTGGTTGATTTGGCTGAACCCCTTGTCATTGCCGAGGCGGGCATGGTGCGGACCGATGCGGGCGCTGATCTGACAATTGTGCTCGAGCGTGCGAGCGCCGATGAATTTGCCGCCGCCGCAGGCGCGCCACCCGATCCGGGCTGGGATGTTGTAACGGGGTTTGATCCCGATGCCGCCGCAGCCCTTGCTGCGAGTGAGGATTTCATCGTGGTGATTGATCCCGGACATGGCGGCATTGACCCCGGTGCCTTTCAGGGCGGCATCAAAGAGGCCGATCTGATGCTGATCCTTGCGGCCGAGCTTGCAGTCATGTTGAACGCGCAAGAGGGCGTGCAGGCGGTGCTGACACGCGAGGATGACGTATTCGTCCCGCTTTCGGCGCGAATGACATTTGCGCGGCAGGTGGGGGCGGATTTGTTTCTGTCATTGCATGCGGATGCCTTGGGCGAAGAAGACGTGCGTGGTGCCTCGGTCTATACGCTGTCATCCGATGGTGGCGATGCTGCGGCCCAGCGGATCGTCGAGCGCCACGAGCGCGGTGATCTTTTGGCGGGTATCGATCTGAACGACGCCGAGGACCGCGTGGCGACCGCGCTGATGGATTTGGCGCGCGCCCGCACGGGACCAGAGGGCGTGCGGATAGCCGACGCACTTGCGGCGGCGATGCAGGCGCAGGGCGTTCCGATGAATTCGCGTCCGCGCCGCGAAGGGCAGTTTGTGGTGCTGACGGCGGCGGATTTTCCCAGTGTGCTGATCGAGGCGGGGTTCTTGTCGAATGCGCAGGACCGCGCGTTTCTGGCGACCCCCGAAGGACGGGCACGGATTGCGCGCGCGATCCGCGACACCGTGGTGCTTTTGGCGCGGTAAAAACCAGCGGCCTGCTGCTCAAAAAGTGACCGAATTGCAGGCATCTTCTGGCCGAACGTGGCATTTGGCCTTTTGACCATAGGGGGTGGAGCGCGTATAACGGCGCCTGAAACTATCAGGACTGGGTTCCCTTTCGTGTTGCGCTTTATTCTTTCTTTCTTCGGCGGCTTGTTCACACTGCTGACGCTCGGGGCCTTTATGGGGGCGCTGGCGATTGGTGCTGTGCTTTATATGTATGGCCGCGACCTGCCGAGTTATGAAACCCTGTCGCAGTACACGCCCAAGACAATCAGCCGGATTTATTCTGGTGAGGGGCAGATTATCGACGAATTTGCGGTCGAGCGTCGTCTGTTCACCCCCGCCGAGGAAATCCCCGATATCGTCAAGCAGGCCTTCATTTCTGCCGAGGACAAGAATTTCTACGAACATGGCGGTTATGACGCCATGGGTATGGTGTCGGCCTTTGTGGATGCGGTGGAATCGCGCGGCGAAAACCTGCGCGGGGCGTCCACGATCACCCAGCAGGTGATGAAGAACTTCCTTCTGGATGGATCACGTTCGGTCGAGCGCAAGATCAAAGAGATCATTCTGGCGGTACGCATTGAGGGTGCGATGCCCAAAGAGCGTATTCTGGAACTCTATCTTAACGAAATTTTTCTGGGCCAGAACAGTTTTGGCGTAACCGCTGCCGCGCTGACCTATTTCAACAAACCTCTGACCGAACTGACCCCGGGCGAGGCGGCTTATCTTGCGTCTTTGCCGAAGGCGCCGAGCAACCGCCACCCTGTGCGCGACCGTGAGGCCGCTGTGTTCTGGCGCAACAACACCCTGCGCGAGATGTTCGAGAACGGTTATATCGACGAAGAGACCTATGAGACCGAGCGCGCAGCCCCGCTTCTGTCTGTACAGGGCGGCGACTATGAGGATTTCCGCGAGACATTGCCCGAGCGGGATTATTTCACTGATGAAATCCGCCGCCAGTTGAGCCAGAACTTCGGGGAAGAGGAATTCTTCTCGGGCGGTTTGTCGATCCGTGCGACCATCGATCCCGAGTTGCAGGTGACTGCGGCCCATTCCCTGCAGCGCGCACTGGAGGAGTATGACCGCGCGCAGGGCGCCTGGCGCGGCACCGAACTGACGATCCCGCAAGAAGCTTTGGCCAACGAAGAGGACTGGCGCGCAGCCCTTGCCGGTCTGAACGTGCCCCGCAGCATTGATCTGGACGGTCAGTGGTATCCGGCGGTGATCCGCGAGGTGGCCGAGAACACGCTCACGATCGGCATTGAAGGTGTGGAAGACACAGAGGCCGAACCCTTTGTGGTGCCGCGTGTCGATATCCGTTGGCTGGTGGGTGATTTCTTTGACAATTTCACGCCCGGTGACGTGGTTCACGTGCGTCGTTTGCTGGACGGCGACGGCAATTTTGAACGCTGGTCCTTGCGACAGGTGCCCGAGGTGCAGGGCGGGTTTATGGCGATGGACGTCAACACCGGCCGTGTGATCGCGATGCAGGGCGGCTTCAGCTATGAAAGCTCGGTATTCAACCGCGCCACACAGGCGCAGCGCCAGCCCGGATCATCGTTCAAGCCGTTTGTCTATGCAGCAGCTTTGGACAGCGGCTATTCGCCAGCCACGATCATTGTAGACGCACCGATCACGATCAACACACCGCAGGGCACATGGCGTCCGCGCAATTCATCCAACCAGTTCTATGGCCCCACACCAATGCGGACGGGGATCGAGCGGTCGCGGAACCTGATGACGATCCGTCTTGCCCAGGAAATCGGGATTGATACGGTCGGGCGCTATGCGGAACGCTTTGGTGTCTACGAGGATATGAACCGCGTGCTTGCGGCCTCGCTCGGGTCCGATGAGACCACTTTGTTCAAGATGGTTGCCGCCTATGCGATGTTCGCCAATGGTGGTGAACGGGTCGAGCCGACGCTGGTTGACCGCGTGCAGGACCGTTACGGCCACACGGTTTACCGCCATGACCAGCGCACATGTCTTGATTGCGATCAGGCCAATCTGCCTGCCGGTGACGGGCCGCGGATCATGTCGAACCGCGACCGCGTGATGAATGAAATCACCGCCTATCAGCTGACCTCGATGATGCAGGGTGTTGTGCAGCGCGGCACCGCAAGCGGTACGGTGAACCTTCCTGTGCCGATTGCGGGCAAGACCGGTACGACCAACGACGCCAAAGATGTGTGGTTCGTGGGCTTTTCGTCCAATATCGTGGCAGGCTGTTATATCGGCTATGATACGCCGCGCACCTTGGGCCGTGGTGCCTCGGGTGGCGGGTTCTGTGGGCCGGTGTTCAACCGGTTCATGGAAGAAGCGATCGAGAAGTACGGCTCGGGCTCCTTCCGCGTGCCTGCCAATTGCCAGTTCATCAATATCGACCGTTTCAGCGGCGCACGCCTGCCTGATGATGCTACCGGCGATAACGTCGTCCGCGAATGTTTCCGCCCCGGCGAAGAGCCTTTGTTCGGCATCATGTTTGACGGTGGTTTTGCAATGGCGGCCGATCTGCCGCTCTTTGAGGAAGCACAGGCCGCACAGCGTCAGGTGACCACATCGACAGGTGAAACGGCGACTGTGGGTGATAAGGCGACCTTCGGGACGCTGTCTTCGGGTGGTCTCTACTGACCATGTGCTTGTCGCGCTCCTAAGGGCGCGCTAAGACCGCATCATCAAATATCATTGACGAACAACAGGTGCCCCATGCGCGCGGAAATGCAAAATACTATTGCGGCCATTCAAAAGTCGCTTGCCTTGCTGGCGCAGCGGATGGACCGCGAAACAGCGCCCCACCGCCTCGAAGAATTCAACGCGCGCGTTGAGGACCCAACCCTTTGGGATGATCCTGAAGGCGCACAAAAGCTGATGCGCGAGCGTCAGTTGTTGCTGGATGCCATGACCGGCTATGACAGCATCCAGACCGAGCTGTCCGACAACATCGAGTTGATCGAGATGGGCGAAATGGAAGACGACGCCGAGATCGTCGCCGAGGCCGAGGCAGCTCTGACCGCGCTGGCCGAAAAGGCCGCCAAGAAAGAACTGGAGGCCCTGCTGGATGGCGAGGCTGATGGCAATGACACCTTCCTTGAAATCAACGCAGGGGCCGGTGGCACCGAAAGCTGTGACTGGGCCAATATGCTGGCGCGGATGTATGTGCGGTGGGCGGAAAAGAAGGGATATAAGGTTGAACTGCAATCCGAACAGCCCGGTGACGAGGCGGGGATCAAATCGGCCGCCTATAAGATCAGCGGCCATAACGCCTATGGCTGGCTGAAATCCGAAAGCGGTGTGCATCGTCTGGTGCGGATTTCACCCTTTGACAGCGCCGCTAAGCGCCACACGTCCTTTACCTCGGTCAAGGTCTATCCGGTTGTCGATGACAACATCGAGATCGAGGTGAACCCTTCGGATATCCGCATCGATACCTACCGGTCCTCCGGTGCGGGTGGTCAGCACGTCAACACCACCGACTCGGCTGTGCGGATCACGCACATGCCCACAGGGATCGTCGTGACAAGCTCCGAGAAATCGCAGCACCAGAACCGCGATATCGCGATGAAGGCTTTGAAATCGCGCTTGTACCAAATCGAATTGGACAAGCGTTCGGCCCTTGTGAACGAGGCGCATGAGAACGCCGGTGATGCGGGTTGGGGCAACCAGATCCGGTCGTATGTCCTGCAGCCTTACCAGATGGTGAAGGACCTGCGCACGAACTATGAAACTTCCGACACCAAAGGTGTGCTGGACGGTGATCTGGACGGGTTCATGGCGGCCACCCTGGCGATGGCTGTCTCGGGCAAGAGCCGCGCGGAAGCGAACGCCGAATAAGCTTGGTGCTTGCCAAAGCCGCGCCTGCGCGCTTGGATAGCGCATGGGAGATTTTCTGGAATGGACTGCGCATGACCTGATTGCCGCCTTGCGGGGTGGCGGGCTGAGTGCGGCCGAGGTGATGCAGGCGACGCTGGCGCGGATCGCAGCGGAGAATCCGCATTACAACGCAATCGTGTCGCTGCGCGACCCGGATGTGCTCTTGCAAGAGGCCCGCGCAGCCGATCAGGCCGTCAGCAAAGGGCCGCTGCATGGTGTGCCCTTGGCGGTCAAGGATCTGGCAGATGTGGGCGGGATGCCGACATCGCAGGGCTCGCCCCTTTTTGCCGGACAGATTGCACCTGCAAGCGAGATTATGGTGCAGCGGATGCAGGATGCGGGCGCCATTGTGATCGGCAAGACCAATACGCCCGAATTCGGATTGGGCAGCCATACGTATAACCCTGTCTTTGGTGCGACCCAGAACGCGCTTTTGCCGGGCTGTTCAGCGGGGGGATCATCTGGCGGTGCAGCGGTTGCTTTGGCGCGGCATATGGTGTGTCTGGCGGACGGGTCCGATGCCATGGGCAGTCTGCGCAATCCCGCCGGATGGAACGGTGTCTACGGGATGCGCCCCACGTGGGGGCGGCTACCGGGCGCACCAGCAGGTGATCTATTCATGCATCAGCTTTCAACCAATGGGCCGATGGCGCGGAACCCGCGTGATCTGGCGCTCTTGCTTGGGGTCCAGTCAGGCCCAGATCCGCGCCTGCCTTTTGGATTGCCGCAGGCGGACTATGCGCATGACCTTGATGTGGATGTCACGGGCCGCAAGATTGCGTGGCTGGCCGATTGGGGCGGGGCCTATCCGATGGAAGAGGGCGTGTTGGCTGCGGCACAGGCCAGTGTCGCACTGTTAGAGGAGATGGGCTGTATCGTCGAGGCAATTGCGCCCCCCTTTGATGCAGCGGCACTCTGGGAGGCATGGACGGTGCTGCGCGCATGGTATCAGGCGGCGAAATTCGGTGCGATCTATGACGATCCTGCACGCCGCGATTTGCTCAAGCCCGAGGCGGTCTGGGAGGTTGAGAAGGGCCGTGCGCTGACGGGTGCCGCCATTCAAAAGGCCAGCACGCTGCGGTCGGATTGGTACCGTGCGGCGCATGAATTGTTCGATCACTTTGACGCCTTTGTTCTCCCAACCGCACAGTGTTGGCCGTTTCCGGTGGACTGGGACTGGCCCAAACAGATTGGTGGCGTCCAGATGGATACCTATCACCGCTGGATGGAGGTGGTCATTCCGGTCAGCCTGATCGGGCTGCCTTGCGTGGCGGTGCCCATGGCGGGGGCACGGCCGATGGGTTTGCAGATTGCAGGACGTCGCGGAGACGACCTTGGTGTGCTACAATTGGGGGAAGCATGGCACAGAGTGACATCATAGAAGCAGAGCCGGCGGTCGTTCTGAGACAGTTGACACTGTCGGACATAACGGCGGTCTTGCGGGCGGGTGTGCGCGATTTCCGCCGTGCGCCGCAGTTCGGTCTGTTTTTTAGCGCCGTCTATGTGGTGGGTGGATTTCTGCTGATCTGGGTCGGGGCAGGGCATGTGAGCTGGACCTTGGCCACATCACTTGGCTTTCCGCTGGTTGCACCGTTTGCGGCGGCAGGGCTTTACGAAGTCAGCCGCCGGATGGAGGCGGGCCAACCGCTGGAATGGCGCGCAATCTTGGGGATCGTCTGGAACGAGCGCACAAGACAACTGCCGTGGCTGGGCGCGATCATCGTGATTTACTTTCTGTTCTGGACCTTTTTGGCCCATATGATCTTTGCCCTGTTCATGGGGCTGTCGACGATGACGAATATCAGCGAGAGTCTGGAAGTGTTTCTGACGCCAAGCGGCCTGATGATGATCGCAGTGGAGTTGGGGGTGGGGGCAGTGCTGGCGTTCTTGCTGTTTTCCATGACAGTGGTGAGCCTGCCATTGGTGCTGGATCGCGAGGTGGATTTTGTCACGGCGATGCTGACCAGTATGAAAGCCGTGCGCGAGAACCTCTTTGTGATGCTGGTCTGGGCGATGATCATCTCCGTGCTGTCACTGCTGGCGCTTTTGCCGTGGTTTTTGGGGCTGATGGTGGTGCTGCCCATTCTGGGCCATGCGACGTGGCATCTTTATCGCAAAGTCGTTGCCTGAAACGAAAAGGGCGCCCCGAAGGACGCCCTGATACAGAATAATACCAGTCTTACGACTTGGCGTCGGTCGCGGCCGTTGTCGGCATCTTCTTGGACCCAGTGGACAATGGATCGTCCTGACGCTGCACGGAGCCTTCGAAGTGGGCGCCGCTCTCAATCGCGATGGTCTTGTGGATGATATCACCCTCGACACGTGCGGTGGATGTCAGACGCACCTTAAGGCCGCGTACACGGCCAACGACACGGCCGTTGACGACAACATCGTCTGCAACCACTTCGCCTTTGACGGTGGCACCTTCGCCGACGGTCAGCAGGTGGGCGCGAATGTCGCCCTCAACCTGACCTTCAACCTGAATGTCACCGGTTGTCTTCAGGTTGCCGGTGATCAGCAGATCAGAGGACAGCACAGACGGAGCCGGCTTTGCCTTTGGCGTTGCAGATGCCTTGAAATCAGAACCTGCGGGCTTGGCTGTGTCCGTCCCTTTGGAGGTGTCAGTTTCGGACGCTGCTGGTCCGGGTTCGTTGATTTTGGATTTAGAAAACATCTTGTCCAGCTCTTATATAAGTCATGGGGTTGACGGGGTTGCCGTTCACACGGACCTCGTAGTGAAGGTGGGGTCCGGTCGAGCGACCAGAATTCCCCATAGCACCAATTCGCTCGCCGCGCGAGACCCTTTGGCCGACGCGTACATCCATTGCGTTAAGATGGGCATAACGCGTCTCGATGCCAAAGTCATGTTGGATCTTGATCAAACGCCCGTATCCGGACGACCAACCTGCATGGGTAATCACACCATCGGCGGTGGCGTAGATTGGTGTGCCGATCGGACCGGCAAAATCAGTACCTGCATGTAACCGCCCCCAGCGTGGCCCAAAACCGGAGGTATAGCGAAAGTTCGACTTTACGGGGATCGAGAAGGGCGCCTTTTCAGCGGCGATCCGGTAAAGGTTGATGCGGTCCATGGCCGTCAGGATCGCATTAGCGCGCAGTGCATCGGGATCAGGATCACCGCCGCGCGTCGAGAACTGGATCGGGGTGAGCGGACCTCCCATGCCGGAATAGCCACGGCGCACCTGTTCGATCAGATTGTCCGGGTTCATGCCTGCTGCGCGGAACATGTCGTCAAGCGGTTCGACAGAGACCAGCATCGCCTCTTCCAACTGGCGGAAGATCTGGTCGTTGCGTTCCTGCAGGAGCCGCAGTTCAAGCTGCATTTCTTCGGCCTGCGCGATGGCGAATTCCGCATCGGCGGCGATCTGGTCGCGCTCTGACGCGGTATCCGCAAGGGCCGAAGCCAACAGCCCGACGGTGCCTGCCGCGTCATCGCTGATCGAGGCGGACCCTTCATTCTGGTTTTCGGACGATAGGGTTGCAACCTCGCGGCGGGCTTCTTCGCGGGCGCGCATTGTGTCGCGCAACGTGGCCTGAACAACTTCAAGGCCGGTTTCAAGTTCGCGGCGTTTTTCTTCGGTGGCAAGCAATTCCGACTGCATGATCGAGATCTGTTGCAGCGCGGAGGTAAAGCGTTCCTGTGCGGCGAGTGCCTCCATCGCGCGGGCGTCACGTTCGGCGGAAAGCGCGTTCAGGCGTTGTTCGTAAGTGAGCTGGTCGCGCTGCGCCTGTGCACGGAAATTTCCGGCACCGATACTGTCCATCAATAAAATAGCAGTGGCGATGATTGTCCAGGCGACGACGATGATGCTGCCGGTCCATGCCACCAGCTGTGTTTCGGATGTCAGACGGATAAAGCGCGTCTCACTGTCGGAGCGCAGGAACAAACGTCTTTCAGGGAAAAATCGTTCCAAAACGCCATGAATGCGTGCTGTTATGCGTGATCTCACGTTGGTGCCTGTCCTGTCCTGTTAGCATGCGCCGGTGCCTCGCCAGCAGTGATCCGTTCCCGTTTAAGTGCCTCTGCCGCGGGCTGCAAGAAATTTGCGGGATTTTTATGCCAAGATCCCGCGCTTAATCGTGGCTGGGCGGGGTTTTGCCGATGTCAGGAAGAACCCGCCGAAACAGCGCCCGTTCCGGCGAGCGGCCAGTAGAAATCGGGGGGGATTCCGGCCTCGGCGCGCTTTTCTTCGTTGAAGGGCGGTTTGAGATTGCCGTGGAAATACTTGCGGACCAGATCGTGGAACACGCCGGTCGGGTCAAGGTCATGGCGGCCACACAGGAAGTGGAACCATTTGGACCCGTAGGCCACGTGGTGAACCTCTTCGGCGTAGATCGTTTCAAGTGCGGCGACAGCAGAGGTGAGTTTGGCCTGTTTGAAGATCTTGATCATCCCGGGCGTCACATCCAGCCCGCGCGCCTCAAGCACCATGGGCACGACCGCAAGCCGGCCCATCAGATCGTCCACGGTATCTTCTGCCGCGCGCCACATGCCGGCGTGGGCGGGCAGGGCACCATAGTGGCTGCCAAGCTCTTCAAGGCAGTCGCATATCAGGTTGAAGTGTTTGGATTCCTCATCTGCCGCTTTGACCCAATCATCATAATAGCCCAAGGGCAGCTTTGTGTCGGAAAACCGCGCGATGATATCCCAGTGCAGATCGACGGCATTGAGTTCGATATGCGCAACGGCGTGCAGGAGCGCGATGCGCCCCGCCTCGGTGCCCGGTTTGCGGTGGGGGACGTCGCGTGGATCAAGCAGTTCCGGCTGGTCTGGCCGCGCAGGGCGCAAGGGCGGCGTCGCTGTCCCGATTTCGATGACTTCACCTGCGGCGCGTGCCGCTTGCCAACGCGCGGCGTATTGGCGCGACAGGGCGGTCTTGGCGCGGCCGTCGGCGGTAGTCAGTACCGCGACGGCCATCTCTGTGAGGGTCACGCCGCGCGGACCGCTTCGAGTACGGCTTCGACGTGGCCGGGGACTTTGACCTTTCGCCACGCTTGGGCAATCTTGCCATCCGCACCGATCAGATAGGTTGCCCGCTCGATGCCCATGTAGGTCTTGCCGTACATGCTCTTTTCCACCCAGGTGCCATAACGCTCGCACACGTCGCCTTCCTCGTCGGACAAAAGCGCGATTTTCAGGTCATGTTTGGCCACGAATTTATCGTGCTTTTTGACGCTGTCCTTTGAGACGCCAAGGACGATGGTATCTTCGGCGGCAAATGCATCGACCATATCGGTAAATCCGATGGCCTCTTTCGTGCAACCGGGCGTGTCGTCTTTGGGGTAGAAATAGAGCACGACCTTTTTGCCTTTGAAATCGGAAAGGTTCACGATCTCGCCACCGTCGCGGGGCAGGCTGAAGTCGGGGGCTGTGTCACCGATTGCGGGCTGTGTCATGGGTGCGTCCTTTTTGCGTTTCACTTTCCTGGTTTTGTTTTAGGTCATGACAGGCAAAGATAAAGAGCAAAGCGCGCGCCGTGCCGCGCAAGATAAGGCCATAATGACCGAAGAGACCGACCCAAACCAGACGAGGCCTGCACGGCCCAAGGGAATGCGCCCTTGGGTGTTCTGGCTGCGTGCGGTGTTTGTGGTCTGCATGATGCCCCTTGTTTTTCTGGCCGCAGCCGCCGTCATGGTCATTGACCGCGATATTACCGCACCCAGCTGGATCACGGATCGGATCGAGGCGCGGGCCGATGCGCTCTTGGAGGGTGGAAGTCTTGAGTTCGGGGCGATGACCGTGCGGATTGGCCGTGACCTGCACCCGACCGTGCGCCTTGTGGACACGCGGCTGGTGGATGCCGGCGGGTTAACGCTCACGCGGGTGCCGCTGGTTGAGGGCGGGATTTCGCCGCGCGGATTGATTCTGCAACAGGAGGTCCTGATGCAGAACGTGCGCCTGATCGGTGCGCAGGTGAATTTGCGTCGTGCGCGCGACGGCTCGGTGTCTTTTGCGCTGACGGCAGGGGGCGGAGATCTGGGTCAGGCGCGGTCTTTGCCTGAATTGCTTGAACAGTTTGACCGCGTTTTCGAACGCCCCGCACTTGATGCGCTTGAAACCGTGCGGGCGGACGGGCTGATCGTGAATTTTGATGATGCGCGTGCGGGTCGGAGCTGGATTGTTGATGGCGGCAGTGTGGCGCTTGATCTGCGCGGCGGCGAGACCGCGATTAATGGCAGTTTTTCGTTGTTGTCGGGCCGCGCCGATGTGACAGGGGTGACCCTGTCCTATATCAGCCCGCGCGGCAGCCGTGCTGCGCAGGTGGGCATTAACCTCACCAATGCCGAGGCGAGCGATATTGCAGCGCAATCCCCTGCGCTTCGGTGGTTGCAGGGCGTCGAGGCCCCGATTACCGCCGCTTTGCGCACCGAGCTTGATGAAGACGGCGCCCTTGGGCCACTCAATGCTTTCCTTGAAATCGGTACCGGTGTTTTGCAGCCGAACCCTGCGACCGAGCCTATCGCCTTTGATGATGCCAAGGCCTATTTCACCTATGATCCTGTGCGCGACCTCATCGCCTTCAGCGAGGTGTCGCTGGAAAGCGCATGGGGCAGTTTGCGCGCCGAAGGCGATGCATATCTGCGCGAATTCCGCGATGGCTTGCCGCGAGCCTCATTGGCGCAGTTCCGCTTTCGCGATGTGGCGCTGAACCCGCCGGGTTTCTTTGACGCACCACCTGAGATTACAGAAGCCTCGATTGATATGCGGCTGCGGTTCGAGCCCTTCTCTGTCGAAATCGGGCAGGCGGTAATGACGGATGGCGATGTGCGGCTGGATGCAAGCGGCGCGTTGGCGGCAACTGACGCGGGCTGGCAATTGGCGCTGGATGCGCAGGTTGCAGCAATCACGCCCGAGCGGCTTGTGTCCTTCTGGCCGATAAACATGAAACCCGGATCACGGCAATGGGTGTCCAACAACCTGACAGACGGGCGGTTGTTTGACGTGGATATGGGACTGCGGATCGCGCCCGAGCGTGCGGCACAATTCGCGGTGGATTTTGAGTTCGAAGGCACCTCGATCAAGTTTTTGCGCAACATCCCACCCGTCACCGGTGCGCGCGGTTCTGCCAGTATCGCGGACAGCCAGTTGGTTGTCGGATTGGATGATGGTGTCGTGAACGCGCCACAGGGCGGGCCGATGCAACTGGCCGGATCGGATTTCACCATTGTGGATATGCGGCTGAACCCGTCGCCTGCGATCCTGAACCTCAAGATCGACAGCTCTCTGACTGCCGCCCTGTCTGTGCTCAATCAAGAGCCTTTTGCCTATATGGACAAAGCCAATCTGCCGGTGACACTCGGCGACGGGCGGGCCCTGACAGAGGGTCAGATCACGTGGCCTTTGCAACCGCGCCCCGCACCGGGAACCGTTCTTTTCGAGATGACATCGCAGTTGCGCAATGTGCGCAGCGATGTGCTGATTGCGGGTCGCAGTTTTGCGGCCCCCCGTCTGACCGTGACGGCCAGCAGGCGCGGCGTGAATATCGCGGGTCCCGTGCGTGTTGGCGATGTGACCGGCGTTGGCACATGGGACCAGCGGTTTGGCGATCCTGACCGTCCTGGCAGCCGTGTGACGGCGAATGTGGCACTATCGCAGGCATTTCTGGATGAGTTCAACATCACACTGCCGCCCGGCACGATCCGGGGCAATGGTACAGGTGCGCTTGCGATTGATTTTCAGCGCGGACGCCCCCCCGCCTTCAGTTTACGCTCCGATTTGCAGGGTCTGACGGTGGCGATTCCGGCGATCGGGTGGTCCAAAGGGCCCGGAACGTCCGGGAACCTGCTGATCGCGGGAACTCTGGGCGCGGTGCCTTCTATCGACACGCTCGAGATTGCTGGTGGCGGCCTGCAGGCGGCGGGGCGCATTACGCTGGACCCTTCAGGGGCGCTGCAGACCGCACAGTTCACCCGGTTCCGCGTCGGCGATTGGTTCAATGCGCCGCTGACGCTGCGCGGACGCGGTGTGGGCCAGCCGCTGGGCGTCGAGATTACCGGCGGCACGCTTGATCTGCGCAATGCAGCTTTCGGCGGCGGGCAGCAAAATGGCGGGCCTGTGGAGATTGCGCTGGATCGCTTGCAGGTGACCGAAGGGGTGGCCCTGACGAACTTCCGCGGCGATTTTCGCGGTCAGGGCGGATTTCGGGGCGAGTTTAGCGGGCAGATCAACGGTGAAACCGCAATTGCAGGCACCGTCGCGCCGCGCGACGGGCGCTCTGCGGTGCAGTTGCGCAGCGATGATGCGGGCGGTGTTCTGCGCGCGGCAGGGTTGCTGCGCAACGCGGTGGGTGGCACGGCTGAGTTGACGCTTCTGCCCGCGATCGGGCCGGGGACCTTTGACGGGACCCTGCGGGTACGCGACATCCGTGTGCGCGATGCGCCTGCAATTGCGGCCTTGCTGGATGCGATCAGCGTCGTCGGGCTGTTGCAGCAGCTGGACGGGCAGGGGCTGGCCTTTGACGAAATGGATGCGCGGTTCCGTTTGACGCCCCAACAGGTGATCGTGTCGCAGGCAAGTGCGGTCGGTCCGGGGCTTGGCATTTCGGTGGACGGCCTCTACACGCTGGCCAATAAACATATTGATCTGCAGGGCGTCGTGTCACCATTTTATCTGGTCAACAGTATCGGTTCTTTCCTGACCCGCAGGGGTGAGGGATTGATCGGGTTCAACTTCAACATTGGCGGTACGTCTGACGCGCCGCAAGTGGCTGTGAACCCTTTGTCGGCGCTGACACCGGGGATGTTCCGCGAGATCTTTCGCAGGCCAGCACCGGAACTTTCCCAATGAAACTGAGCGAATTTGATTTTGACCTTCCAGAAGAATTGATTGCCACGCGGCCAGCGCGCCCGCGCTCGTCAGCACGGCTCTTGCTGGCGCAGGGGACGGCCATCGAGGACCGGATCGTCAATCAACTCCCAGACATTTTGCAGCCGGGCGACCGGTTGATCCTGAACGATACCAAAGTGATCCCTGCGCGTCTGTTCGGCGTCCGTCATCGCAGTGGCGAGGCGGGCGAGACTGCTGCGAAAATGGATGTCACTCTGCTGGAACCGCGGGCGGATGGCGCGTGGTCGGCGCTGATCAAGCCGCTGAAAAAGGTGCGCGATGGCGAGGTGATTGTCTTCTCGGATGAATTAAGCGCCGAAGTTGTCGGGCGCGGTGACGGGCAGGGGTACCTGCAATTCAACCTCAAAGGTGATGATTTTGATGCAGCGCTGAATGCGGTGGGGGCCATGCCATTGCCGCCCTATATCGCGGGTAAACGGCCAGCGGACGAGGCGGACAAGCAGGATTACCAGACCTATTGGGCGCGTCATAGCGGGGCTGTTGCTGCGCCGACGGCGTCACTACACTTTGATGGCCCCTTGCTCGCGGCGCTGGCCGCGCGGGGGGTGGAATTTACCCATGTCACATTGCATGTGGGGGCGGGGACATTTCTGCCGGTGAAGGTGGATGATGTGCGCGATCACAAGATGCACGCGGAATGGGGCGAGGTCACGCCGCAGGCAGCGGCAGAGATGAACGCGACGAAGGCCGCAGGCCACCGTGTGATCCCTGTCGGTACAACGGCGCTGCGCCTGATCGAGAGCGCGGTGCAGGACGGCAAAATGCAGCCCTGGACGGGACCAACGGATATTTTCATCACGCCTGGCTTCCGTTTCCAGATGGCGGACGGGTTGATGACGAATTTCCATTTGCCCAAATCAACGCTGATGATGCTCGTGTCGGCGTTGATGGGCACGGATAACATTCGTGCGATTTATGACCATGCGATTGCGGAAAAATACCGCTTCTTTTCCTATGGTGACAGCTCGCTTCTCTTGCCCGCGCAAGAGGGCGTGAATGGTTGAGGCCCTGTCGCTTCTGTGATGAATTCTTAGGAGAATCGTGACATTGCACGGTTCTTGCTGTGCTGAAAGGGCGTGTCATGTTTCAGGTATTTACCGGCTCTTGGGCTTTGTTCGTCGGCATGTTCATGTTGATGGTGGGCAATGGTCTGCAAGGCACGCTTCTTGGTCTGCGCGGCGAGGCAGAGGGTTTCAGCACCTTTGAGCTCTCGATTGTCATGTCGGCCTATTTTTTGGGATTCTTGTTCAGTTCGCGCTACACGCCCGAGTTGATCCGCCGTGTCGGACACGTGCGGGTGTTCGCAGCCCTGGGCTCGATGATTTCGGCGGTGCTTGTGGCCTATCCGGTGCTGATCGAGCCATGGGCATGGACCATTGGCCGTGTGATCATCGGGTTCTGCTTTTGTGGCGTCTATATCACCGCTGAAAGCTGGCTGAATGATGCGTCCAGCAACGAAAACCGTGGCAAATCCCTGTCGCTTTACATGATCACGCAGATGGCGGGGATCGTGTTTGCCCAATGGATCGTCAGCCAGGGGGATGTTTCGGGCTATGTCCTGTTCATCATCCCGTCCATTCTGGTGTCGCTGGCCTTTGCGCCTGTGCTTTTGTCGGTGCGCCCGATGCCTGCCTTTGCATCCACCAAACCGATGAAGCTGCGTGATTTGATCAACGCCTCGCCGCTGGCCTGTTTCGGGATGTTCATGCTGGGCGGCGTGTTTTCGGCGCAGTTCGGCATGTCGGCGGTGTACGGCAGCCGCGTGGGGCTGACAGTGTCCGAAATCTCGTTGTTTATTTCGGCCATTTATATTGCAGCACTTGTCTTGCAGTACCCGATCGGGTGGCTGTCTGACCGCATGGACCGGCGGGCCCTGATCGTGTGGATTTCCCTGTTCGGTGCGGCGGGATCAATGATCGCCTTCCTTGTGCCCGGCCACTATGTGCTGATCGTGATAAGCGGGGCCATTGTGGGCGGCATGTCGAACCCGCTCTATGCGCTGCTGATCGCCTATGCCAACGACTATCTCGAGAAAGAGGATATGGCGGCGGCCTCGGGCGGGTTGTTGTTCATTAACGGGGTGGGGGCCATTGCGGGCCCGCTGACCGTAGGCTTCATTATGGATAGCATCGGTGACAACGGGTTCTGGTTGTTTACAGCCGTCCTGATGGCGTCTGTCGGATTTTATGGCATCTACCGCGCGACACAGCGGAGCCGCGAACATCTTGAGACCGAGAGCGTGACTGTCCCCTATGCGCCGGTCTCCGCGGCTTCCACACCTGTTGCGGCCGAACTGGCGCAAGAGATGTATATCGAAGAGGTTGAACTCGAAGAAGAGGCGACACAAACGTGATCTTGCGGCACCAAGCCGACCTCTCATGTCATTTCGCAAGATGATGTGACCTTCTAAACACTTGTCAGGCTCCAATTAGTCTGTTTGCAATGGGACAGGAGTGAGGATCATCAAGGAGCGGTGCCGTGGTAACCCCCCAAGAGGTGTTGGCGTTTTGGCTGGACGAATGTACGCCTGCCGACTGGTATAAGAGTGATCCTGCGTTTGACGCATTGATCCGGGACAGGTTTGGGGTGGCTTGGCAGGAAGCGACCGAGGGCGCTTACGGACTTTGGCTCACATATCCATCGGGCGTCCTGGCCTATATCATTCTGACCGATCAGTTTCCGCGCAATATGTTTCGCGGGAAAGGCGAGGCCTTTGCCACTGACGGGATTGCGCGTGCGGCTGCCAAGATGGCGATTGATCGCGACTGGGATCTGAAGATTGACGAGCCTGCACGCCAGTTTTTCTACCTGCCCCTGATGCATTCGGAGAATCTGTCGGATCAGGATCGTGCCGTCCGCCTGATTCACACGCGGATGCCGGAGCATGGAGCGGGCAATCGTGATCATGCCTGCGCGCACCGCGCTGTGATCCGCGATTTTGGCCGGTTTCCCTATCGCAATGATGCCCTGGGGCGCAAAACAACGCCGGCCGAACAGGCGTTTCTGGATGAAGGCGGCTATGGTGCGGCTTATCGCGCGCAGCAGGAAGCCGCAAAATAGCGCCGTTGCGCCAACCGGTTGGCTGTTATGACCTAAGGTCACTGGAGGTCGTCCGGAAAATAGTTTAGTGTTCAACTAAATTTGGAATTGGAGGGCCACCCATGGCTGCACAAAACTTTGACCTGATTGTAATTGGTGCCGGACCGGGCGGCTATGTGGCGGCAATCCGTGCCTCGCAGCTTGGCATGAAGGTTGCCATTGTCGAGCGCGAGAACCTTGGCGGGATTTGTCTGAACTGGGGCTGTATTCCCACCAAGGCGATGCTGCGGTCATCGGAAGTCTTCCACCTGATGCACCGTGCCAAGGAATTCGGCCTCAAGGCGACCGGCATTGACTATGATCTGGATGCGGTGGTCAAGCGCAGCCGCGCGGTTGCGGGGCAGTTGTCGGGCGGGATCGGTCATCTGATGAAGAAGAACAAAGTGACCGTCTTCATGGGTGAGGCCACGATCCCAGCCAAAGGCAAAGTCACCGTGAAGAGCGAAAAGGGCACGGATGAGCTGACAGCCAAGAACATCGTGCTGGCGACAGGCGCACGCGCACGCGAGTTGCCAGGCCTCGAGGCCGATGGTGATCTGGTCTGGACCTACCGCCATGCGTTGCAGCCCAAGAAAATGCCAAAGAAGCTTCTGGTGATTGGTTCGGGCGCGATCGGGATTGAATTTGCCAGCTTCTACAACACGCTGGGCGCTGACACGACTGTGGTCGAAGTCATGGACCGCGTGCTGCCTGTGGAAGACGCCGAGATTTCGGCCTTTGCCAAGAAGCAATTCGTCAAACAGGGCATGAAGATCATGGAGAAATCCACGGTCAAGCAGCTTGATCGTGGCAAAGGCAAAGTCACTGCCCATATCGAAACAGGTGGCAAGACCGAGAAAATGGAATTCGACACGGTCATTTCCGCTGTCGGCATCGTGGGCAATGTGGAAGGTCTGGGGCTGGAAGAACTGGGCGTGAAGATTGACCGCACCCATGTGATCACCGATGAGTTCTGCCGCACCGGCGTTGAAGGGCTTTATGCGATTGGTGATGTCGCGGGCGCGCCATGGCTTGCGCATAAGGCCAGCCACGAAGGAGTGATGGTGGCCGACCTGATTGCGGGGAAACACGCGCATCCGGTCAAGCCGGAAAGCATCGCGGGTTGTACCTATTGCCATCCGCAGGTTGCGTCAGTCGGCTATACAGAGGCGAAGGCCAAAGAACTGGGCTATGACATCAAGGTCGGGCGGTTCCCGTTCATCGGCAACGGCAAGGCGATTGCCCTTGGTGAGCCCGAGGGCATGATCAAGACGGTCTTTGACGCCAAAACAGGTGAGCTGTTGGGCGCGCATATGGTGGGTGCCGAAGTGACCGAGCTGATTCAGGGCTATGTTGTGGGGCGTCAGCTCGAGACGACCGAGGAAGACCTGATGAACACCGTCTTCCCGCATCCGACGCTATCGGAAATGATGCATGAAAGCGTGCTGGATGCCTATGACCGTGTGATCCACATGTAAGGTGGATCGAGATCCACCTTACGCCATGCAGAACCCGCCCCTTGCTGAAAAGGGCGGGTTTTTTGTTGCCAGTAGAAAGCCTAGTTCGGCAGCATCGCAGCGAAACCTGTGTAGGCGCGCATGCCCGCATCGGCCATCATGGTTGCCTCACCGGTGGTCAGGTCGATGCTGTAAAGACCCGATGTATCCGCACCTTCGAGCATCAGAATGGCATAGGCCATGTTTTCGCCTTCGGCAGGCGAGACAATTTCAAAACCGCCCATGATCGACAGATCGGCAACTGCACCGTCAATCGTGATCGGAGCGACCGTGGTCAGAGTACCCGCGTTATTGGCAAGTGTGACCAGCGCGTTGGTTTCGGCATCCAGCGCGTATTGCGCGGTTTCTGATGCTGTCATGCCGTTGATGGCGTTGGTGTAGGCGTTGGCAAAGATCATGGGTGCACTGCCTTCGTTGGCATCACCGGCGGCATAGGCCAGATCGGTAAAGCGCAGGACCGAGTTCGCGCGGGCGTCCATGTCACCAAAGCCCATCGGGAAATAGACAAGATTTACACCATCTGTCGTGACAGCGCGCACCGCGTCGATCTGGTTGTTAAAATCAAAACCCATCGCGGCATCTGCACCGATCATCACTTCGGGGGCGACAGTATTCTCCATGGACGTTACCGCACCAGTCGCGGTGTCGATCCCGTAGACCATGCCGTCACGGGTGATTCCGATCACATCTCCGGTCACAGGGCGGTAGGCGATAGCGTCGACAGGGGTGGAGAGATCAACGGATGCGCCTGCCTCGACAAGGCCGGGAAACATCACGAGCGTGCGGCCGTCGTTCGTCAGGCCATAGCCTGAGGCAGGGCTTGCGTGGCCTGCGGAAAATGCGGGGGCGGCAAGGATTGTGAGAGCTGCTGCAGAAATCAGTGTTTTTTTCATGGTCGTTTTCCTTTCGGTTTGCGTCGGCTGCTGGGCCTGACTTGACATAAGAAATCCGACCTAACTCATTGAAAGTAAATAGATTAAACTTTATTGTGAAAGTGAAACTATCGGCTTCGTGCTTGCGTGTATTCTCTCTGTTTGTGCCTGATGGCGTGGCTGTTTTTTGCCAAGTTGCGTGAAGGCTGGTCTGTCCTTTGGCGAAGATTTCTGCAAAATGTTTCGCGAATGTTCCCAAGACGGGCTGGCGGTTCGCTTCGGGACTGCTATCTGATGTCTGCAGGCTCTGGGGGTCGAGATGGCTGAACTGAAGAATATCGAAGTGCGCGGTGCGCGTGAACATAACCTGAAGAACATCGACGTGGATATTCCGCGCGACCAGCTGGTCGTGATCACGGGCCTTTCGGGGTCCGGAAAATCGTCTTTGGCGTTCGACACGATCTATGCCGAAGGGCAGCGGCGCTATGTTGAGTCGCTTTCGGCCTATGCGCGCCAGTTTCTGGATATGATGGAAAAGCCGGATGTCGATCACATCAGCGGCCTGTCCCCCGCGATTTCGATCGAGCAGAAGACAACATCAAAGAACCCGCGCTCGACCGTCGGCACCATTACCGAGATATACGACTATCTGCGCCTGCTGTTTGCCCGTGCCGGCACCCCTTACAGCCCTGCCACCGGCCTGCCGATCGAAGCACAACAGGTGCAGGATATGGTCGACCGCGTCATGGCGCTGGAAGAAGGGACGCGTGGCTATCTGCTCGCGCCGATCATTCGGGACCGCAAGGGCGAGTATCGCAAGGAGTTTCTGGATCTGCGCAAGCAGGGCTTTCAGCGCGTCAAAGTGGATGGGCAGTTCTACGAGCTGGATGAACCGCCGGTGCTGGACAAGAAATTCCGCCACGATATTGATGTGGTCGTTGACCGGATTGTTGTACGCGAAGGGCTTGAGACACGGTTGGCCGACAGTTTCCGCACGGCACTGGATCTGGCAGATGGAATCGCAATTCTCGAAACCGCGCCCAAAGAGGGTGAACCCGAGCGTCTGACCTTTTCGGAGAACTTTGCCTGTCCGGTGTCCGGCTTTACCATTCCTGAAATTGAACCGCGCCTGTTCTCGTTTAACGCGCCATTCGGTGCGTGCCCGTCCTGTGACGGTCTGGGCGTCGAGCTGTTTTTTGATGAACAGCTTGTTGTGCCTGATGTGACCCTGAAAATTGCTGATGGCGCTCTGGCGCCGTGGCGCAAGGGCAAGAGCCCGTATTTTCTGCAAACCATCGAGTCGATTGCCAAACACTACGGCTTTAACAAAAACGCCCGCTGGAAAGATCTCGACCCGAAGATACAGCAGGTGTTCCTGTACGGCTCTGGCAAGGAAGAGATCAAGTTCCGCTACGATGAAGGCGGGCGCGTCTATCAGGTCGAACGCGCATTTGAGGGCGTGATTCCCAACATGGAGCGCCGCTATCGCGAGACAGACAGCAACTGGATCCGCGAAGAATTCGAGAATTTCCAGAACAACCGCAATTGCGGAACTTGTGGTGGCTACCGTCTGCGCGAAGAGGCTCTGGCGGTGAAAATCGGCGGCCTGCACGTGGGACAGGTTGTGAAGATGTCGATCAAAGAGGCCTATGACTGGTGTCAGGATGTGCCGTCTGCACTCAGCAAGCAGAAAAATGAAATTGCGGCGGCGATCCTGAAGGAAATCCGCGAGCGTTTGGGCTTCCTCAATAACGTCGGTCTGGAATATCTGACCCTGTCGCGCAATTCCGGCACGCTGTCGGGGGGCGAAAGCCAGCGCATCAGGCTGGCCAGCCAGATCGGTTCAGGCTTGCAGGGGGTGCTTTACGTGCTGGACGAGCCGTCGATCGGCCTGCACCAGCGCGACAATGACCGTCTGCTGACGACGCTGAAGAACCTGCGCGATCAGGGCAATACCGTGATCGTTGTGGAACATGACGAAGAGGCGATCCGCGAGGCGGATTATGTCTTTGATATTGGCCCCGGGGCAGGGGTGCATGGCGGTCAGGTCGTGGCCCAAGGGACGCCCGCCGAGATTATGGCGAATGAGGCGTCTGTGACCGGTCAGTACCTGATCGGGGCGCGTGAAATTGCGGTCCCTGCCAAACGCCGGAAGGGCAAGGGCAAGAAGCTGACGGTGGTCAAGGCCACCGGCAACAACCTGCAGAATGTGACCGTGGATTTCCCGCTGGGGCAGTTCGTCTGTGTCACAGGTGTCTCGGGCGGGGGGAAGTCGACCCTGACAATCGAAACGCTGTTCAAGAATGCGTCGATGAAGTTGAACGGTGCGCGCCAGACGCCGGGCCCGTGCGAGACGATCAAAGGGTTCGAGCATCTGGACAAGGTGATCGACATTGACCAGCGCCCCATCGGACGCACGCCACGCTCGAACCCTGCCACCTATACGGGGGCCTTTACCCCGATCCGCGAATGGTTTGCGGGTATGCCGGAAGCCAAGGCGCGCGGTTATAAGCCCGGGCGGTTCAGTTTCAACGTCAAAGGCGGGCGCTGTGAGGCCTGTCAGGGTGACGGCGTTATCAAGATCGAGATGCACTTTTTGCCCGACGTCTATGTGACCTGCGAAACCTGCAAGGGTGCGCGCTATAACCGCGAGACGCTGGAGATCAAGTTCAAGGGCATGTCGATTGCCGATGTGCTTGATATGACCGTCGAGGACGCGCAGACCTTCTTTACCGCCGTGCCGTCGATCCGTGAAAAGATGGATGCGCTGATGCGTGTGGGGCTGGGCTATATCAAGGTCGGCCAGCAAGCGACGACGCTGTCAGGCGGAGAAGCGCAGCGTGTGAAGTTGTCCAAGGAACTGGCGCGGCGGTCAACGGGGCGGACGCTCTATATTCTGGACGAACCGACAACCGGCCTGCATTTCGAAGATGTGCGCAAGCTTTTGGAAGTGCTGCACGAATTGGTCGATCAGGGCAATTCGGTGATTGTGATCGAACACAACCTCGATGTGGTGAAAACGGCTGACCATATCATCGACATAGGCCCTGAGGGCGGTGATGGCGGTGGTCAGGTTGTTGCCACGGGAACGCCCGAGGAAGTGGCAGAGGTGCCCGAAAGTCATACGGGCCGATATCTCAAAGAGATGCTCTCGGCCCGTAAAGTTGCTGCTGAGTGATCAGTCGTAATTGTAACTGAAGGTAAAGACCTCACCGTCGCTGGTGGTGACTGTGCGGGCATAGATCTCTGGCACGGGGCCGTCATCGACAAGCCCTGCAACAGTGACGTCAGCACCTACGGAAACCGGAACGAGGTTAGGTCCCAGATAAACCTCGATCTCGCCGCTTGGGTCGCGCAGGATGAATGTGTCCTCGTCCGCGATACGGTCGACCACGCCGGTGATCGTTACTTGCGTGTCAGGCTGCAGGTCTGCAATTGTCAGTTCGGCAAGCGCAAATGAGGGCGATGCCAGCAGAAGGGCGGTAACAATAGCTTTTGTTTTCATGGCTTAATCCAGTGCCACGCCAAGCAGAATAACTGCCACCGCAGCGGCAAGGGCAAATGCCCAACCGGGTGCGCTGACGGTGATGTCTTTCTTCAACCAGTGGGACACTGACGAAGCGTTAAGGGTGGTTATCTTGTTGTCTTGCACGGTCATCTCCTTTTTCCTGACTGAATGTGTCGGAAATCGGAGGCGCCCAGATCACTTTCAAGATGACTCACTTTTTTGTCAGTGGCTCTGCGCCGCTGAATAGCGGATTCCCGCCTATCAGGGTGTTTGTCGGCTATGCGGTCACAGCCGACCCTAGCTGCGCTTGCGCGTTTCAAATCGCGGCAGCATGGCGGAGAAGTCCTTGCCCCGCCCGTCCTCATCATCCACAAAATGTGCATAAAGATCGCGTGCGGCCAGCCCCATTGGTGTATCGGCATCGACGGCCTCTGCTGCCATCTGGCTCAGGTTCAGATCTTTGAGCATCAGTTCGGCAGCAAAGCCCGGCTTGTATCCGTTGTCTGCGGGGCTCTGCGGGCCAATCCCCGGGGCGGGGCAATAGGCATTCACGCTCCATGATGCTCCGGATGACGTGCTGACCACATCGAACATTGCCTGCCGGTCCAGCCCCAGTTTGTCGGCCAGCGCGAATGCTTCGCAGGTGGCGATCATCGTGACGCCAAGGATCATGTTGTTGCAGATCTTGGCTGCTTGGCCGTTTCCTGACGGCCCGCAGTGCACCGCCTTCTGCCCCATGATCGCAAAGAGCGGTTCGACAGTGGCGAAGGCTGCGGCAGGACCGCCCGCCATGAAGGTGAGCGTGCCGTTGGTGGCTCCGCCAATGCCCCCTGAGACGGGCGCGTCGATAGCGGAAAGCCCTGCGGCCTCGGCCTCTGCGGCTACGGCGCGCGCGCTTTCAACATCGACGGTCGAGCAGTCAAGGTGGATAGCCCCTGCCTTCATGGCGGGGTGAATTTCGGCTGCGACTGCACGCAGGATATCGCCGTTGGGCAGCATGGTGATGACGACGTCGGCGTCTTTTGCAGCATCTGCAGCGCTTTGCGCAAGGGTCAGGCCGGCGGGTACAGCGATGGTATCAAAGCCCACGACCTCATGCGATTTGGCGAGGTTTGCAGCCATGGGCGCGCCCATGTTGCCCAGTCCGATGAAACCGATTTTCATGTTGTTTCCTTCCATTGCAAGGCGTTTGGCCCGAGGTCTTGGGTCATTGCAGAGACGTCTTCGTCTTTTACAGCCTCCCAACTGGCGTGCTGCCATTTCGGGCTGCGGTCACGGTCAATGATGGCCGCGCGGATGCCTTCGATAAAGTCCCCCTGTGCCACACAGCGATAAGTGTAGCGGAATTCGCGCTCCAAAGCCTCTTCGATGCCGGGGGTGCGGCGGGCGGCCTGTATGATCCTGACCGCGACAGCCATGCCCAACGGGGCGTTCCGGTCCATCAGTTTGCGCGCATGGGTGATGGCAGGGCCGTCCGGCGTGGCCGCCATTGCGCGGTAGATGTCAGAAAGTGCAGCACCGCCAAAGCAGTTGTCGATTTCGTCTTGCCATGCGGCCAGCCGTGCGGGCGGCGGGGGTGCAGATGCGGCTTCGACAAAGGACGCGTCGCCCGTGCTGATCAGCGTCTCTTTCAGGTCCGCCCAACCCTCTTGCGGGATAAAGTGGTCGGCGAAACCGGCGTAGAGCGCATCGCCGGTGTCCATACGGTCCCCGCTGAGCCCGAGGAATTCACCGCAATGCCCGGGTGCTTGCGCGAGTAGGAGTGAGCCTCCCACATCGGGGACAAGACCGATGCTGCACTCGGGCATGGCGATCTGGCTGTTTTCGCAGACGATACGGTGGGACGCATGACAGCCGACACCAACCCCGCCGCCCATGGTAAAGCCGTGCAGGAAGCTGACGACGGGCTTGGGGTAGCGCCTGATCTTGGCATTGAGGCGATATTCGTCACGCCAGAAGCGGCGGCCATAGTCGAGATCGCCCTTTTGGCCAGAGGCGTACATTTCCGCAATGTCGCCGCCGGAACAAAAGGCCCGGTCGCCTGCGCCGTCGATGAGGATCAGGGCGACCTCGGGATCGGACCGCCATGCATCCAGTGCTGCCTCGATTGCCAGACACATATCCCATGTCAGCGCATTCAGTGCTTTGGGACGGTTCAGCGTGATGAGGCCTGCTTTGCCGGATTTGTGGATGATGATGTCGGTCACTTCGGTGGGCCCTTGTGAGGTTCCGGATCGGGGTCCGGGACGGCGTGAGTTACTGGATCATATGGCGCGCTGTAATCAGACGCATGATTTCGTTGGTGCCTTCCAATATCTGATGCACGCGCAGATCACGCACGATCTTTTCGACCCCGTAGTCAGCCAAATAACCGTAGCCACCGTGCAATTGCAGGCACTGGTCTGCCACATTGCTACCTGTTTCGGTGCAGAGTTTCTTGGCCATGGCGCAGAATTTCGTGGCGTCCGGTGCGCCTGTGTCAAGTTTCCATGCCGCTTGGCGCAGGAAAGTGCGGGCCGATTGCAGGGCGATTTCCATGTCCGCAAGCCGGAATTGCAATCCCTGAAACTGGTCGATGGATTTGCCGAAGGCGCGGCGTTCGGCCATATAAGCCACGGTTTGATCAAGGGCGGATTGTGCGGCACCGATCGAACAAGCCGCGATGTTCAGACGCCCGCCATCAAGACCGGCCATGGCGTATTTGAAGCCTTGGCCTTCTTCGCCCAGCAGGTTCTCTGCAGGGGCAGGGCAGCTGTCCATCTGCACCTGCCGCGTGGGTTGTGACCGCCAGCCCATTTTATCCTCAAGCCCGCCGAATGACAGACCCGCCGCACCATCCTCGACCACGATGGCACTGATCCCTTTGGGGCCATCATCGCTTGTGCGCGCCATCACGATATAAGCGTCGGAATAGCCGCCACCCGAGATGAACGCTTTGGTGCCGGTCAGAAGATAGCCGGAATTGTCGCGTGCTGCTTTGGTCTTGAGTGCCGCCGCGTCCGAGCCTGACCCGGGTTCAGTGAGGCAGTAGGACAGGATCGTTTCCATGCTGAGCGCCTTAGGCAGCATGCGGTCCTTGAGCGCGTCGGTGCCATAGGCGTCAATCATCCGCGCGCACATGTTATGGATCGACAGGAAGGCCGCGACAGAGGCGCAGGACTGCGACAGCGCCTCGAAGACCAATGTCGCATCAAGCCGCGACAGGCCGGTGCCGCCGCGCTCTTCGGACACATAGAGCCCGCCGAAACCGAGTTCCGCAAGCTTGGGCCAGAGTGCTTTGGGAATGGTGCCTTCGGCCTCCCATGTGCGGGCATGGGGCGCGATATGTTCGGCACCGAAATCGCGGGCCATCTCGAAAATGGCAGACTGTTCTTCGGTCAGAGCGAAATCCATCTTTGCCTCCCGTCAAGGAATTGAACGCTTGTTCATATCTTGCGCGGAACAGATGTGGTTGGCAAGTCCTAGGTGAGGCGGAGGCCTTGAAGGCGTGCAGATAATGCCGTCATCCGATTGCGCCCGTTGACCAACCCGAAAAGCCTTCACTGAAGAACGCGAACGTCGCAAAAGCGCAAGCGCCTGGAATTCATCTGAAGCCCGAGAATTTCGCGCGTGCTGGCTCGCCATGCAACGCTAAGATCAATGCTGCATCTGGCCTGCCGTCATCCCGTTCAAGATGTTCGGGGGCACCGTCACGCGTCAAAGCCTGCACCATGTTCACGGCTTCGCGGGCATGAACCCTTTTGCGGCCCCGCGTTTGAGAAAGATCAAAACCCGTTGATGCTGGGTGAAGTACGTCCTTTCGCAGGAAACCTATTAAAGAGGAGTACGGATATGGTTGAGAAATCCCACACCAGCGGTTTTTGGCCATCACTCTACGATCCATTTCGCCAACTGGGTGAACGCGTCTCGGAATGGCTGGCGCCAGCGTCCGAAGCTTCAGGAGACGATGATGCGTACCGCATTGCTGTCGAGCTGCCCGGCGTGGAAGAAAAGGACATCAACCTCAGCGTCGAGGACGGTGTGGTTCTGCTGAAGGGCGAAAAGCGCACCGAGCGCGAAGACAAGGGGGATACATGGTACTTTTCGGAGCGGCACTATGGCGCCTTCAGTCGCTCGTTTCGTTTGCCCCCTGACGCCCGCGGCGAAGATGTGGATGCCCAGCTCAAGGACGGTGTGTTGACCATCACCATTCCGAAGACGGCCCCGAAGCAACGTGAAGCCGCGAAGGTCGAGATCCGCAAGGGCTAGTGCCTGAAGAAACCGCCGGAACGGCACATGAAAGGGCAATCGGTCTGACCAAGTGCTGCGTTGTTGCGCGCCGCTGTAGTGCGGGCATCTTCTGTCTATAGGCAGAACCCCTGCACCTGGCGCTGGCCGGGCAAAGCAGCCTGCAGCAACCAAAAAGGCCCACCGTTTCCGGTGGGCCTTTGATGTTTTAGTCCATCAGCGGGATCGAGAACTCGCCGCCTTCTTTGATGCCCGAGGGCCAGCGCGATGTGATCGTCTTGGTCCGTGTGTAGAACTTGAAAGCATCGGGGCCGTGCTGGTTGAGGTCGCCGAACATGGATTTCTTCCAGCCGCCAAAGGTGTGGTAGGCCAGCGGCACAGGGATCGGCACGTTCACGCCAACCATGCCGATGTTGATGCGGTTGGCGAAATCGCGGGCGGTGTCGCCGTCGCGGGTGAAGATCGCGGTGCCGTTGCCATATTCGTGGTCCATGGCAAGGCCGATGGCCTCTTCATAGGTTTTGGCGCGGATGGTGGACAGGACAGGGCCGAAGATTTCGGTCTTGTAGATGTCCATGTCCTTGGTGACGTTGTCAAAGAGGTGCGGGCCGACAAAGAAGCCGTCCTCGTATCCTTGCAGTTTGAAATTGCGCCCGTCGACGACCAGTTTCGCACCTTGGTCGATGCCGGTTTGCACCAGACGTTCGATGTTGGCCTTGGCGGCGGCGGTGACAACGGGGCCATAGTCCACGTCATTGCCTGCGGTGTAGGGGCCGACCTTCAGCGCCTCGACTTTGGGGACGAGCTTTTCGAGCAGACGGTCAGCGGTCTCATCACCCACGGCCACAGCCACCGAAATCGCCATGCAGCGTTCGCCAGCAGCACCGTAGCCCGCACCGACCAGCGCGTCGGCGGCCTGATCCATGTCGGCATCGGGCATGATGATCATGTGGTTCTTGGCACCACCAAAGCACTGCACGCGTTTGCCCTGTGCGCAGCCGGTGCCGTAGATGTATTCCGCAATCGGCGTTGAACCCACGAAACCGACCGACTGGATCGTGTCGTCGTAAAGGATCGCGTCAACCGCCTCCTTGTCGCCGTTGACGACCTGCAGGATGCCTTTGGGCAGCCCTGCTTCTTCCATCAGTTCGGCCAGCATCAGCGGCACGGATGGGTCACGCTCGGAGGGTTTGAGGATAAAGGCGTTGCCGCAAGCTATTGCGGGCGCGAACATCCACATTGGGATCATGGCAGGGAAGTTGAATGGCGTGATGCCCGCGGTGACACCCAAAGGCTGTTTCATGGAATACATGTCGATGCCGGGTCCCGCGCTGTCGGTGAATTCACCTTTCAGAAGCTGCGGCGCACCGATGCAGTATTCCACAACCTCAAGACCGCGGATCACGTCGCCTTTGGCGTCTGGCAGGGTTTTGCCGTGTTCGCGGCTGAGTGCCTCGGCCAGTTTGTCCATATCGCGGTTCAGAAGACCCACGAAGGCCATCATGACGCGGGCGCGGCGCTGGGGGTTTACTTTGGCCCATGCCGGTTGGGCTTTCGCTGCGATTTCAACGGCTTTGGCCATTTCAGCGGCGTTTGCGAGCGGCACTTTCGCCTGCACTTCGCCGGTGGCGGGGTTGAAGACGTCGGCAAAACGGCCGGACGTGCCTTTGACGTGTTCGCCGTTGATGTAGTGGGTCAACTCTTGCATGGGATCCTCCAAATGTTGGTTTGGAGCGACTATATCCTTGCGTTTTTCCGCGTAAAAGAACCAATATCCCAAAATCATTTTGCAAAAATGCAAGGGTGCTATGGAAAACTGGGATGATATGCGGGTGTTTCTGGCGGTCGCGCGGGCCGAGGGCCTGTCGGCGGCCGCACCTGTGCTGAAAATGGACCCCTCGACCTTGGGCCGCCGGATTGCGCGGTTGGAGCGCAATCTGGGGGCCGCGCTTTTTGTGAAATCACCGCAGGGCTATGCGTTGACCGATCTGGGTGAACGGATGAAGGAACGTGCCGCAGAGGCCGAGGTTCATCTGGCACGGATCGCGGATGAGGGGCAGGGGGAACGTGCGGGGTTGACAGGGCAAATCCGGATCGGTGCGCCGGACGGGGCGGCGAATTACCTTTTGCCGCAGGTTTGCGCGGCTATTCAGGAAAGGAACCCTGATCTTGAGGTGCAAATTCTGGCACTCCCCCGTGTCGTGAACCTGTCACGGCGCGAGGCAGATATGGCGATAACCGTCAGCCCGCCCGCCGCAGGGCGGCTGACAGTGCAGAAGATCACGGACTATCAGTTGCATCTTGCGATGCGTTCAGATGCGCCCCCTTTGCAGAGTCTGGCCGATCTGAAAGGGCGGCGGATCGTGGGCTATATTCCGGATATGATTTTCGACAAAGAGCTGGATTACCTCAGCGCGATTGATGTGGCTGGCGTGCAGATGGCGTCGAATTCCGTGGCGGTACAGTTACAGATGATCCGGCAGGCGGGTGTCGGGATCGTGCATGATTTCGCGCTGCCCTTTGCGCCCGAGGTGCAGATGGTGTTGCCTGACCAAGTGGCGCTGACGCGGTCGTTTTATCTGGTGCGTCATACTTCGGACCGGCGGCTTGACCGTTTGACGCGGTTTGCGCAGGCGCTGCGGGCGGGAATACAGGACGAAGTTGTGCGGCTCGAACGCACAGCACGCTTGACAGCTGGCCCCCCCGTTTGACACGCTGAAATTCCGGAGGAGAACCAAGGAGTCCACCCATGTTAGTTTCCCAAATGTTGAAGTCGAAACCTGAGGTTGGTGTGATTTCGGTGACGCCCTCATCCTCTGTGGCTGATGCGGCCAAGCTCTTGTCAGAGCACCGTATCGGTACCGTTGTGGTGTCTTCTGATGGTGAATCACTGGATGGCATCCTGTCCGAACGTGACATTGTGCGTGAATTGGGCAAACGGGGGGCTGCCTGTCTGAGTGATCCGGTCAGTGCCCTGATGACAGCCAAGCTGACCACCTGTACCCCTGCGAATTCGGCGCTTGAGGTGCTGGAAATGATGACCGCCGGGCGGTTCCGCCACCTGCCGGTGATGGATGAGGGCCGTATGGTGGGCCTGATTTCGATCGGGGACGCCGTAAAGGGCCGTTTGTCGCAGTTGGCGATGGAAAAAGAATCGCTTGAAAGCATGATTATGGGCCACTAGGCCGTGCTTGCATTCTGCTGCGCAATAATGTTGCTTGGCAAAAATTCAGAACACCAAGAGGTTTGCCATGCGCGTAGGACTTTATCCCGGTACCTTTGATCCGGTCACGCATGGACATCTTGATATCATCCGCCGTGCTGCCACGCTGGTGGATCGGCTTGTCATCGGTGTGGCGATCAACCGAGACAAAAGCCCGTTATTCACCTTGGAGGAACGGGTTGAGATGATCGAGGCCGAGGTGAAGCTGCTCTCTGCAAAGAGCGGATGTGAAATTGTGGCCCATCCGTTCGAGAACCTGCTGATTGACTGTGCCCGTGATGTGGGCGCGTCGATGATTATTCGCGGTTTGCGTGCGGTGGCGGATTTTGAGTATGAATATCAGATGGTTGGCATGAACCGTGTGCTGGATAATTCAATCGAGACCGTGTTTCTGATGGCCGAGGCCCAACATCAGGCGATTGCGTCCAAGCTGGTGAAAGAGATCGCGCGCCTTGGGGGGGATGTGTCTAAATTCGTGACACCCGCCGTCAACACCGCGTTGAAAGAGCGGTTCGGCGGTTGAGCTGGCTCTGGATGCTGGTCGGCACCTACCTGCTTTATGCTGCTGTGATGGTGGTTGCTCATCCCCGCATCATCTATCCTTTTGGTGCTGACGCCTTTGAGAACCCTGCGTTTCGCCAAGAGACGGTATCAGACCGTGATGTTTCTATCGCGATCTCTGAGGGCCAAGATGACATGGCGGTGTTGTTCTTTATGGGGAACGGCGGGTCGCTGGCCTATTTCACCTATTCGCTGGATGCACATCAGGATGCAGGCAGGACCGTGGCGGCACTGGAATATCGGGGCGGGGCCGGTATCGCCGGGCGCCCGTCCGAGCAGGGTCTCAAGGCCGATGCGCTGGCCGCCTATGATTGGCTCGCCGCACAGCACGACGGGCCGATTGCGGTGCACGGGTTTTCGCTGGGCACGGGGCTAGCCATTCATGTGGCGGCACGACGGGATGTGGCGGCGGTGTTGCTTGATGCGCCCTATCCCACGCTTTGTACATTGATGACCAAAGGGTCCTATCTGCCAGCCTGCTATCTGCCTTTCGTGCAGAAGTGGCGGTCGCTGGACGATGTGCCTGCTCTGAATGCACCGGTTCTGATCCAGCACGGCACGGCCGATCAACTGATCCCCATCGGATATGGTGCGCAACTGGCGAACGCAATGGATGTGGCGGGCCTGTCTGTCACCTTCCATGAGGTCGCAGGTGCCACCCATAACAATCTGGCCGGACAGGCGGGGTATCAGGACAGGATCAATGCTTTCCTGAACGGGTTGCCCAAAAACTAAAGCCGCACCCGAAGGCGCGGCCGGTCTTCTGTCAGTGATCGTAAGCGTTTAGCCGTAGATGCGTTTGGCTGCGATTTTCGCGGCGTCCTCACGGAACATGCCAAGGTCGATGGCTGTTTCCAGTGGCATTGAGGCCAGTTCATACTTCAGACGACTATAGGCCACGCGTTTCTGGACGGCGGTGCGAACTATGTTCAATACGGTCATATGCGTGCTCCTTTGTGTGCGTTTTGCTTCATTACGTGCACTACAGATAGCAATGCTGCAGCGCAGAACAACTGACAGTTAGCGCTAGCGGTTATGCATCCTTTGCATGGCGGTTTTTGCAAGTTGCACAAAAAAAAGCCGATCCAGGGGACCGGCTTTTTCACGTCTAAGGTGGCTGGATTAGATCAGCTTGCCCATCGCAACGGCTGTATCCGACATGCGGTTCGAGAAGCCCCATTCGTTGTCGTACCACGTCAGGATCCGCACCATGTTACCGTCCAGCACTTTGGTTTGATCCAGATGGAAAATCGAGGAATGGGGGTCGTGGTTGAAGTCCGAGCTGACCATCGGCAGGTCGGTATAGCCGAGGATTCCCTTCAACGGGCCATCGGCGGCGGCGATGATGGCGGCGTTCACCTCTTCGACGGTCGTGGCGCGGCTGGCCTCGAATGTCAGGTCCACGACCGACACATTGGGCGTTGGCACACGGATCGCCACACCGTCAAGTTTGCCGTTGAGTTCCGGCAGCACAAGGCCCACGGCTTTGGCCGCACCGGTCGAGGTGGGGATCATGGACAGGGCGGCTGCACGGGCGCGGTAAAGGTCTTTGTGCATCGTATCCAGCGTCGGCTGGTCGCCTGTGTAGCTGTGAATTGTAGTCATGAAACCTTTGGTGATGCCGATCGCATCGTTCAGCACCTTGGCCACGGGCGACAGGCAGTTGGTGGTGCAGGAAGCGTTCGAGACGATGATATCGTCAGCCGTCAGCATCCCGTCATTCACGCCGTAAACGATTGTTTTATCTGCGTCCTTGCCGGGGGCCGAGATCAGAACACGGCTTGATCCGTTATCAAGATGCGCCTGGCAGGCCTCTTTGCTTGTGAAGATGCCGGTGCATTCCATCACAACATCCACGTTCGACCAAGGCAGGTCTGCGGGGTTGCGGATGGCAGTCACCTCAATCGGTCCGCGCCCCACGTCGATGGTGGTTTCGGTTGTCGTCACCGTGGCGGGGAAGCGCCCGTGCACGCTGTCAAAGCGAAGCAGGTGTGCGTTGGTTTCGACCGGTCCCAGATCGTTGATCGCGACAACCTCGATATCGGTGCGCCCGCTTTCGACGATTGCCCGCAGGACGTTGCGGCCGATGCGGCCAAATCCGTTAATTGCTACTTTGACGGCCATGGTACTCTCCTCAGGGTCAATGTTGGCGCTAACATTGCGATTTATACGGAAAGGTCAACCGTTGATCGCCTTTAGCGCCAAAACGCGAGCCACTCGATAAGTTCGACAAATTTGCGCGAGAGAAACAGCGCATATGTCCCGTCGTACTGCAGGTAGTCAAAACCAAGCAAGGCGACCAAGAACAGACCAAGAAGAACAGCAATGGTATTTGTCATGGGCCGAGGTTTAGCCCAGATGCCACAAATGGCAAAGCCCGCGTGAGCGGGCTTGCAGCGTTTTGTGCCTTGCAGGTTGTGTTTAATGCAAGCGCCCCATGGTGGCCGCAACATCGGCCATACGCGCCGAAAAGCCCCATTCGTTGTCATACCATGCCAGCACCCGCACGGTACGGCCGCCCACGACCTTGGTTTGATCCGGTGCAAAGATCGAACTTTCGGTGGTGTGGTTGAAGTCGATGCTGACCTTTGCCTCGTCGTCGTAGGACATCACCATGCCCATATAGCCAGAGGCCGCTTCGGCGACGATGGCGTTGACCTCCTCGACGGTGACGGACTTGCCGGCCTCGAATGTCAGATCGACCGCGCTGACATTGGGGGTAGGGACGCGCATGGCGGTGCCGTCGAGTTTGCCTGCGAGTTCCGGCAGCACCTCTCCTAGGGCTTTGGCCGCACCGGTCGAGGTGGGGATCATCGCCATTGCGGCGGCACGCGCGCGGTAAAGATCGCTGTGGCGACGGTCCAGTGTCGGCTGGTCGCCGGTATAGCTGTGGATCGTTGTCATGATGCCGCGTTCAATGCCGATGGCATCATTGAGGACTTTGGCCAGCGGCGCCAGACAGTTGGTCGTGCAGGACCCGTTCGACACCATGTTTTCGGTTGCGATCAGTTCGCGGTGGTTCACGCCGTAAACGACGGTGCGGTCCACGTTCTTGGCGGGGGCCGAGATCAGAACCTTTTTCGCACCGCGCGTCAGGTGGATGTTGGATTTCAGACCATCGTTGAATTTGCCGGTACATTCCAGCACCACATCGACGCCATCCCAATCAAGCTCTTCGGGATCGTAGGTCGACATCACATCAATCGGGCCGCGGCCCAGATCCATTGTGTTGCCCTTCACAGTGATCGGGCTGCCAAAGCGGCCGTGCACGCTGTCGTATTTCAGCAGATGCGCGTTGGTTTCGATCGGACCGGTGGCGTTGATTTTGACGACCTGCACATCGTTGCGCGCGGCCTCGGTGATATGGGCCAAAGTGCAGCGTCCGATACGCCCGAACCCGTTAATCCCGATGGTCACTGTCATAGCTGAAGTTCCTTGCCGCTCTGTCGTCGTTGCAAGTGGTATACGCAGGTGTACGTCCGAGGGGAACGAAAAACGTGTTATTCATCAATATGTTAACGATAACATTTGGTGTTAGCGATAACGCGATTGAGGACCAAAGGGATGTTAACGCAAACAATCAGTGCGGCTGTCGAATCATGGTTTGATTGCGTAAGAAGGGACAGCTGAAAGGACACCAGATGCATCCGCTCATTACGCAAGACCATATCGAGACCTACCAGCGCGACGGGGTTGTCCTGATCAAGGGCCTGTTTGCCGATTGGGTAGAGCCGCTGCGTGAAGGCATTGCCACCAACATGGCAGAGCCCGGGCCCTATGCCGCCGAAAGCCTGCATGACGGTGAAGCAGGGCGTTTTTTCGACGATTACTGCAACTGGAACCGGATTTCCCCGTTTGAAGATGCTGCCCGCCATTCGCCTGCCGCCGAGGTGGCCGCAGATTTGATGGGGTCGCAGACCTGCCAGCTCTTCCATGATCATGTGCTGGTCAAAGAGCCCGGCACCTCAAAGCCGACGCCGTGGCATCAGGACAGCCCCTATTATTTTGTGGAAGGTCAGCAGACCGTGAGTTTCTGGTCGCCGCTTGATCCTGTCCGTGAAGCGTCGCTGCGCTGTGTTGCGGGATCGCACAAATGGCCCAAAGAGGTCTTGCCGACGCGGTGGCTGTCAGAGACGGATTTTTATCCCGATGACAAGGATTTCATGCCGGTACCCGATCCCGATGCGGAAGGGATGGAGATTGTTGAATTCGCGATGGAACCGGGCGATGCGGTGGCGTTTCACTACCGCATACTGCATGGGGCACGCGGCAATGAGGCCAAGGCGCGTCGCCGTGCCTTTTCCTTGCGTCTGCTGGGTGATGATGCGCGCTATGTCGCGCGGCCCGGACCAACATCGCCGCCGTTTCCGGGGCATGGCATGGTGCCGGGGCAAAAGCTGCGCGAAGACTGGTTTCCTGTGCTGTTCAGCCGCAGCTAGTCGAACCGTGCTTCGAGTGCTTCCAGCGTAAAGCTGCGCGGCACGTAACCTGCGTCGTCGGGATTGTCATCCGGGTCCGTCGTGACGCAGGGCGCGCGGCACAGCTGGCGTGCGATGCGCAGCTCGTGGTCGATCAGCCACAGTCGTCCGCCGGGGGTACTGATATATCCGTCGATCCCCGTTTCGATATCGCCACGCATATCATCAAGCGAAGGCACCTCGTTGTCATAGACGTCCGAATAGCCGCCATGCGTGTGGTAAGAGGCAATGACGTTTGCGTCGGGGGCGGGCAGATCGCAATAGTCTTCCTGACCGGCCCTTGGCGCGGTTGCGGCCATCCCGCCATCCGTCGTAAGAAAGATATAGCCGCAGTATTCGCGGCTTTGCGCAATCGACCGCGCCTGCACGCTGTTCAGCACCGTTCTTGCAAAAACGTCAACGTCGTCGGTTGATGCAACAATGGGCGGTGTGTCGGGCGTGCAGCTGACAAGCGCTACGAGCCCCATTGTCGCCACTGCGGTGCCGACTTTCATCCATGTCATCGCAGTGGCGTTCATTGTTTACTTGATCAAAGACTTGACCTTTGCGGCCGTATCCTCGGCGGTGATCCCGAATTCCTTGTACAGACGCTCGGCCGGGGCAGATGCGCCAAAGCCGTGCATGCCGACAAAGCCGGATTTTTCGCGCTTGCCGCGCTCGCCGAACAACCAGCGGTCCCAGCCAAAGCGGATGCCCGCCTCGATCGCGACGCGCACAGGGCCACCAGGCAGGACACGCTTGCGGTAGCTCTCTTCCTGCTCTTCGAAGAGTTCCCAGCACGGCATTGACACAACGCGGGTGCCGATCCCTTCAGCCTGCAACAGATCACGCGCGGCCAGCGCGATGCTGACCTCGGAGCCTGTGGCCAGCAGGATCGCTTGGCGTTTGCCCTCGGCGTCGGCCAGCACATAGGCGCCCTGCGCGACCATGTTCTTGTTCTTATGCTCGGTGCGGACCGTTGGCAGGTTCTGACGTGTCAGGGCCAGCACGCTGGGCGTTTTCTGCGATGTGAGCGCAATTTCCCATGCCTCTGCGGTTTCCACCGTATCGGCAGGGCGGAAGACGTTCATGTTTGGCGTGGCCCGTAGCATGGCGAGGTGTTCGACTGGCTGGTGTGTCGGCCCGTCTTCGCCAAGGCCGATGCTGTCGTGTGTCATGACGTAAGTGGTCGGCACACCCATCAGCGCGGACAGACGCATTGCACCGCGTGCATAATCGGTGAAGCACATGAACGTCCCGCCATAAGCGCGCGCACCGCCGTGCAGCGCCATACCGTTCATGGCCGCTGCCATCCCGTGTTCGCGCACACCGTAATAGATGTAACGGCCCTTGCGGGTGTCAGGGTGGAATGTGCCCATGTCCTTGGTCAGCGTGTTGTTGGACCCTGTCAGGTCCGCCGAACCGCCAATGGTTTCCTGCATGATCGGGTTGATGACTTCGAGGGTCATTTCCGATGATTTGCGGGTCGCGACGGATGGCGCGCCTTCGCTGATCTGCTTTTTCAGCGCGCGGATCGTGGCGGACAAGCGCTTGGGTGCTTCACCGGCATAGATGCGTTTGAATTCGGCCTGTTTATTGGCAGAGAGTGCGTTGAAACGGTCGTGCCATTCTTTGTGGGCCGTGGCCCCGCGTGCGCCGATCTCGGCCCATTGCTTGAGCGCATCGGCTGCGACTTCGAAATCACCCATCGGCGCGCCGTAAGCCTCTTTTGCGGCCTTCAGCTGGTCGGCGTTGGTCAGGGCGCCGTGGCCTTTGGAGGTGTCCTGTGCCGCATGGCCCAATGCGATATGGGTTTTGCAGGCGATCATGGACGGACGCGGGTCCTTTTTCGCGGCGATGATGGCCGCGTCGATGGCCTCTGGATCATGGCCGTCGATGGACTGGACGTGCCAGCCCGAGGCCTCGAACCGCATCGGTTGGTTGGTGATGTCGGCGATATCGACGGTGCCGTCGATGGTGATGTTGTTGTTGTCCCAGAACACGATCAGATGCGAGAGTTTCTGCATGCCCGCCAGCGCAATCGCTTCCTGGCTCACGCCCTCCATCAGGCAGCCGTCGCCGGCCATGACGTAGGTGTGGTGATCAATGATTTTTTTGCCCCATGTGGCGCGCTGGATTTCCTCTGCGATGGCGAAACCGACCGAATTGGCGATCCCCTGGCCCAGTGGACCTGTCGTTGTCTCAATCCCGCGCGCATGGCCGAATTCAGGGTGGCCTGCGGTGCGGGCACCCCATTGGCGGAAGTCCTTGATCTGCTCAAGCGGCATATCCTCGTATCCGGTGAGGTACATGAGGGAATAGAGCAGCATCGAGCCGTGGCCTGCGGAGAGGATAAAGCGGTCCCGATCTGGCCAGTGTGGTGCTTTGGGATCGAACTTGAGGTGCTTTTCAAAGAGCACAGTTGCCACATCGGCCATGCCCATCGGCATGCCGGAGTGGCCGGAGTTCGCTGCGGCGACCGCATCCAGCGTGAGGGTACGGATGGCGGTGGCTTTCATCCAGTGGTCGGGGTGTGCGGTGCGCAGGGCTGCAATATCCAAGTGATCAGGTCCTAATTACGAATGGTGAACGTCAGGCGTTGGCAGCGTCATATCAGGACCGAACCCAAGATCAAGCGTGACGGCTAAGTTACTCATATTCTTGGCACGCTGTGGTTTGCGGCAGGGCCATTGTTGGCATACGCTTGTTCTCAACAGGCACGATTCGGCTCTCTCGGCCGGGGCAGTCGGGCCGAAAAACAACTGGTTGCAAAGACGATGGCAAAGACGGGCGCGCCTGTTGCGCCATGAAAGGACGGGCGGATGAGTGATATCAGTACATTGGAAAGCCGCATCACCGCAGCGCTAGACCGGATCAGGCAGGGCCTTGATGCCGCCGGTGGGCAGACTGCCGCCGATCCCGCGTTGCAAGCGGCCCTTGATCAGGAGCGCGCGCAAAACGCCGAACTGGTTGAACGTGTCCGTGTCCTGAAAGAGCGTCAGGATACGCAGGTGGCCAGCCTGACCCTGCGTGCCGAGACACAAAGCAAGCATCTGATGAAGCTGGACGAGGAGTTGCAGCAATTGCGCGCCTCGAACGTGCAGTTGCGCGAGATGAATGCAAAGCTGCGCGAGGCTGTGACCACAGGCCTTGCGCCCGAATTGCATGATGCGGCCGTTAATGCCGAAATCAAGGCCCTGAGCGCACAGCGTTCTGCCGATGCGGCCGAGATTGATGCCATTCTGGACGAATTGAAGCCCCTGATCGAGGAGACATCCCATGCCGCAGGTTGAGATTGCTATCGGGGGGCGGACCTTTGAGGTCGCCTGTCAGGACGGCGAAGAGCATTTCCTGCATTCCGCCGCGGCGATGCTGGATGCGGAAGCCAGCCATCTGGCGGATCAGATTGGCCGGATGCCCGAGGGGCGCATGCTTTTGATGGCCGGTCTGATGCTGGCGGATAAGACCGCATCACTTGAAGACAAGGTGCGGCAGCTGGAAACAGAAGCGGCCAATATGCGCGCGCAGATGGAAAACCTGCAAAGCCAACCGGCACCTGCGCCCCTGCGTGTCGAGGTGCCTGTGGTGCCTGCGGCTGTGACGGATGCTTTGGCAGAGATCGCGGCGCGGGCCGAAGCTTTGGCGGATCAGGTCGAGGCGCGATAGACAAAAGGCGGGCAGGGCGCCCGCCTCTTTCTTTGTTAGCTGTTTGCTTCGCGGATCTTTTCGGCCGCGTCTTTATCGAATGCGACACCGCTTTCTGAAAACAGCGTGTCGAGTTCGCCCGAAAGCGTCATTTCCGTGATAATGTCGCAGCCGCCGACGAATTCGCCTTTGACGTAAAGCTGCGGGATGGTCGGCCAGTCAGAGTAGTCCTTGATCCCCTGACGGATGTCGTCATCGGCCAGCACGTTCACATCGGCATATTCGACCCCCATGAAATTCAGAACGCCTGCGACACGGGACGAGAACCCGCACTGCGGCATGCTTTTGGTGCCTTTCATGAAAAGAACCACATCGTTGGTTGTGACGGTGTCTTTGATCTTGTCTTGGGCTGTCATGTTCTTCGGTCCTCTTGCTCGGCGTCAAAGTCTTTGAAGACTTTGGGCCAAATTTTTCAAAAAATTTGGGCTAGTTGGGCGCTTTGGTTGTCAAAGCGAGCGCGTGTAACTCGCCATTGCTGCCATCCATCTTGCCTTTGAGCGCGGCATAGACGGCCCGTTGCTGTTGAACGCGGTTCTTGCCACGAAAGCTTTCGTCGATGACTTCGGCAGCAAAATGGGACCCGTCGTCACCCTGCACGTTGATTGTGGCGTCAGGGAAGGTTTCGCGCAGGAGGGTCTCGATCTCGAAGGCGGTGATAGGCATTTGCGGTCCTTTTGGTCGGTTGGTTCTAAATTAGGGCCGCTTGCGCCGGGGGACAAGTGGGGATGCCTCCGGCGGGAGTATTTTGGGCAAGATGATAATCAGGCGACCGCGTTTTCGAATGAGGTGCGGAACACCCGGCTGAGTTCTGAGAGCGGTGCGCTCTGGCTGCCAAAGGTGATCTGGTCGCCGCCCACTTTGCCCACTGTCGCCAGCGGAACGCCTGCCTGACTGGCCGCGATCATCAGTGCTTCGGCCTGATCGAAGTTGCAGGCAATCAGGTAGCGCGCCTGATCCTCGCCAAAGAGGGTTGGTGTGTCTTCGGCATCCAGCGTGATCCCGACCCCTGCCGCCTCGGCCAATTCGAAGGCCGCAAGGGCCAGACCGCCGTCGCTGAGGTCGGTGCAAGCCTTGATATAGGCGTGGTTGGCGCGGATGAAATCACCATGCGCTTTCTCAGCGGCAAGATCGACGGGAGGCGCATCGCCTTCGGCGCGCCCGTAAACTTCCGCAAGCAGCGCGGATTGCCCGAGGTGGCCTGCGGTTTCGCCAAGCACCAGCAGCACATGGCCTTCGCGGATATCGCCGGTGATCATGTGATCGGGGTGGTGGATGATGCCGACGGCGCCGATGGTGGGCGTGGGCAGAATGCCCTTGCCGTCGGTTTCATTATAAAGTGACACGTTGCCCGACACGATCGGCATGTCGAGCGCTTTGACAGCCTCGCCGATGCCTTGGATCGCGCCCACGAATTGCCCCATGATCTGGGGCTTTTCGGGGTTGCCGAAGTTCATGTTATCGGTCGTTGCCAAGGGGGTCGCACCCACGGCGGTCAGGTTGCGGTACGCCTCGGCCACCGCCTGTTTGCCACCCTCAAAGGGGTTGGCTTTGACATAGCGGGGGGTAACGTCGCTGGTGAAGGCAAGCGATTTCTCGGTGCCATGCACGCGCACGATGCCCGAACCGGCACCCGGGGTGCGCGCGGTGTCGCCCATGACCTGTTGGTCATATTGCTCATACACCCATTGTTTGCCGGCATAGTTGGGGCTGCTGATCAGTGCCTTCAGCCCGTCGATGGGATGCACACCCGGCACCTCGCCCAATGGGGCCGCAGGGGGTGTGGGTTCCCACGGGCGGTCGTATTCGGGGGCAGAGCCGGAGAGCGTGGCCAAGGGCAGATCGGCCATGATCTTGCCATTGTGCTCGATGATGAAACGATCTTCTGCGATTGTTTCGCCGACGATGGCAAAGTCGAGGTCCCATTTGACGAACACGGCGCGCGCCTCGGCCTCAAGCTCGGGCTTGAGCACCATCAACATGCGCTCCTGGCTTTCGGACAGCATCATCTCGTAGGCGGTCATATTCTCTTCACGCTGGGGAACAGCATTCAGGTTGAGTTTCACACCCAAACCGCCCTTGTCGCCCATTTCCACGGCAGAGCAAGTGAGACCAGCGGCGCCCATATCCTGGATCGAGATCACGGCGCCGGTGGCCATCAGCTCCAGTGTGGCTTCCATCAGGCGTTTTTCGGTGAAGGGATCACCGACCTGCACAGTGGGGCGTTTTTCCTCGATGGTGTCGTCGAATTCGGCGCTGGCCATTGTCGCACCGCCGACACCGTCGCGGCCCGTCTTGGCGCCCAAATACACCACGGGCATGCCAACGCCGGAGGCGGCGGAGTAGAAAATCTTGTCCGCATCCGCGAGGCCTGCGGCGAAGGCATTCACAAGGCAGTTGCCGTTATAGGCGGGATCAAAGCGCACTTCGCCGCCCACGGTGGGCACGCCAAAGCAGTTGCCGTAGCCGCCGACACCGGCGACCACGCCGTTGACCAGCTGCCGTGTTTTAGGGTGTGCCGGCTCACCGAAGGAGAGCGAGTTCATCGCCGCAATCGGGCGCGCGCCCATGGTAAACACATCACGCAGGATACCGCCGACGCCTGTGGCCGCCCCCTGGTAAGGTTCAATGTAGCTGGGGTGGTTGTGGCTTTCCATTTTGAAAACCACTGCTTGCCCGTCACCGATATCAACGACACCTGCGTTTTCTCCGGGGCCACAGATCACTTGGGGGCCTGTCGTTGGCAGGGTCCGCAGCCATTTCTTGGACGACTTGTAAGAGCAATGCTCGTTCCACATTGCCGAAAAGATGCCGAGTTCTGTGAAGGTCGGTTCGCGGTCTATGATCTCAAGGATGCGCTGATACTCATCAGGCGAAAGCCCATGGGCTGCGATCAGGTCTTCGGTGATTGCTGGCTCTTGCATCTTGGTCCCCCGCGCTTGAGTCGCGCGTGTTTTACGGGGTTGCGCGTAAGAGGGAAAGAGAGCTGTTGATTTGTGCGCTTTAGAAACGTGCTGATGCGGTATTTCCGGAATGCCGGCACGGACGGCACGGCGCCAAAAAAAATGCCGGGCACAAGGCCCGGCGAAGTCCAACAGGGAGGTGAAGGTGATGAGCGCTATCGCATCGTCGCCTTCGAGAGATCAAATAGGGTGCGTTTTTTGACCAATCAAGAAAAAATGGGTCAAATTTTCGCAATGCCGCTATGTCCTCAATGCATAGCTTGCGGCTCGGTTTACATGCGTGAGGGGCTTGGCGTTGTTTTTGAAACGAAATTCTTCTTAGGGTTGTCTCGGGCTAGATTTCGACCGCTTCACGCATTTTCCGCCGATGCGTGAAAATCTCGTCCTGAACGAAGTCGCGAAAGGCCGCGATGCGTTTGGATTGCCGCAATTCTTCGGGATATGCGAGGAAAACGGGCACTTCGCCGCTTTCCAGATCCGGCAGGACGCGGACAAGATCGGGGAAATCCTCGGTCAGGTAGTCAGGAAGGACGCCGATGCCGATATTGTTGATCACCCCCTGAAGCACCCCGAAATAGTTGTTCACCGTGAACGTGTTGGGAATGTCATAGGTCATCAGGTGTTGCAGCAGTGTGGCCCCCGCAGCGACCTGAATGGAATTGAGGCTTTGACAGATCAGCCTGTGGTCAGAGATATCCGATATCTCGACTGGCGCTTTGTTGGTTTCCAGATAAGTTTTCGACGCATAGAGGCGCATCCTGACCGACATCAGCCGCTTGCGGATCAGGTCTGCCTGCGAGGGCTCTTTCATGCGGATCGCCACGTCAGCCTCGCGCATGGGCAGGTCAAGGACGCGTTCTTCCAGCATCAGGTCGATTTTCAGATCAGGGTAGAGTTCGTAGAGCTTGGGCAGGCGTGGGGCGAGCCAGAGCGTGCCAAAGCCGGTGGTCGTGGTGACGCGCAATTCGCCAAATACTTCTTCTTCGCTGTCACGGATGCGTGCTGAGGCGGCCTCGAGCCGTTTGTTCATGCTTTTGGTGGCGTCAAACAACAATTCGCCCTGTTCCGTCAGGATCAGGCCGCGCGCATGGCGGTGAAACAGTGTTGTGTTGAGTGATTCTTCCAGCGCACGAATTTGTCTGCTGACCGCCGATTGCGACAGGTGCAGTGTATCTCCGGCGTGCGTCAGCGATCCCGCATCCGCGACGGCGTGAAAGATTCTTAGTTTATCCCAGTCCATAACGGCCTTTTTAAAAATAATTTCTTGTATTTGATTTACAGACATTACCCGAAACGGATGTTTTTATGCAAACCACGATCTGATTTATTTTGTGCTTTGTAGGTCAGCAATTTTGACCTATAGTTGAGGGATATTCGACGCGCGGGGAGGTGCGGGATGTCACATCAGAATGTGTCGCTCAATGATCGTTATGACCTGACGAAACACCAGATTTTGCTGAACGGCACACAGGCGCTTGTGCGTCTGATGCTGATGCAGCGCGCGCGGGACGAAAAGGCGGGGTTGAATACCGCAGGCTATGTGACCGGCTATCGCGGATCGCCGCTGGGTGCCGTTGATATGCAGATGACACGGGCGAAAGATGTGCTTGAGCCTGCGCAGATCACCTTTCAGCCCGGATTGAACGAAGATCTTGCTGCCACCGCCCTTTGGGGCAGTCAGCAGGCAGAGCTTCGGGGTGAAGGCAAATACGACGGTGTCTTCGGCCTGTGGTACGGTAAAGGGCCGGGCGTGGACCGTTCGGGTGATGTGATGCGCCATGCCAATATGGCAGGCACGTCGCCCCACGGCGGGGTGATCATGGCGATGGGCGATGACCATACCGGTGAAAGCTCGACCACGCTGCACCAATCGGACTGGGCGATGATTGATGCCTATATGCCGATTGTGTCGCCGGCGGGCGTGCAGGAAATACTCGATTACGGGCTTTATGCGTGGGAGCTGTCACGCTTTGCCGGCGTCTGGGTCGGCCTGAAGACGATGAAAGACACAATCGAGGTCACGTCCGTGGTAGACGGTGATCCCGACCGGATGTCCTTTGTGCGCCCCGAGCTGGACTTGCCCGAGGGCGGTTTGAATATCCGCCTTGTTGATACACCGCAGCTGCAAGAGGCGCGGATGATTGACCATAAACGCTTTGCCGCCGAAGCGTTCAGCAGGGCCAACAAGATGGACCAGCGCAAATGGGGCAAGCCCGGTGCAAAAATCGGCTTTGTTGCGGCTGGCAAGAACTGGCTGGATTTGCAGCACGCGCTGGCATTGCTGAATATTGATGAGGCCGAGGCCGAACGGCTGGGCATCACCACCTATAAGGTGGGGCAGGTCTGGCCGCTGGATATGGCGTCGTTCCATGAATGGGCCGAAGGGCTCGACCTGATTGTGGTGGTCGAGGAAAAACGCAAGCTGATCGAAGTGCAGGTCAAAGAGGCGCTGTTTGACGACCGCAACGGGCGGCGGGTTTACGGCTGGCACAAGGGCGATGAACATTCCGCTGGGCGCCGCGAAGAGGTGTTCCAGACCAAGGCGGATCTGAACCCGATAGTGATCGCCGAAAAACTGGGCGGCATCTTGGTGGAAGAGGGCTGTGGATCGGCGGGTGTTGAGGCGGGCCTTGCGCAACTGGCCGAGGCGCGCCGCGCCGACAACGCGCCCGAGATTGCGCAGCGGTTGCCCTATTTCTGTTCGGGCTGTCCGCATAACTCGTCCACCAAAGTCCCCGAAGGATCGCGCGCCTATGCGGGCATCGGCTGTCACTACATGGTGCAGTGGATGGACCGCGAAACCGTTGGTTTTACCCAGATGGGGGGCGAAGGCGCGAACTGGGTCGGCGAGGCGCCGTTCTCGACCCGCGACCATGTGTTCCAGAACTTGGGCGACGGTACCTACAATCATTCAGGCGTGCAGGCCATTCGGTTCGCGCTGATGGCGGGAACCAATATCACCTATAAAATCCTCTATAATGATGCGGTGGCCATGACGGGCGGTCAGGGCAATGATGGTGGGCTGACCGCCGATCAGATTTGTCGCGAAATTCAGGCGATGGGGGTGCGCAACGTGGCCCTTGTCTATGATGAGAAAGAAGATATCGACCTTGCACGCTTTCCCAAGGGATTGGATGTGCATGAGCGGGCAGAGATGCCGATCGTCCAAGAGAAATTCAGCAAATACAAAGGTGTGTCTGCCATAGTTTATGTCCAGACTTGTGCCGCGGAGAAACGCCGCCGTCGCAAACGCGGTCAGTTTCCTGATCCTGACAAGCGGGTCTTTATCAATACCGATATCTGTGAAGGCTGCGGCGATTGCGGGGTGCAATCCAACTGCGTGTCCATCGTGCCGGTTGAAACGGAACTGGGCCGCAAGCGTGCGATTGACCAGTCGTCGTGCAACAAGGATTTCTCTTGTGTCAAAGGGTTCTGCCCGTCTTTTGTGACGATCGAAGGCGCGAAAATCCGCAAGGAGGCGACAGCGGACGTTGATCTGCCCGACATGCCGGACCCTGTGCTGCCTGCGATCAATGGCACCCATAATGTCGTGATTACGGGTGTTGGTGGCACCGGCGTTGTGACCATCGGCGCTGTGCTGGCGATGGCCGCGCATATCGACGGCAAAGGGGCGGGCATGATGGAGATGGCGGGGCTGGCCCAAAAGGGCGGCGCGGTGCATATCCATTGCCGGATCGGCGAGAAGCCGAGCGATATCAACGCGATCCGCGTCGCAACAGGTGAGTGTGACGCGCTGATTGGCGGTGATCTGGTCGTCTCTGCGGGTGCCAAAACACTGGGGTTGATGAAAACGGGGCGCACCAAAGGTGTGGTAAACAGCCATGAGATTATCACTGGCGATTTCACCCGTAATACCGAATTCCGGCTGCCAAGTGATGAATTGAAGGTCTCGCTTGGCGCGCGTTTGTCGGATGGTTTGGCGATGTTTGATGCCTCCGATCTGGCCAAGGCGCTTTTGGGCGACAGCATCTATTCAAACATGATGGTCTTTGGGGCGGCTTGGCAAATGGGTGCAATTCCAGTGGGGTACGATGCGATCTTGCAGGCGATTAAGCTGAATGGTGCTGCTGTGGAGCGCAATATCCGTGCCTTCGAATTGGGCCGCTGGGCCTATCTGCATCCGGCGGATGCGCAGGCTTTGCTGACGCCGAATGTTGTGGCATTGCCCAAATCCACGGCCGAGAAAATTGCCTTCCGCGAGGCGCATCTGGTGGCCTATCAGGGCAAGCGGTTGGCCAAGCGGTATCGTAAGATGGTGGACCGTTTCATGGATGACGGGATGCGCGCTGCGGTCGCAACAGGCTATCACAAGCTCTTGGCGTACAAGGATGAATACGAGGTGGCACGCCTGCTGACGCAGACCGAAGAAAAGGCAAAGGCCGAGTTTGATGGCGATCTGAAGCTGACCTATCACCTTGCCCCGCCCATGCTGACCAAGACAGGCCCAGACGGGCGGCCTGCCAAAAAGGAATTCGGCCAGCGCATGGCCTGGGCGTTTCCGAAGCTTGCGAAGCTGAAATTCCTCCGTGGTACGCCCTTTGATCCGTTCGGGCGCACAGCCGAGCGCCGGATGGAGCGCGCATTGATCAAGGAATACGAGGCGGATATGGCGGAGGTCCTTCAAATCATGCGCCCTGACACGCGGGATGCGGCGATGGCCTTGGCGGCCTTGCCCCGTGAAATTCGTGGCTTTGGTCCGGTAAAAGAGGCGAATGCGCGCAAGGCTGCCAAGCGCCGCGAAGAGCTTTTGGCGGTCTTGCGGGCGGCCCCGATGCAGCAGGCGGCGGAATAGTCACTTTGTCATGGTATTTTCGTATTTGGCAGGTAAACGACCCGGAATCGTTTCTTGGATAACCCTGCCATGCCTGCAACCGCCCGTGATGCCGCCCGTGATATTACCTATGCTTCCTCCGCCAAGCGCCGTTCCGGGCGTGCGGTCATCCGTGTCATGGAGAACGCAACGGGGCGCTTGCGGCTGATCCGCAAGGCGAAAGGCTATGACGCTGAGGTCGCGGCGGGGGCGGATTTCTGGGAGGTCATGTGCACCCGCTATGGTGTCGAACTGGATGTGATTGGCGGATCGCTTGAGAATATCCCGTGCACGGGGCCGCTGATTGTGGTGTCCAACCATCCCTACGGGATACTTGATGGGCTGATGATGGGGCGTATCCTTTGCGAGCGCAGGCAGGGCAATTTTCGCGTGCTTGCGCACCGGATTTTCCGGCGGGCGGCCGATCTTGAACGCATCATCCTGCCGATTTCCTTTGATGAGACCAAAGAAGCCGCCAAGCTGAACCTTGAAACCCGCATGAAAGCAATTGCCTACCTGCAAGAGGGCGGCGCGATCGGCATTTTCCCGGGCGGGACGGTGTCCACTTCGGCCACGCCCTTTTCCAAGCCGATGGACCCCAGCTGGCGCACCTTTACCGCCAAGATGGTTGCAAAGTCGGGGGCAACAGTGGTTCCGGTGTTTTTCGAAGGGCACAACAGCCGCCTGTTCCAACTGGCCAGCCACCTGCACAGCACCCTGCGCACGGGCATGTTCATCCGTGAATTCAAGGCCAAGATCAACAAACCAGTCCGCGTTGTCATCGGTGAACCGATCCCGCAAGCGACCTTGGAGCGTTTCAAAAAAGACCCCAAAGGATGCATGGATTTTCTGCGTAAAGCCACGTATGAGTTGAGCACAAGCCCGGTGGACCCGACCCACCTGGGGCATGAGTTCGAAGCGAAATACAAGGTACGCAGCAATGGCAGTGGGCATATTCGATAGTGGTCTTGGCGGGCTTACGGTGCTGGACGCTGTGGCCAAACGCCTGCCTGATCTTCCGCTTGTCTACATGGGTGACAGTGCGCATGCGCCTTACGGTGTGCGCACGCCGGATGACATCTACAACCTGACCACCAAATCCACACAGCGCCTCTTTGATGCGGGCTGTGATCTGGTGATTTTGGCCTGCAACACGGCCTCGGCAGCCGCTTTGCGCCGGATGCAAGAGGGCTGGGTGCCCGAAGGCAAGCGCGTGTTGGGCGTGTTTGTGCCGCTGATCGAGGCCTTGACCGAACGGCAATGGGGCGACAACTCGCCACCACGCGAAGTCGACGTCAAACATGTGGCATTGTTTGCCACACCTGCCACGGTCTCAAGCCGCGCATTCCAGCGTGAACTGGCCTTCCGCGCGATCGGCGTGGATGTCGAGGCGCAGGCCTGTGGCGGTGTTGTGGATGCTATCGAAGATGGCGATATGATCCTTGCCGAGGCGCTGGTGCGCAGCCATGTGGATGCGCTCAAGCGCAAGATGCCGGAACCTGATGCGGCGGTGCTGGGCTGTACCCATTACCCGCTGATGGAAGAGGCATTTCAGGCCGCCCTTGGCCCGCATGTGAAAGTCTTCAGTCAGGCCAATCTGGTCGCAGAGAGCCTTGCCGATTACCTGCAGCGCCGGCCCGAGATGGTTGGCCCGGGGATGGACTCTGCCTTTCTGACAACGGGTGATCCGGACCGCGTTTCCAATCGGGCGACACAGTTTCTGCGACGGAAAATCACCTTTACCGCCGCATAACCGATTTCAAGACCTTTTCATCCTGAGGGATAACCAAATGACCTATAACGTCGCCATTCTGGGCGCTTCCGGCTATACCGGTGCCGAACTTGTCCGCCTGATCGCAACACACCCCGGCCTGCAAATCGTGGGCCTGTCGGGCAATTCCAAAGCGGGCATGGCCATGGCCGATGTATTCCCGCACCTGCGCCACCTTGATCTGCCTGTACTGACCACCATTGAGGACATGGATTTCGACGGTGTCGATCTGGTGTTCTGTGCTTTGCCACATGCCACATCGCAGGCCGTGATTGCGGAACTGCCCAAAACGCTCAAAATCGTCGATCTGTCTGCGGACTTCCGTCTGCGCGACCCTGCCGATTATGAAAAATGGTACGGCAAAGCCCATGCGGCGACCGAGATGCAAAAAGAAGCGGTTTATGGCCTGACCGAGTTTTACCGTGAAGACATCAAAGCGGCACGGCTGGTTGCGGGCACGGGCTGTAACGCGGCCACAGGCCAATATGTGCTGCGCCCGTTGATTGAGGCGGGCGTGATTGATCTGGATCAGATCATCCTTGATCTAAAAGCGGCAGTATCGGGCGCAGGACGCAGTCTGAAGGAAAACCTGTTGCACGCAGAATTGTCAGAAGGGGCGCATGCCTATGCGGTCGGGGGGACGCACCGGCACCTTGGTGAATTCGATCAGGAATTCTCGGCTATTGCCGGTCGGCCTGTGAAAATCCAGTTCACCCCACACCTGATTCCCGCCAACCGCGGCATTTTGGCCACCACCTATGTGCAAGGCGATCCTGACGTTATATATAACACGTTGAAAGCCGCTTATGCGGATGAGCCGTTTATTGAGGTACTACCGATGGGACAACATCCGTCGATCAAACATATCCGGGCATCGAACTTCTGTCATATCGGTGTCGTGGCCGACCGTATTCCGGGACGCGCGATCGTGATTGCAGCCCTTGATAACCTGACCAAGGGTTCTTCGGGGCAGGCGATTCAGAACGCCAACCTGATGCTGGGCTTGCCGGAAACAGAGGGCCTGATGATGGCGCCGGTGTTCCCATGACGGGTGGTCTCAAGAGCCTTAAGAAGCGCCGCCGCGTTCAGGTGATGTCGATGGCGGGCGTCAGTGTGGCACTGGTTCTCGCTCTTCTCTGGTTCCTGCCTGATGACAGCTTCCAGTTCTTCCGCTCACCCTCAGAAGTGACCGAAGCACCGCCGCCACCCAATGAGCGTTTCCGCATTGGCGGGTTGGTTGCCGAAGGCTCGCTCGTGCGCGGTCAGGGCGAGCAGGTCAGCTTTTCAGTGACGGATGGTGGCGCCGTGGTGCCTGTGGTCTACACCGGCATCCTGCCTGATCTGTTTGAAGAGGGTCAGGGTATGGTTGCGCAAGGGAACTACATCAACGGCCGCTTTGAAGCTGTTGAAATTCTTGCAAAACATGATGAAACCTACATGCCTTCCGAAGTGCTGGATGCGCTCAAGGAACAGGGTCTCTATGTTGATCCGGACGGTGCTATCGTCACGAATTAACCAATTGAGAGCAGGCTTTGCCCCATCCATACGGAAGGGGCGAAGATGCCGACAGTCACCGAAATTGCCACCGATATCGTGGACCGCGAAGGCGGCTATGTTAACGACCCAGATGATCCGGGCGGGCCGACAAATTTTGGCGTCACGGTGCATACCATGCGCCGCTTGGGGCTTGATCTGACGAAGGACGGCCAGATTGACAGCAGCGATGTGCGCGTGCTGACACGCGCCCATGCGGTGTCGATTTTTGTGGAACATTATTTTCGCGGGCCACGGATTGACCGTCTGCCTGTGCCGCTTCATGCCAGTGTTTTCGATATGTATGTGAACGCAGGGGCCAATGCGGTGAAAATCCTGCAACGCTTGCTGTGTGATATGCGGATTGAGGTGACCATTGACGGGATCATCGGGCCCAAAACGGTTGCGGCGACGCGTCAGGCGATGGCCGCTGCCCCCGATCATCTGGTCGATGCCTACGGGATTGCGCGGCGCAACTATTACTATGATTTGGCCGACAGGCGTCCGGCGAGCCGCAAATACGCGATGCGCCGCGACGGGGGCAAAGGCGGTTGGATCAAGCGGGCCGAGGAATTCATTGCCGCCCGCTATCACCTGACAGAAGCACAACATAAAGCGAGGGTTGCACAATGGGTCTGATTCCAACCGTGATGTCTTTTCTCTTTGGCGATAATCGCAATGTGATCGTCGAGACGGCACAGATATTCCGTGAAAACGCGGAAAACGGGGCGGTGCGGGATGCGTCGGCACGCACAGACAGCCTGACACAGCTTGCCGCCGAGTTTGCCCGCCCGCAGCGCGGGCTCTTTGACCGGATCGTTGACGGGCTGAACCGTCTGCCGCGTCCTGCGCTTGCGTTGGGGACAATCTGGCTCTTTGCGATGGCGTTGCAAAACCCCACGCAGTTTGCAAAGGGGATGGAGGGCCTTGCGCTGGTGCCGGAACCGCTCTGGTGGCTGATGGGGGCGATTGTAAGTTTTTATTTTGGCGCACGCCATCAGGTGAAATCGCAGGAATTTCAACGCTCTGTGGTGCAAAGCCTGAGTGTGTCAAAGGCGCTGCAGGCTCCGTCTGCACGGCCCGCCGATAATCCGGCACTGTCGGAATGGCAGGCCAAAAATGGAGAATAACTGGGCCAGCCAGCTCGAGCGCCGTATCGTCGCGCTTGAGATGCGTAATGCGGTGGATGAGGTGCACAGGGCCAATGTGGCCCGCCGTCTTGGGGCGATTGAAGACACGCTCAAATGGTTGGTACGGCTTGTAATTGGCGGGCTGTTGATGGCCGGGCTGACCTATGCTGTGGGCGGTGGTCTGGCGCTATAGGCCTGCGCCAAAATGTACCGCATATGTGACTGCTCGGGTATGTTGCCTGCCAGATAAATGCGTTATCTATAGTTCATGTTGATAGAACTTGGACACTTCGCTCTGATTCTGGCTTTTGGCATTGCCATTTTCCAGATGATCGTGCCGATGATCGGCGCGCACCGTGGCAACGCAAGCTGGATGGCTATGGCCGAACCCGCGGCCACCGTACAATTCCTGCTCACCGCATTTTCCTTTGCGGTGCTGACATGGGCCTTTGTGACATCCGACTTTTCGTTGCAGCTGGTCTATCTGAATTCACATACCGACAAGCCGATGATCTACAAGATCACGGGTGTTTGGGGTAACCATGAGGGCTCGATGCTGCTCTGGATGGTGATCCTGACGCTCTTTGGCGCTTGTGCCGCGTGGTTTGGTGACGGCCTGCCGGCGCGATTGCGCGCAAGGGTGCTGTCGGTGCAGGCGGCAATAGGTGTCGCGTTTTTCGCTTTTGTTTTGTTCACCTCGAACCCGTTCCTGCGGTTGGAAGTTCCACCCCTGAACGGGCGTGACCTGAACCCGCTTTTGCAAGACCCCGGTTTGGCCTTTCACCCGCCGTTCCTTTACCTCGGCTATGTCGGCCTGAGCATGTCTTTCTCTTTCGCGATTGCCGCCCTGATCGAGGGGCGCGTTGACGCCGCCTGGGGTCGCTGGGTCCGTCCGTGGACCTTGGCGGCCTGGATGTTCCTGACCGTTGGCATCGCGCTCGGCTCATGGTGGGCCTACTATGAGCTGGGTTGGGGTGGTTTCTGGTTCTGGGATCCGGTCGAGAACGCTTCTTTCATGCCTTGGCTGATCGCGGCCGCCTTGCTGCACTCGGCCATTGTGGTCGAGAAGCGCGAGGCGCTGAAAAGCTGGACAATTCTGCTGGCGATCATGGCCTTCGGCTTCTCGCTGCTTGGCGCGTTCATTGTGCGCTCGGGCGTGCTGACCTCGGTGCATGCCTTTGCAAACGACCCGGAGCGCGGCATGCTGATCCTGATCATTCTCGCGGTATTTCTTGGGGGTGCGCTGACACTCTTTGCCTTCCGCGCAGGCGCGATGGAATCAAAGGGCGTCTTCTCGACCGTCAGCCGTGAAAGCGCGCTGATCCTGAACAACATCCTGTTGTCAGTAAGCTGCTTTGTGGTGTTCATCGGGACGATCTGGCCACTGGTGGCCGAGATGCTCTTTGACCGGACGCTTTCCGTGGGACCACCGTTCTTTGACGCGGCCTTTACACCCTTCATGGTGGCGCTGGCGATTGTCTTGCCGCTCGGGTCGCTTCTGGCATGGAAGCGCGGAAATCTGGCGCGGGCGTCAAAGTCACTGGTGGGGTGGCTTGTGCTGTCTGTCGCCATTGCCGCACTCGTTTACGCGGTGCAAAGCGGTAACTCGGCCCTGGGGCCGGTGGGTGTGGCACTTGGTGTTTGGGTCGTTGGTGGCGCCCTTCTTGATCTGTGGTTGCGCAGTGGTCGCGACGGTTTGATGTCGCGCCTGCGCCGCATTGCGCGCCTGCCGCGCGCGGATTGGGGCAAGGCGACGGCACATATCGGGATGGGTGTGACGATCTTTGGTATCGCCGCGATGCTGGCGTGGGAAAAGGAAGATATCCGTGTGGCCCAGATCGGCGACGCATGGACCGTTGGCCAGTTCGAGTTCCGTCTTGATGACGTCAACCAACTACAAGGGCCGAACTATATGACCACGATGGCCGATATGTCGGTCTGGCGCGGCGATACGCAGGTCGGCGATCTGCACCCTGAAAAGCGGTTCTATCCTGTCGCGAACATGCCCACGACCGAAGCCGCGATTTTGAACGGTTTTGTACGCGATATCTATGTTGTCGTAGGTGATCCGCAGGCAAATGGCGGCTGGGCGGTGCGCGTGTACCTCAAACCCTTTGCGAACTGGATTTGGGGCGGCGCGATCCTGATGGCGCTTGGTGGCTGCTTCTCGCTCTCTGACCGGCGTTTGCGGGTGGGCGCGGCTTCTGCCAAGAAAAACCCTGTCGGGGCGGTGCCCGCGGAATGAAGCGTCTTTTGCTCATTCTTCTCCTCCTCGGCGGGCCTGTCTGGTCCGTCGAGCCCAGTGAAATCCTTGACGATCCTGTTCTGGAAGAGCGCGCGCGGGATCTATCGCAGGGCCTGCGTTGTCCGGTCTGCCGCAACGAGAATATTGATGCCAGCAACGCGGCCCTTGCCAAAGAACTGCGGATCGTGCTGCGTGAACGACTGGTTGCCGGTGATACAGACGAAGAAGCGGTTGATTTTCTGGTTGCGCGCTATGGTGAGTTTGTTTTGCTGCGGCCGACGACCGAGGGTGCCAATATCCTGCTGTGGCTTGCGGCACCTGTGCTGCTGCTGATCGCACTGGGCGTCGGGTGGTCCACCATTCGTGCCAAACGCGAAACAGCGCCAGCCTTATCCGAGAGCGAACAAGCGGAACTGGAGAAAATACTGCGGTCGTGACGTGCCGTAGTGCTTTCCTAAACGGATCAGTTCACTAGAGTGTCGGGAAACTGTTAAGGGATCCCGCTCATGGACTATCAGGCCATTCACTTCGCCATTCGCAATTCTGTCGCAGAGATTACGCTGAACCGCCCCGACATGATGAATGCGCTCAACACACAGATGCGCGCCGAGATCACCCACGCCTTCAAAGCCGCCGAGAAAGACGCGCGGGTGGTTGTCCTGACAGGGGCGGGCAGGGCGTTCTGTTCCGGTCAGGATCTTGGCGATGGCGGCAGTGCGGCGACGCTTGATCTGGAACGCACCCTGCGCGATGAATATGTGCCGATGCTGAAGGCGATCTTTGATTGCCGCGTGCCGACCATTGCGGCGGTGAACGGTCCCGCAGCCGGGGCCGGGGCGAACCTCGCACTGGCGGCGGATGTGGTCATTGCTTCCGAGGATGCGTATTTCATCCAGGCGTTTACCCGTATCGGCCTGATCCCCGACGCCGGTGGCACCTATTGGTTGCCGCGCCAGATCGGCGCTGCCAAGGCGATGGGGGCCGCCCTTTTTGCCGACAAGATCAGCGCGCAACAGGCGGAGCAGTGGGGGATGATCTATGAAACCGCCCCCGCCGCGACATTCAAAGACCATGTGGCCGGGCGCGCCGCCCATCTGGCACAGGGTCCGACGGTGGCTTACCGGCAGTTGAAAAAGGCCATCCGTGGATCATTCGAGAACTCATTGGACGAGCAACTGGCGCTGGAGGCAAAACTGCAAGGGCGCTGCGGCAAGACGCGTGATTTTCAGGAAGGTGTTGTCGCGTTCCTGGAAAAGCGCAAAGCGGTCTACGAAGGCCGCTGAAGCGCGAAATACACGCTGTCTGACCATTCCCCGTTGATGCAGTATGTCCGCTCTGCCCTGTGGGTCTCCTTGAACCCCAGTGATTTGAGGATACCAACAGAAGCTGAATTTCTGGGGTCTGCGTCAGCGGTGAGTTGCGCGTGATCCGTCACGGCAAAGAGGTGCGGAATGATCGCGCCCATCGCCTCGGATATGATGCCTTGCCGCCAATATTCCGGATGCAGGATAAAGCCCACCTCATCGGCTTGATGCATGCCTGCGGTCCCGATCACGCGTCCGTCTTTTTCAATCACGAAATAGGTCAGCAACCCGTCGGCATGGGCGATCAAACGGTCAAGGTTTTCCTGTGTGCGCGCGGGGCTGTCGTGGGGTAGTGTCGACCAATAGCGCATGGCGCGCGGATCACTGAAGATCGCATGGAGATCCATCAGGTCGCCTTGCCGCGCAGCGCGCAGGACCAAGCGTTTGGTCACAAGGGGCATGAATGAAAAGGGCTGCCCGAAGGCAGCCCCAAAATCTTAGCGCTTTTCGATATCGACATATTTGCGTTCCATCTCGCCCAGATAAAGCTGGCGCGGACGGCCAATCTTCAACTGTGGATCGGCAAGCTGTTCGGCCCATTGCGAAATCCAGCCCACGGTACGGGCAACGGCAAAGATCGGGGTAAACATCGAGGTCGGGAAACCCATCGCTTCAAGGATGATGCCGGAATAGAAGTCGACGTTCGGGAACAGCTTCTTTTCGGCAAAATACGGATCGGCCAGCGCTTGTTTCTCAAGCTCTTTGGCGACTTGCAGCACGGGGTTGTTTTCGACACCCAGAAGCTCCAGCACCTCATCGGCACTTTGCTTCATCACAGTCGCGCGCGGGTCGAAGTTCTTGTACACGCGGTGGCCAAAGCCCATCAGGCGGTAAGGATCGTTCTTGTCCTTGGCGCGTGCAATGAACTCAGGGATACGGTCGACGGTGCCGATTTCCTTGAGCATCTCAAGACAGGCCTGATTGGCGCCACCATGGGCAGGGCCCCAAAGACAGGCGATACCGGCCGCGATACAGGCAAAGGGGTTGGCGCCAGAGGAAGACGCCAGACGCACGGTCGAGGTCGAAGCGTTTTGCTCGTGATCGGCATGCAGCGTGAAGATACGGTCCATCGCGCGCGCGAGGATAGGATCAACGTGGTATTCCTGCGCGGGCACAGCAAAGCACATGTGCAGAAAATTCGCGGCATAATCCAGATCATTGCGTGGATACACAAACGGCTGGCCGATGGAGTACTTGTAGGCCATCGCCGCAACGGTTGGCATTTTGGCAATCAGACGGATCGTGGCGACCTCGCGCTGGTGCGGGTCATTGATATCGGTGCTGTCGTGATAGAATGCAGACATCGCGCCGACGACACCCACCATCGTGGCCATCGGGTGCGCATCACGGCGGAAACCACGGAAGAAGTTGTGCATCTGTTCGTGGATCATCGTGTGATTGGTCACGAGGGATTCGAACTTTTCCAATTCGGTCGAGGACGGCAGCTCACCGTAAAGCAGCAGGTAGCAGACTTCGAGGTAGTGCGACTGGGATGCCAGCTGGTCAATCGGGTAGCCACGGTGCAGCAGGACGCCTTTTTCACCATCAATAAATGTGATGGTGCTGTCGCAGGCTGCTGTGGACGTAAAGCCAGGGTCATAGGTGAACACATCGGCTTGGGCGTAGAGCTTGCGGATATCAATCACGTCTGGTCCGCCCGTGGGGGAGTATACGGGCAATTCGTAAGTCTTGCCTTTGAGCGTCAGCTTCGCGGTATCAGTAGTGTCAGCCATATTTCATTCCCTTTCGGTCCTGCGACCAATCCAGTCGCAGCAGCAGCATCAATCAACATTGGTTACCAGCGGATAATCACGCGTGTATGACGCAGATATCAGCGGCTGGCATCCTGCAGGCGGGCGATGGTTTCATCTTGCCCGAGGACCAACATCATGTCGAACACACTCGGTGAGACCGCGCGTCCAGCGAGAGCCGCCCGTAACGGTCCGGCCAGCTTGCCTAGTTTCATGTCATGAGCTTCGGCAGTGGATGCGACGACCCCTTCCAGGATGTCACGAGACCAGCTAGCATTTTGCAACTGCGGCGTCAATTCTCCCAGTATACCACGGAATACATCAGTCAGATTGGCTGCAGCCTTCTCGTCCGGTACAATCGGGCGGGACGTCAGAACAAAGTGAGCCTTTTCAATCAGTTCCGGAAAAGTCTTGGCCCGTTCTTTGAGGCAGTACATTGCTTTCAACATGCCATTTTTTTGTGCCTCGGTGAACGGCTCAGCCCCTGTTGCCGCAAGGTAACCCTGCATTTCTTGCAGCAGTGCAGCATCGTCTGCGACGGCAATATGCTGGCCGCAGATGTTCTCGAGCTTTTTGAAATCGAACCGGGCCGGTGATTTGCCGATTCCGTCCAGATCGAACCATTCCTTGGCCTGCGCGTCCGAGAAGAACTCGTCATCCCCGTGGCTCCACCCCAGACGCGCCAGATAGTTGCGCATTCCGGCCGCAGGATACCCCAGCGCCTGATATTCGGCAGCACCCGTCGCCCCGTGGCGTTTTGAAAGTTTCTTGCCGTCAGGGCCAAAGATCAGCGGGATATGGGCAAGGACCGGTTTCGCCCAGCCCATCGCCTCGTAGATCATGTTCTGGCGGAAGGCATTGGCAAGGTGGTCGTCGCCACGGATAACGTGCGTCACGCCCATGTCGTGATCATCCACCACGACCGCCAGCATATAGACAGGTGTGCCGTCCGAGCGTAGCAGGATCATGTCGTCCAACTGGTTATTGGCGAATGTCACATCGCCTTGCACCTCATCGTGCAGCGTTGTCTGCCCGTCGCGCGGGGCCTTGATGCGGATCACGTAGGGCGCATCAGGATGGTCCGCTGCGGCCACATCCCGCCATGGTGACCGGAACAGGGTGGATGTCTTCTCCTCGCGGGCCTTTTCACGGAAAGCTTCGATTTCCTCTTGAGTGCTGAAGCACTTATAGGCCGCGCCTTTGGCCAGCAGTTCGTGGGCAACAGCCGCGTGACGGTCGGCATTGGCGGCCTGGCTGGTCGGTTCGCCATCCCAGTCAAGGCCCAGCCATGTCAGACCATCAAGGATCGCCTGGCGGTTTTCGTCTGTGGAACGCGCTTTGTCCGTGTCCTCGATCCGCAGCAGGAATGTGCCGCCATGTCCGCGGGCGTAAAGCCAGTTAAACAAGGCCGTGCGCGCGCCCCCGATATGCAAGGCGCCAGTGGGGGACGGGGCGAAGCGTGTGACAACAGACATGGGTATATTAACCTTTCGCTAACCAGCTTTCCGGTAAGATCCCGGCTTGGACGTGGGATAGAAGACTGCGGGGTGAAGGACAAGTGCGTGCGCGGATCGAGGACGCACTTCTGGCGCAACGCGGGCAATTGATCGGCTGGGTGCCTGTGTGTCTCGGCGTTGGTATCGGCACCTATTTTGCACTGTCTTTTGAACCAGATGTCTTGCTTATGGCCGGTTTCACCATTGCTGCGGCCGGTTTGCTGCTTGCTTCACGTCTGGTGCCCACGGCTTTTGCGCCTTTGCTGATGGCTCTTGTTCTGGTGGTCGCAGGCGCGGGCGTTGCCAAGCTGCGTGTTGCGGCGGTCGAGGCGCCGGTCCTGACCTTTCGCTATTATGGGGCAATCGAGGGCCGGATCGTGAATATTGATCGCTCGGCCAGCGATGCGGTGCGGCTGACGCTGGACCGGGTGGTTCTTGAACGCATGTCGCCTGACCGCACACCGCACCATGTGCGTGTGTCGGTCCACGGACAACAACCGCTTGCGGTGTTTACCCCCGGCGATGTGATCATCCTGACGGGGCATCTGTCACCGCCCGCAGGGCCCGCAGAGCCGGGCGGGTTTGATTTTCAACGCCATGCATGGTTCATGCAACTGGGCGCTGTGGGCTATACGCGCACCCCCGTCCTGCGCTTGATCGCGGCCGATAATACCACCGTTGCCGCACGTCTTTTTGCGCTGCGCATGGCGGTGTCGCGCGCGGTGCAAGCTTCCATCCCGGGCGAGGCGGGGGCTTTTGCCGCTGCCATCATGACCGGTGACCGCTCCGGTATGGGGCAAGAGACGTTGCGCGATTTGCGGACCTCCAATCTTGCGCATCTCTTGGCCATTTCCGGACTGCATATGGGGCTTTTGACGGGCTTTATCTTTGCGGTCGTCCGCTATGGTTTGGCATTGATCCCCGGCATCGCCTTGCGTTGGCCCACCAAGAAGATCGCTGCAGTCTGTGCGCTGGCCGTGGGGGCGTTCTATCTGGCCCTCTCGGGGGGCAGCGTTTCCACCGAGCGCGCCTATATCATGGTTGCGGTTATGCTGGTTGCAGTCTTGCTGGGGCGCAAGGCGCTGACACTGCGGGCGGTTGCGATTGCAGCAATTCTCGTGCTGTTGTGGCAACCCGAGGCCCTGATCGGGCCGGGTTTCCAGATGTCATTTGCGGCCACTACGGCACTTGTCGTGGCGTTCGGGGCGCTGCGAAAGGTTGATTTGCGCCGCCTGCCGCGATGGGCGCGAGCGGTTCTGTCCGTGATCCTGTCATCCTTTATTGCGGGGATTGCGACAGCACCTTTCGCTGCGGCACATTTCAACCAGATTGCCCACTACGGATTGATCGCCAATGTTCTGAGCGTGCCGTTGATGGGTGTTCTGGTGATGCCCGCGGCGGTGCTGGCGGTCTGCCTTGCACCTTTGGGTCTGTGGTGGATCGGGCTTGGGTTGATGGATCTCGGCCTGCGCTGGATCCTGTGGGTGGCGCGGACCGTATCCGCACAAGAGGGGGCGTTGGGGCATGTTGTGGCGCCGGATTGGTATGTCTTGCCGCTCTTGGCCATTGGGCTTCTGGCTTGTGTGCTGATCGTGGGACGCGGGCGGTTGATCGGGATTGCAGTCGTTTTGCTGGCCGCTGTGCTTTGGCAACAGACATCGCGCGCCGCGCTGCTTGTTGCCGATAGCGGGGCGCTGATTGGGCTGAATGGAGCTGAAGGGCGGGCGCTGTCCAAGCCCACTGGCAATGGTTTTGTGGCGGATATCTGGCTTGAGAATGATGGCGCGCCCGTGGCCCAAGAGGTGGCCGCCGCGCGTGACGGGCTCTTGACCGAGGGGCGTGTCACGCGGGCCGATCTGGGTGGATGGCAGGTGTTGCAGGTATCCGGCAAAACAGCTCTCGCGGCATTGCGGGACTGTGATGGGGCCGATGTGCTGATCAGCAACCAGATTGATGCAGGGCCGCGTCCCTGCGCGGTCTATAATGTGGCGCGGTTGCGCAACACGGGCGCTTTGGCGCTGGATGTGGCGGGGAATGGTGACTTGCGGATCACGACGGCACATCAGATGACAGGGCAGCGCCCGTGGAACAGTTGGCAAGGACCATGGCCCGCGCCCGTCACGCTCCCTTATGCACAACAAAAAAGGGCCGCCGAAGCGACCCTTCCGAGATGAATTGGAGCGCCCCTAGTAGGTGCGGATCAGGCCGACCAATCGGCCTTGGACCTTGACCTGATCATCACGGAACACCCGTGTTTCATAGGCAGGGTTCGCAGCCTCAAGTGCGATAGCAGAGCCGTTGCGGCGGAACCGTTTCAGCGTGGCTTCATGGCCTTCAACAAGGGCCACTACGATATCACCGTTATCGGCAACGGAAGTTTCACGGATCACGACGACATCGCCGTCGTTGATGCCCGCCTCGATCATCGAATCGCCTTTGACTTCAAGCGCGTAGTGATCGCCGCTGCCCAGCATGGACTGCGGCACAGAGACGTTGTGCGAGGCTTCGCTGATTGCCTCGATCGGGACACCTGCAGCAATGCGGCCCATCATCGGCAATTCGATCGCACCGGATTCAACGGCCATCGCGGCAGCGGGGGTGCTGTCGGGTTTGTCCCCGTCAATGACGCGCGGCTGGAAACCGGTCTTGCCCTGCATCGCATCCGGCAGTTTCACGATCTCAAGCGCACGGGCGCGGTGCGCCAAACGCCGGATGAAACCACGTTCTTCCAGTGCGGTAATCAGACGGTGGATACCGGACTTGGAGCGCAGATCGAGCGCTTCTTTCATTTCATCGAAACTGGGCGGGACACCATCGCGCTGGACACGCTTGTGAATGAACTCCAGAAGATCGAGCTGTTTTTTCGTCAACATATGACTGCTCCATTACCACGTTTTGCATATGTTCTATGCATGTTCTTGTTTTGTGTCAACTGATGGCTGTTCCGTGCGGATAGTCCGGGATGCCTCCGGCGGAAGTTTGATGGGACATGGAAAGTCCAGGTTCAGAGGCGGATGATTTCGATCTGGTCGCCAGTGTCGCGGGCGGGATCGTTGATCGGGCGCACGGCAAGGCAATTGGCCTCGGCCAGCACGGTGAGCAGCGCGCTGTCCTGACGGTCAAAAATCGTGACACCCTCAGGGCCGAGATGCGCGCGCATGTAGTGTTCTCGGGGCCCGTTGGCGGGGGCGGGTTTGGCGAGAGCGTGGGTTTCGCGCAGGGCAGGCTGCGCGCCCATCCCCAGCATTTTGCGGATCATTGGGGCGAGAAACACATGCCCGCAGACCATGGCAGAGACAGGGTTGCCGGGTAGGCCGATCATTGTGGTGCGGCCCATGCGCCCTGCCATCAGCGGTTTGCCCGGGCGCATGGCGACTTTGTAAAAGGCGCGGTCCATGCCTTTGTCGGTGGCGACTTCGCCCACCAGATCATGATCACCGACGGAGGCACCCCCGATTGTGACAATGAGGTCTGCATCCGCGGCCAGATCAAAGGCCAGCGCGAGCGACGCGCGGGTGTCGCGCGCAATCGGGAGCAGACGCGGGTCGGCGCCAAGCTGGCGGATAAGCGCTGCGAGCCCGTAGCTGTTCGAGGCGATGATCTGATCCGGCCCCGGTGTCTCGCCCGGTTGGACGAGTTCATCGCCTGTTGCGATAATGGCGACCGATGGCCTGCGGGTGACAGACACGGTTGCGATGTTCATCGACGCGAGCAGGGCGATATCGGACGGGGTGAGCACACGCGGCGCGCGGATGGCATCGCCTGCTTTGAAATCGGCACCGGCAGGCCGCACGAAGGGGGTGTCATTGGCGCTGTCATCTAGGGTGATTGTGTCGCCCGCGCGCGTGACGTTTTCCTGAATAATGACGTGATCGGTTCCTTCGGGTAAGGGCGCGCCGGTGAAGATACGCACAGCCTGCGCCGGACCAACCTTACCCTGCCAAGCATGGCCAGCGGCAGCCTCGCCGATGACCTCATAGGTCTGGCCGGCTTTAATGGATTTGGCGTCAACCGCATAACCATCCATTGCGGAGGCGGCGAAAGGGGGCTGGTTGCGCGTGGCATATGCGTCTTTTGCCAGCACACGGCCGTCCGCCCTGATCAGCGGAACGTCTTCGGCGTCCAGCGGTGTGGTCAGCGCGAAGAGATGGGAAAGGGCCTCATCGACCGAAATCATGGGTTTTCGAACCGTCCCGATTTGCCGCCGTCCTTGAAGGTGAGCCGCATGCCGCCGATTTCCATATCTTTTTGTACGGCTTTGACCATGTCGTAAACGGTCAGGGCTGCGATGTTGACGGCCGTGAGCGCCTCCATCTCGACACCGGTTTGACCGCCTGTCTTTACAGTGGCGGTAATCCGGATACCGGGCAGGGCGGTGTCCGGCGTCAGATCAAGCGCGACCTTTGTGATCGGCAAAGGGTGGCAGAGCGGGATCAGATCGGCGGTTTTCTTGGCGCCCATGATCCCTGCGATCCGCGCGATCCCCAGCACATCACCCTTGTCGGCGCGGCCTTCGGTAATCAGTGTGAGCGTCGCGGGCGCCATCCTGATATAGCCTTCCGCAATCGCCGTGCGCGCGGTCACGGGTTTATCCGAAACATCGACCATATGCGCTTTGCCGTCGGAATCGAAATGCGAAAGCCCTGACATCACAAGCCCCCTGTGGCTGGATTGGCAAGCAGGATCCGGGTGGCTGTGGCCACATCATCCTGCCGCATCAGGCTTTCACCGATCAGGAACGCACGCGCGCCGTAGCGGGCCATATCAGCCAGTTCCTCGGGCGTGTTCAGGCCGCTTTCGCAGACGATCATGCGGTCTGCGGGCACCAGTTTGGACAGGGTGCGGGTGGTATCGAGCGTGGTTTCAAAGGTTTTCAGGTTGCGGTTATTGATCCCCATCAGCGGAGATTTCAGCAGTGTGGCGCGTTCCAGTTCTGCCGCGTCATGCACTTCGATCAGCACATCCATATCCCATGCAAAGGCGGCCTCTTCCAACTCTTGCGCCTGGGCGTCGCTGACGCTCGCCATGATGATCAGGATGCAGTCGGCGTGCAGGGCGCGGGCCTCGGCGACCTGATAGGTGTCATACATGAAATCCTTGCGCAGGGCGGGTAGATCGACGGCGCTGCGGGCCGCGGTCAGATAGCTGTCGTCGCCTTGGAAAGAGGGGCCGTCGGTGAGGACGGACAGGCAGGTGGCCCCCCCTTCGGCGTAAGCTTTGGCAAGCGCGGGCGGGTCGAAATCGGCACGGATCAGGCCCTTTGAAGGGCTGGCTTTCTTGATTTCTGCGATCAGGCCATACCCTTCACGGATGGCGCCCGCCAGCGCATCGGCGAAACCGCGTGTCGGCGGGGCTTCTTTGGCGCGGGCTTCGACCTCGGCCAGAGGAACCGCTGCTTTGCGCGCGGCCACATCGGCGAGTTTGTATGTTTTGATCTTTTCGAGAATATCGCTCATGGGTCCGCCCAGTTGATTGGCTCTTGGCCTTGTTCAATAAGCCACTGGTTCACCTTTGAAAATGGGCGCGACCCGAAAAACCCGCGATGCGCCGAAAGCGGGGACGGGTGCGGTGCGCGCAGGATCAGGTGATCGGGGCCAAGGTGTTTGGCATAGGCCTGTGCAGGTGCGCCCCACAGGATAAAGGCGCGGGGGTGATCGTCGAGACGTTTCAGCGCTTGGGTGACCAGCGTTGACCAGCCCAGTCGGGCGTGGGCTTTGGGTTGGCCCGGTGGCACTGTAAGGGCTGTATTGAGCAGCAAAACGCCCTGGTCTGCCCAGTCCTGAAGGCCGGTCTTGGTGCGGACATGGCCTGTATCAGTCTGAATTTCCTTGAAAATATTGCCCAGGCTGTCAAGGCGTCCGCCAAAGTCATCTGGAATGGAAAACGCCAGACCACCGGCTTTGCCGGGGGTATGATAGGGGTCCTGGCCGAGGATCACGACACGGGTGTCATCGGGTTGGGTGCGTTTGAGGGCGGCAAAGGTGAGCGCAGGAGGCGGCAGCAGATCCCCCTCAATCCGGGCGGCTATCTCCGGCAGGTCCTGTGCAAAAAACGGCAGATCATCCCACGCGCCAAGATCCGTCAGATCAAACATCACGCGGCAGAGGTAATCCGTGCCAGTGTTGCGAGCGCCTTTTTGGCTTTGCCGCTGTCGATGCTGTCGCGGGCAAGTTCAACCCCTTCTTTCAGATCACCGGCTTTGTCGGCCACGACCAAGGCGGCTGCGGCGTTCAAAAGCACGGCGTCACGGTACGCGCCTGTCGCGCCATCGAGCAAGGCCGACAGGGCCGCGGCATTTTCTTCGGGCGTACCCCCGATGATATCGCGGAAACTATGGACCGGAAGGCCCGCATCCTCTGGGTGGATTTCGCGGGACCTGATCTTGCCGTCCTCAAGGGCCGCGACAGCCGTGGGGCCGCAGATCGTGATCTCGTCGGTGCCGTCGCTGCCGTGGACCAGCCATGCTTTCTCTGTGCCAAGCTGTTGCAGGGTTTCGGCCATGGGAAAGATCAGGTCAGGGGCGAAAGCGCCGGTTAGTTGGCGCTTCACACCTGCGGGATTAGTCAATGGTCCCAAAATGTTGAAGATCGTTTTTGATCCAAGTTCCACGCGGATAGGCCCCACATGTTTCATCGCCGGATGATGTATCGGCGCCATCATGAAACCAATACCTGCCTCGGCGATGGCGCGTTCCACGATCTCAGGGCCAACCATGACGTTGATGCCAAGCGCGCCCTGCACATCTGCGGTGCCCGATTTCGATGACAGGTTCCGGTTGCCGTGTTTGGCAACCGGCACGCCGGCACCAGCCACAACAAAGGCGGTCGCGGTCGAGATATTCAGCGTGTGTTTGCCATCACCCCCCGTGCCAACGATATCCATCGCGCCCTCGGGTGCTTTGACGGGGATGCAATGCGCGCGCATGACGGCAGCGGCAGCGGCGTATTCGGAGACAGATTCGCCGCGCGCACGCAGCGCCATCAGAAACCCGCCAATTTGCGCAGGGGTCGCGGCCCCTTCAAAGAGATAGCCGAAGGCCTCTTCCGCCTGCGACCGCGACAGCGGACCTTCGGAGGCTGCGAAAATCAGCGGCTTCATTGCGTCACTCATGCGGGTACCTTCGTGTTGGCAAGAAAGTTCTGGAGAAGCTGATGGCCGTGTTCGGACCGGATGCTTTCTGGGTGGAATTGCACGCCGTGGATCGGCAGGTCGCGGTGTTGCAGGCCCATGATGGTGCCGTCTTCCAGCTCTGCCGTGATCTCAAGGCAGTCGGGCAGGCTGGCGCGGTCCACCACCAGCGAATGATAGCGCGTGGCCTCAAAGGGGCTTGGCAGTCCGGCAAAGAGCCCTTTGCCGGTATGATGCATCGCACCCATTTTGCCGTGGACGATTTCATGGCACCGCACGACATTGCCGCCGAAGGCCTCGCCAATTGCCTGATGGCCAAGGCAGACACCCATCAGCGGCATCTTCACCTCAGCTGCGGCATGCACGAGTGCGAGACAAATACCCGCCTGTGCCGGATCACAGGGACCAGGCGACAGCATGATCGCTTCGGGGCGCATGGCCATCGCTTCCTGCACATCAAGCGCGTCATTGCGTTTGACCACGACTTCCGCACCCAGCTCGCCCAGATAATGGACCAGATTATAGGTAAAGCTGTCATAGTTATCGATCAGAAGCAGCATAGTAAAAACCCGCGCATGTGACAAAAAGGGCTACCGTTTCCGGTGAAGTGAACGGTATAAGCCCGCCATACATGGGCCGGGACGCAAGGGCACGTCAAGGTCGAAGAAAAAGGTGTGGGCAGATGAAGGGCTATGTAAAGGGCAGTCTTTGGGGGCTGATTTGCGGCGGCGTTGGTTTGGGTATCGTCTCGCTTGCCAACGAACAGCCGGATTTTGCAACCGGTCCTGCCGAACCGCAGTTGGCATCGCCTGACATGGTGCCTGCTGTGACGACAACGCAACTGCCCGTGCCGCTCCCCAGCAGCCCTGAAGATGTGCCGAATTTCGCAGATTCTGTCCCGCTGAGCGTTGCAGCGCCGGATAGCGAGACCCCACCGGAAGTGTCGACGGAAACCGCCGAATTACCCGCCGTAACGGCCGTGGAAGAGCCAGCACCGCAAGCGGCAACGACGGCCACAGCACCTGTGTTGGCGGATGATGCCGTTGAGGCACTCGACGTGACGCCGCCTGTGGCCGCCGCACAGGATGAAACACCAGCCGCCGTTGCGCCGCCTGTGATTGTTGTTGAGGATCAAGCCGAAGCGGTTGCTGCGGATGCTGAGACCACAGCGACCGCGCCAGCGGCAGAGCCCGCTCCTGAACCGCAAGAGGCGGCACCGGCAGCAGAGGACAACTCGCAAAACGAAGTTGCCGAGGTTCCACAGGACACGCCGGTGGAAGTTAAAGCAAGTGATGAGCCTGTGAGCGAAGCTGCAGTTGAGACCGCGCAGGCTCCTGCCGCAGCCGAGACCGTGATGGTATCGCCCGAAGAAACACCTGCGCCCGAGCAGGAAGCCACTGCTTCAGAGCAAGAAACGACCGTGCCAGAGCAAGCAGCCGTCGCGTCAGACCAGCAGGTAATTGTGGCACAATCCTTGCCACAAGCATCAGGCGGGGTTCGGATCAACCGCCCAGGGGCAGAGCCGGAAGAGACCGAGACCGTCGCACCGACGCCCACCGAGACCGACGCATTGCCAGATGACGCCCCCGCCTTGTTGCGCTTTGCGGCACCGTTTGAAGCGACAGAAGGCCTGCCAAAGATTGCCGTTGTGCTGGTCGATACCGATGCGATGGTGGATGCGGCACCTGCACTCGCGGCGCTGGGTTTTGCGCCGACGGTTGCGATCAACGCGCTGGCCGAAGGGGCAGGCGAGAAGATGGCGGCCTATCGCGCGGCGGGGCTTGAGCTGGCACTTCAGGCTGATCTTCCCTCGGGTGCGCGCCCTGCGGATGTGGAAGTGGCCTTCGAGGCGGCGTTCCAGCTCTTGCCCGAAGCCGCGATGCTGTTTTCATTGGGCGCAGGCGCGATCCAGGACCGCGCCGTCACTGCGCAGGTGATGCAGATATTGGCGGCTGACGGCCTTGGCTTTGTCACCGTCCAGCGTGGGCTGAGCGATGCGACACGCGCGGCGGAACAGGCCGATGTGCCTGCCGCGACGATCCTGCGTGATCTTGATGGTGAGGGCGAAGACAGCGGCGCAATTGCGCGCGCGCTGGATCAGGCCGCGTTCCGTGCGCGCCAGACCGGTGACGTTGTGATCATGGGGCGGATGACGCCGGAAACACTCGCAGCGCTACGCGAGTGGGCGGGTCAGCTCGACCAGTCGACACTTGCGATTGTGCCTGTCTCGGCGATCCTGCTTTCACAGGGTGAATAAGGGCCAAAGCCGGACTTCAAAAAGCCGTTAAGGCGCTAGTTGCCACTGCCGCGGAACATCGTGGCATCTGCGGCGGCCTTGCGGATGGCGTTCGATTTATGCACGGTTTCCTGATATTCCGCCTCGGGGTCACTGTCGTAGACCACACCACCGCCGGCCTGAATATAAAGCTTTTCGTCCTTCAACACGGCTGTGCGGAGCGCGATGCACATATCCATGTCGCCGTTGGCGCTGAAGTATCCGCACCCGCCGCCATAGACGCCGCGTTTTTCCGGTTCCAGCTCATCGATGATCTCCATCGCGCGGACCTTGGGCGCGCCCGAGACGGTTCCCGCGGGCATGCCTGCAAAGAAGGCGCTGAGGGCGTCCTGATCATCGGCCAATTCACCCACCACGTTGGACACGATGTGCATGACATGGCTGTAGCGCTCGACGATGAATTGCTCGGTCGGGCGGACGGTGCCGATTTTGCTGACCTTGCCGGTGTCGTTGCGGCCCAGATCAAGCAGCATCAGATGCTCGGCCAATTCTTTCTGGTCGGCCATCAGATCGGCTTCGTTCGCGTTGTCTTCTGCGGGGGTCGCACCGCGCGGGCGGGTGCCTGCAATAGGGCGGATCGTGACCTCTTTGCCGAAGACACGGACAAGAATTTCAGGGCTGGCTCCGATCACCTGAAAGCCACCGAAATTGAAAAAGAACATGAAAGGCGACGGGTTTGTGCGCCGCAATGACCGGTAAAGCGCGAAAGGGGGCTCCACGAAATCCTGCGTCCAGCGCTGGGACGGGACCACCTGAAAGATGTCACCGGCGCGGATGTATTCCTTGGCCTTTTCGACGGCGGCCAGATAGGCCTCATGCGCGAAATTCGAGACAGGCGGTGCGACCTGCGCAGGTTCTGCCAGATCACGGGCTTCGCTGGGCATCGGGCGCTCAAGGGCGCGCTGTGCGTCCATCACACGCTCTGCCGCTTGTGCGTAGGCCGCGCGGGCGGACACGCCCGGCGTCACATAGGCGGGCGCCACAAGGATCACGTCGCCTTTGACCCCGTCCAGTACCGCAACGACCGAGGGGCGCAGCATCATGGCATCCGGCAGGCCAAGGGGGTCGGGGTTCACATCGGGAAGATGCTCGACCAGACGGATCATGTCATAGCCCAAGTACCCGAAAAGCCCTGCCGATGCCGCAGGCAGACCATCAGGCAGATCAATGCGCGACTCGGCGATCAATGCCCGCAGGGCGGTCAGCGGGTCTTCGGCCATGTCCTCGAAAGCCGCGTCATCAAAGCGGGCAGTGCGGTTGACCCGCGATGTGGTGCCGCGACATTCCCAGACCAGATCAGGGTTCATGCCAACGATGGAATAGCGCCCGCGGACTTCGCCGCCCGTGACACTTTCCAGCATGAAGGCGTTTTTGCCCGCACCGGACAGTTTCAGCATCAAGGAGACAGGCGTGTCCAGATCGGCAGCGATACGTGTGTAAACCACCTGACTGGCGCCCGCGTCATATTGTGCGGCGAAACTGTTGTAATCGGGCAAGAGTGCCATAGGGCCGCCTTAGAATTGCGCGTTGACCGCGTTGATGGTTTGCTGGTTCAGAGATGTCTCGGTGCGTTGCTGCACCGACGTCGCATAAGCATCAAAGATATCCTGTGCGATACCGGCACGCGCGTTTTCTGCCAGCGCATCGCGTTGTGCGATGACCGATGGATCAGTCAGGTCAGGGGCCGCGATATTGTCCAGACGGACGATCAGGGCGCGATCAAAGGCGTCCACGACGCGAACCTCGCCAATCGACATGTCGAACAGCACATCATTGAAGTTGGGGGGGGTGCCCTCCACAAAGCTCCGGCGTGTCAGACCTTGATCGATCACAGGGTCAAGGCCCAGCGTGTCAAAGCCCGTCAGTGGCAGGATGTCGGCGGCAATCTCCTCGGCTCTTGCAAGGATTGCCTCCTGGCGGGCCTGCGCCTGCCAGGCTTGCGCGACCGCATCGCGCACATCCTCAAGCGGTTGCAGTGTCGGCGGGGTGATGCCGTCCAGTGTCAGAGCAAAAATACCGCCATCCGCAAGGTCGATGATTTCGGGGAAGGCACCTTCCTGAACGGTGGCCGCAGCATCGCGGAAGGCGTCATAGGCGGCGATCCCGTCAATCGTGTCCGGTGTCCAGTTCACGGTGCCAAGTTCCATTTCCGTGCGTTCGGCCAGATCGGCCATGGTCGCGCCGCCCGCCAGAAGGTCAATAATCGCATCCGTACGGTCATTGATGTAGTCACGCGCGGCATCTGCCGCCAATTCCTCGCGCAGGTCCGGTGTCGCCTCTTCGAGCGTCGTCACTTGCTCGGACAGAACGGCATTCATGCGGAAGATGGCAGGGCCCAGGTTTGAGTTGAATGGCCCGACGACATCACCGGTATCAGCGGCAAACACGGCGTCACCTGCCGCGCGCAGATCATCCTTGCTCACATCGCCAAGGTCCACGTCTGTGAGCGACAGGCCACGCTCTGCGACCAGTTCCTCAAATGTGGCTTCGCCTGCATTGAGCCGCGCCATCGCTTCCTCGGCACGGTCGGCATCCAGATAGACCAGACGCTCGACCAGACGGCGCTCGGGCTGGACGAACTCGGAAATCCGTTCATTGTAAAGACGCTCGACCGCTTCATCGGGAACGACCATCTCGTCGAGAATCATCGTGGGCGTCAGCCATGCATAGGTAATATTGCGGGCTTCGGGCAGGGTGAATTCGGCGGGGTTGGCGTCATAGTATTCCTGCTGTGCGGCTTCCGTGGCACCCGGCACAGGCGCGGTCAGGTCTTCGGCGTCTACGACGGCCCAACTGATATCACGGCTTTCGCTCATGTACTGTACCATGGCATCTGCATAGGCCTGGGGTGCAGGCACGCCGCTGACGACAGCGCCCTGCAGCAGGGTGCGGGCGGTTTCTTCGCGGATGCCGGCTTCGAACTCGGCTGCGGACTGGCCTGATTGCTGCAAGGCAAGGCGATAGGTCTCGCGGTTAAAGCCACCGGCACCCTGAAAAGACGGGATCGCCCGCAGGCGTTCAAAAACGCGTTCGTCGCCGACAGAAATACCCAACTGGTCCGCTTCGTTATCAAGGGTGCGCAGCAAGACAACCTGACTAAGCGCAAGCTGGTCAATGCCGAAGGCCTGCGCCTGCTGGAAAGTAATCTGTTGGCCAAACTGGGCCGATACCGCGCGAATTTGATCGTTCAGGGCGCGCTGGTAAGAGGCAACGCTCACCTCTTTATCACCCACTGTCCCGATGTTGCGGATGTTCCCGCTCAGGCCGCCCGAGCCAAAGCCTGCAAGGCCTACAAGAATGACGCCGACAATGATCCATGCGCCATAACGAGGTTTGTCTTTTTTAGCCATTTGTTGCCGCTCCACCCGCTGGTTTGGGTCTGAATAAGGGGCCGGACGCGGCGGTGCAAGGGCTAGAGTTCCAGCAGTGACAGCCTGTTGAACAGGGTTTCGACCCCCGCGCGGTCGATGTTGGCAAAAGCGATCCTCAACTGGTGGTCGCCGCCTGCGACATCATCGGGCATGAACATGGTGCCGGGCAGCAGCAGAACGCCGACCTCCTTGACCAGAATCGGTGCGAGATCAGCGGAAGACATGGCAAACGGGTGCTTCACGTAGGCAAAATATGCGCCACAGCCCAAAAGTTCCCAGCCTTTGTCCGCGAGCAGATGGAAATTCTCTTCAATCGCTGCGCGCCGGTCGAGGATTTCGAGGCGCTCGCCGGCTAGCCACGCACCGAGGTTCTGCATCCCCCAAAGGGCGGCACGTTGGCCCAGTTGGTTGGGGCAGATCGTGACGGTATCGAGGAACTTTTCGATTTCGGCCAAGCGGGCAGGGCTGGCGACAACGGCTCCAATGCGGTGACCGGTCAGGCGGTAGGCCTTTGAAAAGGAATAGAGCTGGATCAGCGTGTCATCCCAGACGGGATCCGCGAACAAATCATGTGGTGCGCCCGTGCGGCTGTCGAAGTCGCGGTAGGTTTCATCGACGATCAGGGCAATGCCATGCGCGCGCGCCAGATCACGGAAGGCGTGCAGGACGGCAGCGGGGTATTCCACGCCGCAAGGATTGTTGGGGCTGACCAAGGCAATGGCGCGGGTTTTGGCAGTGATCAGTTTCGCCGCATCATCCACTTGCGGGATCATCCCGTCGCCTGCCAGCAATGGGACTGTTTTGACGCCCGACATATCCAGCCACATCCGGTGGTTGAAGTAATATGGGACGGGGACAATCACCTCGTCACCCTCGGTGCAGAGTGTTGCGATCGCGGCTGCAAAGGCCTGATTGCACCCTGACGTGATTGCGACCTGATCTGCGGCGATATTTCCGCCATAGCTGGTGCTCCACTGTGCGGCGACTTCCGCCCGCAGTGCGGGCAGGCCGAGGACAGGGCCGTAGAGATGCGCATCGGCGTCGTTCAGGACGATGTCTGCCATCGCTTCGCGCAAAGGTGCGGGGGGCGGATCGACAGGGGCCGCCTGACTGACGTTCAAAAGCGGGCGGTCAGCCGGATGGGTGACACCCGCAAGCCAGCGCCGCGCCTCCATGACAGGCGGAGGGAAAGTGGCGCTGGTGCGTGTGCCTATCATAATGTGTTCCCGAAGTGCTGTTCAGTCTTTGCCGCGGTAGGGTTCGACGTATTGCAATGCCATGTCCCAAGGAAAGAAGATCCATGTGTCCTGGCTGACTTCGGTAATGAATGTGTCAACCTGCGGGCGGCCCTTGGGTTTTGCATAGACTGTTGCGAAATGCGCTTTGGGGTACATTTCGCGCACCAGTTCAAGGGTTTTGCCGCTATCCACCAGATCATCAATGATCAGAATCCCGGTGCCATCACCCATGAGTTCGGCATCAGGGGCCTTCAGCACGCTGGCCTCCGATTGGTCCTGATGGTCGTAGCTTTTGACGCTGATGGTATCGACGGTGCGGATATCCAGTTCGCGCGCGGCAATCATCGCGGGGGCCATGCCGCCCCGTGTGATTGCGACAACGGCGCGCCATGCGCCATTGTCGGGGCCTTTGCCGTCAAGGCGCCATGCCAAGGCACGGCTGTCACGGTGGATCTGGTCCCAACTGATATGGAACCCTTTTTCATGTGGCAAACGGTCGGTCATAGCGCGCAGTCCTATTCTTTGGTGATATCGGGGGCGTCTACGGCCTTCATGCCGACGACATGATACCCTGCATCCACGTGCAGGACTTCGCCAGTTACAGCGCTGCCCAAATCTGACAACAAATAAAGCGCGGAATTGCCAACTTCTTCTTGTGTGACGGTGCGGCGCAGGGGCGAGTTATACTCGTTCCACTTCATGATGAGACGGAAATCTCCGATGCCCGAAGCTGCCAGTGTCTTAATCGTGCCTGCGCTGATTGCATTGACGCGAATCTTATCCTTGCCAAGATCCTCGGCCAGATACCGGACCGAGGCCTCAAGTGCGGCTTTGGCCACGCCCATGACGTTGTAATGTGGCATGACTTTCTCGGCGCCATAATAGGTCAGCGTCAGGCAGGAACCACCATCTGTCATCATCTTCTCGGCGCGCTGCACAACCGCCGTAAAGGAATAAACCGAGATATCCATGGATGTCAGAAAGTTGCCGCGGGTGGTATCAACGTAACGGCCCCGCAATTCGTTTTTATCTGAAAAACCAATTGCATGTACGATGAAGTCCAACTTGCCCCAACGCTCTTCCAATGCCGCAAAAAGTGCATCTATCGAGCCTTCATCACCCACGTCACAAGGCAAGACAATGTCAGAGCTAACCGAAGCAGCAAGCGGGTCGACACGCTTTTTCAGCGCTTCGCCCTGATAAGAAAACGCAAGTTCCGCGCCGGCATCCGCACAGGCTTTGGCAATGCCCCAGGCAATAGATTTGTCGTTGGCGAGGCCCATGATCAGGCCACGTTTGCCTTTCATCAGTTCCGATGTCATTGCGCAAATTCCTTTGTTGTTTGCCTCTGGCTCATACTTCGTTTAGGCGATTGCGCGCGGGCCAGCAAGTATCTGAACAATGATGCAAAATGCTTGCCACTGTTCCTATTTCCCCATAGCGTGGCGGTGGGGGTTTTGTTTGGGGATCAGCTATGTCTGACCGTGGCGGCATTTTTGCGGGTACAGATCCGTTTGTTATTGCGCAGGAATGGCTTGACGCGGCGGCTGAAACGGAACCCAGTGATCCGAATGCGATCGCTCTTTCTTCGGTTGATCAGAACGGCATGCCAAACGTGCGCATGGTGCTGTTGAAAGATATCGAAGTAGACGCCTTCGTTTTTTACACTAATTATGAAAGCCAGAAGGCGCAAGAAATCGCGCAATCTGGGAAGGCTGCATTCGTTTTGCATTGGAAATCACTCGCAAGGCAGATACGGGTGCGGGGGCTTGTCTCGAAAGAGGATGGCCCAATCGCTGATGACTATTACAAATCGCGTTCTCTTAAGAGCCGAATTGGAGCATGGGCATCACAACAGTCTCGTCCTTTGGCGTCGCGTGCGTCGCTGATGGCTGAGGTTGCAAAAGTAACGATACAAAAAGGTGCGGACCCGGAACGGCCACCTTTTTGGGGCGGTTTCCGGATTGTGCCTCTGGAAATCGAGTTTTGGTCTGATGGCGCATTTCGTTTGCACGACCGGTTTCGGTGGTCGCGCAGTGAAGTTGGCCAGGAGTGGGAGATTACCCGACTGTCACCGTAATGTCTTATGTGAAGGCTTATGGGCTAGTCTGGTTAACTCGACGTCTTGGTTGGGGCGATAGACAAATACGGATAGCGGCAAGTAAATTGCCGCTGTTCAAAAGGAAGACATGATGGAAACGCAGGATACCGGTACGCCGCGTAAGGTACTGGGCCAGGTGAAATGGTTCGATCCCACCAAGGGATTTGGGTTTGTTATCTCCGAGGAGGGCGGACCCGATATTTTGCTGCATGCGAATGTGTTGCGCAATTTCGGTCAGGGGTCCGTTGTGGACGGGTCCGAGATCACGATAATGGTGCAGGATACCCAGCGTGGATTGCAGGCAACGGAAGTGCTTTCAATCACACCGCCGGCAAGCGAAGAAGCGCTCCCGCTGCGCGATATGGTCGAGTTTACGGCCGAAGATATTGCCAGTCGGCCGATCGAGCCCGCTCGGGTGAAGTGGTTTGACAAGAGCAAGGGCTTTGGTTTTGCGAATGTCTTTGGCAATAGCGAAGATGTTTTTGTGCACGTCGAAGTGTTGCGGCGTTCTGGCTTGTCCGATCTGCAATCAGGCGAGGCAGTTGGATTGCGCATGGTAGATGGCGAACGTGGCCGTATGGCCATCGAGGTCATCGGCTGGGAGGCTGCAGCCAAGTGAAGCTAGCCAGTTTTGTGGGGGTGCTCATGGTGGCCGCTGCGCCACTTTGGGCCACATGTGCCGATGACCGGATCACGATCAGGGGCGAATTTGGTCAGGCGACCTTTACCATTGATGTGGCCGATGATGCGCGCGAACGCGCACAGGGGCTGATGTTTGTGGAAGAGCTGCCTTTGCTCTCGGGGATGCTCTTTATCTATGAGCAGCCCCAAAGCGTGAGCTTCTGGATGAAGAACACGCTGATTCCCCTCGATATGTTGTTCGCCAGCCCGACAGGTGAAATCCTGCATATCCATGAAAACGCGATTCCCGGAGACACGACGTCGATCTCGGGGGGCGAGGGTGTGCAGATGGTTTTGGAGATCAATGGCGGTCTTTCTTCCCGTTTGGGCATCGCTGCAGGCGACGTGATGCAGCACCCCAGCTTTGGGACAGACGCTATTTTGCCTTGTGCGAAAAACGAGGGCAATTAGGGCTTTTCAAATCAGTTTCGGGGGGCTAAAGACACGCCATGGTTCGGGGCGTAGCGCAGCCTGGTAGCGCATCTGTTTTGGGAACAGAGGGTCGGGAGTTCGAATCTCTCCGCCCCGACCATTTTTCAGGAAAATGATTGTTTTGGAGTTAAGGCGAGAAGCCGCGACCTGGCTGTGGACTTTTTTATCCTGCCTGAGGGGGTTCGGTGCTCGTGGACGTTACAACACCATAGCGTCGAGATGCTTTGCCGAACACATAGGGTACAACAGCGTATGCACGCGTCATATGTTCAAGCCCGATCCCGATTGTCTTTTTGCCAAGGGAACGGTCGAAGGGGAGTGTCAAGGCGCCCGACGTGAGGGCGACCAGACCCTTCCCGATGCTTTTTATTGTGCGACGCGTGAGCATGATAGCCATGGGGCGCGGTTTCTTCAGTATGTGGTCTTTCCTATGCAGCGCAGCAATGTAATAGCCGCACATTTGCGTGCAAAGGGTCCGGTTTAAATGGTAGCGCAGTGTCAACCGATGTCCGCGTTGTTCTTCATAAACACGGGCCTTTGGCCAGCCGGACAGGACAATTCCATGCTGACGCTTAGCCCTGAGAAAGAACTCTGCGTCCTCTCCACCGATATGATTGAAATCGGGATGAAAACGTAAACCCAATCCGCCATTACGTGCAAAGACTTCGCGCGAAATGGCATAGTTCCCAGTTGCAAGTACCCGTGGCGGTTTCCCTTCCGCTGGCTGCGCAAATTGGCGCTGAGGGATGAACGGACTGACCGCGTCAGAGAACGTCAACTGGATATCGCTGAGCAATATCTTGGCCTGCATCTTGGTGGTTCCCTGCACCCACTGAGCCAACCAGTCTTTGGCTACCGTGGCATCATCATCAACGCCGATCAGCCAATCGGTGCCGGTTTCTTCAGCCAGCTCAAAAAGCCGGTTGCGGGCATGAACAAGGCCTGTGCGCGGTTCGTGAACGATCCTGACATTGTAAGGGGTGCTGTGCCGGACGCGATCTTTTGGAACTGAAGGTGTTGGATTGTTGTCGACGATGAGAATGACTACGTCGGCATCGATTTGGCCTGTCTGGGCGCCGATTGATTCAAGCAACGCAATCAACGGTTCAGTGCGCTGGAACGTGCAAATCCCGACAGCAACAAAGGGCCACGAGGATATTCTCGCGGCCCTTTCGGCCTTACCAGATTCGTTCGCAGTTAATGCGAGCAAGATTAGTTCAGCCGGCGTAAGGGTCGCTGCCATCTTCTTCGTCGTCACCGCCGGACACAGCAACGCCGATCAGCACCAAAGCGATTGCCGCCGGGATGAGCCAGCTTGGCACGCTTGATTCTGCTGCGACAGGCTCGACCATCGGTGCAGTTTCGGTAATCGCATCGGCCAAACCGCCTGCGTATGCGGATACGCCAGCAACAAGCAGCGCACCCAGAATGATCCAGAATTTGTTCATTGATTTTCTCCTAATCAATCGTGTTTCTTCGACAGCTTGCACGCAAAGCGCACAAAGTCGCTGCAAACCGGCAAACTACACACCCAAGGCCTAGTCAATTGTTATCGCTGGCTGATCGTACAAGGTGTCACAGCCTGTGTTGATTTGACCACGTTTATCTGTCGGGGGTTGCGCGCAACTGCATGCCCGATGAGAGCCAATAGGTAATGCGGCGAAACAGAACCTTTCGCAGCGTGACTATCATGCAACGGCCCGTCTGGTGTGCATTCCGCAGTGCTGATTCATTTCCCGCCTGCGTCGTGAGAGTTGACAGGTTGCTTGAAGCGGCATGGCTAAGTTTGCGAAGTCAAACAGTTTCTCGTAACGCGGCTGATTGCACAGATCTGTGGACAAGTTTGTGAGTGAATCACCTGCCCAAAAGGGCGGGCATGTGAGGACCGACAGGTCAATCAATTTAATCCACATTTTGTGTTAAAAAGCCGTTGACCCACGAGGGCTAGATGCGTCAGGTTGTGCAGGCCGACGAACACGACACAAGATGTGGTAGCGGCACGGGGACAGTTCAACAGGCGGGCGTAGCTATTCAGCGCCCAGAGACGTGCGCTCGATCTTGGATCGTAGGCAGTGTGGCGTCGACAGCTGACACGTTCTTTTCCGGATTGGTCGCGCAGGCGGCCTTGTTGAGAATTTAGCCGCAACGACGGCGCAGACTAGAATGGGGCAGACCAATGAAAATTGACCGTAATTTCACGAAAGCGAAAACAGGCGCCTATGGCGAGCTTGAGTTCAAGACGACGACGTCGGAGATTCGCAATCCCGACGGCACAGTTGTTTTCAAACTCGACAATTGTGAAATTCCGGCCGGTTGGAGCCAGGTTGCCTCTGACGTCATCGCGCAGAAGTATTTCCGCAAGGCGGGTGTACCCTCCGAAGTGAAGCGCGTGAAGGAAAAGGGCGTGCCTGAGTTCCTGTGGCGCTCGGTTCCAGCAAAGGACGCCACATTTGGTGGCGAGACATCCGCCAAGCAGGTGTTCGACCGTCTGGCCGGTGCCTGGACATATTGGGGCTGGAAGGGCGGCTACTTTACATCCGAAGAGGATGCGCGCGCCTATTTCGACGAAATGCGCTACATGCTGGCGACACAGCGCGCAGCCCCCAACAGCCCGCAGTGGTTCAACACAGGTCTGCACTGGGCCTACGGCATCGACGGCCCGGCACAGGGGCACTACTATGTGGATTATCAGACAGGCGAGCTGACAAAATCCGCCTCCAGCTATGAGCACCCACAGCCGCACGCCTGTTTTATCCAGTCCGTTGACGATGATCTGGTGAACGAAGGTGGTATCATGGACCTCTGGGTCCGCGAAGCACGTCTGTTCAAATACGGCTCCGGCACAGGCACCAACTTCTCGTCGCTGCGCGGCGAGGGTGAAGCGCTGTCCGGTGGCGGTAAATCATCCGGCCTGATGGGTTTCCTCAAAATCGGTGACCGCGCCGCCGGTGCGATCAAATCGGGTGGCACAACACGTCGTGCGGCCAAGATGGTGATCGTCGATGCCGACCACCCCGATATCCAGGAATTCATCAACTGGAAGGTCATTGAAGAGCAGAAAGTAGCGTCCATCGTTGCGGGCTCTAAAATGCACGCCCGTTACCTGAACGCGATCTTCGCGGCGATCAAATCATGGGACGGGCAGGAAGTTGCGGCCTATGATCCCAAGACAAACGAGACACTGGCCGCCGCTGTCAAAGACGCGAAACGCTCTGCGATCCCCGAGACTTACATCAAGCGCGTGTTGGATTACGCCAAGCAGGGCTACACCAGCATCGAATTCCCGACCTATGACACCGACTGGGATTCGGAAGCGTATTCTTCGGTTTCCGGTCAGAACTCCAACAACTCGATCCGCGTAACCGACGCCTTCCTCAAGGCTGTTGAGGACGACGCCGACTGGAAACTGATCAACCGCAAGAACGGCGAGGTCGCCAAGATCATCAAAGCCCGCGAATTGTGGGAGCAGGTGGGCCACGCCGCTTGGGCCTGTGCCGATCCGGGTATCCAGTACCACGACACGGTCAACGCTTGGCACACATGCCCCGAAGACGGTGAAATTCGCGGCTCAAACCCTTGTTCCGAATACATGTTCCTTGATGACACGGCCTGTAACCTTGCGTCGATGAACCTGCTGACATTCTATTCGGACGGGAAGTTCCAGGCCGAAGACTATATGCACGCCACACGTCTGTGGACCGTGACATTGGAAATCAGCGTGATGATGGCGCAGTTCCCCTCCAAGGAAATCGCGCAGCGGTCCTATGACTTCCGCACGCTTGGTCTGGGTTATGCCAACATTGGCGGCCTCTTGATGAACATGGGCCTTGGCTATGACAGCGACGAAGGCCGCGCCATGGGTGCTGCCCTGACCGCGATCCTTTCGGGTGTCTCCTATGCCACCTCTGCCGAAATGGCAGGCGAGCTGGGCGCATTCCCTGGTTATGCCAAGAACAGCAAGCACATGCTGCGCGTCATCAAGAATCATCGTCAGGCGGCCTTGGGCAAGAAAGACGGCTATGATGCACTGGAAGTGAAGCCTGTGCCGCTGGACCATGCAAATTGCCCTGATCAGCGTTTGATCGAACTGGCAGTCGGCAGCTGGGACGAGGCGCTGAAGCTGGGTAAAAAGCACGGCTACCGCAACGCGCAAGTGTCCGTTATCGCGCCTACAGGCACCATCGGTCTGGTCATGGACTGCGACACCACAGGGATCGAGCCGGACTTTGCGCTGGTGAAGTTCAAGAAACTGGCCGGTGGCGGTTACTTCAAGATCATCAACCAGTCGGTGCCAGCCGCCCTTGAAAAACTGGGCTATGGATCTGCGCAGATCGAAGAGATCATTGCCTATGCGGTCGGTCACGGTTCGATCGGGCAGGCGCCAGCGATCAACCACACCTCGCTGATCGGACACGGCTTTGGTCAGGCGGAACTGGATAAGGTCGAAGGCGCGCTGGCCTCGGCATTCGACATCCGCTTTGTCTTTAACCAGTGGACGCTGGGCGAAGAGTTCTGCACCAAGACGCTGGGTATCCCGACCGAAAAGCTGAACGATCCGACCTTCGATCTGCTGCGCCACCTCGGCTATTCGAAGCAGGACATCGAGGCCGCCAACGATCACGTCTGCGGAACCATGACGCTGGAAGGTGCCCCGTTCCTGAAAGAAGAGCACTATTCTGTATTCGATTGCGCCAACCCATGCGGCAAAAAAGGCAAGCGTTATCTGAGCGTTGACAGCCACATCTACATGATGGCTGCGGCCCAGTCGTTCATCTCGGGTGCGATTTCCAAGACAATCAACATGCCGAACGACGCGACAATCGAGGACTGCCAGAAGGCCTATGAATTGTCGTGGTCATTGGGTGTGAAGGCGAATGCGCTCTACCGCGATGGCTCCAAACTGTCCCAGCCTCTGGCGGCAGCACTGGTCGAGGACGATGAGGACGCGCAAGAGATCCTTGAGAGCGGCAACCACCACGAGAAAGCCGCCGTTCTGGCCGAAAAGATCGTCGAGAAGATCATCGTGCAAGAGGTACGTAACCGCGAGCGTGAGAAGATGCCACAGCGCCGCAAGGGCTACACCCAGAAGGCCATCGTTGGCGGGCACAAGGTGTATTTGCGCACCGGTGAGTATGAGGATGGCCAGCTTGGTGAAATCTTCATCGACATGCACAAGGAAGGTGCCGGTTTCCGCGCCATGATGAACAACTTTGCCATCGCGGTGTCGGTTGGTCTTCAGTACGGTGTGCCGCTTGAGGAATTTGTGGATGCCTTCACATTCACCAAGTTCGAGCCCGCAGGCATGGTGCAGGGCAACGACAGCATCAAGAATGCGACGTCGATCCTTGATTATATCTTCCGCGAACTGGCCGTGTCCTACCTCGACCGCACCGATCTGGCGCACGTCAAGCCGGAGGGCGCATCGTTTGACGATATCGGCCGTGGCGAGGAAGAGGGCGTGTCCAACGTGAAGACACCGACCGAAAGTGCGGCTTCACGCTCGCTCGAGGTGCTCAAGCAGATCTCGTCCACAGGTTACCTGCGCAAGCGGATGCCGCAGGATCTGGTCGCCTTGCAGGGCGGCGTGCGTCTGGCGCCGGTGGACAGCAGCATTGACCCTGTCGCGACCCTGCAAACAATCGTGAGCGAAAGCGTGACGTCAACGACCGCCACAGCAACAATCTCGGCCCGCGACAAGGCCAAGATGCAGGGCTATGAAGGCGATCCTTGCGGCGAATGCGGCAACTACACGCTGGTGCGCAACGGCACATGCATGAAGTGCAACACCTGCGGCGGGACCAGCGGGTGTAGCTAAGGGAGATATTGAGAATGCGTACCTTTAAAGAGTTGTTCAGAGCTATTGATGGCGATGGCGATGCAAGGCACAAACTGAGAAGTTTCAATATCTCTCAGCGGCTTGACGGCAAAGCGAAGTCAGTGAAGCTGCTCGCAGAATCGCTTGGTTTTTCGGTAAGGGCTATGGAATTGCCACGTGGAATGGCAGGTAGGCTTGTGAGGGACGCATTCTCAGACAATGGCTTTGAGATTCAAGTCAATCAGAGTTACAGCGTTCAGAGTCAACGCTGGGCCGTATTGCACGAAATGGGCCATTTTTTCCGAAAGCACGTTGATCGTTCTGACTATCTAGCTGCCGATATGTTTTTGGATCGGTCGAGCGAAGCGTTCTATGTAGATCAAAAAGAAGAAGTTGAAGCGAACGAGTTTGCCGCTGTTGTACTGTATGGTGATGGAGCCTTAGAGGCTGCTAAGAGCCTTCATGGAGCAAATACAACGAAGTTGGCGAAGGTTTTCGGCGTATCTGAAAAATCTATCGAATATGCGTTGAAGAAATTCACGTGAGAGCTTCGGAGCGGGTGCGCTCGCTCCGGCGCGGATTGGGCCGCAGGCAAACAAACCGAGCGGTATAATGAGTGAGCCTGATCAGCGAAACTATGGGGGAACTTCGGTTCCCCCTTTTTTATTCTGGATTAGCGCGGGATATCCACGCCGGGTGCGGCGAGCGTGAAGCCTGCGAATTCGAAACCGGGTGACACCGTGCAGCCGACCAGCGTCCAATCACCGGTGGTGGCCGCCATCTGCCAATGACCTTCGGGCACGATCGCCTGCGGGAGTTGCCCTGCGGCCAGGTCCGGTCCCAGCAAGTAATCGGTCGCAGGCCCGTCGAGGGTAGGTGCCAATGACAGGATCAGCGGCGCGCCTGCGTAGTAATGCCAGATTTCAACCGCATCGACCGCGTGCCAATGGCTGGCTTGGCCAGCTTTCAGCAGGAAATAGATGCAAGTGCCCGTGGCGCGACCCTCATTCTCCGCGACCCAGGTTTGGCGGTAATACCCGCCTTCAGGATGCGGAGCGAGGTCGAGCTGGGCGATGATGTCGTCGGCGGTCATGTCAGGCATGGCACGTGGGGTGCTGTGTCTGGAGAATGATGGCCGTGCAGGCGCGGATCGGGGAACACCTCGACTGCGGTCTGATAGGGGACAAACCCTGCTTTCTGGTAAAAACCCAAAGCACGCGGATCGTCCCAGTTGCAGGTATGCACGGAGAATCGGCGGATCTTGCGGGCAAAGGCGCGGGCTTGCGCCAGTGCCATCATCGGGCCGCCAAGCCCTTGGCCTGTCGCCTCTTTCACGATCCCGAAATAGGCCAGCTCACATTCATTCTGGGGGCGGAAATCAAGCTCGGCAAGGCCGATAGCTGCGCCGTTCTTGCGGACCACCCATGTCTCGGTCCTGTCGTCGCTCAGGATCGCCGCCAATGCGTCATCATCCATGACGAGGCGCAGGGTCCAAAGCCAAGGCTCACCGACCGCGCGAAACAGCGCGCGGTAGCTGTCGTTGTCCATCCGCTCGCGCGTGGCGGTCACCCCATCGGGAAATGGCTTTGGCGTCATCGCGGGGGCTGTCATCTGCAGATAGGTGACAACCGCCGCGACGTGTCCTTGCGGGATAGGGTGCATCCCTTCGGTGATCATCCTTTCAGGATGCTCCGGCCAGCATAGACAGCCGTTTCGCCCAGCATTTCTTCGATGCGGATCAACTGGTTATACTTTGCCAGACGGTCGGAACGAGAGAGTGAGCCGGTCTTGATCTGCCCGCAGTTCGTGGCCACGGCAAGGTCGGCAATGGTCGCATCCTCGGTTTCGCCTGAACGGTGCGACATCACGTTGGTGAACTTCGCACGGTGCGCCATATCGACGGCCTGCAATGTCTCGGTCAGCGTCCCGATCTGGTTGACCTTGACCAGCATCGAATTGGCAGAGCCTTTGGCGATACCGTCGGCCAGACGCGCAGGGTTGGTGACGAAAAGGTCGTCGCCCACAAGCTGCACCTTGTCACCAATCATATCGGTCAGCGTCTTCCAACCGTCCCAGTCATCCTCGGACATGCCGTCTTCAATGCTGATGATGGGGTAGTCTTCGACCAGTTTCGCAAGGTAGGCCGCGTTTTCGGCGGATGTCAGGGACACGCCTTCGCCGACCATCTCGTATTTGCCGTCCTTGTAATACTCGGTCGCGGCGCAATCGAGCGCGAGGTAGATATCCTTGCCCGGCTCATAGCCTGCCTTCTTGATCGACGTCATGATGAAATCAAGTGCCACACGGGTGCTGGCAAGGTTTGGCGCAAAACCGCCCTCGTCGCCGATGCCTGTGTTGTGACCCGCGGCAGAGAGTTCCTTTTTCAGCGTGTGGAACACCTCGGACCCCATGCGCACGGCTTCGCGGATGTTTTCCGCAGCGACCGGCATGATCATGAATTCCTGAATATCAATAGGGTTATCAGCATGTTCGCCGCCGTTGATGATGTTCATCATCGGGACGGGCAGGGTGCGGGCAGAGGTGCCGCCGATGTAGCGGAACAGCGGCTGGGCGGTAAAATCTGCCGCCGCTTTGGCCACCGCCATGGACACGCCAAGGATCGCATTTGCGCCAAGGCGGGCTTTGTTCGGTGTGCCGTCCAGTTCGATCATCGCCATGTCGATGGCGACCTGCTCGGTCGCGTCAAAGCCAAGGATCGCTTGGGCGATTTCGCCGTTCACGGCCGCCACGGCCTCAAGCACGCCTTTGCCCATATAGCGGGATTTGTCACCATCGCGCTTTTCGACCGCTTCATGCGCGCCTGTTGATGCGCCCGAAGGGACAGCGGCGCGGCCCATGGTGCCGTCTTCCAAAATCACGTCAACCTCGACGGTCGGGTTGCCCCGGCTGTCCAGAATTTCGCGGGCGTGGATATCGATGATCGTGCTCATGGGGATGCTCCTGAGGGCGGGTGTTAGCGTTATCAGCGCTTCTATAGCGCGGGTCCGGGTTGAAGGGAAGCGCGGTGCAGGCGGGCCTCGCGCCACAAGGTATAGATGCCGGTGGCCATGATGATGGCCGCCCCGATGACCGTGGGCATATCGGGAACTTCACGGAACATCAGATAGCCGACCATGAGTGCAAAGATCATGCGGCTGTAACGGAATGACGAAATAATGCCTGCATTGCCGCCACGGGTTGCCGCGAGGATCGCGAGATAGGCAATCATGCCGACCACGATGGTGCCGAAAAGGATCAGTGATTGATACGCATCCGGCATGACAAAGCTTTGCCCGCGCAAGACTGTGACCAGCAAACCTGCTGGCACGATCAGGGCAAAGGTGTGGGTTGCAAGTTGTGGGCCATTGAGTGTGACCGTCAGGCTGCGGGTGATTAGATCACGCGCCGCAAGTCCGAGCATCCCTGCAACTGCCAGCAGGGTGGCGGGGGTAAAGCCTTCCATGCCGGGGCGGATGATGATCAGCACGCCGATGAACCCGATCACAATTGCGACCCAACGCCGCCAGCCGACCGCTTGTCCAAGAAAGAGCGCGGCCCCAAGGGTGACCACCAGTGGCGTGGCCTGAATGACCGCCGAGGCCGTCGTGAGCGGCACGAGCGCCAGCGAGGTGGCGAAAAGGATAGAGCCTGCGGTGTCGGAGGCACTGCGCAGCAGGACTTTGCGGTTGAGATAGTCCGGTTGCCACAGCGCATCGCCCTTGATCGCAGACCAGACCAGAAAACCGATCAACCCGCCAAAGCAGGCAATGGAAATGATCTGTCCCACGGGCATATCCGCCGCCAACAGCTTGATCATGCCGTCCTCGACGGCAAAGCAGAGCATCGCAAAGACCATGAAGCCCGCGCCGCGGATATTGTCCACGCTTAGTCGTCCTTATCTGTGAGGGGAACCGCGTAGAGCTCGAGCCGGTGTCCCATCAAACGGTACCCCAGTTTCGCCGCGATCCGTTCCTGAAGCTCTTCGATTTCAGGGTCTACAAATTCGATCACCTCGCCCGAATGCACATCGATCAGGTGGTCATGGTGTTCGCGGTCCGCGGCCTCATAGCGCGCACGGCCGTCGCCGAATTCATGCTTTTCAAGAATACCGGTCTCTTCAAACAGTTTGACTGTGCGGTAAACCGTTGCCAGCGAAATCCGCGCATCGACCGCTGAGGCACGGTTATAAAGCTCTTCGACGTCCGGATGATCCTCCGCTTCCTGCAATACCGCAGCAATCGTGCGCCTCTGGTCTGTCATCCGCAGCCCGTTGGCTTCGCAGCGCTCAAGAATGGTCGTCGTCATACCGGCCTCTTTTTGTCCTGATCTCGTGATAACGGGGCAAGCCGCCGGTTTCCAGAAGATTAGACCACAAGCGTGCCTTGCATCGTCCGCACAGCTTTGCCCGCGATGGTGACAGTAACAGGATTGCCATGGCGTGTGGTGGCGGAAATATTGGACGGGCGGCCCATCTTTTCGCCCTGCAGGATCTCAAGCGTCAGGTCTTGGCCCAGTTCCTCGGTCAGCAAAGCAGCGAGCGTTGCTGCCGCACTTCCCGTGGCGGGGTCTTCGGGGATATTGTCAAGCGGTGCGAACATGCGTGCGTCAATGTGGTTGCCGTCGCGGACATAGGCGTAGAGCGCGAAATCTATGCTGGCAGGGTAGGTCTTGGCCCCTTGCCGGATATGGTCAACCGAAGGCGCGCTGGCATCCAGATCGTCTTTGCTGCGCAGAGCAACCAGCACGAAAGGCAGCCCGATCGTGGCTTGCAAAGGGGCATGTGTGGTCAGATCAATCGCCGATTTCTCCAGCCCAAGCGCCTGTGCGACCAATGCCGGATCGGGGGTCGCAAGCCGCGTGAGCGGTGCGTTGATTGTGAACGCGGCGCTATCGCCTGCAAACTCACAGATGATCGGGCCAATGCCCAGCTCAAACGTCAGCGGGCCTTCGTGGCCTGCATCGCGCAGCGCGATTGCCGTGCCGATGGTGGGATGACCCGCGAAAGGGATCTCCATTGTCGGGGTGAAGATGCGCACCTTTGCAGTATGTGCGGGATCCTTTGGCGGATACACAAAGGTCACTTCCGAGAAGTTGAATTCGCGCGCGATCTTTTGCAGATTTGCCTCGGGCAGCCCCCGCGCATCAGGGAAAACCGCAAGCTGATTGCCGCCAAAAGCCGTGTCGGTAAAGACGTCGTAGACCAGATAATCAGTCATTGCTTTACCTCTGCCTTCCGCTAGCCCAGTTGCACCAAAGCGTGACGTTTCTTACCCGCGCTCAGTTTGATCGGTTTGGCAAGCTGGCTTGCATCCACCATCAGGCCCGCATCGGTCAGCGGTTCATCATTCAACCGCGCACCGTTTTCGGCGATAAGGCGTTTGGCCTCTTTCCCGCTTTTGGCAAGGCCCGATTTCACAATCAACTGCACGATCGAGATACCATCGCCCAACTCATCGTCTGTTAACGTCAGCGTCGGCAGATCATCACCGACGCCGCCCTTCTCAAAGACTTCGCGCGCGGTCGCTTCCGCTGCCTGGGCAGCCTCGGCGCCGTGCAATAGGGTTGTGACCTCATTGGCCAGAATAATCTTGGCCGCGTTGATCTCGGAGCCTTCCAGCGCGCCGAGCCGTTCACATTCCTCAACAGGCAGTTCGGTAAATAATTTCAGGAACTTGCCTGTGTCGGCATCAGTTGTATTGCGCCAGAACTGCCAGAATTCATAGGGCGACAGCATATCGCCGTTCAGCCAGATCGCGCCGCCTTGGGACTTGCCCATTTTGCGCCCGTCCGATGTGGTCAGCAGCGGCGTTGTCATGCCGTAGATTTCCTGATCCAGCACGCGCCGCGTCAGGTCGATCCCGTTGACGATATTTCCCCACTGGTCCGAGCCGCCCATTTGCAAAAGACAGCCATAGCGGCGGTTCAATTCAAGGAAATCATAGGCTTGCAGGATCATGTAGTTGAATTCGAGGAACGAAAGTGACTGTTCGCGGTCCAGCCGTGATTTCACGCTTTCGAAAGACAGCATCCGGTTCACAGAAAAATGCCGCCCGATATCCCGCAGGAAAGAGAGGTAGTTCAACCCGTCAAGCCATTCGGCATTGTTGAGCATGATCGCGTCTTTCGGACCATCCCCATAGGTCAGGTATTGCGCAAAGACTTTCTGCATGCCTGCAATGTTGTCGGCAATCGCCGCATCGTCCAGCAAGGGGCGTTCATCCGCACGGAACGACGGATCACCCACCTTGGTGGTGCCGCCGCCCATCAGGGTGATCGGCTTGTGTCCGCATTTTTGCAACCAGCGCAGCACCATGATGTTCATCAGGTGCCCGACATGCAGCGATTTGGCGGTGGCGTCATAGCCGATATAGGCAGGCACGACCCCTTTGCTCAGCGCCTCGTCAAGGCCCTGATAATCCGTGCAGTCGGCCAGAAAGCCGCGCTGCATCATGACGTTCATGAATTCGGATTTCGGATGGTAGGTCATTGGCTTGTTCCCGGCATTGTCTCGGTGCACTCTATAGTGAGGACGAAGGCATAGGGAAAGTACATGTTGCAAGATGGCGTGATCACCGTGCTTGGCACCATGTCGGGCACCTCGCTTGACGGGGTGGATGCGGCGGTTTTGCATACCGATGGCAGGCAGATTGCGGGTTTCGGGCCCAGTGCCTACCGGCCCTATAGTGCCGCAGAACAAGCGGTCCTCAAGGCGCATTTGGGCCGCTGGCAGGACGCGGATTGCAGCAAGGCGGCACAGATTGTCGAAGACGCCCATATCGCCCTGATGAAACCTTTTAAAGAAATCCAGCTTGCGGGTTTCCATGGCCAGACCCTTGCCCATGATCCCGGTGGCCGCGGGACCCATCAATGCGGTGACGGGGCGCGGCTGGCGGCGGCTTTGGGGTATCCTGTGGCGTGGGATTTTCGCAGCGCCGATGTGGCCGCAGGCGGGCAGGGCGCGCCGCTGGCGCCTTTCTATCACTTTGCCTTAGCCAAATGGATCAAGGCGCAAGCACCGGTCGCCTTTCTGAACCTTGGCGGTGTCGGCAATATCACGTGGGTCAATCCTGCCTGTGAGGTGCCCGAAGACCCCGCGGCCCTGCTGGCCTTTGATACCGGCCCTGCCAATGCTCCGATGAATGACCTGATGCGTCTGCGCCACGGGGTCGACTATGACGCGGACGGCGCGCTTGCGGCGCAGGGGCAGGCGGATGCCGGTATCCTTGCGGCTTTCATGGCCCATCCGTATTTCACCAAACCCGCCCCCAAATCGCTTGATCGCGATGCCTTTGACGGGCTGGTCCGGGCCGTTGCGGATTTACCTGACACGGATGCACTGGCCACAGTTGCCGCAGCCGTGGTGCAATCTGTGGTCGCGGCCCTGGCCCTTTGCCCCACCATGCCCGCGCAGCTTTTGGTCACGGGCGGCGGGCGGCACAACAAGACGGTCATGGCCGGTCTGGCGCGGGCGCTGTCCAGCGATGTGGTTCCCGTCGAAGCCGAGGGTCTGAACGGCGACATGCTCGAGGCACAGGCCTTTGCCTATCTGGCGGTGAGGGCTGTACGGGGATACCCTTTGTCGAGTCCGCAGACGACGGCCGTGCCGACCCCGCTGACGGGCGGGCGGCTGAGCCCTTAGGCAAAGCCATCAATTGTACAACATCACAAAATCGTGCGATTGATATAAGGCAAAAAACGGGTATTTGACTGATTTTCCTAGAAAATCGGCTAGTTTTGGCCGATGCGATGCGCCGCACTCCGCCAGTTTTGGCCGATGATTGTCACAGCCCCGTGAGGCCGGTTGAATACGGTAAACGAAGTGTCATCTGTGGCTCGTACAACAACCGAAAAACGGAGACTACAATGTTTATGACTTCAAAAATCGCCCGCACGAGCATGTTGGCTGCACCTTTGGCGATCGTCGCCGGTATGGCAACCGCTGGCGGACTGTCCGAGCCAGTTGCAGCACCTTCACCTGCACCTGTTGCTGTTGCGCCTGCCCCTGTGATGATGGGCAACGACTGGACCGGCTTCTATGTCGGTGGCCAGCTTGGTTATGGTCAACTGGATCCTAACGCGGCAACAACTCCATCCGAGCCTGACGGTGTGATCTACGGTGTCCACGCTGGCTACAACTATGATTTCGGCTCCATCGTTCTGGGTGGTGAGGTTGATTATGACCTGACAGATATCTCGTTCGATACGCCAAACTCTGATCTGGATGGCGTTGCACGCGCAAAAGCCAAACTTGGCTATGATGCAGGCGCATTCATGCCATACATCACCGCAGGCTACGCACAGGCGCAAACATCTGATGATCTTGACGGCGACACAGACGGCACATTTGCCGGTCTCGGCCTGTCCTACATGATGAGCGACTCCATCGTGTTGGGTGGTGAAGTTCTGCAGCACCAGTTTGAAGATGTTGCGGACAACGACGGCCTCGACGTCGATGCGACAACGCTGACACTGCGTGCATCGTTCAAGTTCTAAGAACTGACCAATAAGGTATCCAACCGCACTGTCCCTTCCCCAAAAAACAATTGCATTGGATGCTTTGATGGGGCCTGTCAGAATTCTGACAGGCCCCATTTTTATGGCTTGGGCCTGTCTATGTCAGCAGATCGTCAATGATATCGCTGCTGATGCCTTTCTGAAGCGCGGAAAAATCACCTGATCCGAACATGGCAGTTGCGGCATCATAGATCGCGCGGTGGGTGATCCGTGAAAGCGCAGAGCCAAGCGACAAGCGCGCCACCCCGATGTTTGCGAATTCAGCCTGGGTGTGGCGGTTGAAAGGCCCTGCAACCAGCGCATTGACCGGTGCTGTTGTAGCTGCACAAATCCGTGCCAGCGCGGCCATATCCGGTGGCAACGGGGCGTAAAGGCAATCTGCCCCCGCCGCCTCAAACGCCCGCAAACGGCGGATTGCTTCATCCGTGTCATAAGCACCAGTCAGAATGCCGTCGGCACGAGCTGTCAGCACAAAATCATGCCCCAAACCACGCGCTGCCGCCGCAGCCGCCGCAATCCGTTCGACGGCGAGGTCGAAATCATAGGCCGTCTGATCGGGCAGGGCGGTGTCTTCGATGCAGATGCCAGCCAAACCTATCTCGGCGGCCATCCGCACGGTCTCAGCGCAAGTTTCGGGATCATCGCCGAACCCGTTCTCGAAATCACCTTGCACAGGCAGTGGTGTGGCGCTGACAATATCCTGCGCATGCGCCAGTGCCTCGTCCCGCGTGAGTGTCCCGCCATCGGGCCGGCCGAGCGTAAAGGCATGGGCCGCCGACGATGTCGCAAGGGCCTTGGCCCCCATGGTCGCCATCATCTTGGCCGACCCGCCATCCCAGACGTTCACCATCAAAAGCGGATCACCTTTGATGTGCAGTGCGCGAAATGTAGCACCAATATCGGTCATGGCTGTCTCCTGTCAGCATAGTGTTTTTCAAGGTCGATCAGATATTGCTTGCGCCAAAGCCCGCCGCCATAGCCTGTCAGCGATCCATCCGCGCCAATCACGCGGTGGCACGGGATGACGATTGCGATCTGGTTGGCGCCATAAGCGCGGGCCACAGCGCGGGTGGCAAGCGGCGCACCGATGGCGGCGGCAATCGCGCTGTAACTGCGCGTTTCGCCCGCAGGAATGGTGCGTAAGCTGGCCCAGACGTTGCGGGTGAAGGCGGTTCCATGCAGGGCAAGCGGCGTGGCAAACTGATCCGAGGTCTTGGCAAAAAATGCCTCAAGTTCCGCTTCGATCTGGGCATGTGTTAAAAAACGCCCGATCCCGACGCTGCCCTTGGCCGCTTTGCGCAGCCGCTGCATTTCCGCAGGGAGGGCCTTGCGGTCTGCGAATTCCAGCAAGTGCAGCGCGCGATTATCGCAAACCGCAATCATATCGCCCAGCGGTGTTTTGATGTGGTCGGCGCGTAAAAGCGCATCCTTGGCAAGGCTGCCGGGGGCCACCCCCATCAATTTGCCAAAGGCCGCGCGAAAAGCGGAGGGGCTTTCAAAGCCCGCATCCAGCTGTGCGGCGATGACCGATCCGCTGCTCAGGGCTGTGAACCCCAATGCCAACCGCCTGCTGCGTGCCATTTCAAGGAATGTCAGCCCAAAGTGCCGTTTGAAGGCGCGGCGCACCGTTGAAGGATCAAACCCCATCCGGATGATATCTGTCTCGGACCAGCGATGCTCCGGTTGTGTCTCAAGCGCTGCAAGCAGTGTCGCAACCGCCGGATCGCCCTGCGCCGCAGGTGACAGCGGGTGGCAGCGTTTGCAAGGGCGAAAACCCGCCTGAAGGCAGGCTGCTACATCATTGTAAAAATGACAATTTTCGCGCTTCGGTTTGCGCGCGGGACATGTCAGCCTGCAAAAGATACCTGTCGAGGACACACCGACAAACGCCCGCCCGTCATAGTCGGGATCACGCGCCAAAAGTGCATCATAGAGCGTGTCATCATCAGACAGGTCAAACATCATGACCCGACGCTACCCGATTCTATACCGCAGTGCCGCCTGAAATCGGGCGCCTATTGCGCAGCCAGGCCGCTGGCGAAACGGATCAGGCGCTTGAGCGCATCCAGATATTGATCATCCGCAATCGTCATGGCGACCCGAACATGGCCTGCCGCCGCCGCACCAAAGCTTTCGCCGGGCATAACTGCGATATGTTCGGCATCAAGCAGCGCATTTGCGAAGTCTTCACCGCTCATGCCGGTCGCACGCAGGTCAAGCATGACATACATCGCACCCTGTGCAGGCACCGCGCGCACCACGTTCTGGCCTGAGAGCGCCTGCATCGTGAGCGCACGTCTGCGGCGGAAGGGGGCAGCGACCTCTTCTTCCACCGCATCACCCTGATTCAATGCGAAATCTGCGGCGTCCTGAATGAAACCGGCCACGCCATATGTCGTGTGTGTGGCAAGGTTGATAATCTGGCTGATCGTCTCGGTCGGGCCGCAGATCCAGCCTACGCGACTGCCGGTCATGGCATGGCTTTTGGACATGGATCCCACGACAAGCGTGCGCTCTTCCATGCCGGGCAGGCTGCGGGGGCTGACATGGCGGCCTTCCCAGACCTGCGTGTCATAGACCTCGTCCGAGATCAGCCACAGATCATTGGCGATGCAGGCCCCTGCAATGGCTGCGAGTGTCTCTTGCCCGTAGACAACACCTGTGGGGTTGTTGGGGGTGTTGACCAGCAAAGAGGCCGCACCTTTCGTCGCCTCTTGCAGCGCCGAAGCGGTCGGTTGAAAGGCGGTGTCCGGTGTTGTCACGATTGCTTTGGGCACGGCTCCCGCGCCGCGGATCGTGCCCGGGTAGGTGGCATAGTAGGGATCGATATAAACCGCGGTGTCCCCGGGATCGCAGACAGCCATATGGGCCGCAAAGAGCGCGGCCTGTCCGCCCGGTGTGATCAGGATGTTTTCCGCAGTTGTGGGCACGCCTGTGCGCGCGGCAATCCTTGCGGCAACCGATTTGCGCAAAGCAAGTGTGCCCGGAACCATGGCATAGCCCGTGTGGCCGCCCTTGGCCGCCCTGTTCATCGCCTCCAGAATGGCAGGGCTGGTGCGGATATCATGTTCGCCGATGGTCAGTTCCGTGACAGAAATGCCTTCTGCGATCATGCGCCGCGCTTTGTAAAAGACGTCCCAGCCGTCAGAGCCGCCGCCGGTGATATTTGTGATGCGATGCGAGAGTTTCATGGGGCGCAGAGGAACCGCCTGCAACGGGGAGAGTCAAGTGGTTGTGGCGATGAGATTGCGCGGCCCGACACCTTCGGCCGCTTTCACGTCTGCAGGGTTATAGAGCGCACAGGACTTCAGGCTCAGACAGCCGCAGCCGATACAGCCATCGAGCTTATCACGCAGGTCCTCCAATGCTGCGATACGCGCGTCGATATCGTGGCGGAAGGCGGCACTGATCCGTGTCCAGTCGGCTTTGGACGGTGCTTTGTGGTCGGGGAGGCGACGCAGATGGGGCGCGATTTCCGACAGGCTGAACCCCAGCTTTTGCGCGGCCATCACAAAAGACAAACGCCGGATGTCAGACCGCCCGTAGCGGCGATGACCGCCCTTGTTGCGCAGGGGGTTGACGATGTCGTGGGTCTCATAGAACCGGATGGCGGACACCGCCAATCCGGTCCGCGCGGCTAGGTCTCCGATGGTCAATCCCTGGGGCATGAAAATTAATCCTTGATCTCAAGTTAACTTGAGGAATGAAAACAGATTCGCACTCAATTGAACAGAGGAGAGAACTGATGCCAAACCACCGCACAGCGCGCTATTGCGCAGACCCCGAGGCGCTTTCAGCCATGAAACGTGATGGCTTGGGCTGGGGGCATGACCTTGAATGTGGCTGTTTCCTTGCTGTTGCCCGCAGTACGGCACCTGGCCCAATTGCCCGCGTCATTGCGGCGCTCAAAAGGAGGGGCTGAAGATGGCACAGCTTGAACATGTCAACGTCACCGTGTCGGACCCGCGGCAAACAGCGGCCATGCTGGTGGACCTTTTCGGCTGGCGCGTCCGCTGGGAAGGGTCTGCCATGAACGGAGCGGGATATACCGTCCACGTCGGGACAGACGAAAGCTATGTCGCCGTCTATGCAGGATCACAACCCGACCAGACAGTGCCGAAAACGGATGCAAGCTATCAGACACGCGGCGGGTTGAACCATCTGGGTGTCGTTGTGGATGATCTGGATGCGGTTGAGGCGAAGGTGAAGGCCCGGGGTTTCACCCCCCACAGCCATGCCGATTATGAACCCGGTCGCCGGTTCTATTTTCACGACAGTGACGGGATCGAGATCGAGGTCGTCAGCTACGCCTGACCGATTACATCTCGGACCTTCTTTGGCAGCGCTTTGAAGATGATGTCATATGACACGGCAATCCTATGGCGCAATTCATCTTCTGCGCTGTCGAAACTGACCAGCACCCAGCTTCTGTGGAAATAGGGGGCCTTGGTTGCAGCGCCTGCATCAATCAGCATGGCCGCGGTGTCCACACTGTCTGTTTTGACGCAGACACCGTCGATCCGGTCACCGAAACAGGCAAACATCTTGCCGCCCACCTTCCAGCTGTCCAGCTCGGTCGCGGGATCGGCGGCGGTGGCACCGGGCAGGTCGACGCAGATCTGGTTGACGAGGGTGCGTGACATGGTGTGAGGATGCCCGAGATGTGGGCGATTTGGAAGGGTCCTTTGCGGCACTTTTGCGCGTTTCACAGCAAGCGAAATACGATTGGATTGAAAGCCCGCGGCGACACCAAGGACAGAAACCATGCCTACTCAAGCTGACAGCACGCATGAAAGTGCTGCGTTCGTGTTCTTAAATGTTAAAATTCCTACGATCCGTTACCCCACTTGGACGAGCGGGATAACGGGGGACGTCTTCAAGTCCGCACTTTGTCTGACAATGATTGACCGCACAAAGCACGGCTCATCGGCTGATCATTTGTTTGCAGAACTCGGGCCGTCGCCCTTGTCGCCCGGTTGCGCGAACGGATTGTCCGTCCGCTGACCTTCCATAGGCGCAGCACGCGGTCCCGGATTGTTGTTGCCGCTATTGCCCGTAATGCCGTCCCAAGGACTGTTGCCGACAGGCTTGGCATTGCCGGGGTTACTGCCTTCCGGTTCCTCCGGCGGCGGACAGGGGCAACCATCTGCGAAGCTGGCTGAGGCCAATCCCAGGGACATGACGGTAAACGTGCTGAGCATCGTAGTTTTAAGGATATTCATCTTACTTCCCTTTGCACTATTAAACGCGCCCAAGAAACGCTGGACGTATATAATTTTAGCAAAAACTGCATGAACGCGGAATTAACGGTCATTCGGGACGACGGTTTCGCGGTCCTTCCCACTTTGACCGGAACGCGTTTTGCGTTGTCTTGCACGTGCGGTTCATCTGGGCTCAAACCTGACTTCCCCACTCAATCCAAGTTCATGTGGACGCAGTTGTTGTGACCTGCTATCCCGTCCCCATGAAGAGTAACTGCATCATTACCTGCTGCATTATTATCTGCTGACATCTGTCGCGGGTTGCTCTTTCACGTTTCAAAACAAAACTGAACTTGGTAAGCCCGCGGCGTAACGCACGTGCGAGGCACCTATGACGACGATCCGCTTGAACAATACAAAGACCCGCCGCCGCGAGGACTTTGTCCCGATTGATCCGCAAAACGTGCGTTTGTACCTCTGCGGGCCAACGGTCTATGACCGCGCGCATATCGGGAACTTGCGGCCCTCGCTGGTGTTTGATGTGCTGTTTCGGCTGCTCAAAGAGGTTTACGGCGCGGATCACGTCACCTATGTGCGCAATTTCACGGATGTGGATGACAAGATCAACGCGCGTGCGGCCGAAACGGGCCGTGCGATCGGTGATATCACGGCGGAGACGATCCAGTGGTATCACGATGATCTCGATGCCGTGGGTCTGCAACGCCCCACGCATGAGCCGCGCGCCACGGATCACATTCCGCAGATGATCGCGATGATTGAGGACTTGATCACCAAGGATCATGCCTATGAAGCCGAGGGGCATGTGCTTTTCGCGGTGGAAAGCTATGAGGCTTATGGCGCACTCTCTGGCCGGTCGATCGACGATATGATCGCCGGTGCGCGGGTCGAGGTGGCCCCTTACAAGCGCAATCCGATGGATTTTGTGCTATGGAAGCCCTCGGGTGACGGTGTGCCGGGGTGGGACAGCCCATGGGGCTATGGCCGCCCCGGCTGGCATATCGAATGTTCCGCCATGAGCCATGAATTGCTGGGCGAAAGCTTTGACATTCACGGCGGTGGCAACGACCTGCAATTCCCGCACCATGAAAACGAGATCGCGCAATCTGCCTGCGCCCATCCGCAGGGTGAGTTTGCCCGCTATTGGATCCATAACGAGATGCTGCAGGTGGAGGGCAAGAAGATGTCCAAGTCCTTGGGCAATTTCTTTACCATCCGCGACCTGCTGGACCAGGGTATCCCGGGCGAGGTGATCCGGTTGGTCATGCTGGGCACGCATTACAGCAAGACGATGGACTGGACAGAGGCCCGCCGCGCCGAGGCCGAAGGCACCTTGCGCAAATGGTACGGCATCCTGCACGGGCATGGTTTTGGCCCCGAACTCATTGCTGCGCTGCGCGCCGAAGGCAAATGGCAGCCTGATGCCGAATTTCTCGGTGTTTTGGCCAATGACCTGAATACCTCGGGCGCATTGGCACGGCTGCATGTGTTGTCGAAGGGCAAAACGCCGGTGGCGCTGGCAGGTTTTGCTTACGGGCTTCAAATGCTGGGGCTGGTGAACGACTGGGCCCACATCCCACAATTCGATGGCGGCGAGGCCGGTGATGGTGTCGCCCCCGCTATTGCCATGCGCGTTGATGCTTTGCTGGCCGAGCGCGCGGCGGCGCGGGCCGCCAAGGATTGGGCGCGTGCGGATGAGGTGCGCGATATACTCAATGCCGCTGGCGTGCAGGTCACGGATGTGGGCGGGCAGGCGACATGGGCGCCGGGCCCTGATTTCGACGCAGCCAAGCTGGAGGGGCTGTGATGGCCAAAGAACGCCTTTACCTCTTCGACACCACCCTTCGCGACGGGGCGCAGACCCAAGGGGTACAGTTTTCAGCCGCGGAAAAACACCAAATCGCGGCCGTGCTCGATGGTCTGGGGATCGACTATATCGAAGGTGGCTGGCCCGGGGCGAACCCGACCGATACGGATTTTTTCGCCAATCCGCCGCAAACCAAAGCCACCTTTACAGCCTTTGGCATGACCAAGCGCAACGGGCGCTCGGCCGAGAATGACGATGTGCTGGCGGCGGTGATGAATGCGGGCACGCCTGCGGTCTGTCTGGTGGGCAAGGCCCATGATTTCCATGTGACGACCGCCCTTGGCATCAGCCTTGCGGACAACATCGAGAACGTCTCCGCGAGCTTAGCCCATCTCACAGCGCAAGGTCGTGAGGGGCTCTTTGACGCCGAGCATTTCTTTGATGGCTACAAGGCGAACCCGGACTATGCCTTGCAGGTCGTGCATGCGGCCTACAAGGCTGGTGCGCGCTGGATTGTGCTCTGCGATACCAATGGCGGGGTGCTGCCGCATGAGGTGTCGCAAATTGTCACCGAGGTGATTGCCAGCGGAATTCCGGGCGATCATCTGGCAATCCATACACACAACGACACCGAAAATGCGGTGGCAAATTCACTGGCGGCTGTGCTGGCTGGTGTGCGGCAGGTCCAAGGGACACTCAATGGCTTGGGCGAGAGGTGCGGGAACGCGAACCTGACGACGCTGATCCCAACGCTGCTGCTGAAAGAGCCCTTTGCCAGCCGGTTTGAAACGGGTGTCTCGCCGGAGGCCCTGAAAGGTCTGCGTCGGGCGTCGCGCCTTTTGGATGATATCCTCAACCGCGTGCCTGCCAAGCAAGCGCCATACGTCGGTGCCTCGGCCTTTGCGCATAAATCGGGGTTGCATGCCTCGGCCATTGCCAAGGATCCCAGCACCTATGAACACGTCGACCCCGCGCTGGTCGGCAACACGCGGATCGTGCCGATGTCCAACCAGGCGGGGCAGTCCAACCTGCGCGCGCGTCTGCTGGAGGCAGGGCTTGAGGTCGCAGCCGATGATCCCGCCTTGGCGCGGATTGTCGAACGGGTCAAGGAACGCGAGGCGCAGGGCTATTCCTATGACACCGCACAGGCGAGTTTCGAGCTGCTGGCGCGTGAGGAACTTGGCGCTTTGCCACGTTTCTTCGAGGTCAAACGCTACCGTGTCACCGTCGAGCGGCGCAAGAACAAGCGCAACCAGATGGTGTCAATCTCCGAGGCGGTTGTTGTCACCAAGGTACGCGGCCAGAAGATGCTGAACGTCAGTGAAAGCCAAGGGCCGGACGGGTCGGATCAAGGCCCCGTAAACGCGCTGTCACGTGCTTTGTCCAAGGACCTCGGCCCTTATCAGGACATCATTGATGATATGCAACTTGTTGATTTTAAAGTGCGTATCACCAATGGCGGGACCGAGGCTGTGACCCGCGTCATCATCGACAGCGAGGATGGCAAGGGCAGGTCATGGTCGACGGTAGGGGTCAGCGCCAATATCGTGGACGCGTCCTTTGATGCGCTGATTGACGCGATCAATTGGAAGCTGATCCGCGACGGCGCAAAGGCAGATGCATGAGCTTTGAGGCCTGCGCTGCACTGGTTGAAAAGGCCGATCCGCTGCGTTTTCGCGCGGCCATGACAGCACCCGTGTCAGCGCGCAAGATCCTGTTTCCGCTCTATGCTTTCAACATCGAGATCGCGCGCGCCCCTTGGGTGACGCAGGAGGCGATGATCGCCGAAATGCGCCTGCAATGGTGGCGCGATGCGCTGGAAGAGATTGCCGACGGCAAGACACCACGCCGCCATGAGGTAGTGGATGCGCTGGCAGGGTGTCTGGACGCTGAAGGCGCGCGCTGTCTGGACGGTTTGGTCGCCGCGCGGCGGTGGGATATCTATTCCGAGCCTTTCGAGGACCGTGCGCATTTTGACGAATACATCAACGCCACCTCGGCCCATCTGATGTGGACCGCGGCGCGCCTCTTGGGGGCGGCAGACGAAGGGGTCGTGCGTGATTTCGGTTATGGCGTGGGGGTTGCGAATATTCTGCAGGCTTACCCCGCGCTGACCGCACAAGGGCGCAAGCCTTTGTCGGACAACACTGAAAAGGCCATTGCTGAATTGGCCAAGTCTGGACAGGCGCGGATGGAACAGGCGCGCAAGAACAGGCGTGCGGTATCAAAGGCGGCGGGAGCTGCGTTGATCGCGGGCTATCATGCGCGGCCTGTTCTGCAAAAGGTTCGGCGTGAACCGGCACGTGTTGTGACGGATGCGCTTGATGTGAACCCTGCGCGCGACAGTTTGCGGTTCCTCAACGTAACCTTGCGCGGCTGGTGGCACTGAACAATTTTCGTCGAAAATTGTTGGCGCTCCCCCAAGATTTTTCGTCGAAAAATCTTGGTCTCTAGACCGCCATTCTGGGTTGCCGCACCAGCCAGATCAGTGAGCCGCCAGCCAGCACGAGGAAAGGAACCATCGCAAGGTTCACCGCATTCCAGCCCTCAACCGGCGTGCCACCCGAGCAGTTCATCAAACCGCCCGAGGCCAGCGAAGCCACAGTCACCATACCAAAGACGATCATGTCGTTCATGCCTTGCACTGCACCGCGCTCTTCTGGACGATGCGCACCTGCCAACATTGTGGTGGCCCCGATAAAGCCGAAGTTCCAGCCGAGCCCCAACAGGATCAGCGCAATATAGAAATTGGTCAGCGCGACACCGGACAGGGCCACGACACCGGCGAAAGCAAGAATGACCAGCCCGAGCGAGACGATCCGTTCGACCCCGAAACGCGCAATCAGGTGGCCGGTAAAGAAGGAGGGGGCGAACATCGCCAAGACATGGGCCGAGACGATGTCATTGGCGTTATCTGTGGTAAAGCCACAGCCCACCACCGCCAAAGGCGTCGAGGTCATGACAAGGTTCATCAAGGAATAGGAGACCATTGCACAGATGATCGCCACAAGCACCCGCGGGTCGCGCAGCAGTTCCAGCCGCGAACGCCCGACCACCGCTGTGGTTTCCGGCTCGCGTCTGGTCCCCTTGGGCAGGTCGAGCCAGAGAAACAGGAGCATCCCCACGAGGTTCAGCACAATGATGGCCATATAGGTCCCAAGGAAGGGCACCACATAGGCGTCCTGCACCAGCTTGTTGAGTTGCGGTCCGATCACCGCCGAGAGAAGCCCGCCGGCCATGACATAAGAGATCGCCTTAGGGCGGAACGCCTCCGAGGCGGTATCGGTTGCGGCAAAGCGGTAAAAGCCCTGTGCGGACATATAGATGCCGGTGAGATATGAGCCAGCCAGCAGAATAAGGAATGAGCCGGTGTAGAGACCGTAAGCCGAGACAGCTGCCCCCATTGCCCCCGCAAAGGCCCCGATAAAAAAGCCAAAGCGGCGTCCGTTACGCTGCATCAAGGGGCTGATCCACGGCGCTGTGGTCATGGATCCAAAGACAATGACCGAGATCGGCAGTGTGGCAAGGCAGGGGTTCGAGGCCAATTGCCCGCCCACAAGTCCGCCCACAACAAAGATCATTGGAAGTTGCGCACCCAGAATGGCTTGGGCGAGCACCAGAACGGCCACATTGCGTTTGGCCCGCGTGTCATCAGCTATTATCATTTTGATATCGTTACGCCTGCGCCTGAGGCAGGGCAAGGCCCTGATTATGCTGCGTCAATAATATGGGCGAAGCTGCCGCTAACATTGTTTTGGATCAACCCCATTGCGGGCAAGGAGGCGCCTTCGGCATCGGCGGCTGCAAAAAGCGGTGTGCCGCTGGCCTTGACGGTCGTGGCATAGTGGAATTCATGCCCGTTCCATGCCCCCGCAAAGGGACCCGACAGCGCTTGCAGGTCGCGATAGCCCAGATGCAGCGCGCGTTTCTCAAAAGACGTTTCCAGCGCAAGCAACCCTGCCATGGGATGAGCTGTGCCGTCCGCGTCAATCATGACCTCGCCCAAGGTCATATACCCCCCGCATTCCCCGTAGATCTGGGCGGTTGATCTGCGCAACGATCCCAGAAAGCGGGCGTTCGCCGCAAGGCGACCGGCGTAGAGCTCCGGGTAGCCGCCGGGCAGATAGATAAGGTCTGCATCCGGCGCGTCCTCATCTGCGAGGGGCGAGAAGAACTGCAAGTCCGCCCCTGCGTCGCGCCAGTCTTGCAGCAGGTGCGGATAGCTAAAGGCAAAGGCCGCATCCTGGGCGATTGCAATGCGTTGGGCTGGCGGAACGGCTTTGTGGGACGGACCGGATGCGTATGCTGGGGCGCGTAGCATCGTCTGGAGTGTATCCATGTCGCAGTGATGCGTGATCAAGGCGGCGGCTGCGTCCAGATAGGCTTCAAGGTCAGGCCTTTCCTGCGCTTGCACCAGACCGAGGTGCCGTGACGGCTGGCTCAGTGCGGCTGTGCGGGCAATTGCGCCGAAGATAGGTACACCGGCAAGTGCGCGCCGGAGCATGGCTTCGTGTCGGGGCGACCCCACGTTGTTGAGGATCACGCCGGCAATCCGCACATCCGCGTCATGGGCGATGAACCCTTGGACCAAGGGCGCGACTGACCCTGCCATTTTGCCGGCATCCACGATCAGGATCACAGGCAGGCCCAGGATACGCGCAAGATCGGCAGTGGCACCTCTTCCGTCGGGGGGAGCCCCGTCAAACAGCCCCATCGCCCCTTCGATAACGAGTGGCAGGGGACCGGCGGCAAGTGACGTGATGCGCGCGGCGGTCATGGCCCAAGCATCAAGGTTCAGACAGGGCTGTCCGCAGGCGGCTTCGTGAAACCGCGGATCGATGTAATCCGGACCGGACTTGGCGCCCCGCACAGAAAGGCCGCGGTTCTTGAGTGCGCGCAGTATGCCCAAGGTGACGGTTGTTTTGCCGCTGCCGGAAGCGGGGGCTGCGAGAATGAAACTCATCGCGCGAGGAGGCGCAGGGATGCCTCCGGCGGAAGTTTGATCGGACATGGAAAGAGGGGTGGCATCTATGCCTCAGGCAGATTCGGCGGGGCGGCCACGGCCCAAGGGGTCAAGGTTGCGCGGCGCGTTCCCTGCGGCCATACCCTGCCAGTCGAGCACCTGCCGCATCAGCACGGATTGCCCGATGCAGATAATCGCGGGCGGGGCCAGTGCGGCGGCGGCGATGTCTTCGACAATGGTTCCGAGTGTGGTTTCGAGCACCTGTTGGTCTTCGGTTGTCGCTGTTGTGACCACAGCGACAGGTTCATGCAGGCTGCGTCCTGCAGTGATCAGTTGCTCGGCGATCTGGGCGATGTGTTTCATGCCCATATAGATGACGATGACCTGACTGCCCTTTGAGATGCTGGCCCAGTCAAGCGAACTGGGTGTGTTGCCGGACTGGTCATGGCCGGTCACGAAGGTCACCGACTGGTTCACATCACGGTGGGTGACGGGGATACCCGCGTAGGCCAGCCCGCCGATCCCTGCAGAGATTCCCGGAATGATACGGATCGGAATATTGTGCTGGACGAGGGTCTGGGCCTCTTCACCGCCGCGCCCGAAGACGAAAGGATCGCCGCCTTTGAGACGCAGGACGCGTTTGCCTGCACGCGCGAGATCGACCAGCCGGAGCGAGATATCGCGCTGCTTGGCAGAGGGTTTGCCGCCGCGTTTGCCTGCATAGATATGTTCGGCCAGCGGGGCCCATGACAGGATTTGTTCCTGTACCAGCGCATCATAGATCACCACATCTGCCTGACGCAGCGCATTGACCGCATGGAGCGTCAACAGCCCCGGATCACCCGGACCCGCGCCACAAAGCCAGACCCAGCCGCGTTCTAGCGTGGGCCATGTGTGGGAGGGAAGGGGGATATCGGTGCTCATGTCCCCTTTATGCCGCCGATTGCGGGGCTTGGAAAGGTGGCAAACGACCTCGTATTGGTGATTGCCGTCACCGCCCACCCTGCCTATCGTCGCGCGCAATGAGTGATGACACCACACCCCGATTGCGCCGTGGCTGGACCACGGGGGCCTGTGCAACGGCGGCGACCAAAGCGGCTTTGATGCGTCTTTGGGGCGGTGCCTTTGTGCGCGAAGTGGGGATCGTGCTGCCCAAGGGCGAAACGCCGGTCTTTCCGCTTGCCTTGGCGGAGGCAGGCGAGGGCTGGGCGCGTGTGGGGATTACCAAGGACGCAGGCGATGATCCTGATGTCACGCATGGCGCGCTGATTGTCGTGACAGTGCGCCCGTCCGATAGGGGCATTGTTTTTCAGGCAGGTGAAGGGGTGGGGACCGTCACCAAACCCGGACTGCCGATTGGCGTGGGCGAGCCTGCGATCAATCCGGTGCCCCGTCAGATGATGACGGACGTTGTTGAAGAAATGGCAGCGCACTACGAGCAGCGCCCTGATGTGGTGATCGAGGTGTCCGTGCCCGGAGGTGCAGAGATTGCGCTCAAGACATGGAACCCGCGACTGGGAATTACGGGGGGGCTGTCGATCCTTGGGACGACAGGTGTTGTGCGGCCCTTTAGTTGCGCGGCCTGGATCGCCTCGATCCATCGCGGAATAGATGTGGCACGTGCGGCGGGTCTGACCCATGTGGCCGGATGCACGGGGGCCACATCGGAGGCAACTGTGCAGGCGCTTTATGCGCTGCCTGATCATGCCATGCTGGATATGGGCGATTTCGCGGGGGGGATGCTGAAGTATCTGGTCAAAAATCCTATCGGGCGCGTCACGATTGGAGGCGGTATCGGCAAGATCACGAAACTGGCGCAAGGGGCGGTGGATTTGCACTCTGCGCGCAGTCAGGTGGATTTTGCAGGGCTTGCGGCGATGGTGGGTGATCCGCGCTTGGCCGAGGCGAACACTGCGCTTGAGGCCTATGAGATTGCAGGGCCTATGATGGCGCAAAAGGTTGCTGATCAGGCACTGGCGCAGGTGCAGGCGCGGTTCGGCGCGGCGGGGATTGCCTATGATATCATCATTATCGACCGCAAAGGCACGATTATCGCAAGGGCTGGCGTATGACTTTGTTGATCCTTGGCGGCACCGGAGAGGCGCGGCAGATCGCAGAGCACTTGCAGGGGTATGATGCGGTGATCTCGCTGGCCGGTGCAACGCGGGCGCCGGCGGCGCAGTCTTTGCCGACACGGATCGGCGGCTTTGGCGGGGCAGACGGGTTTCGCACCTATCTGCAAGAGGCGGGCATCACGGCCGTTCTCGATGCGACGCATCCTTTTGCAGACCGCATCACGAAGCGGACAGCATCCATTTGCCAGTCACTTGGCCTGCCTTACGTACAATTTCTGCGCCCCCCATGGACGCCGGAAGCAGGGGACAACTGGATCGAGATTGCCTCGGAAACAGACGCCGCGGCCCATATTCCAGAAGGCTCGGTTGTGTTCCTTGGAACGGGGCGTCAGACGCTCGACCGTTTCGCCAATCTGACCGGACGCGAAGTGATCTGCCGCCAGATTGATCCGCCCGACAAGCCGTTTCCTTTTGCGGGCGGGCGGTTTCTGGTCGGGCGGCCACCGTTCTCGGTCGCGGATGAAGTGGCGCTCTTCAACGCGCTGGGCGTGCAGTATCTGGTGGTCAAGAACGCGGGCGGTGCAGCCAGCGGCACCAAGCTGACGGCTGCGCGGCAACTGGGTATTCCCGTGCTTATGATCGCGCGGCCACCGCAAGGCGATTGGCCTGTGGTCGCGTCAGTGGAGGCCGCACTCGCTTGGGTGAACGCCTTGTGAGAGAACGCGTGATCATCGGGGATGCCTGCATTGCGGAGGGGGCGGACTGGCTTGGCCGCAACGAGCCGCGGTTTGCGCGCGCCATGGACGGGTTGCCACCTTTGCCGCTGCGCCTGAAACCGGATGGCTTCGCGGAACTCCTCAGTGCGATTGTCAGCCAGCAGGTCAGCGTCGCTTCGGCCAATGCGATCTGGGCAAGGTTGCAGGGGGCAGGGATGACAGAACCGCATCCGGTGGCCGCCGCCCGCACGGATGAACTGCGCGCGCTGGGCCTGAGCCAGCAAAAGGCGCGCTATGCCCATGCTTTGGCCAGTGCCGGAATTGATTATGAGGCTCTGCGCCAAATGCCAGCGCATGATGTGATCAAGACCCTTACCGCTGTTCCCGGCATCGGTGCTTGGACAGCCGAGATATATGTGATGTTCTCGTTGGGGCGGGCGGATGTCTTTGCGCCGGGTGATCTTGCGTTGCAGGAGGCAGCACGTTTGATCTTTGATCTGCCCGCGCGCCCCAAAGAAAGAGAACTGCGGGCGATGTCTGAGGCATGGTCGCCGTGGCGATCGGTTGCAGCCCGCATCATGTGGGCCTACTACAAACATAGCAAACAAAGAGAAGGCATCAGATGACAAGGGCTTTGGAAGCACAGCGGCGCGAACCGGTCTCGGGCGAGACACGTTCTTGTGTGGTTTTTCTGCATGGCTATGGCGCCAATGCGGCGGATTTGATCGGCTTGGCCGATCCGCTGGGCGAGCATATGCCGGATACGCTTTTCATTGCGCCTGACGCGCCGGAGGCCTGTATCGCAGCCCCGATGGGGCTGCAGTGGTTCCCGATCCCGTGGATTGACGGCTCAAGCGAGGAAGAAAGCCGCGCCGGTATGGAAAATGCGGCGGCTGATCTGGATGCGTTTCTTGATGGGGTGATGGTGGATGAGGACTTGCTGCCCGAGCAGGTCATCGTGCTTGGCTTTTCTCAGGGTACGATGATGGCGCTGCATGTGGTGCCGCGCCGTGAGGATGCCATTGCGGGTGTCGTTGCCTTTTCGGGGCGTCTGCTGGAGCCGGAGGCACTTGCCGATGAGGTGCAAAGCCGACCACCGGTCCTTTTGATCCACGGTGATGCGGATGACGTTGTTCCGCCACAATCGCTGCCGCAGGCGGCCGAGGCGCTACAAGAGGCGGGCTGGACCGAGGTCTATGCCCATATCATGAAGGGCACGGGACATGGCATTGCACCTGACGGGCTTTCCGTGGCGCTGGCCTTCATGCGGGATCGTCTGGGTATGTCATAAGACCGGTCTTTGGGCGGGATGATGTTAATATTTCAGACCATGGTCCGATGATTGATCGGACCAATGCGTGTCATTCTTCGACCCTGGACCGATGTCGCGGGCGCGATTTGCGGCCATCTTCGTGACATCACCGCCCGGCAAGGGCCTTCACAGGAGAAGACATATGAAACTTTCCCAGCTTTTGATGACCACCTCGCTTTGTGCCGTTGTATCGGCAGCCCCTGCACTCGCACAAACGCGTGCATTCGCCGATGTTGATACCAATGGCGACAACACGCTGTCACGAAGTGAGCTGGAAACAGCCTTTGGTGCGGCAGGCGCAGATCTGTACCTGCGACAGAACGACCGCGACAATGATGGCAGCGTCAGCATCGGCGAGGTCCGGCTGTCACAAGACGACGAATCCGACGATGACGAGAGCGACGAGTCGGATGAGAGCGACGAGTCCGACGAAAGCGATGAGTCGGATGAGAGCGACGAATCCGACGAAAGCGATGAGTCCGACGACGAAGACGATGACGAAGACGACGACGAGGATGACGACGAAGACGATGACGAGGATGACGACGAAGACGATGAGTCTGATGAAAGCGACGAGTCCGACGACGACTGATCTTTAGGGTCGGTTCTGCAAATTCCGGACTGCGGCAGCCACATCGCTATGGCTGCCGCGATCTTGGCAAAAAAGACTTAAGACAATAGGGCGATTACCATGGACACGCTTGCCATCACCAAATTCGAAAAACTGTTCTCCACGCCGGTGTTCCGTTTCAACCTTGCGGATTCAGCGGCGCTGAACAGAGACCTGCTCGCCGAGGGCGCCCGCCTGCGCAGCACTTCCGACGGCGTTGACAAGTCCAATCGCGGCGGTTGGCATTCCGCAGGTAATCTTTTTGAAAATGAGGCTGCTTGTATCCAGTGTTTGAAGTCCGAGGCGTTGATAGCCGTTGACACTGCGTCAAGGAAAATCGGCGCCAAGGCTGATCTGGATGCGCTTGATGTGAAGCTCTTTGCGTGGATGAACGCCAATCCGCCCGGTGGCTTCAACGCCCCCCATACCCATCCGGGTGCGCATTGGTCAGGCGTCTATTATGTGGCTCAGCCCGAAGTCGACGAAGGTTCATCCGGCAAGATCGAGTTTCTTGATCCCCGCAGCGATTTGCCAAGCTGGCGTTTGCTCAAAGCGCCCCCCTTCAATGCGAAAAAGGCAATCCGGCCCATGCCCGGAGAGATGATCCTGTTTCCGTCCTATCTCGTTCATTGGGTCTATCCCAATGAAGCGCCCGAAGAGCGGGTCACGATCGCCTTCAATGCGACCTATCGCAAACAGCGTAAAGCAGCGGCCAAATAGACGTGTGGTGCCTCTCAGACGCGCCACACGCAGGCGCGGTGCTCTAGCCACCGTGCCAAGGGGGATTGCAGCCTGTGCAAAGTCTGCCAAAAGTTGCGGCATTTGTCGCACATTCTGGGACTTGTCACATTTCTGACGCGATATATAGTCATTTTCAAGAAGACTGCGGGACTGCCGCTTTGTTTGGTCTCGCACAGCCTTGTTGGGGTGTGGCTTATGACGCAGACGGACTTCAGAACTGATTTTGTGCGCGAACCGGGTGCGCTGAAACACTATCCCGCGTTGGTTCTGAACGCAGATTATCGGCCCCTGTCATATTATCCGCTCTCGCTCTGGCCATGGCAGGAGGCGGTCAAGGCGGCCTGGCTCGACCGCGTGGATATCGTAAGCGAATATGACGAGGTGGTGCGCAGCCCTTCGACGATCATCAGAATCCCGTCGGTTGTGGTGCTAAAGGACTATATCAAGCCGCAAAAGCAGGTGGCGTTTACCCGTTTCAACCTGTTCTTGCGGGATGAGTTTTGCTGTCAGTACTGCGGCGCACGTGGTGATCTGACGTTTGACCATGTCGTCCCGCGCGCCAGTGGCGGAATCACCAGTTGGGAAAATGTGGTGGCGGCCTGTTCGCCCTGCAACCTGCGCAAAGGGGCGCGGTCGCTCAAGCAATGCGGTATGAGCCTGCAAAAACCGCCACGCCGGCCTGTTCCCGAACAGTTGCATAACGTCGGGCGCAAATTTCCGCCCAATCATTTGCACGAAAGTTGGCTTGATTTCCTCTATTGGGATGCAGAACTCGAAGCCTAACTGCGCAGCAGTGCTAGACTTGGGGCACGCATCGGGTTAGGTAGGCCGCGTTAGCGCTAACGCGGCATCCTATGGGGGTTTATTTTGGTCTCTCGCGTCATTCCTGTCGATGAATTCGATCTCGTGATTTTTGGCGGCACCGGCGATCTGGCCCGGCGCAAGATCCTGCCCGGTCTGTTCCGGCGCTTTCTCTCGGGGCAAATGCCTGCCGGGTCACGGATTATCGGGGCTGCGCGGTCCGAATTGGATGGCGACGGCTATCGCCAGATGATCGCGGATGCGGTGGCTGAATTCGGCGGCGAAGAATCCAGAAATAAGAAAGGCTTGGAGGCCTTTCTTAAACAGCTTGAATATGTTGCGATTGACGCGCGCGGTGAGGGCGGATGGTCCGATCTGGCAGCGATTGTCCGCCAGGACGTGGTGCAGGCGTTCTACTTTTCGGTTGCACCGTCCTTGTTTGGTGATCTGGCGGAACGGCTGCACACCAACAAGATTGCCAATGCGCAAAGCCGCATCGTGGTGGAAAAGCCCTTTGGCCGCGATCTTGAGACAGCGCGCGAATTGAACCAGACGCTGGCGGCGCATTTCGACGAAAGCCAGATTTACCGGATCGACCACTATCTGGGCAAGGAAACGGTACAGAACCTAATGGCCGTGCGCTTTGGCAACGTTCTGTTCGAGCCGCTTTGGAACAACCACTACGTTGATCACATCCAGATCACCGTGGCAGAAACCGTCGGTGTCGGCGGGCGCGGGGCCTATTACGACAAATCCGGCGCGATGCGTGATATGGTGCAGAACCACCTGATGCAACTTTTGTGCCTGATCGCGATGGAACCTCCGGGCCAGTTTGAGGCCGATGCAGTACGCGACGAAAAACTGAAGGTTATCAGGGCGCTACAGTCCATAGATCATCATCATATCGTACGTGGCCAGTATGATGCAGGCCCCGATGGCCCCAGCTATCGCGAAGATGTCGAAAATCCCCGCAGCTTTACCGAAAGCTTTATTGCCATGCGTTGCCATATCGCCAACTGGCGGTGGGCGGGTGTGCCGTTCTACTTGCGGACAGGTAAGCGGATGAAGGCGCGGTCTTCGGAAATTGCTGTGGTGTTCAAAGACCTCGGGCATACGATCTTTGAGGGTGATGAGGCTCGCCACCGCAATATTCTGGCGATCCGCTTGCAACCCAACGAAGGTATTGATTTGCAGGTGACGATCAAGGAACCGGGGCCGGGGGGCATGCGCCTGATTGATGTGCCGCTGGACATGACCTTTGCGGATGCTTTGGGCGACGGGGCCGAGGATGTGACGGACGCCTATGAACGCCTGATCATGGATGTGATCCGTGGCAACCAGACGCTCTTTATGCGTGGTGACGAGGTTGAGGCGGCATGGGCCTGGACTGATCCGCTCATCAATAGCTGGGAAGCACGTAACGACGTGCCCAAGCATTACGACGCAGGCTCAGCGGGGCCGGAGGATGCGATGATGTTGTTGCACCGTGATGGCCGGAAATGGCGTGAAATCAAGGGCTAAGCCATTCGGGCGCGCGGCATGTTTGAATTGACCTGACCGAAGAAGAGGATTGGTCCTATGAAGCTCGTTGAATATCCGGACGCGGAAATGATGATGATGGATCTGGCTGATAAACTGGCCAGTGAGCTGTCATCAGCCTTGCGCGCAAATGACACCGCATCGCTTGCTGTGCCGGGCGGAACAACGCCGGGGCCGATTTTTGACAGCCTCTGTGCCGTTGATCTGGATTGGGCGCGTGTGCAGGTGATGTTGACCGATGAGCGTTGGGTGCCGGAAACGTCCGAGCGGTCGAATACGCGGTTATTGCGCGAAAGGTTGCTGACCGATCGCGCCGCTGCGGCGACCTATCTGCCGCTCTACGCCGATGCGCCGACACCGGAAGAAAAACTCCCTGAACTTGCGGCTAATCTTAGCCCCGCTTTGCCACTCACGGTGGCACTCTTGGGGATGGGGGCGGATATGCACACTGCGTCCATTTTTCCCGGTGCCGACCAGCTTGATCTGGCATTGCACGGCAGTGATCGCTTGGTCGCCATGCGCGCGCCCGGTGCGCCAGAGCCGCGGATTACACTGTCTGCGGCGGTCCTGAACGCTGCGATGAGCCGGCACATTGTGATTGTTGGGGCGGAGAAACGCGCCGCGCTGGAAAAAGCGCGGCATCTGTCACCGGAAGAAGCACCTGTGGCTGCTGTCTTGAACGGTGCAACGGTACACTGGGCGGAGGCATAAGCGATGTGGCGCAAACTGAAAGATCATCACGAGGCTGTCGCAAGCCGCCGGATCGAGACGATGCTGGACGCGGCACGCGCTGCTGATTTTGTGGCGCAAACGGGTGATATGCGGCTGGACTACGCCAAAACGAATATCGACGCCGAAGGCCGCGCCTTGCTGATTGCGCTGCTGGACGAAGCGGGCGTTGCGGAAAAGCGTGACGCGATGTTTGCGGGCGCGCCGATCAATGAAACTGAAGGCCGTGCCGTGCTGCACACCGCTTTGCGCAACCTTGATGGCGGGCCTGTCATGGTGGACGGTCAGGATGTGATGCCAGAGGTTCTGGACACGTTGGCGCGCATGGAAGGCTTTGCCAATGATGTGCGAAGCGGAAGGTTCAAAGGGCAGGGCGGTAAGATCACCGATGTGATCAACATCGGTATTGGCGGGTCCGATCTGGGGCCTGCGATGGCGGTACAGGCTCTGGCACCCTATCACGACGGTCCGCGCTGCCATTTTGTCAGCAACGTGGACCCTGCGGATATTGCAGGCGTGTTGCGCGGCTGTGATCCGGCGACAACCTTGGTAATTGTGGCCTCCAAGACCTTTACCACGATTGAAACCATGACCAACGCGCGGACGGCGCAAGCGTGGATGGGCCAAACCGTTTCAGATACAGGCGCACAGTTTGCGGCCCTTTCGACGGCCGCTGAAAAGACGGCAGCCTTTGGCATTGATTCCGCGCGCGTCTTTGGCTTCGCCGACTGGGTCGGTGGCCGTTATTCCATGTGGGGCCCGATTGGCCTGTCCTTGATGATCGCTGTTGGCCCTGACGCATTCCGTGCCTTCCTGCGCGGCGCGCAATCCATGGACCGCCATTTCCAGGCAGCGCCCTGGCAGGAAAACCTGCCAGCGATGCTGGCGCTGGTCGGTATCTGGCACAACCAGATTTGCGGCCATGCGACCCGTGCAGTGCTGCCCTACGATAACCTTCTGGCGCGTCTGCCCGCCTATTTACAGCAGCTCGAGATGGAAAGTAACGGCAAGGGCGTCAGCATGGACGGGGCCGATCTGACCATCGACAGTGGCCCCGTGGTCTGGGGTGAGCCGGGCACGAATGGCCAGCACGCTTTCTACCAGTTGATCCACCAGGGCACCCGCGTGATTCCTTGTGAATTCCTCGTGGCGGCGCGCGGACATGAGGATGATCTGCACCATCAACATCAGCTTTTGGTGGCCAATTGTCTGGCCCAATCAGAGGCGCTGATGCGCGGGCGCTCATTGGACGAGGCGCGTGCAAAGGTGGCGGATAAATTCGAGGGTGCAGAGCTGGAGCGCCAGGCCCGCCACCGTGTGTTCAAGGGCAACCGCCCTTCGGTAACCATCGCCTATCCGCAACTGACACCCGAGGTGCTGGGCCAGATCGTGGCGCTTTATGAACACCGCGTCTTTGTCGAGGGCGTCGTGCTTGGCATCAATTCCTACGATCAATGGGGTGTGGAACTGGGCAAGGAACTTGCCACAGCCCTGCAACCTGTCGTGGAAGGGAAAGAGAGTGCGGCGGGCAAGGATGGCTCAACTGCCGCACTTGTTGACTTTCTTCAGATGCATGGGGTGTCTTAGGGTGCGGGCTTTGTCATAAGCAGCGCGATACCTCACAAAGGACCACCACATGATCGTTGAAATGATCCCCTTCGCTGTCGCGGCCATCATCGTTGTTGCGATGTTGCTGGAAATCAGAACGGGGCGTATCCCCAACTGGCTGACGGCGTTGCCGTTTGTTCTGTTTGCGGTGCTTCTGGTTGTGGCCGAGGACCGCACGCCACTCTACTGGCAGGTGGCACTGGCGGCAGGTGTGTTTCTTTTCGGGATTGTCATGTTCGCCATCGGTGGATCAGGGGCGGGCGCAGTGAAGCTGATGACAGGTGTCGCGCTCTTTGTGCCGGTGTCGAAAGCGGGCTACGCGGCTCTAATTTTCTTGTTGGTTTTCTTTGTCAGCACCTTTTTCTTTGTCCAGTTGCGCAAGATTTTCGGTTCTGAAAACAGCAAATGGCACCTGATGGCAAATGCTGTTCTTCCACTGAGTTTTTCGATCGGCGTGGCAGGACTTTCGGGGATGTTTCTGCTCTAGGGTCACCTTGGCGCGCGCTTTAAAGCCCTTGATATCGCGCGGTGTTATCGTGACAGTCGGTCCATTCCGACCTTGATTTTAGGTGTGCTTCAATGCTCTCGACGACGCAACAACGCAAAGCTGCAAAAAGCTATGTTCTGGCCGCTTTGGAAGACGCGGGCCTGTCCCGCGACGATGACGACGGGCGTGCCTTTCACGCGCGGTTCGAGACGCATTTCCCGCAGCTTTTTGACCTTTTCGCGACGCTCTATGGTGAACATGAAAGCTGTCTCGATCAGTTGGCAAAACTGATCGTGCTGGCGCAGACATCATGGCGGGACCGCGCGGATGATCTCAAGGCACTGGACGCCGCGCGCGAGGCGACCCCTGACTGGTTCCAGTCAAACCGGATGCTGGGCGCATTTTGCTATGTCGACCGCTACGCAGGCAATCTGGCCGGTCTGAAAGAGCATGTTCCCTATTTCCAGGAACTGGGGATCACATATCTGCACCTGATGCCGCTTTTCGATTGCCCCAAGGAGAACTCTGACGGTGGCTATGCTGTGTCGAGCTACCGTGAGGTGCGCGCCGATCTGGGGACAATGGCCGACCTGCGCAGGCTGGCCAAGGACCTGCGCGAAGCGGGGATATCGCTGGTTGTGGACTTTGTTTTCAACCACACCTCGAACGAACATGAATGGGCGCAAAAGGCGGCTGCGGGTGATCCGGAATATTCCGATTACTACTGGATTTTCAACGACCGCCGGATGCCAGATGCCTTTGAACGTACGGTGCGCGAGGTGTTTCCGGACGACCACCCCGGTGCCTTTATTCAAATGGAGGATGGACGCTGGATCTGGTCCACCTTCCATTCCTTCCAATGGGACCTGAACTATTCCAATCCCGCCGTCTTCTGCGCCATGGCAGGGGAAATGCTGGCTTTGGCCAATCAGGGTGTCGACCTGATCCGCATGGATGCTGTGGCCTTCATCTGGAAACGGCTGGGCACTACCTGCGAGAGCCAGCCCGAGGCGCATCTGCTTTTGCGCGCATTCAACGCTGTGTGCCGCATCGCGGCGCCGTCGCTTTTGTTCAAATCCGAGGCGATCGTGCATCCTGACGAAGTCGTTTCCTACATCGACCCCGAGGAATGCCCGATTTCCTACAATCCGCTTTTGATGGCGCTGAGTTGGGAGGCTTTGGCCACGCGCAAAGTGGAACTGATTGATCAGGCCATCACCCGCCGCCAGCCGATCAACGCAGACTGCGCATGGGTGAACTATGTGCGCAGCCATGACGACATCGGCTGGACATTTGCCGATGAGGACGCCGCCGAGCTGGATATTCTGGGTTTCGATCACCGGCGCTTCCTGAACAGTTTTTATACAAACCAGTTCGAAGGCAGCTTCGCGCGCGGTGTGCCGTTCCAGTACAACCCCAAGACCGGTGATTGCCGTGTGTGCGGTACGACCGCCTCACTGGCGGGTGTCGAGGCGGGAGATGCCGGCGGTATCGACCGGATGATCCTGCTTTATGGCATTGCGTTCTCGGCAGGGGGTATTCCGTTGTTGTCCCTGGGGGATGAGGTCGGCCAACTGAATGACGACGCCTACAAGCAGAACCCGGGACAAGCCAAGGATCAGCGCTGGGTTGGGCGGCCCCTGCGGCCTGATGCGCTCTATGCGCAGCGGTTTGATCAAGACACTGATGCAGGCAAGATATTTGCGCGCATGAAACAGCTGATTGATGCGCGCCGTGCCGCACCGGGGCTGGCGGGCAACGCGATCAGACCTTTCCCGACGGATAACCCCCATGTGCTGGGATACCTGCGCAGCGGTGGCGGTCAGGAGATTTGCGTGCTGGCGAATTTTGCGGATGATGCCCAAGAGATTTCCGCCGACCAGTTCCTCGATTTGCCACCGCGCATGACGGATCTGATTACTGGAGAATCCTTTCACGTGCGCACCGGTGTGACGCTGGCCGCGCATCAGATACTTTGGCTGTCACTGTCTGTCTGATTTGTCTGGAGCGGGTAACGGGAATCGAACCCGTAACTGAAGCTTGGGAAGCTTTCGTGATACCTTTTCACCATACCCGCGCAGCCGTTTGCATAAGCCGCACCGCGATGCGCGTCAATGGCTCTTCACATCGGCGAGGATCCGCTTTGCGCTCTCTGGTCTGTGATTTGTGCCAGCAGGTGCACGGACTTATCCTGCGACGCAACCACGCCGAGGAGTACCGTCATGTCCAAAACACGCCGCACCGTGCTGGCCCAGATAACCGCCTTTGTTGGCGCCTTGGGTCTTGGCACGCAGGCCCGCGCGGCCACGCCCACACCCGCCGCCACAGAAGGGCCGTTCTATCCGACCCCGTCCATGCGTATGGCCGATGTGGACAACGATCTGGTCAAGGTGACGGGGCTGGTGCAAGAGGCGGGCGGCGAGGTGATGATCCTCAACGGGCGGGTGCTTGATACAGATGGCCGGCCGCGCGCAGGCGTACGCGTGGAGATATGGCAATGTAATATGAACGGCAAATATCTGCACAGCGGTGACAGGCGTGATGTGGTCTATGACGCAGGCTTTCAAGGCTTTGGCCATGACATCACTGATGCGCAAGGGCAGTTTCGGTTTCGCACGATCAGGCCGACGGTGTACCCGGGGCGGACGCCGCATATCCATGCCAAAGTGCTGGATGGATCATCCGAACTACTGACCACACAATTCTATCTGGCGGATCACCCCGAAAATGCGCGCGACCGATTGTTCAACCGCATGTCAGACGCGCAAAAAGCGCAGGTGACCATGATTTTCACCGCAGGGCCCGACGGGCCGGAAACGACGGTCGATATCGTCATCTAACGCGGCCGGCGCCGTCTGCGGCCGGCGTCTCCGCCGCCACCAGTGTTATGATTGACCTGCGGGATCGCCACGATGCTGTTGAGGATCGGGAAGGGCTCAACCGCGTTGGGGATGTTTGAGGCATTCACAAAATGCTCTTGAAAGCGCGGTTCAATCGCGGTTTCGATCTTGTGGATATTGTGCACGGTCTCTTCGATTTCGTGGCGTGCATCGGTGTTTAAGAGCGCGATCCGCGCGCCGGTGCCTGCGGCATTTCCCGCACTTGTCACCTTATCCAGCGGTGCGTCGGGGATCATCCCCAGCACCATCGCGTGTTTGGGGCTGATATGCGCGCCGAATGCCCCTGCGAGCACCACGCGGTCCACCTTGTCGACGCCGAATTTATCCATCAGCAGGCGCGCGCCCGAATAGAGGGCCGCCTTGGCCATCTGGATCTGCCGGATGTCCGTGTTGGTGACAGTGATTTTGGGGCCGCCATTTTCGGTGCCATCATAAAGCAGGTAGGAATTCGTGCGCCCGTCCTGAAAACAATTGGGCGATCCGGTTTGCTCGGCCGAACCGATCAGGCCCGGTCCATCAACGATACCGGCCATGCGCATTTCGGCGATCACCTCGATGATACCTGACCCGCAGATACCGGTAATGCCCGTTTGCGCAATGGCGGCTTCGAACCCGTCTTCATCAGACCAGATATCGCTTCCGATCACTTGAAAACGCGGCAGTTTCGTGACCGGATCAATTGCGACATGTTCAATCGCACCCGGGGCTGCGCGCTGGCCGGAACTGATCTGCGCACCCTCAAAGGCGGGACCCGTGGGCGAGGAACAGGCAAGGACCTTTTCCTTGTTGCCCAGCAGGATTTCCGCATTGGTGCCCACGTCAACCACCAGCACAAGGTCATCGGATTTATCCGGTGCCTCGGACAGGGCGACCGCGGCGGCATCTGCGCCGACGTGGCCTGCGATACAGGGCAGGATATAAACCCGCGCGGCAGGGTGCAGGTTCAGATCAAGCTCGGTTGCGCGCAACGAGATGGATTCGGACGTGGCCAGCGCGAAGGGTGCTTGGCCCAATTCGTAGGCGTCGATGCCCAAAAAGAGATGATGCATCACAGGGTTACAAACAAAGACCGCGTCCATGATCAGATTGCGGTCGATACCTGCCTCGGACGCGATTTGCACAAAGAGCGCGTTCATGCCTTCGCGCACCGCTTTGGTCATTTCGTCGGAACCGGTGGGGTTCATCATCCCGTAACTCACGCGGCTCATCAGGTCTTCGCCGAAACGGATTTGCGGGTTCATAATGCCGGATGAGGCGACAACCTCGCCGGATTGCAGATCGCAGAGGTGGGCGGCGATGGTCGTGGACCCAAGATCAACCGCCAGCCCATACAGCGTGCCTTCATAAAAGCCCGGCCAGATCTGGATGATCCGCGGGCTGAAGACCGCATCGCCCAGATGAACGGCGACGGTGACTTTCCATTCCCCTTTGCGCAGCGCTTTTTGCAGGGTTCTCAGCACCCCGAGATCGGCTTCCAGCGCGGGCAGGTTCCACTCGCGGCGCAGCGCGGCCACCAGCCGTTCCAGATCGCCCGAAGGGTCGTGCATGTCCGGTTCGGCCACTTCGACGTAGTAGAGTTTGGTCGAAGGGTTCATGATGATTTCACGCGCTTCGGCCCTTTTGCGCACGACCTGTTTGTGCACCTGGCTTTCGGCGGGCACGTCGATCACAACATCGCTTTGGATCGTGGCCTGACAGCCCAGACGCCGCCCTTTCTTCAGGCCCCGTTTGTCGTCATAGCGTTGCTCGACGCTGTTCCATTCCGAAAGCGCGGTATCGGCAACGGTCACACCATGTTTGGAAAATTCGCCATAAGAGGGCGTGATCTGGCATTTCGAACAGATGCCGCGCCCGCCGCAGACACTGTCCAGATCAACACCAAGCTGGCGCGCCGCCGTCAGGACCGGGGTGCCGACAGGGAAATTGCCCCGTTTGCCTGAGGGGGTGAAAATGACGAGAGGATCTTTGGACATGATATGCGCCTGTTTGTTCTTGTCGCGAATGTAGCGTCTGTCCGCATAAAGAGAAGGCCCGTATCCGTCATAATGACTATGAGTAGCGGCATCCTATTGCAGGACATCAGTGCCGAGCAGCCAGACGGACAAAGGCACAGGCAATGTCGCGATGATAATCGTCATTATTGCGTACCGGGTCTCGAACAACCGGCTGAGCCCGCCTGCCAGCATGATCCCGCCACCGCCACCAAGTGCCACATTGCCCGGCAGGTTGATCGCAAGCCCGAGAGTGACGTAGCGATAGTTGCAAAAGAGCGGGGCAAGCCACTTGGGCAGACGGTCTTGCATCGCTTGCAGCCGGTCGTCGCGCGGGGTCTCGTGGATTCGTTGCAGCAAACGTGCAGGCCGCGCCAGATAGAAGTCCTCGCACCACCTTACAAGCCGCGCCATCGGTACGTATTGTCCGATGCAGAAGGCCAGCGCCAAGCCGCAGATCGTCGCGAAATACACGAACGGTGCCGCCTGCGCGCCTTCGAGCAGCAGAATAGCGATGCCAATCTCGACCCCGGGCACAAAGGGAATAGCGAGAAGGATCGCGTATCCAACCATCACGGTGATCAGCAGCCCGGTCATCATACGCGCGGCTTCGTCTGTTTCGAACAGCGCGATCTTCGCCATCAGGAAATCAATGCCCGTTTTAGCAAGATAAACCAGCACAAAGACCGCCAGCAGCTTGGATGCCATGCGCGCGAACCGTTTGGCCGCTGTTCCGATTGTCGCGCCACTTTCTGCCATAAGCGTGACAGTGGTCACATTCGTGGCCAGTCACAAGCTTGCTTTTCACCCAGTTAGGTCTTTCGGTTCTTCATTATCCATGCAATAGGGACGTGCCAACGATACCACGACAAAGGAGACTGGTTGATGGAGATTCGCGAGGCACTCACCTTTGATGATGTTCTGTTGGTGCCGGGGGCGTCCAGTGTGCTGCCATCGACGGCAGATACACGCACCCGCGTGACCCAATCCATCAGCATGAATATCCCGCTTTTGTCCAGCGCGATGGATACCGTCACCGAAAGCCGTATGGCGATTGCCATGGCGCAGGCGGGTGGTATCGGCGTGGTCCACAAGAACCTCAATATCGAGGAGCAGGCCAAGGAAATCCGCAGGGTCAAACGCTTTGTCTCTGGCACCGTCTACAACCCCGTCACCCTGCGCCCCGATCAAACGCTGGCCGACGCCAAAGCCCTGATGGAGCGTTACCGGATCACAGGTTTTCCCGTTGTCGGCGAAGGCGGCAAGGTTGTCGGCATCGTCACCAACCGTGACATGCGCTTTGCTCAAGATGACAACACACCTGTCAGTGTGATGATGACGACGGATAATCTGGCTATTCTGCGTGAACCGGCCGATCTGGACGAGGCGCGCTCGTTGATGCAATCGCGCCGGATTGAAAAGCTGTTGATCACCGATGACAAGGGCAAGCTGACCGGTCTGCTGACGCTCAAGGACAGCGAGCAGGCGGTGCTGAACCCGATGGCCTGCAAGGACGGGCTGGGCCGTTTGCGTGTGGCTGCGGCCTCGGGTGTGGGGGATGCCGGTTTTGAGCGGACCGAGGCGCTTGTCGATGCAGGCGTTGATATGATCGTGATTGATACCGCGCACGGCCATTCCGAGGGTGTCGCCAAGGCTGTTGAACGCGCCAAGATGCTGTCCAATGAGGTGCAGATCGTGGCCGGTAATATCGCGACAAGCGAGGCGGCGAAGGCGCTGATCGGTTCGGGTGCGGATGCGGTGAAAGTCGGTATCGGGCCAGGCTCGATTTGTACAACGCGCATGGTGGCGGGTGTCGGTGTGCCGCAACTGACCGCGATCATGGATTGCGCCGCAGGTGCAGGCGATGTGCCTGTCATTGCCGACGGCGGCATCAAATTCTCGGGCGATTTCGCCAAGGCGATTGCGGCGGGTGCGTCCTGCGCCATGGTCGGCTCAATGATCGCAGGCACAGACGAAAGCCCCGGCGAAGTGATCCTCTATCAAGGGCGGTCGTTCAAGTCCTATCGCGGGATGGGCAGTCTCGGGGCAATGGCCAGCGGCTCGGCTGACCGCTATTTCCAGAAAGAGGCTGCAAGTGACAAACTTGTGCCCGAGGGGATTGAGGGGCAGGTGCCCTACAAGGGCTCGGCCCATGCTGTTGTGCACCAACTTGTCGGCGGTCTGCGCGCCGCAATGGGCTATACAGGCTGTGCGACGATCGACGAGATGCGCAAGAATTGTACCTTCGTTAAGATCACCGGTGCGGGCCTGAAGGAAAGCCATGTCCATGACGTGCAGATCACCCGCGAAAGCCCGAATTACCGGATTGGATAGGGTATGACCCCCGGCGCACGTGTGGCCGCCGCGATTGCGGTGCTGGACCAGATACAGGCGGGCGCTGTCGCGGAACAGGCGCTGACAACCTGGGCGCGGGGCAGCCGCTTTGCAGGCTCCAAGGACCGCTCTGCGGTGCGCGATCATGTTTTTGACGTGCTGCGTGCGAAACGCTCGCTCGGTGATGGCGCAGGTCGCGAATTGATGCAGCGTCTTGCCCAGCGTGAAAGCTGGCCCATCACAGAGCTGTTTTCCGGCGATGGCCACGCGCCCGACCCGCTCACGGCTGAAGAAATGGCGGGGCTTGATGCGCCGCTGACGCTTTCTGTCCCGGCCCGCTGCGATTTGCCTGATTGGCTCTGGCCGCTGTGGCAGGAAAGCCTGGGTGAACGCGCCGAAGCGGTTGCATTGGTGCAGCAGGGCCGTGCCGACGTCTTCTTGCGCGTGAATATGCGCAAAGGATCGGTGACTGCGGCCATGGATGCGCTCGCTACAGACGGTGTGACGGTCATGGCGCATCCCGATGTTGCCGGCTGTTTGCGTGTCAGCGGCAATCCGCGCCGTGTCAAAACCGCGGCGGCCTATCTGTCAGGGCTGGTCGAATTGCAGGATGCGGCATCGCAACGGGCCGTGCGCCGTATTGATGTGCCGGATGGTGCGCGTGTGCTGGATTATTGCGCCGGTGGCGGGGGCAAGGCGCTGGCCTTTGCCGATCTTTATGAGGCAACGGTTTTTGCCCATGATATTGCCCCGCAGCGGATGCGCGATCTGCCCGCCCGTGCGGCACGGGCCGGTGTGACGATTACGACTCTCCCGAGTGATGCGCTTGCCAAGGCGGGGAAATTTGATGTCGTGTTTTGCGACGCACCTTGCACCGGAAGCGGGACTTGGCGGCGCACGCCGGATGCAAAATGGCGTTTGGGGCCTGAAGATCTGGCGCACGTGATGCAATCACAGGATGAAGTGCTTAACGCTTCAGCCCCATTGGTCGCGGAGGCTGGCCTGCTGGTTTATGCGACCTGCTCGATCCTGTCAGATGAAAACAGCCACAGGGTTCAAGCCTTTTGCCAGCGTAATCCTGACTGGCATATCATTGAAGAGCATCAGGACCTTCCTGATGCAAACGGCGACGGCTTTTATACCTGCGCTCTGCGCAGAAGGTAATACAACCTAGAATTGCAATCAACCCTGTGCTATCTTGCATTAAGGTTAACTTAAGCGTTCTGCGTTTAATGTGCCTTATCGCGTAGTGAGGTGTGTGTATTGCCTTTTGATCAGTCGTTTGCAGCGGAGCGGCCCAAGGTGCCTGCAGGTTTGCCACCGATGCTGCATCTTCTTGTGGCAGGGTGTTTGTGCTTTGTTGTGGCCGTTACCATGCCTGTTCCTGCGCTTTACCTGGGTTTTGCAATATGCGGCGGCATTCTGATCGTCACGGCGGGTTTTGTGGGGTTCGCGCGCAAACTTGATCGTCGGGCAGCGCACCGGCTACGGGCGATGGCGCAAGCGATCATCACACATGATACGGGCGTAGGTTTTGTGACGGACGGGACCGGGCTTATCCGCTATGCGAACGCTGGCGCAATCGACCGTTTTGGTGCCACTGAAGGAACCAGACTGGCACAGGTGCTGGGTTCAATGCTGGCAAATCCGGTCAATGTGCTGACGCAGATTATTGCGCAGGCAGGTCCGACTGGCGCGAAAACAGAAGATATTGTGACCCGCGGTGGGCATTTCCGCTTGCGTGTTCTGATGATGGGCGAAGCTTGCCAGATCTGGTGGCTCGACGATCTGAGCGTTTCCGGACGGGCCAGGCGCGCACTGCGGAACCCCACAAGTTTTCCGATGCTGACGGTGGGACCAAGTGGTCAAATGATCCAGATGAACGACGGCTTTCGCAAATTGGTGGGGCCGTCTTTTCGGACCCTTGAAGACGTGTTTGACGAACTTCCGCTGCGGTCCGGTCATTCCTATGGTCTGCGCGGATTGCAGGGCCGGATGGATGTAGTGCTGGCAATCACGGAAGGCAGCGATGAAACACGTGATATCTATGTTCTTCCCGGCGCACCGGCCGCAGCGACACCGCCAATGTTCGAGCCAGGCTGGGAGGCGATCGAGAACCTGCCTGTGCCACTGTTGAAAATTGCGCCGGATGGTGTGCTTTTGGCCTCGAACCGTGAGGCGCGACAGCTTTTGAACATCGGGGCGACGGGTGGTCGTCACTTGGCCGATGTGCTTGACGGGCCGGGGCGGCCGATCAACGACTGGCTCGCCGAAGCACTGGCAGGGCAGGCGGGGCACGTGTCACAGTTTCTCCACGGGCGCGGCGACAAACAGGATACCTTTGTGCAGGTCACGCTGAATACGGCTGGTTGCCCCGATGACCTGCATGTCATTGCCGTGTTGAACGATATCACAGAGCTGAAGTCACTTGAGGCACAATTTGTCCAAAGCCAGAAAATGCAGGCGATTGGTCAGCTCGCGGGTGGCGTGGCCCATGACTTCAACAATCTGCTGACCGCGATTTCGGGACATTGTGAACTTTTGCTCTGCAACCACGATGAACATGACCGTGACTACAGTGATTTGATCCAGATCCACCAGAATACCAACCGCGCCGCGAGCCTTGTTGGGCAACTGCTGGCGTTCTCGCGCAAACAAACCTTGCAACCCGAGGCGCTTGATCTGCGCGATACGCTGTCCGACCTGACGCATCTGTTGAACCGTCTTGTGGGTGAGAAAGTGTCGCTCAAGCTGGACCACGACCATCAATTGGCACGGATCAAGGCAGACAAACGTCAGCTGGAGCAGGTTTTGATGAACCTCGTTGTGAATGCGCGCGATGCGATGCAGGGGGCCGGTGAAATCCGTGTCGTGACGAAAAATATGCACCTCAAAAACCCATTGCACCGCGACCGTGCGACAGTTCCGGCAGGTGACTACGTCTTGGTCAAGGTGATCGACGAGGGACATGGTATTCCAAGCGATAAGCTGGAAAAAATCTTTGAACCTTTTGTTACGACCAAGCGGGTCGGCGAGGGAACAGGGCTGGGGTTGTCCACAGCCTACGGGATCGTCAAACAGTCCGGCGGCTATATTTTTGTCGATAGCGAGGTTGGTGTCGGGGCCACGTTTTCATTGCTGTTCCCGAGCTATACGCCAACAAAGGACGCGGCCGTGCCTGCAGCCCCTGTTGCAACCCAGCCCATCAGAACCAGCGCGGATGGCGTAGTTCTCTTGGTCGAGGACGAAGCCCCTGTACGCGCCTTTGCTGCCCGCGCCCTGCGTCTGCGCGGCTACACTGTTCTGGAGGCGGATTGCGCCGAGGCCGCTTTGGAGCTCTTGGAAAACGAGGAACTGCATATCGACATCTTTGTGACCGACGTGATCATGCCCGGTCAGGATGGCCCGACATGGGTGCGTAAAGCGCTGCTGCAACGCCCGCAAACGCGGGTTGTTTTCGTGTCCGGCTATCCCGAAGACGCCTTTGATGATGGCCAGCCAGAGGTGCTTGGTGCCGCATTCCTGCCCAAGCCGTTCTCGCTCAAGGCTTTGACCGACACCGTGCAGGAACAGCTTCAGGGATTACCCGCGCTTGAAACTGTCTGATGATTGGCATCACGCCATCTATCGCCCAAGCGCAACCAGATGCGCGGCAGATCCGGTCAGGGCGGCATAGTCATCTTCGATCACATGGACCGCAAAATTGCTCATGAAGCCTGCAAAGCGGCCTTTGTCGCGGAAGGCGTCACCAAAGCCGAATTGTGTAAGATGCGGCGCAAAAGCCCGCGCGACGCCGCCGGCCAGATAAACGCCGCCAAAGGGCAGCTGGATCAGTGACAGGTTGCCACAAACCGTGCCAAGCATACGCGTGAAGAGCTGGGCCGCCTCCACGGCGCGGGTGTCTGACCCGTCGGCACAGGCAGTCATGATCTCTTGTGCGCTGCGTTCCCGCGGATCATCCGCTTCACGCCCGAGGAATGCATACACACGCTCAAGCCCGCGACCGGAAAGGACATCTTCAACCGCAGGAAACCCGTGCGCTGTGGACACAAACTGGCACAGACGCAATTCCATCTCGTTGCGGATCGGCAGGTTCGCATGGCCGCTTTCAGACGGCGTAACAATGCGTCCGTGTTCAAGGTCATAGACCGGGGCCGCGTTAAAGCCGGTGCCGACACCGATCACAAGTTTCGCCGCATTCTGGCTGCTGTCAGGGCCCGGCAGAATCGTGCGAATATTTGCCGGATCAATATGCCCCAAGGCGTGGCCCTGTGCCTGCAAATCATTCAGGATCGCGACGGTTTCCGCCTTGGTGGCGCGCGCCAGTGTGTCTTTGTCGATTGTCCAGTCAAGGTTCGTCATCGTGGCGCGCCCATCGCGCACGGGGCCTGCTACGGCAACACAGGCAGCAATCGGATCAACCCCGCCTTCGTCGTCGATGTAGCGGCGCAGCACGCTTTCAAGTCCGGGAAATTCACTGTTGCGATAGCGCCGGATCGTGCTGTCGATGATCTTGCGCCCTTCGGCCAAGGCCACGCGCGTGTTGGTTCCGCCGATATCGGCAACCAGTGAATAGGTATCTGCGGGATGTGCCATGGTGTTCCTTAACGCGCAATCGCGGATTTGAGTGCGTGATAGGATGCTTTTGGTGTGCGCTTCAAGGTCTCAAAATCCACGTGAATAATGCCGAACCGCTTTTCATAGCCGAAGGCCCATTCATAATTGTCCAGCAGTGACCAGTAAAAGAAGCCCTGCACATTCGCGCCTGCATCAATGGCGCGCTTCGTCGCCATGACGTGGTCATTGATGAATTGCGTGCGTTCGGGATCGGACACGGCGCCGTTTTCAAGATGGTCATCCCATGCCATGCCGTTCTCTGTCACAAAGATGGGCAAATCGCCGACATAGTCCTGCGATAGGCGCGTCAGGAAAGATTGCAGACCGTCCGGATAAATTTCCCACCCCATCTGGGTCTTGGCACCGGGGCCTTCCTCGGATGCCACATGTGGCCAAACCATGCTGGCATCATGGGTGACTTTGTGGCGGGTGTAATAGTTCACGCCCAGAAAATCGATCGGTTGGCTGATCTGCGCCATATCGTCCTGCCAGCCTGCCGGCATATGCGAAGCGAGACCCGCCAGCGCCTCTTCGGGGTAGGTGCCTTTGGTGACGACTTCGATGAACCAGCGGTTGTTGATCGCGTCCATAGTGGCGGCGGCCTGTGCGGCCTCGGGCGTGTCGTCCTTGGGGTCGGTATGGTCAAAGTTGAGCACGATGCCACAATTTTTCATACCTTTGCCGCGCAGGCGCGTCATCGCCTCGCCATGGGCAAGATTGATGTGGTGCATCGCGCGTGCTGCGGCGCGGATATCCTTGAGGCCCGGCGCATGGTGGCCCAGAAAATGCGACAGATAAGAGATGCACCACGGCTCGTTGATCGTGGCGATCGCGTGGATCCGGTCGCCGATACGGTCTGTAATCACATCTGTGAAATCACCGAAATACTTGCAGGTGTCACGGTTCATCCACCCCCCCTGATCGGCCAGGGCACTGGGCAGTTCCCAGTGATAGAGCGTCTGAAACGGCTGTAGGCCACGTTCCAGCATGGCGTCCACCAAGCGGTCATAGAAATCGAGACCTGCGGGGTTGGGTGTGCGACCGTCCGGCATAACCCGCGCCCATGAGGTGGAAAAGCGGTAGGCATCCATGCCGGCGTCTTTCAGCAGATCAAGGTCCTCGGCAAAGCGGTGATAGTGGTCGCAGGCCAAGGCGCCATCTTCTGCGCGCACCACATTGCCGGGGCCGGCCGCAAAAGTATCCCAATGGGTCGGGCCCGCACCGCCGAATTTATGACCCTCGATCTGGTAAGCCGCCGTGGCAGCCCCAAAGACGAAACCCTGGGGGAAATCTGAGCGTTTGAAGTCCATGTTAGTCCTTTCGCGGGGCAGGGCCGGTGGAACATCCGACAACCAGTTCCGCTTCTAGCAATTTGGTTTGTGGTGGGCGCGCGGGGTTCTCGATCGCGTCAAGCAGCATCTGGGCCAATTGGCGGCCTGCCTCGCGCACCGAAGACCTTGTCGCGGTAAAGATCGGTGTATCGCCGCCGTTCTTCAGATACGACAACACGTCGTCATGGCTGATGACGGAGACATCCTTGCCCATGACCAGCCCTTTTTCCTCGATTGCGCGGCGCACGCCAAGGGCGCTGATCATCGAAGAACACATGATTGCAGTTGGCGCGTCATCAAGCGCAAGCATCTGGCGTGCACTGACATAGCCGAAGTCTTCGGTCATTTCACCAGACCGCATCAAGGCAGGATCGGGTGTCACACCGTGGTCGGACAGAGAGGCAGTATAGCCGTTGCGCCTGCGGTGGGCGAAATCCATGAACTCTAGACCGTTCACCAAACCGATCCGTCGATGCCCGAGATCGAACAAAAAATCCGTGGCGCGTTTGAACGCATTACGGTTGTTCATATCGAGCCACGCATAGGGCGTTTCGTTGACCGATGCACGGCCATGCACAGCAAAGGGCAGGCCAAGTTTATGCAGCAAGGGAATGCGCGGGTCATCCATCACGGGACCATGCACAATCACGCCATCAACCGCGCGCCGGGATTTGAGCCCCTGATAAATCCGCCGCTCGTCTTCGTCGGGGACAATCGACAAAATCATTTCATATCCGTTGCGCGAGTAGGTCTCGCCGGCACCAGCAATGAAGTCACCAAAGACAGGGTTTACCATCTCATGTTTGCTGGACAAAGGGATCACATGACCAATGGCCAGCGCCTTGCCGGTCGCCAGACCTTTGGCGCGTGTGGACGGGCTATAGTTGAAGGTGCGGGCAGCTTCTTCAACCCTGCGGCGTGTCGCGGTGCTGACCTCCGGGTAGCCGTTCAAAGCCCGGCTCACGGTTGTTTGGCTAAGCCCCAGATTTTGAGAAAGTTCTTTTAAATTCATGGGGTCAGGCGGTGATCCAAAGCGCTTTCAAGCATCAGGTTGACGTATGCGCGACCAAGGCAGATCACGCGACTTGCCTTTTGAGTAGCATGATTTCTTGGAAATCCAAGGCAAATTTTAGCGCTAACAGTGCTGTATTGACAGACGCTTAAACTTGGCCGACTGTGAGCAAATCCAAAGCGCTTTGGAATTTTGATTCCTTGACGCGGAAGGGAATGATCGCACGAAAGTGCACTAAAGGACGCGTCCAGCTTGGCGCGATTGGGAGGAAATTCTATGATTACGAAACTGTATGCCAGCGTGGCAGCGGTCGCCTTGACTGCGAGTGCAGCAACTGCGGCAGGCCATCTCGCGTTTACACCTGGTGAAGGTGACTTCAGCTGGGACGCGTACAATGAGTGGGCGGCGAATGCGCCAGATCTGACCGGCCAGAACGTGACCGTCTTTGGTCCATGGCTGTCACCAGAGGACGACATTTTCCGTTCGATGATTGCCTACTTCACAGAAGCAACAGGCGCAAATGTGACATACACAGGTTCTGACGGCTTTGAGCAGCAGATCGTGATTGACGCAGAAGCAGGCAGCCCGCCGAATATTGCGGTATTCCCGCAGCCTGGTCTCGCAGCGAATATGGCGGCCCAAGGGCTGTTGGACCCGCTAGGTCCAGAGATGGCCTCCTGGGTTGCCGACAACTACGCCGCCGGTCAGTCCTGGGTTGATCTGGGCACCTATGCCGACGCCAATGGTGAAGACCAGTTCTACGGTTTCTTCTACAACGTCAACGTGAAGTCGCTTGTCTGGTATGTGCCAGAGAATTTTGAAGATGCAGGGTACGATATTCCGGAAACCATGGAAGACCTGATCGCATTGTCCGAACAGATCATTGCTGATGGTGGTACACCTTGGTGCATCGGTCTGGGTTCGGGTCCTGCAACAGGTTGGCCAGCGACTGACTGGGTTGAGGACATCATGCTGCGCACACAATCCCCCGAGGATTATGATGCGTGGGTCGCAAATGAGCTGCCGTTCAATGATCCAAAGGTGATCGAAGCCATTGAAACATTCGGCATGTTTGCCAAGAATGACGCAATGGTTGCAGGCGGTTCTGCTGCGGTCGGTTCAACCGACTTCCGCGATAGCCCTGCCGGTCTCTTCTCGTCGCCGCCACAGTGCTACATGCACAAACAGGCATCGTTCATTCCGGCATTCATGCCCGAGGACGTTGTGATCGGCGAAGATGCAGACTTCTTCTACTTCCCGTCCTTTGCCAGCAAAGATCTGGGTAATCCGGTTCTGGGTGGTGGTACATTGATGGCTGTAACAGACGCATCTGATGCGACAATGGCCTTCATGGAGTTCCTCCAGCAGCCGATCGCACACGAAGTGATGATGGCGCAGACAGGCTTCCTCACACCACACTCTGGCGTGAACCTCGACACATATGCAGATGCAACGCTGCGTGGTCAGGGTGAAATCCTGCTGAACTCCACCACATTCCGTTTTGACGGGTCTGACCTGATGCCTGGCGCCATTGGTGCTGGTACATTCTGGACGGGTATGGTCGACTATGTGGGCGGTGCATCCGCGCAGGAAGTCGGCGATGCGATCCAGCAGAGCTGGGACGCGCTGAAATAATCAGCCCAAGCTGACACGACATAGGGTTCGGGCGGGCAACTGTCCGGACCTTTCAGCGGCGCAACAGGCGGCCGCATGAAAGATACAGCGAAGGGGAGGGCGCTATGAATCCGGCATTACAGGGATTGATCACCATCATTATCGGGGTCGGGGGCTGCGTAGGGTACTTCTACGGCGCGAACCTCTTTCTTGATAAGGTGCTATTCAAAGCAGAAGGTCCCAATGCGGGCCGCAATATCAACCGCGCCAATATGATCCGGCCTTGGGTGTTCCTGATGCCCGCCTTGCTGGCCCTGGGTCTTTATCTTGCGTATCCCGTCTTCGCGACACTCCGTCTCAGCTTCCTCGAGCGTTTGCCCGGCAACGAATATGCTTTTGTCGGTTTTGAGAATTACAGCAAGATGTTCGCCGAGCCGAAGTTCATGGAGGCGATGCTGAACAACGTCCTCTGGCTGGTCGTTGTGCCTGCCGCCGCGACTGCCTTTGGTTTGCTGGCTGCACAGCTGACCGACCGCCTGAAATGGGGCAATATCGCGAAATCCATCGTGTTTATGCCGATGGCGATCTCCTTTGTCGGTGCGGCCGTTATCTTTAAACTGGTCTACGAGGCCCGCCCCGAGGACGTGGCCCAGATCGGTATCCTGAACCATCTTTACCTGACATTTGGCGGCGACGCGCCGGTGCAATGGTTGCAGGTGCCATTCTGGAACAATTTCTTCCTGATGGCCGTGCTGATCTGGATCCAGACCGGTTTTGCCATGGTGATCCTCTCTGCCGCCCTGCGCGGTATTCCAGAGGAAACGATCGAGGCCGCGGTCATCGACGGCGCGAACCCTTTCCAGATTTTCTTCAAGATCAAGGTGCCGCAGATTATGTCCACGATCGTGGTGGTCTGGACGACGATCACGATTGCCACGCTCAAGGTCTTTGACATCGTCTTCGCGATGACCAACGGCCAGTGGGAGACGCAGGTTCTGGCCAATTACATGTATGACAAGCTGTTCCGCGCCAACGATTGGGGCATGGGCTCGGCTTCGGCGATGATTATCATGCTGATGGTGACGCCGATCCTTGTCTGGAACGTCTATAACGCACGCAAGGAGATGCAGTAATGGATGCGATTGCAGGACGTAAGCCCGCCGTCGTATGGGCGCTGAACATCTCGGTTGTGGCGCTTGTGGCGCTGTGGTTGTTCCCGACTTTGGGGCTCTTGGTGTCATCTTTCCGCACCGGTGACCAGATCACGGCATCGGGCTGGTGGTCGTCATTTTTGCCAGCCGAGCAGACGATCCAACTGCGCGTCGCGGACCCTGATGAGGCCCGTGTCGATCTGGGCAACGGCCGTTTCATGGTCGAAGGCAACATCTTTGAGGGTGAAAATTTCGAGGGAGAGCTGCGGTCTTGGGCCACATCCAGCCGCGATCTGGGCGCCTTCCAGCCCGGTGACGTAAACGATCTGGGCGACGGTGAGACGCTGACGGTGCAGGCCGACGGCTCTTATGTCTGGGAAGGCAATGATGACCAGATCAGTGGCCGTGCCCAACGGGTGTTCCTTGATGTCACAACGCCGCCGGATTTCACGCTGGATAACTACAGCTTCGTGCTCTTTGATGAGGATAACTCGGAAGGCATGGCCAAGGCGTTTATGAACACGCTAACGGTTGTCATTCCTGCCACGATTATCCCGATCCTGATTGCGGCCTTTGCTGCCTATGCACTGGCCTGGATGGATTTCCCGGGGCGCGCCTTGCTGATTGCGATCATCGTGGGGCTCCTGGTTGTGCCGCTGCAACTGGCCCTTATTCCGCTCCTGTCGCTTCACAACGCGATTGGTATCGGCAAAGGGTATTTGGGCACATGGCTTGCGCATACCGGTTTCGGCCTGCCTTTGGCGATCTATCTGTTGCGCAACTACATGGTCGGCCTGCCGCGCGATATCATCGAGAACGCCAAAGTGGATGGTGCGACGGATTTCCAGATCTTTACCAAGATTATCCTGCCGCTCAGTTTTCCGGCGCTGGCCTCCTTTGCGATCTTCCAGTTCCTGTGGACATGGAACGACCTTCTGGTGGCCTTGGTGTTCTTGATTGACGCGACCGGCGAAACGACGGTTATGACCAAGCAGATCGTGGAATTGCTGGGCACCCGTGGCGGTGACTGGGAAATCCTTGCGACCTCGGCCTTTGTGTCGATCGCGGTGCCACTCGCCGTCTTCTTTGCGATGCAGAAATACCTTGTCCGTGGCCTTCTGGCAGGGTCAGTCAAATAAAATCACGCGCCCCGGGCCAGTCCCGGGGCAACACTTACGCCCCCTGAGATATCCCGGATCAACACCCGGGCAGGGGCATGGAATAGGAACGACACATTATGACGACGGCGCTGGCCAATAATACCGAAATGGCTGTAGACCACGATTGGTGGCGGGGGGCGGTCATCTACCAGATTTACCCGCGCAGCTATCAGGACAGCAACGGCGACGGCATTGGCGATCTTTTGGGGATCGTGCAGCGCTTGCCCTATATCGCGTCGCTGGGTGTTGATGCGATCTGGATTTCGCCCTTCTTTATGTCTCCGATGAAAGACTTCGGCTATGACGTCAGCGACTATTGCGACGTTGACCCGATGTTCGGCTCGATCGCGGATTTTGATGCGGTTGTCGATACCGCACACCGTTTGGGCATCCGAGTGATGATTGATCTGGTCCTCAGCCACACGAGCGACCAGCACCCCTGGTTCGCCGAGAGCCGCAAGGACCGGACGAATGACAAATCCAACTGGTATGTTTGGGCCGACCCCAAGCCGGATGGCACGCCGCCGAACAACTGGCTGTCGATCTTTGGCGGCTCGGCATGGCAGTGGGACGCCCGGCGCGAGCAGTACTATCTGCACAATTTCCTTGTGTCCCAGCCGGACCTGAACTTCCATGAACCGCAGGTGCAAGAGGCGTTGCTGGATGTCGCGCGGTTCTGGTTGAACCGCGGCTGTGACGGCTTCCGTCTGGATACGATTAATTTCTACATGCACGACGCGCAGCTGCGCGACAATCCACCATTGCCCAAGGAAAAGCGCAACGCCAATATCGCGCCTTCGGTGAACCCCTATAACCACCAGGAACATCTCTACTCCAAGAACCAGCCAGAAAACATTGATTTTCTGCGCAAATTGCGGGCCGTAATGGAACCCTATGGCGCCGCCGCCGTGGGCGAAGTGGGCGATGCGCAGCGCGGGCTTGAGATCATGGGCCAATACACCGCTGGCGATGATCTGATGCAGATGTGCTATGCTTTCGAGTTTCTGGCCGCCGATCAGCCAACCGCTGCACGCATCGTGGATGTGATGGGGCAGGTGGATGAAAAGGCCGCTGACGGCTGGGCCTGCTGGGCGTTTTCCAATCACGATGTGGTGCGCCATGCGACGCGCTGGCATTTGCCGCCAGCGGCACAGCGTATGTTCGCGACGCTCATCATGTGTCTGCGCGGGTCGGTCTGTATCTATCAGGGTGAAGAGCTTGGCCTGCCAGAGGCCGATGTCGCCTTTGAAGACCTACAGGACCCCTACGGCATTGAGTTCTGGCCCGAGTTCAAAGGCCGTGACGGGTGCCGCACCCCAATGGTATGGGACAGTGACAACCAGAATGGCGGGTTTTCTGACGCACGGCCGTGGTTGCCGGTCGCGTCCGAGCATCTGCATCTGTCGGTCAAGGCACAAGAGGACGAGCCAGGCGCCCTGTTGCACCACTACCGCAAGGCCATCGCTTTCCGGCATTCGCATCCGGCACTCAGCATCGGTGAACATGACCGCATGCAAGCCAAAGGCGATGTCGTGTATTTCACGCGGACTGCCGGTGCGCAGACGATATTCTGCGCTTTCAACGTCAGTGAAACACCATCCGATTTCGATCTGCCCGAGGGGAACTGGACACCGATCGGTGCCGAGTTGGGCAGTGCACATACATCTGCAGACGGAAGACTGCACCTTGGGCCGTGGCAGGTCTGCCTCGCGCTCAAGACATAATTATAAGGGGAGTGAGATATGGCTGATCTGATACTGACGGACGTTGCCAAGACCTATGGCGGTACGGTGGATGTGCTCAAGCACATCAATCTGGATATCAAAAAGGGCGAATTGATCGTTTTTGTTGGTCCGTCCGGTTGCGGCAAATCCACTTTGTTGCGGATGATCGCGGGTCTGGAAAAGATCACGGGCGGCGAGTTGCAGATTGACGGTCAGGTCGTCAATGACGTGCCCCCTGCGCAACGCGGGATTGCCATGGTGTTCCAGTCCTATGCGCTCTATCCGCATATGACCGTGCGCGATAACATGTCGTTCGCGCTCAAGCTTGCCAAGAAATCGCAGGCCGAGATTGATGAGGCGGTAAACCGCGCCGCAAAGATCCTGCAGCTGGATGATTATCTGGATCGTTTGCCCAAGGCACTCTCTGGTGGTCAGCGCCAGCGTGTCGCGATTGGCCGCTCGATCGTGCGTGACCCCAAGGTCTATCTCTTTGACGAGCCGCTTTCGAACCTTGACGCCGCCTTGCGTGTGGCCACACGGATCGAGATTGCCCAACTCAAGGAGTCGATGCCCGACAGCACGATGATCTACGTGACCCACGATCAGGTCGAGGCGATGACGCTGGCCACCCGCATTGTGGTGCTGGCCAACAAGGGGATCGCCCAGGTCGGCACCCCGCTCGAGCTTTATGAACGCCCCGAGAACGAATTTGTGGCGCAGTTTATCGGCTCGCCAGCTATGAACCTACTGGCCGGTGAAATCGTGGAAACCGGTGCGCAAACCGTTGTCAAACTTGCCGGGGGTGGTCTGGTGAAATCGGCCGTGCCGACGCAGGCGTCGGACAAGGGTTTGCAGGTGAACGTCGGTATTCGCCCCGAGGATATGGTTGAATCGTCGGGTGACGACTATGCCTTTGAAGGCAAGGTCAATATCACCGAAGCTCTGGGTGAGGTTACCTTGCTCTATTTTGACAAAGTTGGTGACAATGACGCCGTCATTGGCAAGCTGCCCGGTATTCACGCTGATCTGCGCGGAAAATCCGTCCGTATGGCCGCAACACCTGAGAAGGTGCAGATATTCCACAACGGACAGTCGCTCTATTACAGATAAGGGTTCCTCCCGAGCGTAACGAGTTGCTTGTATTGCGCCGATGTGATCGCATCGGCGCAATTAATCATTGAGGTTCCATCATGCAAACACCCATCAACCGACTAAAAGCCTCGCTTCAATCCGGTCAGATCCAGCACGGTATCTGGCTGACATCCGGCACAGCTGTGCTGGCCGAGCTTGCGGGGAACGCAGGCTTCGACTGGTGCCTGATTGATGGCGAACACGGGCCCAATACGGTGAGTGAGATGCTACCGCAATTGCAGGCGCTGGCCATCAGCGGCACACCCGCTGTCGTGCGGATCGCAAATGCCGAGGCGTGGATGGTCAAGCAGGTGCTTGATCTGGGGTGCCAGACTGTGCTGATCCCGATGGTCGATGATGCGCAGACGGCGCAAAAGATGGCCCTGGCGATGCGCTATCCGCCCGAGGGTAATCGCGGGATGGGGGCCGTTCTGGCGCGCGCGACAGGCTGGGGCGCGGTGCCGGACTATCCGCATAGCGCCAATGCGCAGGTTTGCCTGATGGTGCAGGCCGAAAGTGCTGAGGCCGTTGAGAATATTGACGCAATTGCCGCGACGGATGGCGTGGACGGAGTGTTTGTTGGGCCTGCGGATTTGTCGGCTGACATGGGCTATCCGGGCCAGCCGGATCATCCCGAAGTGGAAAAAGCAATCGACCATTTGATTGCGCGCACCGTTGCGGCGGGCAAGATTGCGGGGATCATCACCTTTGATGAGAGCCGTTTTGCCGAATACGCCGAAAAAGGCGTGACGTTTCTGGGTGTTGGCGGTGATTTGGCGGTGCTCAACACCGCCCTGCGCGGACTTGCAGGGCGGGTGGGGCGCTAGCCAATTTCTGACATAGAGATTGCGGCCAAATCCTCAAAGAGGATTTGGCCGCTGCCATTCGTCAGAGTCTGCTCCTAGCCGCGCTTGCGCCGCCCTGTCCGTGCGCGCCCTTCGCCCTCTTTGGGGGCGACGCGGTTGAACTTGATCCATTCGGACCCCGAAGGATCATTATCCGTCAGGAAGTTGGCCGCGCGGATCGCTTCCATCTCTTTGCCCGCACGTGGTTTGGTCGAGCCAAGGCCAAAAAGCGTCACGAAAGTCTCGTCGTCGATGTCATCCGGCAGGATAATTCCCGCAGCCAGAATCTCTGCTTTCTTTTCCGCGATCTTCTTGGGCCCGACCGGCAGTGCCACAGGGTTCATAATGGCCGAAGTCATGCCGGCAGTCATTGCCATCGGCAGGAAAGCGTTGTTGATGCCATGACGGTTCGGCAGACCGAAGCTGATGTTCGATGCACCACAGGTCGTGTTCACGCCCAGTTCTTCGCGCAAGCGCCGCACCAGCGTAAAAACCTGCAAACCGGCTGTTCCCATCGCGCCAATCGGCATGACCAGCGGGTCGACCACGATATCATGGGCTGGAATGCCAAAATCAGCGGCGCGTTCCACGATCTTCTTGGCGACCGCAAAGCGCACGTCCGGATCTTCTGAAATACCTGTGTCATCGTTTGAAATCGCCACCACCGGCACGTTGTATTTCTTCACCAGCGGCAGCACCAGTTCCAGTCGCTCTTCCTCGCCGGTGACAGAGTTCAGCAGGGGCCGCCCTTCGGCCGCGGCCAGACCGTTTTCCAAAGCGCCGGGAACCGAACTGTCGATGCAGAGCGGCACATCCACAATCGCCTGCACACGTTCGATCATTTCCTTCATCAAAGGCGGTTCGACAAAGTTGTTGTCCGCATAGCGCGGGTCTTCGGCCATCTTGTTGGAAAAAACCGCACCCGAGTTGATATCAAGGATATTCGCGCCTGCCGCGACCTGTGCGATGGCGTCCGCCTCGACGCGGGAAAAATCACCGCGCTCCAGCTCTTCGGCCAGAATTTTGCGGCCCGTGGGGTTGATCCGTTCACCGATCACGCAAAAGGGCTGGTCGAACCCGATAATGGCAGTCTTGGTTTTGGATTCAACAATCGTGCGTGTCATTATGAGCGGTCCTTAGGATTGAGATGCTGGAACGGCAGAAGCGCCGCCATTTTCGATGGCCCAGTTGGCGTTCGTCTTGATGCCGCCAAGGGGGAAGAAGTGGACGTTGGTGATATTGAAGTCCGGGTTGGCCGCCTTATGCGCTGCCAGTTCCGTCAGGACTTCGGTTGGCTCATAGGGCAGCAGCAGCTTGGTCACATCCATCGCACGCTTTTGCAGCACCTTCAAAGAAGGCCCAACGCCGCAGGCAATGGCGAATTTGATCAAGGTTTGCAGTTTTGCCGGACCGGCAATGCCGATGTGAACGGGGATCGTGATGCCAGCGTCTTTCAGGGCATCAGCCCAAGCGATAATCGGCCCTGCTTCGAAGGCGAACTGCGTGGCCAGCGCCATTTCCGCGTCAGTGGTTTCAGAGAATTTCTGTTTCCAGCGCAACGCCTCCATGACGTTCTTGTCCGACCCGTCCTTGTCGATGTCGCGGTTGCCTTCGGGGTGACCCGCGACATGCAGGCGTTTGAAGCCAGCCTTGTCGAACAGTCCACTTTCCAGCAGTTGCATGGATGAATGATAGTCACCATGCGGTGTCGCCACGCCACCGGCCAACAACAGCGCCTGATCGACGCCCGCCTCGCCCTGATAGCGCGCAATCCAGTCGGCCAGCGTTGCCTCATCCTTGATGATCCGTGCGGGGAAGTGCGGCATCACCTTATAGCCGTCCGTGGCCAGCCGTTTGGCCGTTGCGACCATGTCTTCAATCGGTGTGCCCTCGATATGGGCGATATAGACCCGCGTGCCAGCGGGTAGCAGTTCGCGGAAGTCTTCCACCTTTTCGGCGGTGCGTGGCATCACTTCGATGGAATAATCCTTCAGGAAGGCTTCCATCTGGGCATTGACGGTCGGCGTGGCGACCTCTTTGGATTTGCGGAATGAGAGCAGTGACATAACGACCTCCGATAGGCGCGTGGGGAAAGGGGGCGGGGTCTTCAAGCCCAGCCATCATTGGCAATGAGCGTCTTGATGCGCTCCAGGTCATATTCAGCATCGATCCTGGCGACAGTGGCTTCTGCTGCTTCTTGATCGGTGCCATCGACAGGAATGGGATCGGCTTTGCGAAAACCGGCCATGTAATCATCGGACTCAGCCGCACCTGATTTCATCGCAGCACGGTCAATCGCCTGTTCAAACCGTTCCGGCAGGGGCAGCTTCACCCCGCGCCGTCCACGGCCCACAATGACCTGCGCTGGCATGTCGCGCCAATAGACGATCGTGACGTCGGCCATATGTGATTCCTCTCGTTTCTCTTGCTCTCGTTCTATCATCGCATTGCCCCCTTCAATGTCGGTTTTCGACCTCCATTGTGCAGTGAGCGACGACGCGTTTGCTATCCGATCCGCAGCGGGACGGCTATCGGCAGGCATCTTCAAATTTTGCATAATCGTTGTGAGCCGCGCGGGGGAATGCACGACAAGACTTGTGCAAAGTCCTTTCCCCGCCTAGCTTGAGGGTAACTCGAAAATGGAGGGCGTAGACAATGGCGCCCAAGCGTCCCGATGGTGCGGGCGCGTTCCCGAAAGCGGTCGATAGCCCCGCGCCGAATTCGCCTGATCCATCGCAGCTTTATGCTGCGCTGGATTTGGGCACAAATAGTTGCCGGATGTTGATTGCCCAACCCAAGGGCAGTCAATTCCATGTGGTCGACAGTTTTTCGAAGTCGGTGCAATTGGGCCATGGTCTGGAAAGCACCGGCAGGCTTTCGCGCGCGTCGATGAACCGCACGATTTCGGCGATGCGGATCTGCCGCGAGAAACTCAAACGTCACGGCGTTGAACATATGCGTCTTGTCGCCACAGAGGCATGCCGGCGTGCGCTGAACGGCGACAGTTTTGTAGCGCAGGTGCGGCGCGAGACCGGCCTCAATCTGGAAATCATCAAACCCGAGGAAGAAGCGCGTCTTGCGGTGATCTCTTGCGCGCCTCTGGTCAGTGTCAACACCGAACAGCTTTTGGTGGTGGATATTGGCGGCGGGTCGACCGAACTGGTCTGGATTGATCTGACCAATGTTCCCAAGCGCGAACGCCCGCGCGCGATCATGCGGTTGCATGCGGGGTTCAAATCCGATCCCGGGCCTTTCGCTGCGGCCAAGGTCGTGGACTGGATTTCTGTGCCTTTGGGTGTCGCCACGCTGCGCGACCAGTTCCAGGATGTCGAAGACGACGCCGCACGTTTCGCGCTGATGAGCTGGTTTTTTGAAGAGAACCTTGAAGAATTTTCGCCCTATGCAGCCGCTCAGGCGCGCGAAGGATTTCAGATCATCGGCACCAGCGGCACGGTGACAACAGTCGCCGCGAGCCATCTGGGCCTGAAACGCTATGACCGCACCAAGGTGGACGGTTTGCGCATGACGACAGACCAGATTGATGCGGTGATCCGTGATTACCTCTTGCTGGGACCCGCAGGACGCCGCAATGACCCGCGCATTGGCAAGGACAGGCAAGCCCTGATCATGTCGGGCTCGGCGATTTTGCAGGCGCTGATGCGGCTTTGGCCCACCGACCGGCTGTCTGTGGCGGACCGCGGCCTGCGGGAAGGGCTGCTTTATGCCCAGATGTCGGCGCATGGGGTCTTGGAAGACACCCCGTTTTAGGGTTAAGGCGCTGTCATGGTGAAACGTCCGACAAAAAAGAATACCTCCGGTCGCGGGCAACGCGATCTGCACGTGAAGGTAAAGACCGCCCGCGGGCGTAAGCTGAGCTCGACCCAATGGTTGCAGCGGCAACTGAATGATCCTTACGTGAAACGCGCCCAGGCCGAAGGCTATCGCGGGCGGGCGGCTTATAAAATCCTTGAGCTGGACGATAAATACCGGTTCCTCGTGCCAGGTGCGCGCATCGTTGATCTGGGCTGTGCGCCGGGTGGTTGGCTGCAGGTGGCGGTCAAACGCGCCAATACGCTGGGTGAGCGCACCAGCAAGGCGCAGGGCTTTGTTCTGGGTGTGGACCTGCAAGAGGTCGAACCGATCGCAGGGGCCGAAATCCACCAGCTCGATTTCATGGAAGACGACGCCGACGTGAAGGTCAAGGAATGGCTGGGCGGCAAAGCCAATGTGGTGATGTCCGACATGGCGGCCTCGGCCTCGGGGCACAAACAGACCGACCACAACCGCATTATCGCGCTCTGCGAGGCGGCAGCCTATTTCGCCTTCGACGTGCTGGAAGAGGGCGGGACCTTTGTGGCCAAGGTTCTGGCAGGCGGGGCCGAGGGCGATTTGCAAAAGCTTCTGAAAGCACGGTTCACCAAGGTTGCGAACGTCAAACCGCCTGCATCACGGTCGGACAGTTCAGAGAAATTCGTGGTGGCAACAGGGTTCAAGGGCAGCGACGCCTAGGTTGGCTGCGTTGCGGCACCGGGCAGGCCTTTGTAAAGCAACTGCCAGTCTTCGTATGAAACCCATCTGACCTGCTGTCGGCCTGTTTCCAATAGTCATGGTCATAATTGGCCGACATCCTTAAGCTATGAATTCTTTGAACCCCGGGAGCGAAAAATGACTGATAGCATCAGCGAATTGGTGGACCGTATCCGCAGCATGGAAGAAGAGCTTGAACAAAAGCTTGAGCGCCGTCGTCGCGAGTTTCGCTACCATATCGAAAGGGGACGGGTCATATTCGAGCGCGAAGTGCGGCAACGGCATCAGATGCTCAAGCGAAAACTGTTGTCCTATGTGGCCGGTGCACGCCCTCTTGTCATAGTGACCGCACCTGTCATCTATTCCGTCATCATCCCGTTTGTTTTGCTGGATATATTCGTCACACTTTATCAGGCGATATGTTTTCCGGTTTATCGGATCGAAAAGGTGCGTCGCGCCGATTTCATAACCTTCGATCGTAGGCATCTTTCCTATCTGAACGGGCTGGAAAAACTGAACTGCATGTACTGCTCTTACGGCAACGGTTTGTTGGCCTACTCTGCGGAGGTCGCTGGTCGCACCGAAAAATACTGGTGTCCGATCAAACACGCGAGACGGATGGCAGGCGTACATCGCTACTATCCCGAGTTTTTGGAATACGGGGACGCAGAGGGCTATCACAAGCACCAAAGATCATATGATAGCGCATCAACAAAACCATGACGTTTGCTGACGGTTCGTTGGGCTCATATCTGCGGTTCCATTGCAGGTGCTTTATACCAAGGCCACCTTGGTCCCCCAATCCGCACACCGGTTGATCAAAGCCTCCGAGGGCACGCGATCCGTCACGAAATGGTCCACCTGCGCCAGTGACGCGATTTTCACAGGGGCCTTGCGTGTGAATTTCGTGCTGTCCGCCACGAGGATCGTGGCGCGCGCGGCCTTGATCACCTGTTGGCTCACCCGCACCTCTTCGGGGTCGAAGTCCAAGAGGTCGCCGCTCAGGTCGATGGCCGACGCGCCGATCACGGCGAAATCAACCTTGAAACGGTCGATCGCCAGCGCGGCCAGATCCCCCACCAGCCCGCCATCCGATCGCCGCAGGCTGCCGCCCGCCACCACCACTTCACAACTGGGGTTGCTGGCAAGGATATTGGCAACGTTAAGGTTATTGGTCACTACCATCAGGTTACGGTGGGCATGCAGGGCATGGGCCACCGCCTCGGTCGTGGTACCGATGTTGAGGAAGAGCGAGGCGTTGTCAGGGATAAGCTGTGCCGCCCTGCGGGCGATCCTGATCTTGCTGTCGCGGTTCAACGCGCGCCTGTCACCATAGCCGATGTTGCTGACACCCGAGGGCAGGACGGCCCCGCCATGAATCCGCTCCAGCAGACCTGCGGCGCAAAGCTGACGCAGGTCGCGGCGGATGGTTTGTACCGCAACGTCAAGATCGTGGGCCAGCGCGGTGGCCATGACCTTGCCTTCGGCTTGGGCCAGCGCGCGGATGCGGGAGAGGCGGGTTTCGGTGTCCATATGTTCGTTTAAGATAAAAAGCGAACAGAACAAACCGGAAAACCACAATATACAAAGCAAAAATTGCTTTCGTGTCGTTTTCGTGTGTCATTCGGCGAACACTGGCGGCGTTGTGCCTTGCGCCCGTTGGGCTGTCACGTCAAACGCGGGAAAAATCGCAAAGAGACAGGTTATGAGCGCAGATTTCGACGTTTTTATCATCGGTGGTGGCATCAATGGCTGCGGGATCGCGCGTGATGCGGCGGGACGCGGGCTGAAAGTGGGTCTGGCCGAGATGAACGATCTTGGGTCGGCCACATCATCGGCCTCGACCAAGCTGTTTCACGGGGGCCTGCGGTATCTGGAGTTTTTCGAATTCGGTCTGGTCCGCAAGGCGCTGGTCGAGCGTGAGGTTCTGTTGCGCAACATGCCCCACATCAGCTGGCCCATGCGCTTTGTGTTGCCTTACCACAAGGACATGCGGTTCGAGAATGACACGCCAACGTCGAAGCTGCTGTCGACAGTGATGCCATGGATGAAAGGCAGGCGGCCTGCGTGGCTGATCCGGCTGGGGCTTTTCCTCTATGATAATTTAGGTGGTCGCAAAATCTTGCCTGGCACGAAAACGGTTGATCTGAGCACTTCTGACACCGGAAAACCGCTGAAGGGCAAGTTTCAGAGAGCCTATGAATACTCCGATTGCTGGGTCGAAGACGCGCGGCTTGTCGTGCTGAACGCCCGCGATGCAGAGGCGCGCGGTGCCACGATCATGACGCGCACCAAAGTGATCAGCGCCGCGCGTGTCGATGGGCAGTGGGAGATCGTGACCGAACATGACGGCGTGCAACAGACCTATACCACGCGTTCTTTGGTCAATGCAGGCGGGCCTTGGGTTGAAAACATCGTGCGTGATGTCGCGCGGCTCAACACATCGGAAGGCGTGCGACTGGTGCGCGGCAGCCATATCGTGACCAAGAAACTGTTTGATCACGACAAAAGCTATTTCTTTCAGGGCGAGGACGGGCGGATCATCTTTGCGATCCCCTATGAAATGGATTTCACCCTGATCGGCACGACCGATGCAGAGCATGAGAACCTGTCGGAAAAACCCTATGCCACGGATGCCGAACAGGATTACCTTTGCGCCTTTGCATCGCAGTATTTCGAAAAACCCGTGACCCGTGATGATGTGGTCTGGACCTATTCGGGCGTGCGGCCACTTTATGACGACGGCGCCAAATCCGCGACAGCGGCGACCCGTGACTACGTTTTGTCGCTGGATGAAAACGGCGCGCCGCTGTTAAATATCTTTGGTGGCAAAATCACAACCTACCGCAAACTGGCCGAGAATGCGCTCAAGAAGCTGATCCCGCTGATTGGTGGCGGCGATCCCTGGACGGCCGATGCGGCTCTGCCCGGGGGGGATTTCAAGGTCAAAGACCGTGACAAGCTGGTTGCTGATCTTATGTCGGACTATCCGTTCCTGACCGACCGCTGGGCGCTGCGCCTGATCAAGGCGTACGGCACCGAAGCGCGCGCCATCTTGGGCGAGGCATCGGCAGCAAAGGATCTTGGGCAGGACTTCGGCGCGACCTTGACCGAGGCCGAGGTGAAATGGCTGATGGCCCGTGAATATGCGCGGACCGCCGAAGATATTGTCTGGCGGCGCTCGAAACTGGGCCTGCGCCTGACGCCCGAACAAGTTGCAGGCCTTGACGCTTTCATGGCGTCTTGAAACAAAAAGACAAACGGGGGGAACCATGACCTATATTCTGGCCATCGACCAAGGCACGACATCCAGCCGCGCGATTATTTTTGACGCAGAGATGCGGATCAAAGCGACCGCGCAAGAGGAATTCACCCAGCATTTCCCCAAATCGGGTTGGGTTGAACATGACCCGTCCGATATCTGGTCCTCTGTTGCCTCGACCTGCCGTGGTGCAATCGAGAAAGCGGGGATCACAGCCGCTGATGTGGCCGCAATCGGCATTACCAACCAGCGCGAAACCACGCTGGTCTGGGATAAGAAGACAGGCAAGCCGATACATAATGCCATCGTCTGGCAGGACCGCCGGACAGCCGCCTTTTGCGAGGAACTGCGCCGCGAAGGGTTTGAAGCGACGATCACGCAGAAAACGGGTCTTTTGGCTGATCCCTATTTTTCGGGCACCAAACTGCGGTATATTCTGGAAACAGTGGAGGGTGCGAAAGATCGCGCCGCGGCGGGTGAGCTGCTTTTCGGCACCGTCGACAGCTACCTGATCTGGAAGCTGACAGGCGGCAAGCGGCATGTCACAGACGCCACAAATGCCGCGCGAACCATGCTTTACGATATCCGCAAAGGGCGGTGGAGCACCACGATCTGTGACCGCTTCGGTATCCCTGCCGCGATGCTGCCAGAGGTATTGGATTGCGCCGCCGACTTTGGCACCACGCGCGCCGATCTCTTTGGCAAAGAGCTGCCAATTCTGGGCGTGGCAGGCGACCAGCAGGCCGCGACCATCGGGCAGGCCTGTTTTGAACCGGGTATGCTGAAATCGACCTATGGGACAGGGTGTTTTGCGCTACTCAACACAGGCGACACACTGGTTGAGAGCCAGAAACGCCTGTTGGGCACAATTGCCTATCAATTTGATGGCAAGCCCACCTACGCGCTTGAAGGGTCGATCTTTATCGCAGGCGCTGTGGTGCAATGGCTGCGCGATGGTCTGAAGATTATCCGCGAGGCAAAAGAGACACAGCCACTGGCAGAGACGGCCGATCAGGGACAAGAGCTCTATCTGGTGCCGGCCTTTACAGGGCTCGGTGCACCTTATTGGGATGCGGATGCGCGTGGGGCGATCTATGGTCTGACCCGCAATTCTGGGCCTGCCGAATTTGCGCGTGCAGCCCTTGAAAGTGTTGGTTTTCAAACCCGTGACTTGCTGGAGGCAATGAAGAGCGACTGGCAAGGTGCTGAGAAAACGGGCGTTTTGCGGGTTGACGGGGGCATGAGCGCATCCGATTGGTCGATGCAGTTTCTGTCCGACATCATCGGCGCGCCGGTAGATCGGCCCACGGTGCTTGAGACCACAGCACTGGGTGTCGCGTGGCTGGCAGGCATGCGGGCAGGTGTTTATCCAGATCAGGCAGGGTTTGCCGCGAACTGGATGCTGGACCAGCGGTTCGCGCCGCAGATGGATGAAGCCACACGCGAACGCCGCTATGCAGGCTGGCAGGATGCGGTGCGGCGCACCCTGACGCAGGGCTAGTCCGAACGCCGGGCCAGTTCCCAGACTGCGAATTCTTCGGCACGTTTGTCGCGCAGCTTTGCTTCGGTGTCGGGCGAGAGGGTCAGCGCCATCACAGGCGAGACGTTCTTGTGTTTCAGATTGATTGTCATGTCGAGCCGCTCTTCAAGATATGCAATCACCTTATCCCATTGCTCGTATTGGAAAAGGTGATCAGCGCCGATCTCGCCGTCATTGATGCGCAGGAACTTGTTTTGCGACCCGACATTGGCAAAAGGGGCCGGATCACCTTTGCAGTATTCCAGCACAAAATCGTCGAAACTGATGTGCGCTGTGCTGTTTTCGTGTCCGATCAGATCGGGGCGTGTCCGGTAGCGATACCAACTGCCCAGCCAGTCGATGGGATTGCGCACCACGGCCATCAATTCGGGGTCCTGCCCGCCAGCCTGTTTGAAGAAAGGCTTCAAGAATCGTTTGTAGCGATAGCACGGCGCATGCTTCAGATGCGGCGGATCACGCAGCACCATGGATGCACGCGGTGCCAAAGCGCCCTCGAGCGCGGTTGATCCGGTCTTTGGAACTGCCAGCAGAACCAGATTTTCTTTCCAGAAAACAAGCATTTGATCGCTGTCTTTCGTCTATATCCGAAACAATGCTAGGCCATAAACCATTCCTTAACCACCATTCGTTGAATGTGAGCTATGAAAATTTATGTTGCAATGTTCTACTTTTGATCTCATTAACAAAGAGAACACAATGAGAACAAAAGCAGTGATTGCCGCCCATGGGACGGCGTGAAATAAGGACAGGACAGATGGCAACGGCAGAACTCCTCAAAATGACTGACAAGAAAACAGCAGACAAAGAAAAAGCACTCGAAAGCGCGCTGGCACAGATCGAACGACAGTTCGGCAAAGGCTCGATCATGAAGCTGGGCGGTCAGAACCAGATGGCTGATATCGAGGCGACATCGACCGGTTCGCTGGGGCTGGATATCGCATTGGGGATCGGCGGTTTGCCCAAAGGCCGTGTGATTGAAATTTATGGCCCTGAATCATCGGGCAAAACGACGCTGACCCTGCATTCCATCGCGGAAGAGCAGAAAAAGGGCGGTGTTTGCGCCTTTGTCGACGCTGAACATGCGCTTGATCCGCAATATGCCAAGAAGCTTGGCGTGAACCTTGATGAGTTGCTGATTTCACAGCCCGATACCGGCGAACAGGCGCTTGAGATTGTGGATACGCTGGTGCGCTCTGGAGCGGTGAGCCTTGTTGTTGTCGACTCTGTGGCGGCGCTGACACCGAAATCCGAACTCGAAGGCGATATGGGCGATAGTTCGGTCGGTGTGCACGCGCGTTTGATGTCTCAGGCGATGCGCAAGCTGACAGGCTCGATCAACCGGTCCGGCTGTATGGTGATTTTCATCAACCAGATTCGCATGAAGATCGGTGTGATGTTCGGCTCGCCCGAAACCACGACCGGTGGTAACGCGTTGAAGTTCTATGCTTCTGTCCGTTTGGATATCCGCCGCATCGGCGCGATCAAGGACCGTGATGAAGTCGTGGGCAACGCAACCCGCGTCAAAGTGGTGAAGAACAAGGTCGCACCGCCGTTCAAACAGGTCGAATTCGATATCATGTATGGCGAAGGCATTTCCAAGACGGGCGAATTGCTAGATCTGGGCGTGAAGGCGGGGATTGTCGAGAAATCCGGTGCCTGGTTCAGCTATGGAGATGAGCGGATCGGGCAGGGGCGTGAGAACTCGAAGATTTTCCTGAAAGAAAATCCGGCGATTGCGCTCGAGATCGAGGATAAGATCCGTGCGGCGCACGGGCTTGAGTTCGATATGGCTGACGGGATTGATGGAGACGGCGATGACGACCTTGTCGAAGTCTAAGCGCCACAGGTGACTGACGCTGAGAAGGGTGCCGCTGCAGCGGTGCCCTTTTTTGATGGCTGCCTCCGGCGGAAGTTTGATTGGACATGGAAAGTATCACCCCCGTTTGTTGGTGGACAGTGCCAAGAGGCGGGGCTATTTCTGCGGGCTAACAGACATATTTGCTTGAAAGTGCGCTATGACCAGTCTTGCCGACATCCGTTCGACCTTTCTGAATTACTTTGGTTCTCAGGATCATGAGATCGTGGCCTCAAGCCCGTTGGTGCCGCGCAATGACCCGACCCTGATGTTCGCCAACTCGGGTATGGTGCAGTTCAAGAACCTGTTCACGGGTGTGGAGACCCGCGATTATACGCGTGCCACCACCAGCCAGAAATGTGTGCGTGCCGGCGGCAAGCACAATGATCTTGATAATGTGGGTTACACAGCGCGCCATCACACGTTTTTCGAGATGCTGGGCAATTTCAGTTTCGGTGATTATTTCAAGGAAGAGGCGATCCCCTATGCCTGGGAATTGCTGACGCGGGAATTCGGCATCGACAAGGACCGCCTGTTGGTCACCGTCTATCACACCGATGACGAGGCCGCCGCGATCTGGAAGAAAGTGGCCGGTTTCTCGGATGACAAGATCATTCGCATTCCGACCGATGACAACTTTTGGCGCATGGGCCCGACTGGCCCCTGCGGGCCCTGCACAGAGATTTTCTACGATCACGGCGATCATATCTGGGGTGGCCCTCCGGGATCACCGGAAGAGGACGGCGACCGGTTCATCGAGATCTGGAACATCGTTTTTATGCAGAACGAACAGTTCGAGGACGGCACGCTCAAACCGCTTGAAATGCAGTCAATCGACACCGGCATGGGGCTGGAGCGTATTGGCGCTTTGCTGCAAGGCAAACATGACAACTATGATACCGATCTGATGCGCGCACTGATCGAGGCCTCGGCGCATGTGACCTCGACCGACCCGGATGGTCCGGGCAACACGCACCACCGCGTGATCGCAGACCACCTGCGGTCCACGTCCTTCCTGATTGCCGAAGGCGTGCTGCCATCGAACGAGGGGCGTGGCTATGTGCTGCGCCGCATTATGCGGCGCGCGATGCGCCATGCCCATCAACTGGGTGGCAAAGACCCCGTGATGCACAAACTTGTGCCTGCGCTCATCCAGCAGATGGGCGGGGCCTATCCTGAACTGGGGATCGGCCAGCGTCTGATTGAAGAAACGCTGCTGAACGAGGAAGTGCGTTTTAAACAAACGCTGGATCGGGGTTTGAAGCTGCTTGACGACGAAATCAGCGGGCTGGCCGAAGGTGCGGCATTGCCCGGTGCCGCGGCGTTCAAGCTTTATGACACCTACGGTTTCCCGCTTGATCTGACGCAGGACGCCCTGCGCGAAAAGGGACGCGCGGTTGATACAGCCGGGTTCGATGCCGCTATGGCAGAGCAGAAAGCCAAGGCGCGCGCCGCTTGGTCCGGCACGGGTGAAGCTGCCGATAGTGCAATCTGGTTCGATATTGCGGATGCGCATGGCGCGACAGATTTTCTTGGGTATGAGACCGAGACTGCCGAAGGGCAGGTCGTGGCGATTGTTGATGAAGCAGGCCAGAGCATTGATGCGCTGAGCGCGAAAGGTGCTGCGGGCTGGGTCGTCGTGAACCAGACACCTTTCTACGCGGAAAGCGGCGGTCAGGTGGGCGATCAGGGCTATGTGCGTGCACTCGTTGGTGACCCCAACGCGCAGGCGCCTCAGTTTTCAGGCCACGTCTCGGACGTCAAGAAGATGCCGGGCGGTGTCTTTGCCCATTATCTGACGGTTGATCACGGTGAACTCTCTGTAGGCGAGCCTGTCCGCCTCGAGGTGGATCACATCAATCGGGGGAAGATCCGCGCAAACCACTCGGCGACGCACCTGCTGAACGAGGCACTGCGCGAGGTGCTGGGCGATCATATCGCACAGCGCGGGTCGTTGAACGCCCCCGATCGCCTGCGGTTTGATTTCAGTCATACCAAAGCTTTGAGCGCCGAAGAACTGGCGCAGGTCGAACATGATGTGAATGCGATCATCCGTCAGAACACCCCTGTCGAGACACGTATCATGACACCGGATGATGCCCGCGCCATGGGTGCTCAGGCGCTCTTTGGCGAGAAGTATGGCGACGAGGTGCGTGTCGTGTCGATGGGCCGGCAGGTGGGTTCGGGCAAGGGCGCTGACGGGAATACCTATTCACTGGAACTTTGCGGCGGGACGCATGTGAAGCAACTGGGTGAAATCGGGGCCTTTGTGACCCTGGGCGATAGCGCATCAAGTGCCGGTGTCCGCCGGATCGAAGCGCTGACAGGGCAGGCGGCACTGGATTACCTGCGCGCGCAGGATGCCCGCCTGAACCAGGCGGCGGCTGTGTTGAAAGCGCCGGCATCAGAGGTTGCTGACCGGATCAAGGCGTTGATGGATGAACGCAAGGCGCTTGCCAACGAAGTGGCGCAACTGCGCCGTGAGGTGGCGATGGGCGGGGGGGCGAAAGAGGCAGCACCCGCCGAGGTGATCAATGGTATCGCGTTTCAGGCACAGGTGCTCAGCGGTGTGACCGGCAAGGACCTGCCCGCGTTGATCGACGAGATGAAGGCATCAATGGAGAGCGGTGCCGTTGTGTTGATCGCCGATGCGGGTGGCAAGGCTGCTGTTGCGGTTGGTGTCACAGCGGATCTGACCGACCGTGTCTCGGCGGTGGATATTCTGCGGGCTGTCACGCCTGAACTGGGCGGTAAAGGCGGGGGTGGCCGTCCTGATATGGCGCAGGGCGGTGGTGCTTCGGTTGAAAATGCTGATGCTGCGATTGCGGCGGCAAAGACTGTTTTGGAGGGATTGAAATGAGCGCACTCTGGATTGCCCATGTGAAGGTCACGGACGAGGCCGCTTATGGTGAATATGCCAAGCGCGCGACAGGTGCGATTGCCGCGCACGGCGGCGTCTTTCTGGCCCGTGGCGGTGCTTATGAGCAGTTGGAAGGGCCTGATCGCCCGCGCAACGTGGTTGCCCGCTTTCCCAGCCTGCAGGCCGCCCATGACTGCTATTACTCGGACGCTTACCAAGAGGCGCTGAGCTTTGCCAAAGGTGCCAGCCAGCGTGAATTGAGCATCGTCCAAGAGATCGCTTGAAAGGCCAGCTTGGCGACATGATGGCCCGCCACGCGCGGGTGGGCCGTCTGGAGTGGATCGGGCTGCGCAACGCGCGCTACGATCCGGTGGAAGTTGTGCAAAGTGTTGAAGTCACCATGGCAGGTCTGCTGGGTGATCACGGACGCGCAGGCAAGCGGGCGGTGACACTGATACAGGCAGAGCATCTGCCGGTCATCGCCGCGTTTTCCAACCTGTGCGAGATCGCGCCAGAGGTGCTTCGGCGTAATCTGGTGGTGTCGGGGCTTAACCTGCTTGCGCTACGCAAGGGGCTGCTCCGCCTGGGTAATGTGATTTTGGAAATCGAGGGGCCGTGCCCGCCCTGTTCACGCATGGAGAAGGCACTGGGACCGGGCGGATATAACGCGATGCGCGGCCATGGCGGCTGGTATGCCAGTGTCACCAAGCCGGGCGTTGTACGTGTCGGTGACGCGGTGGAACCCGCGTCACCTTAAGTCAGTTAGCTCGCGCGTGACTGGCGTTTGCGCTCGTGCGGATCAAGGTAGCGCTTGCGCAGCCGGATCGCATTTGGCGTGACTTCGACCAGTTCATCGTCGTCGATATAGGCAATCGCCTGTTCCAGTGACATGGTCACCGGTGTGGTCAGGCGGACCGCTTCGTCGGTGCCCGAGGCCCGCACGTTGGTGAGCTTTTTGCCCTTCAGCGGGTTCACCTCAAGATCGTTCTCGCGGCTGTGCTCGCCGATGATCATGCCGGTGTAGACGGGTTCCTGTGCGCCGATGAACATCTTGCCACGGTCCTCGAGGTTCCACAGGGCAAAGGCAACCGATGTGCCGTTTTCCATCGAGATCAGAACACCCTGACGGCGGCCATCAATCTTGCCTTTGTAGGGGGTCATGCCGTGGAACAGGCGGTTCAGAACGCCGGAGCCGCGTGTGTCGGTCAGGAATTCACCGTGATACCCGATCAGGCCACGTGACGGCACATGCGCGATGATGCGGGTCTTGCCGGCGCCGGCCGGTTTCATCTCGACCAGATCGCCCTTGCGCGGGCCAGTGAGCTTCTCGACCACGACGCCGGTATATTCGTCATCCACGTCGATGGTCACTTCCTCGACGGGTTCCATGCGTTGCCCGTCTTGCTCGGAAAAGATGACCTGCGGGCGCGAGATGGAGAGCTCGAAACCTTCGCGGCGCATGTTTTCGATCAGAACGCCCATCTGTAATTCGCCACGGCCAGAGACCTCGAAGGCGTCACCGCCGGGGGTGTCTGCGATCTTGATCGCGACGTTGACCTCGCTTTCCTTCATCAGGCGTTCGCGGATGACGCGGGACTGCACCTTTTTGCCGTCACGGCCAGCCAGCGGGCTGTCATTGATGCCGAAGGTCACGGTGATGGTTGGGGGGTCAATCGGTTGCGCAGGGATCGGCACATCAATGCTGACATCACAGAGCGTGTCGGCCACGGTGGCTTTGGTCATGCCTGCGATGGTCACGATGTCACCGGCCTCGGCCACATCGATGGGCTGCTGGGACAGACCACGGAAGGCGAGGATCTTGGACACACGGAACTGTTCGATTTTGTCGCCGGTACGCGAAAGCGCCTTGATCGTATCACCTGCTTTCAGGGTGCCTGCCTCAACGCGGCCCGTCAGAATACGGCCGATGAACGGGTCAGCGGACAGTGTGGTTGCCAGCATCTGGAACGGTTCATCCTTGCGGGTGATTTGCGCAGGGGTCGGCACGTGTTCGACGATCTTGTCAAACAGCGCATCAAGGTTTTCGCGGGGGCCGTCGAGTTCTTCGTCACACCAACCGGAACGGCCCGAGGCGAACATGGTTGGGAAATCAAGCTGTTCGTCGGATGCTTCGAGTGCTGCGAAGAGATCAAACACGTCGTCGACAGCGCGATCAGGCTCACCATCAGGTTTGTCGACCTTGTTGACGACCACGATGGGGCGCAAGCCAAGGGCCAGCGCCTTGGACGTCACGAATTTGGTTTGCGGCATCGGGCCTTCGGCGGCATCGACCAGCAGAACAACACCGTCGACCATGGACAGGATGCGCTCGACCTCGCCACCGAAATCGGCGTGGCCGGGGGTGTCGACGATATTGATGCGGGTGCCTTTCCACTCAACGGAGGTACATTTCGCAAGAATAGTGATCCCGCGCTCGCGCTCGATATCGTTACTATCCATGGCGCGCTCTTGTGTCGCCTCGTTTTCGCGGTAAATGCCCGACTGTTTGAGTAGTTCGTCAACGAGGGTCGTCTTGCCGTGGTCAACGTGTGCGATGATCGCGATATTGCGAATGTCCATTGGTCTGCCTTTGTGCGGAAGTTGCCGCGCGGATACCGTGCAATTGCAGCAAAAGCTACCCCTTATTGTCGCAATCCTCTTTTCGCCGGCCGCAACGTTCCGTTTTCGTGGCATATAGGCCGTCAAAGCCGTCGCAAGCCGCACCGGAAACCTGCTGTATTGCGAAAAATTGCCTGCACTGAAATAAGGATGGGAGGGCCGCCAAGATTTGGCCACATAGTTATTTAAGATGCCGAAAAGAAATGTGTTTCAGGCCTGTTTGGGCGCAAATAGACTTTAGGAATGACTATATGATTTCTCATCTCGTGAAGCCTCTGTCTTTCGTCACATTTTTAACACTGTCCGCCTGTGGCGGCGGTGGCGGCGGTGGTGACGATAGCGGTGGTGGCTCCGGCGGAGGTGGTGGGGGCGTTGACCCAACGCCAGGGTCGAACGGCCTGCCATTTGGTGCGGTGGGGCAGACGCTGCCAGATGACGCCGTGGATCAGGCAATCACCATGCGCAGCGCAAGCTTTCAGTCAGGCGGTGCTCCGACTATTGAAAATGCGAGGATCACGGTTGATGCAGGGTTCTTTCAGGGCGACACGCCCAATCTTGATGGGACAATCACGATTTTTGGTAACTCAGCGCCAATCACCATCACGAACGGTCAGGGCGTTCTGGCAAGCGGCGAGACCGTGACACTCACCTATGAACCAAATCGCACAGGCGCCTATGCAGCCGCAATCGAGGCTTCCGTCGGTAGCTTGAACGGCATCAACGGCGAAGCCGCCTATGTTTTCGGTTTTGAAACCGATCCTGCGACGATTGCGGCGCGGAGCGGCGGAACAGTGACCTACACCGGCGCGTTTCAATCTTTTGGATCTCTGTCGGGCGCGCCAAATTCCGACACGGAATATGCAGGCGGCATGATCTTCGACGTCGACTTTACAGGCACAGGCAATGCCAGTGTTGCACTGGATGGCCAGGTGAATGGCGCAGGAAATGTCGACATGGGCGGCTCGCTCGGCTTGGCCGGAAACGGCTTTGCAGGCGGTCTGACATGCACCACGGGATGTGTGAACAACGGATCAGAGATTGACGCAACCTTCTATGGCCCCAACGCGGATGAACTGGGCGGTGTGCTCGCCATAGATATAACGGTGACTGGTGTCGGGGCCTATGACGGGGTGGGAAGGTTCATCCTGCCAGCGGAATAGACCGAAGACCTCATCATCAAGGCAAAAGAGCCGCGCGACCCACGCGGCTCTTTATATTTTTGCCTTAAAGCGCCTTGTTCAGGTTCTCGTCGATCTTTTCAAGGAACCCCATGGTTGTCAGCCACCCCTGATCGGGGCCGACCAGCAGCGCCAGATCCTTGGTCATGAAGCCGCTTTCCACAGTGTCCACGACAACCTTTTCCAAGGTTTCTGCAAAATTCATCAGTTGCGCATTGTCATCCAGCTTCGCGCGGTGCTTGAGCCCGCCGGTCCAGGCGAAAATCGACGCGATAGAGTTTGTCGAGGTCGCTTGCCCCGCCTGATGCTGGCGGTAGTGGCGCGTGACAGTGCCGTGGGCGGCTTCGGCCTCGACGATCTTGCCATCGGGGGTCATCAACTGGCTGGTCATCAGGCCCAACGACCCGAACCCTTGCGCCACAGTGTCGGACTGCACATCGCCGTCATAGTTCTTGCAGGCCCAGACGAATTTGCCCGACCATTTCATCGCTGAGGCGACCATGTCGTCGATTAGGCGGTGCTGGTACTCAATCCCGGCTTGCGCGAACTTGTCTTTGAATTCCGTGTCAAACACCTCTTGGAAGAGGTCTTTGAACCGTCCGTCATAGGCCTTGAGGATTGTATTCTTGGTCGAAAGATAGACCGGCCAGCCAAGGTTCAGACCATAGTTGAATGAGGCACGGGCGAAATCGATGATCGAATCGTCGAGATTGTACATGCCCATCGCCACACCTGCGCCGGGGCTGTCGAAGACCTCTTTTTCAATCACGGTGCCATCGTCGCCCACGAATTTCATGGTTAGCTTGCCGGGGCCGGGCATCAGGAAATCGGTGGCTTTATACTGGTCGCCAAAGGCATGCCGCCCGATCACAATCGGGTCGGTCCAGCCCGGTACAAGACGCGGCACGTTCTTGCAGATGATTGGCGCGCGGAACACCACACCGCCCAGAATGTTGCGGATCGTGCCATTGGGCGAGCGCCACATTTTCTTGAGGCCGAATTCCTCAACCCGATCTTCATCGGGCGTGATGGTTGCACATTTCACACCAACGCCGATTTCCTTGATCTTTTCGGCGGCATCAATCGTGATCTGGTCGTTGGTCTCGTCGCGGACCTCCATCGCAAGATCGTAGTAGAGCAGGTCGATATCCAGATAGGGCAGGATCAGCTTTTGCTTGATAAAGTCCCACATGATGCGGGTCATCTCGTCACCGTCGAGTTCGACGATGGGGTTTTCTACCTTAATCTTTGACATAATGTGTCTCCGTGGCGCGGTTAATCTGCTGCAGCCATAGCGTATCATGCGTCACACGGGAAGCCCCGGTATGCATTCGCATACTGTTTGGGGAGATGGTAGGCCCGGCAGGACTTGAACCCGCAACCAAAGCGTTATGAGCGCTCTGCTCTAACCAATTGAGCTACAGGCCCCCTCGTGAAGATTGGAGTAGCAGACTGGACGGGTGGGTCAAGCGGCAGCAATTGAAAATTCCGTGCCACAGGGCCACCGCCGGTCCGCGCGCCAATTGTTGTTCCATTTGCCGAAATGATGCGGTAACGAACGCCAAACACGACAGGAGCCCCGCTATGACCAAGAAGAATGGCCTGACCTATGCTGATGCAGGGGTCGATATTGACGCCGGAAACACCTTGGTCGAGCGGATCAAACCCGCCGCCAAACGCACTGCACGGTCGGGCGTGATGGCGGGGCTGGGCGGCTTTGGCGCGCTTTTTGATCTCAAGGCTGCGGGCTACACCGATCCTGTGCTGGTGGCTGCAACCGACGGGGTTGGCACGAAACTGCGGATCGCGATTGATACCGGCAATGTGGACACGATCGGCATTGATCTGGTGGCGATGTGCGTCAACGATCTGGTCTGCCAAGGGGCCGAGCCTCTGTTTTTCCTTGATTATTTTGCCACCGGCAAACTCGAACTCGATCAGGCGACCCGCATTATCGAAGGCATCGCTGCAGGCTGCGAAGCCTCCGGTTGCGCGCTGATCGGTGGCGAAACCGCGGAAATGCCCGGCATGTATCACGCCGGTGATTTTGATCTGGCAGGTTTTGCCGTGGGTGCGTTGGAACGGGGCGCGGAACTGCCTGCTGCTGTGCAAGAGGGCGATGTTCTGTTGGGGCTTGCATCAAACGGGGTGCATTCCAACGGCTATTCGCTGGTGCGCCGCATTGTCGAGGTGTCCGGTCTGGGATGGGACGATCCCGCGCCATTCGCGGATGACACGCTCGGCGCAGCGCTGCTGGCACCGACGCGGCTTTACGTCAAACAGGCGCTGGCGGCTGTGCGGGCAGGGGGCGTGCATGCGCTGGCCCATATCACCGGCGGTGGCCTGACCGAGAACCTGCCACGCGTGCTGCCCGAGGGCACGGGCGCCGACATTGGTCTGAACGCGTGGGAATTGCCACCGGTGTTTCAGTGGCTGGCGCAAAAGGGCGGCATGGCCGAGGCCGAGATGTTGAAGACCTTCAATGCTGGCATCGGCATGGTGCTGGCGGTTGATGCAAACGAGGTTGCGAAAATCACCACAGTTTTGACCGACGCGGGCGAGACCGTCCATCAACTGGGCACAGTCACGGCGGGTGAGGGCGTGCGCTACACAGGCGCGCTTTTGTGACCAAAAGGGTTGCGATACTGATTTCGGGGGGCGGGTCGAATATGGTCGCGCTCGCGCAATCTATGCAAGGGGATCACCCCGCGCGGCCCGTCTTGGTGATGTCCAATGATCCGCAGGCCGGTGGTCTTGCCAAAGCGCGGGCGATGAATATCCCGACTTTGGCGATTGATCACAAACCCTACGGCAAGGACCGTGCCGCGTTTGAAGCGGCTTTGCAAAAGGCTCTTGAGACGGCCAAGCCTGACATCATCTGCCTTGCCGGGTTTATGCGCATCCTGACGCCGGAATTTACCGCGAAATGGGAAGGGCGGATGCTGAATATCCACCCGTCGCTCTTGCCCAAATACAAAGGGCTGCACACCCACGCGCGCGCGCTTGAGGCCGGCGACAGCGAACATGGATGTTCGGTGCATGAAGTGACCGCCGCACTGGATGATGGCCCGATCCTGGGGCAGGCGCGGATCACTGTCCATGCGGGGGACACGCCTGAGACATTGGCGACCCGTCTGCTCCCGCTGGAGCACGCGCTTTACGTTGCTGTCCTGCGGCGCTTCGCGGCAGGTGATAGGACCCCTATCAATCTGGACGGGTGAAGCTGCACTTTTCATCGCCCAGGCTTTCGCTTATCAGTGAACGAACGATAATTGAAAGTGCGGTTTGCGGGCAGAAATGAAGACAATCACAACGACCGAGGACTTGGCAGCGTTCTGCCAAGAGGCTGCAAAACGCCCTTATGTAACCGTCGATACCGAGTTTCTGCGCGAGCGCACCTATTATTCCAAGCTCTGCCTCGTCCAGCTGGCTTATCAGGATGAGAAAGGCTCGGATGCCGCACTTGTCGACCCACTTATTGAAGGGCTGTCGCTTGAGCCGCTCTATGCGCTTTTCCGCGACCAGGGCTGTGTGAAAGTGTTTCACGCGGCGCGACAGGACCTTGAAATTTTCTATGTTGATGCGGGCGTGATCCCAGAGCCACTGTTCGACACCCAGGTCGCGGCCATGGTCTGCGGTTTTGGTGAACAGGTCGGCTATGAGACGCTGGTGCGCAAAATTGCGAAATCCGATCTGGATAAATCCTCGCGCTTTACGGATTGGTCGCGCCGTCCGCTGACGGATGCGCAGGCAACATATGCGCTGGCTGATGTGACGCACCTGCGTGACATTTACGAGTATCTGTCGGCGCGTCTGGCCAAATCAGGCCGCAGCAAATGGGTTGCCGAAGAAATGGCAGTTCTGAAAGACCCCGCCACCTATCAATCAGACCCCGAAGATGCATGGAAGCGCGTAAAGACGCGCACACAATCAGGCAAGTTTCTGGCGATCGTGCGGGAACTGGCACGCTTCCGTGAAGAATACGCGCAAAGCCGGGACATCCCGCGCAACCGCGTGTTCAAGGATGACGCGCTGGTTGAACTCGCGTCGACCAAACCGCTTTCGGAAAACGATCTGGGCCGGTCCCGTTTGTTGCTGCGTGAGGCCCGCAAGGGCGACATCGCCAATGGCATCTTGGCTGCAATCAAGGCAGGTATGGCCGTTGCACCCAAGGACATGCCCAAGGTTGATGGCGCGCGTGCGAAACTGCAGGTGAACCCCGCCTTGGCGGATATGCTGCGCGTGCTGTTGAAGGCCAAGACCGACGATGCTGAAGTTGCCACAAAGCTGATTGCAACTTCCGCCGACCTTGATGCGCTGGCCGCAGGCGAGCGTGATGTTGCAGCCCTGCGCGGCTGGCGGCGCGACGTGTTTGGCAATGACGCGCTGGAGCTATGCGAAGGCCGCGTCGGATTGGCTGTGAAAGGTCAGAAGGTCATCACCGTCGCACTCTGATCTGGACGACGCAGGGGCGCGGACCTACATCTGCCCCAGAACCGAACCAAAGGGAAAACCATGGCGAACCCTGACTTTGAAGACCTTGTCGAGACCTTCGAATTTCTCGACGACTGGGAAGACCGCTATCGCCACGTGATCGACATGGGCAAGGCGATGCCGCCGCTCGAAGACGCGCTGAAAGTGCCTGCCACCAAAGTGGACGGTTGCGCCAGTCAGGTCTGGCTGGTCCCCAAGATCGAGGACAACGTCTTTACCTTCCGTGGTGAAAGCGACGCGATGATCGTGCGCGGCCTGATTGCGGTGCTTTCAGCGCTATACAACGAACAACCGGTCGGTGACGTGATGAAAATTGATGCAGCGGCCGAGTTGGGCCGTCTGGGCCTGAACGATCATTTGTCCGCGCAACGCTCGAACGGGCTGCGTGCCATGGTCGAGCGTATTCGTGAAACCGCGGCGGCCGCAGCCTAGGCGATTGCCGTCAGCGTTGGCGTCAGATCGCCATAGCCGGTAAAGTGCCGCTCGAATTGCAGCCCGAGCTTTGCCGCGCAAGCCTCTGCTTTTGTGGTTAATTCCGGATCATCCGTCTGCGCCTGATAGACCAGTTTTTCGTAATTCCCGAAATACATGTCACGCAGTTCAGGGTGGCGGCCAAGCCCAAGGGGCTCCCATACAAAAGCATCAAACTGGCGCACCAGAAAGTCAGTCAGGTAGAACGCGGTGATCTCGTCATGAGCTGCAAACACCTCATTACCTTCGAAAAACGAATAGCAATGTGGCCCCGCAACCATGCCGATCCCCAACTCGGCGCAAGCGGCCTGTAATTGGCCGCCGGTGCCGCAATCCGCGTAAACGACGAAGAACGTCTCGTAAGCATCGCGATATTTCGCCACGGTTTCGCGGACCGCAGGGACGATTTTTTCAGGATGGTTGTGCAGGATCGCTGGCAGGCATTGGAGATCAAGGTGATCAAGGCCGTTTGCCGCTTTGATTGCCAGTATCTCGCGTGCCAGTGCACCGCAGGCGATCAAAAGCACGCGCCCCTGTCCTTTGGGTGCGATTCCTTGGGTGGTCAGGATGGCATCAGTTGTCATTTCGGTCACTGTACCTGCGCCACAGATACGCCGCGCAGAGTGCAATCAGGCTAAGAGTGGCCAAACCCGTCACAGGGGCTGCTTGCAGGCCGTCCAATGCAGCAAACGCGACAGCAATGGTGGCTGCAGCCGCAGCCATGACAAACACAAGTATAAAGATCAGTCGTTCAACGGGCATGTCGTTCTCCTACACTTCGCAGATAAGAACGACATACCCGCTTTGAAAGGTCAGACTGCCGCAGCAGCCTGATTATGCTTGCGCGCCATAAAGGTCTTGGCCGTTTCCACCGCGACCGCCGCATCACGGCAATAGGCATCAGCACCGATTGCCTTGCCGAACTCTTCGTTCAGCGGGGCGCCACCAACAAGGACGACATAATCGTCGCGCATACCCTTTTCGACCATCGTGTCGATCACGACCTTCATATAGGGCATCGTGGTGGTCAGCAGGGCGGACATGCCAAGGATATCGGGTTTTTCGCTTTCCAACGCGTCAAGATAGGATTCGACCGCATTGTTGATCCCCAGATCGACAACCTCGAAACCCGCACCTTCCATCATCATGGACACAAGGTTCTTGCCGATATCATGGATGTCGCCCTTGACGGTTCCGATCACCATCTTGCCCACACGCGGCGCGCCAGTTTCGGCAAGCAGAGGTTTAAGAATAAACATCCCGCCCTTCATGGCATTGGCCGCCAGCAGCACCTCAGGCACAAACAGAATACCATCGCGGAAGTCGTTGCCGACAATGGTCATGCCGCCCACGAGCGCCTCGGTCAGTACGCGGTAAGGCTCCCAACCACGTTCGATAAGGATATTCACCCCTTCCTCGATCTCTTCCTTCATTCCATCGTAAAGGTCATCGAACATCTGGGCGACGAGATCTTCGTCATTGAGTTCGGACAGGATGATGTCATCTTCTTCGTCGGACATGGCCAAGCCTTTGTATGAGTTTACACCGCAGTATTGCGCCGGATTGGAAAATTCTAGCGGTTGTTTTCCGACATGTCCAAGAACATGACCGACCTTGTGTTGCTGATGTTCGTGAATTGTTCTAATAAAGATTATGGAAGATTTGCCAGTTCAGAAATCACACCTGACGCCTGGTCGTGCAGCACTTTCAAATCCGGACAACCGGTATGACAGATTGCACGCCGAGGCGGTTGATGACGGCTGGGCGCCAGAGCACGACCTGCCGGTGTTGCGCACGGAAATCACCGATGAGGTGGCCCGCAAAGTGATCACGCGCAATACATCGCCTGATTTGTCCTTCGACCGTTCAATCAATCCCTATCGCGGCTGCGAGCATGGCTGCATCTATTGCTTTGCACGCCCCAGCCATGCGTTTCTCGGCATGTCGCCGGGGTTGGATTTTGAAACCAGGCTTGTCGCACGCCCTAATGCGGCCGCACAGTTGCACAAAGAACTTTCAAACCCGCGCTATACACCGAAAACCATTGCAATCGGGACCAACACAGACCCCTATCAACCGGTTGAAAAATCCCGTGAAATCATGCGCCAGATCTTGGAAGTGCTGGACGCATTCAACCATCCAGTCGCGATTGTCACGAAAGGCACCCTGATCACACGCGATAGCGATATTCTGGCACGTATGGCGGCCAAGGGGCTTGTCAGGGTTGGCATTTCGATCACGACGCTTGATCCCAAAACATCCCGTGCATTGGAACCCCGCGTGCCTGCGCCGGCGGCCAGACTGCGGACGATCCGCCAATTGACCGACGCAGGCATTCCCGTGCGCGTGATGGTGTCGCCGGTTATCCCCGCGCTGACCGAACATGAACTTGAGGCGATCCTGCAAGCCGCCAAAGACGCGGGCGCCGTTGCGGCCTCTTCCATCGTTCTGCGCCTGCCACGCGAAGTGGCCATGCTGTTTCGCGATTGGCTGGCCGCCCATTATCCGGACCGTGCAGCGCGCATCATGGGACGCGTGCGGGAATTGCATGGTGGCAAGGACTATGACCCTGAATTTGGCAAACGCATGGTCGGGCAGGGCCCGTGGGCCAAGATGATGCAGCAACGTTTCAAGCTCGCCACCCGCAAACTGAACCTCGACCGCAGCCTGCCACCCTTGCGGACCGATCTCTTCGCCCGCCCCGCACAAAGTGGCGACCAGCTTTCGCTTTTCTGATGCAAATCCCGTTATTACTGGCCCGAAAATATCCCGGGGGAGGCCACCGCAGGTGGCCGGGGGCAGCGCCCCTAGCTGCGCCGCCGCCGTCCGCGCCGTGGCGATGCTTCCGGACCGGCCCCGTCTGTGCCATCGGATTCCGAAGAAAACCCGCCCAAGGCCGCGGTAATCTGCTCCAGCGTCGGCAGCTCACCTTTCGGACGCGTCTCAAGTGCGGCGCGCATCGCGCGCAGGTGCTCGGGTGTCGTGCCACAACAGCCGCCAATAATTGTGGCGCCACAGTCGCGTGCAAGGACGGCATAATCGGCCATCAATTCAGGCGTGCCATCATAGTGGATGTGCCCGTCGTGGTACTTTGGAATACCCGCATTGCCCTTGGCGATAATGGGCAGCGTCGGGTGGGCGGCGGTAAACCCCAGCACCGTCCGCAACAGGTCTGACGCACCAACACCGCAGTTCGCGCCAAAGGCCAGCGGCTGATGCGCGAGCTTGCCGACCTTCTTGACCATATCGGCCGATGTCAGACCCATCATCGTACGCCCTGCGGTGTCAAAACTCATCGTGCCGCACCACGGCATATCGGCCAGCGCAAAGGCCTCGGCCGCTGCGGCGTATTCTTCGGGTGCGCTGATCGTCTCGACCCAGAGCACATCTGCGCCGCCTTCTTTCAGGCCCTCGGCCTGCTCGTGGAACATCTCGACTGCGATTTCATGGGTCAGGCTACCCATCGGGGCCATAATCTCGCCCGTAGGGCCAACCGAACCTGCAACAACGATGGTACGGCCTGATGCATCAGCGACCTCACGGCCCAGTTCGGCGGCAGCTTTGTTCAACTCGCGCACGCGGCCCTCGGCACCGTGCAGTTTCAGACGTGATGCATTGCCTCCGAAGCTGTTGGTCAGGAAAATATCGCTGCCCGCATCCGCCGCACCTTTGTAAAGGGCTGTGATCTTGGCGGTTTCGTCGATATTCCACATCTCGGGCGCATCGCCCGACATCAGACCCATGTTGAACAGATTTGTCCCTGTCGCCCCGTCGGCCATCAGCCAGTCGTTGGTTTCAAGAAGCTTTGAGAGGGCATTGGTCATAGGGGGCTCCGGCTTGCGCAAGGGTTTTTCTGTGCGGTGTCATGTCTGTGCATCAGATGCAAATTCAAAGAATGCATGGTCTTTATGCAAGAAATGATAAAACCGCGCCGGTTGATGGCGCGGTCAGGGGACGTTTGGCAAGGCCGCAGTCCGGCCTACACTTCTTTCATCAATTGCGCTTTGGCCTCGGCCAGAAATTCGACCATCTTGGTGCGGATGGTGGCCTCATCGGCCTTGTCGCCCAGATCGCCGGACACCTTGCGATAAACATCTTCGTGCCCTGCTTCCTCGAAGTCGGACTTGACGACCTCTTTGGCGTATTCAGCGGCTTCCTCACCCGTTTTGCCCAGCAGTTCTGCAGCCCACAGACCTAGCAATTTGTTGCCGCGCGCTTCGGCTTTGAATTGCATTTCGGCATCATGGGCGAACTTGTTTTCAAACGCATTCTCGCGATCATCGAAGGTTGTCATGGATTTGGCCTCTTGATTTGGAAGATCTTGCTTATGATATGCCTCTCACGGTGCTTGCCCGCAAGGGGGGCTTGCACTATGACGCGCAGATGATGCGGTCCACGCCGGGCCGGAATGGGGCAAGGGGTCAGCATGTCACGTCGTAAAAAGATTTATGAAGGCAAGGCAAAGGTTCTTTATGAAGGCCCCGAGCCGGGCACTTTTGTGCAGTATTTCAAGGACGATGCCACCGCCTTCAACGCCGAGAAGAAGGCCGTGATCGAAGGGAAGGGCGTGTTGAACAACCGCCTGTCCGAGTATTTCATGACCGGTCTCGGCCAGATCGGGATACCCACACATTTCATCAAACGTCTCAATATGCGCGAGCAGTTGATCCGTCAGGCCGAGATTATCCCGCTTGAGGTGATCGTGCGCAACTTTGCTGCGGGGTCGATGGCCAAGCGTATGGGTATCGAAGAAGGCACGCCGCTGCCGCGCCCCATTGTCGAGTTCTCCTACAAGGACGACAAACTGGGTGACCCGCTTGTGCCCGAGGAATACATCATCGCATTCGGCTGGGCGTCACAGCAGGAAATGGACGATATCGTCAGCCTTGCCTTGCGCGTGAACGACTGGATGTCGGGCGTCATGTATGGCGTCGGCATCAAGCTGATTGATTTCAAGATCGAGATCGGCCGTGTCTGGGACAATGAATTCCAGCGCCTTATTCTGGCGGATGAGATCAGTCCCGACAGCTGCCGTCTTTGGGATATCGAAACAGGCCAGAAACTCGACAAGGACGTCTTCCGCCGTGACCTCGGGAGTCTGACAGACGCCTATACCGAAGTCGCAAAGCGTCTTGGTGTGATGCCGTCAAACGTCACCCACACACCCAATAAACCCACATTGATCAACTAATCTTGCGACCCTAGCGAACAAAGGACCTGCCCATGAAAGCCCGCGTACATGTCATGCTCAAAAACGGTGTGCTGGACCCACAAGGCGAGGCAGTCCGCCACGCGCTTGGAACACTCGGCTTTGACGGGGTCAACGGTGTGCGCCAAGGTAAGGTCATCGAGCTTGATCTGGCCGATGGCACATCAGAGGCCACGATCAACGAGATGTGCGAAAAGCTGCTCGCGAACACCGTGATCGAAAGCTTCAGCGTCGAGGTGGTCTGATGCGCGCAGCGGTCATCGTTTTTCCCGGGTCCAATTGCGATCGCGACATGGCGGTTGCGCTGAAGGCGGCTGGTGCGGATGTCAGCATGGTCTGGCACAAGGACGCGAACCTGCCTGACAATGTCGATCTTGTTGCCATCCCCGGCGGTTTTTCCTTTGGCGACTACCTGCGTTGCGGTGCGATTGCGGCGCAATCCCCGATCTGTAAGGCCGTAGTTGCCCATGCCGACCGTGGCGGGTATGTGCTGGGCGTGTGCAACGGGTTTCAGGTTTTGACAGAAACAGGGCTTTTGCCGGGTGCGCTGATGCGCAACGCGAACCTGAAGTTCATCTGCAAAACCGTTGGTTTGAAAGTGGAAACATCAGACTCGGCCTTCACCGAGGGCTACAACGCCGGTGACAGCGTGGCATTCCCCGTGGCACACCATGACGGCAATTACACTGTCGATCCAGAGGGTCTGGCCGCGCTTGTCGCCGAGGATCGCATCGCGTTCACCTATGCAGACAACCCCAACGGGTCGATCAACAACATCGCAGGCGTGCTTTCTGCAAACCGCCGTGTGCTTGGCATGATGCCACACCCCGAACGCGCAGTGGATGCGGGCCACGGCGGCACCGACGGGCAGGCGCTTTTCCGCGGGTTGGTGGGGCAATTTGCCCAAGCGTGATCTGCTCGCTTGCCGCGTTGGGGCTGTGGCTCTAAACTCGATACATGTTGCGTATGACTGATCTCGGCAGCGGCCGACGCCGCGGCAAATGGTACTTGCGGCTGGCTGTGCTGGTCGTTTGCCTGTTTGGCGTGATCGTGATCTATGTCTCCAACCAGCTTCTGACACAGCGTTTTACCGAGACCATCAGCAACCGCTCTGATGTGCGGCTGGCGCTCTATGTGACCAACCTGATGAACGAGTTGCAGCGCAATTCGGTTGTACCGCAGCTTTTGTCGCGTGACCCCGATTTGATCAAGGCGCTGGAAGACAAGGATTATTCGCTCTCGACGGCACGGCTTTTGTCTTTCGTGGATGAAATCGGTGCGGCATCTTTGACGCTTTTGGATCGCGACGGGCGCGCAGTGGCCGCAACCGATCGCAACCGGATCGGGACAGACCATCGGCAAAACCCCTATTTTGTAGATGCGTTGCGCAGCAACCAGACCGTTTACACCACATTCCAGCGTGATGAAGGCGGATTTGCCTATATTTACTCTCGGCGTGTTGAATTGGCGGGTACGCTGCTGGGTGTGATTATGGTCGAGGTCAACGGCCAACGGCTTGAAACCGGTTGGGCAGGGGTGTCTGACGCAGTGCTGGTGATGGACAGCGAAGGCACGATCATCATGGCCACCGAACCGCGTTGGCGTGGTTTGAATGAAGAAGAGGCCCTAGCGCGCCAATCCGCGCCCTCGGCCATCGAGCGTGCCATCCGCGCAACCCAAGGCTGGGGTGCCTTGCCGGCTGATGCGTATTTGCGCGGCGAGGCGGTCTTGCGGCGTGAAATGCGGGTGCCGCATCAGGGTTGGCGGATGGTCAGCTATACGACCTATGCTTCGGTGCGCGAGCGGGTGAACGGGATTCTTGCGCTCGAGGTCATGGGATTCGCGATCCTTCTGGCGCTCTTATTCTGGGGCAGTTCACGGCGCACGGCGTCACGTCTGGTTTTCTTCCAGCGCGAGTCAGCAGAGCTTCGCGCATTGAACCGCCGCTTGCAGCGGGAAATCGCCGAGCGCGAGAAGGTCGAGAAGACCTTGCAGGTGGCCGAACAGACCATCGCGCAGTCGTCCAAACTGGCCGCTTTGGGCGAGATGTCGGCAGCCGTGAGCCATGAGTTGAACCAGCCCTTGGCGGCGATGAAAACCTACCTCGCCGGCGCGCGTCTCTTGCTGCAGCGCGACCGCCCCGAAGAGGCGTTGTCATCGTTCCAGCGCATTGATGATCTGCTGGAACGGATGGGGGCGATAACGCGTCAGTTGAAGTCTTATGCCCGTAAGGGCGCGGAGGCGTTTGAGCCAGTAGATACAAGGGCTGCAGTGTCGACGGCGCTGTCTCTGATGGAGCCGCAACTCAAAACGCGGGCGGTCAATATCATCCGCACATTGCCCAACGAACCGGTCATGATTTTGGGCGATCGTCTGCGGCTGGAACAGGTCATTATCAACCTGCTGCGCAACGCGCTGGATGCCACCAAACTATCGGCCAATCCGACCATCGAAATCCTGCTTGCAGCCGGTGATACGGTCAGCCTGCAAATCCGTGACAACGGCGCGGGGATCGACAATCTCGACGAATTATTCGAGCCATTCTACACGACCAAACAACCTGGTGATGGGGTGGGTCTCGGGCTTGCCATCTCCTCCGGGATCGTCAACGACTTGGGCGGGCGCCTGACTGCGCGCAATGCAGTTGATGGCGGGGCTATATTCGAGGTGCAACTGCCGACGTTAAGGCAGGATGTCGCCGCGGCAGAGTAAGGAAAAGACCATGAGCAAAGTCATGAAGATTGCGATTGTCGATGACGAGAAAGATATGCGGCAGTCGATTTCACAGTGGTTGGCACTGTCTGGTTTTGACACCGAAACATTCGCCTCTGCAGAAGAGGCGCTGCGGGGTCTGGGAAACGACTATCCCGGCATTGTTGTCAGCGACATCAAGATGCCGGGGATGGACGGCATGCAGTTTCTCAAAAAGCTCAAGGGCGTTGATAGCTCACTGCCTGTGATCATGATCACAGGCCACGGTGACGTGCCCATGGCGGTTGAGGCAATGCGCATTGGTGCATTCGATTTTCTTGAAAAACCCTTCAACCCCGATCGCATGACCGAACTGGCGAAGAAGGCCACCACTGCACGTCGTTTGACCCTTGATAACCGTGCGCTGCGCCGCGAACTGTCCGATGGCTCCGCGCTGATCAAGAAACTGATCGGCCAGTCGGCCCCTATGGAGCGGCTGAAAGAGGATATCCTCGATCTGGGGCAGGCGGACGGGCATGTGCTGGTCGAGGGTGAGACGGGGACCGGCAAAACGCTTGTCGCCCATGCGCTGCATGCAGTGGGAGCACGGGCCAACAAGAAGTTCGTGCTGCTCAGCTGTTCGGCCTATGACGAAGAGACGCTGGGCCGGATTATCTTTGGGCCTGCCAATGATGACGAACCGATCCCGGCGATGGAAGAAGCGCGCGGTGGCACGCTGGTGCTTGAAGACATCGAGGCGCTGAGCCACTCGTTGCAGGCGCGTTTGCTGACGGCAATCAACAATCAGGGCACACCTGCCGAAACCCGCATCGTTGCGATCTGTAACCTGCAAGAACAGGACCAGACCTGCGAAAGCGTGCTGCGGCCCGACCTCTTTTACCGCCTTGCCGCCTTGCGCATCACAGTGCCGCCCCTGCGCCAGCGCGGCGAGGATATCCTGACGCTCTTTACCCGTCTGGGTGAGCAGTTCGCCGATGAATACGGCTGCGACGCCCCCGAGGTCAGCGCGCAGGAAGCAGCACAGCTTTTGCAGGCCCCATGGCCGGGCAATGTGCGCCAGCTGATCAATGTGGCCGAGCGCGCAGTGCTCCAGAACCGCCGTGGATCGGGGTCGATTGCGTCGCTTTTGATGGCGGACACGGATGAGACCAAACCCGCAATGACCACCGAAGGCAAACCGCTCAAGGAGTTTGTCGAAGCGTTCGAGCGGATGCTAATCGACAATACCATGCGGCGGCACAAGGGGTCGATCGTGGCGGTGATGGACGAGCTTTGCCTGCCGCGCCGGACGCTGAACGAGAAGATGGCGAAGTACGGGCTGCAGCGGTCTGACTATCTTTAGGGCCAAGCTGCGATAAATCCACGATGATTTGAGGCACCCTGCACACAGGCACTTGTGTTGGGGGCCGTTCGTCCCTTATGTATTGGTTACGGATGCTCGCGCGACAGTTGCGCGGTGACAGCCGATAGAGATTCTCTGTTTTTGTTTTTTGACCACACATCAAAACAAGACAGCTGATTTGATCCCCCGGGGTCAGGAGAACGCCACGGTTCGTGCGATAACGCCGACTGGGCCATGAACGGGCCGCGCTTATGCGGGGTCGGAGAAGAAACGCGATGCAAAGCGCGCAAACATGCAGGCAAGATGCAGCCGCCCCAAGGGGCGCTGGCACAGCCCGCGCGCAGATCGCCATAATCAGACATATAACACGGAGCCCGGCACCCCCAGGGGCGCCACCGCGGTTATGTGCGAACGGACAAAATGCCAAAGAAAATGCTAATAGATGCCACACACGCGGAAGAAACCCGCGTTGTTGTGGTCGACGGAAACAAAGTCGAAGAATTTGATTTTGAAAGCCAGTTCAAGCGCCAGCTTGCCGGCAACATCTACCTCGCAAAGGTAACACGGGTTGAACCATCGCTGCAGGCAGCGTTTGTAGACTATGGCGGTAATCGCCATGGTTTTCTTGCGTTCTCGGAGATCCATCCCGATTACTACCAGATCCCGATTGCGGACCGCGAGGCACTGATCGCCGAAGAAAAAGCCTATGCCGAAAGCCTGAAAGCCGAAGCAGAGGCAGAGGACGAAAAGCCAAAACCGACGCGCCGCCGCCGCAGCAGATCGGCCGCGGCAAAAACAGCCAGCGATGACGCGGTCATCACATCCGAGGTGGAAACCGACGAGGAAGAGACATCCGGCGATATCGCGGGCATGGAAACCATTGATCTGGGTGACAGCGAAGAGGGCAGCTCACCTATGGAGCTGGTCGGTGAAACGCCTGTCGATACGCCTGCCGCTGACGAAGACCTCGATGATGACGAGGATGGTGACCGTGCAGACGCAGAGAGCAAAGACGACACCATCGAGAGCGTAGCGGAAGAGGACGACACGGACGAGGTGCGCCCTGTGCGCAAGCCGCGCCCGAAGCGCTATAAAATTCAAGAAGTGATCAAGGTACGTCAAATCCTTTTGATCCAGGTCGTAAAAGAAGAGCGCGGCAATAAGGGTGCGGCGCTGACCACCTACCTTTCGCTGGCTGGCCGCTATTGTGTGCTGATGCCCAACACCGCGCGCGGTGGCGGTATCAGCCGCAAGATCACCAATGCTGCCGACCGCAAGAAGCTGAAAGAAATCGCCAATGACATGACCGTGCCGGAAGGCGCGGGTCTGATCATTCGTACGGCTGGTTCGCAACGCACCAAGGCTGAGATCAAGCGCGATTACGAATACCTGCAACGTATGTGGGAACAGATCCGCGAATTGACGCTGAAATCGACTGCGCCCGCGAAGATCTATGAAGAAGGCGATCTGATCAAACGGTCGATCCGCGATCTCTATTCCAAAGAGATCGACGAAGTAATCGTTGCGGGCGAGGCAGGGTACCGCACGGCCAAGGACTTCATGAAGATGATCATGCCGTCCCATGCCAAAAACGTGAAATACTATGCCGAACAGATGCCGCTTTATGCGCGGTATCAGGTTGAGGGATACCTCAACGGCATGTTCAACCCGACGGTCCAACTGCCGTCTGGCGGCTATATCGTGATCGGGATCACCGAGGCGCTGGTGGCCATCGACGTCAACTCTGGTCGCGCGACCAAAGAAGGCTCGATTGAACAGACCGCGCTGAAGACGAACCTTGAGGCCGCTGATGAGGTTGCGCGCCAGTTGCGCCTGCGCGATCTGGCCGGTCTGATCGTGATCGACTTTATCGACATGGACGAACGTCGCAACAACGCCGCTGTTGAAAAGCGGTTCAAAGACAAGCTCAAGACCGACCGCGCGCGCATTCAGGTGGGCCGGATTTCTGGCTTTGGACTGATGGAAATGTCCCGTCAGCGTCTGCGCCCCGGTATGCTTGAGGCCACAACCCAGATGTGTCCGCATTGTCATGGGACCGGCCTGCTGCGTTCGGACGACAACGTGGCGCTTTCCATCCTGCGCGCACTTGAAGAAGAGGGCGTGCGCGGACGGTCCAAAGAGGTGCTGATCAAGGCGCCGATCTCGATTGCCAACTTCCTGATGAACGGCAAACGCGAACATATCGCCGATATCGAAGCGCGCTATGGCATGTCTGTCCGGATCGAATGTGATCCGACACTCGTGTCGCCTGACTTTGCGATTGAGAAGTTCAAGACAGCCACACGTGTGGTTCCCGATGCTGCGCCGATCGTCGCATCAGCGGTCATGATGGATGATGACGATGTCGTCGCCGATGCAAATATCATCATCGACAGTGACGAAGAAGGCGATACGGGCACGCATACAGGCGATGGTGAAGACAAGCCCAAGCGCAAGCGCCGCAGGCGTCGGCGTCGTCGCAGTGGCAGCGGCAACAACGGTGAGAACCAGAATGGTGATCATCAGAACGGCGATGAGGAAAACGAAGACAACACGGCCGATGCTTCACAGCAGGAGGCAGATGCCGCGCCAACCGAAAACGCACCTGCGCCGGAGGCGAAGCCCAAGCGCACGCGGAGTCGGAGCAAGAAGCCTTTGGAGACTGAAGCTGAGGGCGAAGCGGCACCGGTTGAGGACAAATCTGCCGAGGATGCTGCCAAGGAAAAGCCTGCACCGAAAAAACGGACGACTTCCCGCAAGAAGGCGGATGTGGATTCAGAAGCATCTTCTACTGACGCGGCGCCAGAGGGTGAGGCCGTAGCGGTCGCGGAAAAGCCCAAAAGCCGGAGCCGCGCCAAACCGAAACCAAAGCCGAAGGAAACGGCGCAACCTGCGGCGCAAGAGCCGGCGGTTGAGCCCGCACCTGCGCCCGCTCCGGAGCCTGCTTCTGCGCAGGAAGCTGAACAACCCGCGCCGGAAGCCAAACCGGAACCTGTGCCTGCAACAGCGGAAGAGGGGACGCCGGAGAAGGCAAAGCCCAAGCGCAAGGGGTGGTGGTCGCTCGGCGGCTGATGTCCGCAAGTGTCGTCATCGCAAAAGACTTCGGTTTTTTGGATGCGGCATTTGGAATGCAGAACGCAAAAACTAGATTGGCGCTGTCTGATGGGCAGCGCCTTTTTGCGTCATGGACCAATATATCAGACCGGCCCGCACAAAGGTGCGGTGCTGTCGGTCACATGTACGCAGCCCACGATATCGCCGTTGATCTGACTGAACTGAAACCTGATCAACACATGATCGCCAATGTCGGCACGTGGCTCAGGCTTCTGGCTACGGCCTTACCGCAATCCCCAATCAGGCCTTTTTGATGAAATAAAGCTGCCCGTCGGTCGTGTCTTCTGTCGCAACCAAGGCATGGCCTGCCTCGGCGCAAAAGTGCGGGACGTCTACGATCGCCGCCGGATCATCGGCGAGCATACGCAGCACCTGACCAGATGCCAGAGCTTGCAAGCGTTTACGTGCTTTCAGCACGGGCAGTGGGCACAGCAGCCCTTTGGCATCAAGGTCGGCATCGTATGTCATAGCGTGGAGGTAGGCGCGATGTTTCAATTTGTCCACCAACTTGTGACAACTTGGACCGTGACCTTGTACGAAAGCTCGCTTAAGCAGGGGCAAAGGAAATGAAATGCTCGACACTGCCCTGATTTTTGACGCGGCTTTGCTGCCTGCAATGTTGATCGCCATGCTGGCGGGCATCCTGTCGTTCCTCAGCCCCTGTGTCCTGCCTGTCGTGCCGCCCTATCTTGCATATATGGGCGGTGTGTCGGTCAGCGAAATGGAGGAGACAAGTGCCGCGCGCAAGCGCGTCTTTGTTTCGGCTGTTTTCTTTGTGCTGGGGCTCTCGACCATCTTTCTGCTGTTGGGCCTCGCGTTTTCCACCATGGGGCGGATGCTGTTGCAGGCACAAGACTGGTTTATCGTCGTCTCTGGCGCGATGATCATGATCCTTGGCGCACATTTTATCGGCGTCTATCGGATCGGATTTCTTGACCGCGAATTGCGCGTTGACGCGGGTGACAAAGGTGGTTCAGCTTTCGGCGCCTATCTTTTGGGTCTTGCCTTTGCCTTTGGCTGGACGCCGTGCCTCGGGCCGATCCTTGGCGCAATCCTCAGCCTTGCGGCCTCCGAGGCGGATGTTGGACGCGGGACTGTTCTGTTGGCGGTCTATGCCTTCGGTCTGGGCATTCCTTTCCTGCTTGTCGCGGCGTTCTTTCCGCGCCTCAAAGGGGTCATGGGCTATATGAAGCGCCGTATGGAGCGGATCGAAAAGATTTCGGGCCTGCTGTTGTGGACCGTGGGCCTGATGATGATGACCGGCCAATTCGCCGCCTTCAGCTTCTGGCTGCTTGAGCGGTTCCCCGCGCTTGCCTTGATTGGCTAGGTCCTGACCCTTGGCTCTTATCCTTTCTTGCAGAACCCGCTAACCTGCGGTCGATAAGCCAAGAGGGGCAGGGATGAACGCGCAGGCAGGACAGGTCAGGAAACGGCGGGTATTCCATATCCCCGGCTATGACCCTTTTCATCCACGCCGCTACCGCGAGCTTTACCGGACTGAGGGGGCCGCACAGGCCAAGATCAGCGGCTATGAAATCGGTGTGAAAGCAGAGACATCCGAGACCTCGTTCCGCTGGACCGTCGGTGCACGGATCGCAGGGCAGCCTGTCATGTCTCAAATCGATGTCTTGGTCTGGTCCGACATCGTGCGGGACAGCATGGCGCAATCCATTCCGGCAACCTACCTGCAACTGGTGCAAACCGCATGGACCTATATCAGCACCGGCACGCTGCGCCGTCTGATGTGGATGCGCAAAGGGCCTGTGATCGCAGCGCTTTATCCGGCGGTGATGCTGCTGTCACAACTGGCGCTGGCGATCGGAATCGGATCATGGCTTGGCGGGTTTGTAGAATCTGTCGGGCAGGGCGGTCTTGCCTCGATCGGCTTTCCCGAAGGCGCGGTTTTCACAGGCATTATATGGGGCCTCTGGGCCTTGGGCTGGCTTGTGATGGCGGTGGTCGTGGTGGCGATCCTGCGCTGGTTCAAGGCGCGTGATAACAGGCTTTTTGCCTATTACCTCATGCACGACTACGCCTATTCGGCGCAATTGCGGGGGCAAACACCGCCCGCCCTCGCGGCACGTATGAAAGAGTTCCAAACGCTCATTGCGGCCGCGTTGGCCGAGGATGTGGACGAGGTGCTTGTCGTCGGGCATTCATCGGGCGCGCATCTGGCGGTGTCGATCCTTGCCGATTTGCTGCGTTCTGGGCGGGTGCCCAAGGGTGGGCCTGCCCTGGCGTTTCTGTCACTGGGGCAGGTGGTGCCAATGGTGTCATTCCTGCCACGCGCCCGTGAACTCAGGCGCGATCTGGCGGTCTTGTCCGCCAGCGATAAGCTGACATGGGTTGATGTGTCGGCCCCCGGCGATGGTTGCTGTTTTGCCTTGTGCGATCCGGTGGCGGTGTCGGGCGTTGCCCCTGACAACAAACGCTGGCCTTTGGTGATATCGGCAGCCTTCACCCAAAGCCTGACGCCTGCACGGTGGAAAGCCCTGCGCTGGCGGTTTTTCCGGCTTCATTTCCAGTATCTTTGTGCCTTTGATCGGCCCAAGGATTACGACTATTTCCAGATCACAGCGGGCCCAATGACGCTCGGGGCGCGCTATGCGGGGCGCAAACCGTCAGGGTCTCGGATTGATGTACCTGTGTCCAAATATACCGCGCAGGCATCGTGATGCAGTTGCCGCCCAAACCACCGTCGCGGGCTGAGAAGACATCGCTTTGGCAGTATATGCGTTTGTTCCGCAAGGATATTCTCTCCGCACAGCCTGCCAGGCTTTACCGCGCATGGATGGCCGAATTTCGCACACCCTTCTTTCGCAGCTATCTGGTCAATGATCCCGACCTCGTAAAAGAGGTGCTGGTGCGCAATCCTGATGCCTTTCCAAAGTCGGACCGCATCGGTGCGGGGTTGCGCCCCTTGCTGGGCAACAGTGTCTTTCTGACAAATGGCGAGACGTGGAAACGCCAGCGGCGCATTATCGACCCTGCGTTCGAGGGCGGTCGGTTGCGCGATACCTATCCGGGGATATGTGACGCGGCCGATGCGGGCGTGGCGCGGCTTGCAGGCCTGCCGCCCGATGTGCCGCAAGAGATCGAGGCGATCACCAGCCATATCGCAGCGGATGTGATCTTTCGCACCCTGTTTTCGATCCCGATCGAGGACGAGACCGCGCAAGAGGTGTTTCATGCGTTTCGGGCCTATCAACGCACACAGCCGATCCTGAACCTTGCAGCCTTTGTGCGTGGTCCCGCGTGGATGCCGCGGTTTTTCCGCTCTGAAACGCGGCGTAACGCACGCCACATTCGCGTACTGATAACAAAGCTGACCGAAGACCGGCTTGACCTGATTGCGGCAGGCAAAGCGCCGGATGATCTGGCGACAAAGATCCTCACGACCAAGGACCCCGTGACGGGCGATGTGTTTTCACGAGACGAGATGATTGATCAGGTGGCGATCTTTTTTCTGGCAGGGCATGAGACCAGTGCAGCTGTCCTCGCTTGGGCGCTCTATCTTTTGGCGCTGTACCCTGAATGGCAAGACAAACTGCGCGAGGAGGCCGACAGCTTTGGCGGTGCGTTCGCCGATCTGTCAAAGCTGAAACACACCCGTGATGTGTTCCGCGAAACTCTGCGTCTTTATCCGGCGGTGCCCATGATGGTGCGGGAAGCATCCGAGGCGCAAGAGTTTCGCGGCCGCACAATCAAACGCGGTGCGCAGATTGTCTTGTCGCCTTGGCATCTGCACCGGCACACGCGGCTTTGGGACAATCCGGATGGATTTGATCCCTCACGTTGGGAGACCGAGAACGGCAAATCCTGCGCGCGTGATGCCTATGTCCCGTTTTCGGCTGGGCCGCGCATCTGTTCGGGTGCGGGGTTTGCACTGATCGAAGGGGTCGTGGTTCTGGCGCGTTTGCTAAAGGCCTATGAGTTTACGACGGTTGAAGGACGTATACCTGTTCCCGTCGCGCATCTGACGGTGCGTTCGACGGCAGGTATTTGGCTGCGAATCAGATCGCGCTAGGGATGCATTGTTGCGATTTTGCTTACAAATTGGGCAATTTGGGCGGTTTTGTCGGCAGGTGGTGCAGCGATTATGGCAAAATTATCTGAAGGTTAAGCGCCCGTTTTTGTAATACGCATTTAAAAACAATGCTTTAAGTGATGTTATCTAAATATGGCATTGCAACGGACATTTGCCGTGTTGCCTACATTGTGCCATCCTCGGATAAATAAAGAGTGTGGATTATTTAGGGGGATCGATGTCATGACTATTTCGCTGCCAGGTTCGTCTAGAAAAGGTCTCACAGGCCTGTTCAAGCGCAACACTGAAACTGCTGCAAAGCGTCCGACTGCTAAGAAGCAGCTGGATGGTACGCAAATCGCGAAGCTGTTTGATAAGCAGGCCCGGACGGCAAAGCCGGTCAAGCCAGCGAAGCTGAGCGAAGGCGAGTTGAGTGCAAGTGAACAACTGTCCAGCCTGCGTGGCGCGCTTTACTCGAAGAACTAGTCGTTCGCGAGCGCGCGCTCCAGCACAAAAATCCGTATCGCAGAGGCAAGCCCGAGATCACCTCGGGCTTCATCTATTCTAGCAGCCAGCCCATTGATTGTATCGCCATCCTGTTCTGCATAGCGGCGGAACGCATCCCAGAAGATATCTTCAAGGGATACGCTGGTGCGGTGCCCGCGCAGGGTCAAAGACCGTTTGACAGGGCGCCGGTGATCCATCACTCGTCTTCGAACTTGAGTTGGTCGAGGCGCTTACTGGCGTGCTGAGCGCGGGTGGCGTCCAGTACTTTCTCGGCCTTCGTGCGCCCAAAGCGGACGGCATTTTCGTCCGCTTTGGCCTTCGCCTCGGCCCGCGTTTTCGCCTTGCGCACCTGATTGAGGTTCACAGGCTTCATTTTGGCCCGATCATGTCCTCGGGGCGCACGACCTTGTCAAAGGTCGCTTCATCCACAAAGCCCAGCTTGATCGCTTCTTCTTTCAGCGTCGTGCCGTTCTTATGCGCGGTTTTGGCGACCGTCGTGGCGTTGTCATAGCCGATGGTGGGGGCCAAAGCTGTGACCAGCATCAGCGATTCCCGCATCAGTTTTTCGATCCGTGTCCGGTCGGCGCGGATGCCGACAACGCAGTTATCGGTGAATGTGACGGATGCGTCACCCAAAAGCTGCATGGATTGCAACACGTTATAGGCCATCATTGGTTTCATGACGTTCAGCTCAAAATGCCCCTGAGAGCCTGCAAAGCCAACGGCGGCATCATTGCCCATGACATGCGCGCAAACCTGCGTCAGCGCCTCGACCTGTGTCGGGTTCACCTTGCCAGGCATGATGGATGAGCCGGGCTCATTCTCTGGCAGCATCAACTCGCCCAGACCACAGCGCGGGCCAGAGCCCAGCATGCGGATATCGGCCGCGATCTTGTAAAGGCTGGCAGCGACGGTTTTCAACGCACCCGACATTTCGACAAGCGCGTCATGTGCGGCCAAGGCTTCGAATTTGTTGGGGGCTGTGACGAAGGGCAGGCCGGTGATCCCGGCCATATGCGCGGCGACGGTTTCACCCCAGCCTTTGGGCGTATTCAGGCCCGTGCCCACAGCGGTGCCACCTTGTGCCAGCTCATAAATCGCGGGCAGGGCGGCCTTGATCCGGCGGATGCCCATGGCGACCTGATGGGTGTAACCCGAAAATTCCTGACCCAGTGTCAGTGGCGTGGCATCCATCGTATGTGTGCGGCCGATCTTGATGATATCATCAAATTCCGCCTGTTTTGCCGCCAGAGCCGCGTGGAGCTTCTCGAGACCCGGCAGCAGCACGTCGCGGGCTGTCATCGCCACGGCGATATGCATTGCGGTGGGGAAGGTATCGTTGGACGACTGGCCCATGTTGCAGTGATCATTGGGGTGCACGGGGTCTTTCGATCCGATCACACCGCCGAGCATTTCAATAGCGCGGTTTGACACCACCTCGTTGGCATTCATGTTCGATTGCGTGCCCGATCCCGTCTGCCAGACCACCAGAGGAAAATGATCATCGAGCTTGCCTGCCACCACTTCGGCGGCGGCCGCAATAATCGCATCGGCCAGTGCGGGGTCCAGTTTGCCGCGCTCTTTGTTGGCCATGGCACAGGCCTGTTTGATCACACCCAAACCGCGCACGATGGCAACCGGCTGCTTTTCCCAGCCGATAGGGAAATTCATGATCGAGCGCTGCGTTTGCGCGCCCCAATAGCGGTCGCTGGGAACCTCCAGCGGGCCAAAACTGTCGGTTTCTGTACGTGTATCGGTCATGATGTTCCCCTTAGGCTTTTCGCATCTGACCTATAGGCAGCAGGGGGCGCTTGCGCAATATCGCATCACCGCCAGGGGCGGGTGATTACTTGCGAAATTGATCAAGGCTGACGACTTCGGCCTCTTTGGGCGCTTTGTCATCTTCCGGTTCGACCATTTCGTCCATCGGCGCCTCTGCCACCTCATCGGGGGTGTCGTCTTCGTTTTGCGTCTCAAACCGCAGGCCGAATTCGACGGACGGGTCCACGAAGGTCTTGATCGCATCATAAGGGATGTAAAGAGTCTCGGGGTTATCCCCGAAGTTCAGCGTGATCGTAAAGCCCTCATCGGTGACGTCCAGATTGTCAAACCAGTGCTGGATCACCACGGTCATTTCGCCGGGATAGCGGTCTGACAGCCAATCGGCGATTTCCACGTCAGGGTGCATCGTGTCAAAGGTGATGAAGAAATGGTGCTCACCCGGAAGCCCCTTTTTCTGCACATCCATCAGGACCTCTTGGATCAACCCGCGCATGGCGCGGTGCATCAGATTTCCATAGTCGATCGTCGTCGTCACGGCTGTGCTCTCCTTGCGGTCTGCTCACTAGCATACGGGATTCGATGCGGGTTGAAAGGGGGGCTGTCAGATTGTGCCGCTGATACCTGCCGCACCAAGGCTAAGTGCTGCCGAAATGAGCAAGACAAGCGGCAGCGGCCAGTGACGCCAGAGCAAAAGCAGCCCTGTGATCGCGGCAAGGCCAAGGGCCAGCGGTTGCAGCGTGTTGAGGGCAGGCCAGATGAACTGCAAAGGGCCAAAAAAGACTGTATCAACCTGACTAAAGACCACATGCAGGGCGAACCAGAGCGACAGATTGGCGATGACCCCGACAACCGCCGCTGTAATTGCAGCCAGGGCGCCACGCAGCCGTGGCCGCCCGTCCAGCCAGTCGATCAGGGGCGCGCCCGCGAAGATCCAGATAAAGCAGGGCACAAAGGTGACCCAAAGTGTGAGTATGCCAGCCAGTAACGCCATCGCCGCGCCGCCTTCGGCCATGCCTGCGATCATGCCCACAAATTGCGTCACAAGGATCAGCGGACCCGGCGTTGTTTCCGCCAGTCCCAAAGCATCCATCATCTGGGCAGTGCTAAGCCAGCCAAAGGACACCACGACCTCTTGGGTCATATAGGCAAGCACCGCATAGGCCCCGCCGAAGGTGACCACCGCAAGGGTCGAAAAGAAGATGCCGACATCCAGAAGAAACGCGTTGCCGGAAAGGGCGATCAGGCCAAAGGGTGCCGCCCAGATCAAACCGCCAATGAGCAAGACCGACAGGCTGTTGCGTAAACTGCCGGTACGGATGGTCGGTGTTGTGACGGCACCAGTCTGGCCCAACGCGCCGATCAATGCGGCAAGGGCGATGACCAAGGGAAATGGGAGGGCAAAGAAGAACAGTGCGACAAAGGCCGCAACGGCAAGAAAGAGATGCGCCCGCTTAACCAGCGCCCGCCGCGCGATCTTCAACAGCGCTTCGATAACGATGATCACAACGGTCGCCTTGACGCCCAGAAACAGCGCCTGCACGACGGGCAGGTTGCCGTAAGCGCCATAGGCCAAGGCCAGCACCATGATCACCAGCGCGCCCGGCAACACAAAAAGCCCGCCCCCGATCAGCCCGCCGATCATTCCCTGCCGCTTCCATCCGGCATAGGTGGCCAGCTGCATCGCCTCGGGGCCCGGCAACAACATGCAAAACGACAGCGCGCGCAGGAATTGCTCTTCGCTCAGCCAGTCGCGTTTCTCGACAAGTTCTTTGTGCATCAGGGCAATCTGTGCGGCAGGCCCACCAAAGGACAGCAGGCCGATGCGCCCGAAGACTGTGACGAGCTCAGAGGTCATGCGCGCAGGTCCACCCCTAGCCAAAAATGCGGCTGATCTCGCGCAGGATCTTCGCGCGGATCGTTGCGGGATATTCGCGGTGGGTGCGTGCGGTCATGACAAAGCCGTCGCGGGTAATCACGGCACCGCGGAAAAAATTGGTGATCGCAAGACCCATGGATTCGATGGCTATGCCGTTGATCGTCACACCGGCACGTTCAGCCGCGGTGCGCGCGGCGCGCACATCCGAGCCGCCGTTCGGCGTGCCGTCCCCAGAAATATCAATGACCTTGCGGGCGCAATTCGGCACCTGATCGAAAAGCCGCAGGGAAAAGAAAACTGCTTCGGCTGGCGCGGTATCGGACAGGATGAATGCGCGTTCCATCATCCGCGCCTTCTGGGCGAAACTCTCGACATCCAGGGCGGTGCGCATCTGGGTCCATGGGATTGAGACCGCTTGCCGGTCAACACCGGACCATTGCACGACCGTGAGATAATTTTCCCCGGCCACCATCGTTTCCACAATCTCGGGGTCGCGCAGGGCGTCGGCCAAGCCGTCGGTTTGCAGCCGGTATTCGGCGCTGTCGATTGAATTCGAGACATCCATGGTCAGGATCAGCGCCGTATCGCAAGCCTGTGCTGTGACGGGCAGGGTGGAGATAAGGGACGCAAAGACAAACCGGATCATAGGTGGGATCGTGCGCAGAGCCACCGGTCAATGCAAGTGACAAGATCGCGCAGCGGCCTCAAAAAGGGGGGAAGGTGCAGGTTTCTGTTGCCAGGTACCTGCGGACCCCGCCTATGGTCGCAAAACCATAGGGCTTAAGGTTTCGATATTACGCACAGCTTACGCTGCGAGTGCCATCGGTGCTTTGTTGTCATTTGCAACTAGCTTTATTGTACCGATAACGGTGGTAACTCACCGGGACAAAGCAAAACCCCTTTAGACGTTCGTCGATCCTATTTCGTCCCCATTGCTGCCAAATGAGCAGGTTTTGGTGGAGACGCCGGGTACCGCCCCCGGGTCCGATCCGCTTATTACGAGCGCGTTTATGTCCATAGTCCCGAAGGACGTCCTACACATAGGCCTCAGACACCCGTCCTGCAAGGGGGTGATGCATTGCGCCCGTCCGGATTTGCACCGTAAGATCGGCGCATGTGTAACCTTTATTCTCTCACCACTGCGCAATCCGCGATCGCGGATTTGGTCAATTTGTGGCGCGATGACACAGGCAATTTGCCTGCCTTGACGGGCATTTACCCAGACTATCCCGCACCCGTGATCACGCAGACGCCCGAAGGCCGTGTGATGCAGATGATGCGCTGGGGGATGCCGTCGCCCGCGTTCGTCCTGAAAGGCAAGAAAACCGACAAGGGCGTGACCAATGTGCGCAACACCGCCTCACCCCATTGGCGCCGCTGGCTGGGCCCTGCGCACCGCTGTGTTGTGCCCTTCACCAGCTTTTCGGAATACCAGACCGTGAAGGGCGAAAAGCCCAGAGCCGTCTGGTTTGCGCCCACAGGCCCGCAAAAGACGCTGTTCTTTGCAGGGATCTGGACGGAATGGACCTCGGTCCGGACGCTGAAAGAGGGCGAGACGACCAATAACCTCTTTGCCTTTCTGACTGTGGAGCCCAACAGCGTGGTGGCCCCCATCCACCCCAAAGCCATGCCCGTGATCCTGCGCAGCCCCGAGGCCATGGCCCACTGGCTGGACGCCCCCGTGGAGGCCGCGCTCAAACTGCAAAGGCCCTTCGCGGATGACGGGCTGGAGGTTGTGGAGGGGGCGGTTTAGGGGGCGGTGAGGGTGGACGTTCTTTCCACCTGTCAAAAGGTCGCGCTACAAAGCAAACAGCCGACCTTCATATGATGAACGATGCCGCCATCGCCGCACTCAGACGAGTCAGCCAACCCTATCACATTATAGACAAATTCCTTCTTTTTTGACCAAAATAGAGCGTGATGATTGCAAAGGGAGCAAAGATGGAAAAAGTCACAACTCGGATCAGGAAACCGGAAATTCTCGTTGATATCCTGAACCAACTTGCAGCGGGTGAAAACCAGAACGATGTTTGGCAAACCAGCGTCAAGATCGCGAGGGACATAGGTGCAGATGCGCTGAATGTCATCAGGTACCAAGCGGGTAACCCTATGCCGGTTTGGTTTCGTGTCTCGACACATGAGCGCGGCGGGATGGAAGAATATATCGCCAACGACTACATGAGCGTTGATCCCATCTTGGTCAGCTGGGCAGAAGGCACCATGAAAGATGTCGACCACATCTCGCTGCTTCAGCAGATGGAAGAATTGGAACTGTCAGAGAAAACACGTGAATGCTATGAGCACCTTCTCAAGTATGGACAGTCAGACTACATTACATTTCGCCTGAACGACAATCTTGATGACGGCGCAGAGGTGCTTGTCGTGTTCGCATGTACAGCTACTGTCGCAGAAGAGTTTAAGGTGGGAATTGATCTGCTGGCCGTTATCGCGAACCTGTTTGCGGTCTATAACGGTCCGCCAACGCCGAACCAATCGGTCGGCAAGGTCCCATTACTATACGACTTTCTGACACCTCGGGAGAAGGATATCCTCACCTGCCTTGCAAAGGGTATGAACAATGCGCAAATCGCGCATCACATGGGTATTTCGGAAGTAACCGTGCGGATGCATACGACGAATGCGCGTAAGCGCATGGGTGCGACAACACGCGCTCAGGCCATTGCGCTTGCTTTGGTTCGGAACCTCATTTCAGCGTAACTCCAGAACACCTATCGCTTTCGATAGATTGATCGAAACCAGCCGCCGCCTTTTAGGTGTTTGTGTGGTTGATAGCTCTTCGCCCTAAAGATGATCAGTGCTTGGGAATCCAGGCAAGGCAATGAATTTTGCGCGTCCACAGAAGGTGGCGAAAGGGGCTCTCAAGCATCTGCAGAATAGAAAATGCTATGGAGACCAATGAGAATGAGAATGATGGTAAAGCCGATCGCCGGCGTTTGTATATTAATGCTCGCGGCGTGTGGCGGCGGGAGCGACAATGGCGGCGAGGACCTGATTGTATCGGACGGCCTTTTGCAACTTGAGTATCCGGCAGACATCGCGGAGCAGTTGGCAGGAACACCTTTTCTTGAGACTTTCAACAATCTTGAACGCGTGAATGAGACCGGGTTGGTAGACGCGGCGCCCACAGGAGACTCTATCTATAGCGGTACATTCGGTTTCCAACTGGATGATGCAGGTGCTCTGATTACTGGTGATTCGACGCTTACCGTAAACGGCGCTTCGACGAGTGTTGAAGCTGTGTTCGTGCCAACCGCAGTGACTGGCGGCCCGAACGATCCGACAGGGATTTCGGGTGAATTCAGGGGAGACACAGTTCTTGGAGCTGTAGAAGCCGGCTATTACTCTGGCGGTCTGAGCGGAGACATTATTGTTGAATATGGCGCAGACCCCAGCCAGACCTTTGATATCAGTGCGGACCTTCAGGGTGTGTTTGCGCAGGGTGGTGAAACCATTGGCAGCTTTGAAGGCCGGCTTGACTCTGATGCAACCATCGGAACGGACGCGCCCCTCGATACCTTTGGCGGTCTTTACTACGCTGTGGACTGAGCATAGCTCGCCGATCCGCTCTGGTGTGGGATTGCTGTAAACACGGAGAGAGCATCTTGGACACACGTAGAAGAGAGCGGAGCATTGATACCGCGTCATCGCTTTGATGACGCGGTAATTCTTTTTGAAGGTTCTGATTTGGAGCGACCACGCCCGTTTCAACTACTGAAACATCTTTGTCGCGGTCTGTCACATCCGACTTATAATGGGCCTGAAATGATTGATGCAGATGGTTCGAATGCGGTGGCTACAAGGCAAATTCCCGCTCCCAAACACCCTATCCCAAATTCAAACCAATCGCAGCCAGTCCAACCACAGCTTCCACTGCGAAATACGTCCATTTCTGCCGTGTCGCGCCGTCCAGCACCAGTGACGTCAACCGCCCCATGGCGGCTCCTGTCCAGCAAAAGCCGAGCATCAGGTAGGCCTCGGGCGTGCCGAGCCACAGCGCACCTGCGCCCATGCCCACAAACAGCGCACCGGCCGAGGCGCGCACCTCGGACATGCCCATCGTGGTCTCGCCGCCCTTCAGGTCGAGGGCACCCATCGTATAGCGCGGGGCCAGCCAGCCAAAGCAGCCCAGACCGATGCTGAGGATGGCAAAGATGATATTGAGGATGTCCATGGCGCTGCTTTCAGTTCAATTCTGTTTCAAAGTGGCGCAGTGGACCGCAACTTCAACCGCAAAAGCTAGGAGGCCTGCGAATACTGTGCTGCGATCCCCGCAAAACCGTCATAGCGTTGGGCAATAATGCGGGTGAGTGCGCGCCCTGCGGGTGTAATGCGGATGTGCCCCGCGTCTTTGACAACCATGCCCGCGAAATCCTGCAAAATGGTGTCATGGATCGGGGCGAGTTCTGCTGCACCTGCGTGCTGCGCAAGCCGCTCCAGATCAATTGCGAAGTCGCACATCAGCATGTTGATCGCGGTGGCGCGCAGACGGTCCGCTGCTGTCATTTCATAGCCGCGATGCCCTGCAAGCTGGCCTGCCGCAACACGTTCGATATAGGCGGCGGTGGCCGAGGCGTTCTGCACATAGCCTTGCGCGAATTGCGAAATCGACGAGGCCCCGATCCCGATCAGGGTGGGGCAGGTGTCGTCTGTGTAGCCCTGGAAGTTGCGGCGCAGGTGGCCTGTCTTTGCCGCAATGGCAAGGCTGTCTGCGGGTTTTGCGAAATGGTCGATCCCGATGGCCTCGTATCCGCTTCCCCCAAAGGCGGCTGCGGCCTGGCGTGCCAGATGATAGCGGTCTTCTTCGCCGGGCAGGGCCGCATCGGGGATCAGTTTCTGGCGCTTGGAAAAGCTGGGCACATGGGCATAGCCGAAAAGTGCGATGCGATCAGGATCAAGCGCGCGCACCTTTGCGATGGTCGCGGCGAGCTTGGCTGCGGTCTGAAACGGCAGCCCATACACGAGGTCCGCATTCAGCGATGTGATCCCGGCCGCGCGCAGGCTGTCCACGCAGGCGCGGGTCTGGGCAAAGCTTTGCATGCGTCCGATCGCCTCCTGGACGTCACGGGCGAAATCCTGAATGCCGATGCTTGCGCGGGTCATGCCCATCTCGGCCAGCGCTGCGATCTTGGCGTCGTCCACCAACGTGGGGTCAATCTCGACAGAGAAACTGAAATCGGGCGCAGGGGGGATCACGTCTTTGACTGCCTGCGCGAGGTCGCGGATCATCTCGGGCGGCAGGATCGTGGGCGTGCCACCACCCCAGTGCATCTGGCCCATAGTCACGCCCGCAGGCAGGGTCGCGCGCAGCAAAGCAAGCTCGTCCTTCACGACCTCAAGGTAATGCGCCACGGGTTTGAGCGTGCTTGTGCCTTGGGTCCGGCAGGCACAAAACCAGCAAAGCCGTTCGCAAAAGGGGATATGGATATAGACCGAGACAGGCGCTGCAGGATCAAGCGCTTGCAGGCAACTGACCTGAAAGTCAGCCCCTTGCGCAGGGGTGAACGCAGTCGCCGGCGGATAGCTGGTGTAGCGGGGCACGCGGGCGTCAAAAAGGCCCATGCGGCGGAGGGTATCGAGATGTGTCATACACCTCTTTTCGCCCATCGCCCGTCAGCTTTTGTTGCGCCAGATCAAGTGGCGCGTTTTTTCTAGCTGTTTTGCGCCATGAAACAGGCCGAGATTTCTGCGACCGCTTCTGCGGGTGTGTCGCGCCGGAAGAAGGTCGCGAACCCTGTTTCGGGGAACATCAGGTAGGTCTGCGTCGAGTGGTCGACGAGATAGTATTCGGGGTCACCCTCAACCGCGCGGTAGTAGGTCTTGTAGGCCTGGCTGGCCGCCTTGACCTGCTCAGGTGATCCGGTCAGTCCGATCATGTCTTCGTGGAAGTTGTCAGTGAAATCGCGCACGACCTCGACCGTGTCGCGCTGTGGGTCAACCGAGATAAAGATGGTTCCCAGATCAAGCCCTTGCTCTTCCAGGATATAGGCGGCCTGTGCATTCCGCGCGGAATCCAGCGGGCAAACATCGGGGCAGAATGTGTAGCCGAAATAGACCAGTGTCGGTTTGGTGATCACATCGGCATCCGTCACCGTTTCGCCGGTTTCGGACACCAGCTCGAACGGCCCGCCAATGGCGCTGCCTGCGACAGCAGTGTCGCCACAGGGGGCAGGTGTGTTTTGTGACTGCCATGCATAAACGCCAAGTGCGGCAGCGGCGGCCAGTGTGACTGTTCCGAAGATCGCGGCTTTCATCAAATCCTCCGGTGATGGCGGGCTTTCGTATTTTGGAGCCGTGCTTACCTGCGTTTGTCTTGGATGGACAGCCATAGATCGTGCAAGGCATGATCAAAAAACGGTGTGATCAGGGCAGTAAGGTGGATCAAGATCCACCTTACCCTAACCACGCTTGGACTGCCTTTCGGCAATCACATTCTGTGCCAGCTCCTGTGTATAGGTCGCCAATGCCGCCAGATGGGCGTCTGCGGCTTGCGCGTCCTGCGCTTCGATCGCATCGGCGATGGACGTATGCAGTGCGACGATCTTTTCCCGTGACCGCGCGCTGAAGGTGATCATATTCATCAACGGCTGCATCGCCTCGACGGCGCCGGCCAGCTGGTAGGACAAAACAGGATTGCCCGCCGCATCAACGAGGGCGCGATGAAACGCGACATCCGAGGCGCAAAAGGCCTCATCCGTCAAACCGGGCTGCAACTGGCGGTGGGCTTCCGCCCGCATGGTCGCAAGGTGGTCGGCGCTGCGCCGTGATGCCGAAAGCGGTGCGCAGGCGCGCTCCAGCGCATAGCGCGCCTCGCAGGCAGTCGCAAAGCTGACGTCATTCATCGAAAGCAGCAATGTTGATGTGGTAATCTGTTGCCCGTAGGCGTCTTCAAACCGCAACCGGTTCACAAAGGCCCCGCCGGTTGCCCCGCGCTGCGTGCGGATCAGCGATTGTGCGGCCAGCCGTTTCAGCGCCTCGCGCACGGTGGGTCGGGATACATCGAACTGTTCGGCCATCTCCGCCTCTGACGGCAGACGCTCGTCCACCGGCAAAGCGCCAGAGATGATCGCGTCGCGGATAGCCTTGGCGATCTGGGCAGAGAGATCTGCGGGGTTGTGCGGATCAATTTTCATTTGTCAGACAATTAAACGTCTGACATATCTTTGTGCAAGTCTTGAGTCGCAAACTGGTCTTCGGGAGAGCCGCTTGTCGCATTTGATCAGATCATCGCTTTGGCTGCTCTTTTTCGGCACGATCCTGTTGTCCTGGCTGATGCTCTATATGATGGCGGTCGATATGGACCTTGATCTGCTGGGCCGTCCGGGGCCGATGGGGCAGGCGATGGCCGAGATGGACCCGCGCATGCCGATGGATATGCCGATGGCACGTTTCGGCCCGCTCTTTGCGATGTGGGCTGTAATGATGGCCGCGATGATGCTGCCCACCTTGGTGCCTACGCTGACAACTTATGAAAAACTGATGGTCAGTGCCGATGGCACACGGGCAGGGTGGGTCGGTCTGTTACTGGGCTATTTCATTGTCTGGGTGGGCTTTGCTGCCGTGATCGCCGCACTTCAGTTGGCGCTGCTCTTTGGCGGCATCATCAATATGTTGGGAATTGCGCCGGTCTGGTTCTCCGCTGCCTTGCTGGTCATCGTGGGGGCATTCCAGTTTACCCGCATCAAGGAGGTCTGCCACGGCGTGTGTCATGCCCCGATGACCTATTTTCTCGGACACTGGAAAACCGGTTTCTCTGGTGGTTTGCGTATGGGGATCGGGCTGGGCGCATTTTGTGTGGTCTGTTGCTGGGGCTATATGGCGCTCGGATTTGTGGGCGGCGTGATGAGCCTTGCCTGGATGGGGTTGGCAACGCTGCTCATGGTTTTTGAAAAACTGCCCGAAATCGGGCATCGTGTGATCAAGCCTGTCGGCGTGGTCTTGATTGCTGCCGGCCTTGGCTTGGCAATTCTTTAAAGAAGGGACGAGAGATGGCTGACAAGACACGGGCCCCAGCAGATCGGCTGCCGATTTCGCAGCGTATCGATCAACGGATGGACAGCAATCCGCTGCGCCGCAAGATGAAACCCACTGAATGGGCGATCAAGGGCGAGTTGTTCCTCAACTGCTCATGCACGGTCTTTTGTCCCTGCGTCGTCAGCCTTGGTGCGCACCCGCCGACCGAGGGACATTGCCATGCGTGGATGGCCATTGCCATTGATGAGGGGCACTTCGAGGGCGAGGACCTGTCCGGTCTGAACGTCGGTCTGCTCGTCGATATTCCGGGCCGGATGGCCGAAGGCAACTGGAAAGTGGCCGCCTATGTGGATGAGCGGTCAACACAGAAAGCCTACAATGGCATTCTGAAGATATTCAGCGGGCAGGCCGGGGGCACCACGGGTCTGTTCACCATGCTTGTCTCCGAAATCATCGGCGCCGAGCGTGAAAAGGTCGAGATCGTCCGTGAAGGCACCAAGCGTGGCATCTATATCGGCCGCAAAATTCAGGGCGAGATCGAAATGATGGCGGGCAAATCCCCCGATCATCCGGTTATGGTCAGCAATTCCAAATACTGGATGGGGCCGGATATCATCGCCGCTACAGGCACGAAGTCCAAGGTCCGCGACTATGGCCGTGTCTGGGATTTTGGCGGCAAATCCGCCGAGATTTGCCCGATTGACTGGAAAGGTCCCAAGCCTTGATCACGCCAGAGTATTGCCGGACGATGGCGCGCTATAATGCGTGGCAGAATTCTGCTTTGCGCGAGATTGTCTTGACGATGGACAAGGCCGAGTTGCGCAAGGATCGCGGGGCGTTCTTTGGCTCGATCATGGGCACGCTGAATCATCTGCTGTGGGGCGATACCTTGTGGATCAGTCGTTTTGACGGCGGGACCGGCACGGATGTGACGCTTAAGGAGAGCGTGGATATGGCGGTGACGCCCGCTGTCTGGGCTGCTGATCGGTTCCGGATGGATGCGCGGATTGCGCTTTGGGCGCAAAGCGTCCAAGCAATTGATTTGGTTGGCAATCTGGACTGGTACTCTGGCGCTTTGGGCAGACAGATGTCCAAGCCGATGGCGCTGTGTGTCATGCAAATGTTCAACCATCAAACCCATCATCGCGGGCAGGTCCATGCGATGATGACCGCGGCAGGGCACAAACTGCCCGACACCGATCTTCCCTTTATGCCTGAGGATATTTGATGGCTGTGATTGCACCTTCGCGCCGTGTTCGGCGCACCCCCTTTAGCGATGGCGTCGAAGCGGCCGGGGTCAAGGGATATACCGTCTATAACCATATGCTGCTGCCCACGGTGTTTCGCAGCGTGGTGGAGGATTATCACCACCTGAAGGCTGCCGTGCAGGTATGGGATGTGGCCTGTGAGCGGCAGGTGGAATTGCGCGGCCCGGATGCCGCACGCCTGATGCAGATGCTGACGCCACGCGATTTGCGCGGCATGTTGCCGGGGCAGTGTTTCTATGTGCCGATCGTGGATGAAACCGGCGGGATGCTCAATGATCCGGTCGCACTGAAACTGACCGAGGACCGCTGGTGGATTTCGATTGCGGATAGTGATCTGCTGTTTTGGGTCAAGGCCCTGGCCTATGGCTATCGTCTGGATGTTTTGGTGGATGAGCCTGATATTTCGCCTCTGGCGGTGCAGGGCCCGCTGGCCGATGATCTGATGGCGCGGGTCTTCGGGGACGCCGTGCGCGCGATCAAGTTTTTCCGCTTTGGCTGGTTTGATTTTAACGGGGTCAGCATGGCGGTAGCACGCTCGGGCTATTCCAAGCAGGGCGGGTTCGAGATTTACGTTGACGGTACAAAGAACGGGATGCCGTTGTGGAATGCACTTTTCGAGGCGGGTAAGGACCTTGATGTACACGCAGGTTGCCCCAATCTGATCGAGCGTATCGAAGGTGGGCTTTTGTCCTATGGCAATGATATGACCCGCGAGAACACGCCGCATGAATGCGGGCTTGGCCGGTTCTGTTCGACACAGACCGCGATTGGCTGCGTGGGGCGCGATGCGCTTTTGCGGGTGGCCAAAGAGGGGCCCACGCAGCAGATCCGCGCAATCGCGATTGAGGGTGATATTCCGGTATGCAATCAGGTTTGGCCATTGATCGCCAAGGGCAAGAAGGTGGGCCAGATCACGTCCGCTGCGGCATCGCCGGATTACGGGACCAACGTCGCCATTGGCATGGTCCGGATGACCCATTGGGACGAAGGCACCCAGCTTGAGGTGCAGACGCAGGATGGCCCGCGCGTGGCCACCGTGCACGAGAAATTCTGGATCTAGGTCCGGTGGCTGCGTCGGAGCCTCCGGCGGAAGTTTGAAGAGACATGGAAAGTGGGGGCCTCAGCCACCGAAATGAGAGGCCCCGAAATGAAAGGAATGACGATGTTTAAGGCTTTGATGGTCGAGAAAGATGCAGAGGGAAAAACCAGCGCATCTGTGCAAGAGCTGTCGCTGGAGCAGTTGCCCGAAGGTGATGTGACGGTTGCAGTGGAATATTCGACCGTGAACTACAAGGACGGGCTTTGCATCGGGCCGGGCGGTGGGTTGGTACGCAATTACCCTCATGTGCCGGGCATTGATATGGCGGGCACAGTCGAGGCGTCGGATGATCCGCGCTATCAGCCCGGAGACAAGGTTGTGCTGACCGGATGGCGCGTGGGCGAGGCCTATTGGGGCGGGTATTCCCAAAAGGCGCGGGTGAAAGCCGATTGGCTGGTACCACTGCCAGAAGGTCTTGATACACGTCAGGCGATGGCGGTGGGCACAGCGGGCTTTACGGCGATGCTGGCGGTGATGGCGCTTGAGGATCACGGGATCAAGGATGGTCCGGTCCTCGTCACAGGTGCGGCAGGTGGTGTTGGGTCCGTTGCGACAGCGATCCTGGCCAATCTGGGGCATGAGGTGGCGGCGGTAACAGGACGGCCCGAGACGGCCGATTATCTCAAATCCCTTGGTGCGACACAGATCGTGCCCCGCGAAGAGATCAATGCAATCACCCGTCGCCCGCTCGAAGCCGAGACATGGGGCGGTTGTGTTGACGCGGTGGGTGGCGAGATGCTGGCGCGTGTCTTGGGGCAGATGAAATATGGTGCCTCTGTCTCTGCTGTGGGTCTGGCGGGCGGGGCCGGGTTGCCTGCATCTGTCATCCCGTTCCTGCTGCGCGGTGTGAACCTTTTGGGGATCGACAGCGTGATGCAACCCTATGAGAACCGCGTCCGCGCCTGGGCGCGCATTGCCAAGGATTTGCCGATGGATAAACTCGAGGCGATGATCCAGCCCGCGACGCTGTCAGACCTGCCAGCACTTGGGGCGGGCATCTTGCAAGGGCAGGTCAAAGGCCGTGTTGTGGTTGATGTGAACGCCTGATCCCGCCCTGAAAAACCAGAAATCTGCAAGGCCGCCGAAAAAAACTTCGGCGGCTTTTTTGTGTTTCATGGCAGGGGCTTGAAGCATGTTTTGGCAAGATATGGTGGCCAAATTGGGCTGAATTTGCGGTCATCCGGTTGTTTCTTGGGCAGGCGGCTTGTTAGGCATGGGGTAAGAACGGGGGCCAAAACCCTGTCTTTGAAGATGAATATTCGGGCCGTTTGCCTGCGTGATGGTGCGTGTGTCAACGCCCGGAAAAGGAGGGGACGATGTATAGAAAAATCGTTGTGCCGATTGATTTGGCACATGCGGACCGGATGGAAGGCGCGATCACCATGGCGGCTGATCTGGCGAAGCTTTACGGTGCAACCGTCTGTTATCTGGGGGCGACAACACCAACGCCGTCGTCGGTTGCGCATTCCCCAGAGGAATACAAAGAGAAGCTCGCGGCTTTTGCGCTGAAAGAGGCGCAGGCGCATGGCCAGGATGTCACGACCCACATGATCCTGTCCCATGACCCGACCGCCACGCTGGACGACGATCTGGTGAAGGCTGTCGATGAAATGGATGCCGATCTGGTTGTGATGGCGACGCATGTGCCGCACATCGGCGACCGCATCTGGGCTTCGAACGGCGGCAATCTGGCCCGCCGCACCAAGGCATCTGTTTGCCTTGTCCGCGCGCCTGCCTAGGCCGGCGCCCGCAACAATCAGACCGAACAATAAGAAGGAAGCCAAGTTATGGCCACACAAGACGAAACCGATATGGGCATTCCGTTACCGGAAGGCGCCTCGGATATGATTGAGACCGATTACACGATCGGTCAGGACAATATTGAAACGCAGATCGGGCCATTCGGGCTTGATATTCACAACCCCGTCTTTCTGATTTCGGGGCTCTCGGTGGTGATCTTTGTGCTTTACGCGCTGATTGCCCCGAACCAGGCCGCAGAGTTCTTTGGCTGGCTGCGGCCCGCTTTGACATCGACGTTTGACGGGTTTTTCCTGACGGCGGCGAATATCTTTGTGATCTTCTGTTTGCTGCTGATCGTGTCGCCTTACGGATCGGTCCGTTTGGGCGGTGCAGACGCCACGCCCGACTACGGCTATCTGGGTTGGTTTGCGATGCTTTTTGCGGCCGGCATGGGCATTGGCCTGATGTTCTTTGGTGTACTTGAGCCTGCCTATTATTTTGGTACGCCCTGGGGCGACGAACCTTTGGGCGCGGTGCGGCCATTTGCAGAAGACGGCACGCTGATTGCCGCCAATGTGGACGAAGCCAAGCGCATGGCGCTGGCGGCCACGTCCTATCACTGGGCATTGCATCCTTGGGCGATTTACGCGGTTGTGGCCCTCGCACTTGCGCTATTCAGCTATAACAAGGGCCTGCCGCTTTCGATCCGTTCGGCCTTCTATCCGATCCTTGGCGAGCGTGTCTGGGGCTGGTGGGGCCATGTGATCGACATCGTTGCCGTTTTTGCCACGCTCTTTGGTCTTGCGACATCGCTTGGCTTGGGTGCGCAGCAGGCGAATGCCGGTCTTGAGTTCGTTTATGGCATTCCCAGCAGCGTCACGGCGCAGGTTGTCCTGATCGTTTTGATCACGCTACTGGCGTTGATTTCCGTGATCCGTGGTCTTGATGGCGGGGTGAAAGTCCTGTCCGAGATCAATATGGTGCTGGCCATCGGGCTATTGCTCTTTGTGCTGTTCACCGCCGGTGCGGTTGGTATCTTTACCGACTTCTTTGCGACGCTAATGGCCTACGGTCAGGAAATCCTGCCGCTCTCCAATCCGATCGGGCGGTCTGATGACGGTTATCGTGAGGGCTGGACGGCGTTCTACTGGGCGTGGTGGATCAGTTGGTCACCATTTGTCGGCATGTTCATCGCGCGTGTATCCCGCGGACGCACCGTGCGTGAGTTCCTGACCTGCGTTTTGATCATCCCGTCACTGGTGTGCATCTTCTGGATGACTGTCTTTGGTGGCACGGCGATCAACGATATGATCGCTAATGTCGATGTCAGCGCGGTAAAGGCCAATGTGATTGACAGCTATAGTCCGGAACTGTCGCTCTTTGCGATGCTGGAGAGCCTGCCGTTGGCATCGATTACATCGACCCTTGGGATTGTACTGGTCATTGTGTTCTTTGTGACGTCCTCTGACAGCGGCAGCCTTGTGATTGATACGATCACGGCCGGTGGCAAGATCGACGCGCCTGTGCCGCAGCGTGTGTTCTGGTGTACCTTTGAGGGTCTGGTGGCGATTGCGCTGTTGATCGGGGGTGGCCTCGGGTCGCTGCAGGCGATGGTGATTTCAACCGGACTGCCGTTTACAATTGTCCTTCTTTTGATGTGTTTTGCCATCTTCCGTGGCTTGCAAAGCGAACTGAGGGCCTGACACGGCTTAATGCGAAAATGATGGGTCCCGGTGCTTGCGCATCGGGGCCTTTTTCGTATCCATATGCGCATGACACTAGATATCGCATGGGTGCGCGCCCAATTCCCCGCCTTTGACCAGCCTTCATTGCAGGGGCAGGCCTTTTTTGAAAACGCTGGCGGGTCCTATACCTGCCGTCAGGTCATAGACCGCCTGTACCGCTTCTACACCGAACGCAAAGTGCAGCCCTATGCGCCCTATGCGGCGTCGCGCCTGGGTGGCGAAGAGATGGACGAAGCGCGCAGGCGCTTGGCGGAAATGCTGGGGGTTGCCACGCATGAAGTGTCCTTTGGGCCCTCGACCACGCAGAATACCTATGTGCTGGCACAAGCGGTGCGCAAATGGATCAAGCCGGGCCAGAGCATTGTCGTGACCAATCAGGACCACGAGGCCAATAGCGGCCCGTGGCGGCGGTTGGCTGAGGATGGCATCAATATCCTTGAGTGGCAGATTGATCCCGAGACGGGCGAGTTGCACCCGGAGGACCTTGCCAAGCTCTTGGAGCAGGATGTGGCGCTTGTGGTGTTCCCGCATTGCTCGAATGTTGTGGGTGCGATCAATGATGTGGCCGGCATCTGCGCCTTGGCGAAATCTGCGGGCGCGCGGACCTGTGTGGATGGCGTATCCTATGCGCCGCATGGTTTCGCGGATGTGGGCGCGCTGGGATGCGATGTCTATCTGTTCAGTGCATATAAAACCTACGGGCCCCATCAAGGCATCATGGTGATCCGTGAGGACTGGGGCATGGAGCTGCCCAATCAGGGACACCATTTTAACGGTGATAGCCTTTACAAGCGGTTTACACCTGCGGGTCCTGATCATGCGCAGGTCGCAGCCAGTGCGGGGATGGCCGATTATTTCGAGGCCTTGTCCGTGCATCATGGCGGCGGCACTGGGGCTGCGGCTGCGCGCAAATCCCATGATCTGATGCGCGCGCAAGAGGTGGCCCTGTTGCAGCCCTTGCTGGATTACGTCTCGGCGAAAAACTCGGTACGGCTTATCGGTCCTGCGGACGCTCTGCGCCGCGCACCCACCGTTGCGCTGTCACTCGAAGCGGATGCTGAAGAGACAGCAGCGAAACTAGCGCCGCATGGGATTATGGCCGGTGGCGGTGATTTCTACGCGCAGCGTCCGTTGTCCGCAGTCGGTGTGGACCCTGCGAAAGGCGTGTTGCGCGTCAGTTTCGTACATTACACCACCAAAGATGAGGTTGACGCGCTGATGGGGGCGCTAGATCAGGTGCTATAAAGCAGGCAAGCCGTCCTGCGCGGAGGTCTGATGAGCAAATCCCCCATTCTGATGTGGTTCCGGCGCGATCTGCGCCTTGGCGATCATGAAGCGCTGTCGGCTGCTGTGGCCACAGGTCATCCGGTTATTCCGGTTTTCATTTATGACGAACTGACAGAGACACTTGGTGCTGCGCCAAAGATGCGGTTGGGGCTGTCGATGGGTGATCTGACGAAATCGTTGCAGGAAAAAGGCAGCCGTTTGATTTTGCGCCGTGGGGAGGCGCTGACGGTGTTGCGCGATCTGATTGCCGAGACAGGGGCAGGGGCTGTCTACTGGTCGCGGATGTATGATCCGGAGCACCGCGCGCGCGATACCGCGGTGAAAGCGGCACTGAAAGAAGACGGAGTCGAGGCGCAGAGCTTCAAAGGTCATGTGCTGTTCGAGCCCTGGACGGTCGAGACGAAGACCGGCGGGTTCTACAAAGTCTATACGCCGATGTGGAAATCCGTGCGCGACAATGAAGTGCCCGACGCGCTGCCAACCCCCGCCACGATCCCCGCGCCTGACAGCTGGCCCGCCTCTGATGATCTGGCAGACTGGCGCATGGGCGCTGCCATGCGGCGTGGTGCGGAAATTCTAACATCGCATTGCACCGTGGGGGAAACGGCCGCATCGCATCGTTTGGGGGCCTTTATCGCCAATCACGTCGCCAATTACGTCAAGAACCGTGATCTGCCTGCCGTGGACGGTACCTCGGGGCTGTCGGAAAACCTGACCTACGGCGAAATCAGCCCGCGCAAATGCTGGCACGCGGGCTGGCGCGCGCTGCATGACGGCAAGGGCGATGCCGAGACATTCCTGAAAGAACTGGTCTGGCGCGAGTTTGCCTATCATTTGGCCTTCCACACGCCGCGGATCATATCGGACAACTGGAAAGAAGACTGGGACGCCTTTCCATGGAACACGGACGAACGGCTGGCGGAGGTTAAGGCCTGGAAGCAAGGGCGCACTGGTATTCTTTTTGTCGATGCCGCCATGCGCGAGATGTATGTGACCGGGCGGATGCACAACCGTGGCCGGATGATTGTGGCATCCTATCTGACAAAGCACCTTTTGTGTCACTGGAAGATCGGGCTGGATTGGTTTGCCGATTGCCTGATCGACTGGGACCCGTGCAGCAATGCAATGGGCTGGCAGTGGTCGGCAGGGTCTGGGCCGGATGCGACGCCCTATTTCCGCGTGTTCAATCCGGTGACGCAGCTGGACAAATTCGACAAGGATCGCGCATACGTCAAGAAATGGATTGCCGAGGGCACCAAAAGCCCGAGCGCGACAGCTTTGTCCTATTATGATATGATACCTCTCAGTTGGGGCATGACAGCGCAGGACCGCTACCCTGATCCGATTGTTCCGGCAGATGTGGGTCGAAAGCGTGCGCTTGATGCCTATCAAAGCCGCGGCTTCTGATTGCCCCGAGGTCAGTTGAAACTTTTTTGAACGTTCTCCGTGACTTCACCGTATCAAAGGTTAATTTGGGTACAGACAGGCCGCGCAAACTGCCCGAGTGCCGAAGACGACGACAGGAAGAAAATATGATCTTAACGAGTACAGACGGCCAAACCGGTCTGCCCCGCTATTTTGCGCGGGTATTTGATCAGGTCAAAGACCTCCAGAAAGGCCGCGTTGATATCATTTTGCCCGATGGGCGCCATTTCCGTGCCGAGGGCGCGAAACCCGGTTATGTTGCCGAGGTGCATGTGCACAATCCCGACCTTTTCGCGCGGACGGTGCGCGAAGGCGATATGGGGTTCTCCGAGGCCTATATGGATGGCTGGTGGACCACCCCCGATCTGATGGCGGTGATGGATTTCATGCATGATGAGGCCGATCATATTTACGATGGGTTCCCCGCACAAAGACTGATCCGCTTTTATGAGCGCGTCCGCTTCTGGATGCAGCGGAACTCGAAAACACAGGCACGCAAGAACATCAGCTATCATTACGATCTTGGGAATGATTTTTACGGGCTCTGGCTTGACGATACGATGACCTATTCCTCGGCGATCTTCGAGACAGGTCAGGAAAGCACGGAAGCCGCCCAGATTGCCAAATACGCCAGCATGGTCGATCAGATGGGGGCCAAGGCGGGCGACCATGTGCTTGAGATCGGCTGTGGCTGGGGCGGATTTGCCGAATATGCCGCCAAGGAACGCGGCATCAAGGTGACGGGCCTGACGATCAGTCAGGAACAGCATGACTATGCAGTGGCGCGGATGGCCAAGGCGGGTCTGTCCGACATGGTCGAGATCAAAATGCAGGATTACCGCGACGAAACAGGTCTTTACGACGGGATCGCCAGCATCGAAATGTTCGAAGCCGTGGGTGAACAATACTGGCCCAAGTACTTTGAAACGGTGCGTGAACGTCTCAAACCGGGCAAACACGCAACACTTCAGATCATCACCGTCAAAGACGAGCGCTGGGAGAGTTACCGCAAGGGCGTTGACTTTATCCAGAAATATATCTTCCCCGGAGGTATGCTGCCAAGCCCGACTGTTTTGCGCCAAGAGGTTGAAAAAGCGGGATTAAATGTCAAAGGCTCGATTGAATTCGGCAAGAGCTACGCGCTGACCCTGCGCCGCTGGCACGAGACATTCAACGAAAAGTGGGATCAGGTGGCCGCTTTGGGGTTTGACGCGCGTTTCAAACGGATGTGGGATTTTTATCTGACCTCTTGTGCCGCGACATTTGATAGCAGAAACTGCGACGTAACGCAGATTACCGTGACGCGGCCAGGCTAACGCAGGGTCGTGCGCGTCAAGAGAGAGGACGCATGACATGCCAACTGCTGGACGTCTTGCCGGTGCAGTCATTTTTGCTTTGTTTGGTTGGTACCTTGCGGGCCTGACGATCCCGTTCTTTCCCGAGGCGAACGCGCCCACGTTCTGGCTTCCGGTGGTCAGCTTTATCGGCCTTGTCGTGGGATGGCGGGTCTGTGGAAGCCGCGCCGGACACGGCTACAACCCAGCGGTAGGCATCGGGCTTACCAGTGGTGCGACGATTGCTTTTTGCGCGATTTTCGCTCTTTCGTTCAATAAGATGATCTCGAATGCGCTGCGCAACCGCTACAACGACGGAACGATGGAAGCGGTCATCGATATCTTCAACCAGATGATCGAGTACGCAATTATGTTCACTGATGTGACCCTGATTGCCACAGTCCTGATCGGCGGAATTGTTTGTGCATGGATTACCGAATTCTTCGGTCAGCGTTTTCCCTAGCACATGGATCTTTTTGTTTACGGGACATTGCGGTCCCAGAAGTTGATGGCGGCTGTCGCCGGTGGTACAGTGCGTTGCGCTGTGCCGGCAGAGCTTTCGGGGTATGGCGTCTTTCCTGTGGACGGAAATGTGGTCCCTTTCATCGCGCCGCAGAGTGGCGCGACGGCGCAGGGGTTGGTCTACGAAGATCTCGACGATCAGCAAATAGCGCGTCTTGATCTTTATGAGGGTGCGTTCGGCTATCGTGTCGCAACGGTTGACGTGGCCACAGCGGCGGGGCCGCGTACCGTCCAGTGCTATCTTCCACCCGATGGGGCCGCACCCGGTGTCGGCGCTTGGTCGCTGGACGTGTGGGAGGCGGATCACCTCGCACCTGCCGTGCTTGCCGCAACAGAGCTGTTTTCCTACGACCCGCTGCCGTCGTTTGCGGCGGCACGCGGGATGTGGCCGATGATCGAGGCGCGGGCGTGGTCCAAGCATCGTGCCAAAGCAGCCCCTGCCACGCGTCGTTTCGTGCCTGAACCTGCGGATTTCCAGATTACAGGCGCGCGCACTCCGCAGGGGCGTTTCTTTCGCTTCGAAAGCGTCGATGTCAGGCATCGCAAATTTACAGGCGGACAGTCGGACGTTTTGGTGCGCGAGGGGTTTATCGGGACAGATGCTGCCGTTGTCCTGCCTTACGATCCGGTGCGTGACAAGGTACTGTTGGTCGAACAGGCACGTCTGGGGCCGCGTTTGCGCCATGACGCGAACCCGTGGATGTTAGAACCTGTCGCAGGCATCGTCGATGCGCGCGAGACGCCGCAGGCGGCGGCGCTGCGTGAATGCAAGGAAGAGGCGGGTGTGGTCGTCACCAGGCTGGAAGAGGCGGGGGCGTTTTATGTCTCACCCGGGGCCAGCACGGATTATTTCTATACCTATGTCGGGCTGTGCGATCTGCCGCAAACAGAGGCTTATCTGGGCGGGTTGGACGATGAGGCGGAGGACCTCAGGCTGCATCCGATGGCATTCGACGATGCGCTGGCCCTTGCTGACAGCGGGGAAATCGCAACAGGTCCGGCGCTCTTTCTGCTCTACTGGATCTTGCGCCACAAAGCGCGCCTGCAGGGTGCTGCCTGACCTTGAGTTTGCTTGATGTTAGGCCCTTGCAGGCCTACACAGAGAGGAACAGATGAAAGGGCCGTGGAATGACAATTAAGACCGATCTCGCAGATGCCGTAGGGAACACGCCCCTGATCAAACTCCGGGCCGCCTCTGAGGCGACGGGATGCACCATTCTGGGCAAGGCCGAATTTCTGAACCCCGGCCAATCGGTCAAAGACCGCGCCGCCCTTTTCATGATCAAGGATGCGATTGCGCGCGGTGATCTGAAACCCGGTGGCACGATTGTCGAGGGAACCGCAGGGAATACAGGCATCGGTCTTGCGCTTGTGGGTGCTTCGATGGGGTTCAAGACCGTGATTGTTATTCCTGAAACACAGAGTCAGGAAAAGAAGGACATGATCCGCGTGGCCGGCGCGCAACTGGTCGAAGTGCCGGCGGTGCCTTATGCGAACCCCAACAACTATGTGAAATATTCGGCCCGTCTGGCTGCCGCGTTGAATGAAACCGAACCCAATGGTGCTGTCTGGGCCAACCAGTTTGACAATACCGCCAACCGGCAGGCCCACATCGAAACGACGGCGCCCGAAATCTGGGACCAGACTGACGGCAAGGTTGACGGGTTTACCTGCGCCTGCGGTTCCGGCGGCACATTGGCGGGTGTCGCGCAGGTGTTGCAGGCCAAAGGGGTCAAGGTCGGCCTCTCTGATCCGGATGGATCGGGGCTCTACAAGCTTTACACAGGTCAGGTTCCTCCGGCAGGCGATTCCATTACAGAAGGGATCGGGCAGGGGCGGATCACCGCAAACCTCGAGGGCTTTACCCCTGATTTTGCGTATAAGATCCCTGACTCCGAGGCGCTGCCGATTGTTTTTGATCTCTTGCAGCACGAAGGGCTGTGCATGGGTGGTTCCACCGGTATCAATATCGCGGGTGCGATCCGGCTCGCGCGCGAAATGGGGCCGGGGCATACGATCGTGACGATCCTGTGTGACTATGGCACGCGCTATCAGTCCAAGATTTTCAACCCCAGCTTCCTGCGTGGCAAGGGCCTTCCGTTTCCGGCATGGATGGAGCAGGAGGTAAATGTGCCCGAGGTGTTTGAAGCTGTATGACACGGGTCCTCGCGGCATTCTTTCTGATCGGGCTCTTTGCTGTCTTGCAGCCAGCAACTGCCATTGCGCAGGAGACGTCGCAGGCCGATGCGCCGGCTGAAACCGAAAGCGATGTTCCACCGGTCGAGACGGCACCTGTTGCGCAGTCTCCCTTGCCTGCCGATAGTCCGGTCGATGCGGTTTCAGAAGACATGGCCAGTTTTGAAAGACTGGCGCAGCGCGCAGAAGAGCTTGCCGGTCGTGATGATGTTTCTATGTTTGGTATCAGTAGGTTGCGCGCTGAACTTGTCGTCTGGCGTGATCGTTTTTTAGAACAAACCAACGTCAATTCCGGGCGGATCGCCACGGTTGACGCACAGATTGCAGCGCTCGGCGTTGTGCCCGAAAGCGGCGAGGAAGCCCCTGCCGTTGCCGCCCGCCGCGCCGCATTGGTCGCCCAGCGCAATGCGCTCGAGGCACCTCGTTTGCTCGCGCAGGAGTCTTTTGCCCGCGCGAATGGCCTGATCGGTGAATTCGACGCGATGTCCTTGCAGCAGCAGACTGCTGAATTGTCGGTGCGGGGGCCATCTCCGCTCAATCCCTCAAATATTGCTGAGGCTGTTACAGCCCTCTGGCAGCTTGTGGATGTCGTCGGGATCGAGATTGTGGCCGGTTTTAACGTCCGGCGTGAAAGCGGCGAGCTAGCCCGCGATTTGCCGCGTGTGGTGCTGCTTCTGGTTATTGGGGTTGCGTTGCTGAGTGTCGGGCGGGGTATCGTGACGCGCTGGCGCATGTCTTTGACGACACGACAGGGACGTTGGCGTCCCCTGACGCTATTTGTGGCGTCACTGATCCAGATTGCGGTGCCCATGCTGGGGCTTTTGGCAATGACCGAAGCGTTGCAGGCGCTTGATATCTTTGGCTTGCGCGGAGGAGATATTCTGGAGGCTATCCCGCAGGCCGGGTTCTATGTGATTTTTGGCTGGTGGCTGTCGCGCCTTGTTTTCCCTTTGGGCGAACACCCGGGTTATCTTGGCTATGATGCGCAAACCCGTGCCGCAGGACGGCGGGCCAGTAGCGCGCTTGCATGGGTCATGGCTTTCGGGACATTGGCGCAGGCGGGGTTTCGGACTTTGGAAATGTCTCAGGGCGCCGCGGCAGCTTTCGCATGGCCCGTGCTTGTTGTTCTGGGCCTACTTTTCTGGCGGCTTGGCCGTGTCATCCGGACCAAACCTGAACAAAGGGAAGATACTGTCGTGTCGGCGGGGCGCTTGCGCAATCTGCTTGGGCGTTTTGCAACCATCGTCGCGATTGTCGCTCCTGTAATCGCGGGGTTCGGATATATTTCTGCCGCGATTGCTATTCTGGGACCCTCGATAGTTTCGGTCGCACTCGTCTCCTTGCTGTTTCTGTTGCAACAGATCGTCAGCGAACTGACGCAACCGCCCGATAACGGTGAAGATGTGCGTGGCCTTCACGCGCTGATCCCCGTCATGGTGAGTTTTGTTCTCTATATGCTCAGCCTGCCTGTTTTTGCGCTGATCTGGGGCGCGCGGGTTGATGACCTGATCGAGATTTGGGCCCGTTTCCGTGAAGGTTTCGCGATTGGCGAGACCCGCATTTCGCCAACCGATTTCCTGACCTTCGCGATTGTTTTTGCGGTGGGCTATCTGTTGACGCGCTTTATTCAAGGCACTTTACGGCGCACGGTATTGCCGCGCACGCGGCTGGATCTCGGCGGGCAGAACGCCATTGTCGCCGGTTTTGGGTATGTTGGTATCATGCTGGCGGCGCTTGTGGCGATCTCTACAGCGGGGATTGATCTGTCGAATTTTGCGATTGTGGCCGGTGCCTTGTCGGTCGGGATCGGTTTTGGCCTGCAGAATATCGTGTCGAATTTCGTGTCCGGAATTATCCTGCTGATTGAACGTCCTGTCAGTGAGGGTGACTGGATCGAGGTCGGCAATCAAATGGGCTATGTGCGGTCGATTTCCGTGCGGTCTACGCGGATCGAGACATTCGACCGGACCGATGTCATCATTCCCAATGCCGATCTGGTCAGCGGGCAGGTGACGAACTGGACCCGTGGCAATCTGGTGGGGCGCGTGATTGTACCTGTCGGCGTGGCCTACGGCACGGATACTAACAAAGTGTCGGACATCCTGCGCGGCATCGCAGAGGCGCATCCTCAGGTCATTATGACACCGCCACCTGCCGTCTTGTTTATGGGTTTCGGTGCGGACTCCCTTGATTTCGAGATCCGTGCGATCCTGCGAGACGTAAACTATGTCGTGGTCGTCAAATCTGAAATGAACCACGCGATTGCCAAGGCCTTTGCCGAAGAAGGCATCGAAATTCCCTTTGCCCAGCGTGATATATGGCTGCGGAACCCCGAAGTTTTGAAGGAGACCAAGACAACATGACCGAACTGCTGTTCCGTAAAGATGCCTATGCCCGCGAAGCGATTGGCACGGTCAAAGCCATCACGACGGAAGGCGGTATCGTGCTGGATGGGACACTCTTTTACCCCACCTCGGGTGGGCAGCCGGGGGATAGCGGGGCACTGCGCTGGAGAGGCGGCGAGATCGAGATCGCCACCACTGTCAAAGGTGACGGTGATGATGTTGTGCTCATCCCCGCCGAACCTGCCGGTATGCCGGGCGTTGGCCAGGAGGTGACGCAGGTCCTGAACTGGGACCGCCGTCTGCGTCACATGCGTGTGCATACCGCGCTGCATCTGCTGTCTGTCGTGATCCCGCTGCCGGTTTCGGGCGGGTCTATCGGGACGGATAAAGGCCGTCTGGATTTCGATATGCCCGAGGCACCAGAGGACAAAGAGGCGCTCGAGGCAGACCTGAATCGCCTGATCGCCTGCAATATGGATGTGACCGATGAGTGGATCACCGACGCGGAACTTGATGCACAGCCGGATCTGGTGAAAACTATGTCTGTTCAGCCACCGCGCGGTAGCGGACAGATCCGCCTTGTGCGGATCGGCGTGGGCGAAGAAACCGCCGATTTGCAGCCTTGCGGTGGCACCCATGTCGCCAACACCGAAGAGATCGGGCGCGTGCGGATCGGCAAGATCGAAAAGAAGGGCCGCCAGAACCGGCGTGTCTATCTGCATCTGGAGTAGGCCTTTGCTGCGTGTGATACCCCTCTTGATCGTGATGCTCTGCGCGGGCCTTCCAGCGGCGGCCGAAACGCGCCATCCGGGCTGCACGATGGAACAGGCCAAAGTCGTTGATGCCGCCATTGCGACCGCCAAGGACCTCACGCTCAAGGCCGCAGTGGCGGTGGGCGACACATCCGATTATCAACGCTGGTTCGGCACCTATTCGCAGACCAACGCCGAGCGCGTCCGTGCCAGCTTGAAATCAGTGGTGACAGCGTTGCGGGGTGGTGCTGTGACCGCACAATGTGACGCGGCCACGGATGACGGGTGCAGGGCGGGTGAATACGCCTGGGTTTTTGCCAACCAACCTTACCTGATGCACCTTTGCCCGTCATTTTTCACACTCCCGCCGCTGACAGCCTTGCGGCCAGGCGACCGCCGCTCGAACAACGGCACGCGCGAGGGGACGATCGTGCATGAGGTGTCGCATTTCCTGCATGTCGCAGACACCGAGGACCATTGCTATTCGCGCACCGAATGTTCGCGGATGGCGCAGAGGGATGCGCGCCGCGCGATCGAGAATGCGGATAGCTATCAGTATTTCACCGAGGATGTGACCTATTACGCGCGTCAGCCCATCGGGGTTAAACCGCCCCCTGCGATGCGTTCTGACCGCTAGTCGCGCTTGATGTCCTGTCCGAAAAGATCGCGCTCGATCGGCTGATCCAGCATTTTCTCGGACTCCGGCAACCCCTCACGCGACAAAAGTACCGCGAATGGCCGCAGCTTGGGAACGTGGCTGCAGACCACCAGTAACATCACCATGATGGGCACCGACAGGAACATGCCGGGGATGCCCCAGACAGCCCCCCAGAATGCCAGAGACAGGATGATCCCGAAGGATGACAGCCGCAGCGCGCGGCCCATCAGCATGGGGTCGATGATGCTGCCGTTCACAAACTGGATCACACCTGCAATACTGAAGACTGCCAGCGTTGTGGTGGCGTCTCCGATCTCGACATGGGCGACCAGCGCGATCAGCGCTGTGGCCACGATTGACCCGATGTTCGGGATGAAGTTGAGCACAAAGGTGATGATCCCGAGTGAGGTCGCCAGCTCCAGACCGAAGGCCTGTGCGAGAACAAAGATCATCGCACCGGTGATGGCGCTGATAACGGTCTTGACCAGCAGGTAATAGTTCACACGGTGGATGATGGACTGAATGATTTTGCCCACGCGTTCGGCCTGCGCCTTGTCGCCCACAAGGCTCAGGAGTTTGGTTTCGAACCAGATCCGTTCGGCAAAAAGAAAACCGACGAAGAGAATGATCAGAACAGTGGCTTGGGTGACGCCGCTCGCCTGACTGGCGGCGCCGCGTAGGTAGTTTGAAATGTCGACGGATCGCAGGGCGTTCAAGATCGCAAGTTCACTGTCTTCACCGAGCCATGCAAAAAGTGACGCGACAGCGGATGGGGCGCGTTCTGCATAAGACAGCGTTGTGACCAGCACCGTGTTGATCTGCGCCAGCAGGATCGAGGTCAGCGTCAGCAGGGCTGCTGCAATCAAGACCATGGCAGCGATGCTTGCGAGGGTGTTTGGCACGCGGAACGGGCCGATCCGCTGGCGGGCGATGAAATTGATGACATCGCTTGTCAGGCTGAAAAGAATGATCGCCGTGGCCAGCGAGATCAGGACAAACCTTGCTTGCACAAGCAAGAAAAGCACGACAGCAAAGGCGATTATCAGCAAAGCACCCGTTTGCAGACGTGCGGTCTCGCTGGGCCGTTCGGATTTGCCGGTTTTGGGCGGATCATGCAGCATACGTCGGGTGGCCTCTTATCGCGAACCTCTCATTTGTAGGGGTCGGGGAGGGCTGCGGTAAAGGGGGATCACAAACATATGTATAGGGTCTTGCAAAAGGGGTGGGGTTAGGGCTAAACCGCGCTCCACGGACAGGTGGCCGAGTGGTCGAAGGCGCACGCCTGGAAAGTGTGTAGGCGGGAGACCGTCTCCAGGGTTCGAATCCCTGTCTGTCCGCCACTAAAACCCCATAACATGTTGTAAATAAGAGCTAAATTGGTCTGCCAATGGATTGCAGATACAGACGCGGATACACTTTGTATTTTTTGCGTTGGCCGCTCAAAATCAGCCTCAGTCGATCAGAATAGACGGCAACCGTTCTTCTTCACCCAGCACAACTGCCTCGAACGCGGCTTCAATGCGGGGTTTCAGGGCTGTGAGATAGGCGTTGGCAACACTGCGTCCTGTCGGATCCTGATCGACCGCACCGCGCTTGATCGACCCGAATCTGGTCCAGCCCATTGCATAGGCTTCGACATCCACGCGGTTATCGGTGCCCAGCCTTACGGTCGCTTCAAAGGCCGCACGGTCACCTCTGCACGTTTTATGTCGGAACGATGCTCGCAGCGTAGCCTTCGGCTTGTCGCCAATAAAGATCTCGACATCGGCTTCGCCCCAGTATTCTGCGAACGGCTCAAGTGCTTCTTTGATATGGGGGGCGGCATCTAAGCAAAGTTTGGTCAGACGCCTTGTCAGGCCTTCGGTGTGCCGCCTGCGGGCAATTAGGGGGGCCTTGTCTAGATTCAGCATTGCCAGTCTGCCTTTGTGTTGGTTCCCGCCCCCCGACCCGTAAAGGCCTAGCTAAGAGGGGCGGGATAACGGCTGCCCGAGGGTGCGCTACCAGCACCCATTCAGCCGTGTTCGCTTATACGGTCAGTGACACCACATTAAACGCTTGTGGGTGACGCACGTTCACATCGGCCATCATGTGCGATGTGATCCCGATCTTCGCGGACGCTGCGTTTGTGTAGGGATCCACCACCAGATCGACCCCGCCAAACATTGCCACCAGTAGGTGCTCAAAGATCCCAAGGTAAACGTTGCTCTCGGTTGCCTTTGTGGTCTGCAGAACGCGACGGCCCAAGATGCTGTTGCTCGGCGCATCAATCACAAACTTACCGGATCCAGTATCCACCACCGTTTGCGCAATGCGCGCATAATCGTTGGGGTGCATGATGAACACGGCATCGGTTGTGTCGATGTTATCCGCCTCAATCGCTGCCAGCGCGGTCAGCGCCTCTGCACGGGTGAGCGTGTTTCCAGCTGCGGTGAGCGTGTTCACACCAGACGTGTTCAGGACCCCCGTAGGTTGCCCGTTCGCGCCAGTGCCTTCCAGCCCTGCCAGATCGATCGCTTGGCTCAGAACGATCCCAAGGTTTCGGCGCACCAGATCATCGAGATTTGGCTGTGCCTGCAGCAATGCCTCGCGTGTGAAAGATTGCGACGCGGACACACGTTTCATCGACATCGAGATGCTGCCAATGTCCATCGCGCTTTCGGTCACTGCAGCGCCTTCTGCCAGCCATTCTCCAGCTGTGTCTGTCACCAGCTTCGGAACGGTAAAGTTCCGGTCCATTCCGGACATGACAGTCGCGCCTGCGGCCATCACCGACGATTGCGGACGCAACCGATCGATAAACATGCTCGCGTTAAGATCCGTTGTCACGGCTCCGGACGCATTGCCTGTCGATGTGATCGACGCGCGGCCCAGAATGGCCTCGGTCGGCACAACAACACCGCGCGGTGCAGACGGATAATTGCGCGCAGCTTCCTGCGATTGCTCACGCTCAAAACCAGCTTGGGAATAGTCACCGGTCACTTCAGCGCGCAGGATGTTTGCGACGTTGAATGTGCGGTTGCCACCCTTGTGATATGCAGGCGTCCCAAGATCGCTGTCATCCAGCGGCTTGGTTTCAATGGCACTCAGCAGATCACTGCGGAAGGTAGAGATGCTCTTTCCCTCGCGGATTGCTTTCTCTGCCAGTGCTGTGCGGTCGTATTTCTCACCCAGTGCGAGAATTTCAAGATTGTCGGACATATCGGCCTCCTTATGGCGTTTTCCGTCCGTAACGGCTCTTAAACTCAAGGCTGCAGCTATCCGGCTATTACCTCGGTTAAGATAAGCAACATTCAACGCTCGATCGCCTGTCATAAAGGCCTTGCCAGCCTCGCGACCCTTTTCCGATCGAGAAAAGGTGACGATTGCGCGCCCATCTTTCGTGACTTGCACCGCGCCCACTTGGTCGCGTGTGTTTCCGTCAATCAGGATGGGCAGCGGGCTATCCTGCCCACTTTCCAACACCGTGTTGCTCGGTGCTGTAATTTCATATGCCTCGCGGCCATTCGCGCGGGCTGCGCGGTAACTGGTCGCCAGCGGTGTCTCATGCGGATCCAGACAACTGACCATCGTGGTCGCTGTTGCGGTCTTATCCAGATCGCGGGTCGCCATCGCGCGGATCGCATCGGCCTCGGCTGCGCTCAGACGCTTTCCAGCAGTCGGCATTGCTCTCAGGTCGGTCATGTGTCGGCCTCCTTCAAAGGTGTAAAGTGCACCCATAGGGCAGTGGGCGATTGCATTTTCAGCGCCAGCAAATGCCGGTGCAGGTAAAGTGGGGTAAAGCCTTCACCTTGGCGCACCAGCATCACACCAGCGATGTGATCGCGCATCGCCCAAGCCTCCGTGATAAGATCAGCGGTCCGTGCGAGCGTGTTTGCCGTGATAAGCGGCCCACGCCCCCATAAAGTCATCGAGGCCTCTAGCAGGGCGTCTGTGCGGCTCTCAGGCCACTCAGGGAAAGCGGCCTGCACCATTGCCATTGCGGTTGTGACACCGTTCTTGCGTGTTTGTGCGGCCTCTGCAGGTGTTAGCCATTTCGCGGTAGCTTGCATCAGATCACCCCCTGCAGATGGGCTTGCGTGACTTCGCCCACATCAATCAAAATAAAGTCGGCTTCAGTCAGGGCTTCCAACGCGGCCTCACGGCTTGTGAACACCCCAGAATAGTCATCCAGTTCTGCCCAGCTTGGGATCGCCACTAGAACACACGCGACTTCGCCAGCCTCGAATTGATCCAAAGCAGACGCCAGCGCGGTTTCATCGATCAAGTCGATCAGGGCCTTGTGCTGTGCTACTGGGATCCGGAACGCCCTCAGTCGGGACATCACGATCGCCTTGGCAAGATCCACCGTGCCATATCGCTTGGCGTTGCCCACGCGGACACCCTTGCCAAACGGTAGGCCATTCCGGTGCATTTCGTTCGTCAATTTTGCTGCGGTTTTGAAACCGGCGGTCTGCGCCAGATCTTGCGCTGTAAATAGCATTGGAAACCTCGCTTTCGGTATCTAGGTCCTTGTAATAACTATACATTATGCAGTGCTGCGACAAAACTACTGCATCACTCAAATGATGGTATTTGCGCTAATTTTGGCGGACAGTGGGTGCAATAAACGCATAACGCGTACCCGCCTTCGGATCCTCACCAAAGGACCCGTCATCAGCCGGTTCTGTCGATAGAAATTCTGCGGGCCTTAGTGCGAGACCTTGCCGGAAATTCTGAATGGGCAGGACATCATCGCATAACGCGTACCCACCTTCACGCTCTCAGGCGGGACCCGCTATTGCGCCTCTTCGTCCGCCAGCTCATCGATCGCCTGCGCCTCTTGGCGTAGGTGCGCAGCGGTCAGGCGTAGCTTGGTGACATAGATCTCAGTCTGCGCTGCGGTGTTGCCCGCCGCCCACCGATCGAGGACGCCTTCTACCGCGCGCTCGACGGCACGTCGCACCAGTATGTCTGTGGTGGCGGTCTTGTGCGTTGGTTTTTTGGGGATGTTTCTAACCAATGATGTTGAGCGGCGTTATGTCTTCATCGTTGCCTAACTGCTCAATGCGCCAGCGCAGGGCTTGAGCGGCCACCTGTGCCTGCGATAGCACCGCTAAATAGGCGTCATCATCCGCGCTCCCGTTCACATCGGGGTATAATTGCACCAGCGCTTCGATCAAACCCGCGACCACAAATGATTGCTCTTCGATCTTTACCTGTGCTTTCGTTTGGTCGTACATCTATTTTGCTTTCTACTAACGCCACACATTAACGGGATAACACTCAAATTGAGCGATAACAATCAAAATAATGAAGTGACTCCCGAGCAGTTTAGAGCAGCACGCAGCTTGCTCGGCTTAGATGTAAGGCAGATTTGTGATGAAATTGGCATTTCAACCGCGAGCTTGCGCAGAGCGGAACGCGATGAACAGATCAAACCATCAACCAAAATTATTGTGCTGCTCACCCTTTTCTATGAGCAACGCGGCATCGAATTTCTATTCGAGGACGGCGTAGGCGTTAGGCGTCAGGCGTGAACCAATAACCTCACCGGCGCGTCCCTCGCGCGCACGCCATAATTGCAGCCAGCAGGCTTAGTCGTTGTTTTTAACCTGATGCGGACTTAGCCACCGCCAGCGATGGGCGCGACGGGCGCGACTTCTTACGTAACTTACCACTAATAATGGGCCTGTGGGCTCTATATCCCTATTAACGCATTAAAATACAATGTTTACATATACTTACATTCACCCCATTTGTTATGTGGGAAAGTCGCGCCCGTCGCGCCCATTTTGGGTAAATAGGGAAAAATGGGCATGAAAATAAGACATTCCATAAAGTCACGCCCCGCTGGCAAGACAAAGGGGCAGTCGTGAGACCGCCCCTTTTGATACTTTCATTCACGTATACAGGTCAGAACAAATCATCCATGCCACGTGTGAATATCGTCTTGTCACGAAAGCGTCCGCTTTTGCCCCGCTTGGCTGCTTTGGTAAAGCCTAGTTCTGTCAGGATACTGCTGATCCGGTTCTGCACGGTGCGGTTAACATCTTTTGTCTGAAATTCCAGCGCCTTCTCTGCTACTTCCAGAATGTAGGTTGTCTCGATGTTTTCGCGCGTGACCCATTCTCGGATTGCGTCGGCCCATGCGTCCTCGCTGTAGCGGTGTTCTTGCTCTTGTCGCGCAGCTGCGTCCTCGTCGGCGTTCAGCCACCACGGCTCACCGTTTTTGAACGCTACGACGGCTGCTGCAAACAGTTCATCACGATGTTCTTTGAGCCATTCCAGATCAATCTTACCGCATTTAATCGGCCAGAAGCGTCGGTTGCCTGTATCATCACGCAAGTAGTCTGTTTTGTTTGTGGTGCCGACGAATACGCAAGATCTTGGGTAGCATATTTCGCTGCGGCCATAGGCGGGGCGGAACCGTTCTTCGGTGCGGCTGACGAATGCTTTGACAATCTCCACCTCGGCTTTGTTTATGTTGGACAGTTCGGCCAGTTCTACGATCCACTTGCCTCGCAGATAGTCGGATGCGTCCTTTGAGGTCATCGGCGGCAGGGCGTCACCGAACCAGTCATCGCCAGCGAGGATCCGGCTCGCTGTCGACTTGCCTGCGCCTTGCGAGCCTTCGAGGATCAGCACGGCGTCGGCTTTGCAGCCGGGCTTGATCGCGCGTGCGACCGCTGCAATCAGCCACTTCTGACTGACTGCCTCCACATAATTCTGCTTCTCGCTTGTCTCGACATCAGTGCCAAGCGCCGTCACGGCCCACGTAGTGAGCAAACTCATGTCCGGTTTCGGGTGTTTTTCGGCGAGTCCCTCTAGCCAATGTTTGACAGGTGATATGATGTTTTCCATGCAAGCGGCATCTACCACATCACAGACCGTAGCCTTGTTGGCCCGCAGAAAGCCATTGAGGTTGAACCAACGCAAAACGTCCACATAATCGCTGTCTTTAATCTCGCGTGGTTTGAAGAAATTGCGATTTCCGGCCACATTAGGTGGCATAGTCATCACCATTTTGCGCTGACTAAACTCGTCGAAGGCGAACACGTCACGCCATGCTTCATCTTTTGTGATAATCTCCATAGCGTTATGGTGGTTGAAAGGGATGTTGCCCCTGCTATCCACTGCAAAATACTGCTGATATGGGTCTGTCTCTGGCGCCGGCGGTTTTGCCGCGTTTCGCGAAGTTTCACTTGGCACCTCATCAAAATCATCCAGCGATACATCTCGCTGGCTGTTTAACCCTGCTTCCCGCGCATATGCAGTTACTGCTTCAGCGTACTTGTCACCGTGTTCGTAGTGAACGTACAAGTCAAAGGCATCGCCCCATCTGCCGACTGCACCATCCCGCCCGATGCCAGCGTCAGATTGGGTGAGACTGCACCAGCGGTCGCCATACAATCGAACAGACGCGCCTTTGCTCTCGCTATTCGGGCTGATCCAGTGATCCTTGTGGGAGTGCACATAACCGTATAGCAGCATCAGGTCGGGCAACGCGTTGGCTGCGTTGAACGCGTCGACGGGGGATGTGCCCTCCCCATATTCCTTCACCCGCTCAGCGCGCCTTTGCGCGGCCTTCTGCCGCTCTATTTCGGCATGTCCGGCCGACGCCGCTTCGACCTCTGCTCGCGCCTGTAAGCGGCTCTGTAGCGGCTCTGACGCTGCTGTGTTGAACCGTGCCCCTTTGTGGATCTCATGCTGATAAAAAAGCGGCATACCGTCGGCATCACGTTTGTCCGGTGGAACGTTCGGTAAGAACACCGGCTGGCCTGTGCGGCAGAGGGCACGATCACAGATAAGATCATGCTCGGCCAGCAGGTCACACAAGGCTTCTTGCTGTTCGGTGTAGTCAGCACCTCGCGTTGGCTGGGCCAGCGGTATCAGCACCCGCCACTTGCGGTTATCGGCGGTTGAACCCGATGTTGAATAAATCAGCATGGTGGTTTCTTCGCCAAACACCGCCTGAAACGCCGCTTTGACTTCAGCCAGCGTTAGATTGCCGGTGTCGATATCAAAGCAGGACCATGGATAGCTGCCGTGTTCGCGTTGTTTTGCGTGTTCTCTGGCATTGTAGGCGCGGTATGTAGAAGGAATGATCGCCAGTGCATCCGCTTTTGGCTTGTCCCGTGGGGCTTTGCACAATGCAACGATCTGTTTCGGCGTGATCGTGGCATATTCAGCCGACGGATCGTGAATGCGCGTATCCCTGCTTCCGTTGAACAAAACAACAGAGCGGTCTTGCTCCGTTTCTTTTATATCGTGTGTCATCAACTCGATGCCTTCATACTGGCACCGGTACACAAAGCGTGCTAAGGTTGGGACAGTTCAAAGATCCCTAAAAGCGCCGCCGTTGCTACCGGTGGCGTTTTTTACTGTGCGGTGCGGGCTTCGTCGGCTGCGTTCAGCCCATTGACGTCCCAGCGGCTCATTCGTCCAGAAAATTGGATAGGGGCCGGTATCTGGCCGCGCTTGACCATCCGGTAAACTGTGACGCGACCGCATCCATAACGTGCGGCGACTTGCTCGGCATTTAGCCAACGCTGTGTGGTTTGTGTGTCAGGCATGGAAACTCTCCGGTTGCTTATGACACTTGGATACGCTTTTGGGTACGAGCGGCTCAAAGGACAAAACTATGGTTTGTCCTATTTCGAATTCAACTCATTGTATAATTGATTGAATTCCGCTTCTCTGTCTATCAACACTGTGGCGTATTTTCTTTCAATAACCTTATGAACACGGTCAAACGATACACCAAATTGAGCACCAATTAATTCCTTTGACTCTGTCTTGCCATAACCATCCCGCAGATTTCTATAGTGATGCCAAAAAAACCAGCCTTCTTCTCTTCGCTTTGTAGTCGTTTTGTTTTCGCCGTCCTGAAACTTGTCAAACTCACGCAAAATAGAGATCAGCTCCTGCCAAATTTCTTTGGTCATAAAAAATTCAGCGTTCGACGCCATCATATCCGCAAGCATAGCGGCATTTTTTCTGCCGTTCTTTTTACTTATTTTGTAAAGCTCCCAAAGGGCGAGAAACTCTTCTCGGGCAGATTTATTAGCGTTGTTCATCATCACCCCCCATCACAAAGTCACACAAACGCGCCGCAAGATCCGCGCGTTCTGTGGAAGTGTCACCGCGACGATAGGCTGCGTCCAGCCCTCGCAAGCTATGGTCACAAAACGCATCTGCGATGTGATCCGGCACAGGCGGCTTCGCGGTCCTGCACCATCCCTTGATCGCGTTCCGAAAGCCGTGTGCCGTTAGATCAGCGTCAAACCGTTTCAGCGTTTTGCGGATAGCATTGGGCGATATTGGCCCTGTCGTTGTCGGGCTTTCGAATACATATTGCTGATCTGGATCTTTGCGAAGGACTCTCAGACGCTCTAGCAGCGACTCAGGTAGGCGTAGGGCGTATTCCCTGCCAGACTTCATCCGCCCCTGTGTCGTGCGGTCTGTGCGCGCTGGCACGGTCCACACACCACTTGCATCATCGATATGCGCCCATTCAGCGTAAACGATCACACCGATCCTGTGGCCGGTCGTCATGGCCGTCAGGATCGCCAGCTTGGCGGTGTCACTTGCATCTGTCGTGCCCAGCCAATGCCAAAGTTCTGGCATCCGCTCAGGTGCCAAGGTGCCGTGGTGCTTCACCTCACGTCGCGCTACGGCATCCGCGAAAGCCGACTTGCGGGGCGTTGGGTCGGCCTCGATCAACTCTTTATTCGTAGCACGATCAAACACCGCTTGGATGTGTCCCAAAGCATGGCCGGCGGTGACCGGCTTTTCGCGGAATAAAGGTTCAAGCAGGTTGAAAATTTCACGCCGCCTGATTTCTGTGATAGGTCGATCGCCCAAAACCGGCTTGATATGGTGCAGGTGGATAGCCTCAGGGCGGCGGCGGCTTGGGCCTTCTTGCAGCTTGTGTTTGCGCCCTTCATACCACTCGCTCCAAAGGTCATGGTAGGTCGGGGCGTTGGTCGCGCCCACATCAGCAAAACCGGCCAACACCTCGCCCCTGATAACGGCTTCAAGCTCTGTCGCTGTGGTCGCATTGGCAAACCCACGACTCAGTGCGTCAACGCCAAAGCCTTCGCGGGCCAGCCGCTTGGCAACCGTTGACAACTCACGTGCCATTGCAAGTGATGTGTCAGGATAATCGCCCATCTTGATCCAAGTCTTGGCCCGAAAGTAAAAAGCCTTTGTGCCAGTTTTCCAGCCGCGAACATAAAGGCCTGTGCGGCCACCCGTGCCGATCGCCTCGCCATCCTTCGTCGGCTTCCACTTACGAATTGCCAGATCTGTTGCTAGTGTCATCATGCCCTCTGTGGATACACTACGGATACACTAAGGGTATGACATTTACAGAATCCGCAGGCAACACTCAGATACAGAAACATACAATAACTGTTGTTTTACAGTAGGGTAGGGGGGATATATCTCATATTGACAAGGTGGGTATCTCTCCCTGTCTGTCCGCCACTTCCCCCCACCGTTTGCGTGATTACTTTGTTCGCCGCTGTTCAGCTGACGTATGGCGCGTCGTCCAGTTCAATCAGGTGATTGGGTAAATCGTTGGTTTTCGGGCGATCGAGCGGAAAGTGTTTGATCAGCAAATCGCCCGCACCGCCGATAATGGACAAGAACCCGTTTTCCATGTCGTCGGCTTTGATTGCCGTTACAAAACCTGCGATCAGATCGTCCCAATCCGATTGCTGGACCCGTTCATTGATACCCCTGTCGGCAATGATCGTGACATAGTGCTCCTCCCACGAGACAAAGATCATGATTGCGTTGCGGGCAGGGGTTTCATGCAGGTTCTGGCGGAAGAATTGTTCCGTGCTGTAACGCGCGCAGTTTTGCTGTTGGAGCCATTTAGGTGTCACCCGATGCCGGAGCGGCGTCGCTGCAAACGCGACGGCGAGGATCGCAAAGACGACCGCCTGATGCTGAAACTGTAGAGTAAATCCGTAGAACCCAAGGAGCTGCGCAACCCCTTGCGCCAGTGGCAGCATCAACGCAAGAATTGCTGCTGTCAAAAGGGGATAGAGCACATAGCGCGCAGACCGCTTGGTCACGACGCAGACCAGTTCGCTGTCACAGATCTTTTCGACCTCGGCGATCCGGTTCTGGATCAGGGTTTTGGTGGCAGCATCAATCTTGCGCATATCTTGTCCTCACCAACTGCCCGAGGCGCCGCCGCCGCCAAAGAGGCCGCCACCACCCAAAAAACCGCCGCCAAATCCGAAGAAACGGCCGATGGCAAAGAAGGGCAGAAACAACAGGAAGAGAAACGATTCCCAGTTTGTCGGTTCGCGGTATTCTCCACCCAACGCCGCAATAATTGCCTGATGTCCCGCGACGATGCCGCCTTCTAGGTCGTCATCACGGAAGCGCGGCAGGATTTCGTTGTCGATGATGCTTTGGGCAATCCGGTCCGGCAACCTGTCTTCCAGCCCGCGCCCGACCTCGATCCGCACCCTGCGATCATTGGGGGCTACCAGGAGCAACACACCATTGTCCGCATTTGCCTGCCCGATGCCCCATGTATTCCCGAGCCAGCGCCCGTAGCGTTCGACCGTCCAGCCCGCAAGCGTGTTGACGGTCACCACCACGACCTGATCGGTTGTTTGCGCCTCGAAGGCTTTGGCCGTGTCGGTCAGGCTCTTGATGGCCGAGATGCTCAAAATGCCGGCCTGATCCGTCACCCAGAACTGATCTTCGGGGGCGTTGTCAGGTGCTTGGGCGAATGCGGCCGTGAACCAGAGGAATGGCACCAGCACGCAGGCCCAAAACAATCTTGGGGAGAGACAAAAGACTGTCCTTCGCATGTCTGCCCTTTCGTCCGGCACTGTCTGCTCCGGACCATACGACAAGGACATTGATTTTCATATACTTTTGCGTTGCTGCATGAACCTAGCTGCCGTTGCGTACCTCACGCACCCAGGCAACAAGTGTTGCGCGCGCCTCGGGGTCCATCTGGACGGCGTTGGGCGGGGGCATGGCGTGGCTGACACCTGCTTGCAGGTAAATCTGGCTGGCATGGCGCGCCACATCGCTGGGGGTTTCCAGATACACACCTTTGGGCGCCCATTGCATATTGCCCCAGACGGGTTCGCGTGCGTGGCACATCGAACAATTGCCGATGACCGTGTTGTAGGCCGCATCAAATCCTTCGGCCGACGCGAACCGTTCCTCATAAGCGGTCAGCGGGCGGGCTTCGGCCTCTTGCCATGTGTCGCCCGTGCGCACTGTAGACAGCCATGCGATGATGATCATCAGCAACACGGTCACCGCCCATGTCCAATGTGGCCCTTTGCCGGTCTTGTGCATCGTGTTGAAGTAATGCCGGATCGTGACACCAGTCAGAAAGATCAGGCTTGCGATGATCCAGGAATACTCTGTGCCAAAGGCCAGCGGATAGTGGTTCGACAGCATCAGGAACACGACGGGCAAGGTCAGATAGTTGTTGTGGGTAGACCGCACCTTGGCGATCTTGCCGTATTTGGCATCGGGCGTGCGGCCCGCCTTGAGGTCAGCCACCACGATGCGCTGGTTCGGCATGATCTGGAAAAACACATTTGCGGTCATGATGGTGGCGGTGAAAGCGCCCAGATGCAGCAGCGCTGCGCGGCCCGTGAAGACCTGGTTGTAACCCCATGACATGGCCACAAGGATGACGAACAGCAGCAACATCAGCAGGGTCGGCTGTTCGCTCAGTTTCGATTTGCACATCGCGTCATAGGCCAGCCAGCCGATTGTCAGCGATCCACCCGAGATCAGGATACCTTGCCAGAGCGCCAGGTCGGCCTTGGTGGGATCCAGCAGGTAAAGCTCACCCCCGACCCAGTAGACGATCATCAAAAGCGCAGCACCCGAGAGCCACGTGGAATAGCTTTGCCATTTATGCCATGTCAGATGCTCGGGCATCTGTGGCGGTGCGACCATGTATTTCTGGGTATGATAAAACCCGCCGCCGTGGACTTCCCATTCCTCGCCGGACACACCCTCGGGCATGTTTGGCGCGGGCTTCAGCATCAGATCAAGCGCGATGAAATAGAACGACGCGCCGATCCACGCCATGGCGGTAATGACATGCAGCCAGCGGACCGAAAAAGCGATCCAGTCCCAGAAAATAGCAAGATCATACATGGCGTGTCCCCGTTTTGCGTTGGCTTCAGCCCATCCTATGCGAGCGCGGATTGTTCTGCTATTCCTTGCAGAGGCCAAACAGCATCAAAAAAAACAATCAAATGTCTTATCTCGACAATATCCGCACATTCGTCCGTGTCTATGAGCTTGGCAGCATGTCCGCCGCCGCGCGCGATCTGCGGATTTCGCCTGCGGTCACGTCCGCGCGCATTTCCCAGCTTGAGGGGCATCTGAGCGTGCGTCTGTTCCAGCGCACCACGCGGAGCCTGACGCCGACCGAACAGGGCAGGGCGTTTTATGGCGGCGCTTGCGAGATTCTGGAAAGCGTGGCGAATGCCGAAACCCAAGTGGTCAATATCACCGAAAACCCCAAGGGCGCACTCTATGTTGCGGCCCCGTTAGGGGTTGGCAGGCGTTTGATTGCGCCACATGTGCCGGATTTTCTGGCACTTTATCCCGAAATCACCCTGCGCCTGCGTCTGACGGATCGCAAAGTGGACCTGACGACCGAAGGTCTGGACCTCGCGTTCTTTCTGGGTGAGCCGGAAGATAGCAACCTGCGCATCCGCAAGATCGCTGATGTGCAGCGGATATTGTGCGCCGCACCGGCCTATATTGCCAGGCGCGGAACCCCTGCCTCGGGCGACGATCTGATCGCGGACCGCCATGAATGCCTGAACCTGCGCTTTCCCGGTGCGTCGGAATTTCAATGGCGTCTGATGACGCAAGAGGGACCAAAGAAGTTTCGGGTCCAGGGCCGCTACGAATCCGATGATGGCGATGTGCTGACCGATTGGGCGCTATCGGGCAACGGGATCGCGATGAAACCTGTCTTCGAAGTGGCCGAGCATATCAAAGCGGGCCGTTTGGTGCCTGTTGCGACCAAGACGCCGCCCGTGCCGATCCAGATGGCGTGTCTGTTCACGCATAGGCGGCGGCAAGACCCCAAAACGCGCCTGTTTATGGATTTCGTGATCGACCGGATCAGCGCCGTCGTGCGCGGTAATCAGGACCCGCGATAAGTGCTATAGCCGAAGGGCGACAGCAGCAGCGGTACATGATAATGCGATGCTTCCGACATGCCAAAGCGGATCGGAATGATGTCCAGAAAACGCGGGTCTTCGGGCGGGGTGCCGATAGCATCAAGATAGGCCCCTGCGTGGAATACCAACTCATATGTACCGGTTACGAATTGATCCGCAGGCAGGATTTGTTCATCCGTGCGCCCGTCATCATTCGTGACCAAGGTCTTGAGCAGGCTGCGCGTCTCGCCCGCAATCGCAAAAAGCTCAATTTTGAGGCCTTGCGCCGGACAACCGCGCGCCGTGTCCAGAACATGTGTTGTCAGATAACCGCTCATTGCGCTGCTCCTTTGATGCTGTTCCACTTAGTGCCAGAAAGGCAGATGAAGCGCAAAGCGACGCAAACAAGAGGCTCTTTCGCATTTTTTTTGAAAAAGAAAATCATTGCTTTGCTTTATAGGAAATTAACTTTGAAGAGGAACATGGCTTGACCCGCTACCCCCGCGACATGACCGGATATGGACCGAACCCGCCCGCTGCCAACTGGCCGAACGGGGCAAAAATCGCTGTGCAGATCGTGCTGAATTACGAAGAAGGCGGCGAAAACAATATCTTGCACGGCGATGCTGCATCCGAGGCATTCCTGTCCGAGATAACCGGTGCATCACCTTGGCCCGGCCAGCGGCACTGGAACATGGAATCAATCTATGAATACGGGTCACGCGCCGGTTTCTGGCGTCTGCACCGTTTGCTGTGCGATCTGCCGATTACCATTTATGGCGTTGCCACCGCCTTGGCCCGTGCGCCGGAACAGGTGGCCGCGATGCAGGCCGCAAGCTGGGAAATTGCCAGCCACGGCTTGAAATGGGTTGAACACAAGGACATGCCCGAAGATGTCGAGCGAGCGCAGATCGCCGAAGCGATCCGCCTGCACACCGAAGTCACAGGTGCGGCGCCGCGTGGCTGGTACACGGGCCGCTGTTCCAACAACACGGTGCGTTTGGTCGCTGAAACTGGCCAGTTCGCCTATGTGGCCGATAGCTATGCCGATGATTTACCCTATTGGTCACGCTTTGGCCGCACTGACCAGTTGATCGTCCCCTATACAATGGACTGCAACGATATGCGCTTTGGTATTCAGGCGGGGTTCACGAATGGCGACCAGTTTGAAAGATATCTGCGCGACAGTTTCGATATGCTCTACGCTGAAGGTGCCGCAGGTGCGCCCAAAATGCTATCCATTGGTCTGCATTGCCGTCTGATGGGGCGTCCAGGCCGCGCGGCGGCACTGGCGCGGGTGATTGACTACTTCAAATCTCACGATGACGTCTGGTTCGCCACCCGCGAACAGATTGCGGATCATTGGGCGGCGCAGCATCCTGCGCCAAACGCTGTGCGCCCTTCTGAAATGGACCGCGACACTTTCGTTGCGGCTTTTGGCGGTATCTTCGAGCATAGCCCGTGGATTGCCGAAGGCGCCCATGCGCTTGAATTGGGGCCAACCCATGACACCGCCATTGGCGTGCATAGCGCGCTGGCGCGGGTGTTCCGCTCTGCGTCCGAAGAACAGCGCCTGAATGTGCTGAAAGCGCACCCTGATCTGGCGGGTAAACTGGCGGCGGCGGGCAAGCTGACGGCGGAAAGCACGGCCGAGCAGGCAGGGGCGGGGCTTGACCTGCTGACCGACGACGAACGCGCGGCGTTCCAGTCGCTCAACGCGCAATACGTCGCGCGGCATGGTTTCCCTTTCATCATCGCGGTGAAGGATCACGACAAGGCCTCGATCCTTGCCGCATTTCACCGCCGGATCGAAAACGATCGCGACACGGAATTCGCCGAGGCCTGCCGTCAGGTCGAACGCATTGCGCAGTTGCGCCTGATCGAAAAGCTGGGCGCATGAGCACGGAATTGCATCTTGAACCGTTGACGAAAGAGGCGTTCGCACCGTTCGGTGATGTGCTGGATGTGGCGGGTGATCCGGACAAGATCATCAATCAGGGGCTTTGCGGGCGCTATCACGACCGCGCAAATATCGACATGGTCGACGGGCGCGCAGGGATCAGCCTTTTCAAGGCTGAGGCGCGGCAGTTTCCGATCACGCTCGATATGATGGAACGTCACCCGCAGGGCAGCCAGGCCTTTCTGCCGATGAGTTTTGATCCTTTCGTTGTTGTCGTCGCGCCCGATGCGGGCGGCAGACCAGGCCAGCCGCGCGCGTTTCTGACAAGCGCCGGGCAGGGCATCAATTTCGCACGCGGGACATGGCATGGGGTTTTGACGCCGATCCATGTGCCCGGGCTTTTCGCTGTTGTGGATCGGATCGGGGAGGGTCCGAACCTGCAAGAGCATTGGTTCGACACACCATTCACCATTCTGGGGTGAGAAGAAATTTGCCAGCGGGAAGACTGGCAAGATCGTCCAAAGGGAGGGACAATACTATGGCTGACAACACAATCGGAACACCGGAGCAGCTCCGCGATCCGAACTATACACCGGCACTTCATCGGGCCATTCCGCTCGGTATCCAGCATGTGCTGGCGATGTTTGTATCCAACGTCACGCCTGCGATCATTATTGCAGGGGCGGCGGGTTTCGGGTTTGGATCAGATGCAGGCGCCCAAGGGTTTCCCGATATGACCTATCTGATCCAGATGTCGATGCTGTTTGCCGGTATCGCGACATTGTTCCAGACCATCGGGTTTGGCCCCGTGGGTGCTCGTCTGCCCATCGTGCAGGGCACCAGTTTTGCCTTTATTCCCATCATGATCCCGCTTGTGGCGGGCAAAGGCGTGGATGCACTGCCTGCGCTTTTCGGCGGTGTGATGATCGGTGGTCTGTTTCACATGCTTATTGCAACCTTCATCGGCAAAATCCGCTTTGCGCTTCCGCCACTGGTCACCGGCCTGGTGGTCACAATGATCGGTCTGGCCTTGGTCAAGGTCGGCATCCAGTATGCCGCCGGTGGCGTGCCTGCGATCAATTCGCCTGAGTATGGCTCGCTACTGAACTGGTCTGCGGCGCTGGTCGTGATTTTCGTGACTCTCGGGCTCAAGTTCTACGCCAAAGGGATGCTCGCTGTTTCGGCTGTAGTGATCGGTATTCTGGTGGGCTATTTCTATGCGATGCTTATGGGGATGGTGACCGTTGAAGGGATCGCCGCAAGCTGGAACCGCGCTGCACCTATCGCATTCCCCAGCCCCTTCAAATATGGGTTTGAACTCAGCTTTGCCGCCATTATCGGGTTCTGCCTGATGGCCTTCGTCTCGGCGGTGGAAACCGTGGGCGATGTGTCGGGGATCACCAAAGGCGGCGCCGGACGCGAAGCCACCGACAGGGAAATCACAGGTGCGACCTATGCTGATGGTTTCGGCACAGCGGTTGCTGGCGTGTTCGGTGGTTTTCCGAATACGTCCTTTAGCCAGAACGTGGGCCTGATCGCCATGACCGGCGTGATGAGCCGCCATGTGGTGACCATTGGTGCGATCTTCCTGATCATTTGTGGTCTGATCCCCAAGGTGGGTGCTGTGATCAATACAGTCCCGATTGAGGTCTTGGGTGGCGGTGTCATCGTGATGTTCGGCATGGTTGTTGCGGCGGGTATTTCGATGCTGTCGGATGTGAACTGGAACCGCCGGAACATGGTGATCTTTGCGATTGCGCTGTCTATCGGTCTGGGCCTGCAGCTTGACCCGCTGGCGGTACAGTATCTGCCGGATACGCTGCGCATTCTGATGACATCGGGTCTGTTGCCCGCTGCGGTGATTGCCATCGTGTTGAACCTGATTTTGCCAGAGCAATTGTCAGATGAAGCGACCGAAGAAGTCTCGGGCGGTATGACAGGACATGGCCACGGGTCGTTGCCAAAGTCATAAAAGCAACAGGCAAAAATCAGAAAGGCCCGGTCATCCGACCGGGCCTTTTTTGCTAGGTCGCTTCGCGGTCAGCCCAGCCTGCGAATATCCGTTCCAGAAAGATCACCGCGTAGTAGAGAACGATCCCGAGGAAGGCGAGCGCGATCAGCACGGCAAACATCAGCGGGTAGTCGCCATTCGTTTCGCCGGATTTGAATAACGCGCCTAGGCCGCGACCATGCGGGCTGACGATCTCCACAAGGTTGGTGCCGATAAAGGCCAAAGTGGCCGAGACCTTCAGCGCGCCAAAGAACTCCGGCAATGTCTTGGGCAGGGCGATTTTCCAGAAAATCGTGGCTTTCGATGCGCCAAGTGCGCGCAGGATATCGCGGTATTCGGGCTCCAAGGTAGACAGCCCGATGCCGACCGACACGGCGATGGGAAAGAACGAGATCATAAAGGCCATCAGCACGGTGTTGAAATCATGCTGCCCGATGAACAGCAGGGAAATCACTGGCACGAGGGTCGCTTTGGGGATCGCATTGAAGCCAATCAAAAGCGGATAAAGCGCATCACGCGCGATCCGTGAAAAGCCAATGATCATGCCGATGACTGTGCCGACGATCACGGCAAGGAAAAGGCCCACAACCGTCCGCCAGAGCGTCTGCCAGCCCATTTCAAGGAACAATTCCCTGTACTTCCAGAACGCCGGCGGCAGGTCGGACGGCGAGGCCATTTTGAAATTCGGCCAGCCATTGGCCCATACAAGAAGCTCCCACAGCCCCAGAAAGACAATGATCGCGATGATCGGGGTGGCGATTTTACTGAACATCAGTGGTCAACCTCGCGGCCTTGGGCGATCTTGATCTGGTCGCGCAGCACATGCAGCATATCGGCGGCCTTGGGGGTGAAAAGCACATCCAGCGTGCGGTCGGCGGGCAGGTCCACGTCCATCACATATTGCGTGCGGGCAGGGCGCCCAGACAGCACAATAACCTGATCGCCCAGAAACACGCTTTCGCGCAGATCATGGGTGATCAGAACGGCCGTGAAAGGTTCTGCGGCGCGCAGATCACGCATCGTTTGCCACAGGTCCTCGCGCGTGAAGGCATCAAGCGCGCCAAAGGGTTCGTCCATAATCAAAACGTCGGGTTTATGCACCAGCGAACGGCAGAGCGACGCGCGCTGGCGCATGCCCCCAGAGAGCTCCGAAGGGCGTTTGTTCTCGAACCCGACGAGCCCCACCATTTCCAGCAGTTCCATCGCACGCGCTTCCCGGTCTTTGCGCGGCATACGGGGGGCCACGATTTCCAGCGGCAGAATGACGTTATCAAGGATCGTACGCCATTCCAGCAGGACAGGGTTCTGAAACGCCATGCCCACGGTGTTGCGCGGGCCTTTCACACGTTCGCCGTGCAGCCAGACCTCGCCCTCATCAGGGGTCATAAGGCCCGCAACAAGCCGCGTCAGCGTGGATTTCCCGCAGCCCGAAGGGCCGACGACGGCGGCGAACGTGCCTTCAGGCACGGTCACATCCAGACCGTCCAGAACCTCAAGCGGGCCATGGACGGTCTTATAGGCGTGCTTGACGCCTTTGATTTCAATGAGGTTTTCGATGGTCTTCAGCCTTGATGGAAAAGGGCCGCTGCAATGTACAGCGGCCCGTTTGTTTATTGCAACATCAGCATATCCGCTGTGGGTAGATAGCTTCCATCAAAATAGAGCGACGCATCGGGCGCGTTTACGAACTCATAGACCGATTTGGTCTGCTCGATCGCGCTTGCCATGCGGGCGTCATCAATTCCGCCCATGCCGTTCGCGATGACATAGTCAGTCAGAACATTGGCGTCGATCGCCATTTGCAGGCGTTCGGTTTCAAGGGCGGCATCCGCAGCAGGGTTGCGTTCAATCAGGGCGGCAATGGCCGCGTCAGGCGTGGCAATTGCGTCTTTCCAGCCTTTGGCGATGGCCGTCAGAAAACCGGTCACCAGTTCAGGGTTTGCTGCGGCAAAGTCGGTGTTGACGATGATCGCATTGCCGTAAAGATCCACACCATAATCGGCCATCAACAGCACCGAAATATCATCCTCGGGAATGCCCAGACGCTTGAGGTTCAGTGTGGAAGAGAATGAAAAGCCGGTGATCGCCGCGACATTGCCTTCGGCAAGCATCGGTTCGCGGGTCGGAAAGCCCACCGGCTCGACGGTAATTGCATCGACGTCCAATCCGGTCTCTGCGGCAAAGATCGGGAACTGCGCCCATGCGCCGTCAGGAGGCGGGGCGCCAAGCACTTTGCCTTCCAGATCGGCGGGTGCCTCAACGCCCAGGGATTTGCGCCCAACCACGGCAAACGGTGGTTTGTCATAGACCATCATAACGGCGGTAACCGGTGCATCGGGGTTCTGGTCCAGAAACCGCATGAGCGAGTTTATATCGGCGAAACCTACAGGAAACGCCCCCGTCGCGACCTTTGGAATGGCGTCAAGCGAGCCCGCACCTTCGCTGATGGTGACGGTCAGGCCCGCATCCGCGAAATAGCCCGCGTCAAGAGCGTGGAAATAGGGTGCCGCTGGCCCTTCGAATTTCCAGTCCAGCGCAAAAGGCATATCGGTTTGCGCGATGGCAGGTGAAGCGAGCAGGCTTGCAGCAAGCGCAAGCATCTTTTTGTCGAAAATCATTGGCGTGTCCCGTGAAATTGTTAACCTTCAAAGGAATACCAAAGGGAGCCGACGCAATACAGGGATCACAGGTGTTAAAACCTTTTTAGTGCACGATCTTTAGATAGCTGCTCAAAAAATAGGCAAAGAGGCCTGTGCCAGACCAACTTCCTACGCAGTTTTTGCGCTGCGGCGCCTATCGCGCACCTCCAATGCGCAGGTTCATGTGCCGGTTCACATCCTTATAAAGCAGATAGCGGAATTTGCCCGGACCACCAGCATAACAGGCCTGCGGGCAAAAAGCGCGCAGCCACATGTAATCACCCGCCTCGACCTCGACCCAGTCGTTGTTCAGCCGGTAGACAGCCTTGCCTTCCAGCACATAGAGCCCATGTTCCATCACATGGGTTTCCAGAAACGGAATAACCGCACCCGGTTCAAACGTGACGACGGTCACATGCATGTCATGGCGCAGGTCCGCGGGATCGACAAAACGCGTCGTTGCCCATTTCCCGTCAGTCCCCGGCATCACGGTGGGGGGCACATCACGATCGTTGGTGACGATGACCTCCGGCAGATCAAGCCCGGGGACCGGTTCATAGGCCTTGCGGATCCAGTGAAACCGCAACATCCCGTCGGTCGTGTTGTGCAAGGTCCATCCCGAAGCAGGCGGAAGATAGGCGTATCCACCCGGCACCATTTGATATGTTTGCCCTCCGACAGTCAGGGTTGCTGTGCCTTCGACGATAAAGAGCACGCCTTCGGCACCGGCATCTGCCTCCGGCTGATCCGAACCACCGCCTGGCCCGACCTCCATGATGTATTGCGAAAAAGTCTCGGCAAAACCGCTGAGGGGACGCGCGATCACCCAAAGGCGGGTATTTTCCCAAAAGGGCAGATAGCTGATCACGATATCGCGCATCGTCCCTTTCGGTATGACGGCATAGGCCTCTGTAAAGATCGCGCGATCTGTCAGGAGCTGGTCCTGGCTTGGATGTCCCCCGGTAGGGGCGTAATATTTGCCTGACATATCGGCTCCTGTCGGTTGTAATTGCATAGAAATATGGGGCTGCAAGGCATCAGACACCACCCGCTATCGTCAGACAAGGCTTATCGGATAAATTTGATAATGGCGCATGGATTTCAAACGGTATCGTATGATTGCGATGCCTTGATTGGTCATGCCCCAGGCGCTCGGGAGGCGTCAAAGCCGGCTTAAGCTGTTCTTAAACCCCATCGTTCATAACGCTGCCAAGCATTGCATATTCTGTGAGGGGCTAATGGGATTCTCGACTTCAATCGCACTATCGCGAAAACTACCGTCAATCATCGCTGCGCTTTGCGTGGTTGCCAGTGTCAGTATCGCCGTTGTTGGCTATCTGGATTTTCGACAGGCTGTGTTTCAGGATGCGCGCAAAAATTTCCGTATCCTGACGGAAAGCCGTGGCAACAGCTTGGTTGCATGGTTTGAAAACATGGGACGGAATGTTGCAGGCTATGCAAATGATCCGACGGTCGTCGCGGCCCTTGGCTCGTTTGGCAGCTCTTATGATCTGATGATCGATAGCGCCGGTTTGCGTGATGCCTATATCACGAATAACCCCAATCCGGCCGGCGAGCGTGACCAGTTTGATCAGGCGCCTGAATCTGTTCCTTACCACTTCCAGCACGGGCGTTTTCACCCGTATTTCCGCGATATTGCGAAGACCTCTGGCTACTATGATTTCTTTTTGTTCAATCGCCGTGGCGATCTGATGTACTCGGTCGAGAAAAACGGGGATTATGCGACAAACTTCGCTGACGGGCCCCACGCCGATAGCGGCCTTGCATCGGCATTCACTGCGGCGCGGGACGGCGAGCAGGGCCAGATATATTTTGCTGACTTTGCGGGATATGAGCCGGACGCCGGCAATGCCGCAGCATTTCTGGCGACACCGGTTTTCGATCAAAGCAATCAGCTGCTTGGGGTTGTGGCTGTTCAGGTGCCAACAGGTCAAATTGATGAAATATTTAATGATCCGCTCGGACTGGATGAGACCGGACGCATATATGCCATTGGTCCTGACAGGCGGACACGTAATGCGCCGCGCTTTGAGACCGGGGTCGGGCGTCTTTCGGATGTGTCGGACGCTGCCCAAGTCAATGCGATATTCAACGGTGGCGATACGTTTCAAGGTCTGACTACCGGGATTAGTGGTGATGATATGCTCTCCAAGGGCGCTTTGATTGACGTCTTCGGACAGACGTGGGCGATCATCGGCGAGATTGCCTCTGCTGAAGTCCAGGCCCCTGTCATTGCGGCGCGCAACAAGATGATTCTGGTGACTGTCTTCGTTGCCGGTATTTCTGCGTTCTTGGGCTGGCTCACTGCGCGGTCGGTCGTGGGGCCGCTGGCGCGTCTTGGTGAGGCGATGGGCCGTGTTTCAGACAAAGACTATGATGTTGATCTGTCGGATCAGAAACGTGGTGATGAAATCGGTAGCCTATTCACTAGTCTGGATAATTTCCGTGAAAAATTGCGCGCGTCCGACCTGGCAGAGGAAGAACGCGAGACACTGCAGGTGAAACAGGCAGAGGTCGTCAACAGGTTGAGTATCGCACTCACCAAACTTGCCGATGGTGATCTGCAACATAGGATCGAAACGCCATTTGATGGCGACTATGATCAGCTGCGCCAGGACTACAACCGCACCGTACTCAATCTGAACAAGACAATCGGGTCTGTTGTCATCCGCTCTGGCGCGATCCGACAGCGTTCGGACGGGATGAGCCGCGCCTCGGATGATTTGTCTCGCCGCACAGAGAATCAGGCCGCGACACTGGAAGAGACAGCCGCGGCACTGGACCAGATGACCGCCAGCGTCAAATCTGCGGCCGATGGTGCCCGTCAGGTCAAAGAGGTTGTGGGCAGCGCACGTGATGACGCGGATAAGAGTGCGCCGGTGGTGAAAGACGCTGTGCATGCCATGACGGAAATTGAAGGGTCCTCACAGGAAATATCACAGATCATCGGTGTCATTGACGATATTGCGTTCCAGACGAATCTGCTGGCGCTGAACGCGGGCGTCGAAGCGGCGCGCGCTGGCGAGGCGGGACGTGGCTTTGCCGTTGTCGCATCAGAGGTGCGTGCGCTTGCGCAGCGTTCCTCGGATGCAGCCAAACAGATCAAATCACTGATCAGTGAAAGCTCTGGTCAGGTCGAGCGCGGTGTCACGCTTGTCGGGCAAGCCGGCGAGGTGCTGACGAAAATTGCAAGTCATATCAATCATATCTCTGATCTTGTCGCCGAAATTGCATCAGGCGCGGAAGAACAATCAATTGGTCTTGGCGAGATCAACATCGGTGTGACCCAGCTTGACAAGGTGACACAGCAAAATGCGGCAATGGTGGAAGAAGCAACTGCCAGCAGCCACGCGTTGAATGGCGACGCAGCGCAACTTGAGGAACTGGTCACGCATTTCCGCCTGGATGAAACCGCAATCGGTGGTTCTGCCGTTCAGGACAATATCATGCAATTTGTCCCGCAACCGGCACAGCATGCCCCCGACTTGCCTTCCTATCATGACGCAAGGCCTGCAGCGGCCAAGGTCATTGGCGGGGGAAGTCCCCGTGACGATATCTGGCAGGACTTTTGATTTGCCCTGAACGCGCTTAATGAAACGGTATTTGCCGCGCGTTGCAATACGACGCGCGGCATCGGCGTGCCGTTACGCGTTTTAAGGCCAATACGACCCTAAAAATCTTCATTTAGATGGGGAATTGGCTCCGACGGTAGGGATCGAACCTACGACCAATTGATTAACAGTCAACTGCTCTACCGCTGAGCTACGTCGGAACACTCGGGCCCATATAGCAATGCGATTCCGAGACGTCCAGAGGGTTTTGTGGTGTTTTTGCGAAACTTTTCAAATGCATCCGTTGCGCGCGTTTTGACCCATTAAAACACGGCGTCAGCGCGATTTTGAAAAAACATCCATGGCTTGGGGAGTGGTTGCGATAGTCGCTTTATGTCACAGCGGCCAAAGTTGCTGGAATCATATGAAAATCACGGCTTACGGGCTTGGCGCAGACGGGTCTCGGATTGCTTTGCAAAGCGTGGAAACAGTGAGGTCCTTTCCCTGATCTTGCTGCGATCTTGCACCATGTCAGCGCGAAATCCGGCAGACTGTTGCTCTGGCGTGAACGGGTCCTGACCCTACGCGCGCAAGGTGAATATTGCACCTGTTGCGAGCTGCGGTGCGGCACTGACTTTGCCGCGTTTGTAAAGGTCGACCAAATGCGCAAAGACGTTACGCTCTGCCGCTGTTGCCAGGCCAGCTGTAAGGTTCTCATAGATGGCTGACGTGATCATGGCGGGGGTTGCAGGTGTGTTGGCGAGTGTTGCAAGGATTTGCGCCTCACGCATTTTGCGGTGCGCGATCAACCACGCGAGCCGCGCCGCCGGTTGCGTGACCGGCGCACCATGCCCGGGATAATAGACACGCGCATCGTGGCTCTGGAGCTTTGCGCAGGAGGACATAAAATCGCTCAGGTCCCCATCGGGCGGAGAGACCAGCGAACTGGCCCAGCCCATGACGTGATCGCCGGTAAAGATCGCGTCGTTCCAGACAAAACAAAGGTGGTTCCCGATATGCCCTGGCGTGTGCAGGGCGGTGATGTCGCCCCAGGCACCAGACAGCATTTCGCCGTCACTGAGTGTACGGTCAGGCGAAAACGCATGGTCAATGCCTTCGCCGCCTCCGGCAAGCCCTTCTGCGGCCAGTTGCTGCATCACGGCACTGCGCCCTGCGCGACTGTCGCCAAACGCATAGGTCGGCGCGCCCAGTTTCTCACGCAAAGTTGCGGCAAGTGGAGAATGGTCCAGATGGCTGTGCGTGAGCAGGATATGTGAGACCGGACGCCCCGCAATAGCTGCTTCCAGCGCCGCCAAATGTGCCGAATCGTCAGGCCCCGGATCAATGATGGCAAGCGTCTGCCTTCCCAGGAGAAATGTGTTGGTTCCCAGATAGGTCATGGGCGAAGGGTTTGGTGCCAGCACCAGTTGCAAGTCGTCGGACAGATCCAGCGGCTTGCCTGCAACGGGAGAAAATTCTGCCATCACAACCGCTTTCCGTTTCGTCCATGGCACGCTAGCGTGGCAAAATGTTCTTTGGTTGGCTCAAAAAATACATGCCGAGAGGCATTTACGCGCGCGCGGCGCTGATTTTGGTTATGCCAATTCTGCTGCTGCAATTGCTTGTCTCTGTTGTCTTTATCCAGCGCCACTTTGAAGGTGTCACCCGCCTGATGACAAGTGCCGTCAACATTGAACTGCGCTTTTTGGTGGATACGGCAAATACCGAGACAACAGTTGCAGACGCACGCACAGCCCTCGCGCGGATTGATGGGCCCTTGGAAATCGACACTGTTTTGCCGGCGGATGATCTGATCACGCAGGATATTCTTCCCTTTGTAGACCTCACCGGCGGCACGGTCATTGAAACGCTGCGCGCGGGTGTGAATGGTATTCTGGCTGTCTCGCTGGAACAGCGTAGCAGGGTGGTGGTTTGGGTGGATACCCGGCACGGGCCCTTGCGCATGGATTTGCGGCGCGCGCGCGTGTCTGCTTCAAATCCGCATCAACTGCTGGTGATCATGGTCGTATTGGGCGGTATCATGACGGCGATTGCCTATGTCTTTTTGCGCAACCAGCTCCGTCCGATCAAACGCATGGCCCGTGCTGCCACGGATTACGGCAAGGGCCGGATCACCCCGTTTACACCAACCGGCGCAATTGAGGTCCGTGCTGCCGGAATGGCGTTTCTCGATATGCGCAACCGCCTCGAGCGCCAGACCCAAAGCCGCACAATGATGCTGTCAGGGGTCAGCCATGATCTGCGCACACCGCTGACCCGCCTGCGGTTGGGGCTTTCGATGCTGGACCCCGAGGACGCAGCGCCGCTAACGCATGACGTGGATGATATGGAGCGGCTCTTGGACGCATTTCTGGATTTTGCCCGCACCGATGCCGGCGACAGTCTTGAACCAACGATCCCGGGCCGCATTATCGAGGACGTCTTGGCTGATGCAACGCGGATGCAGCAGAATGTGACGCTGGGGGGGATCGAGGGCGCGGAGGAAGAAGTCAGTCTTCGCCCATTGGCCATCCGCCGTGCAATGGACAATCTGGTGGGCAATGCACTGCGCTATGGCACACGGGCCGAAATCGGGGTCAGTGTGACGGATCGGGCGGTCCGGTTCTGGGTTGAGGATGACGGTCCCGGCATTCCGCCAGAGCGCTATGACGAGGCGCTGAGCCCCTTCGTCCGCCTTGATCCGGCGCGCAATCAGGACAAGGGCAGCGGTGTCGGCCTTGGCCTGTCGATTGTCGCCGATATCGCGCGTACCCATGGGGGGGTCCTGCGCTTGGGGGTGAGCGAAAGGCTCGGCGGGTTAAAGGCCGAGTTGGTTCTGGCGCGCTAGGGATTGTCCGCAGCGTCCTGCAGCATGGCATCGCTCCACGCGCTCAGAAACGCGTTTCTGTTCAGCCGATCAAGATAAACCAGGAGTGCGGGGCCAAGCCGGATCGGGCCATAGGCGCGGGCTTCGGGTGTCTCGGCGGCGCCCAAAGGCGGCAGGGCCCAAACGCGCGACTCGTCGCGCATCCCTTCCTGCAAAAGGCGGTCGATAAAGAGCCCCGCGCTAGCCGTCTCCGTCGCCGTTGCAGGGATGAGTGCTGTACGCAGCATGACCGTGGCATAATCCTGCAGGTCCAGAATTTCCAACCGGTCATCACGTGCGATCCGTTCGGCTGCATAGGACCCCAGCACGTTATAGGCCAATGACAACCGGCCTGCGGCCACATCATCGATCATCTGCGCCGAACAGCAGTAGAGTGCTGCACCCCGCAAACCCATCAGTTCGGACAGCCGCCAGTAGGTATCGGAATTGCGGGCCTCTTGGGTCGCGAAAAGATACCCCAGACCGCTACTTCGGACATCATAGGTGCCAATCGCATCCTGAAAAATCTCGGGGTTCTGGCGCAGCAGCGCGATCAGGTCTTGGCGTGTTGTTGGGCGTTCGATACCTGCGAAAGTCTCGCGCGAGATGACCGCGACGGCGGGTTCTGCAGTGAAGGCAAAGACCTGATTGCGCCATTGTGCCCAGACGGGCAGGGCCTGCGTCACGGGGGATGTATAGGCCTGTGCCGCACCATCATTGGCCAGTTGGAATTGCAGGTCCATCGCCGAAGAAATGGCGACATCAAACACCGCACCCTGCGTAAGGGCGCGATGCAACTCGGCGCTTGAGGTCACCGAATAGTCGATACCGATCGTGGGGTTTTCGGCCTGAAATGCCAGAATGAAGGGCTCGAAAACCTCCAGGTCACCGGTCGAGATCACTTTGAGGACAACCTCACCCGTGCCGGGGTAGAATTTCTGGTCTTCAAGTTCCAAGGCGGCCAGTGGCCCGCCCAGACAGTGCAAGAGTGCTGCCGCAATCAGGCTGCGGGCAAGATCAGGGAAACGCATGCGCCTGCTCCATCTTCGGGAATTGTCAGTTCGATACGGCCACCATGGGCATCAAGCACTTCTTTTGCGATGGTGAGCCCAAGGCCGGATCCGACCACCTGATCGACGTTGGTGCCGCGCTGAAAGCGCGCGGTCAGATCCGGTAAGGAGGGCGCGGAAAACCCGCGCCCATGATCGCGCACCGTCAGGCGCCAGAATTTGTCGTCCATGCGGTCAAGGGTGACATTGATGTCGGTTTCCGCAGGCGAATATTTGACAGAGTTGTCCAGAACATTGCGCAGCGCGCTTTCCAGCAAAATCGCATCACCGCGCACATCAGCGGGGCCGCGGCAATTCAGGATGATCGCGATGTCTTTCATGTCGGCGGTCGGTGCAAGCCCGTCCGACACACGCGCTGCCAGTTCCGCCAGATCAACGTGGTCCTGCGCCAGCGCATCGGCACGAAAGCTGACCGTGGCATGATCCAGAAGCTGGCTGGCGGAGCGTGAGCTTTCATCGACTGCACGGATAATCCGTCGCAACATTTGTTTTTCTTCTTCTTTTTCAACTGTATGCAGCGCCAGTTCTGCCTGCACCCGTACCGTCGCCAAGGGCGTGCGGACGCGGTGCGCAGCTTCGGCAATAAACTCCTCGGACCGCCGGATGGATTGTCCCAACCGCTCCATCAGACGGTTGAGGGCAATCAAAAGTGGTGACAGTTCCGCGGGAACCTGGCGGCGCAAGGGTCGCAAATCGGCCGGGCCGCGCCGTGATACGGCCTGTGCAAAGCTGTTAAGCGGCTTCAATGCGTTGCTCGCTGCAACGGCCCCGAGCCCCACGGCAAGCACAAAGAGCGCCACGGAAAGCCCTGCGGCTGTTTGTGAAAGTTCAGAGCCAATCGCCTCTACTCCTGTACGCGTCTGAGCGACAGTGACCAGAACGGGGACTGGCTGTTGGCCTGCCAGAACCGTGCGTTGGACGGTGACCGCACGGACCATGTCATCGCGATAATTCATCGTGCGGACAGTCGCAGCCCCGGGCCGGCCGACCGGATTAACGGGTTCGGCCAGATCATCATAGCCGGTCAGCGTCACACCCTCAGCAGACACGCGGTAGAACACGCGGTCCTGACCGATCGCATCCAGCATCGCAAAGGCTGAATAGGGCAGTTCCAGCAGAATCGTGCCCTGTTCACTGCGCAACGCCTCGGCGATCGTGGTGGCCGAGGCGACAAGCACGTTGTCTTGGGTCTGTTCGGCCGCTTCGCGTGCGAAGGTCGTAACGGTCCACCATGACAGGATAGCCAGCACAGCCGCGACACCCGCAAGCAGGATCGTCAGGCGTTGGCCGATGGAGCGCCACCAGAACGGCAGCGAATTGATGGTACTCATGGCCATGTCATCCGGTATCCGATACCGCGCACTGTTTCGATCTCGACCCCGGCCTCTTGAAGCCGCTTGCGCAGGCGGCCGACATAAACCTCGATTGCGTTTTCGCTCACTTCGGCATCCTGCGAGAACAGGCGGTCAAGCAGTTGGGTCTTGGACAGGATTTGCCCCTTGTTGCGCGCAAAGACTTCGAGCAGGCGCAGTTCGCGGTTGCGCAGGGGCTTTGTGTCGCCGTTTTGCTGCAGGGTCCCGCCTGACGGGTCAAAGAGCGCCGTGCCAAGCGGAATAAGTGCGGGTGTCGGCGTGCCGCGACGGCGCAGAACTGCACGACATCTGGCTTCTAACTCACCGAAATCAAATGGTTTTGTGATATAGTCATCAGCGCCCATATCAAGCGTATCCACGCGGTCGGACACTTGGCTGCGCGCGGTGAGCACAATCACCGGAAGTCGCTCGACTGTCCGTGTTTTGCGCAAAAATTCACGACCGTCACCATCGGGCAGCATCACATCAAGCAGCATCAGGTCATAGTCCGCAATGGCCAGCCATTCCTCGGCCTCGGCCAATGTCATGGCATGATCCACAGCATGTCCGTCAAGCGACAAGCGCGCGATCACGGCCTCCCCCAGTTCTTCGTTATCCTCAACGAGCAAAAAGCGCATTGATCGGTTTCTCCTCGGTCCGCACAGCCCCAAATCGGGACGTGCGTGAATTAATTCATCTGGTGTCAGGCTCGTGTCAGCTTCGCATGCGGTTATTTAGCATGGGCGGGGAAACCGCGCCTGTCAAATGGGAGGAATACAGATGACATTGAACATGACCCGCCGGGTCGTGATGGCCGCTGCGGCCGTCACACTCGCTTTTACAAACCCAGCAACCGCTGGCGGCCATCAGGTGATGGACGAGATTAATTTCCTGATCCCCGGCGGCGCTGGTGGTGGTTGGGATGGCACTGCCCGTGGCACTGGTGAGGCGTTGACTGCTTCCGGCCTTGTCGGCACCGCATCTTACGAGAACATGTCCGGTGGCGGGGGCGGTGTTGCGATTGCCCACCTGATCGAAAATGCGGAATCACTGCAGAACACCATGATGGTGAATTCCACACCGATCATCATCCGCTCGCTCACAGGCGTGTTTCCACAAAGCTATCGTGACCTGACACTGATCGCCGGCACCGTTGGTGACTATGCGGCGATTGTTGTCAGCATCGACAGCCCGATCCAGTCGATGGATGATCTGCTGGCTGCGTACCGTGAAGACGGCATGGGCTTCGCCGTTGGTGGTGGGTCTGTGCCCGGCGGGCTTGACCACCTAGTTGCGGCATCTGTAATGCAGGCCGCTGGCGAAGACCCCACAGCGTTCAACTACATTCCATATGACGCTGGTGGCGCTGCCATGGCAGGTCTGCTGTCCGGTGAAATCCAGGCGCTCTCAACCGGTTTTTCCGAGGCGATTGCGCTGGCCGACCAGGGCGAAGTCCGCATTCTCGGCGTGACATCCCCCGAGCGTGTACCTGCCTATGACAGCGCGCCCACAATGGTCGAGCAGGGTCTCGATACCACATTCATCAACTGGCGCGGCTTCTTTGCTGCACCCGGTTTGGCGGACGAACAGGTTGCGAAAATGCAGGCCGCCATTGCTGCGATGTACGACACACCCGAGTGGGAAGAAGTCCGCGCGCGTAACGGCTGGGTCAACATCTACAACAACGGTGAAGACTTCCGCGCATTCCTGGACAACCAGGAAAAGGAAATCGGTGACCTGATGCGGACACTCGGCTTTCTCTAAGAACTAAGCCGCAATACCTTACCGTCCCGCGATCATGCGGGACGGTTTCACTACACGAATTTTCAGGGAGGGGAATTCATGGCGCTGGATCGTTGGATCGCGCTGATCTTTGTCTTATTTTGCTGCGTTTATGGCTATGCCGCATTCTTTACGATGGATCAGCTTCTTCCCCCCTTTATGCAACGTAACCCTGTGTGGCCCTCGACCTTTCCAAAGGTGCTGGCCGTTCTCGGGATTATCGTTGGTCTGGTTGTGCTTTTGGGTCTGGAAAAGACCGACGACAGCGACGCGGGCCCCTCGGCCACTGAAATCAACTATCGCCGTTTGCATGAATACAAACTCGGTCAGGCGCTGATGCTGCTGGCGCTGATGGTGCTTTACGCGCTGATGCTGCGGCCTGCGGGTTTTCTGATCTCGACCACCGTCTTTCTGGTGGCCGGCAGCGCGATCCTGGGTGAGCGCAAGTTTCACATCATGATCCCCGTTGCGGTCTTCGCCACAGGTTTTGTGTGGTATCTGGTCCAAGAGGTGCTTGGCATCTTCTTGCGGCCCTTTCCGTTTTTCATGGGGATGTAGGCAATGCTTGAAGGAATTTTGATTGGCCTTGAAGCGGCCTTTTCCGTGCAGAACATCCTTATGGTGGTGTTCGGTTGTCTGATCGGAACATTCATCGGCATGTTGCCGGGTCTGGGGCCGATGTCGATTATCGCCATCATGATCCCGGTGGCGATTACCTTGGGTGATCCGGCCGCGGCGCTGATCCTGTTGGCCGGCGTCTATTACGGTGCGATCTTTGGCGGCTCGACCTCGTCGATCCTGCTGAATGCGCCCGGCGTGGCAGGGACCGTCGCCACCAGCTTTGACGGCTATCCGATGGCGCGCAAGGGGCAGGCTGGCAAGGCGCTGACCATCGCGGCCGTCAGTAGCTTTGCGGGCGGTACGATCGGGGCGATCCTTTTGATGGTTTTTGCACCCGCGCTTTCATCCGTTGCGCTCTTGTTCCATTCGGCCGAGTATTTTGCGCTGATGGTCGTTGGTCTGTCGGCCATCGCAGCCTTCGCCGGCACAGGGCAAGTGGGTAAGGCGCTGATGATGACCCTGCTGGGTCTGATCCTTGCCACCGTGGGCGAGGGCGCATTGTTCAGCATGCCGCGCTTTACCATGGGCATGATGGACCTGCAGTCCGGCATCAGCTTTATCACACTGGCGATGGCGATGTTTGCCCTGCCAGAGGCGCTTTTTCTTGTGCTGAACCCCGCACGCGGGGCCAGCAATGCCGAAGGCGGTAGCAACAAGATCACCAATCTGCGCTTTTCGCGCGCCGAAGGGCGGGCAATGTTGCCGGTGATCGGGCGTCAGTCTGTCCAAGGCTTTTTCATCGGCGTTTTGCCCGGTGCAGGGGCGACGATTGCGTCTTTCCTCGGCTATGCTGTGGAACGCAACCTTGCCAAAGGCGAAGAGCAGGCCGAATTCGGCAAAGGGTCGATCAAAGGCCTCGCTGCGCCGGAAACAGCCAATAACGCGGCCTGTACCGGATCATTTGTGCCGCTGTTGACCTTGGGTATTCCGGGGTCGGGAACCACAGCGATCCTGCTGGGCGCGCTGATTGCATTGAATGTCACCCCCGGTCCGCGTCTGATGACGGACACGCCCGAGATTTTCTGGGCTGTCATTATCTCGATGTTCATCGGCAATCTGGTGCTCTTGGTGCTGAACCTGCCGCTGATCCCCTATATCGCCAAGATCCTCTCGATCCCGCGCAACTACCTGATCCCCTTCATTCTGTTTTTTACGCTGATGGGGGCCTATATCGGGCAGAATAACGCGACCGAGCTCTTGATCCTTGTGGGCTTTGGTGTGGTCGCCACGATCCTGCGGTTTGCGGATTATCCGCTGGCACCGCTTTTGATCGGGTTCATCCTTGGCACGATGCTGGAAGACAACTTTGCGCGCTCCATGCAGCTTTATCAGGGGCTTGGCTTTATCCTTGAGCGTCCGATGACATTGGGCCTGCTGGTTTTGGCCCTTCTGCTGGTGCTTTTGCCAAGTTACCGTGCACGCCGTGCGCGCAAGCGGGCGGAAGGTGTCGCCGACGGCGATTGATTATAGCAGGCGCGCAGATTTCGTTTTGGAATCTGCGCGTGGCGACCTAACACTTGGGCATGATCCTGTCCAAACCCCGTACACCCGAAATGGACGCAGGCCGCCACCATCGCGCGCGGCTGGGATTTATCCTGATGTCCACTGATCTGGCCTGCGAGGCCGATTGCATGGATATGGCCCCCGATGGTGTGGCCGTCCATTTCACCCGTTTGAAAACGGATGATCACACCACCAATGAAACGCTGGCGCGACACATCGACGATATGGCCGATGCCGCCTCGCGCCTGCAGCCCGATATGCGCCCCGAGGTGATCAGCTATTGCTGTACCTCCGGCTCGATTATCTGCGGCGAGCAAAGCGTCTTTCGCGAAATCCGCAAAGGTGCGCCATGGGCCCAGCCTATGTGCATCGTCACCGGTGTGATGGATGCGTTGCGTGAAGTGGGCGCGCAAAAGATCGTCGTCGGCACGCCCTATCTGGACGAGATCAACACCGCCGAGGCCGCTTATCTGGCACAAGCGGGTTTTGACGTGCTGGATATTCAGGGTTTGCAACTGGCAACGGGCATTGAATTTGGCCGTGTCACACCCGATTACTGGAAGCAGTTTGCGCTGGACCTCGACCGCCCGGATGCGGATGCGATTTTTCTGTCCTGCAGCGGCATCCGCGCGCTTGAGGTCGTCGACGAGATCGAACAGATCGTGGGTAAGCCGGTCATTACCTCAAATCAGGCGCAATTCTGGTCGTGTTTGCGCAGGGCAGGGATCATGGATGACCTGCAGGGGTTCGGCCAGATTTTCAAACACAGCGGGCGCGCGATATCAGGCACGGTGCCCAGATGACGGCACCATCGACACGCGGGTTTCCGGAGGCTGAATATCGCACGCGTACAACGCGCGCGCAGGAAAAGATGGCGGAGCAGGGACTTGATGGCCTGTTGCTGATGACCGAAGCAGAGGTCACCTATTTCACCGGCTTCCAAACTCTGTTCTGGCAAAGCCCGACACGGCCATGGTTTGTTTTTGTGCCGCAAGCCGGCAAGCCCGTCGCGATCATCCCTGAAATCGGCGCTGCTCTTATGCGTCAGACATGGGTGGATGACATCCGCACGTGGTGCGCGCCTTGTCCTGCGGATGACGGGATCAGCTTGCTGACTGAGCTGTTGGCGCCTTGCACAAAGATCGGGGTCATGCTGGGCCACGAGACACATCTGCGCATGCCTTTGGCAGATTGGAACAGGTTGATGGCGGGATTGCCGGGCATTCAGGTCTCCGATGCGGGGCCGCTGGTGCAAGGCCTGCGCATGGTGAAATCTGACGCCGAGATTGCGAAACTTGCGCATGTCTGCGCGATCGGGTCGGCGACCTTTGCGCAGGTGCCCGCGTTTGCACAAGAAGGCACGCCGCTCGATGCTGTGTTCCGCGAGTTTCGGCGCGCCGCATTGGCACAGGGTGCCGACGGCGCGCCCTATGTGGTGGGGGCGGCGGCACAGGGGGGCTATGCGGATGTCATCTCGCCGCCGGACGGCACACCGCTTGCCAAGGGCGATATCCTGATGCTGGACAGTGGCATGGTCTGCGACGGCTATTATTGCGATTTTGATCGCAACTGGGCAATCGGGCGGGCCGATGACATGGCCAAACTTGCCTATGACGTACTCTGGCGCGCAACAGAAGCAGGGATCGCCGCAGCGCGCCCCGGAACCACCTGTCAGGCCCTTTGTGCCGCAATGAACGCAGTGATCGCCGAGATACAGGACAGCGGGGGTGACATCGGTCGTTTGGGGCACGGATTGGGACTGCAACTGACCGAACAACCCTCGCTCGCGGGCTTTGATGCGACGGTCTTGCAAGAGAATATGGTCATTACATTGGAACCCTCTGTGTCTTACGGTGACGGGCTGATGATGGTGCATGAAGAGAACATCGTGGTGACACCCGAAGGGGGGCGTTTGCTGACGACCCGTGCCGCGCCGGAACTGCCGATCATTTAGAGGTTTCGCGTGTATCGAATCTCTTGCGCGCAGGTCGGGAACGGGGCAAGTTGCGTCGCAATCGACGTCGGGAGAACCAACCCAGTTGGTGCCGAAGGAGCAACCGCCCCGGAAACTCTCAGGCCACAGGACCGACGTAGGCAAGAAAACTCTGGAGAGTGGCAGGTCGCTGCCCGCCGAAGGGATAGCAATCTCAGGCATCAGGACAGAGGGGGCATCACGCACGTCGGCATCCGCTGCCGTGCCCACGTGGTGCCGTTTGATCGCGAGATCGTGTCGGCCGGAAAGAAGGAACGGCTTGGCAATGTCTGATCTGCACCAAACCCCGCTACATGCGCTTCACCTTTCGCTGGGGGCAAAAATGGTGCCCTTTGCCGGTTATGATATGCCTGTCCAATATCCGATGGGCGTGCTGCAGGAACATCAGCACACGCGGACAAAGGCAGGCCTGTTTGATGTCAGCCACATGGGGCAGGTGCGTGTAACGGGTGCCGATTACACAAGTGCTGCGGCGGCACTGGAGCGGCTGATCCCAGTGGACATTCTGGATCTGGCCGAAAACCGTCAGCGCTATGGGTTTTTCACCAATGCGGCGGGCGGCATCCGCGATGATCTGATGCTGGCGAACCGTGGCGATCATGCATTCATCGTTGTGAACGCCGCCTGCAAAGCAGACGATATTGCCTATATGCAAGCCGAACTGACCGATGTGTCCGTGACCGAAATCACCGACCGCGCGCTTTTGGCGCTGCAAGGTCCGGCGGCAGAGGCTGTGCTGTCCACCCTCGATCCGCGCGCCGCTGATATGCGCTTTATGGATGTTGCGACGCTGACACTCGCAGGTGCGGAATGCTGGGTCTCGCGGTCGGGCTATACCGGCGAGGACGGCTATGAAATCTCGGTTCCTGCGGATGAGGCGGTGGCCTTGGCAGAGGCGCTATTGGCACATGACGATGTGGCCCCCATCGGGTTGGGCGCGCGCGACAGTCTGCGCCTTGAAGCGGGTCTTTGCCTTTACGGACATGATATCGACGCAGGAACAAACCCTGCCGAGGCCGCCCTTGGGTGGGCGATCCAGAAGGTCCGCCGCGCAGGCGGCGCACGCGCTGGCGGGTTTGTCGGCGCGGAAGTCATTTTGCCCGCCCTTTCAGAGGGTGTTGCGCGCAAACGTGTGGGCCTGCTCCCGCAAGGCCGCGCGCCGATGCGCGAAGGTGTGCCGCTTTTTGCCAGCGAGGACGCTGCCACTCCGGTTGGCACGATCACATCGGGCGGTTTCGGCCCGACCGTCGGCGCACCTGTCGCGATGGGCTATCTGCCCACGGACCTTTCTGCCACCGGCACCACCGTCTGGGGCGAATTGCGCGGCAAACGGCTGCCGCTGACTGTTGCCGCGATGCCTTTTACCCCTGCCAATTTCAAACGTTAACTCTGGAGAGCCCCGATGAAATACACCGAAGAACATGAATGGCTGCGCCCCGAAGACGACCTGATCGTTGTGGGCATCACCGAGCACGCCACAACCCAACTGGGCGATATCGTTTTTGTCGAATTGCCCGAAGTCGGCGCGACCGTGACCAAGGACGACGAGATTGTTGTCATCGAAAGCGTCAAGGCGGCTTCTGATATCCTTGCGCCACTGGACGGTGAAATCGTTGAAGTGAACACAGCCCTTGCCGATAATCCCTCCCTCGCCAACGAGGACGCCATCGGGGATGGCTGGTTCTTCAAGATCAAGCCGTCCGACCCGTCACAGATGGACGAATACATGGACGAAGCAGCCTATAACGCAATGATCGCCTGAACACGCGCGGAGCCTGACATGCCTTTTACCCCGACCGATTATCTGCCCTATGACTTTGCCAACCGCCGCCATATCGGACCCTCGCAGACCGAAATGGCGCAGATGCTGGAAGTGGTCGGGGCGAAGGACCTTGATGCGCTGATTGACGACACATTGCCCGCTGCGATCCGGCAGAAAGACCCGCTGGATTTCGGCAAGCCGCTGTCCGAGGCAGAGTTGCTGCGCCGCATGAAAAAGACGGCCCAAAAGAACAAGGTGCTGACCTCCTTGATCGGGCAGGGGTATCATGGCACGGTCACGCCCCCCGCAATCCAGCGCAATATTTTCGAAAATCCGGCGTGGTACACCGCCTATACGCCCTATCAGCCCGAGATTTCACAAGGCCGGCTTGAGGCATTGTTGAACTTCCAGACCATGGTCTCCGACCTGACTGGACTGGAGATTGCCAACGCGTCCCTGTTGGACGAGGCAACCGCCTGCGCCGAGGCGATGACCATGGCGCAGCGTGTCGCCAAGAGCAAAGCCAAGGCGTTCTTTGTTGACGAAAACTGCCACCCCCAAAACATCGCTGTCATCCAGACCCGCGCCGCACCTTTGGGGATCGAGGTGATCGTGGGTGATCCGGACACATTGGATGCCGCGGCGGTCTTTGGCGGGATCTTCCAGTTTCCCGGGACCCACGGGCATTTGCGTGACTTCACCGACCAGATTGCGGCCCTGCATGCCGAAAACGCCATTGGTGTGATTGCGGCTGATCCGCTGTCACTGACCCTATTCAAAGAACCCGGTGCAATGGGCGCCGATATCGCCGTCGGCAGCACCCAGCGGTTTGGCGTGCCCATTGGCTATGGCGGCCCGCACGCGGCCTATATGGCGACGAAAAAGGCCTATGCCCGCTCCATGCCCGGCCGCATTGTGGGTGTGTCGATCGACAGCCACGGCAACCGCGCATACCGGCTGTCCTTGCAGACGCGCGAACAGCATATCCGCCGCGAAAAGGCGACGTCCAACGTGTGCACGGCACAAGCGCTTTTGGCGGTGATGGCCGGGTTTTATGCCGTTTTCCATGGCCCCGAGGGGTTGAAAGCCATTGCCCAACGCATTCACCGCAAAACCGCGCGGCTGGTTGAGGGGCTGAAAGACGCGGGCTTTGACGTGCGCCCCGCAACCTTCTTTGACACGGTGTCGGTCGATGTGGGGCCCTTGCAGGCGGCCGTCATGGCCGCGGCGGTGAACGAAGGGATCAACCTGCGCGCGGTGGGCAAAACCCAGGTGGGGATCACGCTGGATGAACGCACACGGCCCGAGACAATCGAGGCCGTCTGGCGCGCGTTTGGCATCACGCGGGCGGACAAGGATTATACGCCGCATTATCACATGCCCGAAAAGCTGATCCGCACGTCCGACTATCTGACGCATCCTGTGTTCCACATGAACCGCGCCGAGACGGAAATGATGCGCTATATGCGCCGCCTTGCGGATCGTGACCTGGCGCTGGACCGCGCCATGATCCCGCTGGGGTCGTGCACGATGAAGCTGAATTCCGCCGCCGAGATGATGCCAGTCTCCTGGGACGAATTCGCGCTGCTGCACCCCTATGCGCCCCGCGATCAGGCCGAAGGCTATCACGAAATGATCGACGATCTGTCCGCGAAACTCTGTGATGTGACCGGCTATGACGCGATCTCGATGCAGCCCAATTCCGGCGCGCAGGGCGAATATGCGGGGCTTTTGACGATTGCGCGCTATCACGCTGAGCAGGGGCAGGGGCACCGCAATATCTGCCTGATCCCGATGTCCGCGCATGGCACGAACCCAGCCTCGGCGCAGATGGTCGGCTGGACTGTGGTGCCGATCAAATCAGCTGCGAACGGTGATATTGATCTGGACGATTTCCGCGCCAAAGCCGCACAGCACGCCGACAACCTCGCAGGCTGCATGATCACCTATCCCTCGACCCATGGTGTGTTCGAGGAAACCGTGATCGAGGTTTGCAAGATTACCCATGACCATGGTGGCCAGGTCTATATCGACGGGGCCAATATGAACGCTATGGTCGGCCTGTCGCGCCCCGGTGATCTGGGGGGCGATGTCAGCCACCTGAACCTGCACAAGACCTTCTGCATTCCCCATGGCGGCGGTGGCCCCGGCATGGGACCGATCGGTGTGAAATCCCATCTGATCCCGCATCTGCCCGGTGATCCCAATGGCGGGACAGGGGCGGTGTCGGCGGCGGCCTACGGCTCGCCCTCGCTCTTGCCGATCTCTTGGGCCTATTGCCTGATGATGGGCGGTGAAGGGCTGACACAGGCGACGCGCGTTGCGATCCTGAACGCCAATTATATCGCCAAGCGGCTCGAAGGGGCCTTTGATGTGCTCTACAAAGGGCCAACCGGCCGCGTGGCGCATGAATGTATCATCGACACACGCCCCTTTGCGGATAGTGCAGGTGTGACAGTAGATGATATCGCCAAGCGCCTGATCGACAACGGTTTTCACGCCCCCACGATGAGCTGGCCTGTGGCCGGAACGCTGATGGTGGAACCCACAGAGTCCGAAACCAAGGCCGAGCTTGACCGGTTCTGCGATGCGATGCTGGCAATCCGCGCCGAGATTGCCCAGATCGAAAACGGCCAGATCGACGCGGTCAATAACCCGCTCAAGAACGCCCCGCACACAATGGAAGACCTCGTGCTGGATTGGGACCGCCCTTATTCGCGCGAAGTAGGGTGCTTCCCGCCCGGTGCGTTCCGGATCGACAAATACTGGCCGCCCGTGAACCGCGTCGACAATGTCTGGGGCGACCGCAACCTGACCTGCACCTGCCCGCCGATGACAGACTATCTGGAAGCGGCAGAGTAGGGGCGGCATCAGGACAGCATAGCCGTAAAGCGCCGGCAGCCAACGGATGGTGGGCCGGCGCTTTCGGGCAGGTTTGTGCAACAGCCTTGCTGGAATCCCTGCGTTGGATCACATTGCAGGGACAGCCGGCGCCGCCAAACGTGTTCGGCTGAAGATGGAGCACTGCAATGCACGATATCACGATCGCACTATGCGAGAGCCTGCCGCCCAAGGACGAACTCGATGACATTTTGTCCCAGTACTATGCGCTTATCGTGGTCCGGATGCGGGAGATGGGGTTTGAAATTGATCCCGCTGCGCCAAAGAGTGCGCTTGCCGAGTTCTGGGCGCATGCGGACGATTATTTGCCTCCGAACGGCTGTCTTGTGGTTGCGCGTAAAGGGGATGGACAGATCGTTGGCTGTGGTATGATGAAGCGCCTCGATCACGAAACAGGCGAGCTGAAACGGGTTTTTGTCACCCGGGATGCGCGGGGAACCGGCACCGGCAGAGCATTGATCGTGGCGCGGGAACAAGCGGCGCGCAACATGGGGTTAAAGCGTCTGGTGGCAGATACGCTCACACCCAATGTCGAGATGCGCAGTCTTTATCCCAAGCTTGGGTTTGTGGAATTGGACGAACCTATCGAGACCACGACCTATAAGGACCAGCCCATGCTGCGCCCGCATCTACATTATTTCGCGAAAGACCTGTGAGTGCAGCAAGCGGCTTGTGTCTTGCGTTGTGGTGATAGTCTTTGCCTGTATCCGGCTGACAATGCTACCCCGTAACGCTGAGCGCCCGAGGCTTTGGGTGCGCCGATTGTGATTGAGCAGGTCCGGCCTGATTAATCAAGGAACCGGATGGCAGAGAGACAGTCCGAAAATGCATACGCATCAAGGGCTTAAATCTTTGATATTGCGAGAAATGCATTTCTGCAGTGTTGCGTTTTGTGCAGCAAAAAATCCGGTAGATCGTCATCATGTGACATTCAAGCCAGAAAAACAGTCGCTGGCAATGAACCAATCAGCTTAAATGTGGGGCATACCAGCCATTCAACCGTGCCGCAGCGAAAGTCTGCTTTGAGCCCAAGATGACCGATGCTGCGCCTTACACGAACGTCCGCTTTGGGAATTTCAGAAATCTAGCGGAGCACCGTCCTTCACTTCCTTCATGACAAAAAACGTTCGAGCCTGTCTGACTTCTGGCAACGCAATTAGGACCTTTCCGTGGAACCTATTAAAGTCTGCCATGTCGGCTACTCGGATTTTCAACAGGTAGTCGAAGTCACCGGCGACGAGGTGACAATCGAGGATCATTGGCAGATCAAGGACTGCTGCCTCGAATTTGGCAAAACTCTCGGGCGTTGAGCGATCCAGCACAACACCAACCATCGCAATCGCGCCCAGCCCCACGCTTTCAGGGTTAACAACCGCCCGAACGGTTTGAATATAACCATCATCAAACAGCCTTTGGGTGCGCCTATGGCACGTCGCAGGGCTGACGTTCACTGCCATAGCAAGGTCTGCGTTGCTCATCCTGCCGTCCGCTTGCAGCAAGCGAAGCATCCGTTTGTCGATTCGATCCAGGGGCATGGTGAAATATTCTTCCGTTATCGGGCTCGATGGCAGACTTATCACGCTGAATTCTCCGGTCCAATAATCTTTTTGTCAAATTTTTGATACAACTTTGAAAGCACCCCTCACGCGACCTTTGTTACTCTCGACAGTAGAAAAAAGGAGCACACCATGCTGGAAAAATTTGAACGCTATCCTCTCACTTTTGGTAAAACGCCGATTGAGCATCTTCCCCGTCTGACCCAGACCCTCGGCGGCAAAGTCGAGATTTACGCCAAGCGTGAGGATTGCAACTCGGGCCTCGCCCAAGGCGGCAACAAGCTGCGCAAGCTCGAATACATCGTGCCAGATGCAATTGCGTCGGGGGCGGATACACTGGTGTCTATTGGCGGCGTTCAATCCAACCATACGCGCATGGTTGCGGCGACGGCGGCCAAGATTGGGATGAAATGCCGGTTGGTGCAAGAGGCGTGGGTGCCTCATGATGATGCGGTCTATGACCGTGTCGGCAACATTATGATGACCCGCCTGATGGGCGCGGACAGCCGTTTGGTGGACGATGGCTTCGATATCGGCATCCGGACCAGCTATGAAAAAGCCATTGAGGATGTGAAGAAGGAAGGGGGCAAGCCCTACGGCATCCCCGCCGGTGCGTCTGTGCATCCGTATGGTTGCCTTGGCTATGTAGGCTTTGCCGAAGAAGTCCGCGAACAAGAGGCAGAGCTTGGGTTCAAGTTCGACTACATCGTGGTTTGTGTTGTTACCGGATCGACCCAAGGCGGCATGATCGTCGGCTTTAAAAAAGATGGTCGCGCGGATCGTGTGATCGGCATCGATGCGTCAGGCACGGTTGATCAGACACGCGCGCAGGTCAAAGAGATTGCCAATAAGACCTGCGATTTGATCGAGTGCGGCTATTCGATTGAAGACGAGGACATTCATATCAACCCCGACTACGCCTATCCGGCTTACGGCGTGCCAAGCGCCGAGACCAATGATGCGATCCGTCTGGCCGCTCGCACAGAGGCGATGATCACGGACCCTGTCTATGAAGGCAAATCCATGCAGGGGATGATCGACCTGATTAAGAAGGGCTTCTTCCCCGACGGATCCAAAGTGCTCTACGCGCATCTGGGCGGTCAGCCTGCGTTGAACGGCTACAGCTACACCTACCGTAACGGCTGATCCCACCTGCTGCGCCGCTGAACGGGCGGCGCGGCGATCCAATTTCCCCGCGAGGCGTTTCACATGACTGACCAAAACACCCACCTGAAAACCGTGGAACAACGCCTGCTGTGGCTGTCCCACTGGATGATCCACCATGCCAACCACATCCGCCCCAAGGCGGACGGGATCAAGGTTGGCGGGCATCAGGCGTCGTCTGCATCCATGGTGTCGATCATGACCGCGCTTTATTTTGGCGTGCTGCGGCCCGAAGACCGCGTGGCGGTCAAACCCCATGCCTCGCCCATTTTCCACGCCATGCAGTACCTCATGGGCAACATGACACGCGAGAAGATGGAGAACTTTCGCGGGCTTGGCGGTGTGCAAAGCTATCCGTCGCGCACCAAGGACATTGATGATGTGGATTTTTCGACCGGTTCTGTCGGGCTTGGGGTGGCAATTACGTCCTTTGCGTCGATGATACAGGATTATGTGCAGGCCAAATCGTGGGGTAAAGACCTGCCGCTTGGCCGCATGATCGCGCTAATGGGCGACGCCGAACTGGACGAAGGCAACATCTATGAATGCCTGCAAGAGGGCTGGAAAAACAATCTGCGCAATACGTGGTGGGTAATCGATTACAACCGCCAATCGCTCGACGGGATCGTGCGCGAAGGGTTGTTCGAGAGGGCCGAGAAGGTCTTTGATGCCTTCGGCTGGGATGTGGTGCGGGTAAAATACGGCACCTTGCAACGGGCCGCTTTTGCCGAACCCGGTGGCGACAAATTGCAGGCATGGATCGATGATTGCCCCAACCAGCTTTATTCCGCGCTGACCTATATGGGCGGGGCCGTTTGGCGCAAACAATTGATGGACGATCTGGGCGATCAAGGTGATGTCACGGCGTTGCTGGATGCACGCAACGATGACGACCTTGCCGCTTTGATGGAAAACCTCGGCGGCAACTGCGTGGACACAATGGCCGAAACATTCGCCGCCATTGACCATGACCGCCCCGTCTGTTTCCTCGCCTATACGATCAAAGGCTGGGGCACGCCGATTGCAGGCCACAAAGACAACCACGGCGGCCTGATGAGCAAGGCGCAGATGGCCGATTGGCAGGCGGATATGGGTGTGGATGCGGGCGATGAGTGGGAGCCGTTGGCGACTGTGAGCGACCCCGCCGCGTTCCAAAAATACCTCAAGACGGTTCCGTTTTTCGCCAAGGGTTCGCGCCGATTTACTGACGATGCGATCAGCTTACCCAAGATCGACATTGCCAGTGACCGTGAAATCTCAACCCAAATGGGGTTTGGCAAAATCCTTGATGATCTGTCAAAAGGCGACAGCGAATTGGCGTCACGGATCGTCACCACGTCGCCCGATGTCACCGGCACGACGAACCTTGGCCCATGGGTCAACCGGCGCAAGCTGTTCGCACGCAAAGCGCAGGCTGACACCTTCAAAGACCACAAAATCCCGTCAACCGCGAAATGGGAATTCGACCCCGCAGGCCAGCATATCGAGCTTGGCATCGCCGAGATGAACCTGATGCTGCTCTTGGGCGCTGCGGGGCTGTCGCATTCGCTGTTTGGCAAACGCTTGATCCCGATTGGCACGGTCTATGATCCCTTCGTGTCCCGCGGCCTCGATGCGTTGAACTACGCCTGCTACCAAGACGCGCGGTTCATGTTGGTGGGCACCCCGTCCGGCGTCACGTTGGCCCCCGAAGGCGGGGCGCACCAATCCATCGCCCCGCCCCTGATCGGCATGTCACAGGACGGGCTGGCCGCGTTTGAACCTGCATTCGTGGATGAGCTTTCGGTCATCATGGAATGGGCTTTTGATTACATGCAACGCAGTGGCGATGGCGACCCTGACGAGCGCACATGGCTGCGCGATGAAACCGGCGGGTCAGTCTATCTGCGGCTGACAACCAACCCGATTGAACAACCGGGCAAGCGGGTTGACGATGGCTTTCGCCAAGGTGCGATTGACGGGGCGTACTGGCTGCGCAAACCCGGTCCAAACTGCGCAATCGTATTCGCGTACCAAGGGGCCGTCGCCCCCGAAGCCATCGCCGCAGCGGGTATCATCAGCGAATACCGCCGCGACGTCGGTGTGCTGGCCGTCACGTCCGCAGACCGTCTGAATGCCGGTTGGACGGCGGCCCAACGCGAACTTGCGCGGGGCAATCCAGAGGCCGTGAGCCATGTTGAGACGCTGCTGAATACACTGCCAAACACCTGCACAATCGTCACCGTGATCGACGGCCACCCTGCAACGCTGTCATGGCTTGGGGCCGTCGCAGGCCACAAAACCATCCCACACGGCGTTGAACACTTCGGCCAAACCGGCACGATAAATGACCTCTACCGCCACTTCCGCATCGATCGCCACTCGCTTGCTGAATCTGTCAGCGAACTGACGACAGGCGGCCGCTCGCCATCTGCGGCTTGGAAGACCCTTTTGCCATCGTGAAAGTGTAAAAGCGGATATTGGCGCGGATGCAGCGAATGGCAACTTGGTCCCGCGTTGCGGACTTTGACGCGGACCACGCCGAAAGTCCGCAACCCGTGCTTTCGTGACAAACTCCGAACCTTCCCCTAGCCTGGCGCAATGTCGAGCCAAGCGTGGACAGATGCTGAAAATGACCTGATCGTCGCGGATTACTTCGCGATGCTGGCTGACGATGTGGCGGGCCGTCCCTACAACAAGGCCGAGCATCGGCGGCAGCTTCTACCGCGCCTTAACGACCGCTCCGACGGGTCGGTCGAGTTCAAACATCAGAACATCAGCGCTGTGCTCAAGGGTCTCGGTGAGGTCTGGATCACCGGGTACAAACCGGCGTTCAACTTCCAGACCAGCTTGGTCGACGCCGTCGCACGATGGTTGGCGATGAACCCCGGCTGGACGCAGCGCACCCTTTCTTCCCGGCTGATGGAAGGCATGGCCGAGACGGCGCAAATCTGGGTCGGGCCTGCACCGACCTTGACCAACCAACCGCCGCCGGACGAGCTTGAGCAGATGCTCCACATCGCCCGAAAGTTCGACGTGGCCGCGCGGGATGAACGCAACCGCGCCCTTGGCAAGGCTGGAGAAAAGCGCGTCTTGAAACACGAGCACGACACTCTGACTGCAGCGGGCCGGGAGGACTTGGCGCAGAAAATCCGATGGGTTTCCGAAGAAGACGGGGATGGCGCGGGCTATGATATTGCCAGTTTCGATGCAGACGGACGGCAGCGTCTCATCGAGGTGAAGACCACAAACGGGTGGGAACGCACACCGTTCCATATCTCGCGCAACGAGTTGGCCGTAGCAGAAGAACGGCGCGAGGAATGGTGCTTGTTCCGCCTATGGAACTTCGCGCGGACGCCCAAGGCTTTCGAGTTGCGCCCGCCGCTTGATGCACATGTGTCGCTCACGGCGACCAGCTTTCAAGCTAGCTTTCACTGAATTGTTTTGACGAGACATGGCCTGAAAGCAGCGCATCAATGGAGCGCGAGATAAAAGGGTTGCCGCATTCGGCAGGCAACCGGTTGTGGTGACGGACTTTATTCAGCCGCACCCCTTTACGTGATGCGGCGACAATACAGGTAACGCACTGACTTTGAGGCAATAATTCAGCAGCACATTCCCCATGGGCGCTTTTTGCGGCGTCAAATTCAACGCAAAATCAGATATTTGGGTGCCCTTGAGCGGCAAGGGTTGGAGGGTTGCCATGCGATTTGTTCATCAATATCAGACACCTAGGCACGTGTTGCCGCACCTCTTTTATCTTGCGCTCCCATTGTTGGGCGCGAGATACCATCGCTCGACGCTCGATGCTCGATGCTCGATGCTCGATGCTCGATGCTCGATGCTCGATGCTCGATGCTCGATGCTCGATGCTCGATGCTCGATGCTCGATGCTCGGACTCGTCGCCTCGTCTACGGAGTAGCTGCCAAGAGCAGGTTTCCTCATTGTGCATACCAGCGGTCTGAAAACACTGCGAAATTGCAGGAAACCTGCACACGACCGATTTGCATGCACGCGAAAACGGTAGTCACGTCAGTGACTTGCGGCATTCGTGGCAGGCGCTTTTATCTAGCCCTTCTTCCTGTTGTCTTCCGCTGCCCTCCGAAATCAGCTCTTGGCGGCGTTCAAAGCCCCAAGAATGCAGGCTCGGACGACGCTCTCAGACGCATGAGTCGGGGGCCGGGCGCGACCGCCAAGATGCTCACTTCGGTGCTTCGATTTGAGCCGCGCGTTTGGAAGGCTCCCCATCCGATTTGCACGCTCTGACAGGCCGCTTTGCGCAGCGCGTTCGCTTACTCTGCACATGACGCACGCGCCGCCTCATGCTGCTCGACATGGCACCGTCACGCCCATCAGCAACACGCACCGAACCGGCGCAGCCGGTCGATACTGCACGGATAGAGGCGGCGCTTCTGAAGGTGGCTGCGCTGGTTTCCGTTGACCCGGCCTTCGCGCCGATCTTCGAGCGGTTGGAGACAGAGCTGGCCGCGGCCGTGAAGAAAGAGAAGCGGCTGTCGGAGGCGCAGCGCCGGGCGCGGGCGCTGCTGGCTCAGAAAGCGATGCGGGCAACAAGTTCTGCGACGTGTTCCAGCGATGCGCCCTTGCCGTATCGTTCGCGGTCGAGCCGGTGACCGAAGAGGTCGCGGCGAATACGGTCGTCGATCCCGGCGGCGAGCATCCGGTCCTCGAAGGAATGGCTCAGGGAATACATCGAGTGGCGCGGCGTCTCGAGCAGGCCATTGGCGCGGAGAAACTTGTTCACGACCGCGCTGAGGGTGGCACGGTTGCGGTAACGCGGGAATCCTTGAGGGTACTGCTTGAAAGCCTCGAGGGAGACGCCGGTGAGCGGGATCATGCGGCGGGCATAGTGCGACTTCAATTGCCGCCCCTCGGGTTCGATCGAGATGTGTGGCACGTCACCATTGAGCCGGATCGTCTCCGCCGTGAGCGCTGCACCTTCGGAGGGCCGGTAGCCCGTGTTGATCATCCCGAGCAGCAGGGCGCGGGCCTGACCGTTCAACCCGTCCAGCGCGCCTGGGGCGAGCAGGCGCGTCCTGATCCAGTCGTCGCCGAAGGGCGGGCGCGTCTGCTTCTCGCCCTCCTTGAAGGACAACTCGCCCAACGGCAGCGCCAGGCCCAGACGCTTCATCGTGTTCACGGTCTTCAACACGTCGCCCAGGTGGATCAGATACTTATTGGCGGAGTTCGCGGTGACCTCTCCCGCTTCGATCCGGTCGAGCCAGTGCTGGCGGAAGTCGAGCATGTCGTCGCGGGTGATGTTGGCGATCTCCTTGTTGCCGACGACCGCGAAGAAGTTCTTCACCGCCTTCTTGCGGGGCGCTTCCCAGCGGCGCAGCTGTTCTTCGCTCTTGCCGAGGGTCTTTTCCTTGGCCAGGCCCCAATAGAGCTCCAGTGCCTTGGTGACCGAGATCCGGGGGTCAGGAACGGTGCCGAGAAGAGAGACGGCCTCGATGGCATCGGGCTGGTTGGCAGGGGCCGGGATCGCCTCGACGCGCTCGACCACGTACTCCACGGACAGCTTGGCGACGGCCCCCGCGTCCAGATAGCGAAAGCCTCGCGCCCGCGCCAAATCACGCGCGGCTTCGTAGCGCGCTTACGCGTCCGCGCTATTCCCGGCCAGACGGGCCTCCCAAGCCTCAATCATCTGGGACCACGCGCGATCCACCTTGCTGCGCGCGATCATCTCCGAGTCGGTATGCAGGCTGATCCAGACGGTTTCGCGCCGCTCGATCCACCGGTACCGGCGCGGGACGCGGCGGCGGAGGTGGTAAAGGCGGCCTCGTTTCGCGATGCTCATGGCGGAGAAATCCCCCGTTTGTGCAGCAAATTGCGGTGCAAAATGTGCAGAAAATCAAGCGGACCAAACACCGCCATCAGCGCGCAAGCGCCGATTTTCGCCCTACTATCAGTGTGTTGGGAAGGGTCGCGTGGAGCCCAAAATGGCGGAGAGACAGGGACTCTACAAATCTTATAAATAATTAGCAATATCAATACTTTACAAACTGCATAGGGTCCAGCTTAGGTTCCAATTTAGGTTCCATTTGCCGAAGTTGCGTAGGTCAAAAGAAACGTCCCCATGGCATCTAGATAGGCGTAGCAAACACGATCCGCATAGCTTTGACATTGCCCTTCTGACCACATGCTTTGCACTTGGCTGCTCTGGTGACTTGATCGACCGTTGTGGTGTCTGGTAGGCGTTCCAAGAGGTCAGACACAGGCAAGCTGGCTTGGTGACCACAGTGGCAGAGAAGGTAAATCTTATGCCCTGTTATAACGGATAGCTTTGTCATGCTTTCACCCTGAATGTCATAGAGTGTGTCGAAAGTGTCCACCAACGATAGTGGACATCTTGAGGGCAGATTTGACTGTATTCCCCGCTGATATTTGCAAGATAATTTGTGGAATCTGATCATCCGATAGAAAATAAAAACGTTAGATACTTCGCTTTTTAGAGTGCGTCTCGCAATGCTGCACTCGCCGTTGCTCCAATTTCGGTACCTGCCTCAGGTGATGCCCCCCTAGTGTAATGCTTGGGGGGCATTCTTTTTACTGCGCTCTACCCAATCCCGCATGACGCAATAGTACAGCTATGTTCTCATAATGTTCTAGTCAAAAAGAAAGGGACCAGTCACTTAAGACCAGCCCCTAGATAGCTGGCTATCGCCAACCCATAAGTTGCCACTTATTGAAATACCCCTAAGAGTTTAGAACCCCTTACCTACAAACTTGGCAGGTTCACCATATCGGCCCTTTACTGTCGGTATGAACTCCCACCCATGCATTTTGAACATATCGTTACATTCGGCAAACTTCTTGGTGTGCTTCTTGGCGTTAGGAATCCATGTGCAGACTTCCTGTAGACTTACTTCTACCCTGTCGTGATACTTTTCTTTGAGGGTATGTAGGACCTTCTGAGGGACTGGTTGTTTGCTAGTCACCCTAGGCTTGAGGCGGTCTTCTGTAGGTGTGTGTGTCCTGTATTGCAGATTAGGAAAGATGCCCTTTAGCTGTGCTTCCTCAAGACCATCCCAAGACATGATAAGGTGCATAGGTGCGCAGATACCATTGTCGTCTACGTTACGTGCAGTCCCCCTACAGCCCATCTGTTTAATACCAGCTAGGAGTTGGCCTTGTTGTAGCCCCTTAGGTCTACCTGTGAACCTACCACCTTCAACTTCACTTAGGTTGTGGTCATTAACCCGCTCTTCATTCCTAGCTAAGAGTTCTGAGAAAGTGGTGTGCTTAGGTTTATACAGATTAGACCAGAGTATGACTGTCTCACACTCCCTGTAAGCGTTACTACCGACGTCTCTGCCCCAATTGGTGACATACACCTTACGACCTTGGAACATACCCTCATGTGCGCCCTGACCGTCCTCTTGTGAAGCATTCAGGCTGTAGGCTACATCGGTCTTGATTAGTTTAGGAACGACCACAAGAGTAGTACCAGAACCTAGGTCAAACATGCTCTTGATGTGGTCTGTAGCAAGCTGACGCATAGCCCGATTACCGACGATCTTAGGGATGTACTTATCCAACTTAGGCCAAGGGACATGAGTGAACTTTAGGTTGCTATAATCTACCAGAACACCGTCAACGTCCAATAGCCTGTCTTTGTCCTTATGGAATTGGAACCCGTCCAAGTGAGATGTGGCACTAAAGATAACCTGCTTATCGAACCACTGATTACAAAACTTGAAGCAGGCAAATAGTACCTGAAAGCCACCTGTAGAGGTATTACGAACCTTACACTTGTAAGCACGACCATCTTTAGCCGCCTCAAGTAGTGTAGTTACCTTTCTGATAGCCTTCTTGTCTTCCTCTCGGTCTACCTTCTTGAGAATTTCTTTCTCTACATCAGCTAGGGAAGTACTGCTCTTGCTGGGGCGGTATTCCATCTTTTCATAAGAAGGGCGTACATCATCAGAGGCTAGTTGATCCTGCACCCAATCCTCTAGCTTTAGGAAGCTACCTACAGACTTAAGATTGTAGGCTTCTGCTACCTCCCTAGCGCGTATTACATCCGAACCTTTAAGATCAATCGCAGTAATATCGTTTGGGACTTCATCAATAATCAGTAGACGGTTCTTACCTGTGTGGCCTGTAGGGTTAGCATCGCCCAAGAGCCACTTATGTGTACCGATCACAACCTTACTAAACTTGGCGTCCTCTTTGACTGTACCGCTACCCACATACCATTTCATAACGGCAGGGTGGCCCATATCAATAAAGGCTTTGTAGACGTTATCCACATCCTCAGTGGTAGGCACAGCGATAGCTACATCCAGACCGTAGTTCTCTACAGCTTCAATGAAACCAGTCGTCTTACCTGTGCCTGTGTCCGACCGAAAGAACCAAGTCCCATTCTGGTCTGTAGCTACAACCTTGTTAAGTAGGGTAGCAACTTTAGCTTTGGTTTCTTCTGTTACTTTACTGGTATGCATCTCAAATATAATCCTCAAAAATGAGTTCTGACCTGATCTTGGCTAGGAGTTCGTTTCTGTCTTTGGTGAGGTTGTTTTTACCTACGGAGAACTCAGCGATAATATGCTTGGCCATACACTCACCCATGACCCAATCTAAGATCGCATTTTCATACTCACTGGTGGCAAAAGACCTGATCGCTTGGGCCAACTGCTTACGCTGTAGTATCCGCTCAGGGTTTAGGTCTTCTTCATTAGTGGTAGCCTCAAAGAACCCTGACGGCAGGCTTAGACCTTCATCTTGGTCGCTAATGAGTTTATCGTAGCTTTCGGTGACTACCTGTTGCTCTGCGATAGTCTTGCGCATCACATCTAGGGCTAGGTAGCTGATCTTGGTCTTTGCCTGTCTCAAGCAATCAATGTCACCTTGCCAACCTTCGTCGATGTACGCCTTCTCAGTTATTTTCTCGACTAGGAGAATCCAAACCTGAGCGGCCAATTCTTCCTTATCAGGACCGTGATACCTACCAAGATTGGAATAGATCGTACTGTTTAGGACTTTGTAGTATTGGGTTACGAATTGGTCTTGCCGTGGTTTAACATCACTATAGAGGGCGAAGCGCTCGCTTCTAAAGTCCCTCATAGAATTTCCCAACCTGCATAGATTTGGACCATTGCGACTAAGATTGGGGTTGTGATAAATATCGTCATGTTTTTCTCTTCCTGTAGGTTAAAGGAGGCATAGGGAGGCCCCCAGATGCCCCGTAGAGGCGCTGTGAGGCCCCTTATAGGCCCATCTCTGTATTTTGGTTATATGGGTAGCCTGGGAGTGTTAACGGCTCTCTATGGGCTTATTTGAAGCTATCGGGAGAATTCTCCCTATTGCTCTTTGTCGTGGGTATTTTACCTAGGGAGAATTCTACCTGGGTTCTTTGAAATGTCACGCCGACGTGAGGTTCTTACGTTTGCTCACCAATCGTTCTTCACAATTAGCCACTCAGGTTTGATTGATCCGTCCTGCCTAAGTTTGTGTAGGTCACTGCGTACTGTATGGATTTGCTTTGAGAGCGCATCAGGCATTGCTGGCAATGGCTTCTCTTGGGCGAATTGTAATACCTGTTTGAAGGTACACGGGTGGTTCTGTTCACAGTAGAGGGCGATATGATCGCGGCGTAGTTTAACGGGGTAACTGGCGGTGCGTGCCATTTTTATGTTCCTTTCTAGGGAATGTTGGGTTTTATGATTGTTCAGTTGAGTTTGTTTAGGTCGGGCTTGGTTTGATACATCGCCTGAAGCTCATCCTTTGTTTCCATGATGGCCTCAGCCAAGAGAACAAGAGCCTCAGCTTCATACGGCTGAAACCTGACGGAAGTATCAAGAGCGTGACGGACGTGTTCGATGATTGCAGCCTTGCCGCCGTAGATACGAAGTCGGTTCAAACTATTGAGTACCGTGAGTGCTGCATTGTACGGGACGAAGTTTTCCTCAAGTTTATTGTCCAGCTTCTCCTGATCCACGAACTTCTGTGGCCCACCTAAGTATTCCAACTGTTCATCAGGCGTGAGTTTACTGAGGTCTTCACGTATCTGGTCTGCCCTACTTTTGGCTTCCTCCTCAACAATCCAGTCATCCTTATTCTCATTCAGGAAGTTGAGTTCAGCGATCATACCATTGTCATCACCATCAAATGCTTTCTCAAGCCATTCATGGACTCTGGCCTCGCGGAATTTGGTGTTCTCAGGGTCAAAGATGATGTCCGTGATAGCTTCCAATACGGGCTCCATATCGTCACCACAGCCCGCCAGATCACGGATAGCCTGAGCCATCTCCTCAGAAGGGCCACGGTATTGGCTGTTATTGTGGGCAGTAAGTTTTTCCGCAGGCGCGGAATATTTCCGAGCGTTCAATTCCTGAAGAGTGACCTTGCCTTTGGCGATACTGATAAACTCATAGGCGGCAGTTTTACCAAATGGCAGATGCTCTTTGCAGAAGTCCGTCAGGTTCACCCCTGTCTCTTTCAACACTGGTTTTAGATCAATCAGAACCTGACCAATACGCCGTGCGCGGGTTTCACTGTCCTCTATCGCTGCAAGCATCCCCTTATGCTCGGTGTTGATTTCACTGGCGGCGGCTACCAGCTTGGGGTTTGAATTATGTCCGATCATCTTCTCTCTTTCTCTCCTTTGGTTTTTGAACTGCGGACATGCCAATAGCGCCACCAGTTAGCCACTGTGACGTACCTGCGGGTTAGAGCAGGCTAGCGATGTAAAGTTCGAGGTTTAGAAGGCTTGGGGAAAGAAAAAGGCCAGCGTTGCCACCAGCCGATATTTTTTCCGCCCTCATGTATATACACATCCCTTTTGGGGCCAAAATACAAGGGTCAGGAAATATTATTTTATAACTGTTTGAAATATAACGATAGAAAGTTTGGGCTTGGGGTTGCCATATAGGGTTATCTCTGGGGTGTAGAGGCGCTAGTCCCTAGCTTAGTGTGCGTTAGCACGCCCTGTACCTACAGCTTGAGCACCCAAGTAGTGCCACCGTCGGCTGTCTTACGGATCAGCTTACCACTGCTAAGGTCTTTCTTGGCTACGGGTTGATCTAGACCTTTGTTGATACAATCTTCAGCTTCACAGATACGATGGTACACCTGAGAGGATGATAGACGACCACCGCTCTTACCAGTCTGGTTCTGTAATTCCATCAATTGCTTACCGATAGCTACAACATCTTGGGACTTTGATTTATCTGTGATCCACTGCTTAAACGCTACTTGGAAGTCGCCTTGGAGATCGGCCATCTTGACCAAGGCATCCCATTCTTCTTTGGATTGCTTCCGGCTTTGTGAGGAGTGTTGTTCAGTCATTATCTTGGGTGTCCTTTGTATCGTTCATTAGCTGTTGGATAATCCACGCATTAACCTGCTCTTGGGTGTGGCCATGCTCTAAGCAAAATGCCTCGAGTTGACTTACAAGCCATTGAGCGTCTGCTAGTTCTCTCACATCATACGGGGTGGGTAGGTTTATCATTTAAGGTATCTCTATTTGCGAACATGCACCTAAGACAAAGGTGGCTGTGCTTCAGAACGTGGAACGGGTTCAACTCACCGTCAAAATAGACAGGATTACTACAGGCAACTGTGGTGCATTGTTTAAGGGAAGTGGGTGTCATGTGGGGGTGGGTGCTTTTGAAGTGCGTCATCGTGCCATTTGGATGCCAACAGATTGACACATAGATGATCGTGATTACGGTGGTTGACGCTCATACAACGGATAGGAATCACGCAGTTATGTTCAAAACGAAACTAATTACTACAGCAGCAACAATCTTGCTTTTTGTTTCAGCCACAGGGGCATCTGCACAGGCATTCGGGATCGAGAAGGGAACTCCGATTGAAAACCTCGAAGTCGTGAGAGAAATATCTGAGTTTGAGTTCAGCGTTATTGTTCCAAAACCTCATTCAGAATTTGAATCGTATACAGTGTTTGCGGCCCCTGAAGTAGGTGTTTGCCAAGTAATCGGCATTGGCAAAGACCATGATAATGATAGGTACGGTTCATCTGTAAAAAGCGCATTCGCGGACCTTAGTAGTGCACTCACGGGCATTTATGGTGCGAGCAAGAACTATGATTTTATCAAAAATGGAGCACTGTGGGACGGACCTGAAGAATGGGTGATGGCTCTACGTCAGAACGAACGCCACCTTGCCACTTTTTGGACTGAGGACCAACAATCTGAGCTGCCAGAGGGACTGGAAGGCGTATCTTTATCGGTATCTGCGCTCTCCAGCGACTTGGCTTATATCTTGCTCGGGTACGAATTTGACAACATGGACGAATGCATTCGGATTAGAGACAACCAAGACCAAGGCGGATTATAATGTGTCTTTAGGGCGGTCCACTAGACCTGCGCTCTGGCGTAGTAGCTGCATCGTGGGCTGACCTGTTACTGTAGCTACAGAACCAAAATGGTCTTCAATCTCAGCATAGAATTTAACAAGGTCTAGTTTCCAATGGCGGAACCACGGACGTGTGATCTGCTCAAGGAAGGTGGGGAAGTCTTTAGCCCATTGACTGCACACAACGAACGTAAGGGCTGTGTCGCTATCGTCATCTATCAGTAGGCCCATATAACCGGAGCGGGTCAGTTCCTTGTGTACGACCTGACGAAATTCTTTGGTGAAGTCCTTACCACCGGCGATATCATCCAGAGGCTCTAGCTTACCCAATCGTGGGGGTAGGTCTTGGCCGTTTAAGATGTATTGGAAGGTGGTCGCAACATCGGGGAGTGTAACGGTGCAGGCACGATTACCTGAGATAAGACTTACAGCCTCAGGGCAAGGGACAGCCTTAGCGGAGGGGTAGTTTACATATTCACCAGTCACACGAAACTTGAATTCATTGGGTAGATCAGGCCGCACTTTAGTGGGTTTCTTGATCTTGTCAGATACACGGTAGAGGTTCTTTTCACCGGTGATGCCTACCAACAAGTCACCCATGAGGTGGCGCAGTACCTGATCTATGGCTACTTTTTGCCCTTTGGTGAAGTTCACCTTGTCATGGGACTTGAGTAGCTTGAAAGCCTTAAGGTCACGCATCCCAAGAATGGCACAGATGATGCCCTGTAGGTCTTCTTTATTGCAAGCGGCGCGACCATCGCAGGTAGCTACAAAATCTTTGACCACTTCGGTGGTTGTGACATCCGCAGGGAGGTAGGGAATGTCCTTAAGGAATGGATAGCTTGGGTAATCTTTATTCATTGTGGGGATGTTCTTTCTAGGTAGCTCTTCAGCCAGAGGATGCCCTCTAGGGAAAGGCTACGATACTCACCAAACCAATAGCGGCCATTAGCATAGCTGATCCCTTCGGGGAGGTTGTCCCTCTGGTGAGCGTTATAATCTTTGAGGGGGTTCATGGGGGGCGGGCCTATAATTTTAGGAGGAAAAAGGTGAAGAACCTGACCATGCCACTGCTAACAACAGTACTAAGCATAAGGGGGAGGACTACCGTTGTTAGGATTTGTCACGGGAGGAGACGGTAGTAGGTGAAACATGAAAATCCCTACCACCATAAGAGTAACCAGCTCTTTGGGCCCTGACTATCAATCAGGTTCTTCTGTACATATATACTGCTTGTGTAGGGGGATATTCCTAATGCTCAGAGAGACTCCCGAATTGTCAGAATGACTCAAGAGATATTCTATACTCTTACCCTTCTAGTATAGGGCCTAAGATGTACTTCCAGTTTGTCAGGGTACTCTTGGTCTACCCTCTTAAGGATTGAACACTCAATCTGTATAACTACAAAAAGAAGTAAGACTTTAAGAATTGATTACTTGTTAGTGTAGTGGGCGAAGCTCACGCTTCTGGTTAATAATCCTCATTGTTGTAGGTACAAGAAGCGACAGCTTCGCTCTCTATAGAGGGCGGTAGCCCGACACTTAAGATCAGAACACTTTGAAGTTCCGGTTTCCTACAGATATTTATTAGAGAACAGGAAGTCTAAAATGTTCTTTGAGTACTCTGACAAAATGGTACTATAGACAGAATGATTACAAAGGATGGTGGCCTAGGCAAATTCCCCTAAATTCCCTATACATTCCAATAGTGTAATATGATACACAGGCATTATTCAGCATCATAGGGAATTACCTTAGGTTGCTGCGCCATCGGAATCCTCTGTCAAGTATTTTCTTCGAGAAAAGTGCATTTATTTATATTTATTTTTGTAGGTATCCCCTTGTAAATAAGGGCGAATCACAGGTTTGATGGCCACTGGTTGCTCTGCGACCAACTCAAAATACTTGGTCAAAACATAAGCAATTTCTACCTGTAGGTAGGCACTATGGTGAGCAATTTCCTCTTGCTGTATTTCCACCTAGGGGTGTAGTTGCCCAAAATTCCCTTGTCCGTTAATTTCCACCGCCCCTCTAAATCCCTACGTCCCTTGATTTCCACCTAGGGCTATTTCCGCTGTAGTGGCGTTAGCCTAGTAGTCAGGACTACGCCCTTCAGCTAACTTGGGTAGCTACACCAAAGGGATCAGCTTTTGTTGGTAGCCTAGATCGCCAGCTCGAAGTCAAAAAGTCTTGAACTACCCAAGGTCCCGCCAACGGGACTTCTCACCAGTACCCCAAAAGGTGTCCGACTGAGGTATACCGTAGCAGAGCGGTTCTATCGGACACTATTGGCGTCTTATTAGGGTTGTATTTGGTTATATCGGACACTATATTGAGAGGGTCTAGAATCATAAAGGACACTATTGATATGAAATATGGTTACGCGCGTGTTAGCAGCACCTCACAGGACCTCTCTATTCAAACTGAGATGTTGAAGAACGCTGGTTGTGATGTGGTCAGGAGTGAGAAGGTATCTGGCACAAGCATGAAAGGCAGGTCTGAACTTGAGACCCTGCTAGAGTTCCTACGCCAAGGGGATACGCTTGTAGTCACACGCCTTGATAGATTGGCCCGCAGTCTGTTGGACCTGTCTGTTATCGTTGAGCAGCTACAGTCTAAGGGTGTTGATCTTAAGGCTACTGAACAACCTGTGGACACATCTACCCCAGCAGGTAAGGCTTTCTTGCAGATGCTTGGTGTGTTCTCCGAGTTTGAGACCAGCCTAAGGAAAGAGCGTCAGATGGAGGGTATCCAGAAGGCTAAGGACGACGGTAAGTACACAGGTCGTAAGCCTAGCATCCCAGTAGATCAGGTGAAGCAGCTACGCTCAGAAGGTTTGTCACCGTCAGCTATTGCCAAGCAGTTGGGTATCGCTCGTTCATCAGTCTACAGACTTTTGTAGCTACAACCTTGCGACGTCGCATGCTTTAGGTGGTACACTACAAGGTTGTGGGACCCTAGTAATCACCCGCTAAGGTTTCACGGGGGCTTGGTACACCCATAGAAATTCACAACCAAAATTTAGGTTAGGTATAATCTTGGAATTATTGCCAATTATTTAGGCTAACCAAGGGTGAGCTACAGAATTAACAGCTTTATACTTTGTCTCTAGGCTTGGACCTGATCCGTACTTACCAGCATCACCACCCTGACTATGACCCGTTATGAAGTCATTAATCTCTTTCGGTATACCAGCATCCCGTAGCAAGTCCTTTAGATTGCCCCTGAGCGAGTGTACCGCTTTCAGCTTATCTGTAGTAACACGCCTGACAGCCTTCATAAGCGCCCTAGAAGCTGCATTCTCAGCCTTACCATCTTTGTCCAGCTTGTAGTCAAACAGGCGTCCTGTGGCTCTCTCAGGAAGTATCAGGCAGTCAGGAAGGGCAACTAGTCGTCTAGACTGTGAGTTCTTCACGATCACTTCCTCTGACCCGCTCTGAATAAGAGAAAAGAACCTGATCCCGTCTATCTCTTTTACTCTTTCCCACGTGAGTAGGGCGGCTTCATCTAGTCTCATGCCAGTCGTGATAAGGATACTCAGCAATAGGCGCTCTTGGACGTCCATATCCTGCTTGAAGAGTTGGTGCAGTTCCTGCCTTTCTAGGGGTAGGTAGCTTTGTGAGGCTGTACCGTAGTTTGACAGTTTAAGGTTCACAAAAGGACTGATTTTCAAGAAGCCCCATTGTTCGAAGTGATCCAGCATAGAAGCTACAGCACTGACGGAACTACGGATCGTCTTGTGTGCATATCCTGCGTCGTTCATGGCCTGAGCGTACTTGTAGGCGTGGATTTTTTCTAGCTCGGTCAGCTTTAGATTGCCTACCATATCAGTAAATCGCTTGATCTGACGCCTAGCAGTGTCCTTACTCTTCTCTCTGGTCCAGTTGCGGCGCTCTAGGTAGGTCTCTAGCGTTCCTAGGATGGTCTCACCGTCTGTAGCCTTAATTTTATCAGTGGGCAGCTCTCTGGCTTGTAGCTTATCCCATTCCTTATCATCAAAGCTCTCCCAAGTGAGGTATTCAGTAGCGGCATCAACCTGCTCTTGGGTCACACTGTTGCTTTTGTTCTTGTGGTGATCTGTGAGGAGGGCTTGGACTTCTTCATCTAGGAAGCGTCGATAGCGTTCAGGTTCGTAGTTCTCACGGTAGAGGCCAAGTGACTTGGCAAGCCTTATCGCATCCTCAGACCATTCGTCTTTGAGTGTACCTGTCCACTTCTTGAAAGCAGCTTCCCACACTTCATCCATGTACCTGTAAATTTCTGTAGTCAGGCTATGCTGCTTTTGCTTTGCCAGTGACCTATCGCTTGTTCCTGTGGATCGCCTAATCTGCTTTGTGTTGAACAGACCACTAATCTCATGCGGTACAGTGGCCGAAACATAGTATTTCCCTTTCCGTAAAGTACAGCTTGAGGGGAGGTAGGTAGGTCGCTTCTCGAATGCTTTACGGTCCATTTTCAGCCCTAGACTAGGTTCCAAAGTAGGTTCCATCTTAGGGTCTATGTGCCAACAAATAAAGGAAAAAGGGGGATGGAGCCTATTGGCGGAGAGACAGGGATTCGAACCCTGGGTAGGCTTGCACCCACAACGGTTTTCGAGACCGCCCCGTTCGACCACTCCGGCACCTCTCCGCGGGGGTCAGAGCGGGGTGTTACTGTGGCGCGCGCGCCCGTGCAAGACCCAAAGCACGGATAACTGACATTTCCGTGGGGGGCCTTGGCAAAGAGCGGTCAGGGTGCATAACTTTCCCTACAGGTTTTGTATTGATAGGATATGTGCATGTTCCGCTTCGCAGCCCCCTTCGCTTTCGCCGCGACCCTCACTGTCGCACCGCTTTGGGCGCAAGATAAAGATGCCGATGCAGTCGATCAGCTGTTTGATGCGCTTGGCATGCCCGAGATGATCGAGATCATGCGTGAAGAGGGGCTTGCATATGGCGAGACGCTGGCCAGCGATATGCTGCCCGGCGGGACGTCTGCGGAATGGTCTATGGCGGTCTCTGCGATTTATGATGTCGAGATGATGACCGAGGAGGTCCGCGGTGTGCTGGGCGAGGCGCTTGAAGGCGACGATGTCGATGCCATGCTGGCGTTTTTCACCTCTGAGCAGGGCGCGCGTATTGTCGGGCTCGAGGTCAGCGCCCGCCGCGCTTTGCTCGATGATGCGGTCGAAGAGGCCAGTAAAGAGAACGCCGCACTTGCCATGATGGATGAGACGCCCCGTTTTCAGATGGTGCAGGATTTTATTGATGCCAACGATTTAATCGAGGCCAATGTCATCGGATCGCTGAATTCCACCTACGCGTTTTACTCGGGGCTGATTGACGGGGGTGCTCTGCCTGCTGGCGTGACGCTTGAAACCGCGCTGCAGGACGTCTGGGCGCAGGAACCAACCGTGCGGGCTGACACAACCGAGTGGCTCTATTCGTTCCTGCTTATGGCCTATCAGCCGCTCTCGGATGATGAGTTGGAGGCCTATCTTGCCTTTTCACGCAGTGACGCAGGGCAGGATATGACGGACGCGCTCTTTGAGGCGTTCAATGGGATGTTCGACGATATTTCACGTGCGCTCGGTCTGGCTTCGTCGCGCTTTATGCTGACCCAAGAACTGTGATCCCTGCCTCTTGGAATCGCTGATTGGCAGGTTATGCTGGGTCGGCAATATCGAACAGAGGAGCCCGTCTTGCCTGCTTTCAAACCCGCGTTTTTTGCTCTTTTCCTGCTGGCCGCCTGCGATCAGACCGCTGCAATTGCCCCGCAGCCGGATTTGCCGGCGGATGATCCGCGTCAGGCGGAACTGCTCGCGGCGGAATGTACAATCTATTTTGCGGCGGTGGTGAAACTTGAAGCGGATGGGCGCGCTGTCAATGGCAACCCCACACGGGGCTGTCCTGCGGAAGCGGCGGGCATTCCGGCCGATATCAATCCGATGGTCAGCGTACCGCCTGTCACCCCGGGCTATCCGCAAACGCTTTTTGATCGCATGGTCGCACGCGGCATTCCTGCCGATCTGGCCGGTGATATCGCAAAATCCAAGGCGTTCTGGGATATGGTCGCCAAGCGGGACAGCCTGTTGGCGGATTTCTAGCCGCCATAGACCATCAGCGCAGTGACCAGTGCGCCCGGATTGGCCTGATACAGCCCCAAATTGGATTGAAGCTGAATGATACGGGTCGGCCGGTCGCGTGGCGGAATGCCTGCGGCCTCCATTGCTTCCGTCAGAGTAGGGCCGACGCCACTGGCGATGTCAGAGATGATCGCGTCAAAGCTGGATTTTACGATGACTTCGACAGTCCCGCGGCGCTGCGTATAGGCGGCATTGTCAAAAAGGGTGCTGGCCCCGGTTACCGGTAACATCAACGGATTGCCGATGTGCCCGCCGTCCTGTGTGCAGGCCGACGTCAGGACGGTTGCGAATACGAGCCAGCGCATGGGGATTTATCCTTCTTTTTATGTTGACTTATGGGGGCATTGGTCAGATATAGCGCGAACTCTGCAAGGGTATTGCAGGGCGATATGCGAAAACTCGCCCACGGGCGCGCTGTCCACAGGTACCAAACGCCGGATCGACCCGGGGCCTCAGCGACGCGAAAGATAAAGGAAATACATATGTTTGCGGTTCTCAAAACCGGCGGCAAGCAGTACAAAGTGGCCTCTGGCGACGTACTTCGTGTCGAAAAGCTTGCGGCAAAAGCAGGCGACAAAGTTCAATTCAACGAGATTCTTATGGTCGGCTCAACAGTGGGCACACCCACTGTTGAGGGTGCAGGCGTACAAGCCGAAGTCATCGACCAGATCAAAGGCGAAAAGACGATCAACTTCGTCAAGCGCCGTCGTAAGCACGGCAGCCAGCGCACCAAAGGCCACCGTCAGCAGCTGACACTGGTCCGCATCGCCGAGATCCTTGAAAAAGGTGCCGACAAGTCCGGCGTTATGGCAGCTGTTTCCGGCGCGGGCATCGCGCATGTAACAGGTGCGAATGGCGCACCGACATCCAAGAAGGCAGCTGCGGCTGCCGCGCGTGCATCAACACCCAAGGCTGACAAGCCGAAGGCAGCACCGAAAGCAAAAGCTGAGCCAAAAGCGGCTGCTGGTGCTGATGACCTGAAAAAGCTGTCCGGCGTTGGTCCGGCACTTGAGAAAAAGCTGCTCGAGGCTGGCGTGACCACATTCGCCCAGATCGCAGCATGGACGGAAGCTGATGTGGCTGCTATGGACGAGAAACTGTCGTTCAAGGGCCGTATCGAACGTGAAGGCTGGATCGCGCAAGCGGTTGAGCTGGCAAAAGGCTAAGGAGAGACCAAATGGCACATAAAAAAGCAGGCGGCTCATCCCGTAACGGACGCGACTCAGCTGGTCGTCGTCTTGGTGTAAAGAAATACGGTGGCGAGACCGTCGTTCCCGGCAACATCATCATGCGCCAGCGTGGCACAAAGATGTGGCCAGGCATGGGCGTTGGCATGGGCAAGGATCACACGATCTTTGCAACCGTTGATGGCGCTGTGAAGTTCCACAAAGGCCTCAAGGGCCGCACCTTTATTTCGGTTCTCCCAGTGGCGGAGGCCGCTGAGTAAGCCGAAATTTCCAAAAGATACAATTGGAGGGATCGGTGAAAACCGGTCCCTTTTTTTGTTCATATTTCTGCCATCAAATAATTTTAGACGGTGGCGCAGATGCAGTTGTTTTCGGGGAGGGAAACAATGAGACATGAAGAGATTACCGTTCAGGAAACCATAGAAGCCGCGCGTTTCGTGCTGCGCCCGTGCCGCAAGTCTGACGCAGGTCTGATCGCGATGTATGCGAGCGATGACCGTGTTGCGCGCGGTACCCGTGCTATGCCCCATCCGCTGCCCCCCGGATCGGTTGAGGCGATGATTGAACGCGCAAGCCAGCCTGACCGCGACGAAGATGTCTGGGTCATTGACGGGTCTGCCTATGGACATGCCGAGGCACTCGGGCTGATCAGCCTTGCGCGCATGGACCGCGCGCAGTCCGAGATTTTCTACTGGATTGCACCGGCTTTCTGGAACACGGGCTTTGCGACTGAGGCCGTGCGCACCCTGATTGCGGCCAACCCGCATCAGTCCGACCGGATTTTCGCCGAAGTGTTTCAGGACAATCCCGGCTCTGCCCGCGTGCTGACCAACTGTGGTTTCGACTATCTGGGGGACGCCGAAGCGTTTTCCGTGTCGCGCAAGGCCACTGTGCCCACTTGGACCTATACGCTCAAACTGGGGTCATGATCGTCTGATGCTTTGCAAACCAGATATCTGGGTGCAGTATCCTGCCATCACCTGACACCAGCTAGGTCTCCAATGACGCCTGATTTGACCTATCGTGCACTCGGAGCCGACGATTTCGCAGCACTCCATGCCATGGCGTCCGACTGGTCGATCGTCCGCCAGTTGGGCCGCTGGCCGTGGCCCGCACAAGAGGCATTCACCCGCAGCAGGTGCAAACCCTATGCTGGCCACGGCTTTGTCCGGGCCGTCTGTCTGGACGGGCGCCTGATCGGTACGATGGCTGTCACCGGCGGCGAGCTTGGCTATATGTTCGCGCCTGATGTGCAGGGGCGCGGAATTGCAACCAAGGCCGCCCGCGACGCAATCGCACATGCATTTGACGATTACGATTTTGCAGCGCTGAAAGCCACGGTTTGGGTGGATAACGCGGGCTCTGCTGCTGTCTTACGCAAATGCGGCTTCACCCTTTGGCAAACCTACTATGACCAAAGCCCGTCGCGCCTGCCAACCCTGACACACAGCTACCGTTTGTCCCGCGACACATGGGACCGCTTGAGAACTGCCGCGCAGTAGTTTATCGCGCTCCTGAACAGCCTCGGAAGGCCAAACACATGAAGTTTCTCGATCTTGCAAAGGTCTATATCCGCTCTGGCGCCGGTGGTGCGGGCTGCATCTCGTTCCGGCGCGAGAAATTCATGGAGTATGGCGGCCCTGACGGGGGCGATGGCGGCCGCGGGGGCGATGTGGTGGTTGAGGCGGTTGAGGGCCTGAACACCCTGATTGATTTCCGCTACCAGCAGCACTTTTTTGCGACGAACGGCCAGCACGGTATGGGCAGCCAGCGGACCGGGAAAGACGGTGAAACCAAGGTCCTGCGTGTGCCGGTCGGCACCGAGATCATTGATGAAGATGAGGAAACGGTGATCGCTGACCTCACCGAAGTAGGCCAGAAGATCGTGATTGCCAAAGGCGGCAATGGTGGCTGGGGCAACTTGCGCTTCAAAACCGCGACAAACCAGGCGCCCCGTCGCGCCAATCCGGGCCAAGAGGCGATTGAGCGCACGATCTGGCTACGCCTGAAACTGATCGCGGATGTAGGGCTCTTGGGGATGCCCAATGCCGGCAAATCGACTTTCCTTGCCGCTACATCTAACGCGCGGCCTAAAGTTGCCGACTATCCCTTCACAACGCTGATCCCCAATCTGGGCGTTGTCGGGATTGATGAGGTCGAATTTGTCGTGGCCGATATTCCTGGCCTAATCGAAGGCGCAAGCGAGGGGCGCGGCCTTGGTGATATGTTCCTTGGCCATGTTGAACGCTGTGCAGTACTGCTACACCTGATTGACGGCACCTCGGGTGATCCGGCAGGCGACCTGACGACGATCATCAAAGAGCTTGAGGCCTATGGCGGTGCGCTTGCCGACAAGCCGCGCATCACGGTGCTGAACAAAATCGACGCGCTTGATGAAGAAGAGCGGATCTTCCTGCGCGATGAGATCGCGGCTGTCGCCAAGGGCCCTGTCATGATGATGTCGGGTGTGACCGGCGAGGGTATTCCCGAAGTGCTGCGTGCCTTGCGGGCCGAAATTGACGACAACCGCCTGCGCCACCGCAAAGCCGAGGAGCAGGACGAAGGCGGGGATGCGCCATGGCAACCCTGACGGCGTCCAAGCGCCTTGTGGTCAAGATCGGCTCGGCGTTGCTGGTTGATGCGGCCACCGGCGCGCTTCGCCAGAACTGGCTCACTTCACTGGCTGACGATGTGGCACGCATACGTGCACGCGGGACCGATGTTATCATTGTGTCGTCGGGGTCTATCGCCTTGGGGCGGGGCATTCTGGGCCTGCCGCTGACCTCGCTTGCGCTGGAACAATCGCAGGCGGCCGCCGCTGTCGGCCAGATCCGACTGGCGCGCGCCTATGAAGAGGCCTTAACGCCGCATGGCATTATCACCGGCCAAGTCCTTGTGACCCTTGAAGATTCACAGGATCGTCGGCGGTATCTCAACAGTCGTGCAACGATGGAAACGATGCTTGGTCTGGGCGTCACGCCGATCGTGAATGAGAACGACACAATCGCGACGGACGAAATCCGCTATGGCGATAATGACCGGTTGGCGGCACAGGTTGCAGTGACAGTCGGGGCCGATCAACTGGTGCTCTTGTCGGATGTTGACGGGCTTTATACCGCCAATCCGAGGATTGATAGTGCTGCAGAACACATTGATCTTGTTGATAAATTGACACCGGAAATCGAAGCAATGGCAGGTGATGTGGGGTCGGGCCTGTCCAAAGGCGGCATGATCACCAAACTGATTGCCGCGCGCATCGCGACCGAGGCAGGTTGCGCCATGGCCATTGCCTTGGGCACCGCGATGAACCCGCTTGCCAAACTGGAAGACGGGGCAAGGGCCACGTGGTTTGCCGCACAAACCGATCCGCAGGCGGCACGCAAACGCTGGATTTCGGCCATGAAACCGCGCGGCACTGTGACGGTGGATGCGGGCGCACAGGAAGCGCTGCACCACGGCAAGAGCCTGTTGCCTGCCGGTGTCACGCAGATCAGCGGCAGTTTCGGCCGCGGTGAGGTGGTGACAATCGTCGACACGGCTGGTGTGACACTGGGCCAGGGCCTGATCCGGTATACAAGTGCCGAGGCGCGCCAGATCATGGGGCGCCGTTCGGCCGAGATTGCCGAAATTCTGGGCTATGACGGTCGCGCGGCGCTGGTGCACCGCGACGACATGGTGCTGTAAGAGGAAAAGAGCATGGGTGATCAAGACATTAGCACGATGATGGCCAGGATCGGTGCGGATGCACGCGCCGCGTCGACCGTGTTGGCCACCGCCGGATCAGAGCGCAAATACGCGGCCCTCATTGGTGCGGCTGACGCGATCTGGGAAAACCGCATGGCGATCATGGATGCCAATGCCGAAGATCAGGTTTACGGTGAAGAAAAGGGCCTGAGCCCCGCCATGATGGACCGTTTGATGCTGGATGAACCCCGCATCCGCGCCATGGCCGAGGGGCTGCGCAATGTGGCAGCCCAATCCGATCCGGTGGGCGAGGTGATGACCGAATGGGACATGCCCAGCGGTCTGCACATCCAGCGTGTGCGCACGCCTTTGGGTGTGATCGGCGTCATCTATGAAAGCCGCCCCAATGTGACAGCGGACGCAGGCGCACTTTGTCTGCAGTCGGGCAATGCGGTCATTCTGCGCGGCGGGTCCGAGAGCTTTCATTCCTCCACCGCGATCCACGACTGCCTGCAAACCGGATTGAAACAGGCAGGGCTCCCTGCAACGGCGATCCAGCTTGTACCCACCCGCGACCGCGCGGCGGTCTCGGCAATGTTGACTGCGACAGACCATATCGACGTGATTGTGCCGCGCGGCGGCAAGGGGCTTGTCGGGTTGGTCCAGCGCGAAGCGCGCGTGCCTGTCTTTGCCCATCTTGAAGGCATTTGCCATATCTACGTGGGCGCGACGGCTGATCCTGCAATGGCGGTCGAGATCGTTCTGAACGCCAAGACACGCCGCACCGGCATCTGCGGGTCCATGGAATGCCTGTTGATCGACTGGCGTTTTTATACGCAACACGGCTCACTGCTGGTTGATGCCCTGTTGAAGGCCGGCGTTGATGTGCGCGCCGATGGTGAACTGGCCAAGATTGCAGGCACGACGCCTGCGCAACCCGATGATTTCGGAAAAGAGTTTCTGGATATGATTTGTGCGGCCAAGCTTGTCGATGGTGTCGACGAAGCGATCGCGCATATCCGCACTTACGGGTCAAATCACACCGATGCCATTATCACCGCCGATGATCAGGCCGCGGCGCATTTTTTCAAAGAGCTGGATAGCGCGATCCTGATGCGTAATGCCTCGACCCAATTTGCCGATGGTGCCGAATTCGGGATGGGTGCCGAGATCGGGATTGCGACGGGAAAACTGCACGCACGTGGGCCGGTCGGGGCCACACAACTGACCAGTTTCAAATACCTCGTGACAGGAAACGGGGCCGTGCGCCGCTAGAACCGCGCGATCAGGTGGTCACTCATGTGGCGGAACTGCAAACGACGCTCCGCTTGCGCCAGCACATCGGGTAGAAGTGCAAATTGCACATGCGCCGCTGTGTATCTGAAGCCCATTTGTGGTGCGGTGATGTTATCCCACAACTCCTGATCCACGGCCAGCCGCGGCCCTTCGGCGCGCATGACCCACATCTCGCCGTCCTGCGTGATCTGGATGTCACCGCCCAGTGGCATGGCGGATTCTAGCGCCTGCAACATCAAGAGCGCGGCCCGTACAAGACGGCGCGGCTGATCACCCGCGATCTTCCAGATATAATTGATCCTGCCACCGCTCGCCGTTGCCGCAAGGATCGACAGAATCTCGGCACGGCTGACGGATTGCTCTTCGCTGGCCGCACCGTAGGCGATCCGGAAATACCGGATCCGTGCACTGGCGTTCTGTACGCTTTCGCTGATCAGGTCCATTTCGGCACCGGTATCGCCATCGGTCAGTGCCAAAAGCTCGACACCATTGCCGATTGCACCAATTGGGCTGATAAGATCATGGCAAATCCGTGATCCGACCAAAGCTGCGAGATCAGGTTGCATCATGCAGCCTCCGTTGTAAGAGAGAGTAGATGTCAGATATAAATGCAATCTTTGAGCCCGGCGTGCTCGTGCGCCATCCTGACCAGCCGGAGTGGGGCGTTGGGCAGGTGCAGTCCAACATTGGTGACCGGATTACTGTCAACTTCAGAGAGATGGGTAAAATCGTCATTGATAGCCGGCGTGTCTTACTTGAACTCGTTAATGATTAAAATACAACCTAAAGGAGAGTTGCGCAAGTCAGGTTCCTATGTCCTGTCAACGTGTCGCATTATGGTTGCTAAAAAGTTAACGGCCGCCAGGAATTCCACAAAAATGAAGGCTTTCCGAAAAAATGACGCTGGTGCAATCGCCTGTATTTGAAACCCGTGTGAGCCGCGCGTCTCAGGACATCCGCGCCGCACAGCGCCTGCGCTATGAGGTTTTCATCGCAGAGTTGGGTGGGAATGGTCCGATGGTCGATCACGTTGCCCGCTTGGAGTGTGATGAATTCGATGCCCATGCCGACCACATCCTGTTGCTGGATAAGACGCGCCCGAGAGACGATCAGGTCGTTGGTGTTTACCGTGTTATGACCGCTGAAATGGCGCAGGCGGCGGGCGGTTTCTACTGCGAAACCGAGTATGATCTGACGCCGCTCTGCCAAAGCGGGCAACGCCTCTTGGAGCTGGGGCGTTCTTGCCTGCATCATGACTATCGCGGCGGGGCAGGCATGCTGCATCTGTGGCAGGCGCTTGCGGATTATGTGGAAACCCACCAGATCGCGGTGCTTTTCGGGGTGGCCTCATTTCACGGAACTGATGTACAGGCGCTATCTTCCCCGCTTAGTCTCTTGTACCACAAACATCTGGCACCTGCGGGTCTGCGCGTCACTGCGAAAGGTCAGACAGCCGTGCCGATGAATATCCAGCCCCTCGACACGATCGACCGGATCTCTGCCGTGCGTGAAATACCTGCTTTGATCAAAGCCTATTTGCGCTTGGGCGGGAAAGTGGCACCTGATGCCTTTGTGGATCATGCCTTTAACACGGTTGATATCTGCCTGATCCTTGAGAAAGATGCCATCGATGGATTGCAGCGGGCCATTCTGGCCAAAGGCGGGGCAAATGGCTGAGACTTGGCAGAGCAAAAGCGCGCCGCCGGACTGCCGTTTGAGTGTTCTTGGCTGGCTCAGGGTCGTGTTCCGCGCGATCCCGTTGGGTGTTCTCGTCTTTGGTGGATTGCTGATCTTGCTTGCTGTCCGCCTTGTGGAAAGGCCGCTTTGCGGGCTGGGGCGACCGGTTACCCCCTATATCACACAGTTTGTGTGCCGAATGTCCTTTGTGGTTCTGGGGATCAGATATACCTCGGAAGGTGCGCCAATGGCAGGTGCGGGGGCCGTTGTGGCAAACCATACCTCTTGGCTGGATATCTTCGCACTGAATGCCCGCAAACGCATCTATTTTGTGTCGAAAGCCGAGGTTGCGGGCTGGCCCGGGATCGGATGGCTGGCGCGCGCGACAGGGACGGTGTTCATCCAGCGCGACCGCAGCGAAGTGCAAGGGCAGATCGCGGTATTCCGCGAAAGGCTTGCCGCGGGCCATAAGCTGTTGTTTTTTCCTGAAGGCACCTCAACCGATGGTTTGCAGGTGCTGCCGTTCAAACCAGCCCTGTTTGCCGCCTTCTTCGATCCATCCTTACGCCAGACGCTTCACATGCAGGCAGTGACGTTGCAGTATCATGCACCCGCAGGGGCCGACCCGCGGTTTTATGGCTGGTGGGGTGATATGGACTTCGGGCCGCATCTGCTGGCAACACTGGCCGCCGCCAAGCAAGGCAGTGTGCATGTGATCTACTACGCGCCCGTCAAGGTCGCGGATTATGCGGACCGCAAAGCTCTGGCAAAAGCAATGGAGGATCAGGTGCGCGCAGGTCTCGCGGCAGGCTCCTAGCCCAGCATCGCACGTCTGAGGGTGCCAAGGGTTCCGGCGGGGTTATCTGTGTTCCAGACCTCATCACCGATACCGAAGAAATCTGTGTGTGGGGCCAGCGCGCGGATCAAACCCTCATCCAGCGCACCTTCTGCGACAACCGGCACTTCGATCATCAGGGACCACCACTCGAAAAGTTCCAGCTCCGCCCTGCGGCCGTCACCAAGGGCTGTCTGGCCCACGGGACCGAAGCTGACGTAATCGGCGCCCAACTCACCTGCGGTCATGCCGTCATGGCGGGAATTGGTGCAGTAACAGCCGACGATGGCATCATCACCAAGGTCTTTGCGCACCTGACGGACCGACCGTGCGCCGTCTTGCAGGTGGACGCCGTCGAGACCAAGGCGTTCGACAAGCTGGATATGCGTATCGATCACCAGCGCCACATCGCGTGCATGGGTGACTTCACGCAGGGCGTCGGCGGCTTTGGCGATCCGCGCCTCATCGGTCGTGCCCAGCGCAAGGCGGACGCAGGCCACCTCGGTGCTGTCCAGACAGGCGGCCAATTCGGCCGGATAAGTCGAAAGATCGAATTCCGACGGGCTGATGAGGTAGATTTGCGGGTGGTCCTGGGCGTCCGACATGGGGGCGTTCCGATTTATTTGATGTTTCAGGGGCTTTTAGCGGGGAAAATCGGGCTTGGCTATGGGGGGCGTGCTGCTGCGGTTCTTGCCTTGCACAGGCGCGCGGCGTATCAGGCGGCGATCTTATCAAAGGAAGTCTTATGCCCAGCGCCCAGCCTCAGCCTGCGTTTGTCCTGATCCGCCCCCAGATGGGTGAAAACATTGGTGCAGCCGCCCGTGGCATGTGGAATTTTGGACTGGACCGCATGCGGATTATTGATCCGCGCGATGGCTGGCCAAACCAGAAGGCTGTGGCGATGGCCAGCGGGGCAGGGCGACTGCTGGATGAGGCGCAGATCTATCCTGATACCGCTGCTGCCATTGCTGATTGTGATTATGTCTATGCCACCACGGCGCGGCCACGTGGGCTGACGAAACTGGTGCTGACACCCGAGGCTGCGATGCAGGATGCGCGCGCGCGGATTGCGCAGGGACAAAAAGTTGCCGTGATGTTCGGCCCCGAACGCGCGGGCATGGAAAACGATGATATTGCACGCGCGAATGCGATTATCTCGGTGCCCGTGAACCCTGTCTTTCCGTCGCTCAATCTGGCGCAATGTGTGTTGCTGACAGGCTATGAATGGCGGCGCGAGGCGGTTGCGGTTGATCCTGCGCGCGTGGATGCTGTGGGCGATTGGGCCGAGCAGATCGAGATTGAAAAGCTTGCCGCGCATTACGAAGAGCGGTTGGAAGATGCCGGGTTCTTTTATCCCGAACACAAGGCCGAGAACATGAAGATGAACCTGCGCAATATGTGGTCGCGCATGCCCATGACGCGGGCGGATGTGCAGATGCTGCATGGCATGATGCGCCAGATGGTGCGCTGGAAAGAGCGGGGTAAGGTGGATTGAAATCCACCTTACATGTGGCACCCTGACGCTTGCGGTCGCCGCACGCGGGTTCTAGTTAACCGGTAACACCTAGCGGAGACCGATGATGGCAACCAAACGCACAATATTCGAAGATGTCGGTGACACCCCCAAACAGACAGCCGCCCCCGGCGGGATTAACCGTGCAGGGCAGGGTGCGCGGCGCGCGATCCGCGCATGGTTGATGGCGCTCTTCGGTCTGGTTGTGGTGATGATCGTCGTGGGCGGGTTGACCCGTCTGACCGATAGTGGCCTGTCGATCACCGAATGGAAGCCCGTGACAGGGGCCATGCCGCCAATGTCCGAGGCCGCCTGGGAGGCTGAATTCGACAAATACCGTGCGATCCCCGAATACCAGTTGCAGAACCGTGGCATGACCATGGCCGAGTTCAAGGTGATCTACTGGTGGGAATGGGGGCACCGCCAGTTGGGCCGCTTTATCGGGCTGGTCTGGGCTGTGGGCTTTGTCGCCTTTGCCGCCTCGCGTAAGGTCCCCGCGGGCTGGACGCCCAAGCTGCTGTTTATCGGCGCCTTGGGTGGCTTGCAGGGTTTTATCGGCTGGTGGATGGTGTCGTCAGGCCTTGAAGAGGGGATGCTGGACGTGGCCTCCTACCGTCTTGCCACGCATCTTGGGTTGGCTTTCGTGATCTTCGGCTTCATCGCGTGGTACGTCTATCAGTTGGGCCGCAGCCAGGCCGATCTGCTGCAAGCGCGCCGCAGCGGGAATGCAAGCCTTGCGCGGTTGAGCAGTATTCTTGTGGGTTTTGCTTTCCTGCAAATCATCCTCGGCGCATTGGTCGCGGGGATTGACGCGGGCCGCGCCTTCCCTGACTGGCCGCTCATGGCGGGCGGGTTCCTGCCGCCCGAGCCTTTGTCACTCACCCCGGTTTGGCGCAATTTCTTTGAGGACGCGGGCCTTGTGCAATTCATGCACCGGATGGTGGGCTATGCGCTCTTTGCCTATACGGTCTTCGTTTGGATCCGCGCACGCCGTTCGGCCAATGACACCACGCGCTTTACCTTCAACGCGATCATGGCGGTGATGACACTTCAGGTCGTGATCGGCATTGTGACGGTGATGTATTCCGCCCCGTGGCAGATCGCGATTGTGCATCAACTGGTGGCGGTGATCCTCTGGGCGCTGATCCTGCGGGGCCGTTTTGTGGCGCAGTATCCTGTACCACAAACCATCAAAGGGGCCTGATACCATGGGTGCATATACCGAGCTGATGGCGTTCCAGCGCGAGACCGAGGCGCTGTCACAGATCGCGGGCCGCCTTGGGTGGGATCAGGAAACCATGATGCCTGATGGTGCCACCCCCCAGCGTGCCGAAGAACATGCAGCGATGGCCAACATCCTGCATGCCCGCAGGATTGATCCGCGGATCGGGGAATGGCTGGAGACAGCGCAAGCCACCGATGATGTGGCCGCGGCCAACCTGCTCCACATCCGGCGGGATTATGAGCGCACCGCCAAAGTGCCCGCACGTCTGGCAGCGGAGCTTGCGAAAACCACGTCGCTTGCGCACCGCGTTTGGGCGCGTGCACGCGCCGAGGAGGACGTGGCCGCATTCTTGCCGATGTTGCAGAAAGTCGTTGATCTGCGCCGCGAGGAAGCGGCTGCCGTTGCAGGCAATACCGACCCCTATGATGCGCTGCTTGACGATTACGAACCGGGTGCAACGGGCGCGCGCCTGAGTGCGATGTTTGCGGCGTTGCGCCCGCGTCTTGTCGCGCTGCGTGCGGCGATTTTGGACAAACCGGTGCCTGCGCCGTTGAGCACACACTTTGACGAAGCCGCACAATTGGCGCTGTCGGAGAAGCTGGCGCTCAGCTTTGGCTACGGTCTTGCAAACGGACGGATTGACAAGGCGGTGCATCCGTTCTCGTCGGGCTCCGGCCTTGATGTACGGATCACGACGCGGACCAATCCGACCGATCCATTTAACTGTTTTTATTCCACCATCCACGAGGTCGGCCATGCCGCATATGAGCAGGGGATTGATGATGCGCATCTGCTCACCCCTTTGGGGCGCGGTGTGTCGATGGGCGTGCATGAAAGCCAAAGCCGGATTTACGAGAACCAGCTTGGGCGCAGCCGCGCCTATACGGGCTGGCTTTTCGGGCAAATGCGCGATGCATTCGGTGATTTCGGGGTGGCCGACGAAGAGACCTTTTATGCCACTGTCAACCGCGTCCATGACGGGTTTATCCGCACCGAAGCCGACGAGGTGCAGTATAATCTGCATGTGTTGCTGCGCTTTGATCTGGAACGCGCGCTGATTGCGGGGGATCTGGCTGTGACTGATCTGGAAGCCGCATGGAACGACCGCTTTCAGGCGGATTTCGGCTATCCGGTCGACAAACCGTCAAACGGTGTCTTGCAGGATGTGCACTGGTCCGAGGGGCTTTTTGGCTATTTCCCGACCTATACACTGGGCAATGTCTATGCAGGCTCTCTGCATGTGGCGTTGCGTGATGCGGTGCCTGATCTGGATGCAGATCTGGCGCGCGGCGATACATCGAATGCAACGGATTGGCTGCGCGCGAACCTGCAACAGTATGGCGGGCTGCGCACGCCGGTTGAGACGATCACCCATGCAACCGGCACAGCGCCCAGCGAGGCGCCTTTGCTGGACTATCTGGAAGAGAAATTCAGCGCGATCTACCGGCTGTAGGTGTCGGAGCCTCCGGCGGGGATATTTTCGGGCCAGTAATAACGCAGGTTAGGACCAGTTCGGATCGCGCTTTTCCAGAAAGGCGTTGATGCCTTCGTTGGTGTCGTCGACCAGCATGTTCTGCACCATGACATCGCCGGTATAGGCGTAGGCCTCTGCCGTTGTCATCTGGGCCTGCGCATAAAAGGCCTGTTTGCCGATCTTGACCGCCGAGGGCAGTTTCTTGGCGATGGCCTGGGCAAGCTCTTGGGCGTCGCGTTCCAATGCATCGGTGTGGACCGCCCGGTTGATCAGGCCGAGGTCCTGTGCCTCGCGGGTGTTGATAAAACGGCCTGTTGTCAGCATTTCAAAAGCAGCTTTACGGTGGATATTGCGGGTCAGGGCCACCATGGGGGTGGAGCAGAACAGGCCGATATTCACGCCATTGACGCCAAAACGCGTATCGTCAGAGGCCACAGCCAGATCGCAGGTTGCCACAAGCTGGCAACCGGCCGCCGTGGCGATGCCATGGACCTGGGCGATGACGGGTTGGGGCATGGACTGAATACGCTGCATCATCGCGGCACAACGATCGAAGAGGTCCTTGAAATAGGCCGCACCCCCATCGGGCGATTGCCGTCCGGCCTGCATTTCCTTGAGGTCATGGCCCGCGCAGAACGCTTTGCCGGACCCCCGCAGGATCACGGCGTGAATGCTGCTGTCCTCTGCGATCTGATCAAACGCCCCGTGCAGCGCGGCCAGCATCGCATCTGAAAGGGCATTCAGACGCTCGGGCGCGTTCATCGTCAGGGTGGCGATATGGCCTGTGTCTTCGCGAAGCAGGATTGTCATTTTGTTCCTTTCGGTGTTGCTTGGGCGGAGCGTAATGCAGCGGAAGGCGATATGGAACACAAGATGGATATTCCGGGACTTCAATCCTTTCTGGTTGAAGCCTTTCCGCAGGTTGCCGGCGAAATTGAGGTGACCGATCTTGCAGAAGACGGGCTCACCGTGCGGCTGGCGGTGCAAGACAAGCATTTGCGCCCGGGTGGCACGGTATCGGGGCCGACGATGTTCATGCTCGCGGATGTGGCGGTTTATCTGGCGATTTTGTCGCGGATCGGGCCAGTGGCCTTGGCGGTTACAACCAATTGCAGCATTGATTTCATGCGCAAACCGGCTGCGGGGGCGGATTTGTACTGCATCGCGCGGATGCATAAACTGGGCCGTGTTCTGGCTGTGGGGGATGCCATGATCTATAGTGCAGGGCAGGAGGCGCCCGTCGCACGCGCCACGCTGACATATGCCATCCCGCCAAAGTAATGGGGTAAATAGATACCTAAATTGCAAGCCATTGATTTGCAAAGATTTTATCGTGATGAACGTGCTTGACTGCGCGCGGGCTCCGTTTATAACGCCCCAATCGAATGACACGTGGCGTGAGCCACTCCAAACTTTTGGTGGAATATGAAAACCTTTACCGCAACTCCTGCGGATATCGACAAGAAATGGATCCTGATCGACGCTGAAGGCGTTGTTCTGGGTCGTCTTGCCTCGATCATCGCAATGCGCTTGCGCGGCAAGCACAAGCCTTCTTTCACACCGCACATGGATATGGGCGACAACGTGATTGTCATCAACGCCGAGAAAATCCAGATGACTGGTAACAAGCGTGATGAGAAGTACTACTGGCACACCGGTCACCCCGGCGGCATCAAGTCCAAGACAAAGGCAGAGATCCTTGAAGGTGCGCATCCCGAGCGCGTCATCATGAAAGCCGTTCAGCGCATGCTGCCCGGTGGCAAACTGTCCCGTCAGCAGATGACCCACCTGCGCGTTTTTGCAGGCGCTGAGCACGGTATGGAAGCCCAGAAGCCCGAAGTTCTGGACGTGAAGTCCATGAACAAAAAGAACACGAGGACTGCATAATGGCCGATCAAGTAAACTCGCTCGAAGAGCTGGGCCAAGTTGCAACAGGTGCCGAGGCACCAGCTGCAGCGGTCGAAGCAACTGTCACACGTGAGCCCGTGCGCGACCATCTGGGACGTTCCTATGCGACAGGCAAGCGCAAAGATGCGGTTGCCCGCGTCTGGATCAAGCCCGGTTCCGGCAAGGTCACAGTCAACGGCAAAGCCATGGACGCCTATTTCGCGCGTCCCGTTCTGCAGATGATCCTGCGCCAGCCTTTTCAGGTTGCCGGTGTTGTTGACCAGTTCGACGTGATGGCAACTGTTGCCGGTGGCGGCCTGTCCGGTCAGGCCGGTGCGGTCAAGCACGGTGTGTCCAAAGCCCTTCAGCTTTATGATCCGACCCTGCGCGCCGCACTCAAGGCCGCTGGCTTCCTGACACGCGACAGCCGTGTGGTTGAGCGTAAGAAGTACGGTAAAGCGAAAGCCCGTAAGAGCTTCCAGTTCTCCAAGCGTTAATCGCTGGACGGCAGAGATACGAAAGGGCGGTCCTTGGGGCCGCCCTTTTTGCATCTGAGCTGCGATTTGGAACTAGGTCCGCTTTGCGAGCCAGCTGCCGTTCGTTTCTGATGGTCAAATGACTGCTCGCAGCCCAAGGCTGAACGCCGACATTCGCCGAAGATGCAAAGTTTATGATCCGTTCTCGCCAAAGGTTTCATTTGTTGGAAAGCCGAACCTTATAGAACTTCAACCGGTCGAGTATCCGCTTTAGGCAAAACAGCACTGTGTTCTTTCAATTGCCAGTTTGAAAGAATTGATAGTATTCCTCAAAATACCCCGTCCGTTTGAAGCGACTGGTGAAAGGTTGCTAGAACGAAGCGCGGTCTTTCAAAGCGTCCCTTTCTCATCATATACCCTATCTGATCAGGCTTATGATCCAAGATGGAATTCTCCAATCGAAACGGCCTTTAGCAGTGCAGTCTCTGCTGCTTGAATGACCATGGCCTTGGGCGAGTCTGCGCGACTGACAAGTCCAAGCAACCGGCTTGGAACATCATCCCCCAAATGTAGCCTTTCCAGGGGAAGATGGTCGCTTTCGATGATGCATCTATTTGGCACGATGGAAATGCCGAGTCCGGCTGCGACCATGCTGGAAATGGCTTCAAGCCCTTCCAGTTCCATCACGTCATTCACGGCTATCCCGTTCGCCTGCAGCCAACCTTCAATTTGCCGTCCCACAACCGCATCCCGATTAAAGCGAATGAATGGTTGGGATTGCAGTAATTCAAGCACGGGCAATTTTTCCGTGCTTTCGGTCACGAGCAGGACCAGATCTTCGGCAGCAATTTTGGAAAAGCGTAAAGATCTTGGTAGCAGATCCGGCTTGGAAATGACGGCGGCATGAATCTGTCCGCGTTCAATTTGCAACAAGAGCTGATTGGACAGGCCAGGCACAACCCGGACCCGAATGCCGGGGTGCGACATCTTGAGTTGAGTCAGAGCAAGCGGTACCAGACCAGTTAAGGTGGTTGGGACTGCGCCCAAGATCAGTTCACCAGCAACTTCAGCACCAGAGCGAACCTTGTCAGCGAGGCCGTCATAGACCGCGACGATGGCTTCGGCCTCTTCAACCAAGGCGAGGCCGGTTGGCGTGAACTTTGGCGATCTATGGGACCTTTCAAACAGCGCGAGTTGCCATGACGCCTCTAGATTGCGCATCTGTTGACTGACGGCTGCCGCAGTCAGGTTTTCAGCCTCGGCAGCGGCACGAAAACTACCATGCCGGTGAATTGAGATAAGCGTGCGGAGTGCGCGCATGCTCATGTCTGTGCGCCTCCCTGACAGTGACATACTATAATAATTGTAAAATATTTCTTAAGTATAAGTCAAAATGTTATCGTTTTTATCAAATAATGTTCATGTCTATGCTGGGCGCAATTCAATAATTTCCGACCGAGAAAACTGGAGTTGTTATGGTTGCCCCGAAAACAAATGACTACAAACTGATCGTTGCAAAACCTTTTTGCCCAAACCTTGGTGCAGAGATTTATGGTGTTGATCTCAGTCAGGACGTCCCAGACGATCAGTTCGCTGAAATCCAGGACGCTTTCCTGAAATATCAGGTCCTGTTTTTCAAAGACCAGAAGGAAATTCCACCGGAGCAACACGTGAAGTTTGGCAAGCTATTTGGTCCATTGCATGCACACCCGGCAGCACCCACCATGGTTGGCCATCCAGAGATTTTCGAGATCCATGCAACGAAAGACTCCAAAATTGCGAATGGCGAATTCTGGCACTCTGACGTTTCGTGCGACGAAACTCCGCCGCTTGGAACGATGCTTCAAATCCATATCGCACCGCCGTGTGGCGGCGACACGATGTTCAGCGATATGTACGCGGCCTACGACGACCTGTCAGAGCCGATCAAATCAATGCTAGAGGGCCTGTCTGCACTTCATAGCTCTGAGCATATCTACAAGGGCAGGTATAGTGATCGCGGTAGGCAGGACGCTGACATCGACTGCCCGCAGGCCGTGCACCCGATCGTCCGGACCCATCCCGATACGGGCAGGAAGTCGTTGTTTGTGAACCGTACTTTCACAACAAAGATCCTGGGGTTGTCGGATCGTGAGAGCGAAGCCTTGCTTGCCCTGCTGTTTGAGCATGCAGAGCATATAAATTATCAGATCCGCTTTCGCTGGACACTGAACGACATGGCATTCTGGGATAATCGGTGTTGCATGCACCGCGCGATTTGGGACTATTGGCCGGCGGAACGAAAGGGACGCCGCGTCACCGTCAAGGGTGACCGGCCCAGATAGGGATCGCCGGACTTACGGTCAGGCAGACAATCCACAAGTAGCAAGGACAACATGATGCGCGCGGCAGTGGTAAGAGACTTCAACGATGATCTCTCAATTGAAAAGGTAGATGATCCGGTATGCCCAGATAATGGTGTTGTGCTCGAGGTTGCTGCTTGCGGCGTCTGTCGCTCTGATTATCACGGGTGGACAGGTACGCACCCCAAGGTCCAGAACGGTTCAATCCTCGGGCACGAATACTGCGGGACAGTTGTCGAGGCAGGACCAAATGCACGGCATAAAATCGGCGACCGCCTGATCGCGCCCTTTATTCTTGGCTGCGGTAGCTGTGCTGCCTGCTATACTGGCGTGTCAAACACCTGCGCCCACCAAATTGTTCCCGGGTTTGGCACACCTGGCGCTTATGCCGAGTACGTAGCCGTACCGTTCGACCACAACCTCGTTCATCTTCCCGAGACAATATCACCCGCACTTGCGGCAGGTCTTGGCTGTCGCGTGACAACCGCATGGCACGCCCTCACGGATCGGGCAAATGTAAGGGCAGGAGAATGGGTGGCCATTCACGGAACAGGCGGGATCGGCCTTTCGGCATTGCTCTTGGCCAAGATGCTAGGGGCGCGGGTCGTGGTCGTCGATATTGTTGACGAAAAATTGGATCACGCCATGCAACATGGCGCGGACGCTACCGTGAATGCAGCGAAGGTTGATGCCGCGACGGCAATTCATGATATTACTGGTGGCGGCGCGCAGGTCTCACTGGAAGCGCTCGGGATCGCGGCGACCACGAACGCGTCAGTGGAATGTCTTGGCACCCTTGGGCGGCACGTTCAGATTGGCATGCCGTCTGGCAGCGGTTTTATGGAAGTGAACATGCGTGCCATCTATTCAAAGCAACTTGCGTTTTTCGGGACACGCGGGATGCCGTCTTGGAAATACCCGGATCTTTTGGGCATGATTGAGCGTGGGGATGTGGACATAAGCCCGATGGTTGCAAGAGAGATTTCTCTGTCCGGCGCGACCGATGAGTTGCGCTCAATGAAAGGTCCAACGTCTCCGGGAACTGCGGTCATTACGGATTTCCAGCACTAGATGTGACAGTCCAAAGGTTCCGGCGCAAAAGCCGGACACCGCTTGTAGGCTGTTGTTGCGCGACATTAGGTCAAATTGCTTGCGTGGAAATCGGGAAAATGGCCCTTTCGCCGCTATGGCGACTATTTGATATCGTCCTCGCCATCGAACACGGTCCGTAGAGCGGCGAGATAGGCAATTGTCGAGTCTGTTTCGGAGGCAAGTCCCATTGCGGCAGTGTCGGTTACCGAAAGTCGCCCATCTCTATCGCGTATCACCCAGCCTTTGTCTTGCAGAATGCCAACTTTTCGACGGACGGTCTCACGGGGAATTCCCGAAAACTCAGCAACTGACTGGATGTTGATTGGATATTGGCTGGAATAGCTACTGTCACTGCTGGTCATTTCCTCAGCCGACACCAACTGAGGCTTCCATATTTCCGGCCGAGTCCGGCCTCCGATCACGGCAAGCACTAGCATCAGGTCCAGATCACCATCGAAGCGCTCACGTAGCTGGATGAGCAGCTTGGTAAAGCCGGCAAGGTGCACAGGCCAAATCTTGTCGAAATTGTTTCGGATAAACTGACTATTGCCCAATTATTAATCGCCTCGTTTGTATATGCGCGCGGACGCCCATTTTGGGCGCGAACTCTGTTGCATGTCAAGCGGGGCCGCTTATCATTTGGAATATGCGGTGCTTCGGGGGGGGGGGGGACGGCAGACATGATGTTCTTTCGTAACATTGATGGCGGCTCAATATCATTTTGGGTTTCGGGACCGGTCGGGCGTTTGCGTGCCAGAAGCTCTCACAATTCCTCATCGGCAAATTTGACAGCGACATTGGCTGTTATGGCAACGCTCGCCGCGACTGCAACGCGAGCAGAAGACAGTGATCCCATGCTCTTGCACAGCGCCGACGGACTGGAAGTCCGCACTCATTTTCAGTTCGGACTGAATGCTGCGGTGGAAAAAGAGCTGTTTTGGGACCTTGCTGGCGTAACAGCGCCGACCGCCCCGTTTGAACCAAATACCGAATGGCTGGAGACCTATATCAAACCCGGCGTGAGTTTTGAATATGCGCTCGAGACAGGTGCAACGCTCTACGGAAAATTGTCAGCGGTTGCGTCATATACGCTGGGCACTGATGCGTTTGACACGGGCGATACAGGGGCCACAACGCTCGAAGAGGCCTATCTGGCCTTGCGTGGTGATCTGGCGAACGGGATGTCCTATGACGTTTCTTTGGGTCCGCGTGAATTGGTTTTGGGCACGGGAATGCTGGTTGCAAACGGCGCGACCAGCGGTTTCGAACGGGGGGCCCTGAAATTTGGCCCGCGCAAGGCTTGGGAAAGTGCGGCGATCGCGCGGCTGTCCCAAGGAAGCCTTACGGGAACGGCCTTTTATCTGGACCCCAACGAGATGCCGTCGAAAGACGCAAACAACGAGATCGCTGGTATTGATCTGCGATATGCAGGTCCACAGGGCGGATACCTCGGCGCGACGTTTGTCGAAGTACTGAATTCAGAGTCACCCTATCCGCAAGCAAACCCTGGCTCGGCCCCACCGAGTGTGATCGATGGCGCGCGCGAAGGCACGACTGCCTTAAATGTATATGGCAAGACAGATCCTTTTTCAGGTGTGTTGGAGAACTGGACATTTACCGGCGATATAGCCATCGAACGCAATGATGCAATTGATCTCGAAGCATGGGCGGGCCGCGTCACCGCGGGATATGCATGGCAAGAATTGCCGTGGTCGCCCTCACTGACCTACAGCTATCAGTCCTTCTCGGGTGATGATCCGGAGACACCAGAGCTTGAGCGGTTTGATCCATTGTTCTATCAGGGGAGCCCGAGTGCATGGGCTACGGGATCAAAGTCTGCATCCACGTTCATCAACTCCAACGTAAATGCGCACGCGCTCACGCTGCGGGTCCAGCCCAGTCCGATGGATACGCTGACACTTCGCTATGCCCATATTCGCGCCAATGAACTCAATAGCCCCGTCCAATTTGGTCAGGCAACCCGGGTTGATGAAACTGGGAGTGTCGTCGTTGGCGTCACAGACGCACACCTCGCGGATGATGTCTTCCTTGAATACAGCCGCATCATCAATCCCAATACTTTTCTAACGTCGGGAATTTCGGCCTCTTTCCCGGGCGAAGGCATTAAGAATGTGGCCGGCAATGACGCACCAACTTGGACAGGAGTATTCATCAATGTTGTCTTCAACTACTAAACTCATTGGATTGGCAGCGGGGGTAGCAATGGCCGCAATGTCTTCAACGGGTGCATTTGCGCAAAGCACACCCCTGAGTGCGCAAGAATCTGATCCAAACGTGATGGGCTGGATGCAAGGCTTCCCGCCGCCTGACGACAAGATGATTACGCAACCTGACAGTGTCTACTTCAGTTTCCCAAGGCTGCGCTGGTCGGTCTGCCACTTGCGCGAATTCCTGCCCTCTGAGGAAATCAGCCGCGGTATTGGCGCGCCTGTGCCGCTGACCTATCCGTCGCCATCCGATTTTGCCGATATGCGCGCGCAGATTGATGCGCTGACATTCACGCCGCAGAACAGCGACACCGAAATGACCTGGGAAGAGTCGCTCTACGCCAACTACACCGACGGTATGTTGATCCTGCACAAAGGTGAGGTCGTTTACGAGCGCTACTTCGGATGCCTCGAAGAGGACGGCAAGCACGCGATCATGTCGATGACCAAGTCATTTACCGGTCTTTTGGCTGAGATCATGGTAGTCGAAGGCACGCTTGATGACACCGCATTGGTCAGCGACGTCATTCCCGAGATTGGAGACAGTGCTTTTGCGTCGGCCACGGTCCGTCAGGTCATGGATATGACCACAGGCGTGAAATATTCCGAGAACTATTCCGATCCAAATGCTGATATCTGGGTCTATTCCGCCGCCGCTAGCCCGCTGCCCAAGCCAGCAGATTATGAAGGGCCCAATGGATATTGGGAATACCTGCAGCAGGTTGAACCCGAGGGAAACCATGGCGATGAGTTCCACTACAAGACAATCAATTCCGACATGCTGGGTTGGATCATCAGCCACGTGTCGGGAAAATCCGTGACCGAGCTTGCGTCTGAACGGCTGTGGCGCCGGATGGGTGTTGAACAGGACGCGTATCAGTTGGTCGACGGCAAGGGTGTACCCTTTGCTGGCGGCGGAATTTCCGCAGGTCTGCGGGATCTTGGCCGGCTGGGCCAGTTGATGCTGAATGAGGGTGAGCTGAACGGAGAGCGGCTGTTCCCTGCTGAAGTTGCGCAAAACATCAGCGCCGGTGGCGACCGCTCCAAGTTTGGCACAGGCTTCCCGACTTTTGGTGCGGGCAGCTATACCAGCCAGTGGTGGGTTTTTCATAATGACCATGGTGCCTATGCCGCACGCGGTGTGCACGGTCAGACGATCTATGTTGACCCGACTGCAGAGATGGTGCTGGTGCGTTTGTCCTCTTTCCCGCAAGCGCCGAATGGGCTGATCGACCCGACCTCGCTGCCGGCCTACCAAGCTGTCGCCGAATTCTTGATGTCGCAGGAGTAATGGCGCCAGTTGCCGAAAGTCATGGCAGCTTGTTAAACATTGCCAAAAAGCGCGCGGGCCCATTTCGCCTGCGCGCAGTTATCAGGCCAATCACCGTTTGGTGGCGTTTCAGCGTTGCGATCGCGCGAACAGCCCAAGCGACCAACGCAGATGTTCTTCATTGCAGGCATTTACCACCGCGCGCCACGACAACAGAAATGTCGTGCCGGCACGTCGCCGTGAACCGCCCGCCGGATGCGATCATGGATGAAACCGAACAGGGATCACCAGTTCCGCCGCAAGACATGGTGGCGTATCGTCACAAGACTTTCTGCCGCACACCATCCGGGCCGGAGGAGAGTGTCCCCAGACAGGGCCGCAGATTTATGTCGAGGAGGTGGAGATGACTGTAGATACTTCACAACAAGGATCAGGATTGCAGCGATTGGACAAAGCGGCATTCGGCCTCATCTACGGCGCGATCATGGTTCTGAGTATCCTGTTGGCGGCCGGTGATCATCCAGATACGCCGATAAAGACAGCAGTCGTCCTTTTTGGGTCTGTTCTGGCAATCACGCTGGCAAAAGCCTTTGCCGAACTGATGGCACATGCGCTTCAAACCAAAGAGCGCGTAACGCGAATTGCGTGGCATGCAGCTTGGCATCATAGCAGTCCCACGCTGGCGGTAGCGAATGTGCCTACGTTGTTCTTTCTTGCGGCTTCTGTGGGGTGGCTGAGTGTGCAGACTGCTGTCTTCCTGTCACAAGGCCTTTGCGTGGCGCTGCTGATGATCCTTGGATTGCGGGTTGGCTGGGTCATCGACGGACGCGTCATGCCAGCGGTTCTGGGTGGCGTCTTTGCAGGGTCGGCGGGCTTGGCTCTCGCTGTTCTGAAATTGGCAATCCATTGAAGTCGTTGCGCTCATTCCTCTATGCGGCAATGGCGCTACAACTGATCGCATGCACCTATGTGCCGTTTGATGTGCAGCGCGAAGTTTCTAGCGCAATCTCGCCCGAAGGCACGCGTGCGGCCCTCACAGCCACGCGATTGACGGGTGGTGGTGAGGAGGATGTCATTCTTGCGCCGCTGGCCGATGGAAACGACGCACTTGGCGCGCGGCTTGGCATGATAGAAACTGCCGAACGCTCGATAGATATCAAGACTTTCCTGATCAAGCCTGACATCGCAGGCACATTGGTCTGGCTTAAACTCTATGAGGCAGCAGAGCGTGGCGTGCGTATTCGGCTGCTTTATGATGATGTCTTTACCAGCGCCAGAGACGAGCAGATCGCAACGCTTGACGCGCATCCCAATGTTGAAATCCGCGTCTTCAATCCCTTGTCGCGGAACAGCGTTTTAGCAGTGAACTTTCTGCTGGATTTCGGACGCGTGAACCGGCGGATGCACAACAAGGCATTTATCACTGACGGGTCATTCGCGATTATTGGCGGCCGGAACTACGCGGACGAATATTTCCAGATTGGCATAGATCACGAATTCGCGGATTTTGATCTTTTCGTGGCAGGGGAACCCGTGCACGAACTCTCTTCCGCCTTTGATCTCTATTGGAACGATCCGTGGTCTGTGTCGCTGTCGTCGTTCGCATCGTCAAACGATTTCCCAGCGGCGCAAGCTCTGCAGGCCTTTAGGGAAAGGGCAGACACGGACGAAGCCAAGATCTACCAACGCGCAATCGCATCTGGCTATCTTGCGGATCTAAGGGCGGGACGCGTGCCACTTTTTGAAGGCAGGGCGCGCGTTGTCGTCGATGATCCGGACAAACTGCGCGCACCTCCCGGGGTTGGTCCCTTTGCGGTTGGCAACGCCCTCTTGCAAACCATCAATCTGGCGCAGCACGATGTTCTTGTGATGACACCCTATTTCGTACCCGAGGAATACGGCGCGTTGTTTTTTGAAGACCTTGTGACGCGTGGGGTTCGTGTGCGTATTGCGACGAATTCGCTTGCCTCAACCAATCATGCCTATGTTCACGGCGCATATGCGCGGTACCGTGACAGGTTGTCGGCGGCAGGCGTTGAATTTATCGAGGCCCGCGCCGATGCTGCAATTCTGACCGGCTCTGCCGATGCGCCGCTTACCATGCACACCAAGCTTGTGATCGTGGATGACCGGTATCTTTTTGTCGGGTCGCCGAACTTTGATCCCAGATCTATCCGCCAGAATGCCGAGGTCGGAATGGTGATCGACAGCCCTGATCTGGCCTTGAGTATCCGTGAACGGGTTGACGAGATCGCCAAGGACTATGCCTTTCGCTATGAGACAGATTCAAACGGCGCCGCGATCTGGCGGTATGACGGAACACGACAGCAAGAGGTCTTCACACGTGAGCCTTTGGCAAGCTTTTGGCAAACATTGATAGCGACCGTCGCGGGCCTCTTGCCGATTGAAAGCCAACTTTGACGATCACGCGGAGATGGACGATTTCGGAGTGTATTGCACCCAAGGATAAGTACCAACCGCAACCAGCTCTGAACCTTTAGCAGCGCGCCAATCAAACAACGCGGCACCAATGTGAAGCGATACATCGTTGCCCGCTTCGCCCAGGCCTGACGGGTTGTTTACGCCAAGTTACCTCTCAGGGACCGCGGGATTGGAGGAATGATACGTGGTCTGTGCGCATACTGGTGTCGTTAAAGATGTTCATTTGCAGTACAGTAGGCCAATATTCCCGTAACGCTGGCATATCTATGGGGAGATCGTCACTATGAACCTCGTTGCGCGGGCGATCGGCCCCTTTTCAATTCCGTGTTTCTTGATCGGCGTTTTGTTTTTTGCGGCCTCCCTGACACCATCGCTCATTCCGCGGAATCCTGAAGTGCAGGGCATTTTGGGCGGACTGGTTACTGCCTTGGGCTATCTATTGGGGCAATTCATTGCACTCGTGTGGCGCGCCTTGGACATGCCGGGATTGCCGAAGCGTCTGGCGCGGGGCGTGACCTTGCTTGCCGCAGTTTTGATTGTCGTTTTCTTCCTGTGGGTGCTCAGTTCAAGCCTGACTTGGCAAAACGACCTGCGCGATAAAATGGGAATGGCACCCGCTGATGCGCTGAATCTCGTCAGAATTCTTGCTTTTGCGGCGCTGACGTTCGCCTTGGTCTTTGCCATAGGACGGATCGTTGCATCCTTCTTCCGGCTTGTGCGCGCACGGCTCTATCGCGTGATGCCGCCACGGCGGGCCAATGTGGTCGGGTTGATCGTGGTTGCTTTTGTCTTGGTCGTGGTCACGCGGGACGGGATTCTTGATCGTGTGATTGCAGGACTTGATATCAGCTATGAGACAGCACAAGCCCTGTTTGAAGACGCACCTCCCGCGCCAACCGACGCATGGAAAACCGGTAGCGATGCCTCGCTGATCGAATGGTCGGAGATCGGTTCGCCGGGGCGCGACTTCATCACCTCCGGACCGGACGCAGATGCGATTTCGGCGTTTACAGGGCGACCAGCGCTTGACCCGATCCGTGTTTATGTCGGCCGGGCGAACGGCGAAACACCTCTGGAGCGTGCCGAGCTTGCACTTGCAGAACTCAAGCGGCAAGGCGCTTTTGAACGAAGTGTTCTGATTATTGCGAGCCCTACAGGCACCGGTTGGATGGACCCCGGCTCGCACGATCCTGTTGAATATATGCATAATGGCGACATCGCCACGGTTGCAGCACAGTATTCATACCTTCAATCGCCACTGGCACTGGTTCTTGAAACCAATACCGGCCTGGAACAAGCGACCGCCTTGCAGGATGTGGTTCATGGGTATTGGAAGACCCTGCCGAAGAACTCACGTCCCCGTATCTATGCGCACGGACTCAGCCTTGGCGCATGGTCGTCCATGCATGCAACGAACCTGTTCCGCTTGCTGGATGACCCAATCGACGGAGCCTTCTGGGCAGGGCCGCCATTCCCCTCAAATTTCTGGAACTACGTACAGAACCAACGCGCCACTGGAAGCCCGTGGGTTTTGCCCAAGATCGGCGATGGATCATTGATACGCTATGCATCGCATACGGCGGATGCATCTGAAGCGGTGGCAGGGTGGGGGGAGATGCGCATTGTCTTCCTGCAGTACTCCAGTGATCCGGTGGTCTTCTACGATCCTGCTTCACTCTGGCGTGCGCCACCTTGGATGCGCGATCCGCCAGCCGAAGATATGTCCGAGCATTTCATCTTTATGCCCGTCGTTTCGCAGTTTCAGCTTGCGCTTGATATGGCCTTGTCGTTCGGGTCACCCCCGGGACACGGGCACGCCTATTACGCGCAGGACTACATTGCCCCGTGGATACAGGTGACAAACCCAGAGGGATGGACCGATAGCGATACCAGACGGCTGAAAGCGCATTGCGACCTTGGATTTCAGTCCGGATGCTCGAATGATCTTCGTTAGTGGCGTTTCAAAGCAATTGTCCGGCCAAAAACGCAAACTACTCCGGCCGCTGCGTGAAGTGCATTATGGCGGTGCCACCTGCATCCATAAACACGAGCCCTGTCCGGTATCGCACATAGCTGGCCACGCGCGGTAAAGCCTCCAAGACACTTCTTTCAAGCGTCTCAACCGCGTCGGGGCAAGCCATCATCGTTCCTGCAAAATTTGCCGGAAATGAAATCTCGCGATCAAGTCGCAGTAATCGCCCCACGAAACGATTGCAGCCACCGAAAAGAGCAAAGTTCATTTCATCGTCAATGATAAGGGTTGCAGGGTCTTCGTTCGACCACGGTTCACCTGCAACTTCGGTGACCGCCCATTCAACCCCTGAGATACGCTGCCGGGTAGGAGAGGCTGCTTCAGCTTCATCAACCGCGAAGAGGATCATTTCCAACGGTGCGTCCTGGGAAGCCGACAAAGGATCATATCTTTCAGTGCTCCGGAAAATCTGGACATCGCCAGACCAGATTGATGCTGCCAAGGAATACACGCCCTGCGGGTCAATTAGGTCCGCATCATAGTGCAGCATCACTTGCATAGGTACGCCAGTCATCCGGTATCGCTGCGATGCAAGCGTTTTCCCTGCTGCATCAGCGCGTGAAACATCAAACAATTCTAAATGAAGCTCAGCAAGAGGGGGAAGCGCGATGCGCTCCCGATATGAGACTTCGACTTCAATGGTCGTCTGGGCATATGCGAAGTTTATCGGCATGAAGAAACAAAAGAAAAAAGTGAGGCTCTGAATGACTCGCCGCATATCCACTCTCCTGTGCTTTTAGGGCACTCGTCGTTGACCGCCAGAACCAGATTTTCCTGCCCAGTGACTTGGACGAAGAAACGCGTGTGGCGGGAACTGAGTATGTCGAAAGTGTAACTCCATAGACAAACAGTGCAAGTGCGGGCTTTTTCGACCAAGAACTCTTTCTCGCCTGATCCACAAAGACTGATTTGCCAACCAGGTTGTTGCGTCGAGTCTGGGTCATGGCTTCAAGACAGGGTAGCGAACCGGACCGTCGTCCCATTGAGCAGGAATCGAACCCTCAGAAATGTTGCAAAACTAACATCTGGTCTGCTTTCAGGAAGCTGCGGTGCAGCGTTGAAGGCATAGGAAATGCTGCTAAGGGCCGAAGTGACCGAATGGTGGCCCAAATCGCGCCTCTTCAAAGCCCCCTTCCTGCGCATTGCCACCGTTCGAGCTGAATGCATTATCTGCCGAACTGGCCTCAAGCAGCCGTCGTAATGACCGTCGCGCATGCGTATGCGTTCATCATCGTTATTCGAACTGATAGGTCAGTCTGACCCCCACGGTCTCTAACCCTGGGTTCACCTCGGACAGATTGGCGTTCGAGCGGTGGTCTAGAAAGACCGAGAGACTGCCGACGTCACCGAATTTGACACCAGCGCCAACCGATCCGCGCCACTGGAGCGGAAAGCCAAGGTCGGGGCCGTCACTTTGCAGGTATATTCCGGGCATCACGGAGGCCTCGATATAGATCGGGCTGTCGCTGATGCGTTCGCTGGACCATTTGGCACCGGCACCGAACCACAGATCATTGTCACTGGTGAGGCTGGCACCCACCGTCGGTTGGACCGCGCCAATGCGCTTGGGAAGATCGTAGCTGACGAAGACCTCGTCGCCGATCACCTCTTCCTGAAAGTACGTATCGCCATATTGCACATGGATGCGGGCGCGTGCCTCGCTTTGCTGAAAGCAATCGGTCTGGCAGTCGTTCAGGTAGGTATCGGTTGCGCTTACGATGATAAAAATCCAGGCAAACGTACTATCAGCCATTTGGGTCCTCACTGTCGGGTGCGATCAGGCCGAGCCCGCGCAGGTAGATGCCGATGCCCGTTTCAAGCAGGTCTTCGGGGGGAAAGGGGCTCTTGGTGCCGGGGCTGGCACGCGCAAAAAGCTCGACCACGCCATGTGACAGGGCCCAGATATGGGCGCTGAACATCTGGGGCGGCGGGCGCTTTTCGGCCGGAATATGTTCTGACAATTGTTCTGCCGCTTTTTCCAGAACGCCCATCGCGCGGGCGGCGACGGCATGCAGTTCGGATGAGCGGTTTGTCGAGATGCCGCTCTCGAACATCGCGATGTAGTGGCCGGGATATTTGCGCGCAAAGGCCAGATAGGCCCGTCCTGTGGCTTCGAAAGCTTTGAGTGCCGAAGGCTGGCCATCGCCATAGGCGTATTCCATCAGATCGCCGAACATCTCGTAGCCTTGCAGCGCTGCCGCCGCGATCAGATCCTCGCGGCCCTCAAAATGGCGGTAGACGGCGGCAGGGGTCACACCGGCCTCGCGCGCGGCCTCGGACAGGGTAAACCCCGTCGGGCCGCGCTTTTCGATCAGCGTCAGACAGCCGTCGATCAGCGCTTCGCGCAGATTGCCATGATGATACCCGCGTTTAGCCATGCCAGAGGTCAGGCCCCCCCAGGATCTTGTCATCTGTGGGGGTGACGGCAGTTTCATCCTTCATCGGGTAATCAAGCTGGCCCAAGAGATGCCGGATCACCTGCACGCGTGCGCGGCGCTTGTCGTCTGAGCGGACAATCGTCCAGGGAGCGTAGTCCGTGTGGGTCCGCTCAAGCGTCTCCGCGATCGCATCTGTGTAGGCGTCCCATTTGCTCAGGCCCTCGACGTCGATCCAGCTGAGCTTCCATTGCTTCAGCGGGTCTTTTTCGCGGTCGAGAAAGCGTTTGAGCTGTGTGGCACGCCCGACATTAAGCCAGATTTTGACCAGTGTGATCCCTTCATGGACCAGCATGTCTTCGAACTCGGGGACCTGCGCAAACCAGCGTTCACGTTGTTCCGGCGTGCAAAAGCCGAAAACATGCTCGACCACGCCGCGATTGTACCAGCTGCGGTCAAAGATCGTGATTTCACCTTTCGCGGGCAGATGGGCAATGTAGCGCTGGAAATACCATTGCGCGGCTTCCACGTCAGTTGGCTTGGAGAGTGCGACCAGTTTGGCGCCACGCGGATTAAGGTTCTCGCGCAAGCGTTTGATTGTGCCACCTTTTCCGGCTGCGTCACGCCCTTCGAAAACCACTGCGATCCGGCGTCCCGTTTCGCGCGCCCATGCCTGCATCCGGACCAGTTCGATCTGCAGGGCTGCCAGTTCGGCCTCGTATTCGCTGCGCTTCCAGCGGTCCTGATAGGGAAAGGCAGGGTTGATGATGTCATCCTTGTCGGCGGCTACAACCGCGTCACGCACGTCCGCAGGAGCATCTTCAGTAAAATAGCGGCTGATCCCGCCATCAAAAGGTAAATCCATGAAAACTCTCCCGAACCTCGCACGCCATATATGGGGGTTTGTGTCCAGAAGCGCAATTCGGCTTTCTGCGCATAGGGCCGGCTAGGGCTGGATACCCGCGCGCAGTGCTGCGCGGTCAATCGCGCTGATCGCGGCAAGCGGGTCTGCGTGATGGGGCATATGGCCAACGCCGGGCAGGCGGGTTGTGTTCACTTGTGGCACGATTTTCGCGATCTCTTCGGCGTGAATGTGGATCGGCACGGTTGTGTCTTCCTCGCCGTGCAGAATCTCAATCGGCAGCGTGAGCTCCGGATACCGCTGGGAGAGTTGCACCACATGCGGGCGCGATGTGTTCACCTGCCGCGTATTGGCGCGCATGCTGGATGGCCGCAGCGTCAGCCCAGCGCCGATGTAGTCGGCATAGCCTGCAGGCGCGCTTTGTGGGGCAAAGGTCGCTTCAATGCTGCTATCCACCACCGAAGGCGGCACAAAGGCCGAGATTGCCGGGATTGTGATGACACCGCCAAAGGCGCTGCCATTGACGGTATAGTATCTGTCCAACCCGCCTGGCCACGGCATGGTCACGCCGGCAAAGGACACAATTGCCGACGCATTCGCTGGGCTATCTTGATCCAAACCAGCAACGGCCCAGGCATAGGACACGATCCCGCCAAAGCTGTGCCCTGCCACAATCGGATCTGTGATCCCGAGTTTTTCGGCGGCTTCACGCAGCATGGCCGCTTGCGCCTGCGGGCTGTCGCCCTCGGTCGCGGTCAGGCCGGTGGCAATGCCGGGCACCCTGTCGGTATACCCCAACCCCGGGCGATCAAAGGCTGTGACCGTATAACGGTCGGTCAGCCGGTTCATCAGATCAAACGTCCATTCGCGCAGGTTACCACCCGCACCATGCAACAGCACCAAGTGCGGTCCGCTGCCGTCCTGGACGTAATGCACCTGTCCGCCGGTGACATCGACGAACTGACCCAGCGGCGGGTATTGCGTGGTTGCCTGCGCGGCGCGGTATTGCGAGATCACGGCGGTTGCGAGCGCTGTTACACCGAGAATGACGGAAAGGGTTTTAACTGCCAATTTTATCCAACTCAAAATGGGTGGTCTGGTAAATTTCGTTTATCCAGTTTCCATATAGGAGATGCGCGTGACTTCTCCACCTATTTTGAGGTTGTTTCGTAGGGTCATCACCCGGATAGTAATTCATAGGCACATTGATCGGCGTGCCATTGCTGATATCGCGGTCATATTCCTGCTTAAGCGTGCCGCTATCATATTCAAAATGATTGAAAATATAGAGCGCGCGATGTGCCGGGTCCTCGACAAGGGCAGGACCCGCGTCATCGCTGGTAATCAGCGTCTTCAGGCCGCCCGCGGCATCAATTTCATCCTGACGCATCTCTGTCCAGCGGCTGACAGGGATCACGCAATCATCCGAGAACCCGCGCAAATAGGGTGAGGCAGGATCGGTGACATGGTGACGAAAACAGCCAAAGGCTTTGTGATCCAAGAGATGTTTCTGCACACCGTGGAAATAATTGATCATCGCCATCCCGCCCCAGCAAACGCCAAAGGTGGAATGCACATTGCTCTGGGTCCAGTCGAAGACCTCCGTCAGTTCATCCCAATAGGTCACATCATGGAACGGCAAATGCTCGATCGGGGCGCCTGTGATGATCAGCCCGTCGAATTTCTCGTCCTTCACCTCTGAAAACGGGCGATAGAATTCTTCCATATGCTCGGCGGCGGTATTCTTGGTCTGGTGCTCGGACATCCGCACAAGCGACAATTCAATCTGCAAAGGTGTTGCCCCGATCAGGCGCGCGAACTGGTTCTCGGTCTGGATCTTTTTGGGCATCAGGTTCAGCAATGCAATCCGCAGCGGGCGGATGTCCTGACGGGAGGCAGTGTCTTCATCAAGCACCATAACGCCTTCGTTCGACAGAACGTTATAGGCGGGCAGGGCACTGGGCAGTTTAATAGGCATTGTTCACATCCAAGATAAGACGGCAGAGATAGGCGGCTTAGCCGCGCATCTCAAGGGCGTCAGCGATCATGCTGACAAAGCCCTCCGTATCCTTGACCTTCTCAACGGCATGTTGCGGGACGGTGATGCCCCATTTGTCCGCCATCGCCTGATAGCGCGGCTGGCGGTGCGCCAGCGCCTTGGCAAAGGCCCAACGGATGAAATCATCGGGATTCACCTTGTCAGGGGCCACGTTGAACTCATCCAGATAGGCATTCCATGTCTCCAACAGGAAGGCCGGATCATAGGACATCGGCTTGGGTTCGCGATCAAAGCGCCGGATCAGTTCGGCGGTATGCTCGTCAGTGCCTTTGATCCAGACCATCAGGGTCTTGGCGGCCAGATCGGTCATGATCGGATCATCAGGGTCATTCACATCGACCCATTCACAGATGGATCCGCCCGTGTCACAGACAAAATGCGGATACTGGTAAAGCCTGCTGGAGCGTTCGATGAAATGCCCCGTGTCATGCAGTGCCGCGATTTCGGCCTGCTGGAACTGGTCCTGACGGCGGGTGTATTCATCCCACGGCAGCCCACCCAGGGCAGGATCACCCGGTTTGCCCAGATAGGACGACATCGGGCGCAGATCGTTGAACGAGATATTCGAGCCGATATAGATGCTGTCCGAGCGCAGGAGATCGCGCAGGAAGGGCACCTTCATGGCTTCGCGCTTGGCGTTATCCGCAATCAGCTCACCCATATAGCGGGTCCCGATCCGGTAATCGATCGAGTAGTGAAACCAGTCACCTGTGCTGCGCAGCATGTTCGACAGATAGGTCTTGCCCAGACCGGACATGGCAAACAGCAGAACACGTTTTTGGGGGGCGTTACGCCACTGGGATGCGGATGTGTAAATCATGGCGCTTTGGGTAACGGTGTAGACAAAAATCCGCCAGTGATTTTTTCATTGGCATCTTTTTATCCACGGTTGGTGACTTCATCACTGATCCGGGCCGATAAGCGCGGTAGTCAGGCCCCCGACGGTTTTCAAACACAGGATCAACCCCATGGCATATACAGAGAAATTTCAGGCAATGGCTGATGCGGCTCGCGCGCAGGTCGAAGAAGTCAAACCCGAAGATGTGGATGCGCTGATTGCGGCGGGTGCGGTGGCGCTCGATATCCGGGACAAGGAAGAGCATGACGCCTATCATATCCCGGGTTCGATCAATATCAGCCGCGGGAAGCTCGAGATGAATGTCGAAGGCGAAATCAGTGACCTCGACACCACCATCCTGTGCTATTGCAACGCCTACAACCGTGGTGCGCTCTCGGCGGCAACGCTGAAAAACATGGGCTATCGCAACGCCAAGTTCATCGCAGGCGGCTTGGGCGCTTACCGCAAGCTTTAGACCTATCAGGTTCGGGCGGACCATTTGGTCCGCCCAAAGCCGTTACGCCAGAACGCCGGGCCAGTTGGCATCCGCCGCCGCGATATGGCCGGGAATATCGCGTTCCCAACGGCGGCGCACGCTGGTTGAGAAATTCAGGTAAAGCTTGTCGTCCACGATCGACCATGCCTCGGGCACGGTGGGTGCGGTGTAGCCCTGGCTGACCGCATAGGCGCAATAACCGCCGTATTGCGGCGCATAACGGGCAGGATCAGCGGCAAATGCATCGCGGTTCTCGGCTGATGCGAAGAGCCATGTCGCACCCATATAATCAAACGTGATCTCGGGATTGCCCGCAACGGGGGCGCCTTGGGTGAAGTACCCGACAACATCAGAGCCATCCACGGCAATGCCGTTCTCGGCATAAACCTCGGGCGTGGCCGCCATGACGCGGGGTGCAAAGGCGGCGAAAGCGGGTGCAGCGATGGCTGCGGTCAGAAGGTGGCGTCGTGTGATGGTCATGTCAGGGCTCCTTGTGCGGGTGTCGCTTATCTGGTCCCTAATTGGGGCAAGTCAGCGCACAAAAAGCCAGAGGGCACACAGACATGTGACCTTTCGTTGCATGCCGCTGCTCTGCAGTCTGAGCGTTAGCCAACGCTGCTAACGAATGGCACTGCGTTACGCTGATGTCGTCTAATCAACTGATCAATGCGTTTGCCACGCTCAATCTGGCGGGCCGGTTCTGGTATTTCTTGCAAGATGTTCGGAAAGATCGCCAACAACTCGTCAAGTGCTTCATCAGGCAGCGCCTCAATGGCATGAGGGCCAGTCAACAGCGTTTCGCTTGGCGTACCCTCGGCATAGATTATGTCATGATGATCGGTCATCATATGATAATAATTAACGGGCTCTGCCGTTTCTTCCACATAGACCCCGGCAAGATCTGTCAGCCGAATGGCTGGTACCAGAATTTCGGCACTGCCAAACATCCGCTCACAAACGCGCGACGACACCAGCATACGGTGCTGTCGTGACACCAGTAGGTCGCGTGCCGGGGTGTTTGGACCAAGTGCCCCCGCGACAAACCGCACTGGAGCCAGCTTGCCTGTCCCGATCACTTGGCTCATGCCAATCCAGCGGATGGGCTGCAGACCGCGATCACGGGTTTCTACCAGATCGCCAACAACAAGCCTATCGATAGGGCACTCTCCAGTTTCCGTCATGATCATGGTGCCTGCGACATAGCAAGTTACGAAATTCCATGCCTGCCGGTCTGCTCCCATACCGGAATAGGTGTCCTGAAACAGCGAATCCAGGGTCAGCGAGCGTATCGCCGCCGCTTCCAACGCCGTTTGGTCAATGTTTGGTGAGAACTCGGGAGCGAGATAGGTGTTTCCGGCGGTATCTTGGAAGAGAACCGCTGTAATCGTTTCCGTTGTTCCATCTATATACGTGATCGTCGCGTTATAGACGACTGAAGAGTCAAATGTCTGCTCAGGCCCACCATCAATGGTGAATGTCTCGGCCGGATTATTGTCTTGATCATATGCGTTTGGCGTTCCGCCACCGAAACCGGTGCTGCCGGGCGCAAAAGTGACTGCTGAATTCAAAAGTGCGTCACCCACACCACCGAATGTTAGTCCAACAAGAGCGTCTGCATTTTCGGCAGTCGTGTTACCTTCAATTGTGTCGATATCAGCAAGGTTGCCCAAGCTGAAAACCGTGAAAGTGATTGGCATATCAAGTCCTTCGCTGCTTAAAGGCGCCGGATTTCATGACGGCGACAGCATTACCCTTATTGCGGGAGATTGGATTTTTCTACCGTTTTTTTGTTAGTCAAGAATGCAGCTACGCGCCGCGCCAGATCCAGCCGCCACCCAGCACGCGTGTGCTGTCGGGGTCATAAAACACGCAGGCCTGCCCGGGCGAGACGCCTTGTTCGGCGACCAGCAGTTCCACCTCGGCTTCCGTCTCGGAGATCGGGCGCAATACAGCGTCCGTCGGTGGACGGGTGGAGCGCACGCGCACCGCAATCTGCCGTTCGCCCATATCCATCAGGTTCCCGCCACCGATCCAGTTGATCTCACGGATCGGCACGCGGCGGGTGGCCAGCAGGTCCTTGGGCCCGACGACAACCTGCTTTTTGTCGACATCCAGTTTGACCACATAAAGCGGATCGGCCAACCCGCCGATACCCAGACCACGCCGCTGGCCGATGGTGTAGTGGATCACGCCCTTATGGGTGCCCAGTACATTGCCTTCAGTATCCACAATTTCACCGGGGGCCGCGGCACCGGGGCGCAGCTTCTCGATCACCGCAGCATAGTCGCCATTCGGCACAAAGCAGATATCCTGACTGTCGGGTTTATCCGCGACACTCAGCCCGTATTTGCCCGCCAGCGCGCGTGTTTCTTCCTTGGACGCATGATGGCCCAGCGGGAAGCGCAAGTAGTCCAGCTGTTCCTGCGTCGTCGAGAACAGAAAATAGCTCTGGTCCTTGGTGGGATCGGCGGCGGCATGAAGCTCGGCCCCCTCGGCGCCTATTTTGCGCTGGATATAATGGCCGGTCGCCATGCAATCGGCGTCAAGGTCCTTGGCGGTTTCCAGCAGGTCCTTGAATTTCACACGTTCATTACAGCGGATGCAGGGCACAGGGGTGGCACCGCCCAGATAGCTGTCGGCGAACTCATCCATCACGGCTTCGCGGAAGGTGTTCTCGTAATCCAGCACGTAATGCGGGAAACCCATTTCTTCGGCCACACGGCGCGCGTCATGGATATCACGGCCCGCGCAGCAGGCACCCTTTTTGGCCAAAGCCGCGCCATGGTCATAAAGTTGAAGGGTCACACCCACCACATCATAGCCCTCTTCGGCCAGTTTGGCGGCCACGACAGAACTGTCCACGCCGCCGGACATGGCAACGACGACGCGCGTCTGTGCGGGCGGCTTGGCAAAGCCGAGCGAATTAAGCGGCGAATCAAGTGACATGTGGTGTTGCGGAGCCCTCTTTTACATGGATAAATATAGGAAAATGCGATGCAGTCTCAAGGCCTCCCTATACCACTCATTAAACCCTTCACCTGATATTTACCCCCGGAGTGACACAAAGGGGTGCAAATATGTACATTCGTAAAATCGAAGGACCAAGATCGGTGACCTTGCCTGATGGAACAGTGATGACGCGGGCGGACCTGCCCAGTCATAAAACAAGGCGCTGGGTTGCGTCACGCAAGGCCGCGGTGGTGCGGGCTGTGGGTGCGGGGCTGATCACACGCAAAGAAGCATTGGAAACCTACGCGCTTTCAGAAGACGAGTTTTCTGAGTGGGAGACAGCCGTGGACCAGCACGGCGAGGCGGCGTTGAAGGCCACGGCGTTACAGCGCTATGGACAACTATAGGTTGTTTTTGGTAAAGGTACGGTGGGGGTAACGGCTAATTAACCTTTATTGGTTTAATTGAAGACTACCGAACTCATAGCGGAGAACTGCCATGCGAGTCTTGCTGGTTGAAGACGACCCCACAACGTCCAAAAGCATCGAACTGATGCTGACCCACGCCAATCTGAATGTGTACGCAACAGACATGGGGGAGGAAGGGATCGATCTGGCAAAGCTCTATGATTATGACCTGATCCTTCTGGACATTAATCTTCCCGATATGAACGGGCATGAGGTTTTGCGCCAGCTTCGGTTGAGCCGCATTGATACGCCTATATTGATCCTTTCAGGGGACGATGGGACAGAAAGCAAGCTAAAAGGCTTCGGTTTTGGTGCAGATGACTATCTGACAAAACCCTTCCACCGCGAAGAACTCGTGGCGCGTATTCATGCAATTATCCGGCGGTCCAAGGGACACGCGCAATCCATCATCAAAACCGGTCAGATTGCGGTGAACCTGGATGCCAAAACGGTTGAGGTCGAAGGTAGCACCGTGCATCTGACGGGCAAGGAATACCAGATGCTCGAACTTCTGAGCCTGCGCAAGGGCACAACCCTGACGAAAGAGATGTTCCTGAACCATCTATACGGCGGGATGGATGAACCCGAACTGAAGATTATTGATGTGTTCATCTGCAAACTGCGCAAAAAGCTGAGCGAAGCCACCAACGGTGACAATTATATCGAAACGGTCTGGGGGCGGGGTTACGTCCTGCGTGATCCGGACCCTGTTGCGTCCCATGCACCGATAGCAATCGGGGCGTAGGGTCCGGTCTGTTCTCTGCGCTCCGTCCCCGCTCATCCAGCACTGGACGCCGCTGTGCAGCCCGCCTAATTATGACGCACATCCCCCGTCACGGGGCGTCATTGGGTGGGGGGCCGGCATGGTTCAAGAGACAGCGCAACATCCGGAAACAGGCGACACACCCGTTGCGCAGCTCACCACAGCACAGGCGCGCGCCGAATTGGCTTGGCTGGCCGAACAGATCGCGGCGGCAAATAGGGCCTATCACCGCGATGATGCGCCCGAGATCAGTGATGCAGATTATGATGCGTTAAAACAACGAAACGCGGCGATTGAAGCACATTTCCCGTCACTCAAACGCGCCGACAGCCCCAGTGATGTTGTTGGTGCCGAAGTCGCCGAAGGGTTTGGCAAAGTCCGCCACGCAGTGCGGATGTTGTCCCTTGGCAATGCCTTTGCGGATGAAGATGTGCACGAATTCGATACGCGCATTCGCAAATACCTCGGTTTGGCTGCGGACACTGCATTGCGCTACACGGCCGAGCCAAAGATCGACGGTCTGTCACTTTCGTTGCGCTATGAAAACGGCGTGTTGATGCAGGCCGCAACCCGTGGTGACGGCGAAACCGGTGAAAACGTCACCGCCAACGCCCGCACGATCGCCGATATTCCGACAGAAATATCTGATGCGCCCGCCGTGCTCGAGGTGCGCGGTGAAGTCTACATGAGCCACGATGACTTTGCCGCACTCAACGCACGTCAGGCAGAGAGTGGCGGCAAGAAATTCGCCAATCCGCGCAACGCCGCCGCCGGATCATTGCGGCAACTGGACGCCGAAATCACAAAATCTCGTCCGTTGCGTTTCTTTGCCTACGCATGGGGTGAACTCTCGGCGCCTTTGGGTGACACGCAATCTGATGCAATCGCGCAACTGGCGTCTTTCGGTTTCGTCACGAACCCTTTGACGCGCACCTGCGACAGCCCCGACGAATTGTTGCAACACTACAAAACGATCGAGGCGCAACGCGCAACGCTCGGCTATGACATCGACGGCGTGGTCTATAAGGTCGATGACCTCGCGCTGCAAAAACGCCTGGGATTCCGCTCAACGACCCCACGTTGGGCGATTGCGCATAAATTCCCCGCCGAACTCGCGTGGACAAGACTGGAAGCCATCGACATCCAGGTGGGCCGCACCGGCGCGTTGTCACCCGTCGCGCGGTTGCAACCGGTCACTGTTGGCGGCGTGGTGGTGTCAAATGCCACGCTGCATAATGAAGATTACATCGCAGGGCGCGACGGGAACGGTGCACCGATCCGTGAAGGCCGTGATATCCGTGTGGGTGACTGGGTTCAGGTATATCGCGCCGGTGATGTGATCCCCAAGATCAGCGACGTGGATCTGGCGCGCCGCCCTGAAGATGCGGTACCCTATGTGATGCCGAAAACCTGTCCCGAATGTGGGTCGGATGCGATCCGCGAAGAGGGCGACGCCGTGCGCCGTTGCACCGGCGGCATCATCTGCCCTGCGCAAGCCGTTGAAAAGCTGAAGCATTTCGTTTCGCGTGCTGCCTTTGATATCGAGGGGCTAGGTGCCAAGCAGGTCGAGCAGTTCTACGCGGACGGTTGGATCACCACGCCTGCCGATATTTTCACCCTGCGTGCGCGCTATGGTACAGGCGTGCAGCAGCTTAAAAACCGTGAGGGCTGGGGTGAGAAGAGCGCCAGCAATCTCTTTGATGCCATTGACGAGAAACGTGAAATTCCGCTCGCGCGCGTGATTTTCTCGCTCGGCATCCGGCATGTGGGCGAAAACAGCGCGGCCCTTTTGGCCAACCACTACACGTCTTGGGATGCGTTCGAGCAGGCCATGACCACTGCGGAAATCGGCGCCGGCGCTGCCTGGGAAGACCTGATCGGGATCGATGGCGTGGGCACTGTGATGGCCACATCGCTGGTGACGACCATGCAACAAGAGGCTGAGCGCGCATCAATTGACCGCCTGATCGCAGAGCTTTCCGTGCAGGATGCAGAGGCGCGGGCCACAGACAGCCCGGTTGCGGGCAAGACGGTGGTCTTTACGGGCACACTCGAACGCATGACGCGGGCCGAGGCAAAAGCGCGCGCCGAAAGCCTTGGCGCCAAGGTTTCGGGATCGGTCAGCGCAAAAACCGACATCCTGGTCGCGGGGCCCGGTGCGGGGTCAAAGGCCAAGAAAGCGGCTGATCTGGGGGTTGAGACAATGGACGAAGACGCCTGGCTTGCCCTGATCGGCGACGCATGAGCGGGCGCCCCGAAATCCTTTTTCCGCTGTTCGCAGAACTGACGAAGCTTGACGGGATCGGCCCCAAATCGGCGCAAATCCTTGAGGCTGTGGGCATCGCCAAGCCGCTTGATATCCTGATGACATTGCCCGCCTCAGGCGTGGACCGGCACAGACGGGCCAGCATCCGTGAGGTTGTGCCGCCCGCTGTCGCCACTGTCGAAGTGACTGTGGGCGAGCACCATCCGCCGCGCACGCGGGGGCGGCCTTACCGTGTGCATGTTGAAGATGCGGAAACGTCGTTTCAACTGGTCTTTTTCCATGCGCGCGGTGACTATCTGCAGCGGCTTCTGCCGACGGGCCAAAGGCGGGTTGTGTCCGGCAAGGTCGAGATTTTCGACGGGATCGCGCAGATCGTCCATCCTGATCACGTACTGCCCGTGGCCGAGGCGGCCGATATTCCGGCATTCGAACCGGTCTATCCGCTGCATGCCGGTATCACGCAAAAGGCGATGTGGAAGGCCACGCGCTCGGCGCTGGCCTTGCTGCCGGAGCTGGCGGAATGGATTGATCCGGCTTTGAAGGCACGCGAGAACTGGCCGGATTGGGCGGCGGCGATGCAGGCCGCACATAACCCGCAATCGACGTCCGATCTGTCGCCCCATGCGGTTGCGCGGGAACGACTGGCCTATGATGAGCTTTTCGCGCACCAGTTGACGCTTGCTTTGGCGCGGGCGGCCACACGGCGGGCCAAAGGGCGTGCGTCGCAGGCAACAGGCGTGCTCAGTGCAAAGGTTCTTGCTGCTTTGCCGTACAAACCAACCGGCGCACAGAGCCATGCCATCGCAGAAATCGTCGCGGATCTGGCCACGCCTTTGCGGATGAACCGGCTGCTTCAGGGCGACGTCGGGTCGGGCAAGACGCTTGTTGCACTGATGGCATTGCTGGCTGTGGTCGAGGCAGGCGGGCAGGGCGTGATGATGGCGCCTACCGAGATTCTGGCTCGCCAGCATCTGGACGGATTGCGGCCTTTGGCGGAATCCGCAGGTGTGACCTTGGACATCCTGACAGGGCGCGACAAGGGGGGCGCGCGTGCAGCCAAGCTTGACGCCCTTGCAAAGGGAGAGATCGACATCCTTGTCGGGACCCACGCGGTGTTTCAAAAAGACATCTCCTTCAAGGACTTGCGTCTTGCCGTCATTGACGAACAGCACCGTTTCGGGGTCGCGCAGCGGATGCAACTTGGCGCCAAGGGGCAGGCTGTTGATGTGCTGGTGATGACAGCCACGCCCATTCCGCGCTCGCTGGCACTGGCACAATACGGTGATATGGATGTCTCCGTACTTGATGAAAAACCGCCCGGGCGGACACCTGTGCAGACGGCATTGGTCTCGGCTGCGCGGATGGACGAGGTGGTGGAAAAGCTCCGCCATGCGGTGGCGCAAGGGCGGCAGGCCTATTGGGTGTGTCCCTTGGTCGAAGAAAGCGAAGTCGTTGATATGACCGCAGCCGAAGAGCGGTTCAAGCGATTGCGCGCGGCTTTGGGCGAAGGGGTTGTGGGGCTGGTGCATGGCCAGATGCCACCGTCCGAAAAAGACGCGGCTATGGCGCGGTTTGTGGCAGGCGACACCAAGGTGCTTGTCGCAACCACGGTCATCGAGGTGGGTGTCAACGTTCCCAACGCCTCGATCATGATGATCGAACATGCAGACCGCTTTGGTCTGGCGCAACTGCACCAACTACGGGGCAGGGTCGGGCGGGGCGCTGCGGCATCGACCTGTTTGTTGATCTATCAAGCGCCCCTGAGCGAAAGCGGCCGCCGCCGGCTTGAGATATTACGCGAAACAGAAGACGGGTTCCGGATTTCTGAAGAAGACCTCGCGATGCGCGGTGCGGGCGATGTGATTGGCACGGCACAATCCGGCATTCCGCGGTTCAGAATTGCGGATCTTGAACGGCAGACAGGGCAGATGGCGGTAGCCCAAACCGACGCACGCAAACTGCTCAATGACGACCCGAAACTGGAATCGCCCCGTGGCAAGGCCGCCAGAACGCTCCTTTGGCTGATGGAGCAGGACAAAGCGATCCGTTTAATATCAGTGGGTTAACCTCAAAAATCACAAAATGTTCTCAAATGTTCTATAAAAGTTCTTTACAGGTGGTTAATGATGTGAGAACAAAGTGGCAACAGAACATGAGGAGAACAAACCAATGGCTGAAGAGATCAAATCCGTTATCGCACGCTCCCGCGACACGATTGTCGCCGATGCTTTGGGTGTTGCCGCCCTCATGGTCATGCTGATTGTTGGATTGGCCTTGCCCGGGCTGATCTGACCTGCCGAGGCGATCACGGCCCGGTCTGTCACATTGCCCTGTCCCAAGAATGCAATGCTTGATGACCTGCCTGTCTGATATCCAAAGCGGGGGTTTTGCCTCTCCCCATGGAATACTGGATCGGGTCGTGATCGTTTTCAAACCTGCCGCCGCCATCTGCCCGGATGTGCGGCGGTTTTTTTTATGCGCTGGCCTGTTGGCTGTGCAAGGCGTCCAGAGTGGCATCAAAGGCCAACATGATCGACGCATGGCGGTTTTTATAGTCTTTGGCAGGTTGGAGAACCTCCAGATCGCCAAAGGGGGCAGCAGGTACGGGGCCATTTGATTTGAGCATCGCATAGAGCGCATCACGGCCGGCTTGCACTTGGTCGAGGGTCAGGCCCACGATATGCGCGCCAACAACAGCTGCCGCGGCCTGACCCAAAGCGCAGGCTTTCACATCCTGCCCGTAGTCCGTAATCACGCCATCGGTCAGTTCCAGATCCACGGTCACTGTCGAGCCGCACAAAGGGGCCCGCTTTTTCGCGGTCGCTGTCGGATGGTCCAGCCGTGCTGTGCGCGGCATATCCGCAGCCAGCGCCAGAATACGCCCCGAGTAGAGTTTGATCAGATCGTTTTCCGCCGACATCGCGTTGCCCTTTTTCTTGCACTTCATTAGATAGTGCCGACTGCCCTGCTTGCAAAGGTTTTTGATATGCCCTTCGATCCCGCAACCCTGCTTTATAACGACGCAGGCCTGATCCCCGCGATTGCGCAGGACGCTGCAACCGGTGAGGTGCTGATGATGGCGTGGATGAACGCCGATGCGGTGGCGCAGACGCTTGAAACGGGGCGCGTCACCTATTGGTCGCGTTCACGTCAGGAATTCTGGATAAAGGGCGCGACCAGTGGACACACGCAGGAACTGGTGGATTTCCGCGTCGATTGTGACCGTGATTGCCTCCTGGTGCGGGTTAACCAGACGGGGCCAGCCTGTCACACAGGCGCGCGCAGTTGCTTTTTCACTGCTGTACGTGACGGGGATGAGGTCACCGACTAATCGCGCCAGCCGATCATGGTTTTAATATCTGCGGGCGTCGCACCTTCGGCACGGTAACGGGCCAGCGCCTTTGAATGATCAATCTTCGCAAGCCGCTTGCCATCCGCGTCCGTGATCAGCGCGTGGTGATGATAGACCGGCGTCGGATAGCCCAAGAGCACCTGCATCAGCACATGCAGCGGCGTCAGGTCATAAAGGTCCATGCCCCGCACCACATGCGTAATCCCTTGCAGCGCATCATCGACGACACAGGCAAGGTGATAGGCCGGATCGCCCGTATCCTTGCGCCGCAGGATCGGATCGCCAATGGTGTTGAGCAGGGTCTCGTTGGTGATCTTTATCAAATCGGGTGCGCCGGACCCGATTTCAAGATACGCGAGCGGGCCATCAACCCGTTCTAAAACCTTGGAAATATCCAACCGTAGACCATCGGCGGCCTGCGCATCACCCATTGTGCGGTGGCGACAAGTGCCAGGGTAGACGAGCCCGTCGGCCCCGGGCACGGCACCTGCATCCGCAATCTGGCGGCGTGTGCAGTTGCAGGGATAGATCAGACCCGCTTTGCCAAAGTCTTCCAGAACGGCGTCATATTCCGCGTAATGCTCTGACTGGCGGCGCACCGGTGTCGGCCACGACAGCCCGAGCCATGCCAGATCTTCGTAGATACCCGCCTCATGTGCGGGGCGCACCCGCGTGCTGTCGGTATCCTCGATCCGCAACAGGGCGGTGCCGCCCATGTCACGCGCGACCTGCCACACGGTCAGCGCCGAGAAGGCATGCCCGAGATGCAGCGGTCCTGTGGGTGAGGGGGCAAAGCGGGTGATCACGCTATTCGGCGGCGTCCAGCATCGTTTGGCCGAGCCATGCCTGCCAGTCGATCTTGGCGCGGTCGGTATAGGCTTTGTAACGCTCTTTTCGGCCACGACGCCCGCTTTTCACCCCGTCAAGGGGCGGGAAGAGCCCGAAGTTCACGTTCATCGGCTGAAACGTCTTTGCCTCGGCCCCGCCGGTGATATGCGTGACAAGCGCGCCCATCGCGGTGGTGTTCGGCACAGGCGCAAGGTTGCGCCCCGTCAGTTCTGCAACCGCCATACGCCCCGCCAAAAGGCCCATTGCAGCACTTTCGACATAGCCTTCAACACCCGTGATTTGCCCTGCAAAGCGGATATTGGGACGGCTCCGCAGGCGCATCTGTTCGTCCAGCAAGGTGGGCGAGTTGATGAATGTGTTACGATGGATGCCGCCAAGACGCGCAAACTCTGCATCTTCAAGGCCGGGAATCATTTTGAAAACAGCCTTCTGTGCGCCGTACTTCATCTTGGTCTGAAAGCCCACGATGTTATAGAGCGTGCCCAATGCGTTATCGCGGCGCAGTTGCACCACAGCATAGGGCTTGTTTTGCGGATCATGGGCGTTGGTCAGGCCCACAGGCTTCATCGGTCCAAAGCGCAGGGTTTCGCGCCCGCGCTCAGCCATCACCTCGATCGGTAGACAGCCGTCAAAGTAGCCAGCGGTTTCGCCTTCCTTGAATTCGGTTTTTTCGGCGTCCAAAAGCGCATCAATAAACGCCTCATACTGGGCCTTGGTCATCGGGCAATTCAGGTATGCGGTGCGTTCCGCCTCGGTCTCACCCTTGTCATAGCGAGACTGCATCCATGCCACATCCATGTTGATGCTCTCATGATAGACAATCGGGGCGATGGCATCGAAGAAGGCAAGCGCTTCGGCGCTGGTTTCGGCCTGAATCGCCTCGGCCAAGGCGCCCGAAGTCAGCGGACCTGTCGCGATGATCCAGTTCCCACTTTCAGGGAGTTCGGTAATCTCTTCATAAGACACAGAAATATTCGGATGTGCCTTGAGCGCAGCGGTCACGCTTTCGGCGAAAGGATCACGGTCCACGGCCAGTGCACCACCCGCAGGCAGGCGGTGTTTATGGGCGGTGTGCATGATCAGCCCGTCCGCCTGCATCATTTCCCAGTGCAGCAATCCAACGGCATTCTGTTCATGGTCATCCGAACGGAACGAATTGGAGCACACCATTTCGCCAAGGTTGCCTGTGCGATGCGCAAAGGTTTCGACCTTGGGGCGCATTTCGTGAATGACAACCTTCAGGCCCGCGTTCGCCGCCTGCCAGGCTGCCTCTGATCCGGCCATGCCGCCGCCGATGATATTGAGTGTTTTATCCATATGCGTGATCTAATCCGCAGCCCCGCAAAAGAAAAGGCCCGCGACAATCTGCGAGCCTTTTGCGTTATTCTGTGACGGGCGTTTCGTCCTCTTCGCCCTGATCGGCAATCCAGGCCACGCTGACCACCGTTTCGCCCTTGCCGGTGTCGAACACTTTGACGCCACCAGCCCCGCGCGAGCGGAAGGAAATCCCCTCAACCGGCACACGGATCGACTGGCCGGTCGAGGTGACGAGCATGATCTGATCGGACATTTCCACAGGGAAGGATGTGACCAAAGGACCGCCGCGCATCGCTTTGTCCATCGCGGCCACACCCATGCCGCCACGTCCGCGCACAGGGTAGTCATGGCTCGAGGACAGCTTGCCCGATCCTTTGGCCGTGATCGTCAGGATCAGGTTTTCGGCCGCAGACATTTCCGCATAGCGTTCGGGGCTGATTGCCCCTGCCACGGCCTCTTCCTCGTCATCGACCTCGGCATCATCGGCAAGACCTGCCATCGCGCGGCGCATTTTCAGATAGGCGGCACGCTCTTCGGCCTCGGCCTTGAAGTGGCGGATGATCGACATGGACACGACCTTGTCGTCGCCTTGCAGACGGATCCCGCGTACACCCACCGAACTGCGCGAGTTGAAAATGCGCACGTCGGTCGCAGGGAAACGGATCGCGCGACCGCTGTCGGTGACGAGCATCACATCATCATCATTTGATGCAATGCGTGCGTTGATCAGCGTGGTGTCGGCGTGTTCATCCTCGAACTTCATCGCAATCTTGCCGTTGCGCATGACATTGGTGAAATCCGAAAGCTTGTTGCGGCGCACGGTACCTGCCGAAGTTGCAAAGACCACTTGCAGATCGTCCCATTCTTCCTCGGGGCGGTCCACAGGCATGATTGCGGCGATGGAAACACCCTGCGGGATCGGCAGAATATTGACGATTGCCTTGCCCTTGGCGGTGCGGCTGCCCAGCGGCAAACGCCAAGTTTTCAGCTTGTAGACCATGCCATCGGTCGTGAAGAACAACAGCTGCGTATGCGTATTGGCCACGAAAAGGGTGGTCACCACGTCTTCTTCTTTGGTGGCCATGGATGACAAGCCCTTACCACCACGCCGTTGCGCACGGAAATCGGCCAAGGCGGTGCGTTTGATATAGCCGCCCGAGGTCACGGTCACGACCATGTCCTCTTTCTCGATCAGGTCCTCGTCTTCCATGTCGCCGGACCAGTCAACGATTTCGGTGCGGCGCGGCACGGCGAAAAGATCGCGCACCTCGGTCAGCTCATCACGGATGATCTGCATGATGCGTTCGCGTGAGCCCAGAATTTCAAGGTATTCGCGGATCTTGCCAGCCAGTTCCTGCAGCTCGTCGGTGACTTCTTTGACACCGATCTGTGTCAGGCGCTGGAGGCGCAACTCAAGGATCGCGCGCGCCTGCGCCTCGGAGAGGTTATAGGTGCCATCCTCGTTTGCGGGGTGGGTCGGGTCATCAATCAGCTTGATATATTCAAGGATCGCCTCGGCAGGCCAACGGCGTGTCATCAGCTTTTCGCGTGCGGTTGCGGCGTCGGCAGAGGACCGGATGGTCGCTACAACCTCATCAATATTGGTGACAGCCACGGCCAGGCCGCAGAGCAGGTGCGAGCGTTCACGCGCCTTGCGCAATTCAAACGCAGTGCGGCGTGCCACCACATCTTCGCGGAAATCCACAAAAGCGGTCAGGAAGGCGCGCAGGGTCAGCTGCTCAGGCTTGCCGCCATTCAGCGCCAGCATGTTGCAGCCAAAGTAGGTTTGCATCGGCGTAAACCGGAACAACTGGTTCAGTACCACTTCGGCTGTGGCATCACGCTTGAGTTCGACCACCACACGCACACCATTGCGGTCGGATTCGTCCTGCACATGGGCGATGCCCTCGATCTTCTTGTCGCGCGCCGCCTCGGCGATCCGGTCAATCATTGAGGCTTTGTTCACCTGATAGGGAATCTCATTGATCACAATGGCATAGCGGTCTTTGCGAATTTCCTCGACCACGGTTTTCGCGCGGACAATCACGGATCCGCGCCCCTCCAGATAGGCCTTGCGCGCACCGGACCGGCCCAGAATGATCCCGCCGGTCGGGAAATCCGGGGCAGGGATATACTCGATCAGTTCCTCGGACGACATATCGGGGTTGTCGATCAGCGCGAGCGTCGCGTCGATGACTTCGCCCAGGTTATGGGGCGGAATATTCGTGGCCATACCCACGGCGATGCCGCCCGCGCCATTGACCAGCATATTGGGATAGCGCGCCGGCAGAACCGTCGGTTCACGATCTTTACCGTCGTAGTTGTCCTGAAAATCGACAGTGTCCTTGTCGATATCCGCCAGCAGATAGACAGCCGGCTGGTCCATCCGCACCTCGGTATAGCGATAAGCCGCCGCGCGGTCGCCATCCATGGAACCAAAGTTACCCTGACCGTCCAAAAGCACCAGCGACATCGAGAAATCCTGCGCCATCCGCACCAGCGCGTCATAGATCGCACTGTCACCGTGGGGGTGATATTTACCCATTGTCTCGGCCACAGGTCGCGAAGATTTCCGGTAAGGTTTGTCCGGCGTGTTGCCCGTGCCGTGCATCGCATAGAGGATACGGCGGTGCACCGGTTTCAGACCGTCCCGCAAATCCGGAATCGCGCGCGACACGATGACGCTCATGGCGTAATCCAGATAGCTGGTCTTCAGCTCATGCTCGATCGTGACAGAAGGCCCCTCATACGCAGGGCGCATGGGTGGGTTTTCTTCATCGTTTTCAGGTGTTTCTGGGGTATCGTTCACGTGATCCGCCTGTTGGTTTTTGGACTGCTACATCTGGTTGCGCCTACTCTATCAGACACTTGATGTGGGGTGCAATGATGGATGCTATCAGGCATTAGCAGCCACCGGCACGTGCTGCTAAAATATTGTTTTTGTTGACATAAATTTATCCCGTGGAATCATCAGGCTGAGGTTCACCAGAGCAGAGGAAAAAACATGCCGTCCGAAACCGAATTGATGTTGAAAGGCTACGGGCTGACCACAGCCGAGATGTTCTATCACATGCCGGACTACCCGCATGTCCTGAACACCTTTGTCTGGCAGGACTATGATCTGGCACCCGACCACGACAAGCTTCTGAATTTTATCAGCTTTTGGCGCGACACACTCGACGGACCGCTGCATTCAGTCCGTTTTGTCCACCGCAAGATGATCAGCCCCGGAGAGTGGCGCCATGTGACAGGCGAATTTACCTATCATTAAGCGTTAGAATTGTCCCGGCGTCGGTTGTGGGACAAGCGGAATATCACGGGCAGGCGCACTGCATGCCGCCAGTGTGAGGAGGCCAATCAGTGCGGTCAAAACAAGGGCGCGTTTATGCATTCAAGAATACCTTCTTCGTTCTTTGCCCAAAGTAATCGCAGCAAATTCTTTCGAAAAGATAGATAATCAAAATTCACAAAATTCCGCCTATCCCGCGCGTTTGATCATCCCGAAAAGATCACGCGGATCATCAGGATCTGCGATCAGGTCCAGATCAATATAGAAAGGCGTATCCTGGATCTTGCGGTGCACATAGCGCAGTGCGCTGAAATCCTCTATGGCAAAGCCGACGCCATCAAAAAGCGTAACTTCACTCGCCGATTTGCGACCGGCCTGCGCGCCAGTGATCACCTGCCAAAGTTCGGTCACGGGGTGATCGGCGGGCATCTGCTGGATTTCACCTTCGATCCGCGTTTGAGGCGGGTATTCGACGAAGACCGAGGACCGTGCGACGATATCGCGGTGCAATTCGGTCTTGCCGGGGCAGTCGCCGCCAATAGCATTAATATGCACGCCCGCACCGACCATATTGTCGGTCAGGATGGTTTGCATGTCTTTGTCGGCAGTGGCCACAGTGATCACTTCTGCACCTTCAATCGCCTCTTCCGGCGTTGCGCAGGGGGAGATGTGAAAGCCAAGACCGGCTAGGTTCTTGGCGCATTTCTCGGTCGCGGCACTGTCGATGTCATAGAGGCGGATATTGTCGATCCCGCAAACCGCCTTGATTGCGAGGCACTGGAATTCCGACTGCGCGCCATTGCCGATCATCGCCATCGTCTTGGCGTCTTTGGATGCAAGGTGCTTTGTCGCCACGGCCGACATCGCACCGGTGCGCAATGCCGTCAGGATCGTCATTTCGGAAAACAGCACCGGATAGCCGCTATAGACATCGGATAGCACGCCAAAAGCGGTGACCGTTTGCAGGCCTTCTTTCATATTCTTGGGGTGGCCGTTGACGTATTTGAAGCCGTAGAATTCACCATCAGACGTCGGCATCAACTCAATCACGCCCACGTCCGAATGGCTGCCCACACGGGGTGTTTTGTCAAAGAGTTCCCAGCGGGCGAAATCCGCTTCGATCTCGGCGGCAAGATCGGCCAGAAACGCCTCGATCCCGATGTGATGCACCAGGCGCATCATGTTATCGACGCTGACGAAGGGCACCATGGCCCGTTGGGATGCTTTCAGGCTCATTTTTTGTCTCGTGTTGGGCGGTCAAAGACGCGACGGCCGAGGAGTGAGGCGGTCAGATCGACCATCAGGTTCGCGGTGGTGCCGCGGTCATCAAGGAAGGGGTTCAACTCAACCAGATCAAGCGAGGTAACGAGTTCACTGTCCGACAGGATCTCCATTACCAGATGCCCTTCGCGCACGGTCGCACCGCCGGGCACAGTGGTGCCGACGGCTGGGGCGACAGAGGGATCAAGGAAATCGACGTCCAGCGATACGTGCAGCATGCCGTCCACAGCCGCGACGCGTTCCAAAAACGCTTTCAGCGGGGTGCTGATGCCTTCCTCGTCGATCCGGCGCATATCGACCAGTTCAACATCACCGCCCGCAAGAACCGCATGTTCGGCCTCATCGACCGAACGCAGACCGATCATGCAGATGTTCTGCGTCTCAACCTTCGCGGGCAGGGGTGGAAAGGCGTCAAACCCGTCGCGCCCAGTCACGTAACCCACGGGTGTGCCGTGCAGATTGCCACTGTCAGAGGTGTCGGGCGTGTGAATATCGCTATGGGCATCAAGCCAAAGCGCAAAGAAAGGGCGGCCCTGTTTCTTCGCATGTGCGGCCATGCCCGCTACGGTGCCAGCGGCCAGAGCGTGATCGCCACCCAGGAAAATGGGCATCCCGCGCGGCGCTGCCTCTTGTGCGGCGGCCATCAGTGTCTGGGTCCAGCCGACATTTTCCGCCAGCTTGTGCACCAGCGGGTTCTTCGGGGCAGCGACAGTCACATCGGCTGGTGCCAGATTACCCACATCCTCAACCGTATGGCCAAGTTTCGTGATTGCCTCGGCAATGCCGGCAGTGCGGTAGGCGTCGGGGCCCATCAGGCAGCCCTGGCGGCGTTTGCCACAGTCCACAGGGGCGCCAATCAATATGCAGTGTTTTTGTGTCATGGCCGGAGTGTTGCCCAAAACAGGGGGTGGGTTAAGCCAGCAAATTGTGCAAAATGGGTATGGATTGACCAAAATGGATAACAGAAATGGACGAACTGGATGCTCATCTGATCGCGGCGCTGAAACGCAACGGGCGCGCGTCGCTGTCAGAGCTTGCCGCGCAGCTTGGTGTCACCCGCAGCACGGTGCGCGTGCGGCTGGACCGGTTGGTCCAGGGGGGCGAGATCGCGGGGTTTACAGTGCTCACACGGTCAGACGTACGGCCTGATCCTGTGCGCGGTCTGATGATGCTGGAAATCGCCGGACGCGGGGCCGAAAAGGTGATGAAGCAACTGCAGCGGATGACCGAGGTGCAGGCCGTCCATTCTACAAATGGCACATGGGATCTGATCGCCGAGATCGGGACCGACACGCTGGAAAAATTCGATCAGGCGCTCTTTGCGATCCGGCGTCTGGACGGCGTTACGCGATCCGAGACGAACCTTTTGTTGTCGACGCGGCGCTGAGCCTGAACGCGATGATCCAGCCGATCATCAGCACAAGCGACAAAATCACGTTCCAACTGGCCATAGAGAGCGAAAACAGCTCCCAGCTGACCTGATCACACATTACAACGCGCGGGCCTGCGACGCTCAGAAGGTCCGCGCCGGTCAAACCTTCGAGGCTACTTCCGCCGGTACAGCTGCTGGGGCCTTCCCACCAGTCACGTTCTACGCCGGTGTGAAACACGCCAATCGCTGCGGTTGTCGCGGCGGCCAGTGCCCCAAGCAAAGGCAGAACACGGCCCGGAAACCGCAAGGCCAGCACACCGATCAGGATTGCTGCCGCATGGGGCCAGCGTTGCCACAGACACATCGCGCAGGGCGGATATCCAAGCGCCTGAAACAGGAAGGCGCCGGCCAGCAATGCGGCAGATCCACCCGCAGACAGCAAGATCATCAGGTTTCTGGTCATAACAGCCCGATCATAGCGAATCCTCCGATCAGGAGCACGCAAAAGACGATGAATACCAACCCGAGCCGACGTTCGATAAAGTCGCGAATGGGGGCGCCGAACTTCCACAAAAGTGCAGCAACAAGGAAGAACCTCAGCGCACGTGCAAAAATGGACGACACGATAAAGACGGACAAGGGCAGACCGGTGACACCAGAGGCGATCGTGATCACCTTGAACGGCAGGAAGGTGACGCCTGCCACCACCACGGCCCATGCGCCATATTCGTTGAACACCGCCGACATCTCGGCAAAGCTGTCACCCTTGCCATAAAGCTCAAGGATCGGCTGGCCGATCGTCTCCATCAAGACAGCGCCAATGTAATAGCCGAATAGGCCACCCGCGACAGATGCAATGGTGGCGACGGCCGCAATCAGGAAGGCACGCGAAGGCCGTGCAATAATCATCGGGATCATCAGCACATCGGGCGGGATAGGAAAAAACGAGGATTCAATAAAGGACACAAACGCCAACACCCAAAGGGCATAGGGCGATTGCGCGCTTGATATGGTCCAGTTGTAAAGCCTGCGTAACATCGTCTGCCCGGTGGTTTTCTGCCTTAGGCCATGAAGTGCCCCTATCGTCAAGCTTGTGTTATGCGCGTTGGTATATTGTCCCTCTGTATTATCGTGGCGGGCAGGTGCGAATGGCTGCATGCGCCACCAATGTGAAAACGACCCGCGAAGTGCGCGATGACACTCCGCTACGCAGGTCAGAGTGTGGAACCTCATACCATGACGCATGGCACTGCAACCGTGGTTCCAGCGTGGACAGGATGGCGGAAACCGCGTGGATTGCGATCCGTTTACTACCAACCGTTTGTCGTAAATCGCGATTGACGCGCCCTGGCTTGCATATTAGGAGATGCGCTGTTGCCGATGTGGCGGAATGGTAGACGCAGGGGATTCAAAATCCCCCGATAGCAATATCGTGAGAGTTCGAGTCTCTCCATCGGCACCACTGGTCCTGCTTGTATGACCAGTCCGCACCTATCTACCAGCGGTTGTGACTTTCTACAGGAAAGACACAAGATGAGCACAATTTAGCCAAATTTGTCATGTTTGAGCACAGAGGGTCTTTCCTTTAACGGTGCATCTATGTCTTTTTGCTTAGATAGTATTTTAGCCGTCGGGATACCCATCAAATTGAGACTGTGACGCGCGTCGGTATAGATAAACGGCGCGGTAGAAAATCCGGATTGTTGGTCTCGTGCCGACGTGTTCGTAGCGGCCTGTTGTTGGGCTTGGTTCAAGAGTTGAATTTGCGCGGGCCCGACGTGGGGTTTCGCCGCGATGTTGAGAAGAGTGGTCAGATGCCTGCGGATATTGAGGCTGGTTTGAAATGACGAGAGATACGCAAAACGTGCTGTCAACCGACATTGATAGCGATAACACGGATGCAGGTGCAGGCGTTGATTTCGTCAATACGTCTCCCGAAATTGAGCGCGTGGTGCCTTGCTTTACCCCCGGGACAATGATTGCCACCCCTCGGGGCGAGGTGGCAGTTGAAACGCTGAAAGCAGGCGACCGTATTCTGACCCGCGACAACGGTATTCAAACCATCAACTGGGTTGGTCAAAAGCGGCTCGATTTCATGGAGTTGAAAAAAGCGCCACAACTGCGGCCTATTCTCATCGCGGCCGGCGCGCTTGGCGACGGGATGCCGGAACGGGATATGATGGTGTCGCCGACTCACCGTGTCCTGATCACGTCGCACAAGGCCGAACTCTATTTTGGCCAGTCCGAAATTCTTGTGCCCGCCAAATATATGCTGGCAATTGACGGGGTATCAGTCTCGGATCAGCCCTATGTCACCTATATCCACATGATGTGCGAAAATCACGAGATCGTACTTGCTGACGGGGCATGGAGCGAGAGCTTCCAGCCCGGCGACCATACACTCAAGGGCTTTGACGAGGATCAGCGCGAAGAACTCTTTACACTGTTCCCAGAGCTGGCAACCGAAGAGGGGCTTGCCGCCTATCGCGCAGCACGGCGGACATTGGGCAAGCGTGAAGCGGCACTTTTGTTCACGTCCTAGTCAATCGCCAGGCGTCCCAGTCTTCTGGCGTATCAAGATCGAAACGCGCGCGTGCATCGGGCAGTGCGACAAGATGCGTGGCACCACTGTGCTCTTTCACGAGCGCATCCGCGCCTTTGTCGCCCGCAAGACCTGCAAAATCGGGCCGCAATGATGTATCGAACAGGATAGGGTGGCCCGGTTTCCCGTCAGCGGTCGTGCCCCGCCAGATCAAGGCATCAGGGGCCGCGTTGCGGGCATCCAGAACTGCCACAAGATCTGCGGTCTCAAGTGCCACCAGATCGCCCAGCATGACCAGAAAGGCCGGTGCATCTGGCAATTGCGTCACGCCACTGCGCAGACTTGCGGACAAGCCTTCGTCAGCATCGGCAACGATCAAAGCTGTTGCCTTGCTTTCGTCAATGATCGCCCGGCGGGCGATGGCATCAGGGGGGACGGCCACAAACACCGGCTGACCTGTGGCCTGTGCCATTGCAATCTGGCGGTGCAGAAGCGGCAGGCCATCGACATCTTCCAACAGCTTGTCACGCCCGCGCATCCGGCGGGAGCGGCCTGCTGCAAGGATCAGGATCGGGATGATGGCCATCTCGGGCACTCCTCATTGCGGCGTCGTATGTATCGCGCTGAAAAAACCGCTGACGGTTCGGAAAACGACAAAAGGTGTCGGTCGGCAGCTATCGCTTGTTCTTACCATTGCAGACGGTGGACCTGTCATCAAACGAAAGGTTCTACCGATGCGCACCCATGCCCAAGCTGTTGTCATCGGAGGCGGTGTGATCGGTTGTTCTATCCTGTACCATCTTGCCAAACTGGGTTGGACCGATGTTGTTTTGCTGGAACGCGATGAGCTGACCTCCGGTTCTACATGGCATGCGGCGGCGAATATCCACGGGTTGCATGACAGCACCAATATCAGCCGGATCCAGCATTATACGATGAACCTCTATAATGCATTGGAAGAGGAAACGGGCCAGTCTTGCGGCGTGTTCCAGCCCGGATCGCTCTATCTGGCGCAAACCGAAGCACGCGAACACCAACTGCGTTTGCAGGCCGCCAAGGCCAAATTCTACGGGATGAATTTTCACGAAGTTGACCGCGCCGAGGCTGAACGCCTGCACCCGCTGGTCGATTTTGATGGCATTCGCTGCATCATGTTCGAACCCGACGGCGGCAATGTCGATCCTTCGGGGGTGACCAACGCCTATGCCATCGGCGCGCGCCAGCGGGGTGCGGAAATTCACCGCTTTACGCCGGTAACGGCGACCGTCCCGCAGCCGGATGGAACATGGATCGTCGAGACGCCCAAAGGCAATCTCCACACCGAATGGGTCATCAACGCAGCGGGTCTTTGGGGGCGCGAAGTCGCCCAACTGGCAGGCATTACTTTGCCGCTCCTGCCGACCGAGCATCAGTATTTTGTCACCGAAACGATCCCCCAGATTGCCGCACTGGACCGGCGTTTGCCTTCGGTCGCGGACCGTGACGGAGAATATTATCTGCGTCAGGAAGGGCAGGGCCTTTTGGTCGGGGCCTATGAAAAAGACGTCCGCTTCTGGGCCGAAGACGGCACACCGCAGGGCTTTGGCCATGAGTTGTTTGCCGACGATCTGGAACGGATCGAAGACAATATGATGCGCGCCATCGCCCGCGTACCGGCTGTGGGCGAGGCGGGGATCAAGCGCGTCATCAACGGGCCGATGATCTGGTCACCTGACAGCAACGTCCTTTACGGTCCGCATCCTGATTTGCACAATTACTTCTGCTGCAACGGCATTATCCCGGGGTTCAGCCAATCGGGTGGTATGGGCCTGATGGCAGCACAATGGATCATCAACGGCGAAAGCGACTATGACATGTTCGCGTGGGATGTGGCGCGTTTCGGGCCTTGGGCGGACGCGAAATTTACCAAAGCCCGCGTCGGCGACCAATACGCCAAACGTTTTGCGATCCATTTTCCCAATGAGGAGCGCAGCGCAGGACGGCCTGTCCGCACACGCCCTGTTTATGAGAAGCAAAAGGCTATGGGCGCGGTCTTTGGCCTGAACTACGGCTGGGAACATCCGCTCTGGTTCGCCGATGCGCCTGATGTCGCCGAAACCAATGGGTTCACCCGCCAGAACTGGTTCGCACCCGTGGGCCGTGAGGCGCGGATGCTGCGCCAAGCTGCCGGGATTATTGATATATCAAACTTCGCCAAATACTTGGTCAAAGGCCCCGGCGCCGCAGATTGGTTGAACGCCGTCTTTGCCAATCATATGCCCAAAGCGGTCGGACGGTCGTGCCTGACGCCACTTATTGGCGTGAACGGCGGCATCGCAGGGGATTTCACGGTCACGCGGCTGGCCGAGGATGCCTTCATGATCATCGGCAGTGGCGCGGCAGAGCGCTATCACCAGCGGTTCTGGAACGCGGTGCCGCTGCCGGCAGGGACGACATTCGAGAGCCGCACCGATACGATGTGCGGCTTCAACGTGGCGGGGCCACTATCACGCGCTTTGCTGGCCAAACTGACCGACGCGGACCTCAGTAATGACGCGTTCCCCTTCATGCGCTCGCAACAGATCACGGTCGCTGGCGTCGATGTCGTCGCGCTGCGGGTGTCATTTACCGGTGATCTGGGCTGGGAACTGCATTGTGCGCAAGCCGATCAGTTGCAGCTCTATGAGGCACTTCTCGCGGCAGGGCGTGATCTGGGCGCAGGGCCGGTCGGATCGCGGGCACTGATGTCGCTCCGGATCGAAAAGGGCTATGGCAGCTGGGGCCGCGAGTATTCGCCCGAATACTGGCCGCAAGAGGTGGGGCTGGATCGCCTGATCAAGGTTGAGAAGGATTTTCTCAACAAAAGCAGCTACCTGAAGATCAAAGACAATGCACCGCGTGAACTTTTGCAGGTCATTGAGGTGACTGAAGTCACCGATGCGGATGCATCGGGCGGTGAGCCGATCTTTTTGCCGGACGGCACGCCGGTCGGGCGTGTCACCTCTGGCACCTACGGCTATAGCGTTGAGAAATCACTTTCCTTGGGTTATCTCAAAAACGTGCCGGCAGGCACCGTTGTTGACGTCATGATCCTTGGCAAGCCACACCGCGGTGTCGTTCTGGCGGAGCCACCGTTTGACCCCGCCGGAAAGCGGTTGCGCGCTTAGGGAATGATGCGCGTGTATTTGGTGCCCTCAAGCGTGGCACCAAGGCGCAAACCTGTCTGCGCAAAAACCACGGCAATGACCGGAGCCAAGGAGGTTGTCGTCTCGGCGCGGATCATTTCGCTTTGGTCGCGGAACGCGTATTCCATATCCGCACCCGCGGCCCAACCGGGGCCTTGGCGGAATTCCATCAAAGCCTCTGGCGTCATAAAGAACAGCACATGGCTGAACTGCTGTGCGCCAATCTGGAAACCCGCACTGCCGGATGTGGCCGAATAATAGTCAACCGTCGACCCGCCGACGCGCAATGCGCCACGGCCGAATGAACCGCCCACACCGAGTCCGACTTCGGTCACCAAGGGCATCACCAGGAGCCCCGAAGCCCGCGCCGCAAGATCACGGGTGCCCGGATACTGTTGGAACATACCGTTCAGCGTGCTGTCGACGCGCGCGTCAATTGTCGCACCACCGGGGCTGCCAATGCCGTTGCTGCATGCTGCCAGCGTTGACGCTGCCAATGTCCCCAACGCAAAACTGCGCCTTGTCAAATTGCTCATGATATATCCGCCTATTGCCTGTGATGGGGCCGTTTTTCGACCCTTATGCACATTTTTATAGGGCAGGATCACAGCGGTGTCACCCTTCAAGGTGCCCCGCGCGCCAAAGTTCGCCCTTCAAATTGTGCGGGACAGGACGCGCGGGTGCAAAAATATGATTAACCGTTCAGGACTTTTGCCGCCGCAGGTGCGAAATAGGTCAGGATCCCGTCACATCCGGCACGTTTGAAGGCCAAAAGGCTTTCCATCATGACCTTTTCTCCGTCAAGCCATCCGTTCTGGGCCGCCGCCTGCAACATCGCGTATTCACCGCTGACCTGATAGGCATATGTGGGCACGCCGAAATTGTCCTTCACACGGCGGCAGATATCCAGATACGGCATCCCCGGCTTGACCATGACCATATCGGCCCCTTCGGCCAGATCGCGGGCCACAAGGCGCAAGGCCTCGTCACTGTTGCCGGGATCCATCTGATAGGTTTTCTTGTCACCCGTGAGCGCAGAAGACGCGCCCACTGCATCACGGAAAGGGCCATAAAAGGCCGAGGCATATTTGGCGGTATAGCTCAGGATCGTCACATTCTGTTGCCCTTCGGCTTCCAAAGCCGTGCGGATTGCTGCGATCCGTCCGTCCATCATATCGGACGGGCCCAGAATATCCGCACCTGACGCGGCCTGTGCGAGCGCCATTTTGACCAGAGCCTCAACGGTCCGGTCATTCACGATCTCGCCGTTCTCGACGAAACCGTCGTGGCCGTTGATGTTGTAGGGATCAAGCGCGATATCGGTCATCACCGCGATATCGGGGGCTGCATCCTTGATCGCGCGGATTGCCTGATTGGTCAGGTTATCGGGGTCCCATGCCATGGCACAGTCCTCGGTCCGCGCCTCCATGCCTGTATAGGGGAAAATACAAATCGCTGGAATGCCAAGGGCTTGCGCCTCTTTTGCGGCCAGCGCAACGCGGTCAACCGTGCGCCGCACAACGCCGGGCATAGATGCTACCGGCGTTTCTTCATCCTTGCCGTCCATCACAAAAACCGGCCAGATCAGATCATCCACCGTCAGCGTGTTCTGGCGGGACAAGGCGCGCAAGGCAGGGCTCTGGCGCATCCGGCGCAGACGTGTGGCAGGGAAAGGTGCAACGATCGGTTTCATAGTCTGTGGCCTCAAATGACGTGAATTTCTTGGTGCCACGGATTTTGCGCCATCACAAGGCTGGGCAAGTGCGGTCCCGGGCGCTAGGTTCCGGCCAAATACGCAGAGACAAATGGATAAGACGCTTGGAATCGACGATTGCGCTGCTCCGGTTACTTGATTTTCAGACTTTTGGCAGCCTCTGGTACTGGATGGCCGTGATGGTCACGTTTGCCGTGGCCAGCAATTGGTTACTTGGCGTACCTTTTGATGTGCTTTTCCGGGCGCGCAAACTGGACGCCCCGCATCTGGCCGATCTTGAAGCGCTTGTGGATGTGAACGTCCGGCGGATTGTTGAGCTGAACGCATATCTTGGCGTCGCCATTACGATGATGGTCGCCTTCAGCCTGAGTGTTCTTGTGGTCCTGAGCATCTTCTACCGTATGGAACTAGCGCAGGGGCTTTTGGCGCTGGCCGCGCCGCTGACGTTGATCATGGTGATGAACATGCGTCTGGCACATCAGTTGAACGCAGCACCACTGCACGGGCGTGACCTGGTGCAAAGGCTGTTTCGCGTGCGGCTCTGGACACAGGTAGTCAGTATGATCGCGCTGTTCTTTACGGCCATGTACGGCATGTATGCGGTAATTTCCGCGCAGCATTTCTTCTAAGCAGTTGACACTGCAGGCGCGCGGGGTAGGTCAGCGGCATGTCTGATCCCAATCATATTACCGTCAGTGGCGCGCCCGAAGGGTATGATGCCCAATTGATCCTTGCCGAACTTGGCAAAGGTGCACCCGTTCTGCATGTCGCGCGCGATGACAAACGGCTTGCTGCAATGCAGGCCGCTTTGGCGTTCTTCGCGCCCGATATGCCCGTTTTCGTCTTTCCTGCATGGGATTGTCTGCCTTACGACCGCGTCTCGCCCAACACCGATATTTCTGCGGCGCGCATGGCAACGCTGGCGGCGCTGGTGCACGGGATGCCGCAGCAGTTCATCATCCTGACAACGCTTTCGGCGGCGATGCAGCGGGTACCGGCGCGCAGCCTGCTGCGCGAGGCGGCGTTCAAGGCCACTGTCGGCAACCGTATGGACGAAGAGGCGCTGCGCCATTTCCTTGTCCGTATGGGGTTCACCCAAAGTCCGACTGTGATGGAACCGGGGGATTATGCCATTCGCGGCGGGATCATCGACATTTATCCCCCCGGTCAATCGGGGCCTGTGCGCCTTGATCTCTTTGGCGATGTGCTTGATGGCGCGCGTCGCTTTGATCCGGCGACGCAGCGCACCACCGAAAATCTGACCGAAGTTGAACTGGCGCCCGTATCCGAGGTGATCCTCGACGAGGCCGCGATCACCCGTTTCCGCCAGAACTACCGGCTTGAATTCGGGGCCGCCGGTACGGATGATCCGCTTTACGAGGCGGTTTCGGCGGGGCGCAAACACGCAGGCGTCGAACACTGGTTGGGGTTCTTTCAGGACGATCTCGAAACGCTGTTCGATTACCTGCCCAAGGCAACCGTCACACTGGATGACCAGATGACACCCATGCGTCTGGCCCGCTGGGACAGTATCGCCGACCAATACGGCACGCGCATGCATGCGCTGAGCCAAAAGGGCCGCATGGACAGCGTCTATAAGCCGGCGCCGCCGCAACTGCTCTACCTCGATGATGCCGCGTGGAACAAGGCAGTGACCAACCGCCGCGTGATGCAGTTTTCACCGCTCAAGCAGGCCACGGGGCTTGGCGTGATTGATGCAGGCGGGCGGATCGGGCGGAACTTTTTGCCAGAGCGCCAGCAGGAACAGATCAGCCTTTTCAGTGCTTTGGCGGACCACATTAAGGCAAAGCTCAGCGACGGTCCTGTCGTGATCGCGTCATATTCCGAGGGCGCGCGCGAGCGTCTGGAAGGGCTGATCGAGGACGAAGGGATCGGCGAGACGATCACGGTTTCTGACTTCAGCCGTGTCGGGAAACGTGGTGTGCATCTGGCGGTCTGGCCGCTGGATCACGGGTTTGAAACACCGGGTCTAACGGTGATTTCCGAGCAGGATGTGCTTGGCGACCGCCTGATCCGGCAGACCAAGCGCAAACGCCGCGCCGAGAATTTCCTGTCCGAGGCCAATAGTCTCTCCCCCGGTGATCTTGTGGTGCATGTCGATCACGGCGTCGGGCGTTACATGGGCATGGAGGTGGTCACCGCTTTGGGCGCGGCCCATGAATGCCTGCTGTTGGAATATGCTGAGGAATCAAAGCTTTACCTGCCTGTCGAGAATATCGAACTACTTTCGAAGTACGGCCACGAGACGGGGCTCTTGGACAAACTGGGCGGTGGGGCGTGGCAGGCCAAGAAGGCCAAGCTGAAGGAACGCATCCGACAGATTGCCGAACGTTTGATCCGTGTCGCGGCAGAGCGAGAATTGCGCACCGCACCCGCGTTGGACCCGCCTGATGGGTTATGGGACCAGTTCCTTGCGCGCTTTCCCTATGTCGAAACCGACGATCAACTGGCTGCGATTGCCGATGTGCTCGAAGACCTCGGGTCGGGCAAACCGATGGACCGCCTCATCTGCGGCGATGTGGGCTTTGGCAAGACCGAGGTCGCGATCCGTGCGGCTTTTGTTGCCGCACTGTCAGGCGTGCAGGTGGCGATCATTGCGCCCACGACCCTGCTGGCGCGCCAGCACTACCAGAGTTTCGCCGAACGTTTCCGCGGGTTCCCTGTGAACGTGCGGCCTTTGTCGCGCTTTGTGTCGGCAAAAGACGCAAATCTGACCCGCGAAGGTCTGGCGGGCGGGACAGTGGATATTGTGGTCGGCACCCATGCGCTTCTGGCGAAAGGGGTGAAGTTCAAGAACCTTGGACTGCTGGTGATCGACGAGGAACAGAAATTCGGGGTGCAGCACAAAGAGCGCCTCAAGCAGTTGCGCACCGATGTGCATGTGCTGACGCTGACTGCGACGCCGATCCCGCGGACGTTGCAACTGTCGCTCTCTGGCGTGCGTGATCTGTCGATTATCGGCACCCCGCCCATCGACCGGCTGGCGATCCGGACCTATGTCAGCGAATTCGACACCATCACCGTGCGCGAGGCGCTGCTGCGCGAACACTATCGCGGCGGGCAGTCTTTTATCGTGGTGCCACGCATCACCGATATGGCAGAGATGGAAGAGTTCCTGAAACGCGAGGTGCCAGAAGTCACCTATATATCCGCCACGGGGCAGATGGCGGCTGGTGAACTCGATGACCGGATGAATGCGTTTTATGACGGCAAATATGACGTGCTGCTGGCCACGACGATTGTAGAAAGTGGTCTGGATATTCCGACTGCGAACACGATGATCGTCTGGCGGGCGGATATGTTCGGTCTCAGCCAGCTTTATCAGATCCGGGGTCGTGTCGGGCGGTCCAAGACCCGCGCCTATGCCTACCTCACAACCAAACCACGCCAGAAACTGACCGATACCGCACAGAAACGCCTGCGCGTGTTGGGGTCCATTGATAGCTTGGGGGCGGGCTTTACGCTGGCATCACAGGATCTGGATATTCGCGGTGCGGGCAATCTTCTGGGTGAGGAACAATCGGGCCAGATGCGCGAAGTGGGTTACGAGCTTTATCAGCAAATGCTTGAAGACCAAATCTCCGCAATCCGGTCGGGCGAGGCGGAAGGGATTATCGACGATGGCCAATGGGCGCCGCAGATCAATCTGGGCGTGCCTGTGCTGATCCCCGAAGATTATGTCCCCGATCTGGACGTACGTCTGGGGCTTTACCGTCGCCTGTCAGAGCTTGCCACCAAGGTCGAGCTGGAAGGGTTTGCTGCGGAACTGATCGACCGTTTCGGCAAGCTGCCGCGTGAGGTGAACACGCTGATGCTGGTCGTGCGGATCAAGGCGATGTGCAAACGCGCAGGTATTGCCAAGCTGGATGCAGGGCCCAAGGGGGCCACGATCCAGTTCCACAATGACAAGTTTGCCTCGCCCAAAGGGCTGGTTGATTTCGTCCATGCACAAAACGGCACGGCAAAGATCAAGGACAACAAGATCGTTGTGCGCCGCGATTGGGACAAGGAACGCGACAAGATCCAGGGCGCGTTCAATATCGCCCGCGATCTGGCGCAAAAACTGGCGGATGAGAAGAAAACCAAGGCCAGCGCCTAAGAGATTTGATGCCTCCGGCGGGGATATTTATGGGCCAGTAATAGACCCTAGGTTTCGCCGGGCCGTTTAATCTGCGTTGTCAGCCACAGGGCGATTGAGGCCAGCACCAATGAACCGATCGCGGCGGGCAGGGGTGTGCCGTCAAAAAGCAGTGCGATGGGAACTGCGATGAGCACGCCGCCCACCGTGGCTACCGATGTGAGCACTGAGGCGGCAAGCCCCGCCATATGTCCCATTTCTTCCATGCCGAGCGCGTTGAGGTTGCCGATACTCAGGCCAGCCTGAAAGAAGTTCGACAGCACCCAAACCACGTAGACCGGAAAGGCGATTTTGTCCGGTGTCCCGGCCAAAAGCACAGCAATCAGCAGAAGCGTCATGAAAATTTGTGCAGTGTACATCGCCTTGATGATCGCCCGCATCCCCAGCCTGACAACAAGGCGCGCGTTCAGAAAGCCTGATGAGGAAGCCACCACCGCGATGCCGCCGAACCACAGGTGAAAGTTGTCGCCTTGCCCGTAAGTTAGATCAAAGATCGGCTGCGTCGAGGACAGGATACTGTAGAGCATCGCGAATGTGAACGTCTGGATCAGGATTGAAAGGCGCGCAGTTGGGTGGGTGAACATCTCGATCAGGGCGCGCCAGAGCGCACTGACGCTCAGCGGGCGGCGGTTTTCAGGGCTAAGGGTTTCCGGTTGGCGGATCAGCAACCAGGTGGTCGTGATGAATGAAAACAGGATGCAGGCCACAAAGATCGCGTGCCAATCGAAGGCTGCAACAATGTAATGCCCCATTGTGGGTGCGATGGCAGGGACCAGCGTGAAGATGATCATGACGAATGACAGGATACGCGCCATTTGCGGGCCTGCGTAAAGATCGCGGATCAGGGCCATGGCCACTACCCGCGGCCCGGCGGCACCCAGCCCTTGCAGGACACGGGCCGCCAGCATCACCTCAAGCGTCTGGGCCTGCCATGCGGCGGCACTGCCGAGCATATAGACGATTGTGCCCCCGATCATCACGGGCTTGCGGCCGAAGGCATCGGACAGGGGGCCGGTAAAGAAAGTGCCCACGCCCAACCCCAGAATAAAGCTCGTGACGATGAGCTGCGCGCGGTTGAAGTCATCCGGTGAAAGCGCCGCCGCCATTTCCGGCAGCGCTGGCAGCATCGCATCAATCGAGAACGCGACTGTCGCCGAGACCATCGCCATCAACGCGATGAACTCGCCTTGTGGCAGTGCGCGGGCTTTGGGTGGCTGGCTCATTCGTCGGCAGCGATCTGTTCCATGATGTCCTTGATGACATTCACCCAGATTTCGGGCGGCTGCGCGCCGGGCACCGCGTGCTGATGTGCGACAATAAAGGTCGGCACCGAGTTCACACCCATCTCGCGGCTGTGCTTGTCACGGGCACGGATGTCGGCGGTGTCGGCATCAGAGCTGAGCAGTTTTGTCACCATAGCCGCGTCCATTTCGGCAGTGTCGGCAATATCGGCCAGCACTTCATGATCGCTGATATCGCGGCCATCGACGAAATAGGCTTTGAAAAGCAGGTCCACGACAAAGGACTGGCGCTGTTCGATACCGGCCCAATGGATCAGGCGGTGGGCGTCGATCGTATTCGGTGTGCGTTGGATGGCTTCAAAGTTGATATGCGCGCCGGATTTTTCGGCATGTGCAACGACGGGCGCATAGGCTTTCACAGCGCCTTCCTTGCCGCCGAATTTGCCTTCCAGATAGGCGCGGCGGTCCATGCCTTCTGACGGCATGTCGGGGTTGAGCTGGAAGGGGTGCCATTCGATGGTGAAGGGATGGTCAGGGAATTGCACCAGTGCCTTATCCAAGTTCGTTTTGCCGATATAGCACCAGGGGCAGATCGGATCGGATATGATATCAAGCTTGACCATAGGTGGTCTCCCATTCGTCGCGCAGCACGCGGCGCAAAAGTTTGTTGTTGGCCCCGCGGGGAAGTCTGTCTCGGGCGATCAACAGGCGGGGCATCTTGTAAGTGGCAAGACGCGCGGCTGCGAAATCGCGGAGTTCCTCTTCCTCTATCACGTCTGTTGCCACGTAAAACCCCGCAATGACATGAACCCCTGTGCGCAGTTGCACAGCACAGGCTGCGGCTTCGGTAACAAGCGGATGCGCTGTCAGCGCCTCTTCCACTTCAATCGGACTGACGCGGTGTCCGCCTGCGTTCATCATATCATCAGCGCGGCCTGCATAAGTGATGGCACCGTTTTCGTCCATCGTGGCCAGATCGCCCGTCAGGAACCAGTCGCCCTGAAAGCGTGCGGCGGTGTCATCGGGGCGGTCAAGGTATCCAAGCATCAGGCCGGGGTCATCCTTGTGGACCGCGATTGTACCGATTGTGCCACGCGGGACCGGCCCGTCAGGGCCAATCAGCGCGACGGTGCGCCCCTGTTGGACAAATCCCGACGTGTGATCCGGTGCCTGATTGGCAGGTGAGGATGAAATGAAAGTCGAGCATTCGGACATGCCGAACGCCTCATAGACCGGCTTGCCCGTTGCTTCGTGCCATGCGTCTCTGACGGGCTGTGCCATTTTTTCGCCAGCGGAGAGGCCGTGGCGCAAATATGGCAGCGCCGGTATGGCCGCGCGCAAGAGCCTGCGGTAGATGCCCGGCGCTGCTGCGAAAATCGTGGCCTTGTGGGCCTGCATAAGCGTGGGCAACTGGGCTGGTGTGATATCCTGTGCAGGAATCAGTGCCGTCGCGCCGGTCGCCCAAGGATCCAGCAATCCGGTGCCCAAAGTATAGGTCCAGTTAAAAGCGCCCGCATGCAGCATACGGTCATCTTCGCGCAGCCCGTACCAGCCGTCCCACATCATCTGGCGCGCCCAGATCGCACGGTGTGCGTGCACCACAGGTGTTGGCCTCCCGCCCGTGCCTGAGGTGTAGATGATAAATGCAGGGCGCGCAGGGTCGCCCATGGCATAGTCGGCTGCGGGAAGGTCGCGGAAGGCGCGCAAGAGGGCCATGTCCGCCTTGTTGATACTGCGTAAGGCAAGGGCAGGGCGGATTGTGTCAACGACCTCTCGGTACTCGATTTCTGTCAGCGCGCTGGAGAGTGACACAGGCACAATTCCGGCAGCAATCGCACCGAGAAAAGCAATCGGAAATTCGGGCGTGTTCCCGAGTTGCAGAATGATCTTTTCGTCAGGACGGACGTGCTGCAAAAGGCCCGTTGCGGTGCCAAGGATCGCCTGTTTGAGGGTCCGATAGTCAAACCGTTCACCATTGCCTGCTGCATCCATGATGCACAGGGCGGTCTTGTCACCCAGACGATCCGCATGGCCCAGCACATGGGCGGCCATGTTGAACCGGCGCGGGGCGGGGGGATACCTATCTGATTGCACAAGCGACAGCATGTCTCACCGCTACCCACACCTCGGTGCTGTTGCAAGATGCATGCGGTCTGCTTAATAGGAAGCGCATGACAGACAACGGGCCCAAAGATATGATCCGCGTCGCGCGGGAAAGCGGCGAAGCAAGCGTCGCACAACCGCTTGACCTTGGCGCGCGTGTGCGTGAACTGCGCAAGGCCCGCGACTGGACGCTGGAACAGGCGGCACAGCAGGCGGGGCTTGCACGCTCGACCCTGTCCAAGATCGAAAACGGCCAGATGTCACCCACCTATGACGCGCTGAAAAAACTGGCCGTCGGGCTTGAGATTTCGGTGCCACAGCTCTTCACACCGCCCTCCAAGGGGCAGGTCAACGGGCGTATGGCGGTCACACGCAACGGCGAGGAAACCGCAAAGGTCACAACGACCTATGAACACGCGATGCTGGCCGAGGCGCTGACGACCAAGAAGATGCTGCCCTACCGTGCCCGTATCCGTGCGCGCAAGATCGAGGATTTTGACGGCTGGGTACGCCATGACGGCGAAGAGTTTCTCTATGTGCTCACCGGCCACATCCGGCTCTACACCGAGTTTTACGAACCAATCGAGCTAAAACGCGGCGACAGCGCCTATTACGATGCGGCCATGGGGCACAACGTGATTTCAATCAGTGCCGAGGATGCAACGATCCTCTGGGTCACTTCCCTCAGCTAGCGCCGTTATTATTGGCCCGGAAATATCCCCGCCGGAGGCCTGAGAGTCGCGCGCAGCGCGCAGGTCTCCGGCAGTTATCGCGTTGCTATTCTTCGTACCACCAGACATCGGGCTGCCAGCCCGGCCAGTCGCCAAAGATCGGCAGTTCTTCGGGGAATTTCAGTTCTTTGGCATGGGCAAGACGGCTGATATTCCACTGATAAATCGGGATCACATAGCGGCCAGCGGTCAAGGTCCGGTCGAGTGCTTTGACGGCTGCAACAAAATCATCCTGACTTTCCGAGGTCAGCAAACGGCCGATCAGCGCATCCACCGCAGGGGATTTGACACCCATCAGGTTGCTGCCACCGGGCGTGTCGGCGGCCTCTGAGCCGTAATAGACATATTGTTCGTTGCCGGGCGACAGCGACACACCGCGCCGGTAGTAGGTCATGTCAAAATCAAAGGCATCGGTGCGTTCGGCAAATTGTGCGCTATCCACCACTGCAACGGTGGGAGAAACTCCGATCCGTGCGAGCGATTCCGTATACATGTCGATGATCGCCTGATTTTCCGAACCACCCTGCGGGAGCAGGATTTCAAAGGTAAAAGGCTCACCTGCGGCATTGGCCATCACGCCGTTCTGCACCGTCCAGCCTGCGGCTTCCATCTGCGCAAGGGCCGCAGCGGTGCCTGCACGGTTGCGCTCGGATCCATCGCTGACGGGCAGGGCATAACCCTCAAGCGTGCCGGGCGTCAGATCGGCGGCGAATGGTGCCAGAAATTCCGCAACGCGCCCTTCTGCGGGGCCATGTGACATGCCCAGGGGCGAGTTGGACCAATAGGAGGTGATGCGCGGCTGGGCCGATCCTGTCATCGCCTCGTTGATGAACTCAAAGTTGAAGGCATGGATCATCGCATCGCGCACACGCCAATCGGCAAACTGGTCGCGGCGGGTGTTCATGACAAACCCTGTCATCCCCGATGGGCGTTCATGCGGCAGAATTGACAAAACCACATCACCGTCCTGCACGGCGGGGAAATTGTACTGGCTTTCCCAACGGGCCACGTTGAATTCGCGGTTGGAATTCACCTCGCCCACCTTGAAAGCCTCGAACGCGGCGGTTTCATCGCCGAAAAACTCCAGCCGGACCTCATCAATGTTGTTGGTGCCCACACGGAACGGCACATCCGCACCCCAGTAATCGGGATTGCGGCGCAGCGAGACGAAACGACCCGGATCATAATCGGCAATCACATAGGGGGCGGATGTGATCGGCACGACCTCGGTTGTGCTTTCGGCAAAGTCGATGCCGTCCCACTGCGCCTTTTTCAGGATCGGGCGCAGGCCTGCCAGCAAGGCCAATTCGCGGTCTTCTTCGGTGAAGGTAAACCGCACGGACCGTTCGCCGGTTTGTTCCATACTGGCGACCTTTGCCCAGAAACCCAGATAGCGGGGGTGGCCGACGGTGCCCAAGGTTTCATAGGACCACATCACGTCTTCGATGGTCACGGGGCTCCCGTCCGAGAATTCCGCCCCTTCGCGCAGGGTGAATTCCACCCATTCGCGGTTCGGTCCTGTCTCGACCGATTCGGCCAGAACGCCGTAAAGCGAGAAGGGTTCGTCCAAAGAGCGGCCCATAAAGCTCTCGCCCAAGAAGAACCGCAATTGCCATGGAGTCGAGCCTTTGCGGATAAACGGGTTGAGGCTGTCAAAGCTGCCGACCTCTGCCGTAACGATCTGCCCGCCTTTGGGCGCATCGGGGTTGGCGTAGGGGAGGGACACAAAATCCGGTGGTAGGGCAGGATCGCCATACATAGCTATGCCATGGCGGGGTTCGGCAAAGGCTGATTGCCCTGCCAGTCCCAGCACCAATGCGATGGCGGTGCTGCGGATCGCGCTGCGCGAAAGTCGTCTCATTTTGGTGCTCCCTGCGGCCTCATTTGCTCTTATCACCGGATCGTAGAGAGGGTTACCAACCTTTTCAAACTTTTAGCTTGGAGGCGGGCAAGGGATTGCTTATAAAGAGGGCACTGCTCGATAGGTTTCTTGCCTGTATGAAACCTGCCTCAATAACTTTACGCCCGCCTTGTGCGGGCGTTTTTTTTATGGCTCACGCAACCGTATCGTGGCTTTCGCAGTTGCAGCATATAAGGTGAGTCGCAACGCAGCAGAATCGGAGCCAAACTATGTCCCTGACAGGAAAAACCGCCGTTATTACCGGATCGAACTCGGGCATCGGCCTTGGAATCGCGCGCGAATTGGCCAAGGCGGGGGCGAATGTCGTCTTGAACTCTTTCACCGACACGGAAGAGGATCACGCGCTTGCCGCTGAAATCGCGGATGTGACAGGGGTTGAGGCCAAATATGTGCAGGCCGATATGTCCAAAGGCGAGGATTGCCGCCGCCTGATCGTGGCGGCTGGCGGATGCGATATTCTGGTCAATAATGCCGGTATCCAGCACGTTGCACCGGTGCAGGATTTTCCCACTGCCAAATGGGATGCGATTATTGCGATCAACCTGACATCGGCATTCCACACGACCGCTGCCGCCGTAACGGGGATGCGCGAACGCGGCTATGGCCGGATCATCAACATCGCCTCGGCGCATGGTTTGACGGCGTCACCCTATAAATCCGCCTATGTCGCCGCAAAGCACGGCATCGTAGGGTTCACCAAGACCATCGGTCTGGAAACAGCGCGCGATCCGATCACCTGCAACGCGATCTGTCCGGGCTATGTGCTGACACCGCTTGTCGAGGCACAGATCCCCGACACGATGAAGGAATACAACATGTCCCGCGAGGACGTGATCAAGAACGTCATGCTGGAACGTCAGCCCTCCAAGGAATTCGCGACCACCGAACAGTTGGGCGGCACAGCGGTTTTCTTGTGCTCGGATGCGGCAGCACAGATCACCGGCACCACCATCAGCGTGGATGGCGGCTGGACGGCCCTGTGAAGCGGATCAATCTGGCACTCCAGGGCGGGGGCGCGCATGGCGCCTTCACCTGGGGTGTTCTCAACCGGTTGTTGCAGGACGAAGATATCGAAATTGCCGCCATTTCCGGCACATCGGCCGGGGCGCTGAATGCAGCGGCGCTCAAATCCGGCTGGGTCGAGAACGGGCGTGCGGGCGCGTTGGAGAACCTTGATTGGCTTTGGAAACAGATCGGCGCGGTCACTGATCCGCAATTTACCCCGTGGATCGGGGCTGCATCGCCTACGGCCGAACTCTGGGCCAAGGCACTGAAGTATTCGCCTGCCTATACGGCTTTTGACATGACCACGCGGATGTTTTCACCTTATGTCTACGGCCCCGCCATGCAGAACCCTCTGGCCAAGATCGTGAAGAAATTCCACTACGATGCGGTCTGCGCCGGCACCGGCCCCGCATTGCACATCTGTGCCACGAACGTGCGCTCGGGCAAGATCCGCGTGTTCACAGGTGACGAAATCATGCCCGAAGTCATCATGGCCTCTGCCTGTTTGCCCAGCCTGTTTCAGGCCGTGGAATTCGAGGACCCGCAGACCGGCACGGTCGAGGCGTTCTGGGATGGTGGCTATACAGGCAATCCCGCGCTTTTTCCATTGTTTGCCAGTGACTTGCCGGACGATATTCTGATTGTGAATATCAATCCGCTCTACCGAGAAGAGCTGCCGATGGACAGCCAGTCCATCGAAAACCGCGTCAATGAAATCAGCTTCAACAGCTCATTATTGCGGGAATTGCGCGCCATTGATTTCGTCAAACGCCTGCTGGCCGACGGGTCGATCAAACGCGGGACAATGAAGGACGTGCTGGTGCATATGATCGCGGATGACGCGCTGATGAACGGGCTGAATGTCGCCACCAAAACCATCCCGACACCCGTGATCCTAGCGCGCCTGAAAGAAGCGGGCGAAGCGGCGGCGGATGCATTCCTTGCGCAGCACAAGCAGGACATCGGCAAACGCAGTTCGGTCAATCTGACCGAGATGTTCAACTGAGAAGTTTGACTGCCAGCGCCCACATCACGACCCCGATCAGGATATCAAGTATCCGCCATGCCCTTGCGGATTGCATGACAGGGGCCAGTAGGCGCGCGCCATAACCAAGGCTGAAGAAGAAAACGAACGACGAAGTGACCGCCCCGATCCCGAAAGCTGTCTTTTCGATCGGATCAATAAACTGCGTGGATATCGCACCCACAAGACCAAGCGTATCAAGATAGACATGCGGGTTCAGCCACGTAAAGGCAGCACCAGTTGCCAGTGTGGCCCAAAGACCTGCGCTTTTGCCGGCCAGTTGCAACGTATATGCGCCTTGCCACGCCGCCCACAGGCGCAACGCTCCGTAAACCGCAAGAAACGCGGCACCGCCCCAGGCCATGATCTGTGGCAGCATCGGATAAAGCGTGACGATATACCCGAAACCAAGCACACCTGCCGTGATCAGGATCGCATCAGAGGCCGCGCAAAGCAGGCAAAGCCAGAAGACATGCGCCCGCAACAGGCCCTGCCGCAAGACAAAGGCGTTTTGTGCCCCGATCGCAAGGATCAAGGCAAATGCCGTCGCAAAACCGGTCAGCGCAGCCGCGATCATGTGTTACGCAGCTGGGTTCGTGACGGGCAGAGCGGTTTTGTCGTTTGGATAAACAAGTCCAGCCGAAATCACGAGCTTGGCTGCGTCCTCGACCGTCATGTCCAGCTCCTTGATGTCGCGTTTGGGCAGGAACAGCAGGAACCCTGAAGTGGGGTTCGGTGTGGTCGGCAGGAAGACCGTGACGAACGGCTCACCATCATTCAGTTTGGTATCAATCTCGCCCTTGGCATTGATCGAGATAAAGGCAATCGCCCAGATGCCCTTGCGCGGATATTCGACGAGACAGGCCTTGTCGAATGATGTCTCGCGCTGCGAAAAGACCGTTTCCGCAATCTGTTTGACCGCGTTGTAGATGGACCGGACAACCGGCATCCGGTCGACAAAGCGTTCCCCGATACCAAGAAACGAACGCCCGATCAGCCCCTTGCCGACCCAACCGACGATGATGGTAAAGATCAGGAAGATCACAACGCCAACACCGCGGACGTTGACCTCGATCTGGTCTTCGCCTTCCAGCCCCAAGAGGCCATTCAAAAGCGCGGTGGGCTGATAGGCTTGCGGGATAAAGGGCCAGACCCAGCTATCGACCCAGCCGACAGCCGTCCAGATCAGCCAGATGGTCAACCCGATAGGGGCCACAATGATCAGACCCGCCAGAAAATTACTGCGCAATCTGGCAATGATGCCCGGCTTGTGGCGCCGCTTGTCGTCTGATTGTGGGTCGATCATTTTGATGGTCTCGGACTCTCTTGCCGAACACTTAGGTGTTGCGCGGCCTTGCAGCAAGCAGTCATCGGACCGTGCTGGCGCTATTTCGTCATTGCGATGGCAATTTGTGCAGCTAACCGCGCATTGTTCCGCACAAGTGCAATATTTGCAGTCAACGAACGGCCTTCGGTCAATTCAAAGATACGTCCCAGCAGGAAGGGTGTGACGGCTTTGGCGGTGATCCCTCGTGCCTCGGCCTCTTGCAGGGCCTGCGTGATGATCGGATGCAGCACCTCGGCGGGAATTTCATCTGCTTTCGGGATCGGATTGGCCACCAGCTGTCCACCCTGCAGGCCCATTGCGGTGCGGGTTTGCTGGGACGTGGCGATGTCTTCGGGCGTATCCATCCGCAAAGGGGCAGGCAGATCAGAGCTGGCAGACCAGAAAGCGGGCAAGCGGTCTTGCCCGTAGGCAATCACAGGAACACCCAGTGTTTCCAGCACTTCGAATGTTTTCGGCAGATCAAGAATGGCCTTGGCGCCCGCACCGACAACTGTGACAGGGGTTTGCGCCAATTCGTGCAGATCAGCAGAGATATCAAAACTCAGTTCCGCCCCGCGATGCACGCCGCCAATCCCGCCTGTCGCAAAGACATGGATACCTGCCAGATGTGCGGCAATCATGGTTGCGGCAACTGTCGTTGCTCCTGTCCCACCCGTTGCGATGCAGGCCGCCATGTCGGCACGCGACAGTTTGGCAACATCCCGGGCCTGCCCCAATGCTTCGAGCGTCTCGGGCTCCAGCCCTACGTGCAGCTTGCCGTCCAGCACGGCGATTGTCGCAGGTACCGCACCGGCGGCGCGCACGTCGTCTTCAACCAGCCGTGCGGTTTCCACATTTTGCGGGAAAGGCATACCGTGGGTGATGATGGTGCTTTCCAAGGCCACAATGGCTGTGCCGGCGGTGCGGGCCGCGGCGACTTCGGTGCTGTAGTGGATCGGGATCATAGGGGTGTTTCTCCGGAAACATAGGTGGCGGCGGCGTTCAAGGCGCGGGTGAGGGAGGCTGCACGGTCCATGCCTTGCGCCTCTGACGCGATATGCGCGGCCATAAAGGTATCGCCTGCGCCGGTCACGCGCGTGACCATGACGGCGGGCGGAGTTTGCGTGATGATATCGCCTGCGGTGCCTTCGGATGCGGACTTGCCACCATCGGTCACCAGAACACGGTGGGCGCCACGTTTGATCAAGGCTGCGGCGGCATCAGCGGATGTCTCGAATGCGGTCTGGCAGAGCAGCCCCGCCTCTTCAAGGTTCACATAAAGCGTCGCTGAGGGATGACCGACAAGCGCCAAAAGCCGCTCGGCCTTGCCGGGGGATGCAGGCGCGACACGCAAATCAGAGGCGGTAAAAAGCGGTGAGATTGCAATGATCTGCAACAACTCTTCGGTCAGGTTGCCATCAAGGGCAACAATCCCCGCGAAAGGGGTTTCAGCCGATCCCAAGCGGCCATCGGCCATCGGTCGCAGGATTTTTTCGCCAGCGGCTTCGAGCGAATGCGCGTCGGCAATGGCCGCGACCAGCCCGTTGGCCCCCTCGATTGCCATATAGACATCCGTGGGAAGATCTTCCGAGCGATACACATAATCGCAGATCATCCCCATGCGGTTCGCCTCGCCCATCAGTTCCTCGCCCTCCGCATCGCGGCCAACAGTGGTCAGCAGGGCGGGCGTCATATCAAAGCGGCGCAGGGTCATCGCGATATTCATGGCCACACCGCCGGGCAGGCGGGTGATCCGGCCCGGCACATCAGAGCCCACGCGCATGTGGCTGGCAGCGCGCCCGATCACGTCCCACAGGACGGACCCTATGCATAAAATATCAGATGTCTTGGTCATACCGGTCTTCTGACCGAGAGCCGCGCCCAGAGCAAGCCCTACTGCGGGACAGCAAACGTCAGGTTTGCCCAGAGCGTTTCCCAGACCGCACCGGATTGTTCCGCAAGGCGTTCACTGGGTGCGCGCAGCACAACTGCGTCAACCATGTAACTGTAGCCCGGGCGCACGGGGAAAGTGGCAATCCCGTTCTCATCGGTTTGGTAAAGCGAGATTGAAACCCGTGAATCAGCGGCTTTCTCAAAGACCTCTACCTGCGTGTTGGCGCGCAGATCATTGCGGTAATAGACCTGCACCTGAAATCCCTCGCTCAGATCATCTGTGTAAGGATTTGTCAGGGCCACGATCTCGGTCTCCAGTCCAACGCGGCGATCCGCACCTTCGCTATTGCCGACACCGAAAAGGGTCTTGGCATGACGGGAATAGACCTCCGTGAAATTCTCGAGCGGCAGGCCACGCGCCTCATGCTGGGACAGCACATCGCCAAAGTCCTTGTGATCCACGAAACGTTGGAACTTTTCCCAGTTCTCGTAATCCACCGTTGCATTGTTCGCCTGATAGGCCGCGATGTTCAGCCCCTCTGCCACAGGATCCTGCTGCAAGGCGGGAGTGTCACCGGTACGACCGGTCACGCGGGCCGAGCTGTCTGCGGCGAAAAGAACGAAATTCACAAAGCGCTGCGGAAGATAGGCCAGTTTAACGCCTGCAAACTCTTCCCCATTGACAATATTTGCCTCAAGACTACCGTCGGCCTCCACTTGATAGTCGGTTGGTTCAATCCAGAACTCGTGGGCCGCTGCAGGTACTGCAAACATGATGAAAGCGAAGGCAAGAATGCGCATGGATATTTCCCCTTTTACTCGCGTGAGGGTGGCCTTTCTGCGGTTGTTGTCAAGCGCTGTCCTCATTTGGTTCACGACACTGTCAACTGCGCAGGCCCATGAGGTGATCCCTGCGATCGCCGATATGCGCGCTGTCGATGGCGAGTTGCGTTTCGAAATCCGCGCGAACATCGAAAGCTTCATCGCCGGTGTAAACCTGTCCGAAACAGAGGACATAAATGAAAGCGACCGCGCCGAGATTTATGATAACTTGCGCGCGCTTCCGGCAGCCGAGCTTGCCGCGCAGTTCGAGGCCTTCTGGCCGCAGATGGCCCAAGGGATCACCCTGACGGCAGATGGCACGCCCTTGGTGCCGATCTTCGGATCAGTCGCGGTGGAACCGGTGGGCAATGTCGAGGTCGTGCGCTTTTCCGTCTTTGAATTCAGCGCCACCCTGCCGGAAGGGGCGGAAACCGTGCAAATGGGGTGGGCGCCCGAATTTGGCGTACTGGTTTTGCGCCAAATGGATGTGCCTCTGCCTTACGACGGCTATCTGGCCGGTGGTGCGCTGTCGGATCAGATCTCGCTTGCGGGTGGCGGACAGACAACATGGTGGGTCACCTTTGCCAATTATATCCCTGTCGGGTTCGACCATATCGTTCCCAAGGGTCTGGATCACATCCTTTTTGTATTGGGGCTGTTCTTTCTGGCGGCACGGTTCCGGCCGCTTTTGTTGCAGGTGTCGCTCTTTACGCTGGCACACACGATCACACTGGCGGCAGCAGCCCTTGGCTATACCGATTTTGTTGATGATTTCACCCAAGGTGCCTTTGGTATTGCCTTTATTGATATCGTCGAGCCGCTGATTGCGCTGTCTATCGCCTATGTCGCCATTGAGAACATATTCACCAAGGGCATCAGCCCATGGCGGCCTTTCGTGATCTTCATTTTCGGACTGTTGCACGGGCTTGGCTTTGCATCGGTGCTGGCGGAATTCGGTCTGCCGGAAGAAACCTTTGTTGCGGCCTTGATCGGCTTTAACGTGGGCGTCGAAGTGGGACAGCTTGCCGTCATCGCGGCGATGTTCTTTTTTGTCTGGCAGGCATTGCGCATTGATCGTGGCGCGAATGAAATCGGTCGCGGGTTGGCGCTTTACGGCTTCCTTGCCGTGATCGGCGTGGTCCTGATCGTCTTCGACAGTGCGCAGGTTCCTGCGGTGCTGGCATCTCCGCTTCTGATCCTCGATACGCCTGCGCTGCTTTTCGCTGTTACATTTGTCGCAATGGCGGTGCTTTGCAGTATCTCGATTGTGCTGCGTGACCGGATCGACGCCTACCGCCTTTTTGTGGCTGTTCCGGCCTCGGTCGTGATCGCCGCGATTGGCCTTTACTGGTTCATTGCGCGATCATACGGCACGCTCACGGGCATATAATGCGGGTCTGCATCGCATCTTGCCCTTAAAAACGCCCGCCGGAGGCATCCTAAGGCTTGCGCAGCGCATCTACCCCCGCTATAGCGCGCTCACTTAATCCCGCAGGCGGGGGCGGGTCCGATGGGGAGACATCCCAAAGGATCCACCGGTTGGCACAACGCTGATCCCCCGCTGAGGCTTGAAACCGGAAAAGGAAAACGACATGGCTCTTCCCGAGTTCTCCATGCGTCAGCTGCTTGAAGCAGGCGTACACTTTGGTCACCAGACCGCCCGCTGGAACCCCAAGATGGATCAGTACATCTACGGTTCGCGCAACGGCATCCACATTATGGACCTGACACAGACTGTTCCAATGCTGGACCAGGCGCTGCAAGTCATCCGTGACACTGTCGCCAAAGGCGGCCGCGTTCTGTTCGTCGGCACCAAGCGTCAGGCAGCAAAGCCGATCATGGAAGCCGCAGAGAAATCCGCACAGTTCTACATGAACCACCGCTGGTTGGGTGGCACGTTGACAAACTGGCAGACAGTTTCGCAGTCCATCAACCGTCTGAAAGCGATCGACGAAGCTTCCGCAAACGGCTTTGCCGGTCTGACCAAGAAAGAGCGTCTTGGCATGGAGCGTGAGCAGGGCAAACTGCAGGCGTCGCTGGGCGGTATCCGCGAAATGGGCGGCATTCCTGACCTGTTGTTCGTCATTGACGTGAACAAAGAAGATCTGGCCATCGCCGAAGCCAACAAGCTGGGCATCCCGGTTGTTGCTGTCGTTGACACCAACTGTTCGCCTGCTGGTGTTGACTACGTTATCCCCGGCAACGACGACGCGGCACGCGCCATCGCACTCTACACCGATCTGGCTGCTCGCGCGGCACTTGACGGTATGACCGCACAGATGGGCGCCGCAGGCGTTGATATGGGCGAGCTGGAAGAGCTGGTTGAGGAAGTGGTTGCTGAAGACGCAGCCGCCGAAGCCGCGACAGCCGAGTAAGCGTCATAAAACTGTAGGGCAGGGGCCTTATGTCCCGCCCGACCCCCTGAAATACCTCCAAAGGAGAAGAAACATGGCAATCACCGCTGCAATGGTGAAAGACCTGCGCGACAGCACAGGCGCAGGCATGATGGACGCCAAGAAGGCGCTGACCGAAACTGATGGCGATATGGAAGCCGCCGTGGATTGGCTGCGCACCAAAGGCCTTGCAAAAGCCGCCAAGAAATCCAGCCGTACCGCAGCCGAGGGCCTCGTGGCTGTTGCTGTATCCGGTGGCAAGGGTGTGGCTGTTGAAGTCAACTCCGAGACCGACTTTGTCGCGAAAAACGCTGACTTCCAGAAAATGGTTGCGGGCATCGCCGATGTGGCTCTTGGCACTTCTGACATTGACGCCCTGAAAGCGGCCGACATGGGTGGCAAGACCGTCGAGCAGACCGTGACAGACGCTGTTGCCGTGATCGGTGAAAACATGTCCGTGCGCCGTATGGCGACGCTGGAAGGTGGCTCCGTGGTCAACTATGTCCACAATGCAGCCGCACCCGGCATGGGCAGCATCGGTGTTCTGGTCGCAATGTCCGGCGACAACGAGACCTTTGGCCGTCAGGTTGCGATGCACATCGCCGCCGCAAACCCTGCGTCCCTGTCCGAAGCTGATCTTGATCCGGCAGTCGTCGAGAAAGAAAAGCAGGTCCAGATGGACATCGCCCGTGAAAGCGGCAAGCCTGAAGCGGTGATCGAAAAGATGATCGTGGGCCGGATGCAGAAATACATGGCCGAGGTCACATTGCTGAACCAGCAGTTTGTTGTGAACCCCGACCTGACCGTTGGTCAGGCGGCCAAAGAGGCCGGTGTGGACATCACAGGTTACATCCGTCTCGCCGTGGGTGAAGGCATCGAGAAAGCCGAAGAAGATTTCGCAGCCGAAGTTGCAAAGCTGAACGGCTGATCAAAGCGTCTTGAAAAACGAACACGGCCCGCGAATATCAACGCGGGCCGTTTCCCGTTGCGGGGATAAAAGCGCGACACCACGCTCGGAAGAAAGCAGGTGCCGCAACGAGAATACTCAGTTCAGTTTCGGGACGAATAACTGAGTGCAATCGTTAAAGCGCTGACGCAAACAGGCAAACCTGCCACGCCAGCATCCGGTTACCCGGAACAAGGACGCAGAGCCATGCAATCACATGGTGATACGCCCTCATGTTCCCAGGCCTAAGGCCACCACTCACGGAACGTCGCCACCTTGCCAGCTTACGTGAGGTCACGAAAGTAAGGTAAACCTGACTTCACAAAAAGTTTATAGCACAGTTGCGCATCAGACTTTTGTGGTGTCTTCAGGCGATTTCGGGCTCCATCAGAAACATCTGATTGTAGAAGGCGGCCTTCAAGACAGCCTGAGCGGTGGTTTCGACGCCCAGCGTATCGCGTGCCAGTCGCAAATGTTTTTCAACGGTCGCAGGTGTCAGTTTCAGTTACTCTGCAATGTCTTGTGTGGTTTTGCCGTCGCCCACCCATTGCAAAACCTCGCGCTGCCGCTTGGTCAGGTTGCGATCACCAGAGTAAGGCAGGGTCAGCAGTTTAAGGTGCATGACGTTGTTCATGACGACAATCTCGTCACCGTGTTCGCCCCAAACCTGCTCAACTGCGTCTTGGTTCATGCCCGGCTTGGCAGTGAGCGCAATGGCACCCTTGGTGCGTTCAGAGACCGAACGAAAGCTGATCGTGTAACCGGCCGTCACGTTCATGGATTTGTTGAATTCAACCACCCGCAATTCACTCGGGGTGAGGTGATCAACACGCTCCATATCCAACATCCAGCGCCAGCTGCAGGCGCCATTGTTCTCCAACGCCCACCGCAACATCGGGGCGTGGGCATAAAGCCCCTCGTGAATGAATACATCCATGTATTCTTCGCTTTGGGTTGAAAGCAGGACCCAGTCCTGCGGATCACCGAGACCTGTTGATGTCCGGTAACGGGTGAATCCATACATCAGCCTGTCGAAACCATAGGTGGCCATCTGGCGGGTGTGAATATCCCACAATTCCTCGACCGAGTGGGCATTCGTCAGCCTTGCGAGCTGCGCTACCAGTGCTGTCATTGGACCCGCCCGATGTAGGAGACGAGCGCATCCATCGCCAAAGGATAGCCGGCTGCGCCAAACCCGCAAATCTGCCCTACTGCAACGGGTGCGATATAGGATTTCTGGCGAAATGCCTCGCGGGCGTGGATGTTTGACAGGTGCAATTCAACCACAGGTAACATGATGCTTGAAATCGCATCCATCAAAGCGACCGAGGTATGCGTGTAGGCACCTGCATTCAGGATCACACCCGCATGAACACCGCGCGCGCCATGCAGCATATCAATCATTTCACCTTCATGGTTGGATTGCACAAAAACAATCTGAACCCCTAGCGCCTTGGCCTTTTCGAGGCAAAGGGCTTCGATATCGGCAAGCGTCGTTGGCCCGTAGACTTCGGGCTGGCGCGTGCCAAGCAGGTTCAGGTTGGGGCCGTTTAGGATCAGGATAGAATGTGTCATCCGGTTTCATTACCAGCTTTAACTATTTGGCCCAACGGATTTTTCACCATAAGTTTTTTGCAGTTTCCGACAACACCCGAATATGCCATTCACAGTGGCGTGTTTCACCCGCAAATTAAGGCCCAAGTGCGGTAGGTGCTCGCAAATGCTAGGCCCATGGCCCACGGAATGCTGAAAGGGAAGTTGTTGTTACGTGAATTTCTGGAGCAGGTTTGCACCCCTTGTCCTTTTGTCGCGCAGGTCTTGCGGGAAGGAGCCCTGTTGTGACTGCAAATGGCCCCGCGCGCAGAGCTTTGCCTGAGGCATCTGTCGTAGATGACTTTCTGCGCCCCTACGCCACGGACACACCATTAATCCGAGTGGGTGATTTTGGTGACGGCGGCTATCTGGTCCCGGACGATTTTCGCGGCATTGCTGCCTGCTATTCGCCGGGTGTGTCGCAACAGGCCAGCTTTGAGATGGATGTCGCCAAACGTGGTGTACCGTCGTTCATGGCGGATGCCTCGGTTGAAAACCCGCCGCTACAGGTGCCCGGCGCGCAGTTCGTTCCAAAATTTCTGGGTGACAAGGACGCGGGGGAGTTTATGACGCTCGCATCTTGGATTGCCGCGACCGACCCAGACCCGGCGGCTGATCTGCTTTTGCAGATGGATATCGAGGGCGCGGAATACGAGACCCTCGGCGCTGCCCCCCGAGATCTGCTGCGCCGCTTTCGGATCATCGTAATCGAGCTTCACCATCTGCCATCAATCCTGGCCAAACCGAAATTCTTGAACCGTGCACTGACAGCAATCAAGAAACTGCAAGATGATTTCGTGACTGTTCATCTTCACCCCAACAACGTTTCGGGAACTGTGGAGATCGAGGGCGAAATGATCCCGCGCGTGGTCGAGGTGACGCTGCTCCGGCGTGATCGCGCACAGGGGCTACGGCCGGTTGAGTCCTTGCCGCATCCGTTGGATGTCCGTCACAACCTGCGCAAACCTGCTTTGGTCTTGCCTGATCGGTGGATCGGTGGCCCAAAAGCAACGCAAGAAATTTAAGGTATTTGAGGATGCAACGGCCAGAACTCACTTTTTCCCCAGAGGTCAGCGACTGGGTGCGTGAAACATATCAAGCGTCAGATGTCATCTTGGAATACGGCAGCGGCGGATCGACTGTTCTTGCCTCTGAAATGTCGGGAAAAACCATCTTCTCCGTCGAGAATGACAAAGAATGGGCGGATCAGCTCGGCAGTTATCTTGATCAGGCGAATGGTGCGTCCAAAGTGCGTTTGCATCATGTGTTTACAGGCAAAGTCGGGAAATGGGGCCGCCCTGTTGGTACCGAAGGGCACCGCTACTACCACGACTATCCGCTTGGCATATGGGGACATCCTGATTTCAAGGCACCCGACTGTGTGCTGATCGACGGGCGCTTTCGTGAGGCATGTTTCTATGCCGTCATGCTAAGCTGTACCAAAAAGACCGTTGTACTCTTCGATGATTATACCGACCGCCTGCGCTATCATCGCGTAGAGCATTTCTTTCAACCTGTAGAAGTACGGGGCCGCATGGCAAAGTTTATGCTCGATGAGACGGCTTTGCCGCGTCAAGACATGGCGCGCATCATTGGCGCCTTTGCTAACCCGTTTTGATCGGTCTGGAGGGCCGGTCGCGATCGTCGCCTTACACTGTCAAAGCATCAGATGAGAATAGCGTCCGGATCATTCTCAAGACCGTGCTTGAGAATGAGGCGACCGACAAAGCTGTCGCGCCGGATTTGATAGTTCCGCCGTGCGAGGTTCGTCCGGAAAACCGACGAAAAGAAATGGATCGAGGTCTTGGATTGCCAGTCATGGACGTCAAGCTGCCCCTTATCCTTGGCAAACCATTGCAGACGTGTCGAAAACGGCAGCGCATAATATTCAGGTTCCGGCAAGGTCAGGTCGATTTCCCCGCTTTGCGTCAGGAAGTAATGCGCCGCAAGTGGCCCGATCACGCCCAGAGGTAGCGTCGAAAATGTTGCTCGGCTGCCATAGAGCTTTGTGTATTGGGTCTTCAACTGGGGATCCCACCATGGCGGGACGCAAGGCGTCTCGCGGACGAAAGCAAGCCAATTCAGCAAAGCTGGGCTGTCTTTGGGTAGACTGATCACGCCATTGCGCAGCCTCCCGCGTCCGTTGCGGCGTCCGCACAGAAGATACCCGTCCTTCGCGCGGAAGGGCTTGACCGCATAGGCATCACAATCCACCCAGATTTCGTCAGTCTGATGCAACAGGTTCAGGCGGAACACGTCGGCATGGACTGCGGGAGAATGATTGACCGGATCACGGTAAATGCGGCCCGTGCTATCCAACGGCATGATCGTCGCTGCATCGCGCCATTCGATGTAGTCGGGCGTTTCGTCCAATGGCTCATAGGTATATAGGATGGGGGTCTGACCCACGTCCGCAAACGACTTGAGGCAGAGCTTCTCCAGAATGGACAGCCGCTTGCCTATCCATAAACTCGCTACGCGGTCCGGCACGGTTTCAACGGCGGGCGTCATGCCAAGCCTGCCTTCCTGATTGCGTCGCTTCCACGATCTGATCCCCCGCACGCAGACCGGCGGTGCAGTTCAGTTTCACACATTTGATATGACCTTCTGACGTCGCGACGTAAGCACTCGCAGCCTTCCCGTTTCACACATCGCATCTTCATTGTGACGTCTCTCCGGGCGTCAGTGCGGCCATCAGTTCGCTGAAATCAGGTCGCGTCTGCAAGTCCCTGATCAAGATGCGATGATTTTCGCAGCACGCGTCATGCAGGTTGCGCAGTTCGCTATCCGCAAGCAGCTCTTTATAGATCGCGGCTTTGCGCGGGCGGATTGCGTCGATTGTGCGATCTTCGATCCGGTTGTGGTTCATCTTTTGCCAGTATTCGAGGCCCATTGCCTCACCACTGTGATGGGCGCGGCCGCGCGCCTTTTTGACCAGATAGGATTCGCATGACTTCACGGCATAATGGTTGATTTGTACCAGATCATAGCCGAGTGAATCCGGGCCCGACCGCCAACTGCCTTGCATGTATCTCTCCGGCATGGGCTGGCCCGACCCGTTGTACCATTGTGTTTCGGCAAAACGCGCGACCGCGGGGCGTTTGGGGCGATGCACCCCGATATGCCCCCAGAGACTTTGCTGGAACATGGTCTTGAACCCCCATGCCTGCGGCGGTCGCGGTGTATGATCGGCGGCGGCAGAGCGGAATTGATCTGTCAGGAACTTGTCTTTGTAATTGACCACGCCCGCATTCCCGAAAAGGCGCCACGTCATCGAGAGGGTACGCGCATAGGGGACAGCACGGGTCAGGGCCTGCAGTGTATGATCGCCTGTTTTGATGTTGATATATTCGTCCGCATCAATCGGGATCACCCAGTCTTCGGGGCCCGCCAGCTCCATCTTCATAAAGCGTCGGAAGGCGCGCCGCTGGGGTGCCGGTTTGCCACCGCGCGTATTGTCGAAATGGCGCACCTTGCCCATTGCATCAAGCCGGTCGAGCAGCGCATCAGAGCCGTCAGAGCAATCATTTGAAAAAACGGCAATTTCATCGACACCTATCGCCAGATTATGCGCAACCCATTCAACGATAAATGGCCCTTCATTCTTCATCGGGGTCGCGATGACAAAGCGTGTCATGTCTGTGTCCTTATCCAAAACGGCACGCTTGACACTGTGCCGTTCGTCCTCACCGCGGTTGGCGTCACCGCAGCATGCGTTCAATAATCTGTTTGTTCAACGGCAGCCGTGGTTTCAATCCGGTTCTCATAGAGCCAGTCATAAAAAGCGTCCCAACCGGGACGGTCTTTCAGTTCGACAATCTTCGCGCGGTGCCATGCGCAGGCCTTGTCATGGAGAGGACCCAAGACCGGATCAGCCTTCAGCGCCGCAAGCAAAGGCCGCGCGCGATCCGCATGTGGGGCCATCGTGTGATCCTCCGCGCGGTTGATGTTCATATCCGACCAGTAATGTTCGGTCTGTTCGCGGGCGATATGGTTCGTGCGGCCACGATCACGCTTGACCAGAAAACTCTCGAGCGAGCGCACGGAATAATGGTTCAGCCGCGCGTATTTGTGGCTGAAGCCTTCCCATGCGCGCCACCCGATCTCGTCCATCGGTTTCAGGTTCCCGCCGCAATCGGACCACCGTACCTCGGCCTCTCGCCCGTTTGGAACGTTCTTGGGCCGGTGGGGATTGAAGCGCCGGAACAACCCGTTGTTGCGGAACAGTGTTTTAAACCCGGTGGCGCGTCCGTTGGCAGGGTCATCTTCGATATCGGCCAATTTAAACTGCTCCATGACAGGGCGGTCCTCATAAGGACCGATGCCGCCACAGCCAAACAGTTTCCAGACAAATGAGACCGCATCGCAATCCCCGATCTTTGCCATCATCTGGTCAAGTGTCGTCAGCCCCTCACGCAGATTGATGAACTCATCCACATCAAGACACATCAACCAGTCTGCGTCGGTCACCCAAGGGTGGGTTGTGGCGCGCCGCAGCGCCTTGTGCTGCGGGGGTGATCCGTCTGACACGTCATTTGGCCGGTGACTGCAATAGCCCAGTTCTTCCAGCCGTTGCAGCATCAGATCCGTGCCATCCTCGCAATCATTGGTGAAGACCACAAAACCTGTGAACCCGATCGCCAGATTATGGGCAATCCATTCAAGCAGGAACGGCGCCTCGTTTTTCATCGTGGACATGATGACATGGCTGCCGCCAAGGGCAGGGGGTGGCAGGGCCGCGGTATCTGTCATTCTGCGCGTTCTCTTTTGAGTTTGCGAAAGGCAGGCGTGACGCGTGCCGCGAGTTGGTCGTGCCCACGTGCTTGCAGGTTTACGATCAATGCCTTGCGATACCAGGGCAAAGCGCGTCGCGCGCGGATCATGTCGTAAAAGACCGCAGGTGTCAGCGTATCGTCAAAGGCGTGCTGCATCAGCGGCTTCAGCAAACCTGCACGCCGCAAAAACACAGGCGAATAATGTCCTGAGCACCATGTCTTGAGAAGGATCAGCTTGTCACTCTCAAGCCGTTCGACATGCCGCCGGTCAGGGGTGAAGAACGGGTCATAGATCACATAAGCCTTTTGCACGTCGTCGATTTCAAAGGCGCAGTCGCTGTGGGGCAGGGACCAGTCACGCGCGCGCCCCATGGCAAAGCGTTCCTCCCATGGCACCAGGGCCTCTTCAAGCGTGGTTTGCGGATTAAAGCTGATGACGGTTGCACCAGGCGACAATGACGCGAAGGCAAGCGCTGCAAAGCCGCCCATGGAAGTGCCTGTCAGGATCACCTTGTCAAAGGCCGCAAAGAACCCGTCAGAGGACAGCTTTTGGAGATAGGTAATCAACTGTGGGTCGCGGAACCAGTCCTTGCGGCGTGCCATGACGGACAGGTGCGAAAAACCGTTGTCATGGACGAATTTATAGGCCCATGGCTCGCGCTCGGCTGACATGTCATTGACGCTGGACAGATTATCGAATGTCACAACAAGACGGGCGGGATCGCGTTCAACGAATGACACCGCATGATTTTTCAGGCGGGTGTAGAACCCCTGATTGTCACCGCTGGTATGAATTTCGGCAAACCAGCGGGGCAGCTTTGCTCCGCCCTCGGGTCGTGGATCATCGTCTGCAATGCTGGTCTCATCGGTTTCGATAACCGGCTTGGACGGCTCCATTGTCTTCGCTGGGGCCTCACCATTCAGGGCCGCGATGACGGCCTGGAAATCAGGCGATGTGTTGCGCAGGATTTCGCGGGTGACGGTTTCCGTGTCGCACAATGCGGCCTGTGCCGCTGCCACGTCAGGTAAGGCCAACAGTGCAGATACTTCCGCGCTTGTTGCATCCGGGCGCATGTCCACTGTCCAGCGTGCGCCGGTGGTCGAGGCCAAGACTTCCAGCCGTGCTGTGTGAACCGCGACACTTGGGTGCTGCTTGGCGGGCAGGGCTTGCTGGTGGACGAGATAGGTCTCCACTGATGGCGCGGGAATTTTCAGAACCGATGCTTTGCTGCCGGCCTGGGCGGGACCGGTCGCGCCGGCAAGGCTTTGGGGGGCAGGGATCACACTGCCGTCACCATTAACCCAAACTGAGTCTGCGTCACCTTGCACCGGTCCGACGGGCCGTTCCGGTGTGCGTGATGCAAACAGGCCAAGCCGCGTCACACTGCGCTGTGTCCCCGTACCCGCAAGCGATATCGCGTGTTGCAGAAGCCCGCCCGGAATATGGGGCCGTTTCGGCGCAATCCCTGCAAGATGAACGGGCGCGCAGAGCACATCAGCATCACCGCAGGACTGCATCAGCGCAGGCAGGCTCTGTGACGGATCACTGATGCAGAAATACTCATCCGGTGCGAGGTAGAGCCCGTAACCGCCTGTCTCTGCCGCCTCCATGCGGGCCGCACGGATGGCCGAATTGTGGATCTCTTCTTTGATGTCGGAATCAACGGCCACAGGAACAATGTCGATCACGCCTGCCGCGCCCAGCGCATCGAGCAGAGGTTCTTTTCCATCCTGTCTGCGATCAACGTAAATCACCGTCTGTGTGACGCCAAGAGTGCGGTGATAAGCAAGCCACTCCACAAAGGCTGACGTGGGTTTCCACACGAAGGCGCTGAGCAACAGTCGTGGACCTACCCTCATGATATTGCGCCTCCTTCTTCCACTGCCCGGCGGTGGGAGTGCTTGTGAATATCGGCGTGAATGTATAGGCTTTGCGGTGGTTAGAAAAGGTTGATTTACGATGCCGCGGACAGGCCAAAGTCGGGGTTTCTTTATTGGCCTGAGGCGGGATCAATTGGGCGCGCGCCTTTTGATGATGCTCAACAGTATGCGCCTTGCGGAAGACTATAAAACGGATTTTCGCATTAACTGGTTTCCGCGCGGTGCCGCCGCACCCAAGCTGGACACGCCGCTTGATCTGTTCGATCCCGCGTTTATCGACCGGCATTTTATCGCGAATGATGATTTTGAAGAACTGTCCGCAATCACGAAGCCGATTGAGAGCTTCCGGCGCGATCCCGATCCGGGCAGATTGAACGCCCATCTTGCGGGCGGCGGCCATGTCTTGCTGGATGAAGGGTTCGAGATCGAGAGACTGCCCTTCGAGCAGGGTGAAGACCATCAGGACCGCTTTCGCGCCTTTATTGCGCGTATCGGGTTCAACGACACCGTCAAAGCCCATATGGCCGAGATCGAAAGGGCCATGGCCGCCTTGCCAGGGCCGGTGTTTGCCTTTCACATCAGGCGCGGTGACATCCTGAACGAAGCCCCTTGGAAGCACAAGGAATGGCCCTCCAAGATTGAGCCTGACGAGCTTTATTCAGCTTATATCAAAAAGAATCCCGGTGCTGCCGCGTTGGTGTTTTCCGATCAGGCCGAGAGCATTGCAGGGCTGAAGGCCGCGCATCCGCAACTGCGCAGCATGGCCGATCTGGTGGACCTGTCACATTGCAGACCGGTGCAGCGCGATTTTCTCGAACTCTATGCCATGTCGCTTGCATCGCAGATTATCGCGCCACCCGTCAGTGCCTTCAGCCGCGCAGCGGCCCGTTTGAGTGGCCAAGAGCGTAAATGCTTTCACGAAGTGATGGATATTGCGGAAAGGGATGTCGCCTATGACAGCACGATAGACCGTTTCCACAAAGGCGTTTCCGCTTTCATTACGCCCAGCGAGGCGGCTCATATCTATGTAAAAGTGGCCCGCAGGTTGCAGATGGCGGGACGGGAAGAAGACGCATGGGAATTTGCGGACAAGATCCTGACGGCGGGTGCTGACAATGCATTTCTGCCCCTGCTACAGGCGGCCAATTGCATTTACCTCAACAAGTGGGACGAGGCACTCGCCCATGTGCAGACCGCCATTGAAGACCCCAATCAATGGCAGGAAAATTATGTCTCTGCCCTTGCCATCCGCGCGCATATTCTTGGCGCGCTCGGCAAGGCCGTACAGGCGCGCAATTCCTTCCTGAAGGGTTTTTGGCAGAAACCGTCCCTGCCGGATGTTACGGTCATTGGCACGTTCATGATCCGCAGGCAACGCTTGCGCCCCGGTGAGGCGCTGCCCTTTGACCGTGAAACTGTGATGGCGCTCCAGCTTGGCTATCAGCTTCACAACATTGTCTTGCAGCAAAACAAGATCATTCGTGCGCGTGCGCTGGACCTCTCATCGATCGCGGTCGAATGGCCGTGGTTTGCGATTGATGGCAAAACGCAAAAATTGCTGAAGGCCAAACACGCGCTCAAGGCAATGCGCGCAAAGCTTATGGAAGGCGATCACGCTGTGCCGGGGGCGGGGCCCTTCAGTTTCTGTGCCTTGCTGGATGCGCGGATGGGCAAATTGGACCGCGCGCTGGAACGGAACACACAGGCGCTGGAACACGCGCCCGAGGATCAGCTTGTGCGCAAGCGGCAGGCGGAAATCCTGTTACTCAAAGCGGATTATGACGGCGCGCTGGCCCAGATGGAGAAGTCCTTGGCATCGGGCCCGGACCATGCATTCTGGCATTTTCTGACCGGCGTCATCCACGAAGGGGCAGGGGATAGCGCCAGTGCGGGCCTGGCATTTGATCGGGCCACAGCTATGGATGAGACGACCGCGGAGCTTCACGCTTATGTCGCCGAATTCCATCGCAAGAACAGCCATGAGACCGCTGCAATCGCAGCGCTTGATCGCGCGGCACGGATTGCGCCCAATCAAAAGCGGTACCAGAACCGGCGTGCACGTATTCTGCGGAAATCGCAGTGAACCGTCTGGAAGATCTGTGCATCGAACCAATGTCGGGCCAAGGCCTAGTGTTCATTGAAAAATATTGATAGTGGGGTCCGCACGACACATTGCAGGATCTGCTAACAGTAAACCGATCGATTGAAGGACAGGTCATGCTTTGGATCCATATCGGGATGCCCAAGACAGGCTCAACCGCCTTGCAAGGCTATCTCCATAGCAATGCTACTTTTCTGGCAAAGCATAATATCCTGTATATGGTGACCGGCCGTGACCGGGGGACAGGCCGTGCGCGCCTGATCTGCCAGAACACGATGGCGATAGCAATGTCACGTGGCTGGGCCGATGCACCAGCGGCCGAGGCTTTTGTCGAGGAATACCAGACACATGCGGAGCAGCACTGCATCCTCTCGAGCGAGATGTTTTTCGGGCGCGATCTCTCGCCTCTTTATGAGAGATACCTCACGACGATCCCGACACCTGTCAAATTTGTCGTCTACATCAGGCGTTTCGATGAATTTATCGAGGCTGACTACAAACAGCGTGCAAAGAACGGTATGAGAACAGGCGGCGTAGACGCTTTTGTCGCCAACCGTCTGACCCAAATCCGGAACGATCCGGAGTACATGGATTTTTCCGTCATTTTTGACCGTATCCGCGCACAGGTGCCGGGGGCCGAGATTGTCCCGCGTTTGTATCTGCGCGACGAAATGACGGGCAATGATGTGATCTCGGACTTCGTGGGATTAATGGGTGTTCCGGTCGATGACGTGGTCTTGCCAGAGGGGGCCGCGAACAAATCACTCTCCCGTGTCGCAAGCGAGGCCCTGGGCCGTTTTGAGCGCGGCAATCCCGGTTTTGACAAAAAGGCGCGTCGGCAACTCGGGCGGTTGCTCCAGATAAGTGGTGATCCGCGCGTTTTTGGGCGCGATGACGTGCTTAATCCGGACGAGCGTGCATTGATCAATGACATGCTCGAAGCCCGAAACACCGCATTGCGCACGGCATTCTTTCCCGATCGCGACCGACTTTTTGGACCGGGTACAAACGCTAACCTAGCTTTTCAGCGTGGCGATCCCGGTGAACAAGACGCGTATGATTATGCTGTCAGAAAACTGCATGCACTTGCCGAAAAGAAAGGCTGATTTCTGGATATGCAGCAGTACTTGCAAGGTGGCGCCACGACACCCACACTCCGGCGCGCAGAGCCGAGAACGGAGCCTTAGATGAAGCTTTATGACGTTGCCAGTCTTTGGGTTGGTCCCGAACTTACCTGGATGGAGCAGATGTGCCTTCTTTCTTTTTTGGAGAAAGGTCATCGCACAATTCTTTACGTCTATGACGAGGTGAAATCTGTCCCTGATGGTGTCGAAGTCCGCGATGCCAACGAAATCATGCCCTCGGATAAGATCATCTATCACGTCCATACCGGAAGTCCGGCGTTTCATTCCGACGTCTTCCGGCTCCGCATGCTTGAGCGAACCGACTTTTTGTGGATCGACACAGATGCGTATTGCTGGAAGCCCTTCGTCCGGCCCGACCACGGCTTCTTTTACGGCTGGGGGAGCGATACGCAGCGCAAGCTCTATTCGGGCGTCCTCGGATTGCCAAAGGGGTCGCAGATACTAGAGGCCATGCTCGCACTGACAAAGGATGAATATCCTGTGCCGCCATGGCTTGGGCCACGCGAACAAAACAGGCTCCAAGGCCTGAAAGACGCGGGCGAGGGCGTGCATATGTCAGAGATGCGTTGGGGTGTTTGCGGACCGGATGCTTTGCATCATTTTGCGAACGCCACCGGTGAAGTCGCACATGCTTTTGAGGGTGACGTGCTTTATCCCGTGCCATTTGCGTCCACGCGTTCGTTTCATCGCAGGCGTTTGCGAAAGGATGTCTACAGCCGGATCACCGAACAGACGCTATCGGTGCATTTCTACGGTCGCCGGTTTCGGAATATCTTTGCATTCAACCAAGGCATCCCACCTGAGGGGTCTTTTGCTGACGAGCTGTGCAAGAAGCACGGTCTGGACCCAACGCTGACGGGGCATCTTTTCGTGCGGAAATCCAAGAATAGCAGTTAGCGCGGGATTGCGGCGATCTCACCAATCCGTAGGTCCTTATATTACATAATACTGATTATGCGATTAATGGATAAAGCTGAAATCCTGCAATATCAACGCCCTATCCCTTGAGGTTCCGCAAGACCGTGCGTGCAGCCGCCATCACGGGATCATGGGTTTCCTTCAGGATCGCAATCCGGTCAAAGCGATCAGGGTCCTTGTTCACCGCTTCACGCAGCGCGGCACCGAAGGCCATGCGCAATTCTGTCCCAATGTTGAATTTGCAGATATTGGTGGTCCGCGCCAAATGCCTGCGCTGGTCAATCGGCACGCCGGATCCGCCATGGATCACCAAAGGCACCTGTGTGGCCTCTTGAATGGCTGCTATCCGCGCTTCATCAAGGCCCGCGTCTGTTTCCTGCTGGAGATGCACATTCCCGACCGAAATCGCCATCGCGTCGATGCCGGTCTCGGCTGCAAAAATCGCTGCCTCGCTGGGGTCTGTTCCCGCTGAACGCTCTCCGCCCGCATAACCGACAAAGCCGATCTCGCCCTCGCATGAAATTCCAGAGTTATGTGCAAGATCAACGATTTGGCGGGTCTCCTTGATGTTGTCTTTCAACGGTTTTCGCGATCCGTCGAACATCAGCGACGTAAACCCGGCATCCAATGCGTCGGAACACTCATCATAGGTGTAACCATGATCCAGATGCGCTACGACCGGCACGCTGGCATTTTCCGCCAAATGACGGAACATCTTGCCCAGAACAGGCAAAGGCGTATGCGCCCGACACCCCGGCCCTGCCTGCAGGATTACCGCGCAATTCTCGGCCTCTGCTGCGGCCACAAAGGCGCACATATCCTCCCAACCCAGACACACCAGACCGCCGACGGCATAGCCGCCCCGCAACGCAGGCTGGAGCACATCTTTGAGCGTCGCAAGGGTCACTTGAACTTGGCAATCATGTCTTTGATCCCCGGGATCGTCTCGATCTGATCGGCATGGGAGGGTTGGAAATACTGGATCAGGCTGCGCTGTGACAGCCCGCCCAGAATGGTGAAGTAATACATCTGATAGCCTGGCAGAACTGCACATGGGTGATAGCCGCTGTCGAGACAGATCGTCGATCCATCCACGATATGATAGGCATCGCCCGCCTTGCCGTCCTCGCGCTGGAGCATCTGCACGCCAGAGCCGTGGTTGGGCTTGAAACGGAAGTTGTAGGTCTCGTCGTGCCGTGTCTCAAGCGGCAGGCGGTCGGTGTCATGCTTGTGGGATGGAAAGCCCGACCAGCCGCCCTCGCCCACGGTGAAAAGCTCGGACACCAGCAAACGCCCGACCATGTCATGGTACTTCGTGCCAAGGATGTGTTTGATTTTACGGTGCGTTTTGGTGTCGTCCGATCCGTATTGCACCAGATCAAGATCATCCGCACGCACGGCAAAAGCATCCAGTACCTTGTCATAGCGTGCGCCGCACACGAAAACCTCGGCCGCGTCCGAGGTGCAGACCATTTGCGCCTTGGCGGCGGTGGGCACATAAACGCCCTCAGGCTCGCCATCCCAGACATCCTCGCCCCGATTGCCGATGCCGTCAGCCTTGAACCCTTCGATATCAATATCCACAGTTCCGGTCGCGGGCACGATGCAGGTCTCATACCCGGGCACGGCATATTCGAACGCCTGCCCCTTGGTCAGTTTGACGATGTTGAAATAGTTCAGCGGAACGGTCGGGTCATCCACATCAACGATCGGTTTGTTCTGGTTGTCATATGGCGGGATATGCATCGGCTTGTCCTTTATGCGGCAGTCGGACCGGGGTGTTCGGCCATGAATTTGGTTAATGTCGCAGTGTCCGGCATCGCAGGCGCACAGCCCGGGCGGGACACGGTGACAGAGGCGCAGGCCGATCCGCGCAGGATCGCGCGGCGCAGGTCCTGCCCCTCGGCCAGACCTGTGACCAGACCGGCCATAAAGCTGTCCCCTGCCCCTGTGGGTTTGAGCGCCTCAACAGGCCAGATACCGGTGCGGATCTCTTCGCCTGCGGCAAAGGTGATCGCGCCCTTTTCGCCCATCTTGTAGACCACAATCGTGGCGCTGCTGGCGGCGAGCGCGCGCGCTTTGGCAAGACCCTGGTCAATCCCGCCCGCCATAAAGCCGAATTCCTCATCATTGCCGACAATCATATCCGATTGGGCCGCAGCACGGCTGAGAACCTCTTCAGCGACCTGCGGTGACGGCCACGAATAGGGGCGGTAGTCCACATCGAAGATGATCGGCAGGCCCGCTGCCTTGGCGCGCGCGAAGGCATCAAAGGTCGCACTGCGTGAGGGTTCGGCGGCAAACACTGTGCCGGCCGTGATCAGCGCGCCGAATTTGGTATAATCCACGGCGGCGACATCATCTGAATCCATCTGGAAATCGGCGGCACCGTTGCGGTAGATGACATTGCGATGACCCGCGACGCGGCTTTCGTAGAAGGCCAGTGAATTGCGGTATTCGCCCCCCACCGGCGTCACATATTCGGTGCCAACGCCATAGCGTTTCAATTGCCCGATACAGTAACTGCCGATGCTGTCGTCGGACACACGGGTGACAAGTGCGGCCTGCCCGCCCAGTTTGCAAATGCCAGCGGCGATATTGGCGGATGACCCGCCCAGCCCCACAGTGACGGTCTCCGCATCTTCGGTCGCCACGCCCGCATCGGTGAACAGATCAATGCCCGCACGCCCGACGACCACAAAATTGTTGGCGCCTATGCCCTCGATCAGCCCCGCCATCACACACCGTTCCGTTGCTTGTGACGGGTGGCTTCCTGATCGAGATGGGCTTTGCGCACCTTGTCAGAGGTCGTCACATGCGGTGTGCCGACTTCCCACCATGTATGGCCTTGCGTCGTCCAGCCCTCATATGGGTCGACCTTCATCACGATCACATAGGTGTTTTTGGCCGCCTGCGCGCGCCCGAAGGCCGCCTCCAGTTCTGCGGGCGAACTGACGGTTTCGGCATCAGCCCCCATTGCGCGTGCATGGGCTTCGAAATCCACACCCACCTGCGCGGTCGCTGTCGGCGTATCCGCGATCAGGTTATTGAAGCTTTCATTGCCGGTGTTGTTCTGCAGCTTGTTGATGACCGCAAAGCCACCGTTGTCCAGCACCATGATGATCAGCTTTTTCTCTGTGAGAACAGAAGAATAGATGTCGGAGTTCATCAGAAGATAAGATCCATCACCGGTAAAGACGATGGTATCACGTTCCGGCTCTTTCTGGGACTGCGCAATCCGCGCGCCCCAACCGCCCGCGATTTCATAGCCCATGCAGGAGAACCCGAATTCCACATCAACCGTGCCGATGTCCAGTGTTTTCCAGTTGGCGGTTACCTCGGCGGGCAAACCACCCGCCGCCGCAACAATCCGGTCGCGCGGATGGCACAGGCGGTTCACCTCACCAATGGCCTGCGCGTAGGACGCAGGGCCGTTCCCTACCCGCGTATTCTCGGCCACATAGCCATTCCATTTCGCCCGCTCTGCCTGCGCGCGCTGCGTCCAGCTTTCAGTGGTGCGGTAGGATGAGAGCCCCTGTTGCAGCGCAACCAACCCGAGTGTCGCATCACCGACAACCGTGGCCGACAGATGCTTGGCCGCGTCGTGACGCGCCGCATTGAGGCCGATCAGTTTCGCATCATGCGAAAAGGCAGTCCATGATCCGGTTGTGAAATCCTGCAGGCGCGTGCCGACGGCCAGGATCACGTCCGCCTCTTCAGCGATTGTATTGGCGCTGTCCGATCCGGTCACCCCGATCGGCCCGATATTGAGCGGATGATCATGCACCAGATTGGCGCGCCCTGCGATGGTTTCCACCACCGGAATCCCTGTGGCCTCGGCAAAAGCGGTCAGTTCCGCCACTGCGCCGGAATACTGGACACCGCCCCCCGCAATGATCATCGGACGCTTGGCTGATTTCAGCAAGGCAACCGCATCAGCCACCTCTGCACTGTCAGGCATCTGGCGGCGTATACGGTGCACACGCTTGTCAAAGAAACTGCGCGGATAATCATAGGTCCAGCCCTGCACATCCTGCGGCAGGCCAAGAAACGCAGGCCCGCAATCCGCAGGGTCCAGCATGATGGCGAGCGCCGCAGGCAGCGACTGGATCACCTGTGCGGGATGCGTGATCCTGTCCCAGTAACGGGTCACGGCCTTGAAAGCATCATTCACGCCAAAGGTCGGATCGCCGAAATGCTCCAGCTGCTGCAAGACAGGGTCCGGCAGGCGGGTGATGAAGGTGTCGCCACAGAGCATCAGCATGGGCAAACGGTTCGCGTGGGCAAGCGCGGCAGCGGTTAACAGGTTTGCCGTTCCGGGACCGGCGGATGCGGTGCAAAACATGAACCGGCGGCGCAAATAGGCCTTGGCATAGGCCGCAGCGGCAAAGCCCATCCCCTGCTCGTTCTGCCCGCGATAGAGCGGCAGCGCGTCTTGTTCATTGTAAAGCGCCTCACCCAGACAGGTGACATTGCCATGGCCGAAAATGCCGAAGCCACCGCCGCAAATGCGGGTCTCGACCCCGTCGATGTCGATCCATTGATTGGCCAGATAGCGGACTATGGCCTGTGCCGTTGTCAGCGTGACTGTTTCGGCGGAGTGCCCCATGATCGTCCCCCCTATCGGCGCATAAATGCTGCGTCGGTCGCGATTGTTTATTGACCAACCACCTGAAAGAACGTTACGCATTTTGCAACCGGTTGCAACCGGTTTCTGGGTAGGGGAGCAGACATGACAGAGATCGGTATCGGGATCATTGGCGGCGGCTATATGGGCAAGGCGCATGCGGCTGCCTACGCATCCGTTGGCGCAATTTTCGATACTGCCCTGCGGCCGCGTCTGGAAATGGTCTGCGCATCATCGGATGCCTCGGCTGAAAGGTATCAAAAGGCCTTCGGCTTTGCGCGCGGCACAGCCGATTGGCGGGTGCTTGTGCATGATCCAAAGGTCGAGGCTGTCGTTATCGCCTCTCCGCAGGACACCCACCGGGACATCGCACTGGCCGCTTTTGCCTTGGGCAAGCCCGTTTTCTGCGAAAAACCGCTTGGTGCGACGCTGGCCGATTCCATTGCGATGACCGAGGCCGCCAAACAGGCAGGTGCGATCAACATGGTCGGGTTCAACTACATCCGCACACCTGCTGCGCAATATGCGCGTCAACTGGTGGCGGATGGCCGCATCGGTGACATCACATGGTTCCGCGGCGAACACACCGAGGATTTTTTCGCCGACCCCGCCCTGCCCGCCACGTGGCGTTGTCAGGGCATGGGCAACGGAACGATGGGCGACCTTGCCCCCCATATGATCAACGGCGCACGCGCGCTTATCGGGCCGATTACGGCCCTCTGCGCGCAGGTCGAAACCGTCCACGCCCAACGCGGCAATTCAGCCGTCACCAACGATGATCAGGCACAGTTCATGTGCCGTTTTGAAAACGGCGCGCAGGGGCATCTCTTTTTCAGCCGCGTCGCGACGGGCCGCAAGATGGGCTATGCCTATGAGATCCATGGCACCAAGGGGGCAATCCGTTTTGATCAGGAAGACCAGAACGCCCTGCATCTTTACACCATGGAAGGCCCCGAGGCCGAACGCGGGTTTCGCAAAATCCTGACCGGCCCTGCCCACCCCGATTATCTGCCCTTTTGCCAGGGGCCCGGCCATGGCACAGGCTATCAGGACCAGATCATTATCGAGGCCAAGGATTTCCTGACCGCCATCGCCACCAAAACCAATATCTGGCCCACGTTTGCCGAAGGGCTTGAGGTCAATCGCGTCGTCACTGCCGCCATTGATTCAAGCGATAAGCAAACCTGGGTCAACGTCTCAGACTATTAACCGAAAGACCTATGATATGATCAATATCGGCAATGCGCCCTGTTCGTGGGGGATCGAATTCGCGTCCGATCCTTCCTATCCCACGTGGCAATCCGTGCTGCACCAATGCGCCAGTGCGGGCTATAAGGGGATTGAGCTTGGCCCCATCGGGTATATGCCCGAGGACCCTGCTGTACTGCGCGAAGAGCTGGACAAGAACGACCTCAGCATCATTGGCGGTGTCGTTTTCCGCGCTTTCCACGATCCTGCGAAATGGGATGATGTGATGGACGCCTCTGTGCGGACCTGCAAGGCGCTGGTGGCCCACGGCGCGCAGCATCTGGTGTTGATCGACAGCATCTCGCCGCGTCGTGCGCCCACCGCGGGACGCGCGACCGAGGCCGAGCAGATGGACAAGGCCGAATGGACCGCCTTTCGTGACCGTCTGGCGACGATTGCGAAAATGGGCACCGAGGAATACGGGCTGACGGTTGGTATTCACGCCCATGCAGCGGGTTTCATGGATTTCGAGCCAGAACTGGAGCGCCTGCTAGATGAGGTCGATGAAAGCATCCTGAAAATCTGCTTTGATACCGGCCATCATTCCTATGCGGGTTTTGATCCGGTCGCCTTCATGAAGCGGCACATCGACCGCATCAGCTATATGCATTTCAAGGATATTGATCCGGTGGTGAAAGCGGATGTGGTCGCCAAGCGGACGGATTTTTACAAGGCCTGCGGTCAGGGCATTTTCTGCAATCTCGGCCAGGGCGACGTGGACTTTCCTGCCGTTCGTCAGATCCTTCTGGATGCAGGATTTGAAGGCTGGTGCACAGTCGAGCAGGACTGCGACCCTGCCCTGCCCGGCACGCCGCTCGAGGATGCCGAAAGCAACCGCAAATATCTGGAATCCATTGGTTTCTAAAACCTATCAGACGAAAGTTGACGACGATGACAAAACTTAAATGGGGCATGATTGGCGGCGGTGAAGGCAGCCAGATCGGACCGGCACACAGGTTGGGTGCAGGGCTGGACGGGCTCTTTGAATTCAGCGCGGGCGCGCTGGATCACCGGCCGGAATATGGCATTGATTACGGGCAACGGCTTGGCCTTGGCGACCGCGCCTATGGCGGCTGGCAGGACATGCTGGAAGGTGAGCTGAAACGCGACGACCGCGTTGATCTGGTTACGGTTGCCACGCCCAATTCCACGCATTTCGCGATCACCAAAGCGTTCCTCGAGAACGGCTTCCATGTGCTGTGCGAAAAGCCCATGACCATGACCGTGGAAGAAGGCGAGGAAATCGTCGAGATCGCCAAAAAGACCGGCAATATCTGCGCGGTAAACTATGGCTACACGGGCTATTCGCTGGTGCGCCATATGCGGGCGATGATTGCGCGCGGTGACATCGGCAAGGTCCGTCTGGTCAACGCCGAATTTGCCCATGGCCACCACGCAGATGCGAGCGATGCGGATAACCCGCGCGTGCGTTGGCGCTATGATCCGGCACAGGCAGGTGTCTCGGCACAATTTGCCGATTGCGGTATCCATGCGCTGCATATGGCCAGTTTTGTCACCGGTCAGGAAGTGACGAAACTCTCGGCGGACACGGTGTCCTGCATTGATGTCCGCACGCTCGAAGATGACGCCATGGTGAATTTCCGGATGGATGGCGGCGCTGTGGGGCGGCTTTGGACCAGTTCGATTGCGATTGGCCGCCAGCACGGTCTGGGCATTCAGGTTTTCGGCGAAACCGGCGGCCTGCGCTGGAGCCAGGAACAGCCCAACCAGCTTTATTACATGCCGCTGGGACAGCGCCTGCAGGTGATTGAACGCGGCGAGGCGAACCTCTCGCCCGAGGCGGATCGCACCAGCCGCGTCACCATCGGCCACGCCGAAGGGATGCCGCTTGCCTTTGCTAATATCTATGCCGATCTCGCCGAAGCGATCCGTGCGCGCAAGGAAGGCCGCATGATGGATCCGGCGGCGAACCTCTATCCGCGTGCCGAGGATGGCTTGCGGTCGATGGCGGCGGTCTATGCTGTGGCCGAATCCGGCAAAGCGGACGGCGCGTGGCTGGATGCGCGCCCACCGATGTTCTGGTAAGGTGGATTGAAATCCACCTTACGGCAAAGGGCGCAAAGTGCCCCGCTCGACGATGGAACAGTCAAACAGCCGCGCCTCGGGGGCGCGGCTGTTGTCGTTCAGACTGGCCGCGATCACATCAATCGAGGCCGCAATAATCTGTGCAAAGGGGTTGTGGATCGTGGTGAGGTTGATGTTGGCCCACCCTGCCATTTCCATATCATTGAGCCCGATCACCCCGATATCCTCAGGTACCCGCAGTCCAGAAGACTGAATGGCGGAAAGCGCCCCGATTGACAGCACATCATCGCCACAGAAATAGGCCTCCGCCGGTGCGCCTGCCGCCAACAGCCGCAGCATTTCCGCGCGCCCTGCATCAAAGGAATAATTGCTGGCATAGCTGAACGAGAGATCAAGTCCGGAGGCCCTGATCACCTCTGCAAACCCTGCAAAACGGTCCTGTGTCGAGGTCGCCGTCGCAGGCCCGCCCAGAAATGCTATCCGCTGGTAGCCCCGCTCAATCAGCGTCCTGGCCGCCAATCGCCCTGCGGCGATATTGTCGATCCCCAGCACGTTCACCTGCGGGTTCGCTATATGGCGCCCAAAGGAATGGACCACGGGCACACCCGCGTCATGAAACCCTTCCGCAAAGCTGGCAGGCAGCGTCGATGAGGCAACGATCACCCCGTCCACCGAATAGGCCCGCAGCAGGCGGATCGAGTCCTCGGGGCGCACCTCATCGGTGAGATTGACCAGCAAAGGACGCAGGCCCCGCGCTTGCAGGCCTTTGGTGAACAGATCAAAGACCTCGAGAAAGACCGGATTGTGGAAGTTGTTTGACACCAGACCGATCATCTTGGTCCGGCCTGTGGTCAGCGAAGAGGCAAGCGCATTGGGGCTATAGCCCAAAGTTGTCGCGGCCTTTTCAACCTTGGCGCGGGTCTTGTCCGACACCGAGGCGCCTGCGGTAAAGGTGCGTGACACAGCGGACCGCGACACGCCTGCAAGCAACGCCACATCCCTCAGGGTGATTGTCCCTCTAGCGGTCTCGCGTGGCATCTTTCTCCGCTTCTGCGGCCACAGCCGCCCAATCCGTCGTCGCGAATTTCCAGATCGCGACCCCGCCAAGTGCCACAAACAACAGCGCCCAGAGCGGCGCGCCATTGGCGTATTCAACCACGGCCCACAGCAGAGGCAGAACGACCGTCACAACCCTGCGCCAAACCGGCAAAAAGAACGGCACCCCGAGATCGAAAAAGCCCGGTTTGGGACGATCAGGCCGCATGTGCGGGCATCCTGCCGAATTTCACAGAAAGCTCTTTCCGCACGGCGCACAGGTCCTGCGGTATTGTTACTTGTATGTTGAATATCAGGTACATGCGTTGGGTCTTTCCTCCAGACTGTCCGGTACTCTATCCCCATACCCCTGAAATGCAACCGGTTGCACAATGATCGGCTCGTCATGGCACGCGAATTTCTGATTGTGCAGCCATACCCCTGTGCACCATAAGATATTCATGCATTTGACACGTCCTCGTATCTTTGGCCTGATCGCAGTGATCGCCACGCTTCTGGTGATTGCAGGCGCGATGTCGTTCCCTGCCCTAGAGCGCCATTATATGCGCCAACAAGCAGAGAAAGACGCAGTGCCGCTGAAACTGGCCGTCGAGGGCCTGCGTGCCGCAATTGACAGATATGCCCCCCTGCCTGCGTTGATCGCTGAACGCAGCACATTGATTGACCTGCTGAACAGTCCCGAGAACCCCGCCCTTGTTGCTGCGGTAAATGAAGACCTGCGCCAAACGGCAGCCACTGTGCGGGCAAGCGATGTCTATCTGATGGATATTTCGGGCCTGACCATCGCCGCCGCAAGCTATCGTGAACCCGGCAGCTTTCTGGGGCGTAATTTCAGCTACCAGACCTATTTCACCCAAGCGCTGAACGGCGCTTTGTCCAGCTTTTCCGTCTATGGCACCACCACAGGTGAACGCGGCTATTTCTACGCAGCCCCCGTCGAGGACGGTGAACGGATCGTGGGTGTTCTGGCGGTCAAATTCAATGTATCGGCCTTTGAGAGCATCTGGCGCGGGGCCAACAGTGAATTCATGGTCGCGGACCGCAATGACTTTGTTTTCATGTCCTCACGCCCTGACTGGCATTTCCGTGCAATGCGCCCGCTGAGTGACGCCACCTTGCGACTGATCGCGCAGAACCTGCAGTACCCGATCGACCGGATCGAGCTGTTGCCGATCACAGTGCGGCCGCTTGATGCGGATGCGCGGTTGGTCACAATCGAAGGCACGACGCGCGAAACCTATATTTTGACATCTCAGCGTCTGGCGGATCTTGACTGGACTATGTCCTCGCTTTCACCTCTCGGACCTGCGACGCTGAGCGCTTTGCGGACAATGCTGATTGCTGGCCTCACGGGGCTTTTGCTGCTTGGCGCGCTGCTTGCCTATCTGCTGAAACAGGCGCGCCAGACCGAGGCCCTTGCCAGAGAAAAAGAGGCGAAACGCCTGCTGGAAGCCGCTGTTGCCGAACGCACGACGGATCTAGAAGCCGCATTGGGTAATCTGCGGCAAACCCAGACGGATCTTATTCAGGCGGGCAAGCTCTCGGCGCTTGGGCAAATGTCGGCTGCGCTCAGCCATGAATTCAATCAGCCGCTCGCGGCGGTGAAGTCTTATGCCGACAACGCGGGCGCATTCCTTGCGCGCGGTCAGGTGGTCGAAGCATCTGACAATATCACGCGCATCTCGAAAATGGCTGACCGCATGGCCACGATCTCGGCGCATCTGCGCAATTTTGCCCGCCGTCCCCAGCAGGCAACCGGTCCCTTGCTCTTGAATGCGGTCGTGCAGGATGCGCTGGCGGTGATCGAGATGCGGCTGGCGTCAGAGGGTGGCGAAATCGCCTATACGCCGCCCAAATCGGAAATCTGGGTCACCGGCGGGCACGTGCGCTTGCAGCAGGTCATCGTCAATCTGATCAATAACGCGCTTGACGCGATGGAGGGGCAGCCCAAACGTGTCGTCGAGTTGAACATCGACGACACGCGGCTTCAGGTCCGTGACACCGGCGCCGGGATCGAACATGACGCGATTGCCAATATCTTCGATCCTTTCTTTACAACCAAAGCGCCCGGCAAGGGGCTCGGGCTCGGGCTGTCAATCTCATATAATATTGTCAGCGATTTTGGTGGCACGCTCAGTGCGGCGAACCATCCCGAGGGTGGCGCGGTCTTTACCGTCAAGCTGCAACCGGCAACCCCTATTGAAGTGGCCGCGCAATGAAGCAGACAGTCATATTCGTCGACGACGAGGAGGAGTTGCGCCACGCAACCAGCCAGACGCTCATGTTGGCCGACATTCCCGCAGTGGTTCTTGATAAGGCGGAACTGGCACTGGCGCAGATCAGCCGCGGGTTTGAAGGGGTCTTGGTCACGGATATCCGTATGCCGGATCAGGACGGGCTGTGGCTCATGCGCAAGGTGCTTGAGCTTGATCCCGAATTTCCGGTGATCCTTGTGACCGGCCATGGCGATGTGAACCTTGCGGTGCAGTCGATGCGCGAAGGGGCCTATGATTTCATCGAAAAGCCCTTCGCCCCCTCGCGGCTGGTCTCGACGATACAGCGCGCGCTTGAGAAACGGCGCCTGACCATCGAGAACCGCGCGCTCAAACGCGAGGTTGGCGGGCGGGACAAGCTGGAGGCCCGTTTGATCGGGCGTTCGGATGCCATGGTAGCTTTGCGCAAACAGATCCGCACGATTGCCGCCACCGACGCCGATGTGCTGATCACAGGGGCCACAGGGGTGGGCAAGGATATGACGGCCCATGCGTTGCATGATCTCTCTGCACGTGGTCCCCACCCTTTCGTGCAAATCAACTGCGCCGCCCTGCCTGTCGATCTGGTGGAAAGCGAACTTTTCGGGCATGAGGCCGGAGCCTTTCCCGGGGCGATGCGCGCCCGCTTCGGGAAATTCGAGTTTGCCCGCAAAGGTACGGTGTTCCTCGATGAGATCGACAGCCTGCCTGTCAGCGTACAGGCGAAACTGCTTCATGCCATTCAGGCACGCCAAATCACGCGACTGGGGGCGAATGATCCGGTTGATCTTGATATCCGCATCGTTGCCGCCGCGAAAACGGACCTGTCCGAGGCCGTCGCAGCCGGCAATTTCCGCGCGGATCTGCTTTACCGGCTGAATGTTGTCACGCTGCATGTACCAACGCTTGATCAGCGCCGTGATGATATCCCGTCGCTCTTTCTCAATCTCACGGCCCAGGCCGCTGCGCGCTATTCCAAACCGGCCCCCGATGTGCCTGCGGATGTTCTGGCGCGGATGGCCACGCAAGACTGGCCGGGTAATGTGCGCGAGCTACGCAATGCGGCGGATCGTTTTGTGCTGGGGCTGGATCCGACCATGACGGTGGGGACAGAAACGGAAGCCCAGTCACTCGCCCAGAAGATGGCAGATCACGAGCGCGCGCTGATCATGGCAACGCTGACCGCGCAAGGCGGCAGTCTCAAACAGACCTATGAGGTGCTGGGTCTGTCGCGCAAAGCCCTCTACGAGAAGATGCAGAAATACGGGTTATCCAAGGCGGACGCAGATCAAAGCGGCTGAAATGCACCCGTTTCGACACATGCAATTGCCCTTTTGTCCCCTTGGCGACCCATCCAGTCTTATAATTATTAACTGTTATCGCAAACAGCACTGCTGAAACCTTGTAACGGCCACGCCAGACAGTGGAAGTGCTCGCCATGCGGTCTACTTGCACGCAACGTGCATGAGATCACGGCCTGATCTTGGAGAGGTCAGGATTAATTTGTGGAGGAAGAACTTATGAAACTAGCAGCGCTTATCGCGACAACTGCTTTGACAGCAACGACAGCCTTTGCCGCCGGTCACGAGGACCGTACAGGTTGGCCAGAGAGCTTCACCGTCGGGACAGCATCCCAAGGCGGCACCTTCTTTGCCTATGGTTCCGGCTGGGCAAACCTGGTCGCAGAAGAACTGGGCATCACAGGCGGTGGCGAAGTCACCGGCGGCCCGATGCAGAACATGGCGCTTGTGCACACAGGCGACGCACAGTTCGGCATGACAACAATGGGTCCGGCAGCTGAGTCCATCGCCGGTACAAACCCGATTGCACCCGGTCTACAAATGACCAACGCCTGTGCGATGTTCCCGATGTACCAGACACCGTTCTCGGTGACGACACTTGCCTCTTCCGGCATCACATCCATCGCGGATATCCCTGATGGCGCACGTATCGGTTTCGGCCCTGCGGGTTCGACATCCGACACATACTTCCCGCGCATGATGGAAGAGCTGGGTGTGAACTTCGAGCGCCGCAACGGCGGTTGGGGCGACCTTGGTGGTCAGTTGCAGGACGGTCTGCTGGACGTGATCGCGTTCGCTGCGGGTGTGCCTGTGCCGGCTGTTTCCCAGCTTGAAGTGCAAACTGATGTGAACATCATCGAGTTCACCGAAGAAGAGCAGGCAGCAATCATGGCCGCCTTCCCTGTGTCGGCATTTGAAATCGGCGCTGACACATACACCACACTGGAAGCACCGGCCCGTTCGGTATCCATGTGGAACTTCGCGATTGCCAACTGTGAACTTCCTGCTTCCTTCGTGAAAGCAGCGGTCGATGTGGTGATGTCCGACAACGAGCGTATGGTGAACATCCACCGTGCCGCCCGTTCCACACTGCCAGAGAACTGGGACAAGAACGCTGGCGTTCTGCCTTGGCACCCAGGTGCAGCCGAGTGGTTCATCGAGAACGCCGGTGCAGATATCCCTGCCGATCAGATCTTCGGCAACTAAGCCGTGATCACAGCGGGGCTGCTTTTCCCAAGCAGCCCCGCGACACGCAATTCATTCGATAAATTGATGCAGGCTCAATGTCCGTCAGGGCAATCTTTCAGCATGCGAGGACCACACCATGACGACCGACCAAACACTTGACGATCAAACGGACGGCCCCATTCTCGCCGAAGGGGTCGACGAAGAACCGGTTGAGCATAACCGGCGGATCTTCACCGGCCGGACCTATCTGGTTATTGCCGGTATCTCGGCATTTTATGCGCTTTTTCACATGGCCGCTCTGAATGGCTGGTCGATCAGCGCATGGACCGGTATTGATATTCCGCTCCTGCCGGTTTTTCCCATGGAAACCTGGAATTTTCGCATCGTCCACGTGGCAGGCGCGCTGATCCTCGGCTTCACGCTCTATTCAGCGCGGGCCTTTCCTGATGATGACGCTGATACACACAGCCCGCTGGACTATCTTGCGTATGCAGCTTTGCTTCCTGCCCTCTATGCCTGCTGGACCGCGCTTGGGTTCGCGGCAGACATCCAAGGGGGTGTCATGTGGAACGGCATGGATGAAGGTATCCGCAATGCGGAAATCTATCATTATGGCTATCCGCTGATCGCAGCGACAATCGCAGGGATTGTGCTTGGCTGGCTGCGTCCTCGCGTGCGCGGCACAATCGCCCCAGCCGATCTGGTACTGAGTGTCTGCGGCATCGCGGTTGCAATGTATCTGATCACGATCTTCGGCACATTGATGCGCAACGCAACCGGTACGCCCTTTGCGCCGATCGGCATGAGCATTGCCGCAGTCGCAGGGACTGCGCTGATCATGGAACTGACCCGCCGTGTAGCTGGCATGGCCTTGATCATCATCGCCGGGGTCTTTCTTGTTTATGTCTTTGTCGGTGACCTGCTGCCAGGCTTCCTGAACGCGCCCGATATCACGTGGCAGCGCTTCTTCAGCCAGGTCTACACCGATGCGGGTATCCTTGGGCCAACAACGGCCGTGTCCTCGACCTATATCATCCTGTTCATCATCTTTGCCGCATTCCTGCAGGCCTCGAAAGTGGGCGACTATTTTGTGAACTTCGCCTTTGCGGTGGCTGGTCGCGCACGCGGTGGCCCCGCAAAAGTAGCGATCTTTGCCTCTGGCCTCATGGGGATGATCAACGGCACCTCCGCGGGGAACGTTGTGGCGACAGGCTCGCTCACAATCCCTTTGATGAAAAAGGTAGGCTACAAACCAACAACGGCAGGCGCAGTTGAAGCCGCCGCCTCGACCGGCGGCCAGATCATGCCGCCGATCATGGGGGCCGGTGCCTTCATCATGGCCGAAATCACAGGTATTCCCTATACCGATATCGCAATCGCCGCGATCATTCCTGCGATCCTGTACTTCGTATCGATCTACTTCATGGTTGATTTTGAAGCCGCAAAGCTGGGCATGCGCGGAATGCGCGAGGACGAGCTTCCAAAGCTCAGGGCCATGGTGCGCCGCGTCTTTTTGTTCCTGCCGATCATCATTCTGATTGCCGCGCTCTTCATGGGCTACTCGGTGATCCGCGCAGGAACCTTGGCGACTGCCTCTGCCGCCGTCGTCAGCTGGTTCACGCCGTACCGGATGGGTCTGCGCTCGGTCACCAAAGCGTTTGAACTCGCTGGCATCATGTCGATCCAGATCATTGCGGTCTGTGCCTGTGCCGGTATCATCGTGGGTGTGATCTCGCTCACCGGTGTTGGCGCGCGCTTCTCGTCCGTGCTGCTGAACATCGCCGAAGCCAACCAGTTGCTCGCGCTCTTCTTTGCAATGTGCATCGCGATCCTGCTGGGGATGGGGATGCCGACAACTGCGGCCTATGCTGTGGCGGCCTCCGTCGTCGCACCGGGTCTGGTGCAACTGGGTATCCCGATGCTGACCGCGCACTTCTTTGTGTTCTACTTTGCGGTTGTCTCTGCCATCACGCCACCTGTGGCCTTGGCCAGTTATGCGGCGGCAGGGATATCGGGGGCGAACCCGATGGCCACATCGGTTGCATCGTTCAAGATCGGCATCTCAGCCTTCATCGTGCCTTTCATGTTCTTCTACAACGGCGCTATCCTGATGGACGGCACATGGCTCGAGGTGATCCGCGCAGGTGCAACGGCAGTCTTCGGGGTGTTCCTGCTGTCGTCGGGTGTCCAAGGCTGGTGGGTCGGCAACCGTGCCGCGCTGCCGATCCGGCTTGGCCTGATGGTTGCTGCACTTTGCATGATTGCAGGCGGCTGGCTGACCGACCTGATCGGCCTCGGTGGCGCGGTTGGCCTTTATTTCATGGCCAAAGTCTCGCAGCCAAGGGTCGTTGCATAAGCGAATATGACCTTTGAGCAAAACAGAAGGGAGCGGCGTGGATGCCTCGCTCCCTTTTATATTTCCACATCAAACCTTTAATCCTGTTTTTCAAAGTCTACATGCATACCAACAAGCAAGAACGCGGGGGAGCCATGTTGGGCAGAAGACACCAAAGCACTATTTCCGGGCTCCGATCCGGCAATGACCATTACACTTGCGCTGGAAATCAGTTATCTGGCCCGCACTGCGTAAAGAATTGACCACCAATCTGGAAGTCCGCTTTGATTGAACTCAGCACTTATGAGCTTTTCGTTCTCGCCACTGGCGCTATGGCGTTTGGCATTTATCTCTTGATCAAAGGTGGTGATTGGACAGTAGATGCCGCCGTTTTTGTCGCCGAACGCACCGGCCTGTCGCCGCTCTTTATCGGGGCGACGATCATCTCATTTGGCACCTCGGTGCCGGAACTTTTCACCTCGGTCACGGCTAACCTACAGGGCTACCCCGGCATCGCGCTCGGCAATGTCCTCGGCTCGAATGTCGCAAATATCCTGTTGGTCCTGGGGGCGACGGCTTTTGTGTTTCAGGTGACGGCACGCCCCAAGGATCTGCTCAAGGACCTTTGCATGATGCTCTTGGCCACGGGCATCATGGCCTTTGGTATGTTGACTGGCGGCTTCAACCAGATCCTCGGCCTGATCATGTTCGCCATTCTCGTGTCCTTTGTGTTCTACCAGTACAAAACGGACAGCATCCCGCTGGAAGAAGATGACGAAGATGACGACACCCCCACCATTACGACGATGAACGGGGCCATTGTTATTCTTCTGGCAGGCCTTGCTGCCCTCGGGGTCGGGTCCGAACTGCTTGTCAAAGGCGCCGTCCAGACCGGTTCTGCCATCGGTGTCCCTGAAGCTATTATAGGTCTGACTGTCGTTGCTTTCGGCACCTCCCTGCCCGAGCTGTCAACCTGTATCGCCGCCGCGCGCAAGCAATCGGTAGGCCTCATCCTTGGCAATATCATCGGCTCCAACACCTTTAACATCCTGTCCATCATCGGCCTGACCGCTGTGATCGCGCCTTTGGATGTTGATCCGGTTCTCCTCGGCGCGGACCTCTGGATCACTGTGGCGGTTGCTGTTCTCTTCACGCTGTGGATGCTGACAATCGGCCGTTTGAACCGCACCACCGGTATCATCATGATGGCCGCCTATGTGATCTTTGTCGCGGCACAATATCTGACGCCATAACCAAGAAGGCCCCATACCATGAGCAACGCAGAAATCGGTCTGATCGGCCTTGGCACCATGGGTGCGGCCCTTGCATTGAATATTGCCGACAAGGGGTTTGACATCGCCGTCTGGAACCGGACCACCGAAACCACCCGCGAATTTCACGATCAGGCCGGTGAACTGGCAGACCGCATCACGCCGACTGAAACGTTGGAAGATCTCGTCCGCGCGCTCAAATCACCGCGCGCGATCATCCTGATGGTGCCTGCCGGTGCGCCTGTCGATGACCAGATCAAGGCACTGCGCCCCCTGCTTGATGACGACGATATGATTATCGACGCAGGCAATGCGAATTTCCATGATACGAACCGCCGGATGCAGGAAGCCGGCGATCTGCCCTTCCTTGGCATCGGGGTGTCGGGGGGCGAGGAAGGGGCGCGTTTCGGCCCCTCCATCATGGGCGGCGGCAAGAAGGAATACTGGGACCGCGTCGCACATATTCTGGAAGCGATTTCTGCCAAGCACAAAGGCACACCCTGTGCCACATGGATGGGTGAAGACGGTGCGGGCCATTTTGTCAAAGCCGTCCACAACGGGATCGAATACGCCGACATGCAGATGATCGCCGAGGTTTACGGCATCATGCGTGACGGGCTGGGCATGGATAACGCAGCCATCGCCGAGACCTTTGCCAGATGGGACAAAGGCCCGCTGCGCAGTTACCTGATTGAAATTTCAGGCAAAGTCGCCGCTGCTGTCGATCCGAAAACCGGCAAGCCCATGCTGGATGTGATCGTCGATGCGGCGGGCCAGAAAGGCACCGGCCGCTGGACCGCGATTGAAGCACAGCATCTCGCGGCAGCGATTCCCGCGATTGAGGCCGCCGTTGTGGCGCGGAACCTGTCATCGCAGCGCGACGAACGCGCCGCAGGCGAGGCGCTTTTTGGTGCCGCTCCGCACCACATCGCCCATGATGTGCTGTCATTAGACGCGCTGGAAGAGGCGCTGATTGCAGGCAAGATCCTGTGCTATGCACAAGGGTTCGGTATGATCGAAAAGGCGTCCGACACATACGGCTGGGCGCTCCCCCTGCCCGCGATTGCTGAGGTCTGGCGCGAGGGCTGCATCATCCGCTCTGATATGCTGGATGATATGGCGACTGCGCTGCGCGAAAACCCTGAACGCAATCTGATGATGGCCACGGGTTTTGCGGACCGGCTCAAGCACACGCACAACGCGCTGCGTGCGGTTGTCGCGCAAGCGGCCCTGCACGGGCTGGCATCGCCTGCATTGTCATCGGGTCTGGCGTATTTCGATGCTATGCGGACCGCGCGCGGCACGGCAAACATGATCCAGGGTCAGCGTGACTTCTTTGGCGCCCACGGATTTGCCCGCATTGATGGCGGTGAAGGACACCACGGCCCTTGGGGAAATTAACCCAGGGCGTAGCCTGCCCCGCGCACCGTGCGCACCGGATCATCACCGCCGTTTTGCGTCAGGACCTTGCGCAGGCGGCCCACATGCACATCAACGGTCCGGGTATCGACATAGATGTCACGCCCCCAGACCCGGTCAAGCAGCAGATCGCGTGACCACACGCGCCCGGGCTTTTCCATAAACGTCGAAAGCAGGCGAAACTCGGTTGGCCCCAGCTTGAGTGCAACGTCGTTGCGTGTCACGCGGTGGGTTTCCGAATCCAGCACGATATCATCATAGGTCAGAACCTGTCCCACCGTTGCCGGACGCACACGGCGCAATTGCGCGCGCACGCGCGCCATGAGCTCGGACACGGAATAGGGTTTGACGACGTAGTCATCAGCACCTGTTTCCAGACCACGGACTTTATCCACCTCTTCGGCACGCGCCGACAACATGATAACCGGGATAGCGCGCGTCTCTGGACTGATCTTCAGCCGGCGACAGACTTCGATCCCTGACAGGTTGGGCATCATCCAATCCAGAACGATGACATCCGGCGCATCTTCGGCGACACAAAGCAGACCTTCTTCACCGTTCTCGGCGCGGGTCACGCGAAAACCTTCTGCTTCCAGATTGTAGCCCAAAACCTCCCGCTGGGCGGCTTCGTCTTCGACAACCAAAACATGGGGATGCTGGGGCATGGGTCTAGCTCGGTTCCGTCACATAGGCTGTTTTGTCACTTTTCGGCCGCGCCTCTTCCGGCATTTCGCCGGTAACCAGATAGATCACCTGTTCGGCCATATTTGTCGTCAGATCGCCCATACGTTCGATGTTTTTTGCCATGAAGTGCAGGTGCATACAGGGCGTAATATTGCGCGGGTCTTCCATCATGAATGTGAGGAATTCGCGGAACAGCGCGTTATACATCTGATCCACTTCCTGATCGCGCTGGCGTACGTCCTCGGCCAGTTCCGCGTCACCGCGTAAATAGGCATCCAGCGTGTCTTTGAGCATCTGCTCGACCTCGCGCGCCATGCGCCGCAGGGCCGCGTCAGAGCCGTTGACCGAGTTCATTTCGACCAGCACGCTTGTGCGTTTGGCGATATTTTTGGCGTAGTCTCCGATCCGCTCAAGCGATGCCGCAAGGCGCAGCACTGTAAGAACGGATCGTAAGTCCTTGGAAACAGGGGCGCGCAGGGCAATGGTACGTGCGGCCTCGTCATTGATCTGGATCTCCAGCGCGTCAATGCTCTTGTCGCCTTCACGCACCTCTTCGGCCAATTCGGTGTCACGGTCCGCAAGGGATTTGACGGCCTTGAGGATCGCCTCTTCAACCTGCCCACCCATCTGCATGATCAGCGTGGTTATCCCTTCGAGATCACGGTCATAGGCCGACGAAATATGATCGTTCATAGCTGTGTCTCCTTACCCGATCCGGCCGGAAATATAGCTTTCCGTCCGCGGGTCTTGCGGGTTGGTGAAAATCTTGTCGGTGTCATCGTATTCGACCAGGTTACCCAGGTGGAAAAACGCGGTTTTCTGGCTTACACGGGCGGCCTGTTGCATCGAGTGGGTGACAATTACCACCGAGTAGCTCTGGCGCAGCTCGTCGATCAGCTCCTCGACCTGTGCTGTGGCAATCGGGTCGAGCGCGGAACATGGCTCATCCATCAACAGAACTTCAGGCGCTGTGGCGATGGCCCGCGCAATGCAAAGGCGCTGCTGTTGACCGCCGGACAGGCCCGTGCCGGGCTTATCTAGACGATCCTTGGCCTCTTCCCACAGGGCGGCCTTGCGCAGGGACTTTTCGACAATCTCGTCCAGATCGGCCTTGTTGCGGGCCAGACCGTGGATTTTGGGGCCGTAAGCCACGTTATCATAGATCGACTTCGGGAACGGGTTCGGCTTTTGAAACACCATGCCGACCTTGGCGCGCAGCTGCACGGGATCAACGCGCGGGTCATAGATGTCTTCGCCATCAATCAGGATATCGCCCATAACGCGTGCGGTATCGATCGTGTCGTTCATCCGGTTGATACAGCGCAGGAACGTCGATTTACCGCAACCTGACGGACCGATAAATGCCGTGACAGTATTGTCGGCGATCTCGACACTGACATCTTTGATGGCATGTGTTTCGCCGTAATAGACTTGTACGCCGCGGGCGCTGATCTTGGAATCTTGCATCGTGCTCATCTTTCGGTCCACTGGTATCATATCTTTCATATCTGGGCTCCTACCAACGGCGCTCGAATTTGCGGCGCAGGATGATTGCGATGATGTTCATGGTCAGCAGGAAGATCATCAAGATGATAATCCCACCCCATGCCTTTTCAAAGAAGGCTTCGTCCGACCGCGCAGCCCAGGTGTAAATCTGCGCGGGCATCGCCGAGTTCGGATCAAGCAGGCCCGAGGCAATACCGTCAGGATATTCGCGGGCCACATAGCCCACCATCCCGATGAGCAGAAGCGGCGCGGTTTCACCCAAAGCTTGCGCAAGACCAATAATCGTGCCTGTCAGGATACCGGGCATCGCCAGCGGCAGTACATGGTGAAAGACCGATTGCATCTTGGACGCCCCTACACCCAGTGCCGCATCGCGGATGGATGGCGGGACAGACTTTAACGAGGCGCGCGTCGAGATCACGATTGTCGGCAACGTCATCAGCGTCAGCACAAGGCCGCCGACCAGCGGCGCGGACTGCGGCAGATGCGCAAACTGGATAAACACCGCAAGGCCAAGAATACCGAAGACGATAGAGGGCACCGCCGCAAGGTTCGAGATATTCACCTCAATCAAATCGGTCCACCGGTTCTTGGGCGCGAATTCTTCCAGATAGATCGATGCGGCCACCCCGATGGGCAGTGACAGCAGCAGCACGATCAGCATCATAAAGAATGACCCGATGACCGAGACGCCGATCCCTGCACCACCAGGGTTGTCAACGCCTGTGTCGGTCCCTGTAATGAAGTTCCAGTCAAACGCGGATCCGATGATCCCTGCATCCACCATCGCATCAACCACATCAAGATCCGCGGCTTCGAGGAAACGCCCGTCGACAACCATGTCGCGGGTCAGTTTACCCTGCAGATAGCGTTCGACACGGCTGGCCGCGGAGAGTTCAAACGTGACAGGCTGTCCGATCTGGTCCGGGTTCTCACGGTAGAATTCGCGCAGGTTGCCGCCAACCTTCCCTAAAAGACGCTCAATCGTGTCGGCATCGAAGGCAACATCAAGACCATCCTGCTGAAATGTCTCGGTAATGTTGGTGACGAAAATATCGGTATAGGCCGCCGTCTTGAGCATCTTGCTCTCGGCTTCGTCGAACTGCTCTTGCGTCAGAGTGAATTCGACATTCACGACGGTATGCGTGAAGGCCGGAATACCGTTGCGCAGGATCGAGAACGTCAGAAAGATCAGGAACGCCAGACCAAAGGTGATGGCCACAATGCCATACATCTTGAAACGCGCCTCAGCCGCGTTCCGTTTCTTCATCAACGGGCTTTCTGACAGCAGTGAGCCGTGCGCCGTCTGCGCAGGTGCTTTCTCGGGCATATCTGTGGCGGCGTCGGTCATTCGTACTGCTCCCGGTACTTGCGGACGATGTAGAGGGCAAAAATATTCAAGCCGAGGGTGACGACAAACAGGCTGATCCCGAGGGCAAAGGCCACCAAGGCTACTGGCGAGGAAAAGTCACTATCGCCTGTCAACTGGCTCACGATCTTGGCGGTCACCGTCGTCATTGCGTCAAACGGGTTCAGCGACAGCCGTGCCGCAGCACCCGCGCCCAGAACCACAATCATTGTCTCGCCAATCGCACGCGAGGCCGCCAGCAGGATCGCACCCACAATACCAGGCAAGGCGGCAGGCAGGATCACCTTGCGCACTGTTTCGGAATGGGTGGCACCAAGGCCCAGCGATCCGTCACGCATCGCTTGTGGGACAGCATTGATGATGTCGTCTGACAACGAACTCACAAACGGGATCAGCATCATGCCCATGACCAGACCAGCGGTCATCACGGCGGTGCCGCCTGACATCCACGTCACGCCAAGCGCACCGCCTTCACCAAAGACCCCGACAAGAAGCGGCCCGACCGTCAAAAGCGCGAAGAGACCGTAAACAATCGTCGGGATCCCGGCGAGCACCTCAAGCATCGGCTTGGCGATCGCGCGCACAGACTTGGACGCATATTCGGACAGGTAGATGGCAGAGAACAGGCCGATCGGCACTGCAACCAGCAAAGCAATAAGCGAGATATAGAGCGTACCCCAGAGCAGTGGCAGAATACCCAGTTGCGACGACTGGCCGCGCCCCGAGAAACTGGGTGACCAATTCAGTCCGAAGAAGAAGTCGGCGGCCGGATAGAGCTTGAAGAACTCATAGGTGTTGAAGATCAGCGAAAAGACGATGCCGACTGTTGTCAGGATCGCGATAGATGCGGCCAAAATCAGGACACTCAGGACGCCCTTTTCCACAACATTGCGCGCACGGTAGTCCCGCGTGATCAACCGCCATGTCAGGGCAAGCCCACCGATGGATATCGCGATCACCACAAGGGTCTTGAGCCAGTTACCCGTCCACGCCATTTCGCGGTAGCGCTGTGCGGCCTGCAGCGTTTCGGATGTCACACCGGAACCAAGTGCAACGCCGACTTCGGCAAGCCGCTCGCGCACATCGGTGAATTCGGTCCGCATATCTGCCGCAGTTTCTTCGGTCATCGCGCCTTCGGCCACAGCGACATCAAGCCCTTCGGCGACGCGGCGCACATCCGACATGATCAGACCAAGCGAGCTGCCCTCGGCGATTGCCTCTTGGTCAATCATTCCGGAAACTGTGTTGTTGATTACGAATGGCTGCACAATCAGCCAGACCGCCAGAGCAATACCGGCAGGCACAATCGCGTTCAGGGCCGTGTTGGCCCCGTAGTAGTTCGGCAGAGAGTGCAGATTACGGCGGTCACCGCCAGCGGCAGCCATGGCACGTGCACGGCCTGCAAAGAAACCAAGCACGCCTATGACAAGAACAATCAGCAGGATCAGTGTGTTTGACATCAAGTGTCCCCTTGCGCCTTTTGCCGGTCAGCCTGTGTCAGGCTCTGATCACCGCATAAATGCAACGATAGATTATTAAAAGTGGTCGATCGGTCCCGACAAAGTGTCGGAACCGATCAGAGCCGGATGGCTCTTAGTTCATTGTCACGTTGTTCATGACAGCCTGTTGTGTCGCCGCCAGCTCCGGGTCGGACACCAGACCGTAAGCGGCCAATGGACCGTCAGGACCGGCAACTTCGTCAGAGATGAAGAAGTTTGCATATTCCTGCAGACCGGGGATCACACCGATGTGTGCCGCCTTGATGTAGAAATACAGCGGGCGCGAAACAGGGTAGACGCCTGCAGCGATAGTTTCGGTTGTTGGCTCAACACCGGACATTGTCGCTACTTTCAGCTTGTCTGTGTTGTTTTCATAGAATGCCAGACCGAACACGCCGATACCGTTTGTGTTGGCGTCGATACGTGCGAGTGTTTCGGTGTAGTCACCGTCGATGTCGACAGAACGACCGTCTGTGCGGACAGCGAGACATGCATCTTCTGCGTCATCTTCGGACATACCGCCAGCGATCATCGCTTCCATCGCACCTGTAGCTTCACAGCCAGCAGCGATCACTTTTTCTTCAAACACTTCGCGTGTGCCGTGCTTGGTGCCCGGGATAAACGCCAGAATGTCTGCATCTGGCAGATCAGCGTTGAAGTCGGACCATTTTGTGTGCGGGTTCTCAACCAGCGCACCGTCAACCATGACCATCGGGGCCAGAGCGTTGAAGATGTCGGAAGGCTCGAATGCAGTGAATGCAGGGCCGTCGATCTGCGATGCAAAGACGATTCCGTCATAACCGATGCGGACTTCGATGATGTCTGTCACACCGGCTTCGGCGCAGGCAGCGATCTCGGAGTCACGAATTGCGCGCGATGCGTTTGCAATGTCGATTGTGTTTTCGCCAACACCTTCGCAGAAGCGCTTCAGGCCTGCAGAAGAACCACCGGATTCAACAACCGGTGCAGGGAAATCAAAGTTGTCGCCGAATGCTTCGGCAACGATCGAGGCGTAGGGCAGCACTGTGGAAGAACCGGCAACCTGCACGTTGTCACGTGCAAAAGATGTGGTGGCAGTAAGGGCAATCACCGCGGTTGTCGCGGTCAGCTTCATGAGAGACATAAAAACACTCCTGTCTGTCAGGTTTCGGTGAAGCGCGAGCCGCCTCACCATCGCGGCCCGTCTATGCCGCCTTCCCGAAGCTTTTGTGACACTTATGTAAAAGTTTTATGACAGTCGGGCCGTTGGCAGAAAAACTGACACGGTGGTCCCCTCTCCCAGCTGGCTTTCGATCGTCAAGCGCCCGCGATGCCGGTTGATTATGTGTTTCACAATCGCAAGCCCGAGACCGGTTCCACCTACTTCGCGCGACCTGTGGTTATCGACGCGGTAGAATCGTTCGGTCAAGCGCGCCAGATGATGTTCGGCAATGCCCTCGCCCTTGTCAGTCACAGTGATTTGCACCGCCTCCGCGCGCAGACGTTGATGCATCGTGCGCGGCATCAGTGACACTTTTACCTCTTTTCCGGTCGCCCCGTATTTGATCGCGTTCTCCACCAGATTGGTAAACACCTGCACCAGCTGCCCGGCATCACCCGGCACGGTTTCCTCGCTTGCGACCAGGTCCAAGGCAACTGTGACGCCCGCCCCTGCTGCTTGCGGTTCCAACCCTTTGATGACCGAGGCCAGCAGCGTGCCCAGTTCAACCTCTTCGCGCGGGCGCACGCGCTCGTCCTCCTCCACGCGGGTCAGTGACATCAGATCATCCACCAGCCTGCGCATCCGGTTTGCTTCATGTGCCATGATGTCCAGAAACCGCGTCCGTGCGACCGGATCATCCTTTGCAGCGCCATTCAGTGTTTCAATAAAGCCCAGCAAGGCTGTCAGCGGTGTCCGCAGCTCATGGCTGACGTTGGCGACGAAATCGCGCCGCATTTGGCCCGCCTCCTCCGAGGCCGTCTGATCCTCGAATGTCAGAACAATATCGGTCTGTGCCGCAGCAACACTTACCCTGTAAATCACATCTTTCGACCCTGACCGTCCGGTATAGCGGACGAAGGCACCCACCCCGGTCCGCCGTGTCTCGGCAATAGCGGCAAGGATCGCTGGTTGGCGCAGCGCGGTGATATAGTGCTTGCCCAAAAGATCCGGCCCGAGGATCGAATCGACAGTGGCATTTGACGCGCGCACACGTTCATCGTGGCCAATAACCAGTACCGGCATTGGAAAGGCTTGGATTATGGAAACAATCTGGTCTTGTGTCATGACACGTTCCTGCGCTCTTTCATGATATTCTGAAAGCATGGGGCAAAATGCCTCATAAGATCGCGATACTCCATTTCAATCCGTAGTTGAAACGCAAAAGATATTTTGGGTAACTGAGGCATAGTCTCACACACTAGTACTACTGATTTTTCGATGAAGATTTCCAAGCGTCAGCCTGCGGCTGCGTATTCAGAGGCCGGGATCAAGCTTGCAGATCGCACGCTGGTGATCGGCAATTTGGCACGGTGGAGTGCCGAGGGGCGCATGGTTGTTCCGTTTGAGGATGTGCATTTTATCGATCTGTGCAATCTGACAGAGGAACTGCTAGAGGCATTTGATCCCGATTTGATCCTGTCACCACTTTTTGCAGGGGGATTTGATGTGCTTGATGTGGCGCAGCGGCTGGTGGCATTGGGCTATCAAGGCCGGTACCGTGCCATTAGCGATAATATGCCGGATGTCGCCATGATCCTCAAAGAAGTCCGCACGCAAGCTGAAGGGCTCGACTTCGACCTGTTGTCGCTGCCGCCACCCTGTCAGAAATAGTCAGGACAGTTGCTTGAGGTCACGCCGGAAGCGCGCGGCGTTTTCCTGATAATGCAGGGCCGACAACCGCAGTCCGGCAATCGCCTCGGCGTCCAGTTCCCGCACCACTTTACCCGGGGCACCCATCACAAGGCTGCCATCGGGGATCACCTTGTTTTCGGTAATCAACGCACCTGCACCGATAAGGCAGTTGCGGCCGATGACGGCCCCGTTCAGGATCGTGGCACCCATACCGATCAGGGTGTTTTCCCCGATCACACAGCCGTGCAGCATGACCTTATGGCCGATGGTACAGCCAGGCCCAATTATAAGCGGGGATCCCATATCGGTGTGCATCACTGTATTTTCCTGCACATTGCTGCCCGCGCCGACCGTGATCCGCTCGTTGTCACCGCGCAGGGTGCTGCCGAACCAGACAGACGTCTTTTCTTCCAGCACAATGTCGCCAATCAAGTGACAGCCCGGCGCGACCCAGGCATCATCCGCGATCTGTGGGGCGATTTCACCCAAAGCGTAAAGGCTCATGATCTTTCTCCAAATTCGCTCTGTAAGCTGCGGACGTGATCCACCAATTGCGGTTGCTGCGAGCGGCGCAGACGCTCGGCGCTGATGATCGTCTTGAGCTGCTCTTCGGTCTTGTCCAGATCATCATTCACAAGCACATAGTCATAGCCGTCCCAATGGCTGATCTCGTCCCAGCTTTTCTGCATCCGGCCTTCGATCACCTCGGGCGTATCCTGACCACGGCTGACAAGACGGCGGTGAAGCTCTGTGATGGACGGCGGCAGGATAAAGATCGACAGGACATGTTCCTGCAACGACGAGTTGCTGATCTGCTGTGCGCCTTGCCAGTCGATGTCAAACAACACATCGCGCCCGCTTTCGATAGCTGCCTGCACAGGGGCCTTGGGCGATCCGTAGTAGTTCCCGAAAACCCGCGCATGTTCGAGCATCTCTTGGGCGGCAACCTGTGCCTGAAACTCGGGCACCGAGACAAAGAAGTAATCCTTGCCGTTCTCCTCACCCTTACGCGGCGCGCGCGTTGTGGCCGACACCGAAAACCGCAGTGTGTCATCCCACGCCCGCAGCCGTCCGGCCAGTGTGGATTTCCCTGCCCCCGAGGGCGACGAAAGGATAATCAGAAGGCCGCGTCGGGTCATGTCTTACTCCACATTCTGTATCTGCTCGCGCATCTGGTCGATCACTGCCTTTAGATCAAGGCCGATTGCCGTCAGCGGTGCCGCCTGCGCTTTGGCGCAAAGTGTGTTGGCTTCACGGTTGAATTCCTGCGCCAGAAAATCAAGCTTCCGGCCGGCAGGTTTGCGTTCATCCAGCAGCGCCCGCGCCGCTGCAACATGCGCTTTCAGGCGGTCGATTTCTTCGGTCACATCCGATTTCACGGCCAGCAAGGCCAATTCTTGTGCGACGCGCCCCGGTTCAACCTCGGCCACGTCTTCAAGCACACGGCGCAATGCCGCAGTCAGATTGGCCTTTACCTGCGGCGCACGGGCCTCGGCGGCCACGGCCGCGGCATCGGTCAATGCCGCAATCTGGTCCAGTTGGTCACGGATCACCGCCGCGAGCGCGCTACCTTCGCGGGCTCGCATGTCAACGAAATCCGCAACGAGCGGTGCCACATCCGCGATCAATGCGGCCGCCAGGGCTGCTGCATCATCATCGGCCTTTGCAGGCATCAACACGCCGCGCTGTGTCAGCACATCCGCCGCCGTCGGCTGGCCCAGCGTGACACCCATGGCAAAAGCACGTTCCTGCACCAAGTCCAGCGCCTTGAGCACCTCATCAAGATAGGCTTCATCCACGGCCAGCGCGCCTGCGACATCGTCGCGCTGCAAACGCAGGTTTACGGTGACATTGCCACGGGACAGCGCCTTGCCCAATGCGGCACGCAGTGCAGGTTCCAACCCCTCGATCCCGTCGGGCATCCGCAACCGTATGTCCAGCCCCCGCGCGTTCACCCCGCGCATTTCCCACGCCCAAGAGGCCGCACCCAATGCGCCTGTCCGGCTTGCGAAAGCTGTCATGGATTGTGTCATGCGATGCACCGACCTGTCATTGTTTGCCTGCACCTAATGCCAATCGGCAAGGCGGAGCAAGGGGTGCATTGCCAGAGAGGCATTAACCACTTTACACTTTCTTAAATGATTTGAGCCCAGAACTTTGATAGAAAAGCTTTGTGAACGAGTGCTCCGGTGTTTGGAGAAGAAAGAGTAACTATGAGTAAAGATATTTCCGACGAAATGACGGAACGTCGTCGCCGCGATATGTGCGGGCAGCGTGATCCGATATTGAAGAACCTCGAGCAGTACTGGCAAACCTTGCGGCACGCCCAACGGCTTCCGGCGCGCAACGATGTAGCACCAAGTCAGATCGACAATGCCCTACCCCATGCCTTCATCCTTCAGCGCGTGGCCCCCGGTATTGCACGGTTCCGGGTTGCTGGCCAAAGGCTCCATCATCTGTTGAAAATGGATGCGCGCGGCATGCCGTTCAGCACGATTTTTTTGCCGGAGGCGCAGGATCAAGTGCAGTCCTTGCTGGAATCCGCCTTTAGTTCGCCTGCCATCGTCAGCATTCCACTGATCTCACCCGCCACCATTTTGCGGCCAGCGCTACATGGAACGGTCCTGTTGCTGCCTTTGCGCGACAGCGATGACAACACCACACGTATGCTCGGCGCTTTGGTCACTGAGCCGGACAATGGGAGTCGCCCACGGCGCTTCACCATCAATAAAGCGGCGCGCATCCGGCATGACCACATTGGTTTGCGGCTTGCGCCCACACCGATGTTTCCAAAGCCACCAAGCGAAAGGCCGGACGCGATACGTCCGGCCCTCAGACTTGTCGTCAATAACGGCTAATTAGCCCGCTTTTGCCTGTGCCATTGCCGTGCGGCGCGAAGACAGTTCTTCGGCCACAAGGAACGCCAGTTCGAGCGACTGGGATGCGTTCAGGCGCGGATCACAGGCGGTGTGGTAGCGGCTGGACAGATCTTCGTCTGTGACAGCGCGGACACCGCCGGTGCATTCGGTCACGTCCTTGCCGGTCATCTCGAAATGCACACCGCCGGGGACAGTGCCTTCGGCGTTGTGGATCGCGAAGAATTCCTTCACTTCGCGCAGCACGCTCTCGAATGGCCGTGTCTTATAGCCGCTGGAGGATTTGATCGTGTTGCCGTGCATCGCGTCACAGGTCCAAACGACGTTTGCACCTTCTTCCTCGACGGCCTTGATCAGGCGTGGCAGGTGTTCACCCACCGACCCTGCGCCGAAGCGTGCGATCAGGGTCAAACGGCCCGCCTCGTTCTTGGGGTTCAATGCAGCCATCAGCGCCTTGAGGTGTCCGGTCGTCATAGACGGGCCGCACTTAAGGCCGATCGGGTTCAGTACGCCCTTGCAGAATTCCACATGGGCCCCGTCAGGCTGACGCGTCCGGTCACCGATCCAAATCATGTGACCCGAACCTGCAAGCCATTTACCTGAGGTGGAATCGAGACGGCACAAGGCCTCTTCATATTCCAGCAACAGCGCTTCGTGGCTGGTGTAGAAATCCACCGTCTGCAATTCGTGGTTCGTTTCGGTCGTCAGACCGGCAGCTTCCATGAAGTCGAGCGTGTCGCTGATACGGGACGCCATATCGCTGTATTTCTTCACTTCATTGCTGTCGGTAAAACCAAGTGTCCACTTGTGAACTTCATGCACGTTGGCAAAACCACCGGTCGAGAAGGCGCGCAGCAGGTTCAGCGTGGCCGCTGCCTGCAAATAGGCCTGCAACATACGCTCCGGATCAGGAATGCGGCTTTCGGGTGTGAAATCGAACCCGTTGATGATGTCACCACGGTAGCTTGGCAATTCGACGCCATCGACTATTTCGGTCGGCGCAGAGCGTGGCTTGGCCATCTGGCCCGCCATACGGCCCACCTTCACCACAGGCACTTTCGCGCCATAGGTCAGGACCATCGCCATTTGCAGCATCACCTTGAAGGTGTCGCGGATACTATCCGCGCCGAATTCCGCAAAGCTTTCGGCGCAATCACCGCCTTGCAGCAAAAACGCCTCGCCACGGCTGACCGCGGCTAGTTCGTTGCGCAGATTGCGGGCCTCGCCTGCAAAAACCAGTGGTGGATAGCTTGCAAGACGACGTTCAACAGCGTTCAGCGCGGTTTCGTCGGTATACTCAGGCATCTGGACCCGGGGCTTTTTGCGCCAGTCAGATTTTTGCCAGTCAGTCATCGTCTTGCTCCATATAGGGTCGGTTAGCGTTATCAGCCCGAAGCGTATAGCGCGTGCATACCAGCAGGCCAATGGCAAAATGCACCAGGTGAACCGGCCTTCCCGAGACGACTTTTCCCTTGTCCACCGGCGCCAAACCTGTTGATGTCTGCACCTGAATACACGACCCAGAAAGAAAACGATGCTCACCGACCCTCAGATCGTCGATGTTGACCATATTGGCAAACCGCGCCGGTTTGTCTTCGCGCTGATGGCCGATTTTACCATGCTCAGCTTTGCGGCGGCAATCGAAAGCCTGCGCATTGCGAACAGAACCGCGGGAAAAGAGCTTTATTCGTGGATCATTGTCAGTGAGGACGGCAACGAGATCAGCTGTTCCAACGGCTGCGTCTTTCGCGTCAACCACGGGCTGGACGAGCTTGAGCGGGACGATACGATCATGCTCTGCGGTGGCATTGACGTGCAGAAGGCGACCACCAAGCGGCTGCTGAACTGGTTACGCCGCGAGGCGCGGCGCGGTGTGACGGTCGCAGGGCTTTGCACGGCGGGTTACTCGCTGGCCAAGGCGGGGTTGCTTGACGGCAAGAAGGCCACGATCCATTGGGAAAATCAGGACAGCTTCGCCGAAGAGTTCGAAGAAGTGCAACTCACCAAGTCGATATTTGTGGTCGATGGCAACCGGATTACGACCGCAGGTGGCACGGCCTCGATTGATTTGATGATCAAACTGATCGCCGATGATCATGGTGAGGAACTGGCCAATGCGGTGGCGGACCTGCAGATTTATTCCGCGATCCGGACCGATCAGGACACACAGCGCCTGTCGATCCCGACGCGCATCGGCGTGCGGCACCCGAAACTCAGCCGCGTGATACAGATGATGGAACAAAACATTGAAGACCCGATCAGTCCGGCGATCCTTGCCAGAGATGTCGGCATGTCCACCCGCCAGCTTGAGCGCCTGTTCCGACGCTACCTCGCGCGCAGCCCGAAGCGGTATTACATGGAACTGCGCCTGCAAAAGGCGCGTAACCTGTTGATGCAGACCGATATGACGGTCATCAATGTGGCGCTGGCCTGCGGGTTTGCGTCGCCTTCGCATTTTTCCAAATGCTACAGGTCGCATTACGACACCACGCCCTACCGTGAACGGGGAAGTCATGCATCGCGGCTGCCCGGTTGATCCGATGCGATGGTCCTGAAGCTTCTCAAGATACTGCTGCTTATCCTTGGGAACGCCACGCTTGGCCTGACGATTTATGCGCATCTCCAGAATGATGCCTATTTGCGTTCAACCGCACTCAGCCTCTTGTCGGTTGTCTTGGCCGCGGCTTATGCCTTTGGGGTGTTCCGGCGCAAACCAGCTGTCAAAGTACCGGCAGCGCCCCTGACCCGCCAAGTTCCAAAAGACAATAGTGCCCCGCTGCAGCGGCGCCCGAACCCTCCGCCGCGCCCTGCCCCGACGGTCACCGTTGAAGAAAACGAAGACCTGAAGGATGATGAGCTCTACATCGTTTTCGCGCGTCTGGCGGGGCATAAAACCGGTGATGCTTTCCGCGCCCATGTCCATGAGATCATCCAGAAGAACGCCCTGCCTGAACTGACCCCCGACGAAATAGAACGGATTGCCGCTGACATTGACCGCCGTGATCTGCGCGGCAAGACCTTCAAGCGCACGCCCGGCATCGCATTGGTGCGCATGCAACGCGCCGATCTTGATGTGGATTACGGCGGGACCAGTTGGCTGGGGGGGCTGCCGACCTTGGGGGATACGCCTTGGCCACGGGATGAATTCGGACGTGCGATGCATCATCTGGGACAAATCGACCTCGATACAGTCCCCGATCCGCTCTTGCCGACCGGTATGCCACAAAAGGGCGCGCTGTCTTTCTTTATGAATACGGCAACGGACGGGCCGCGTCAGGGCAAGGTGATCTATTCGCCAACGATCGGAAATACCGCCACCGAACCGCCCGCGGATCTGGTGCCGATCTATCACGGGCCGGACTGGGGCTATTACGTCAAAGGCCATGCGCGCGAAACAGCCCCTGATACCTTCCCCCGCTGGCCTGTCGAATTCGTGCTTTTGCCGATGACAAACCAGAACAGGGATGATGACGCCCACGAACTCATGGGCGATCTGTTGCCATTTCAGGCCGCCGGAGAGCTTTCACCGCAGAACTACCGTACCACCCTGCGAGATTTCGCGCGGCCCTGGTTCTGGGACACGGCCTACCGTTTTACAATGTCGGTGCGTCTGGCGCGCGATGATATCCAGGATACGTTGCAGAAGGCCAAAAAACGGGTCCAGCAATACGGGCCGAGCTATCAGGCCGCTGTCGATACCATCCGGCGCGATCAGGATGCTTTTTCGGCCTTTGTTGATGAGGTCAGCATCTGGGCCGTGTCACATGAACCGTGGGACAGGATGAGCCCCGAGGATGCCGCACAGTTGGAAATCTATTTCGGCCAAGTGCGCGACAATGGCGCAGAGCCGGGACGCTTCAAGCCGTTTTATCAATTCACCCAAGGTGAATTGATCAGCGTTCAGGAGGCAGCAACAGCAACCCTTGTGGCCGCAGCAAATGCACCGCCCGAGGTTTATGCCACGCTGCCTTTCGAGGTGCGCGACGATATCGACACGCGCTACCGGATCGCCAACATCGGCCGTTGGCACCAGATGTTCGGGCTTGGTTTCAAGATCGGTTCGGCTGCGTCAATGCACACACACCATCACTTGCTGCTTCAACTGCACTCGGACCAGCTTGTGAACTGGATGTGGGGCGACCGTGGTGTCGTGCAGTACTGGATCAGCGAAGAAGACCTTTTGGCGCAAAACTGGGACGCGGTCGAGATGACGCTGGAAAGCCATTAATGCAGTGAGGGCCAAGAAACGCCTCATCCTGCGCCGAAACAGTGAATTTGACTTCCAAATACCTATTGATAGGGACAATATCCTGTTGTTCCGGCTTTCCTTTTGGAAAGCGGCTGATAAATTAACTCAGGATAAAAAAGTCCAACTTGGGAGAATAGTAATGAAAAAACTTATGCTGGCGACATCTGCTGTCGCCATGATTGCTGGTGGTGCTTATGCCGCTGGTCACGCTGAAGAAGTAAAGATCGGCGTGATCCTTGGCTTCACCGGCCCGCTTGAATCGATCACACCCGCGATGGGTGCTGGTGCCGAAATGGCGATGGCCGAAGTCACCGCAGCCGGCACATTGCTGGGTGGTGCGACCGTCACATCCGTACGTGGTGACAGCACATGTATCGACGCCGGTGCCGCGACTGCCGCGGCCGAGCGTCTGGTCACATCCGACGCGGTTGACGCAATCATGGGTGCAGACTGTTCCGGCGTGACCGGCGCCATCCTGCAAAACGTTGCACGCCCGAACGGCGTTGTGATGATTTCGCCATCAGCAACATCGCCTGGCCTGTCGACAGCCGAAGATGACGGTCTGTTCTTCCGCACAGCACCATCCGACGCGCGCCAGGGTGTGATCATCACCGAGATCCTCCAGGATCGTGGTGTCAGCGAAGTGGCCCTGACATACACAAACAACGACTATGGCAAAGGTCTTGCCGATGCGTTCCAGGCCGCTTTTGAAGAAGCCGGCGGCACAGTCACCATCTCTGCCGCGCATGAAGACGGCAAAGCCGACTACTCGGCCGAAGTGGGCGCGCTGGCATCCGCCGGTGGTGAGGTGCTGGTTGTTGCAGGCTATGTTGACCAAGGTGGTTCCGGTATCATCCGCTCCTCCCTCGACAGCGGCGCGTTTGACACGTTCTACCTGCCAGACGGCATGGTTGGTGCGGTTCTGAACGACAACTTCGGTGCGGAACTGAACGGGTCTTTCGGCGCCTACCCCGGCACCGATAACGCGGGCGCAGGCATCTTTGTCGAACTGGCCGCAGAAGCAGGCTTTGACGGGACAGGCGCATTTGCCCCTGAATCATACGATGCTGCGGCACTGATCATGCTGGCGATGCAGGCGGCTGGTTCGAAAGATCCGGCTGACTACAAAGATCACATCTTTGATGTGGCCAACGCACCCGGCATCGAAATCCTGCCCGGCGAACTGGCCCGTGGTCTGGAGCTGATCGCTGCTGGCGAAGACATCGACTATGTTGGTGCATCCGCAGTTGAACTGATCGGCCCCGGTGAATCCGCCGGTTCCTATCAGGAAATCGAATTTGCTGACGGCGTATACTCGACAATCAACTACCGTTAATCGGTTGATTTGACACAGAAACGGCGCGGGGCTTACCCCCCCGCGCCGTTTTGCAAAACAAGACACGGAAAAACCCGTGCGCAAGGGGATGTGCGATGATTGTTGTTGAAGATGTGGTCAAGACCTTCGGGGGCTTCCGTGCCGTTGATGGCGCAACACTGACAATCGAAAAAGGTACGATCACAGGGCTGATTGGCCCCAATGGTGCGGGAAAAACAACGCTTTTCAATGTGATCGCGGGCGTTCTTAAACCAACTTCGGGCCGCATCACCATGAATGGCGAGGACATCACAGGTCTGCCGCCACATGAGCTTTTCCACAAGGGCTTGCTGCGCACCTTCCAGATTGCGCATGAGTTTTCCTCGATGACCGTCCGCGAAAACCTGATGATGGTTCCGGGCGATCAATCGGGCGAAAAACTCTGGAACACGTGGTTTGGCCGCAAGCGGATCGCCAATGAAGAGCGCGCTTTGCAAGCCAAGGCCGATGAAGTCATCGAGTTTCTGACAATCGATCACCTGAAAGAAGAAAAAGCCGGTAACCTCTCTGGCGGCCAGAAAAAGCTGCTTGAACTGGGCCGCACCATGATGGTCGACGCCAAGATCGTCTTTCTCGATGAGGTCGGTGCAGGTGTGAACCGCACCCTGCTGAACACAATCGGCGATGCCATCATCCGCCTGAACCAGGAACGCAACTACACATTCGTCGTCATTGAACACGACATGGATTTCATCGGTCGCCTTTGCGATCCAGTGATCTGTATGGCGGAAGGCCACGTCCTGGCCGAAGGGACCTTGGAAGAAATCAAGGCCAATGAGCAGGTGATCGAGGCCTATCTCGGCACCGGGTTGAAAAACAAAGACAAGGTAAGTGCGACATGAAATTCCTACTGACCGTTCTTCTGGGGGCCATTCTGGGCTCTGCTGCGACCTTCTATTACATCTATGTCAACCATGCGGATGGGACCGAGCAGGCGCTGATGCGCGACACGCTTTTGACCTATGCGCCCTTCCTTGAAGAGTACATCACCCCGTGAGCGATAATCCCTACCAGAACGCCCGTGGCAACAAGGACCGGTCGATCGCCAATCCCAATGGCGGCACAATGACGCCGGGCAAGAACGCCGCACGCAACAGCCAGTCCAATCCGGGTGAACCGTTTCTGATCGGTGATGCGATGACAGGGGGCTACGGAAAAGGCCCCGATATCCTGCATTCCTGCACGATTGCCGCCGAAAAAGGCGAAATTGCCGTGATTGTCGGCCCGAATGGTGCCGGCAAGTCCACTGCGATGAAAGCGGTGTTCGGTATGTTGAATGTCAATCAAGGTGCCGTGCGCCTTGATGGCGAGGATATCACCCATCTGTCCCCGCAACAGCGTGTTGTGAAGGGCATGGGCTTTGTCCCGCAGACCTCGAACATCTTTACGTCCATGACTGTGGAAGAGAACCTTGAGATGGGCGCCTTCATCCGGCGTGACGATTTCCGCGATACGATGGCGCAGGTCTATGACCTGTTCCCGATCCTCAAGGAAAAGCGCAATCAGGCCGCTGGTGAGTTGTCAGGCGGTCAACGCCAGCAGGTTGCCGTGGGCCGCGCGCTGATGACACAGCCCAAGGTGCTGATGCTGGATGAGCCGACCGCAGGTGTGTCGCCCATCGTGATGGATGAGCTTTTTGACCGGATCATCGAGGTCGCACGGACGGGTATCCCTATTCTGATGGTGGAACAGAACGCCCGACAAGCGCTTGAAATCGCGGATAAAGCCTATGTTCTGGTACAGGGCCGCAATGCCCACACCGGCACTGGCAAAGAACTGCTCGCGGACGAACAGGTCCGGCGCAGTTTCCTGGGTGGATGAAAATGGCAGCCGTTCTTTGCGCCACGATTGCCGGGCCTGCCTGTGCGGATACTGTTACGTGCGACTTTTCCGGTGTGGCCGTCGCTTTTGCGATTGATGCGTCACAGTTTGCGCCCGCACAGGATGCATCCGACCCGCCCCGCCGCCAGATTACGACCGTGCAGATGGGTGACGCGGCGTTTTCCGCAGAGCCGTTCATCATTGGCGATACCCGCGGTTTCTGGACCACACAGGATGACGGTGCCGAGGTCCTGCTTGTGATGCAGCCTGATGGTAGCGCCGTCTACTCCGATACACGCAACGTCACGCCGATGACGGGCACATGCGAGGTGCTGCAATGACCTTTATTCTGAATACCGAGGATCGTTTCTCATGGATTTTCTGAACGCGATTGTCGCATTCGCGAACTTCGTTTTTGTGCCGGGCCTTGCCTACGGCGCGCAGCTTGCTATCGGTGCACTGGGTGTCACGCTGATTTACGGCATTCTGCGGTTCTCGAATTTTGCCCATGGTGACACGATGGCCTTTGGCACCGCCATTACCATTCTTGTGACGACTGCCCTGACAGGGCTGGGCATCACTTTTGGCCCGCTGCCAACCGCCCTTCTCGCCCTGCCCGTTGGCATCGGTGCCACAATCCTGCTTTTGCTGGGGATTGATCGCGGTGTGTACAAATTCTACCGCGATCAAAAGGCCTCGCCCGTGATTTTGGTGATCGTGTCGATGGGTGTGATGTTCGTGATGAACGGCATTGTGCGTTTCATCATCGGCGTGCGCGACATCAACTTTGCCGATGGCGAGCGGTTCATTATCACCGCCCGTGAATTCCGCGACATGACCGGCCTTCAGGAAGGTCTGGCGATCAAAACGACCCAGGCGATCACAGTCGTTGTCGCCTTTATCGTCATGGCGCTGTTGTTCTGGTTCCTGAACAAGACACGCACCGGCAAATCCATGCGCGCTTTTTCGGATAACGAAGATCTGGCCCTTCTGTCGGGCATCAACCCCGATTGGGTGGTCAAGGTCACTTGGATGATCGTTGCGGCCCTCGCCACCACCGCCGGTGTGCTCTACGGGCTGGACAAGTCTTTCAAAGCCTTCACCTATTTCCAACTTCTGCTGCCGATCTTTGCCGCAGCGATTGTGGGTGGTCTGGGCAATCCGCTGGGGGCGATCGCCGGTGGTTTCGTGATTGCCTTTAGCGAGGTCACCATCACCTATGCGTGGAAAAAGGTCCTGACCTATCTGTTGCCCGAAAGCCTGGAACCTGACGGGTTGGTGCAGCTTCTGTCCACCGATTACAAATTCGCCGTCAGCTTCGCGATCCTGATTATCGTGCTGCTGTTCAAACCGACGGGCCTCTTCAAGGGACAATCCGTATGAGCACTACAGTCAAAGATACCGCCCTCTTCGGCCTTGTCGCCGTCCTGTTGATCGGGACCGGCCTGATCCAGGGTTGGAACTCTGCCCTACTGATCCTGAATATGGGTCTGATTTCGGCCATCATGGCTCTGGGTGTGAACCTGCAATGGGGCTTTGCGGGGCTGTTCAACATCGGTGTCATGGGTTTTGTGGCGCTTGGCGGTCTTGCCGCTGTGCTGGTCTCGACCGAGCCTGTGCCCGAGGCATGGCAGGCCGGCGGTCTGCGGATTTTTGCCGGTCTTGCCTTGGGTGCCCTGACCGTGGTTGCCGCTGTCATGGCGCAAAAGCGGCTTGAGGGGCGCACGAAAACCATTGTCACGCTCGTGATCCTGGTCGGTGGCTTCTTTCTCTACCGTGCTGTGTTCGATCCCGCGAAAGAAGCGATCGAGGCTGTGAACCCCGCCTCGACCGGCAACCTTGGCGGTCTGAACCTTCCCATCCTGTTGTCTTGGCCTGTGGGTGGCCTGCTGGCCGCCGGTGCGGCTTGGATTATCGGCAAAACGGCCCTTGGCCTGCGGTCTGATTACCTTGCGATTGCGACGCTTGGCATCGCCGAAATCATCATCGCGGTGATGAAGAACGAAGACTGGCTCGCACGGGGTGTGAAAAACGTCATCGGCCTTGATCGTCCAGTACCGTTTGAAATTGACCTGCAACAGGACCCTGTGTTTGTGGAACGCGCCGCAAGCGTGGGGCTCGATCCGGTACTGGCGTCGACGCTTTACACGAAAATGGCCTATGCCGTGCTCTTTACCATCGTTCTGCTGATCCTGCTCTGGCTGGCGCAGAAGGCACTCAAAAGCCCATGGGGCCGCATGATGCGCGCGATCCGTGACAACGAGACCGCCGCCGAGGCGATGGGCAAGGACGTGACCAAGCGGCATTTGCAGATCTTTATCCTCGGCTCTGCGATTTGCGGAATTGCGGGTGCGATGATGACCACGCTGGATGGTCAGCTGACACCGGGCACCTATCAGCCGCTCCGCTTTACCTTCCTTGTCTGGGTCATGGTGATTGTTGGCGGGTCCGGTAACAACTTTGGTGCGGTGCTGGGCGGCATGCTCATCTGGTGGCTCTGGGTGCAGGTGGAACCGCTCGGTCTGGGGCTGATGAATATCCTCAGCAGCGGACTTGAAGACGGCAGCACGCTCAAAGAGCGGATGATCGAATCCGCCGCGCACATGCGTTTGCTGACCATGGGTCTGGTGCTACTTCTGGTGCTGCGGTTCAGCCCGCGCGGGCTGATCCCCGAACGCTAACTTGTCCTTGCTGTCTGCCCTGCTACAACGGGGCAGACACAACACCCCGAGGACCTAATGGCGTTCGTTTTTCGCTGGCTCATCCGGCTTGCCACTGCCCTGATCATTCTAGGCGTCGCTGCAATCGCGCTCGTTTATTATTTCGCGTCACGCTCGCTGCCCGAATACAACGCCAACCGCGAGGTCGCGGGGATCGCGGCACCTGTCGAAATCGTCCGCGATAACGCCAATGTCCCGCATATTTTCGGCGAAACCGACAGTGACGTCTATTTCGCGCTTGGGTACGCCCACGCGCAGGACCGTCTATGGCAGATGACAATGCTGCGGCGCACAGCCCAAGGGCGGTTGTCCGAGCTGTTCGGTGAACGCACACTAGGCATTGATGAGGTGTTGCGGCGCTTTGATCTCTATACGACGGCCGTGGCATCGGTGAATGTGCAGACCGCAGAAACCAATGCTGCTTTGGTGGCCTATGCGCGCGGCGTGAATGCGTGGCTGGCCGAGGTGAACAAAGGGGCGCTGGGGCGTGGCGCACCCGAAATGTGGCTCTTCAATCATGCGATTGCACCTTGGCAGCCTGCCGATTCCATTGCGATCTTGAAACTGATGGCGCTGGACCTGACGTCGAACCTCGAAGATGAAGTCCTGCGCGCCCGCACCTCGCTCTTGCTCGAAAACGACCGCCTGCGCGATATCCTGCCCGACGATCCCACCAGCGCCACTGCGGCCCTGCCCGAATACGCAAGCCTGATCCCCGGTGTACCGTCTTACACGCCCAACATGCGGCTGGCCTACGATCCTCTCTCGCCGCTGAAACCCGCACCGCTGTCAGGGGCCTCCAATGCATGGGCGGCCAGCGCATCACGCTCGGCCACAGGCTCGACACTGCTGGCCAACGATCCGCATCTGGGCCTGACCGCGCCATCCATCTGGTATCTGGCACGACTCGAGCTTGAAACGGGTGGCATCATCGGCGGCACCATTCCCGGCATGCCACTTGTCCTGAGCGGGCGGAGCGATGCGCTCGGGTGGGGCCTGACAAGCGCCTATGTCGATGATCAGGACGTGATGGTCGAAGAGGTCAACCCCGAAAACTCCGAAGAATACCGCACCCCGACAGGCTGGGCGCCGTTTCGGACCCGCGATAGTATCATCAACATCAAGGACGCACCCGCCGTCACGCTCCGCCTGCGCTGGACGGCGAATGGCCCTGTGATGCCGCGGGGCCAGTATGATCTTGGCACCATCACCCCGCCGGGGCATGTGACGGCGATTTCGTGGACCGCGCTGTCGGACCGCGACACCTCTATGTCTGCCGCCTTTGCCATCAACCATGCGCGCACCGTGGAAGAGGCCATCACCGCCGGTGCGGATTTCATCGCGCCCGCTATGAACCTGACACTGGCGGATCGTAACAGGATCGCCATGAAAACGATCGGCGCCATCCCCGCCCGTGATGCAGCGCATCAAAGCCAGGGCCGCCTGCCCGCCTTTGGCTATCTGCCTGAAAACCGCTGGCAAGGGCGGTTTCCCTATGGCGATAACCCCGAATTCCTTGACCCGCCGGGCGGAATTTTGGGGAATACCAATAACAAGACAGTGGACCGGCCCTTTCCGTTCCACGTCGCGCACACATGGGGCGACACCCAACGGATCAACCGCTGGCGGCGTCTGATGCAGGCGCGCGAGGTGCATACCCGCGACAGTTTTATTGAAACCCAGCTTGATACTGTCAGTTTTGCCGCGCGGACGCTGTCGACGCTGATGGGTGCGGATCTGTGGTTCACCGGCGATGCCGCCGCCGAAGGCACCCCCGAACGCCGCCGCCAGATTGCGCTGGACCTTTTGTCGGCGTGGAACGGCGAAATGAACGAACACCTGCCGGAACCGCTGATCTATGCGGCTTGGACCCGCGCATTCCAGCAACGCCTGATCCGCGACGAATTGGGGCCATTGGCGGAAGAATTTACCCATGTCGAGCCGGTGTTCATCGAACGCGTGTTCCGCGATATCGATGGTGCCAGTGTGTGGTGCGATGTGATCCAGTCCGCGCCGGTGGAAACCTGCACCGATATTGCACGGCAATCGCTGGATGATGCGCTGGTCTGGATCACCGAGAATTATGGCGAGGCGATCGAAGCCGTGCGCTGGGGTGACGCCCATGTGGCGACCCACGACCACCCCGTACTGGGCAACACGCCGATCCTTGAATGGATCGTGAATATTCGCCAGTCCACCAGCGGCGGCGATCACACCCTGCAACGGGCCAAGACATCGGGCATGGACCCGCATCCGTTTCACAACGTCCACGCGGCAGGCTATCGCGGCGTCTATGATTTCGCCGATCCCGACAGTTCAGTGTTCATCAACTCCACGGGGCAATCCGGCCACCCGCTGTCACGGCACTACGATAATCTGGGCGAGCTGTGGCGGCGCGGCGAATACATCCCCATGTCGCTTGATCCCGATCTGGCGCGGGCGGCTGCGGTTGGGGTGACGGTGTTGCGGCCGGTGGAGTAGGATCGTGCAGAGTTGCAGCGAAAGTCTGCCGTGAGCCCGTCCCGTATCCCGGATTGCAACTTTGCGATCAATGAATGCTACCACATTTTTGCGATACTGGTCCCCAGCCTTTGAATTGTCTTGTTTGATACGCCAATTGATCCATACTCGTCATATTATCAAAAATCCGATTAACTACGGACGGAGCCGGTCATGCCTCAGATTCTACAGGTCGCTGCAATTGCTGTTGCTACCGTTGGCACAGGCGCTGCAACCCTCTCGGTAATGAACGAGGATATACCTGATCTGGTTCTGCCGGAAGGCAATTGGGTTGCGACTGGCGATTTGGATGGGATTACGTTCCGAATCTACGGGGAAGACGTTTCCAGTGGCGCAGAGTTAGAAGATGACATTATCTTTCGTGATGGCACGTTCCTATCGACAGATTGCGAGAATTCCTGCAGTTTTGGCTGGTCCGATTACCAAACCATGGAAATCGATGGCATCACCCATTTTACTGCCACAGCGATTTGCCCAAGTGCCCCGCACACTGTCGTTTGGCATGGAAGGGTCACTGATGATGACGTGCAAATTGACTTAACCTGGACGACTAGGCGTTGGTACTGGACGAACCAAATCCAAATCCGGGCGACAGGTACTACGATTTCGTCCGAGGCGGTGTCCGGTTGAAGCCCCACGGATGAGGCAACAGAATACGACCTTGCCCGCGCTCATGATGAAATTCAGTATCCTGATCGGTTTCATACTGTTGGCCACTTGGGGCGTGCACATGATCCGCGACGCCTTAGACCTGCAAATCCGGCCTGATAATGAACAGCAGGTTCATCAGGCGATAATGACCGGCGCAGTGGCTTATGTTGGGTTGCTTGCAATGCCTTTCGTGCCGGGGGCAGAAATTGGGATTGCGTTGCTAGCTGGTTTCGGCGCGGCGATTGCACCGCTGATTTACGTCTGCACGGTTGCCGCGATGATGCTGGCCTTCACAGTCGGACGGTTCTTGCCAATCAGCACGTTGGAACAGGTCTTGCTAGTCTTGCGGATGCAGCAGGCAGCGTCGCTGGTCGCGCGCGCAGCACCATTGTCCAAAGATGAGCGGGTCGACATGCTTCTTGAAGGGCAGTCGGAACGCGCTCTTCGTCTCGCTTTGCAGTATCGCTATGTTGCCATGGCGCTCGCCCTGAATACGCCCGGGAACTCCATCATCGGCGGGGGTGGTGGCATCATGATTATTGCAGGTTTGACCGGGATATTTACGCCACTTTCAACCTTTTTGACGGTCATTCTTGCTGTGTCGCCAGTGCCCTTAGCCGTAATTTTTCTCGGCCTTCAATTCTGAACTTGGTGCATCGCATCGCTTGTTGCCGAGTACCAGGCTGTCAGTCTTTGGACATTGGTTGCTATCAAACGGAGGTCCGCTTTGTCCGCAAAGCTGCCGTTCCCCTACAACCGCACAAACCGTTCTTTCTGCAAAGCTGTCCAGAACACCGTCAGGTCGTAACCCGTCTCGGTCTGCACCTCTTTCGTCACGATCCCTGCATCAAAGAGCCATGCGCGTTTGCGCCCTTCTGAGAAGGTCAGCGTCAGCTTTTCCTCGCTCCGGGGGTCTTTGAGCTTGTCGGGAATCGCAGCCAGGAGCCTGTCCAGCCCGTCACCGGTGATCGCAGAAATCGCATAAAGATCGTCCATGCGCGCCGCCTGTGTCAGCACCGCATCGCGCGCGTCACCTTCCAGCAGGTCGACCTTGTTCCAGACCTCGATGATCGGGGCCTCTTCGGCCACGCCAAGGCTTTGCAGAATGGCGCGCACGTCCTGTGCCTGCTCTTCGGTCTGTTCGTGGCTGATGTCGCGGACGTGCACGATCAGGTCCGCGTCAAGCACCTCTTCCAGCGTGGCACGGAAGGCCGCGACCAGTTCGGTCGGCAGATCAGAGATGAAACCCACGGTGTCGGACATGATGATTTCGTCACCTGTCGGGAGCACGATCTTCCGCATCGTGGGGTCTAGTGTTGCGAAGAGCATGTCCTTGGCAAAGACTTCGGCCCCTGTCAGACGATTGAAAAGCGTGGATTTGCCCGCGTTTGTATAGCCTACTAAGGCCACAATCGGGAACGGCACCTTGGCGCGGGACGCGCGGTGAAGTTCGCGGGTTTTTACCACTTTCGCCAGTTGCTTGCGCAGGCGGTTGAGCTGTTCGTCAATGGCGCGCCGGTCGGCCTCGATCTGTGTTTCACCCGGGCCGCCGACAAAGCCCAATCCACCGCGTTGCCGCTCAAGGTGGGTCCATGCCCGCACCAGACGCGTGCGCTGGTAAGACAGTGCGGCCATTTCCACCTGCAACACGCCCTCGGAGGTGCGCGCGCGGTCGCTGAAGATTTCCAGAATAAGTCCGGTGCGATCAAGCAGTTTGACGCCCCATTCCTTTTCCAGATTGCGCTGCTGCACAGGGGTCACGGGGCCGTCGATCAGGACAAGCTCGATTTCGGCGTCGTGAAACACCTGTTTCAACTCTGCGATCTTGCCTTTGCCAAAGAGTTTACCGGGCTGGATTTTCGGCAGGCGAACGATGGTGCCGCCAATCACATCCAGATCCGGCAAGGCAGCGGCCAAAGCCAAACCTTCCGCCAAAGCGGGCTCAGCCGCGCGGCGGTTCTGGTCGTTCTTTAGTTCGGGATGCAGTACCCAAGCCCGTGTCACGGGGCGATCATGTTCGAGCAAAGTTACTCTTCACCTTCATAAAGGCTGATCGGTTGCGCCGGCATGATGGTGGAAATCGCGCTTTTGTAAACAAGCTGCGATTGTCCGTCACGACGCAGAAGGACGCAAAAGCTGTCGAACCAAGTGATCACGCCTTGGAGTTTCACACCGTTCACGAGGAAAATCGTGACGGGTACTTTTGTTTTGCGCACATGATTAAGGAATGCGTCTTGCAGATTTGCTTTGTCGGCAGCCATCGCCAAACCCTTTTTTCTTTTTCTTGCGGCCGCGGACCGGCCCCCCAGTGTAGTCAGGCTCAGTATGTCGCGCCTGATCTGGAGTTTCCACCCCCTATTTACACATTAAAAGAAGCGCTTAGCGCTGCCAGATTTCAGGATTGAAGAGCGCGATGATCGCCAGCGTTTCCAAGCGTCCCAGGACCATGGCAAAGGCCAGAATGACCTTGGCGGCATCGGGAATTCCCGAGTAGGCAATCGGCGTTTCTGCAGCAACCGAGGCCAATGGCCCTGTTGTCGACAGTGCCGAGACCGCCAGCACCATTGACGTTTCAAACTGTACCCCTGTCAGCGACAGAGCCAGCATCACCGCAGCAATGCTGATCGCAAACAGCATGAAGAATACCCATGAGATATAGGCGCCCTGTTTGCGGATACGCCGCGCATCCTTGCCACCGCCACCAATAGAGGACGGATGCAAAAGGCGCTCCTGTTCCCGTTCGCCATGACGGTAAAGCGCGTAAATCCGCAAGAGTTTGACCCCGCCTGCCGTTGTCGCCACACCGCCCCCGATCAGGGCAAGACCGATCAGGAACAACCCCGGTGTGTTCAGGCCTGACCAGTCCGTTGCGCCGCCCCAGAAATGCGATTCAAATCCGGTTGTCGTCAAGAAAGAGGTCACTGTGAACAACCCGCCCCAAAGCGCTGATGCCACTTCCTGCAAACCGGCAGGGTCTGCGCGTTCGGCGGCACCAATGAAATGGCGCATGAACAAAAGCGTCGTGACCGTGCCGATCAGGACCAGTGCTGTCAAGAACTCGGGATCGCGCCGCAACCCGCGCTCCCGCTCGCCGATCAGGCCACGGCTAAACGTCAGACGGGACAGGGCGAAGATGAAGAAACAGAAGATCAACAGCTCGCCCCAGAACCGCGAGGCGGCAAAATAGAGCCCCCCGATAGGCGAAATACCCGAGGTCGAGAGCGTCGACATGGCGTGAATCAGTGCGATGTAGGGAAATTCCCCCGCAATTACGAGCCCAACCCAGAGTATCGCTGTCAGGCCGATATAAATCGGCGTCAGCGTCAGCGTATAGCGCACAAGCCGTTCAGACGGGTCTGCAATCTGCGCAATCTGCGTAAATCCGCCACTGGTGCCCCTGCCCGCGTTGCCCGTTGCACGCACCTCGAACCCGCCAAGGTTCATGGGTGCGAAAATCGACACCGCGGTCACCCAGACGAGCAGACCACCCATCCAGCCCACCAGACCGCGCCAGAGATGCTGCGACGGGGTCAACCGCCCTGCAGTGTCATAAACCGTGGCACCAGTTGTGGTGAAGCTCGACACCATTTCAAACCATGCGTCCAGAAATGTCGTGTTGCCGACGGCAACGTAGAAGGGAATCGCAAACATGATCGGCAGGGCCGAAAAGGCCGCGAAAAGGCCGACCAGCTGGCTACGGGCCACACTGCGGGGCGCATAGCCCGCGGTGGCCAGACCGATCATCAGCGTGATGATCGAAAACAGGATAAATCCGTAAAAGAATACGCGCATCGTGTCGAAGTCTTCCATGACCGCGCCATGCGCTGCTGGAACGATCATCGACGCCGCACCCAGACCCATCAGGATCACGAAAAATGGAAGCCGGACAATCGAAGCCATCAGAAGAAGTCTATCGAGACCTGCAAGAGGCGTTCAACTTCGGGCACGTCATCGGACATCGCGAAAATCGCAATCACGTTGCCCTCTTCGATGCGCGTCTCGCCGGTCGGGCGCACGATTTTGCCTTGCTGCATGACCGCGCCGATCAATGTGCCTTCGGGAAAGTCGATATCCTTCACCTTCTGGCCCGCAATCGGTGATGTTCCCAGCACTTGCGCCTCGATCACTTCCGCCTCGGCATCCCCGATCGAGTAGACACCGCGCACGCGCCCGTGGCGGATGTGACGCAGGATCGAACTCACAGTCACCGCACGGGGGTTGATGTAGGCATCAATATCCAATGGGCCCATCAGCGGCACCAAGGTCGGATCGTTCACCAAAGAGATCGACATTTTACAGCCCATCTCTTTGGCGCGGACAGCGGCAAGCAGGTTTGTCTTGTCATCATCCGTTACAGCCAGCACGGCGTCAGCCGAAGAAATATTCGCCTCTTCGAGCAAACCGCTGTCCAGCCCGTCGCCATGCAAAACGATCGTCCGGTCCAGCGCATCCGCCGCACGTTCGGCATTCTCGCGGTTCTTCTCGATCACTTTGACACGCACACGTTCGGTGCGCGCTTCGAGCGCTTGCGCCACACCAAGCCCGACATTGCCGCCACCAATGATGACGATACGTTCCTGTTTTGACTGGGTTTTACCGAAAATTTCCAGCGTCCGCGTCATATCTTCGGTGTCGGTGAAGATATAGCATTCATCATCGGGAAAAATCTGGTCACCGGGGGATGGCACAAAAAGCGTTCCTTCGCGCCGGATGCCCACCACGACGGCGCGGAGCGTGGAGAAAAGATCGGTCAGCTGGCGCAGGGGTGTGTTGATGACAGGGCAATCGTCATCAATCATGATCCCGAGCAGTTGCGCGCGCCCTTCCAGAAAGCTTTCGGTGTCAAAGGCCGCGGGTGCCGCCAAGCGCTGCAAGGCCGCCTCTGCGACCTCGCGCTCGGGCGAAATGACCACGTCGATGGGCAGGTGATTGCGCCGGTAAAGATCGGCATAGGCCGGATCGAGATAGTTCTGGGCGCGCAGGCGGGCGATTTTGCGCTGCACCGAAAACACCGAATGGGCCACCTGACAGGTGACCATATTCACCTCATCGGAATGGGTCGCCGCAATGACCATATCGGCATCTGCGGCACCCGCGCGGTCCAGCACGTCAGGGTAGCTTGCAAAGCCCGCGATGCCCTGCACGTCCAACGTATCTGTCGCACGACGCACCAGTTCGGGGTTGCTGTCCACGACTGTGACATCGTTGTTTTCGCCGGACAAATGACGGGCAATTTGCCAGCCAACCTGACCTGCACCGCAGATGATGACTTTCATTCGTCCTCGCCTTCAATATAAGCCACGCGGCCACCCGCCTTGTTCGTTGTCACAACGCCTAGCGATTTCAGCTTCCGGTGCAAGGCCGAACGTTCCATGCCCACAAATGCCGCTGTACGGCTGATATTGCCACCGAACCGGTTGATCTGGGTCAGCAGGTACTCGCGTTCAAAAAGCTCGCGGGCCTCGCGCAAGGGCAGCGTCGCAAGACCACCAGCCAGCACGATCCGGCCTTCCTCACCGCCGCCATCTTCACTGTTCGGCAGCTCTTTGGCGGTGATATCGCCCGTGTTTTCCCCAAGAATAAGAACGCGTTCAACCACGTTCTTCAACTGCCGCACGTTCCCCGGCCAGAGCATGGTTTGCAAGAGCGCGCGTGCGTCCTCTGCCAATTTGCGAAGTGGCAGGCCTTGCAGCTTGTTGCAGCTCTCAATGAAATGCTCGGCCAGAAGCGGAATATCCTCGCGGCGTTCCTCCAATGACGGCACAGCAATCGGCACAACATTCAAACGGTGATAGAGTTCTTCGCGGAACATGCCCGCAGCGATGGCTGCGGAAAGGTCGCGGTTGGTGCTGGAAATCACCCGCAAATCCACCTGAACCTTGTCGTTGCCGCCCACGCGCTGAAAGCGCTGCTCGACCAATACGCGCAGGATCTTCGATTGCGTTCCCAAGGGCATATCCGCAATTTCATCGAAATAAACGACACCGCCATTGGCTTCTTCCAGCAAACCATGCTCGATGCCGCGCCCTGCGTCTTCACGGCCGAACAAGACTTCCTCCATGCGCTCGGGTTCGATCGAAGCCGAGTTCACCACCACAAAGGGTGCCGAGGCACGGTTGGAATTGGCGTGGATATAGCGCGCCGCGATTTCCTTGCCCGCCCCCGCAGGCCCTGTCAGCATCACACGGCCGTTGGATTTTGTCACCTTGTCCAGTTGCGATTTGAGTGTCCGGAAGGCCGCGCTGTCGCCCAGCATCTCAGCACTCTGGCTTTCGCCGCGCCGCAGTTGCACGTTTTCGCGGCGCAGGCGCGAGGTTTCCATCGCGCGGCGGATCACCACCAACAACTGGTCAATGTTGAAGGGCTTTTCGATAAAGTCATAGGCGCCCTGTTTAATTGCCGCGACCGCGATCTCAATATTGCCGTGGCCCGAAATAATAACGATCGGTATCTCCGGATGGTCGCGCTTGACGGTCTTGAGAATATCAATCCCGTCCATATTGCTGTCTTTCAGCCAGATATCGAGGATCATCAGAGCGGGCTGCTCGGCTGCAATCTGGGCCATACATTCGTCCGAGGTTCCGGCCAGCCGCGTGGTGTAGCCTTCGTCGATCAGAATTTCCGAAATGAGTTCGCGAATGTCGCGCTCATCATCCGTAATCAGAATATCGCCCATAATTTACCTCATGCTGGAATTTTGGGGGCACGCGCGGCTTGCACCGATGCGGGCAGTTGAATAATGGCGCAGGCGCCTGCGTGAGTGGAACCTGCAAAAACCTCGGCATCTGTCAGTGTCAGCGTACCGCCGTGTTCCTCGATGATCTTCTTGACGATGGGCAGGCCAAGACCCGTCCCCTCGCCACGCGTCGTCACGTAAGGCTCGAACAGGCGCGCGCGATCTTCCGGCAGGCCGATCCCGTTGTCCGAGATTTTAATCGTTACTGTATCCTTGTCCTTTGACATACGGAGCTGGATTTCAGGGCGATAGCCCTCTGCCCCGTGGCGGCTGATATAGGTTTCCGTCGCCTCTCCTGCATTCTTCAAAAGGTTCGTCAGCGCCTGCCCGATCATGGTGTCATCCATATCGACCAGAACCTGTTCCTCGGGGATTTCGGCGGCAAAATGCACATCGGGCTGGCCTGCGATTTGCAGGGACAGCGCGTCATGCACCAGTTGCGTCATGTCATTGATATGCAGTTCCGGTTCCGGCATGCGCGCAAATTTGGAAAACTCGTCCACGATGCGCCGCAGATCGTTGGTCTGGCGCACAATCACGTCTGTCATCTGTTCCAGCTTGTCCGCGTCATGGCCGACCTGACTATGGAACTTGCGTTTGATCCGTTCCGCCGAGAGCTGGATCGGCGTCAGCGGGTTCTTGATCTCATGCGCAATCCGGCGCGCCACGTCGCCCCAAGCGGCCATACGCTGGGCACTCACCAGATCGGTCACATCGTCAAAGGCTACAACATAGCCTTCCAATGTCCCGTCCACATTCCGGCGCTGCGCCATCCGCACCAGCAGGCTTTCCTGTTGACCCTTTCGGATCAGATTGATCTGGCCCTGCACGCTTTCACGGTCGGTTTCGCAGACCTGCGTGAAAAGATCGGCAAACTCGGGAACGGCAACCGTGAGCGCCGTTTCTTCGGGGTGTTCACCCACGGATAACAAGCGGCTGGCCGAGGGGTTCACAAACGTCACGCGGCCATAGGCATCAAGCCCGACAACCCCGGAGGTGACGGACCGCAACACCGAGTCAAACAAACGCCCGCGCCGTTCTGTCCGCTGGTTTGTCTCGATCAGCTGGTCGCGCTGTCCTTTCAGGCGGCTCGTCATCTGGTTGAAGTAATGACCCAGTTGCGAAATCTCGTCATCGCCGTCATCCTCGATCACGCGCACATCAAGATCACCCGACCCGACCCGTTGCGACGCAGACACCAGGCGCCCAACAGGCGTTGACAGGCGCTCGGCAAAGACCAGACCGCCCCAGATCGCACCAAGGATCAGGATAAATCCGAATCCCAGATAAAGCAGGCCGAACTGGAACAACAACTGCCCGCGCTCGTTCTGAAGCTCCTCATATTGGGCGACCGTCTCGGTCGTGTCATCCAGCAGGGTCAGCACGTTCCCGTCCACAGGGCGCGTGACGTAGAGATACCTGTCGCGGAAGGCCAGAAGCGGGATCAGGGCGCGGAATTCGTTGTTGGCAAAGTCCTGAATGATCGCAAGGCCGGTGTCATCGGCGCGCGTGAAATCCTCGGCTGACGGGCGTTCATAGCCAAATTCATAGGACCGTGCGCCGCGGGCCGCGATTGTGCCCAAGCCGTCAATCACAAAAGCCTCGCTCAGGCCCCGCTCCACCTGCGCCTGCACGTCACCCAATGCGCGCCGCACCTCGCCATCGTCCATAAAGAGGTTCGCTTGCCGTTCGCGGTTCAGATAGGCCGCCAGATCAAGCCCGTCGCGCGTCAGCTCCTGGCGGTGCTCTTCTTCATAGGCCTGTGCTGTTGTCAAAGACGTCCGCAACACATTGCCCACAGGTTCCGAAAACAGCCCGTCGAGGGCAATCGAAATCAGGGTGACAGAAAAGACCGCTACCAGCACGATGGGCACCAGCGCCGACAGCGCAAAGACCCCGGTCAGACGCAGACTGAGCCGTGAGCCTGCCGATTTGGCGCGCCGCGCCGAGACCATGCGCGCCACCTGCCGCATGACCAGGGCCGCCACGACCAGCACATAGATGAAATCCAGAAGCAGAACCAAACGCAGAGACGTGGACGACGCACCGCGATCCAGCGGTCCGACGACAATATAGGTCAGCACCGCCAGCAGTGGCCCCGCCACCACAAGGCCGATCGTAAACGCCGTTTGCACATGGCGCTGGCGGAACCAGCGGCCAAGTCGCGTCATATTCAGGCCCAGTAGGGAACGCCGCACGCGCAATGCCCTGTTATTGTGGTGAGGTCGCCCCCACGGTACCGCCATTCGCTGTGGTCTTTCTGCTACGCTGACGTAGGAGTGCCACGGTTCTGTTGCGGTTTTACATCAATTTGCGGCGGCGTGTCACGCGTATATCGAGATCGGTGATCTTCTTGCGGAGTGTATTTCGGTTTATGCCCAGCAAATCTGCGCATTTGGCCTGATTTCCACCCGTTGCATCCAGTGCAATCTCGATCAGCGGGCCCTCTACCTCTTTCAGGATTCGGTTATAGAGCCCCGGCGGCGGCAGAACCCCGCCATGCAGATCGAAATAGCGGCGCAGATGCTTGTTCACGCTCGCACTCAGCTTGTCGCCCTCGCCGCCTGACCGCAGCGGTTCGATTGCGGGCTGGTTACCGAGGACCAGTTCGACCTCGGCGCGGGTGATCTCATCCTCTGATGCGGTAAAGACCAGCCGGCGCACGGCGTTTTCCAACTGCCGCACGTTGCCGGGCCAGCTATAGGCGCGGACGAGATCAAGGGCCGCATCGCCGAAGCGGCGTAAAGGCGCGCCATCACGTTCGGCGCGGGCCAGAAAATGCTCTGCCAGCAGCGGAATATCATCGACACGCTCGCGCAGTGACGGGACATCAACGGTGACACCGCCCAGCCGGTAAAACAGATCCTCACGGAATAACCCGTCTTCCATACGTCCCATCAGGTCGGTTTGCGAGGTGGCCATAATCCGCGGCGCATTGTCGCCCAGTGTATCCAGCATCCGCACGATCCGGCCCTGTGCCTCCTCGGACAGATCACTGACCTCGTCAAAGAGGATCGACCCGCCTTTGGCACGGCTCAGCACCGTTGAGGGGCCGTCCATCCCCTCCAGATCAGAGGCCGACACCACAACAAACGGCAGGCTGCGCCGGTCTGAGAAATCATGGACAGCGCGTGCGATCAGCGATTTTCCGGTACCGCTTTCGCCAGTGATCAGCACCGGCAGTTGGGTGTTCATGACCCGCGCGACAAGCCGGTAGAGACCCTGCATCACCGGCGTACGCCCCACCAGCGGCAGATCACCGCCCTGTTCGGTCGCGTTCACATCGGGGGCACGTGTCGTGGGCGCACGGCGTTTGACCTCCAATGCACGCGCGGCGCGTTTCATCAGATCGGGCAGATCGAAAGGTTTCGGCAGGTAATCATAGGCGTCCGCCTCAGCGGCCTGAATGGCGGTCATTATGGTGTTCTGCGCAGAAATCACGATCACAGGCAGACCGGGGCGCGCCTCTGCAATCTTTGGCAACTGCTCAAGGCCGTTACCATCAGGCATGATCACATCGGAAATCACCAGATCACCTTTGCCCTCATCAACCCAGCGCATCAGCGTGACAATCGAGGATGTCGCATGCACCTTGCAGCCTGCCCGCGTCAAAGCCTGGGTCAATACCGTTCTGATCGTCCGGTCGTCGTCGGCAACAAGTACTGTCCCGTCCATTGCTATTCTCCTGCTTCATAATCTTTGGGCACCACCGGCAGCGAAATCCGGAAGACCGTGCGCCCGGGGACGCTATCCACCGAAATCCACCCACCGGCGTCACCGATCAGTTTTGACACCAACGCAAGCCCGAGCCCTGTTCCGTTTTCCTTGCCCGATACAAAAGGCTCAAAGATATCATCCGCAATCTCGCGCGGCAGGCCCGGGCCATCGTCAATGATCTCGACCTGCAACGGCAGGCGGGCATGGGTGCCATCCGAACGATGAACACGCAACGAGGTATCATAGAAGGTATGCAGGGTGATGGTCCCCGCTTCCTTGCAGGCCTCCGAGGCATTTTTCAGCAAATTCAGGAACACCTGCAAAAGCTGGTCCCCATCTGCCAGCGTTTGCGGCAGGGAGGGGTCATAGGCTTCGACGAAAAGCATATGGGCGCCAAAACCCACCGCCGCCGATTGGCGGGCGCGGTCCAGTATGTCGTGGATATTGATGGGCTTGAGCACCGGTTTGCGCAGGTTTCCGAATTGTTCGACCTGTTCGAGCAGTTTTACGATCCGGCGGCTTTCCTCGACGATCAGATCAGTCATTTCCTGATCTTCCGATGACAACCCCATCGACAAAAGCTGCGCCGCGCCAGTGATGCCCGCCAGCGGGTTCTTGATCTCATGGGCCAGCATTTCCGCCATTCCAATCGCCGATTTCGCGGCCTTGCCGGACGAGTGGTTCTGGTTGATCCGGCTGGCAATCTCGCGCGGGCTGATCATGACGATCATCTGGTCGTCACTGCCCTGCAACGGCGCGAATTGCAGATTGCACAGCATCGGCGGGCGCTCGCCGCTGCCGACATCTACATCATTCACAAAAAGCGATGTGCGGTTTTCCCTTGCGCGGCGATAGGGCGCCTCAAGCGGCGCATCAATCATGACCTTTTCCCAAAGCCTCTCGCCCACCAGAGATTTGGACGACAGGTTGAGAAAACTTTCCGCCGCAGGGTTGCTCATGATGATGACGTCATCGCCATCAAGCATCAAAGACGGCACCGGAAGGGATGACCAAAGGGCTTGTCCTAAAATCATGCCGCCACCTTTAAATCGAACGCCTCGGGAAGATCGCGCAGGACATCTGCAGGTGCTGCGTGGGTCAGGATTGCCTTGCGCAATGCGGGTGGCGTGCCCGCATCGTCCATGTAACAGCCCAAATGCTTGCGGGCGACCTTACGCCCCAGTTCGGGGCCATAGAAAGTCAGCATCGCTTCATAATGACGGCAAACCATATCAATCAGATCATGGCCCTGCGGCACAACAGGTTCCGCCAATCCGTGCAGTGCAGCAGAGACCTGCGCGAGGACCCAAGGCCGCCCCTGCGCCCCGCGTCCGATCATCACGCCGTCGCCACCGGACAGGCGCAAGGCCGCGCGTGCGGTGTCCGCATCCACAATATCGCCATTGGCAATTACCGGAATCGTCACCGCGTCCTTGATATGCCGGATCGCGGCCCAGTCGGCAGCGCCTTTGTAAAACTGGCAGCGTGTCCGCCCGTGGATAGTGACCAGCTTGATCCCCGCCTCTTGGGCCCTGCGGGCCACATCGGCTGCATTCAGGCTGTCGTGATCCCAGCCAAGACGCGTTTTCAACGTTACGGGGACATCAACAGCATTGACGACGGCCTCGATCAGGCTGAGCGCATGATCGGGCGTGCGCAAAAGCGCCGACCCCGAATAGCCGTTCGTCACCTTTTTAGCCGGACAGCCCATGTTGATGTCAATGATCGCGGCCCCGTTCCCTGCCGCCATGCGCGCCGCCTCGGCCATCCAATAGGCCTCGCGTCCGGCTATCTGGACAGCCGTGCCTTCCTGGTCATAACCCAGTTCGGCGCGTTCGCGCACGCCGGGTTTGGCCTGCACCATTTCCTGGCTTGCAACCATTTCGCTGACAACCCAGCCAGCGCCAAAAGACGCGACCAGTTGGCGAAACGGCAGATCGGTGATTCCCGCCAAAGGCGCAAGCGCCACAGGCGGCGTCAAAGCCACATCGTCCAAGACCAATTGTTCGGTTACTGCCACAGAGATAATCATTCGCTTACAGGTTTGGCGTCGCGGTACATCTACGGAGATTTGGCGCCTCCTTCAACGAAACTCGGCCCATTTATCCCGATAAAATGGCGTTTGCTTAATTTTTGTGCATTTCGCTTGCCAAACTGACGAATTGCACCGGCGCGGTCCGGGGCCTAAACCTGAGCCAAGGATAAGGACAGATCACAGATGACAGTAGCGGCAATCATCGTAGCGGCAGGGCGCGGCACCCGTGCGGGTGGCGACGTCCCGAAACAGTGGCAACGGATCGGTGACCGCACTGTCGCCGCCTATGCCATGGCGCGTTTCGCCAACCACCCGGCGATCACACAGTTGATCCTTGTATTGCATCCCGATGACGTTGACACAGCCCTCTGGCCGCGTGAGCCTGAGGCAACGGTCGTCACGGGTGGTGCCACCCGTGCTGCATCGGTTCGGGCGGGTTTGGCGGCAGCAGAGCCCGGGATCGAGACTGTGCTCATACACGACGCGGCCCGCCCGCTGGTAACCGATGCCGTGATTGATCGTGTGCTGGACGCTCTTGCAACCCATGTCGGTGCAGCCCCTGCAATTGCGGTGACGGATACGCTCTGGCATGGCACAGACGGCACAGTCGCAGGTGTGCAGGACCGCACGGGCCTCTACCGTGCGCAGACACCCCAAGGTTTTCACCTTGCACCCTTGCGGGACGCACATGCCGCGGGCACCGGGCAGGAAACCGATGATGTGGCGGTTGCCCGTGCGGCGGGGCTGGACGTTGCGATCGTGGCAGGCGATGAAGCGAACATAAAGATCACAACGCCCGAGGATTTCGACCGGGCCGCAGAGCTGATGAGGCGCAACCCGATGACTTCCACCCCCGATATCCGCTGTGGCAACGGCTATGATGTGCACCGCTTTGGCCCCGGCGATCATGTCTGGCTTTGTGGTGTGCAAATCCCCCATACCCGCAGCCTTCAGGGCCATTCCGATGCGGATGTGGGCATGCATGCTGTCACAGACGCGATCTATGGCGCGTTGGGCAAAGGTGACATCGGCCAGCACTTCCCGCCCTCGGACCCGCAATGGAAGGGCGCCGCCAGCCATATTTTTCTGGAGCACGCGGTGGCGCTTGCCACGTCGCTGGGGTTCCGTATTGGCAATGCCGATTGCACGCTGGTCTGCGAATACCCCAAGATCGGGCCGCACCATGATGCCATGAAGGCGGTCATGTCCGCCTATATGGGCATCGAGAGCGACCGCATCAGCGTTAAGGCGACAACATCGGAAAAACTGGGCTTTACGGGGCGCGAGGAAGGCATTGCCGCCATCGCCACCGTGACGTTGATCAAGCCATGACACATCTGATTGCCACCTTCTTTTATGTGGGCCACATCCGCCCTGCCCCCGGCACATGGGGCTCGCTTGCCGCCCTGCCCGCCGGTTGGGCCATCTATGCGCTCTTCGGCCCTTGGGGCCTTATCGCGGGCATCGTGCTGTCTTACGTTCTTGGCGTCTGGGCCACGGGTGTCGAGACCAAAGGCAAGGACAACCACGACCCCTCCGAGATCGTGATCGACGAGGTCTGCGGCCAATGGATCGCCCTTCTGCCACTGGCCTTCGGCGCGGCTCGTCAGGACGTTGATATCCTCCTGCTATGGCCCGGATGGGTTGCCGCATTTGCGTTGTTCCGGCTTTTCGACATCACGAAATGGGGACCGATTGGCTGGGCCGACCGGATCCATGGGCCAACCGGCGTGATGCTGGATGACGTGATTGCAGGCATCTTTGCCGCGATCGGCGTTGCCGCACTTGCCGCGCTTTACCATATCGTTCTGATATGAGTGCGCAGGCTCTTCTGGACGCCGCCAAGGCAAAAGGTGTGATGCTGGCCACGGCTGAAAGCTGCACCGGTGGGATGGTCAGTGCCGCCATCACCGATATTGCAGGCAGCTCGGCGGTGTTCGACCGCGCATTCATTACCTACACAAATGCCGCGAAAACCCAGATGCTGGGGGTGTTGCCTGCCACGCTGGACGCCTTCGGCGCGGTCTCGGAAGAGGTCGCGCGCGAGATGGCGTCAGGCGCGCTGCGCAACTCTGACGCTGATATCGCGGTGGCGATTACCGGTATCGCGGGCCCGGGCGGATCAGACCACAAGCCCGAAGGCCGCGTGTGTTTCGGGGTTGCCACCGCCGCCGGCGTGCGCACCGAAACGGTAGAGTTTGGCGCGCAGGGCCGCGCAAATGTGCGCACCGCAGCGCGCGATCATGCGCTCGCGCTCTTGTTGCGTGCGGTTGAAGCCTAACGATAAAGCTCCGCCGCGCGCCGCTCGAACGACCGCACGACCCGCTGCATCGCTTCATTAAAGAACATGCCGGCGGCACCCTGCAAAAGGCGGCTTTTGAATTCGAAGTCCACCGCGAAGGAGACTTCACAGCCACCCTCGACGTCCTTGAATGACCACTGGCTTTCCAGATACCGGATCGGCCCATCAAGGTATTCTGTGTCAATCTTCATCTGTTCGGGCCAGAGCAGAACACGGCTTCCGAATTTTTCGCGGAACACTTTGAAAGATATCACCAGATCGGCCAGCATTTCTTGATGGTCGCCCTTGTCGGTGACACTGCGCACCCGCGCTGCCGCCGTCCACGGTAGAAATTTCGGGTAATTTCCCACGTCGGCGACAAGGTCATACATCTGCTGCGCAGTATAGGGCAGAAACTTGGTTTCAGAATGACGGGGCATAACGGCCTTTCGCGGGTGACTTCGCTGACGGATGTCGTAAACTTGGGCCAGAAAATCAACCTATTTCCCTGTATTGAGGCCTGAATGACGCACCCCACCTATGTGATCGACGAAATGATCAGCGCCAAAGCGATCGCGGCACGGATCGAAGATCTCGCACGCGAGATCCGTACCGAGTTTGCGGATACCAACAAGCTGGTGGTCGTGGGCCTGCTGCGCGGGTCTTTCGTGTTCATCGCCGATCTGGTGCGCGAACTGGATCTGCCTGTCGAAGTCGATTTTCTTGAGGCTTCGTCCTATGGCGACGGTATGGAAAGCACACGGGAAGTCCGTATTCTGAAAGACCTGCGCGGCCAGATCGAAGGGCGTGATGTGCTGATCGTCGAGGATATCGTCGATACCGGACATACGCTGGCCCATGTGACCAAGTTTCTGTGGTCGCGCAAACCCGCACGCATGAAAACCATCGCGCTGCTCGACAAACCCGCCCGCCGCGAGGTTGATCTCAAGGCGGACTGGATCGGATTTGAAATTCCGGACGAATTTGTCGTGGGTTATGGAATCGATTTTGCCCAACGCAACCGTAACCTCGGCTTTATCGGCAAAGTGCGGTTCCTCGAAGAGACATGAACACCCGCTGGCTCTTGAAGGCCAAACGCTGGGCGCAGAACCCGCCCTCGCCCGCCAGTATCAAATTCATTGTCGGAATCATTGTGTTCTGCCTGATCCTGTTTGGCTTCGAGCAGTTGTTTGGCTGGCCGGATTGGCTCACCCCGACCGATTTACGCCGAATGCGATAATCACGAAAACGTTATGAGGCGTTTTGTCGCACAGAGGGGTACGGTTTCGGTATTATTTTTTTGATTTCGTAGGAGAACCCCATGTCAAAAAAACTGAACCGTGTTGTCGCAACTGCTGTTGCTTTCTGTATCGCCGGGGCCGCATTCGCTGCAGGGCACCTGACCGAAGACCAGCAGCGCGCTATGGATGCGCGGCAGTCTCATATGGGCCTCTATTCCTTTAACCTTGGCCCGATTGGCGCAATGGCGCAGGACCGCATTCCTTACGATGCCGCAATTGCCACCGCAGCCGCATCAAACCTTGCAGCGCTCGCAAGCATGGATCAGGCCGCCTATTGGGTCGAAGGGACTGACGCGAGTATCGAAGGGTCACGCGCCAAGGCCGAAATCTGGACTGACGCCGCCGGATATATGGCCGAGAAAGAGAAACTTGCCGCAGCGACCGCTGCTTTGGCTGCAGTCGCAGGCGACGGGCTTGATGCCATGAAGGCGGCTTTCGGTCCTGTGGGCCAATCCTGCGGGTCTTGCCACGAAGCCTATCGCGCGCCGCGCACCTAAGATCACATGGCAAAATGGCGGATCATCGGGGTCCTGGCCCTTCTTGTGGTCGGTGCCGGCTGGTACATCACCAAACCGGCACCGTTGCCATCTGATGCGCTTGATGGTCTTACCGGTGATCCCGCCCGTGGCGAAATCGTCTTTGCCGCAGCAGGCTGTGCCTCGTGTCATACCAGTGAAGACGGCCCGCCCACGCTTTTAAGCGGCGGCAAGACATTTGCGTCGGATTTCGGGACCTTCGTCGCCCCCAACATCTCATCCGATCCGGAGCATGGTGTGGGCGCGTGGTCCGATCTGGCGCTTGCCAGCGCGATCATGCGCGGGGTCGGTGAAAATGGCGCGCATCTCTATCCCGCTTTCCCCTACACAAGCTATAACAAGGCAGAGCTCAGCGATATCGTCGATCTGATCGCCCATCTGCGCACCCTGCCCCCTTCCGACCAACCCAATGCGGCCCATGATCTGGCGTTTCCGTTCAACCAGCGGATCGCGCTGGGGCCGTGGAAATTCCTTTTCGCCAACTCTGACTGGGTTTTGCAGGAAGCAGCGAGCCCCGAACTGATCCGCGGACGTTATCTTGTCGAGGCCTTGGGCCACTGCGCCGAATGTCATACGCCCCGCAACGCATTGGGCGGGTTGGACACAGCGCGCTGGATGGGTGGTGCGCCGCATCCGTCCGACGAAGGGCGTATTCCGAACATCACAACAGCGGTCCTGTCATGGTCCGAGCGTGATATTGCAGAGTATCTGAAAAGCGGGTTCACACCCGATTTTGACAGTGCGGGCGGCGAGATGGCAGAAGTCGTCAAGAACACCGGCCAGTTGACCGATGACGACCGCGCCGCCATCGCCGCATACCTCAAGGCGATCCCGCCTGTGGCCGAGTGATCAGGCCAGCCCGAGCTTTTTCTGACGCGCTTCGCGCAGACGCGCGAAATCATCGCCCGCATGATAGGATGACCGTGTCAGCGGTGTCGCAGAAACCATCAGGAAGCCTTTGTTATAGGCGGCTTTTTCATAGGTCTTGAATTCTTCCGGCGTCACGAACCGGTCGACCCTATGGTGCTTCGGCGTTGGCTGGAGGTACTGACCGATCGTCAGAAAATCGATGTCGCCGGCGCGCATGTCTTCCATGACCTGCATCACGGCCTGCTTGTCTTCGCCAAGTCCGACCATAATGCCTGATTTGGTGAACATCGTCGGATCAAGCTCCTTCACACGCTGCAAAAGGCGCAGGGAATGAAAGTAGCGGGCACCGGGCCGCACTTCCGGATAGAGGCCGGGGACCGTTTCAAGGTTGTGGTTGAACACATCGGGGCGCGCTTCAACAACAACCTCCAAGACCTTGGGATCGCAGCGGATAAAGTCAGGCGTCAGGATTTCGATCGTTGTACCGGGCGACTGGCGGCGTACCGCACGGATTGTCTGGGCAAAATGTTCGGCACCGCCATCCTCGACATCGTCGCGGTCTACAGAGGTGATCACGACGTGATTCAACCCGAGCTTCTTGACCGCATCGGCCACGCGGCCTGGTTCAAACACGTCCAGCGCCTCGGGCGGTTTACCGGTGGCAATGTTGCAGAATGTGCACGCCCGCGTGCAGACCTCGCCCATGATCATCATCGTGGCGTGGCCTTGGGACCAGCATTCGCCGACATTGGGACAGCCCGCCTCTTCGCAGACCGTTACCAGCTTATTGTCGCGCATGATGTCGCGGGTCTTTTTATAGCCTTCCGATGTGGGTGCCTTGACCCTGATCCAGTCGGGCTTTTTGGGTTGCGGCGAATCCGGGCGGCGCTGTTTCTCAGGGTGGCGCTGCGCAGGAATCTTCAAATCGCGTGTGGGCATATTGGGCTCCAGTGATGTTACCCAATACCTAGCCTCGCCCTTGGCATTTGTCCAACCATCACGCGCATCTGCATGTCGGGCCTGTGCGGCGTGCATGGCCCGATGCGGTTATCCGATCATCGGTCCATAGCGCCCTTGGGTTTGCTCATAATGACGCTTCAGGCGCTGCAAGGCGATCCGCAGGACGATCTTGCCGGAACGCGCTGACCACCCCATTTTTCTCTCGGTCTGCTCCAGACCTTCCAGAAAACAACAACACCGCAAAACCACATCCCCGAGCCCCGGACCCAGTTCGGTCAGCGCATCCTTGATCCGGCCATGGGCGGCCAGCGCACCCTTGGGGCCTTCGGTGGCCTCGGCCAGTGCTTCCCCGTTCACGAAGCTTTCCCAGCTTGCACCGCCGCCAAGACCCACTTCCACCAACTCGTAGTCTTCGCGCAGCCGTTCACCCACCGCGACCAGCTCGCGCGGCAGAAACGGTTTGCCGTCGCGATCTTTGCGGCGCGCCAGACCCACAAGCGGACTTTCGGTTGCATAGGCCCGCGATGGCGGACGGTGCGTGCCTTCGATACTGGCAATATCCCACCCCGCATCACCATCGGGATCGGCGCTGCGTTCGGCGAATCCGCTGGCCCGGTTTTCATCGTCCGCTGTCAGGCGCCGCAAGGCCGCGCGCCCGGTATTGGTAATAAAATATCGGGCAATCCGCCCCTCGGGATCAGGACAGGTAATCCAGTCTTTCAGGGCTCTAGCCTGCGCGATCTCGCGTTCAACGACAGCCGTGCGCACCTGTTCGCATTCGGGCGTTATGCGGACGACGACGGATGTCTCCATCTCGCGGGCCACCGCAAGCACGGCCCCCTGTTCACACAGACGCCGCAAGATGCGCTTGGCTTCTTGATCAATCCGCGCCTGTGTCAGGCCGACCGGCTGATGCGGGTCACTCTTCAAACACTCCATTTTCATCGTTTTCAACTTTCCCTCTTTCAAGATGTCACGCGCAGAAACCTGCGCAGAGAGCGACCGCAACGCTGCATCGATCAGCGGGTCATCGCGGCGGCCTTCCAGGCGACGTACCTGTCGCAGAACCGTTGACGGGTGACAGTCACTGGCCCGCGCAAGCGCGCGGATAGACAGCCCAGTTTCCGTGTGAACAAGATAGTGACGGGCTGCATCAGGAACCCAACGTGGAAGATCAGACGTGGTTCTGCGCCCTTGTGGTGCTGTCATGATCATGCATCCTTTTGCCGAAACTACCGACGCAACAGACAGAGCCACATGCAATGGGCATGATGGCATACCACCTGAGCGTGCATGGTTACGTATTTGTTAACGCCGCCAATTGCCCGTCAACTATTCTTTCCAAAAGATAAACAAACCTAACCGCAGCGTTCTTAGCTCATAGTGTTTCCGCAACACCCGTATAGGTTGTGTAATGTTGGGCAGACTTTTACGCTGTAACAGGAAGTTGACAGATGCTTGATCTTCACACTCGAATTGCCACGCTCAAACGCCCCGCGCTCTTGGCGCGCGCCGCCCGCTTCGGCGTCGATGATTACCGCCGCGAGGTGCATCTGCGCCGTATTCTGGGGCGCGACAGCTTGCCCCGCTCGAGCCCTGCGCTGATGCAGTTGCTGGATGTGGAGGCTGTCATGGACATGCAGCGCAAGGACAACGCCGCAAGCTATCGGCCCGCGCGCCATGTCGAGGTGCTCATCGCGATACTGGGCGAAGCGCATCTGTTGCGCGCCACCGCCCTTCATTCAGTTACGTAAATGCATCCGGCATGCTGGCCTTCTTTTCGGCAACATAGGCCCGCAGACGTGCTTCGATCTCGGGATCGAGGGGGGGCTGCTGATAGGTATCCAGCAGCTTCGCGACCCGCGCCTTGGCAAGAATTTGTGTATCGCGCGCGCCCTCTTCGTCCCAGGTCTCGAACGGTTTGTAATCAAACAGGTCCGACCGCCAGAACGCTGATTTGAAATTGGCCTGCGTGTGTTCGCAGCCAAGGTAGTGCCCGCCCGGCCCCACTTCCGCAATCGCGCCCATGGCCTGCCCGTTTTCGGACATGTCCACGCCACGCGCAAAATGGTGCAACACGCCCAGTTGATCGGCATCCATGACGAATTTCTCGAAAGACGCCACAAGCCCGCCTTCAAGCCAGCCGCAGCTGTGCAGCATGAAATTCACGCCTGACAGCAGGCCCATGTTCAGGCTGTTGGCGCTCTCATAGGCCGCCTGCGCATCTGGCAGCTTCGATCCGCAGAAGGCACCTGCAGAGCGGTAAGGCAGGCCCAGACGCCGCGCCAACTGTCCTGCCCCATAGGTGATGTGGCTGGCCTCAGGGGTGCCGAATGTCGGCGCGCCCGAGTTCATATCGATCGAGGTCACAAATGTCCCCATGATCACCGGCGATCCGGGGCGGATGATCTGGCTATAGGCCACCCCTGCCATGACCTCGGCCAAGACTTGTGTCAGTGTGCCTGCGACCGACACAGGTGCCATCGCGCCACCAACGATAAACGGGCTGATGATCGAGGCCTGGTTGTTGGCGGCAAAGACCTCGAGCGCGCCCATCATGATGCTGTCGAAGGTCAGGGGCGAGTTGATGTTGATCAGCGACGTCATGACCGTGTTCTCTTGGACAAACTCTTTGCCAAAAAGAATTTCGCACATCTCGATACTGTCTTGCGCGCGGCTGGGTTCGGTCACCGACCCCATGAAAGGTTTGTCGCTATAAATCATGTGGGCCAGCAGCATATCGAGGTGGCGTTTGTTCACCGGCACATCGGTCGGTTCACAGACGGTCCCACCGGAATGATGCAGCCATTTCGACATATAGGCCAGCTTCACGAATTTCTCGAAGTCCGCCATCGTCGCATAACGCCGTCCGCCATCGACATCGCGCACGAATGGCGGACCATAAACCGGTGCAAGCACAAGGTTCTTGCCGCCAACCACAACATTACGTGCGGGGTTGCGGGCGTGCTGGGTGTATTCCGACGGAGCCGTCGCGCAAAGCTTGCGCGCCAGACCACGCGGAATGCGGACGCGTTCGCCGTCGACTTGGGCACCAGCCGCTTTCCAGCGCGCCAGACCTTCAGGGTTGTCCACGAAATTTATCCCGATTTCCGCCAGAACGGTTTCGGCGTTGGCTTCGATGACGTCCAGCGCCTCTTCGGTCAGAACCTCATAATTGGGGATGTTGCGTTCGATATATTTCGCCGTTTCAATGCTCACAGCCGTCCGCTCGGCGCGACGGGCAGCCCCGCCTCCGCCCCGTGCGCGTCTGCCTGCTGTTGCTGGTGCGTCCGACATGATCATTCCCCGTGGTGTCGCTGTGATGTTGGTGCTTCATACAACGCAGCGGGGAATGCACTTACCAAATTTGCGGCCCCTGAGGCGCGAAAACGACATGCGTCATCAGTAGACCCGAAAACTGGCCACAAACGGCAGGTGGTCCGACACTTCGTCCTTGAACCGCTCACGCCCCATATCCATCGTCCAATGCATTGGAAACAAACGCAACGACCCGCGCACATAATCTGCTGCAAAGGTCCGCGACACGGCAAATCCATCCAGCAGGTTCGCGCGGCCCTTATCCAGAATATGGCTGAACCGGTCCTGCAAATCCCAGCTTGAGACGAAATCCATCAGGTCGTCACCGCCCAAATGGTGGAAATTGCTGACGTCCTGACCGGGGATCATGTTGAAATCACCCATTAGCAACAACGTTTTACGTTTATAACCCGGGGTATTGCGCAGAGTCGTCAGGTAGTCGCCAATCGCCACACATTGCGTGTCGCGCAGCTGTTGTTCCGGCCTGTCGCGGCCCGATTTCAGATGCACGCCAAGCAGATGCGCCGAAAACTTGCCCATCTTGACATCAACCGCAATTGCGCGGCGGCCATTGGCGTAGGCCCCCTCGGATCCGGGCACCAGTCGGGGATTTTTGACCGCGACGCCCTTTTTGTGCAGGAAGCCGATATGCAGCCCCCCCGGTTGCGGGAGGATCGTGGTATCGTAGTGCAAACCATAGGTGCCAATCTCGGCGGCGAGGTCATTGATGTAGCTGACGGGATTGACCTCAACGAGGGTCACAAGCTCGGCATCCAGCAAAGCCAGCCCCTCGGCCTGCCGTTTCATGCGCGCCTGATCTATGCCGCCAAAGCCCGCAAGGTTCCAGACGGCAACACGCGCCAATGTGTGCTCAAATATCTGCATCTTTCAAACTCCTCAAAATAATGGGGAGAGCATAGCATATTTTCGGGCCTTTGCGGCGCGCGAAAATCATCAGCACCCCTTGCACAAATCCGGCCCTGCCATTACCGAAGCGCCATGGAAAACAGCACCCACGAACGCCTTCTCATCATTGATTTCGGCAGCCAGGTCACGCAGCTGATTGCGCGTCGCCTGCGTGAATTGAACGTCTATTGCGAAATTCACCCCTATCAGAACGTCACCGACGCGTTTTTGGCCGCGTTCGCGCCCAAAGCAGTGATCCTTTCAGGCGGTCCAGATAGCGTCACGCGCGAAGGATCGCCCCGCGCCCCGCAATCGGTGTTCACGATGGGTGTCCCTGTGCTGGGCATCTGCTACGGCCAGCAAACGATGATGACGCAACTGGGTGGCAAAGTGACCAGCGGGCATGGCACCGCCGAGTTCGGCCGCGCCTATGTCAAACCGGAAGGCAAGCTGGCATTGCTTGAAGGCTGGTTCCTGACAGACAAGGAACAGGTCTGGATGAGCCATGGCGATCATGTCTCTGAAATTGCACCTGGATTTTCGGTTTACGGCACTTCGCCCAATGCGCCCTTTGCGATTACGGCCGATGTCGCGCGGAACTTCTACGCGGTGCAATTCCACCCCGAAGTGCACCACACGCCGAACGGCGCGAAGCTCTATGAAAACTTCGTGCGCATCGCGGGCTTCAGCGGTGACTGGACAATGGGCGCCTACCGCGAACAGGCCATCGAAGCCATCAAGGAGCAGGTGGGCGACGCCCATGTGATCTGCGCGCTGTCTGGCGGTGTTGATTCTTCGGTTGCCGCCGCCCTGCTGCACGAAGCCATCGGCGATCAGCTGACCTGTGTTTTCGTTGATCACGGCCTTCTGCGCCTGAACGAGGCCGAAGAGGTCGTGGGCATGTTCCGCGACCATATGAATCTTAACGTCATCCACGCCGACGAATCCGAATTGTTCCTGGGCGAACTTGACGGCGTGAGCGACCCAGAAACCAAGCGCAAGATTATCGGGCGGCTGTTCATCGACGTGTTCCAGAAATACGCCAACGGCATTGAGGGCGCGGCGTTTCTTGCCCAAGGCACGCTCTACCCCGATGTCATTGAAAGCGTGAGCTTTTCCGGCGGCCCCTCGGTCACGATCAAATCGCACCACAATGTCGGCGGCCTGCCCGAAAAGATGGGTCTGAAACTGGTCGAACCGCTGCGCGAACTGTTCAAGGACGAGGTGCGCGCGCTGGGTGTCGAACTGGGCCTGCCCAAATCCTTCATTGGACGCCACCCCTTCCCCGGCCCGGGCCTTGCCATCCGCTGTCCCGGCGAAATCACCCGCGAAAAGCTTGAGATTTTGCGCAAGGCCGATGCGGTCTATATCGACCAGATCCGCCGCCACGGCCTCTATGATGATATCTGGCAGGCCTTTGTCGCCATCCTTCCGGTGCGCACAGTAGGCGTGATGGGCGACGGGCGCACCTATGACTTTGCCTGTGCGCTGCGTGCGGTGACATCTGTGGATGGTATGACAGCGGATTATTACCCGTTCAGCCACGAATTTCTTGGTGAGACCGCTACGCGGATCATCAATGAGGTGCAGGGGATCAACCGCGTGACCTATGACATCACCAGCAAACCTCCCGGGACGATCGAGTGGGAGTAACATCCTCACGGGCGCTGATGCGAAAACGCACGTAAGTTCACGTGGAAACAGTAGGTGTTCAATGTGAAGATTGTTTCGTTGTGTTTGCGCAACGGGACGACGCGGCACAAGCATGAGGCTTTTGGATTTATTATATTAAAACCAGCTACTTAAAATGCATTCCTCACGCGTAAAATCCTGTATGCAGATCGTGCAGTGCGAGTATCTTACCTGCAATTAACCAACTATTAAGTCTTCCGCACAAAGCTCATCCCGACCGCAACTTGATGAGCTAGATCCGTGCAACCCATTCTGACCCGACCGACCTTCCGCCCATTCCGCGAAGGAATTGCCGCAAACCGGCTTTTGCGATCGCTCGCGTTGCCCCTGCTGCGCAAATGCGACCGGGCGATAACCATGACCAACCCGTTCTCCGGTCTGCCATTCCACCTGCGCAGCTATGCCCACAAGGGCTATTGGTTTTACGGCCGTTACCGTGAACGCGACACCATGCAGCGGCTGGCGGCACTTACCCAGCGCGGGGATATCGTGTTCGAGGTTGGCGGGCATATCGGCTATTTTGCCCAGTTTTTTGCCAAAAAGGTCGGCCACCGCGGTCAGGTCCATGTGTTCGAACCGGGTGAGCAGAACCAGCATTTCCTACGCCGCAACATTGCACGCTGCACCCAATGTGTTCATGTGAATGTCGCCGTTAGCGACAAGATCGGTAAGGCGCTGTTTTATGAAGAGAACCTTGGCGGCTTTATGAATTCGCTCGACCCCCAATTCGCCAAGGAAACCGGAAATGCCACGGCACAGCATGGTGATCTGAAACTCCGCAAAAGGCGCGTGAATACGACGACACTTGATGCCTATGCCGCAACCCACAACGTCTGGCCCGATGTGCTCAAGATCGACGCCGAGGGTGCGGAACTGGCTGTATTGGTCGGGGCGGCAAAGGTGCTGCAGCATGTGCGCAGCCTGATGATCGAAGTGTCGCGCAACCATGATGAGATCTTCGATATCCTTGTGGATCAAGGTTTTTCGCTGTGGCATCCGGATGGCCGCAGGATCAGCGATGCCGCAGATATGGATGGAAATGTTTTTGCGACCCGCGCCTAGGGGTTGAGCGCGTCAAGCAGCAATTCGGCCGTGAACTCGCCCGGCCCGCAAGCCGCCAGATCCCCCTGCTGTCCAATTGCCAGCCATTCCGCGCGCGCAGCCATCCCAATACTCACCTCGGGGCCAACACGGAGCGGATCACGCCCCCAATGGCTGTCAGTGAACGGCTCTTCCGCGAACGCAGTCTCCAGGTCAAACGGCGGCACACCGGCCCGCACCAGTAGAAAACCTGCGATACATTCCACCTGCCGCGTGACCAACCCGCGCAGCATCGCCTCTTCCGTGCGGCGTTGGCGGATCTGGCGCAGCGCAAAGTCAGCAACACCATGCTGCACCTGCACCGCATGACCATAGACATGGGCCAGCATGTAGGGTGTCTGCGGAGCGCTGACCGCATCGCGCGCCAATAAGATCCGGTTCGTTGTGGTGCAATAGGCCACCACCGCATTGACGCTTTCGTCGGCACCACAAAGGCCTGCGATCTGATCAACCTGCTGCACCACCGGCATGCGATCAAACGCGGCCTGCGCTGCGGCCTCGACCTGCGCCACGGGATCAGCCCCTGCCGCCTGCCCCAGAAACACCAACGCAATGATCCATTTCAGCATTTCAAACCCCATATTTGCCAAAGCCACCCAAACACGATCCGACAGGGCTTGCCAAATCACAAAACACAGGCACAACTGCTGGCATGAACACCGTCGCAAAAGCAGCCTTCTGGATGATTGGCGCCATATCATCCTTTACCCTGATGGCTGTCGCTGGACGTACCGTCAGCACAGAACTCGATACGTTCGAAATCATGTTATTCCGCAGCCTGACAGGTATTGCGATTGTCGTCAGCGTCGCCATTGCGACAGGCACAATTTCGCAGGTCGGGCGCAACCGGCTGGGTCTGCATGCCACACGGAACCTGTTCCATTTTGCGGGCCAGAACCTGTGGTTCTATGCCATTACCGTGATCCCGCTGGCACAGGTCTTTGCGCTGGAATTCACCACCCCGATCTGGGTGATCCTTCTGTCTCCGCTGATCCTGCGCGAAAGGATTACGACAATCGGCCTGCTCAGCGCCATGATCGGCTTTATCGGCATCCTGATCGTCGCCCGCCCCGATCCCGCCAACCTCAGTTGGGGCCTGATGGCCGCCGCCAGTTGTGCCGTATTCTTTGCGCTGACCGCGATTTTCACCCGCAAACTGACCCAGACCGAAACGATTACGACAATCCTTTTCTATCTCACAACCATGCAGGCCGTCTTTGGTCTGATCTGCGCGGGATATGACGGCGATATCGCGCTGCCATCGCTGGCGGCACTGCCCTGGGTGGTGCTGATCGGTTGTGCGGGGCTCTTGGCACATTTCTGCCTGACCAAAGCGCTGAGCATCGCACCGGCAAGCATCGTCATGCCCATTGATTTCGTGCGCCTGCCCACCATCGCGATCGTCGGGATGGTGCTTTACAACGAACCGTTGGAAGTGTGGATTTTTGTCGGTGCCGCGCTCATTTTCGGGGCAAATTATCTCAACATTACCAGCGCGATGCGGCCTGCGAAGGCCTAGGCGCGCACCCTTCCGAAAGCCTGGGCTCAAGCCGATTGTTACAGATATGTGACGCTACGGCGTGTCGCAATAAATGACGTGGCGTCAATAATTGACGTAAAGCTTGGGCACTCCCTAGGGTGATTTGCACACATTTTATTCATGACAGGGATGAGGAAATGAAAAACGTAATGACAGCAGGGGCGGCGCTGCTGCTTTCAACGAGTATTGTTTCGGCGGGGGGGATTGACCGGTCCGGAAACGCGTATTCCGTGCTCTTCGAGGACGGCAACTATGCACAACTGTCTTTTTCGACAGTAAATCCTGACGTCTCCGGGGACTACCCAGATGGACTTGGCGGCGGCTCGACAGACAATATGGCGGAAGGCTATACCAGCGTAGGGGTCGCTTTGAAGTATGGCATCAATGAAGACATTGATCTGGCTGTTTTTCTGAACCAACCTTACGGTGCGAATGCTAACTACACTGCGGGCGCCTACACTGGATTGGCGGCAGAGTGGAAAAGCCTGCAGCTTGCTGTGCTGGGCAAGTACCAACTGAATGACGCTGTTTCCGTCTTTGGCGGCTTGCGCGCTATCCAGTCAGAAGCGACAATTGCTGTACCAACTGCGCTCGTCGCTGGTGCGTCCGGTGGCGCTATCGTATCGCCGTATGCCGCCACCGCAAATTCTGATGTACAGATCGGCTATGTTTTGGGTGCCGCATACGAGATGCCTGAAATCGCATTGCGCGTCTCTTTGACATATGAAAGCGGTGTCACTCATGAGTTTGACACCGACGAAGAGTTTGCCACTCTACCTGCCGAATCCAGCACTACAGAGATCGAATTGCCACAATCGCTGGCACTCGACTTCCAAACCGGCGTCGCCGCTGACACGCTCGTTTTTGGTTCAGTGCGCTGGGCGGAGTGGTCCGTTTGGGAAGTCCGACCTGCACTCTATCAGGCCGAGGTGGGTGACCGTGTGACCGGGATCGACAATGATGTTTTCACTTACCGCATCGGCGTAGGTCGCAGAATCAACGAGGATCTCTCTGTTTTCGCTCGTGTCACCTATGAGGAATCAACGGGTGACGAAGCATCGCGGCTTGCACCTACAGACGGCACGACGAGCTATGGTTTCGGCGGAAGCTATACAATCGACAACACCGAAATCTCGGGCGGCATTGAATATGCTATGCTGGGCGACGCGACTGACGGAAGCGGTACAACCTTTGAAGATAACACAGCCCTTGGCTTTGGTATTAACATCGGCTTCAGTTTCTGATCCCATACCGCAGATTTAAGCAACAAGAGCCCCGCCCTCAACGGCGGGGCTTTTTCGATGGCTTGCGCAGGATACGGGTTGCACAGACAGTGCCAAAGGACGCATGTCAGCGCCATGACACCAGTACAAAAAACCATCTCGCCGCAGGCCTGGGCAGGGCTATTGATGCTCGCGCTCATTTGGGGCGGGTCTTTTCTATCGGTCCATGTGGCCTTGGAAGAAATCGGGCCACTCACCTCGGTTGCACATCGCACCGGATGGGCGATGGTGATCCTGTGGGCCTATGTCCTGATCCGCCGTTTGCCCCTGCCGACAGACCGGCGCGTGTGGGCTGCGTTTCTGGTGATGGGGCTTTTGAACAACGCGATCCCCTTCAGCCTGATGGCGTGGGGGCAGTTGCATATCGAAACCGGCCTGACCTCGATCCTCAACGCCGCCACCGCAATTTTCGGTGTGAGCGCCGCGGCACTTTTCCTCGCAGACGAACGCCTGACAGCACGCAAGACGATCGGCGTGGGCATCGGATTTCTGGGGGTCTCGACCGCGATTGGCCTGAACGCCTTCAAGGACTTTGACCTCCGGTCGCTCGGCCAACTGGCCGTGATCGGTGGCACCATCAGCTATGCGCTGGCGGCTGTCTGGGCGCGCAAAACGCTGGGTCACCTCAAACCGCAGGTCGCGGCTGCGGGCATGTTGACCGGTGCCAGCCTCATCACGCTGCCTGCCGCATGGGTGGTCGAGGGGCCCGTCAGCCTGAGCCTCGCGCCCCAAACATGGGCCGCCATCAGCTATTACGCCGTGGTCGCGACAGCCATTGCATATATTCTCTACTACCGCGTGCTGGCGCTTGCAGGCAGTGGCAACGCGATGCTGGTCACTTTGCTGGTCGCCCCTTTCGCTATCGTTTTGGGCGCAATCGTGCTGGGTGAGGCGCTGCCTCTACGCGCCTACATCGGCTTTGCAATCCTCGCGCTTGGCCTATTGATCCTTGACGGTCGCCTGATCAAGCCGCTCCAACACTGCCTTCGCCGCGCGTAGGCCGGGTGCCTCACCGCCCTGCCCCAGCCGTTCCATGGTCAGCGCCATTGCGGCCTGTTGGGCCTGTGGATCAGCCAGTACCGCCAACACCGCATCGGCAATCGGACCGGGCTGGCAGGCCTCGCCGATAAATTCCGGCACAACACGGGTATCGCTGACCAGATTTACCAGAGTCACCGTATCCACCAACAACATCCGGCTGATGATGATCCGGCTGAGCCACGCCATGTCATAGGCAATCACCATCGGCGTGCCACTTGCTGCCAGTTCCAGTGACACTGTGCCAGAGGCCGCAAGTGCCACATCGGCCCGTTTGAACCATGCGGCCTTGTCAGGCGATCCCGGCGGCAGGACCGTCACGGGCGTGGCCCAGTGTTTGACCTGCTCCTGCACAAGATCGTGTACACCGCGCGTTGTCGGGATCACGAAGTGCGCATCCGGCACGGACGCTGCGATTTTGGCGACCGCCTTGCCAAAACGCTCAGCCAATCGCCCGACCTCGCCTTTGCGACTGCCCGGCAGGACCAGCACGACGGTGCCTGAACCCAATGCCGCCGCCTCTGCATCGTTGGCCACAGGTTCTGCGACCACAGGATGCCCCACAAAATCGCAGTCCATGCCTGCGGCCTGCATCAAGGGTGGCTCAAAGGGGAACAGGGCCAAGACATGATCAATATGCCGCGCCATCTTTTCCGCACGCTTCGGCCGCCATGCCCAGACCGTCGGGGCGACATAGTGCACAGTGCGAATATCACTTCCCGCTTTGACCAGCCGCGCGACACGCAGGCAGAAATCAGGGCTGTCGATGGTGATCAGCACATCGGGTTTCGTCGCGATAATCGCCTCGGCCATCTGCCTTATCCGCGCCTTAAGTGCGCGATATTTCGGCAGGATCTCGGCAAGCCCCATGACGCTCAGTTCTTCCATGGGAAAGCGGCTTTCCAGCCCCTCGGCCTGCATCAAAGGTCCGCCAACGCCGTCAAATGTCACTTCAGGGCGCAGCGTCTTCAATCCCGCCATGAGGGCCGCGCCTAATTTGTCACCCGAGGCTTCACCCGCGATCACAAAAACTCTCATGCGCCCCCCTTGGGCCGCACCCAGAAGAACAGCCCTGCCGCATCAAGGGTGGCCAGCACCTCATCGAGGGCCAAGACCATGACGCCTCCCTCTTCGATCACAATACCACTCAAGCCTGCTGCAACCGCACCCTTGGCGGTTTGCGGCCCGATGACGGGCAAATCCGCGCGGCGGTCCTGATCGGGCTTGGGCGCTTTGAACAATACCGCACCCCGCGCATCGGTCGGCTCACCATCTGCACCGCTCAGCCATTCAGCCGCACCACCCAGAACCGCCCCCAGACCGTCAACCACACCCCAAAGGGGATCATCGCTGGGGGCGAACCGGGCGAGCATCGCATCTGTGCCGGCCTGCCCTTCGCGCGCCAGAACACGGCCATTGCGCACCACGCAGGCCTGGCCCACATCCGCGCGCCCCATCTCGGCAATGGTCTGTTCTGCGGTCACTGCGTCCTGTCTTTGATCAATTGTCACAGGCTTGCGGCTCAGCACGCCTGCAGGCGGGAGCAAATCGGGCGCGATCTCATGGGCGGCGCGCACGACCAGCCCCGCCTCTTCGAATAATTCGATGACGACGCGCAAAGCCCCGTCATCCCCCTGTGAAATCGCCTGCATGATGCGCGGCACCAACGGTTGGGTGGCCGCATCAATGGCCGCAGGATCAATAGCCGGACGCTTGATGGCCCCTGCAAGGCAAACCTCGGTCACGCCGCGGTCTACCAATGCGTTCAGAAAACTGCCCAGTTGTTCAATACGAAACGTGATCTCGGGTGTCAGCGCAGGGCGAAACCCGTCAAGTGCACAGATCAGCGGGCGCTCTGGCAGGCGCGCCACGAGCGCGGGCGGCAAATCCCCGGTTCCGGCAATCAGCGCAAGCATCAGCCCGGCGTCAGGAAATTACGGTCGGTGTCGCCCAGAATGAACGCCACCATTTGCTGCACATAGGCGCTGTCGCTTTCATCAGCCAGCCGGTTGGCGCGATCCTGAAAAGTGCCTTCACCGTCCCGCAGCATCTGAAAGGCTGCACGCAATGCCGTGATATCGCCGCGACTGACGCCCTTGCGCTTCAACCCCACAAGGTTGAGCCCGTCCAGAACGCCGCGCGGCCCTTGCACCAGACCATGCGGCACCACGTCTTTGGTCACCATCGTCACCGCGCCGATGATCGCACCCTGCCCGATGCGCACATGCTGATGCACCCCGCACAAACCACCGATGATCACGTCATCCTCGATAATACAGTGTCCCGCGACGGCGGATGAATTTACCACGATCACACGGTCACCGATCTGCGCGTCATGGGCGATATGGCAGCCGGCCATAAACAGCCCGTCATCGCCCACCCGCGTCTCACCCCCGCCGTTCGCGGTGCCGGTGTTCATCGTCACATGTTCACGGATGCGGTTGCGGGCACCAATACGCAGACGGGTCTTCTCGCCGTCAAATTTCAGATCCTGCGGGATCTCGCCGATCACCGCAAAAGGAAAGACCGTCGTGTCATCGCCGATATGGGTATCCCCGTCGACAACAACATGGCTTTTGAGCGTCACGCGATCGCCCAGCACCACGTCTTTACCGATCACGCAAAATGGGCCGATCACGCAATCCGCGCCAATTTGCGCGCCGTCAGCGATCACAGCAGAGGGGTGAATGCCTGCCATCAAGCTTGCATATCCATCATTGCGGTAAACTCGGCCTCGGCGGCCATTTCGCCATCGACAGTTGCCACACCGCGGAAGCGCCAGACCTTGCCACCCGGTTTGCCCCGTGTGGTTTCCACATGCATTTCAAGCACATCGCCGGGCACGACCTTGCGGCGGAACTTGCAGCCATCAATTGCCATGAAATAGACCAGCAGATTGCCATCGGTCAGTCCCAGAGATGCACCCACCATCACGGCGGTTGTCTGCGCCATCGCCTCGACAATCGTCACGCCTGGCATAATCGGGTTGCCGGGGAAATGGCCCTGAAAATGCGGCTCGTTCATGGTGACGTTCTTGATGCCTACGGCAGATGTGGTGCCATTGATACTATGCACCTTGTCCACCAGCAGGAACGGATAGCGATGCGGCAGGATTTTCTGGATCAGCTGGATATCGGCGGTGGTGACAGCTTCGCTCATGCGGGGCGGCTCCTCTTATTGCTTGTGGCGCGCCATAGCCGCCGTTTGGACATGACTACCAAGCCGCGAGAAGCGCGGCAAGCATCGGCTACTCTTCACCGTTGCCCAATTCCGCATCAATCCGCACGATAGCATCATCGGTGATATTCGCTGCGCGCACAGACAGGACCACGTTGCGCTGCTCCAACACCAGAACCGCTCCGCGTTCCAGCATCAAATTGGCCACGATCCCCTGCACACGTTGCTCGAACCGCGCACGCGCTTCGGCGGTGGCAACCTGCAATTCGACGTTCTTGGCATCACGCACGCGGCGCACATCCTGCACCTTGCGGTCAAAAGCCTCGGCTTCGGCGCGAAAGTCCTCTGGTGTCATGTCGGGGCGGCGGATCGTCAGGCTGCGCTCTTCAAGCGTCAGCGATTCAACAATGCGGTCATTCTCGGCTTGCAGCGCGGCCGCCTGTTCGGCCAGCTCTGCGGCAAGACGCTGGCCGTAGAGTGTTTCGATAAACAAACGATCACTGTCAACAATCAGCACCGGAGGTGAGGATTGCTGGGCTGATGCGGGCAACACCAGTATCAGCCAGACAATGATTGCGCGCAGCATAGCCATCAGAAGTTTGTTGAAATGGTCACATCAAAGTTCCGTGTCTTGTCAAAGTCCTGAACATCCAGCGGCTCTGTAAAGTTGAACCGCAGCGGGCCGATCGGGGTGGTCCAGAAGATTGACAGACCGGCAACAGAGCGCGCGATTGGGTCATTCGAGACGACATTCGCTGTCCCGATCTCGCCCACATCCCACACCGAACCATAGTCGATAAAGGCACCGCCCGTGATCCCGTATTCGCTTGGCAAGCCAAGCGGGAATTCAGTTTCAAGCGTCAGTACAGAGAAAGCGTTCCCGCCCAATGCATCATCGGTATCCTCATCGCGCGGACCGATCCCACCGGCCTCAAAACCGCGCATCAGGCGGCTACCAAGGAAGAAACGGTCAGTCACGCGGCTGTTGCCATCCAGATAGTTCAGCAAGCCCCCCTGCAAAGAGGCGCGCACGGTGACCTCCTCGTTCAGAATCGCCGTTTCGGCACCTGCAAAAGCTGTTGTCTTGATGAACTGCGAGTCACCGACGCCGAACTCCTGGCCAAAGCGCAACACATAGCCGGTCGTCGGGTTCACGCCTGTCCGGCGGCTGTCATAGCTGTAGTTATAACCGATCGCATTCGTCCAGACACCGCCGACAAGACCTTCGTTCTGGATGATGGTGCTGGCATCGGCTGACACATCGGTCAGATCGGTGTACTCAAGCGCATAGAACAAAGACAAACGTCCGGTTTCACTGATCGGGAAACTGACCGCAGGCGACATCCGCAGTGTTTCGGTATCATAGAGCGCGTTTTCGTTGTTTGTTGTTCCGTAGTTCAGGTCGAATGACCCTCGCAGATCACGTCCCAAAAGCTGTGGCTCGGTAAAACCAAAGCCAAATCGGCGGTTGGTTTCGGCGGTCGAGAAGTCAAAATTCAAACGCTGCCCGCGACCTTGAAAGTTGCTTTGACGGTAAGAGGCCAGCAAGCTGATCCCGTTATCGGTATTGAAGTTGGCACCGAACGACAGCGTTCCGGTGGGCCCTTCTGTCACGTTCACATCAACGATGCGCTGGCTCGGCGATGAACCGGGGCGCGTGTCAACATTGACACCCTGAAAAAAGCCGAGGGCACGGATACGCCGCGCACTTTCCTGAATTTCGCGGCTGTTCAGCGGGTCGCCCTCAACCGAACGGAACTGGTTGCGGATCACGCGGTCCAGTGTTGTCCCGTTCCCTTCAATGTCGATGCGTTCGATAAAGACGCGCTCACCCGATACCAGCACATAATTCACATCAATCGTCAGATCGCGCGGATTGCGTGACAGGCGCGGTTCGACCTCGACAAAGCGTAGCCCCCGCGCTGCAGCTTCCCGCTCGATCCGGCTGATATCTGAATCGACCGGCACCGGCGAGTAAGTCGCGCCTGACCGCACACCAATGAAATCGGCAAAATCAGCAGCATTCACGCCATTGATTTCACTCGAAATCGACGTGTTGCCAAAGCGGAACTGTTGTCCCTCGCGTATATTGTACGTCACCAGATAGGCGTCGCGCTCACGCGTCAGCGACACGTCGATGTTCTGCAGCACGAAGTCGATATAGCCACGCGAGCGGTAAAAATCAGTGAGCGCTTCGCGGTCTTGCGCCACACGCTCGGGCGAGTAGGTATCACGTCCAACCAGAATGCGGAAAATACCTGCCTGTTTGGTTTCCAGCACGCGGCGCAAACGCCCTTCTGAATACGTCCTGTTGCCGACAAACGAGATGCGCTCGATCTCGGTCACAGCAGATTCCACCACTTCGAACACCAGATCAACGCGGTTGTCAGATTGTGGAATGATCCGCGGTGTGACGGTGGCGTTGATCCGCCCGCGGCGCGCATAGGCCTCGGTGATTGCGGCGGTATCGGCTTCGGCCTGCGCAGGCGTAAAGACACGCCGTGGTTGGGATTGCACAAGTGCCAGAAGTTCCTCGTCACGCAGGCGGTTGTTTCCCTCGATATTGATACGATTGATCGTCGGATATTCGACCACACGGATGAGCAACCGGTTGCCTTGCGGGATCAGTTCGACACTCTCGAAAAGGCCGGAGGCGCGAATATTCTGCCCCGCTGCGTTCAGCTCCGCAGTCGAAAGCGCAGTACCGGGCGCCAGTCCGCCGAATGTCAGGATTGTGCCGTCTGCCACCCGCAGATTGCCTTCGATCTCGAAGCTGCTGAAGGCGAAGCTTTGTGCGTTTGCGGCACCGGTCGCCAAAACCACGATACAAAGCGCCATCCAGAATGACCGCACTTTCGCAAAACCCTGCGCCAGAAAGCGCCCTACACTTGTCTTCATAACGACCGCCCGTACCCAGATTATTCTTACAGAATTGAGTAGCGACAATATACGCGGTTGTCAAAACGCCAGCGCGTCTGTTTTACATGAAAAGCCCGTGCAGAATTACGGACAAAGGATCGTGTCGTTGAGAATCGTGAACATCATCAGCGACAGGATCAGAGACAATCCAACAAACATAAAGACTTGGACAGCACGGTCACTGGGTTTACGCCGTGTGACGGCTTCATAGGCATAAAACACAAGGTGCCCACCATCCAGCACAGGGATCGGGAAGAGGTTGATCAGGCCCACTGCGGCGGACAGCGCGCCAATAAACCAGATAAAGCTCTGGGGGCCCTGCTCGGCCATTGACCCGCTGGTTTCGGCAATACCCACAGGACCGGACAGATTGCAGGTCGAAATCTGACCGAAAAGAATATGCTGCATCGCCGAAAGCGATGTTGTCGTCGTGTTCCACAGCCCCTGCGCGCCAAGACTGATGGCTGTGAAAAGCCCCACGCTTTCGGTTTTTTCTTCAAAGAAAATCGTGCCGCTGATGCCAATTAACCAGCGCGTCTCGAACCCGCCCTCGGGATTCGGCAAATCAACGCGACGCGGCGCGATGGTTTTTTCCAGCGTTTCCCCATCCCGCCAAATCGTGAAGACCAGTGGCGCGCCGTCCGCCTGAAGAACGATTTCCTGGACCTGCGCAAATGCGAAAACCGGCTCTCCGTTGATGGCGGTGACAACGTCATCCACCTTGATGTCGGCATCATCCGCCGCCGACCTTGGGCTGACACTCGACACCGCTGTGGGGAAGAAATACGGGCCTTCTACTGTTATCTGATCACCATCGCGCAGAACTGTATATTCAAGCCGCTCGCGCAGGGGCACAAGATCGGACATATCCACTGTCCGCTCGGGGTCATTGAATACAATGCCTTCGACAGCAATCACCTGATCACCCTCGCGCAGATCAGAGGCATAGCTAGCAGGCAACGGGCGCATTTCGCCAAAGGTCAACGGATCGGTCGAGCGGCCCTGAAACATGATCGAGCCCGCGAAAATCGCAATCGCCAGCACAAAGTTGAACACAGGCCCTGCCGCCACTGTTGCCGTGCGCGCCCAAAGTGGCGCACCCAGCATGGTGCGGCGCAGATCAGCCTCGGACACCTGCCCGTCGCTACCCACGCTGGCCGCATTCGCGTCACCGAGAAATTTGACAAAACCGCCCAAAGGCAGCGCTGCAATCTGCCATGTCGTGCCGCGTTTATCGACGCGGCGGTAGATTACCGGACCAAACCCGAGCGAAAACACCTCGGCGTGGATGCCGCACCAGCGCCCGACGATATAATGACCATATTCATGGATCGCCACGATTACCGACAGCGCCACAATGAAAGCCACAATCATGAAGGCGAAGTTGCCGAACATCGGCACAAACTGCATCAGGTCCAAAGGTCTTATCCCAGTCGGCTAAAGGTTTCGGCGGCATAGATCCGCGCAAGTCGGTCGGTCTCTAGCACGTTATCTAGGGTAATTGCCGCATTTTGCAGCCCACCATCCGATGACATTTTGTCGAGCGTGCGCGAAACCACCGCTGACATATCCAGAAAACCTATGTCGCCTGCAATAAATCCGTCCAGCGCGCGCTCTTTGGCCGCATTAAAGACCGCACCGGACAGCCCCCCCTGTTCCATGACGCGCGTGGCAATGGCCAATGCGGGATAACGCGCCGGATCGGGTGCTTCGAATGTCAGGCTGCCGATCTTGGCCAGATCAAGCCGTTCGACAGGCAGCGCGCGCCGTTCCGGCCAATGCAGCGCATAGCCGATGGCATGGCGCATATCGGGCGGGCCCACATGGGCCATCAGCGCCCCGTCGTTAAAGCCCACCAGCGCATGGATCAGGCTTTCACGATGCACCAGCACCTCGATCATATCAGGCGTGACGTTGAAAAACTCTTTGGTTTCAATCAGCTCCATTGCCTTGTTGAACATCGACGCACTGTCGATGGTGATGCGCTGCCCCATGTCCCAGTTGGGATGGCTCGAGGCCTCGGCCAGTGTCGCAGTGGCGAGTTTCTCGACCGGCCAGTCACGAAACGCGCCGCCGCTTGCGGTGATAATGACCCGCTCGACAGCCGCCATATGTTCACCGACCAGCGCCTGAAAAACAGCTGAATGTTCACTGTCCACAGGCAGCACCGTCGCGCCATGCGCTTTGGCACGGCCCAGCAAAAGCGGCCCTGCGGTGACGAGAGATTCCTTGTTTGCAAGCGCAAGTGTCGTGCCATGGGCCAAGGCCTCCAACCCCGGCACCAACCCGGCCGCACCCACAATCGCCGAAAGCGCCCAGTCTACAGGCCGCGCCGCCGCTTGGGCGATGGCATCCGGCCCCACTGCAACCTCTACATCCGTATCGGCCAGCAAGTCCTTCAATTCATGATAGCATTCAGGATAGCAGGTCACAGCCAGTTCCGCGCGTAACCGCCGTGCATCCGCTGCAAGCTGCGCCACATTACGCCCGCCTGTCAGGGCCACAACATCATAGGCATCCGCATCACGCGCCACCAGATCAAGCGCATTCTGCCCGATTGATCCTGTCGCCCCGAAAACCGAAATCCGCCTCACCAGACAACCCCTGGCACACCGAAGACATCCGCAAGGACGAGGAGGAACAGCGACGCCCCCAAGAGCGCATCGAAGCGATCAAACAACCCGCCATGGCCGGGGATCAGTGTCGAGCTGTCTTTCACCCCCATCCGGCGTTTCAGCGCACTTTCCGCGATATCACCCATCTGTCCCGCAAAACTCAGCAGCATTGAAAACAGGACAATCATAATCCCCGCATCGGTGAAAAGCGAAAACACAAAGCCCACCAGACCAGCGCCCAGCCAGCCTGCAACTGTCCCGCTCCAAGTCTTCTTGGGGCTGATCCGGGGCCAGAACTTGGGCCCCCCCAGCGATTTACCTGCAAAATAACCAAAAATATCGGTGACGATGACAACCGACATCAGCCACAAGAGCCACGTAAACCCGAAGTCCGTACGGAAATGCACAAGGCCCCAGCCCGCAAGCTGAATCCCCAAAGCAAAAAAGAAGAACGTCTTGATCTCGGTCTTGAGCTGCGTGACCCCGATCAGTGGAACCACCAGAAACAGCAGCATCCCCCACGCCGATCCTTCCGCCAACTGGCCCGACATGACCGAGGCAACCAAAGCCGCCATCAACATGCCTTTGGTCGGTTCGCCGGGACGGATCATCATCCACAGTTCCCACACCATGACCGCTGTGACAAAAACAACGAGCATCTGGAACCAGAGACCGCCCAGTATCACACCAAAGGCGCCGATCACGACCATTGCAGCACTTGAAGTGAGGCGAACGGTCAGATCATCCCATTTTGCGGGCGGAGGCGCGGCATTGGTCATTCTCAGGCTCGGACAGCCCCGAAACGTCTGTCCCGCTTGCCATAATCGCGCAGGACGCGGGCGAACTCCTCGGCCGTGAAATCGGGCCAGAGCGTGTCGACAAATTCATATTCGGCATAGGCCGACTGCCACAGCAGGAAATTCGAGATCCGCGCTTCGCCACTGGTGCGGATCACCAGATCGGGGTCGGGCAGAACATGCGTATCCAGGAACCGTGCAAGCGTTTCGGCATCGACATCTTCATGGGTCAAGCGGCCCTGCTCGATCTCGTAAGCCAAACGCTTGGCGGCTCGGGTCACCTCATCGCGGCTACCGTAGTTCAGCGCGACAGTCAGATGCACACGATCATTGCCCGCAGTACGCAGTTCCAGATCATCCATCAACGAGACAAGCTTGTCATCAAGCCGCACACGGTCACCGATAAAACGGACACAGACCCCGCTATCAAAAAGCTCCTGCGCCTCACGCTCGAGATAGCGACGGAACAGGCTCATCAATCCCGCGACTTCTGTCTGGGTGCGCTTCCAGTTCTCGGTCGAAAACGCAAATATTGTCAGGTACTTAACCCCAAGATCAGGACAGGCCTCGAGGATTTCACGCACCTTGCGCGCACCCGCATGGTGACCAAACAGACGCGGACGCCCGCGTTTTTGTGCCCAACGCCCGTTGCCATCCATGATGATCGCGACATGAGCGGGCGATGATTTGGCGTCTGCGTCCTTGGGCATATGGCCCCCTTCTGGTAAAAACCTTGCGGGTCAGACCTGCATAATTTCAGCTTGTTTCGTCTCGACCGTCTCATCGACCAGCTTAATATGCAGGTCGGTCACTTCTTGTACCGTCGCTTCCCAGAATTTCTGGTCATCCTCGGACAGGCCATCGCTTTTGGCTTTCTTGATCTGGTCCATGCCGTCGCGGCGCAGGTTGCGGATCGCAACACGCGCGCTTTCGGCATACTGGCCGGCGACTTTGGTCAACTCACGGCGGCGTTCCTCGTTCAACTCGGGGATCGGCAGCATAATAATCGTGCCGTTCAGTTGAGGATTGATCCCCAAGCCGCTCTCACGAATGGCTTTTTCGACTTTCCCAACCAGCGCCTTGTCCCAGACGTTGATGGTTACCATCCGTGGTTCCGGCACGTTCACAGTGCCCACCTGATTGATCGGTGTCATCGACCCGTAGGCATCCACCATCACAGGTTCCAGCATCGAACCGGATGCGCGGCCGGTGCGCAATGACGCCAGTTCAACACGCAGGTTCGCGATTGCACCCTCCATGCGGCGGGTCAGATCATCGGTATCGAGTTCAAAATCGTCAGACATGTTCTACTTGCTCTTCCTCATCGGGCGCAGCCCGCTTTTGATCGTTTTAGGCCAAAGGGACAGCCTTGTATAGTCAGGCAAATCTGGCGCTATTGTGCAGTTTTCGTGCAACTGCCCTTTTTATGCTGGCAAATCACAAATGTTGTTCGAGAGGGGGCGCACCAGCGCGCCCTAGTCTTTCACAATCGTATAGGTGCCTTCGCCGGCCAGAATACCCTTGAATCCGCCCGGTTCATCCAAAGAAAACACGATAATCGGCAGATCATTGTCACGCGCCAGGGCAATGGCGCTGGCGTCCATCACACCCAGATGCTTTTGCAGTACCTCGTCGTAGGACACATTGTCATAGCGGACCGCATCATCATGCTTGGCGGGGTCCTTGTCATAGACGCCATCCACCTTGGTGCCTTTGAAGATCGCCTCGCAATTCATCTCGCTGGCGCGCAGGGTTGCGGCGGTATCTGTTGTGAAATACGGGTTGCCCGTACCCGCCGCAAAGATACAAACACGTTTCTTTTCAAGGTGGCGCACGGCGCGGCGGCGGATATAGGGCTCGGCCACCTCGTTCATGGTAATGGCCGAAATCACCCGGGTATGGATGCCCAGTTCTTCCAATGCCGATTGCATCGCCAGCGCGTTCATCACCGTGGCCAGCATCCCCATATAGTCGGCTGTCGTGCGCTCCATCCCCTGGGCCGAGCCTTGCAGCCCGCGAAAGATGTTGCCGCCACCGATCACCATGCAAATCTCGACACCCATCTCGTGGACCGACTGCACCTCGCGCGCAACGCGTTGCACTGTTGGGGGATGCAAACCAAAGGATGTGTCGCCCATCAGCGCCTCACCCGAGATCTTAAGCATCACACGTTTATATGCTGTTTTCTCAGTACCGCTCATGGCGCGCCCCTATGTCTGATTGATTGAGCGGCAAAATGTCGGAAAATGGCGGTAGTTTCAATGCCACAATCACCACAAAAGGCATTGCCAGACGTTGACCGGAGCGAACCCTGCGCCCTATGGTCGCAACATATTCATTCCGCGAGACAAATTCAGTTGGGTCCGCGCCCGCAACCTGACCAGAGGAACACCCGATGCAAACTGTGACCAAGACAAGTCTTCTTCTTATCGGTGCACTTGGCCTTGCCGGCTGTGACGGACCTGCGGAACAATTCGAATTCGCGACGACCTTCGACAATTTTGCCGACCTTCAGTCGATCTCAGATCCAGATGATCTGGTGAACGACGACGGCTCGCTTGTTGACGATACCAAGATAGCGCAAAGCGCCGATTTTGCAGGTGTCGCATCCGGCGTTACATCCTACACTGGTGCGGTGAGCGCACTTGAAGAAAACGACACAACCAATCCGGACGACGGCCGCACCCTGATCGGCCAACTGCAGCTGGACGTTGCTTTTGATACCAATACGATGGTCGGTCACGCGGGTAATTTCATTTTCAGCACTGGTGATGCTTTGACTGGCACATTGACAGGAAATGGTGGCTTTGTGCGTGACGCAGTAGAAAATCCCGTCGACAGCGCTGAATTTGATCCCCATTTCGAGGGCATTCCACTTATAGGCGCGCTCTCTGGACCGAATGGCGAAGCCTATGACGCCACCATCGGGTTGACCGGATACTTCCTCAACGATGGCTCAATGGTTGACAGCATCGCAGGTGAGGCTGTTTTCGACTTTGGCCCAGCTGGTCCAAACTTTGAAGAAGGCGCTTTTGCCGTAACTGACTAGTGTCCGCCGGGTGAAACAGCACAACGACGTGACCATAAAAGCCGATATACCGCTGATCCTGCCGGAGCGGCCGGTGTTGATCGCGGGGCCGACCGCCTCGGGTAAATCTGCGCTGGCGCTGCATATCGCGCAGACCCAAGGGGGTTTGATCGTGAATGCCGATGCGCTGCAGGTCTTTGACGGCTGGCGTATACTGACGGCACGACCCGATGACCATGATCTGGCTTTGGCCGAACACGCGCTTTACGGGCATGTGCCCTTTGATGCGGATTATTCCGTCGGGCACTGGCTGCGCGACGTTGCCCCCTTTCTAGACCGCCCAAAGCGCCCGATCATTGTCGGTGGCACAGGCTTGAACTTTCACGCATTAACCCAAGGTTTGGCTGAAATACCGCCAACACCGCCCGAAATCAGAGAGGCCGGAAACGCCCTGCCCCTGCCCGCGCTGCTTGCCGCACTTGATGCAGAAACCAAAGGTCGCATCGACACCCGGAACCGGATGCGGGTGCAACGTGCGTGGGAAGTGCTCCAAGCCACCGGTCAGAGCCTTGCCGATTGGCAAGACAACACAACACCGCCGCTGCTTCCTGTAAATGCGTCCACTTGCATCACGCTGGATGCGCCCAAGGACTGGCTGAATGACCGGATTGCGCGGCGCTTTGATCAGATGCTGGACCAGGGCGCCTTGGATGAGGCGCGCGCCATGCTGCCCCTTTGGAACCCCGATCACCTTTCCTCAAAAGCCATCGGCGCGCCCGAACTGATCGCCCATCTCCAAGGCACCCTCAGCCTGCCCGACGCACGCGAGGCCGCGATCATTGCGTCACGGCAATATGCCAAGCGCCAGCGCACGTGGTTCCGCGCGCGGCATAAGGATTGGCACCACATTGCGGCAGACAACCCTGACTTATCTGCAACACTCCGATTCGCTCATTCAGCAGAGGATTGAATCCAAAGCGAAATCTGCAAAGACTTGCGAAAAATCAACAATGAGGCAAGTTGATGAACATGATGAGCACCGATCACGCAGCGCTTGCGCTGGCCACCCTGACACATGGCGGTCCCGCGTCGCGCTGGCGGACCGAGGCCATGCGCAGCCATAGCACGGCGCGATTGATCCACATCACCAAAGGTCAGGGCCGGATCACGGTCGCAGGGCTGACCAATGGCTACGGCCCCAACAACCTGATCTATATTCCGCCCCACACGATGTACGGCATCGAAGTGGGCGCCACTGTCTTTGGCCAAATTATGACCCTGCCCGATACAACCGGTTGGCCGGACGCGCCGTTTCACTTGCGGCTTTTGGATGTGGTCCCGCAAAAAGAGTTGGTTTCGCTGATCGAGGCGATTGAACGCGAACTCAAGCCGACGGGTGATCAGCGGGCAGCGCTTTGTCACTTCGGCCTGCTGGGGATTTTCGTGGAACGTCAACTGATGAACCAGAACCCGGCAACACGCGACGCACGACGCGCAACGGCTGCGGCCAAACTTGTCGCACAATACACCACCTTGATCGCGCAGGATTTCCGCTCGGATCGCAGTGTCGCGAGCTATGCCGCAGCCCTCGGTGTGACACCTACGCATCTGGCACGCAGTTGCCGGCAGACCTGCGGCCGCTCTGCCCTGTCGCTGCTCAATGACCGTATCCACTATGAGGCCTGTACCTTGCTGCGCGACACAACGATACCCGTGCAGGAGATCGCCAAGCGTCTGGGGTTCAGCTCGCCCGCCTATTTCACCCGCAGCTTTCAGGAAAAATCGGGTCAGGCCCCCACGGATTTCCGCAGGACAGGGACAGCACCTGCAAGGGCCTGAAAAGGCGCGCTAGTCGCCCCAGATCACCCGGACATAGTTTTGCGTTTCCGCAAAAGGCGGAATACCGCGATACCGCTCAACTGCGCCAGGGCCTGCGTTATAGGCCGCCAGCGCCAGCGGCCATGATCCGAAGGCCTCATATTGCGCACGCAGATAGCGTGCGCCACCCTCAAGGTTTTGTGCCGGATCCAGCGGATCAACCCCCAACGCACCTGCGGTTTCGGGCATCAGCTGCGCCAACCCCAAGGCCCCTTTCACAGACCGCGCCGTCGGATTCCAACCACTTTCCTGCGCGACAAGACGCAGAAAAAGCCCGACCGGAATACCGTGGCGCGTCGCCGCCGCCTGCGCGAGGCGCAGATACGGGCCGTTGTAGGTGCCTGTATAGGCGGGGGTGATCGTGAACCCTTCCGCGCGGGGCGGCTGAAGGCGGACCGAATTCTCGTATTGCTCGGCGGCACGCCCGTCCAAAACCGATGTCTGGCTTTTCAGCAGTCCCGAGCGCGACATGGTGGACACCTGCTCTTGTGCGACGACGGGTGTGGCGGCCAAAGCGACAAACAGGCAGGCAATCACTGGCAGTCGGAACATCAGGGGCGCTCTCATCGGTTTTGCATGAGAGATACCTAGTCCTTTTGTCCGCCCACGCCAATGCTCTTGCACGTGAACCACTCGTTAACCTTGTTGCGCCATCCCGTGTCTGTCACAAAAGCGCAAAGCAGAATCGTCGGAGGTGCCATCATGGCCGGATCAGTCAACAAAGTTATTCTCATCGGTAATCTGGGTGCTGACCCTGAAGTGCGGACGTTCCAGAACGGTGGCAAGGTCGCAAACCTGCGGATTGCGACATCCGAGACATGGAAAGACAAAAATACCGGCGAGCGCCGCGAAAAGACCGAATGGCATACTGTGGCGATTTTTCAGGAAGGGCTGGTGCGCATCGCGGAACAGTACCTCAAGAAAGGGTCCAAGGTTTATATCGAAGGCAAGTTGCAGACCCGCAAATGGCAGGACCAGTCCGGTCAGGACCGCTATTCGACAGAAGTCGTGCTGAACGGCTATGACGGCACGCTGACCATGCTCGACAGCCGCAACGAAGGTGGCGGTGGCGGCAACTATGGCGGCGGTGGCGGCTATGGGGGTGGCGCATCCGGCGGCGGCTACGGCGGCAACGATGGTGGCTATGGCGGCGGTGGTGGTGGCGCACCATCCGGCGGCGGCAGCGACATGGACGACGAAATCCCCTTCTAAAGCCCATGGTTCTTGCACCCGAAGCACAGATCCTGATCCTGATCGGCATTATTCTGGCGGTTGCCTATCTGGGGATATTCCCGACGCTAGAAGAAAAAACCATCAATAAGCTGATGGGGATTGATCTGGCCCTGAATGTACTGGCCCTGATTGTGGCCGGTGCATGGTTCTGGGGCACAGGCGTGACCTTTACGCTGGTTTTCTACGAGACAAACTGGGCGATCTTCACGATTGTCTGCTTTGCGCTTCTGGAAATCCCGCTGTTCCTGAACTTTGCAAAGAAACACGGCATCCGGTTGGATGGACGCGACGACGACGATTAGACACAACGCAGTCCCGGACGTGATCCGGGACCTCGTTTTGCAGTGAAACCTGCGCCGCGATCAACCCCGCGACGCTGCGCCAAGCGCGTCTTCCAAGACACCCAGCACAGCCTCGCGCGGCACATCGGAGGTTATGAAGGCATCACCGATCCCGCGCGCCAGAATAAACCGCAGCTTGCCATCCAGCACTTTCTTGTCCTGACCCATCAGCGCCAGCAGGCCCGCCGCATCAGGCAAATCGCCCGGGATGTCGCGGATATCCACCTTCATGCCCATGTCACGCAGGTGCGCGCGCACACGGCTGGGGTCTTCCTGACTGCACAGCCCCATGCGCGCAGAGAGTTCGAACGCCAACGCACAGCCAATCGCCACCCCTTCACCGTGGAGCAGGCGGTCGGAATAGCCTGTCGCCGCCTCCAGAGCATGACAGAACGTATGGCCAAGGTTCAACAACGCACGGTCGCCCTGCTCTGTCTCATCACGTTGCACAATATCGGCCTTCATTTCACAGGACCGCGTCACGGCACGCACGCGCGCATCCATATCGCCCGCAGCCAGTGCCGGCCCTTCGGCTTCCAGCCAGTCAAAAAAGGCCGCATCGCCCAAAAGCCCGTATTTGACGACCTCACCATAGCCCGCCAGAAAATCGCGCGATGTCAGCGTGCCAAGCAAAGCGGTATCGGCCAGCACGAGGCTGGGTTGATGAAAGGCCCCGATCAGGTTCTTGCCGCTGGGGGAGTTGATGCCGGTCTTGCCCCCGACAGAGCTATCCACCTGCGCCAAGAGCGAGGTCGGAATTTGCACAAAGCGCACGCCCCGCCGCAGGATTGCCGCGGCAAAGCCCGCCAGATCACCGATCACACCGCCGCCAAAGGCCACCACGATATCGCCGCGCTCGACCTTCTGGGCCAGCAACCACTCGACAGATCGTTCCAGTTGCGCCCAGCATTTTGTCGCCTCGCCCGGCGGCAAGGCAAGCGCCTCGCTCGTCAGCCCAGCGTCCGCCAACGACGTTTGCAACTGCGCCAGATGCAACCCTGCGACATTCTCATCCGTCAGAATACAGACATGCCGCCGCCCACCCATTGCGGCGATACGCGTGCCTGCCTGCGACAGCACACCGGGGCCAATCAGAATGTCATAGGCGCGGCCGGGCAAATCGACGTGGACGGTAGCGGTCATTTAGGTGATCTCCAGAATATCGGGGCGGCTGGCCAATACATCGCGCACGGAACGCATCGTCTCGTCGATACTGGCGTTTTCCTTGACGTCGATCTTCAACCCTGCAAGCGCATAAACCGGCGTCCGTTCAGCATGGATCGCCGCCAAGGTGGCTTGGGGGTCGGCTGTGCGCAGCAAAGGCCGCGTGTCTTTATGGCGCACACGTTCCCATAGAATCTTGAGGTCCGCATCCAGCCAGACCGCCACACCCATCTGTGCGATAGCCTTGCGGTTCTCTTCGGCCAGAAAGGCCCCGCCACCGGTTGAAACAATCCCCGGTGGACCCGACAAAAGCCTCTTGAGCACCTCTGCCTCGCGCTTGCGGAAAAAGGCCTCGCCATCACGGGCGAATATTTCGGCAATGGTTGACGCCGCCGCCTCTTCGATGGCCGCATCACTATCCACAAACGGCACATCAAGTGCGGCCGCGAGGGCACGCCCGATCGCGGTCTTGCCAGACCCCATCATACCGACCAGAACAACGGTCCGTTTGAGGTGATAGGACTGCCCTTCGGCCATCGCGATACTGCCTTTCTTGTCGGCCAACCTCTGCCGAACGCAAAATTTAATGCATGAATGCCGTGATCTTGCGCGAAAGGCCATATATAATCCCTTCAACAAGCGGGCAAGAACCCGCATATTGAGGCAACATAAGAATTGGGGCAGACAATGTGGCGGCTCATCAAGGCAGTTTTATTTTTGATTATTATCGCGGGTCTGGGCCTTGTTGCCTATGCCTATATCGGTCCTCTCTTTTTTCCGACCGATTTCGCAGCCCCCTCAGAAGAGGTAAATTATCCTGTTACGCTGGAAACAAACTAAGGCATTTGGTTTGGCATTTTGCCTTACGGCAACCGCTGTGTCCGCGCAAGGCGACGGCCAAAACGAACCGCTGTCCGCCATTGAATGGCTGTCACGCAGCGTCGAGCCGACCCCGCTTTACGAACCCCCTGCTGTTGATGATGCCACCTCGCCTGATGTGCAGGTCACACCGTTGGACCGCCCCTCGAAAGACCCCATCGGTCTGCTGTCTTCCGATGTAACGGGCCTGCCCCCGACGCTTTGGGCCGCCAGCGATGAGGCTGTGCTGGTTGATCTTGTCCGCGCCGAGCGTGTTGATACGGTGCCCGCCTTGCAGGATTTTCTCAAAGTGCTGATGCTGGCCGAGGCTGATCCGCCGCTTGGCGCCGATGGCGAAGGGGCACTGTTTCTCGCGCGTGTCGACAAACTTCTCGACATGGGCGCACTGGAACCTGCGCAGGCGCTGATTGAACAGGCCGATCCCGATACGGCACCGCTATTCCGGCGCTGGTTCGATGTGGCGTTGCTGACGGGGACCGAGGATTACGCCTGCGATGCCATGCGCAGCACGCCCGCGATCGCACCCACTTTTTCGGCCCGTATCTTCTGTCTTGCCCGCACAGGTGACTGGCCCGCTGCGGCCCTGTCACTGAACACACACCGCGTGCTGGGCGATATCAATCCGCAGGAAGAGGCGCTTTTGTCGCGTTTTCTGGACCCCGAGCTTTACGAGGGCGAACCGCCGCTGACGCCCCCTGCCCGCATCAGTCCGCTGACATTCCGCATGCACGCCGCCATTGGCGAGCCGTTGATCACTGCCACCCTGCCCTTGGCCTTCTCCCATGCGGATCTGCAACCGACGACCGCCTGGAAAGCCCAGCTTGAGGCGGCCGAGCGCCTTGCCCGCTTGGGGGCCATTTCCGAAAACGTGCTGCTTAAGCAATACACCGCTCGCACCCCCGCGGCCTCTGGCGGGATCTGGGATCGCGCCGCCGCAATCCAGCGCTTTGATGCGGCGATGGCCGCGAATGACCCCGCCCGCGTGGCACGCACCCTGCCCGATGCATGGGCCGCGATGCAGCAGGCGCGTGTCGAAGTCCAGTTCGCCAAACTCTACGGCGCGGCGCTGCAGGATGTACCTTTGTCCGGCGAAGCAGCCGTGATCGCATTCGAGGTGGGATTGTTATCACCCAGCTATGAGGCCGTGGCCAATGCCGCCGCGGGCACCGGTTTCGATCCGTTCCTGATCGGGATCGCACAGGGCCTTCCGCAAGAGGTGCGCGCCACTTCACCACAAGCGCGCGCCATTCAGGAGGGTTTTGAGAACGTGCCGCCCCCTGCCGCATTGGTAAGCAAGGTGGACCAAGGGCAACTGGGCGAGGCCCTGTTGCGCGCCGTTGCCCTTTTTGCTGAGGGCGCAGAGGGTGATTTGCGCTCTGTGACAGACGCGCTCTTGCTGTTCCGTGCAGTGGGTCTGGAAGATGTCGCGCGCCGTTCTGCGTTGCAATTGATGTTGTTGGACCGCAGGGCATGACCGCGACCGATCAACCGATGGCCCGTTGGGTGCAGGTCTTTCTGGAGGCGCAGGCGGCAGAACTGGATGCGGCCACAAACACGCAATTGGCTTATGCCCGCGATCTTCAGGATTTCGCTGGATGGCTTGCGCACAAAAAGCTGCATTTCGCGGATGCGACCCGTGATCACGTGGAAAGCTACCTGATTGATTGCGAACATGAGGGACTGGCAAACAGCACGCGGGCACGCAGGCTTTCGGCGATCAAGCAACTCTACCGCTTTGCGTTCGAGGAAGGGTGGCGCGATGACAATCCCGCCATCCAGATCAAAGGCCCTGGCCGCACACAGCGTCTGCCAAAAACGCTCTCGATTGCCGAGGTGGACAGGCTGCTGGACGCGGCGCGCAATACGCCGCGCGAAGCCTTGCGCAACACCTGTCTGATGGAGCTGCTCTATGCCACGGGCATGCGGGTGACCGAATTGGTCAGCCTTCCGGTTTCGGCTGCACGGGGTGATCCGCGCATGCTTCTGGTCCGCGGCAAAGGCGACAAGGAACGTCTTGTGCCACTGTCGCCTTCGGCGCGCGATGCTTTGGCGCTCTATCTCAAAGAACGCGATGTGGCCGAAGAGGACGCGCGCAAGAAAGGGATACCGCCCTCGAAATTCCTCTTTCCCTCACGTGGAAAGGCCGGGCATTTGACACGGCACCGGTTTTTCGGGCTGATCAAGGAATTCGCGGTTGCCGGTGGTGTCTCGCCTGCAAAGGTGACACCGCATACGCTGCGCCACGCCTTTGCGACACATCTGCTGGCGGGCGGGGCCGATCTGCGGTCCATCCAGACGATGCTTGGCCATGCCGATGTCGCAACGACCGAGATTTACACACATGTGCTGGATGAACGCCTGAAATCACTTGTATTGGACCATCATCCTCTTGCAAAAGCGTCAAAGTCTTGAAGCTGACGCCCGGACCCCCCATAACAACGATGTACTTGCTTGAAAGCCTCTGATGGAAACCGCTTCTTACGACGCCGCCTTTTGGTTAACCGCTGGCGCTATTCTTGTACTTCTGGTGATGTCCGCCTTCTTTTCCGGCTCGGAAACGGCGCTGACCGCGGCCTCACGGGGCAAACTGCGTTCCGCCGCTGACAAAGGCTCAAAGGGGGCCGAACGGGCGCTCAAGATTACCGAAGACAACGAACGCCTGATCGGGTCGGTCCTGTTGGGCAACAACGTTGTGAATATTCTGGCGACATCGCTGGCGACAGCCGTCCTGACCAAACTTTTCGGCCAGAACGGCGTGGCAGCCGCGACCTTGATCATGACGCTTCTGGTGCTGATCTTTGCCGAGGTGCTGCCGAAAACCTTTGCCATCACCAACCCCGAAACCGTGGCCTCCGGCGTGGCGCGCCCGATTTCAGTGATCGTCTTTGTCTTTTCGCCCATCGTGGCCGCCGTGCGTTATCTGGTGCGCGGTGTGTTGTTCATGTTCGGTGTCCGCACGGACCCTGACAGCAACATTCTTGCCGTGCGCGAAGAGATCGCAGGTGCGCTCTCGCTGGGCCATTCCGAAGGGATCGTGCAGAAAGAGGACCGCGACCGTATTCTGGGCGCGCTGGACCTTAACGAGCGTGCGGTCGAGGAAATCATGCTCCACCGCTCGCAGATCGAGATGGTGGACGCAGACCTGCCGCCAGAGGAAATTCTCGAGCAGATTCTGCAAAGCCCCCACACGCGGCTGCCGCTTTATCGCAATGATCAGGAAAACATCGTCGGCGTGATCCACGCCAAGGACCTGCTGCGCGCGATGCACAAACTGCTGCGTGGCGGGAATGACGCGGCGGGGCTAGCCGCGTTTGATGTGATGAAGGTGGCGATGCCGCCCTATTTTGTGCCTGACACCACAACGCTTGATGACCAGATGCGCAACTTCCTCAAGCGCAAGACGCATTTTGCGCTGGTGGTGGATGAATACGGCGCGCTGCAGGGCCTCATCACGCTGGAAGATATCCTTGAGGAAATCGTGGGCGAGATCGCCGACGAATTCGACGACCACGAGGAAGACCAGATCGAGGCCACCTCGGATGGTGCCTATATCGTGGATGGCGGCATGACGATCCGCGACCTGAACCGCGCGCACGACTGGAACCTGCCCGATGACGAAGCGAACACCGTCGCCGGTCTGGTCATCCACGAGGCCCAGATGATCCCTGTCGAGGGTCAGGTGTTCTCGTTCCACGGCTTCCGCTTTGAGGTACTGGCCAAGGATGAGAACAGGCTGGCGACGCTGAAGATCAGAAAGCTGTGAATACGGTCAATGGTGGATGTCTGCTTCGCGGGACAGAGCGGACCTTGGTTGCCGCATTCCGCAGGTCCGCTTTCTCAAAAGTGAGCAATTGCTCCGAGATGTGCCTTTGTAAGCTACGAATTAAGAAAAGCTTCCAATTCAACCTGCTTATTGAACATCGCTAGGTTGCCAGCACTATCGTAAGGCCAGGCTTCTGTTGGCCTGTCACAATACATCTCTATTAGAATATTGTCCGGATCGTGAAAATAGATGGCTTCGCTTACACCATGGTCTCTTACTTGCGGAACTTCGTCGCTTCCAACGTCCTTTAAATGCGTGATTACGCGCTGGACTGCCGCGATCAGTGCGTCTCGATCAGGATACAGAAATGCCACGTGGTGTAAGCCAGTGCAGCTTTCGGGCGGCGGAGCGCCACCTTCACTCGACAAAGTGTTTAGCCCGATATGATGATGATATCCGCCATACCCCAAAAACGCACCGCCAGTTCCGAACCGCTGCATAAGCGTCAGGCCCATCACGTCTGTGTAAAACGCTATTGCACTCTCCAGATTTGACACCTTCAGGTTCACGTGCCCGATGCGTGTAGCATGGATTTCCTTGTTCATTGCAGCCCCCAATAAGCGCGACAGATATACATATATTAGGCTGCTTACCTTCCAAAAAATAGCCATTTATGAAGTGCGCAGCATCGGTAAGCTTGGGCTCAGAGCAGACATTCGCTCCTTACGCAAAGTCCACCCTAGCGCTCTACGCCTACCGCCCTTTAAACAGACTACCCAGAATGCCGCGCACCAAACGACGGCCTGTTGTACCTTTCAATTCCTTGACCACCACAGACGCCAAGGCGTCGCCGAAACCCTCATCGGACGACTTGCGGGATGACGATTTGCGGGTGCTGCCCCCGTCATAGCGCCGCGCCGCCTTGAACTCGCGCTCTTTCTCTTCAAGGCGCGCCTCTTCGGCTTCGGCCTCTTCGGCGGCTTTCGCGGCTGCGTCGGCCCGCTTGCTCAGGATTTCAAACGCGCTCTCGCGGTCCATTGTCTTGTCATATTTACCCGCCATATCCGAGATGCTCATGATCGCCTTGCGGGTCGGTTCATCAATCGGCCCCAGTTGCGACGACGGCGGGCGGATCAGGGTCCGTTCGACAATCTGCGGAATGCCCTTGCGGTCCAGGAAGGACGTCACCGCCTCACCGGTGCCCACTTCTTGAATCGCCTCCGCAGTATCAAATGCCGGATTGTCGCGATAGGTTTCCGCGGCAGTCTTGAGTTCTTTACGGTCCTTGGCGGTAAAGGCACGCAGCGCGTGTTGCACACGGTTGCCCAGCTGCCCCAGCACATCATCAGGAATGTCACCGGGGTTTTGCGTGACGAAATAGACGCCCACCCCTTTGGAGCGGATCAGGCGCGCGACCTGCTCGACCTTATCGACCAAGGCTTTGGGTGCGTCGTCAAACAACAGGTGCGCTTCGTCAAAGAAGAACACCAGTTTGGGTTTGTCAGGGTTGCCGACCTCGGGCAGTTCCTCAAACAGTTCCGACAGCAGCCAGAGCAGGAATGTCGCGTACAAACGCGGGCTCCCCATCAATTGATCGGCGGCCAGAATGTTGATCTCGCCGCGCCCGTCATCGCGGGTGCGCATCATATCGGCCAGATCAAGGGCCGGTTCCCCGAAAAGCGCCGTACCGCCCTGATTTTCCAGCACCAGCAATTGCCGCTGGATTGCGCCGACAGAGGAGGCCGCCACGTTGCCATAACGCAGCGACAGCGCCTGCGCGTTCTGCCCGACCCAGACCAGCAAAGCCTGCAGATCTTTGAGATCCAGGAGCAGCAGGCCTTCTTCGTCTGCGACGCGGAACGCGACGTTCAGCACGCCTTCCTGCACATCGGTCAGGTCCATCAGGCGTGACAGCAGCAAAGGCCCCATTTCTGCGACCGTGGCGCGGATCGGGTGGCCTTTTTCGCCGAAAAGGTCCCAGAACGTCACAGGATAGCTGTCATATTGCAGCTCAAGCCCGATGGTCTGTGCGCGCGACATAAAGGGTTCGTGCAGTTTGAAATCGGCAGAGCCGCTGAGCGCCAGACCGGAAAGATCACCTTTTACATCCGACAGGAACACCGGCACCCCTGCCGCTGAAAATCCTTCGGCCATGATCTGCAAAGTCACTGTCTTACCGGTGCCCGTCGCCCCTGCGATCAGACCGTGCCGGTTGGCCTTGTCCAACAAAAGCGTTTGGGGTGCGCCATAGCCCTCACCGCCGCCACCAATAAAGATACTTTCAGCCATATCAGCGTTCCCTGCATAAATTTATCAGGCAAAATACATTGTTAACCAAATCGTGCCACCTTAAAGCGCGCGATCGTGCCAGAGATTGGCATTATTGCATACGTCCTCCCTGTTTGACTTGCCGTGCCTTCGGGCACGGCTTTTTTTTGTGGTGCGGAGAAATAACGGTCTTCACCAAGTCGTCAAATTTTTGCTGTTGACGGTCACTTTTTGTTTTCGTAACTTCTTTTCAATTAGTCGGCCAAGTCCGACAGGGAGAACATGAAGCAGGGTCCTTTCGGGGGCCCTTCTTCTTTTCTGGCCCCCCGAAAATGTGAGCGGAAGCCAGCGCAGTCCCGGGTTTTTGCCCCTGACACCCTGCCCGCCCCGTGTTAAGCCGCCAAAAAGCGAACGAGGAACAAATCTATGCGCAGTCTATTGAAATCCGCCCTCTTGGCCGCCCTGCTGGGTCACGCCGGCATGGTTCTGGCACAAGAGACATCAGAGCAGCCGGAAACCACCGCCGAAGAAGGGCTTGCCCTGGGTGAACCCCTTGGTCCACAGGTCGGCGAACCTTATGAGCGTGAGGTTTTCGGTGACTGGGCCCTGCGCTGCATCAAGGCCGAGGAAGGCGAGCGGGATCCCTGCAATCTCTATCAACTGCTGACCAATGAAGACGGTGTTGCTGTTGCAGAGTTCAATCTTTTCCCGCTTCCCGAAGGTCAGCGCGCTGCGGCGGGGGCCACTGTGGTTGTGCCGCTCGAGACGCTTTTAACCGAACAGCTGACTATCGCAGTGGATGGGCAGAACGCACGCATCTATCCGTTCACTTTCTGCAATCGCGCGGGCTGTGTGGCACGGATCGGCTTTACACAAGCTGAAGTCGACCAATTCAAGCGCGGCTCGGTCGCGACCGTCCGCCTTGTTCCTGCGGCAGCACCGGACGCAGAGGTTGTATTGGATGTATCACTGCGGGGCTTTACCGCCGGATTCACATCGTCGTCACAAACCAGCCCCGACTGATCCAGCCGGATGTGATGCCCTTTTTGCATTGTGCGGCCCATCAGCCGCTCAATGCTTGCGCAGCGCAATCACCGCATTGAGACCGCCAAAAGCGAAAGCATTGGACAAGGCGACATCCACCTGCGCCTCGCGTGCCACATTCGGCACCACATCCAGCGCGCATTCCGGATCAGCTTCTTCATAGCCAATCGTCGGCGCAATGATCCCGTCGCGCAGCGCCATGATGCAGGCGATCAGCTCGACCGCACCAGTGCCCCCGATCAAATGCCCGTGCATGGATTTGGTCGACGACATCATCAACTGATCCGCATGCGCGCCAAAGACATCCGCAACAGCGGCACATTCGGTTTTGTCATTCGCCGCAGTGCCCGTGCCATGGGCGTTGATATAGCCAACAGAGTCTTTGGGAAGTTTCGCATCCTTCAGCGCGCCACCTATGGCACGGGCGGCGCCCTGTTTGGACGGTGTCACAATATCGCAGGCATCTGACGACATCGCAAAACCCGCCACTTCGCAAAGAATCTCTGCGCCACGGGCGCGGGCATGTTCATAGTCTTCGAATACGAAAACCGCCGCACCCTCGCCCTGTACCATGCCACTGCGTGTGGCCGAAAACGGGCGGCAGGCGTCGCGCGACATCACGCGCAGCCCTTCCCACGCCTTGATCCCGCCAAAGCACAGCATCGCCTCGGACCCGCCTGTCACCATGACTTTGGCCATGCCGGAACGCACCATGTTGAATGCCTGCCCCATCGCATGGTTCGAGGACGCACAGGCGGTGGCGACCGTAAAGGTCGGGCCGCGCAGGTTCCATTCGATCGACACGTGGCTGGCGGCGGCGTTATTCATGAGGCGCGGCACAATGAAGGGGTGCACGCGGTTCTTGCCCGCCTCATAGACAGCGCGGTAGTTTTCGTCCTGCGTGTTCAGCCCGCCACCCGATGTGCCAAAGATCACACCGGATTGATCTGCCAACTCACCTGAAAATGTGAGACCGGACTGGCCAATCGCCTCGCGCGCGGCCAGAAGCGCGAATTGCGTAAAGCGGTCATAAAGCGCGATTTGCTGGCGGTTGAAATGCGCGCCTTCATCATAGCCTTTGATCTGCCCCCCGATCTGGATCGCAAGGCGGTCGACATCCGCGATCTCGAGCGGGCCAATGCCACAGCGCCCTTCCTGCATCGCCAGAAGTGTGCTGGGCATGTCGGAGCCCAGCGGATTGATCGTCCCCGCCCCGGTGATGACCACACGCCGCATTCAGGCGGCCTGCTCGGACTTCAGCTTTTCAACCGCGGCGACGATTGCCGCGACAGACGAGATATCAAAATCACCTGCTGTCGGGTCATTGGCGTTGAAGGGAACAGAAATATCAAAGGTTTCTTCGATCGCAAAAATGCTCTCGACAAGGCCGAGACTGTCGATGCCGATATCTTCCAGCGTATTCTCCATCTGGATATCCGACGGCTCCAGCATGGCCTGTTCGGCTATAATTGCAATCACCTGATCTTTGATGCTCATCTTATCACACCCATGTTGCTTGGCGGGGATGTAGTCATTCTATCAGCAATTTGAAACAGGCAATTAACGCTGCGCCAAATCGCGCAGGATACGGGGCAAACGACGCAGGGCTTTGTAGCTGTCGATATGGACCTGCATTTTGGTCGCGGGATAGCCCATCATCACGCGCCCTGCTGGGACATTGGACAGCACGACACTGCCACCACCCAAGACCACATCGTCACCGACTTTGAGATTATCCGCGATCCCTGCCTTGCCACCCACAACCACACGGTCGCCGATCACTGTGGACCCCGCGACACCGGCCTGGGCACACAGCAGACAATGCGCGCCCACAATCACATTGTGGCCAACCTGCACGAGGCTGTCGATCTTGGTGCCATTGCCCACCCTTGTGGGGCGGATTGTGCCTGCATCAATGCAGGAATTCGCCCCCACTTCCACATCATCGCCAACAACCACCCCGCCCAGTGAATGGATCCGGTGCCATGTGGGATCGTCAGGGGCGTGCATCGCAGCCTCGCCCAACGTCTCGCGCGCCTTCTCAACGTTCGAAGGTTCCGCAGTTACAAAGGAAAATCCATCGCCGCCAATCACGACATTGGGGTGCAGGATGACGCGCGCACCAAGGTGCACGCCACGTTGCAGGCGCACGCCCGCGTGAATTTGACACGCCGCACCGATGTGCACGCCCGGCGCGATGCTGACATGATCGGCAATCCAGGTTCCCTCGCCGATGACAACATCCGCACCAATTACGCAGAAGGCCCCGATTGTCACATTGGCCCCGATCCGCGCCGAAGGGTCAATCGCCGCCTGCGGGCTGATCCCGGTATGCGGCAGGTCTGCATCCAGCATCTGCGTCAGATGCGCCATGGCAAGCCGTGCGCGCGGTGCGATGATCGCGGCCTCCAGCCCCAGCGCCTGCCAATCGGCACCGGGCCAGACCACAGCAACGCGGGCCTGACCATGCCCCAAGGCTGCGCCATAGGCGGGGCTCATGGCCAGCGCCAGATCATCGGGGCCCGCACTTGCGGGTTCAGACGCACCATTGACCAAAAGCTCAACGGCGCCAAAGGCTTCTGCCCCCAGCGCCGCAGCGATATCTTTCACACGATGTGCCATTCTGCCCCCGGGCATATTATTCCGAGGCCAGATTTACCCGCGAACGGCGCGAAGAGCCACCCCTTCCCGCGCAAGCGCGTTCCAGATCCGTCCGTCACGCCCGTAAACATCGCGGCGGAATTGCACACGCCCGTCCGCAGGCACAAAGGCCGTCCGGTAGATAATGTGAACCGGCACCGGTGCCTCAAGATCGACGCGCCGTTCCCGACCGGAACGCAGATGCGCCTGAAACACCTCTTCGGGGTTGCCCACCTGCTTTGCAAGCAAGGCATAGGCAAAATCGAACGGATCGGCCAGACGCACACAACCGTGGCTATAGGCCCGCACCTCGCGGCCAAAGAGGCTCTTGGAGGGGGTGTCATGCAGATAGATGTTGTAGCGGTTCGGGAACATGAACTTCACCAGCCCCAATGCATTGCCCTGACTTGGGGGTTCGCGCATGGAATAGGGGAAATTTGTCTCGGTGTAGCCGCTGAAGTCAGCACTGCTACGGTCAACGACGCGGCCATTGCGGTCTGTAATCACCAGATTGCGCACCGCATTCGGGTTTGCCTGCAACTGGGGCAGGTATTCCTTGGTGATGATGGAACGGGGCACATACCAGCTTGGGTTAATGACCATAAATTCCATCACATCCGAAAACTCCGGCGTCACGCGGTCGCGGTCACGCGCGCCCACGACAGAGCGGGTCGAGAAGGTTTCGACCCCATTGTCGAATATCTTGGCGGTGAAATCGGTGATGTTCACCCAGATATAGCGCTCGCCGCGCGGGCGGTTGATCCAGCGTTCGCGTTCCATCGCAACGATAATGGAACGCAGACGCTCTTCCGGCTGTTTGTTGATCTCGGCAAGCGTGCCCGGACCTGCGGTGCCATCAATGGCAAGGCCATGGGCATCCTGAAAGCGGGTGATCGCGCCGAAAATCGCATCGTCGTAGGTTTGTGTCGTGGTCCGCTCTAGATAACCCATCGCGATCAGGCGGTTGCGCAGGGCGACAACACCTGCACCGCTATCGCCGCGCTCGTATTTCTGGCCCGGAACCGTAGGCCCCCAGCCGCCATCGGCCAACAAACGTTCCATCCGCATCTTTTCGGACATCAGACGAGTGTATTCCGGGGCGCTGGGCGGCAGCGCGCGCAGAAACGCAGCCGGATTGGATTGCGCAAAGGCCCGCATCGTGCTCAGGCGCGACCGTAAGGGCACCTGCCGGACGATCGAGGGATCAATGCTTGACGGGGTCAGCAGCCCTGTCTGAATATCACGGGCATAGTCCAGAAACTGGCGCGATAATTCAACTTCCAGACGGCCTTGCTGTTGCGGCGTCGACGCAGCCTCCAGCTGGGCAATCAGACCTGCCGCATCATAACGGTTCGTTGGCAGACCATGGTCGCCCGCACTGTTGAACGCCGCAAGCAAAGCGTTACGGCGATTGCGGTCATCCCGCGCGCTCCAGATGCCATCAAATCCGCGCTCGCGGTAAAAGCTGAGCAGGTCGGGATCACTTGATGCCGCCTCTGCGACAGCCTGCCGGAATTCGGTGACTTGGGCCTGCGCTTGCGGGGCGGAGAACAGAAAAATCAAGGCGGCAAAAATCGTTGGCAACACAGCGCGCAAACGGTTCTGGGGCAAAATGGCAGCAGACATCGCGTTTCGGTCCCTTAATAAACAATGACTTACAATACACTTCGGACAGTGTGATCAAAAGTATGCATATCCCTACCCGAATTTGTGTCTATTGACAAAAGCGCGAGCCATTCACGCGGTTGTAAAGTGTTGCACCGTTGCAGCCCCGCGGTGTGACATTGAATCCTCAAAGCCACAAATGCGCGAAAATTCGCCAATTTCCCACTTGTTAAGCACAAATGCCTAAACAGGTCTTGGTCAACGATTCGAAATATGTAATACCATTTGCACATCTGGGGAGATGTCGGGACAAGCCACTGAAAAATTGGCCAATTAAGTCGAGCGACGGGACAGGCGCGAAACACATGAAAAAAGCAAACTCCTCTGGGTTCACCCGGCGCGGATTACTGGGCGCATTTGCAGCAACAGCCGTTGCAGCAGCACCAACATATTCCAACGCGGCGGGTTTTTTGCGTGGTGCTGGCGATGTGCGCCGGATCGCAATGCATTCCGGCCGCACCGGCGAACGCCTGGACACGATCTACTGGATCGAGGGTGAGTATATCGCCGAAGCGGTCCGCGAAATTAACATGCACATGCGCGACTGGCGCACAGGCGAAGCAGTCCAGATGGATCTGCGTACAATCGACATCATGTCGGCCGCGCTGAACCTGATGGAAACCAGCGAACCCTACCTTCTTCTTTCCGGCTACCGCTCCCCCCAGACAAACCAGATGCTCCGTTCGAGCAGCCGCGGTGTTGCACGCAATTCCTTGCACATGCGCGGCCAGGCCGCCGATCTGCGCCTGACCAGCCGGACAACAGCGCAAATGGCCAACGCGGCGATTGCCTGTCGCGCGGGCGGTGTGGGCCGCTACAACGGGTCAAACTTTGTCCATATGGATTGCGGCCCGATCCGCAGCTGGCGCGGCTAGGCCACCTGCCACCCCCTAATCCAGAATAATCGGCGATTGCCCCGTCTGAAGGTTTGCGCGTGCCGCATTACGGATCACATCCGACAGGCGCTCGAACATCCCTGCATTTGCCGCCCGCCGCCACACCAGACCAATGGACCGCGTCACCGAACTGCGCCGGAACGGACGCACTGTGACGTTGCTGGAGCGGCTATCAATTTCGGACCACGCATATAGCCGCGGCAAGAGCGCCACGCCCATCCCCATCCCGACCATCTGACGAATGGCATCAAGGCTCGTGCCTTCATAGTCGCGCGCGATGATGCCCCCATGCTGCTGGCACAAGGCTGCAATCTGAGCATGCATGGCATAGTCCGGCCCCAGCGAGAGCACATTCAGATCCAGCAAGTCCGCTTCGGTCACTTCTGATTTCGCAGCCAAAGCGTGGTCATCCGGCAGTGCCAGAAGCAAGGGTTCGCGAAACAGACGCTGTGTGGTCAGATCCGCGCCACCCTCGGGCAATTGTGTGAGAATGACATCAAGGCTGCCCGCCAGAAGCTCACCGCGCAGATCGCGCGGCGCAACCTCGCGGATATAAAGCCGCAGGTCGGGGTATTTGGCGTGCAACCGTTCCACAACAAACGGCATCAGATAAGGCCCGATTGTCGGCGTCGTGCCCAGCCGGATCGTACCGGTCAGCCCTGTCTGCAGCGCCGCCGTCAGATCCATGATCCCGCGCACCTCGTGCAGGATACGCGACGCCCGCGCCACGACCTCGCGCCCCTCGGGCGTCAGCGTGACAGGCCCGCGCCCCCGCTCCACAAGACGCAGGCCCAGAAGCTCTTCGAGATTACCTATTTGCAAGCTCAGCGAGGGCTGGCTGATCCCCATCGTCTCGGCCGCCTTGCGAAAGTGCCGCGTCTCGGAAAGCGCCACCAGATAGCGCATCTGGAGCATACTGGGCAATTTGGTCATCTGTCCCCCATCCGATAGGAAATTCCTATCAAAACTTAACGTCCCATTGACTTCACTATATTATATTTGCTGCTACATCCAGCCGCAGTTGGGGACAAAAAGGGACGCGCCTGCAAGGACTTGTACAAGTTGCAATGCGTTGCGGGCCAAAAACAGAATGCAGCGATTTCAGACCAGACGCTTCGGGGACCAAGCGCGCAGCGATTGCCGCATTGGCGGGCCGGCATCCTTCGCCAAACTTGTTGCCTCTGCCGCTTGAAAAGCTACATCTCAACACGCAGTGAATACATTCTGACCGGATAAAAACATTGGATACATCAACGCCCACCCGCTGGATGACGCTCGCTGGTCTCCTCCCCGTCGTCATCGCTGGCAGCCTCTTTATCTGGTTCGCAGGAATGTTGCCCGTGATCGCGGCCGGCGACACGTTGCGCTTCGTTTGGGAATGGGTGCCAAGCCTCGGTGTCAACGTCAGCTTCTATATAGACGGGCTCAGCCTGACATTCGCACTGCTGATTACCGGCATTGGTGCGCTGGTGATGCTCTATTCTGCCCGCTATCTGGCGGGCCACGTGCATCAGGCGCGTTTCTCGCTTTACCTGACCAGTTTCATGCTGGCGATGATCGGTCTTGTGATTTCGGACAACCTGTTGGCTTTGTTCGTCTTTTGGGAATTGACGACAATCACGTCCTATCTGCTGATCGGTTTCAGCCATGACACGGTCAAGGCGCGCCGTTCGGCATTGCAGGCACTGATGATGACAGGTGTCGGCGGTCTGGCGCTCTTGGCGGGGATCATCCTGATCGGCACCACCGCAGGCACCTTCGAGATGTCCGAGATCAACGCCATGCCCGGCGTGTTGACCGGCAGTGTCATGTATTTGCCGATTGTGTTGCTGGTTTTGGCAGGTGCCTTTACCAAATCCGCACAGATGCCGTTCCATTTCTGGCTTCCCAACGCGATGGCCGCCCCGACCCCTGTGAGCGCCTATCTGCACTCGGCCACGATGGTGAAAGCGGGCGTCTATCTGATGGCGCGCACGCATCCGTCGCTGGCTGGTACCGATTTCTGGCTCTGGACCCTGACCATCGCGGGCGCCATCACCATGGTGTTTGCCTCTGTCATGGCGCTGCGGCAAACCGATCTGAAACTGGCGCTGGCCTATACCACGCTCATGGCACTTGGTGCGCTGACGCTGCTTTTGGGCAATGAAAGCGGCTATACGATCACCGCCGCAGCCACATTCCTGATCGTCCACTCGCTTTACAAGGCGGCACTCTTCCTTGTGGTCGGTATTCTGGATGCGCAAACCGGCACGCGCGAGGCGGGTAAACTGTTCGGGATGGCGCGCGCCATGCCTGTCACAGCCGCCGCTGCCGCCGTGGCAGCACTTTCGATGGCGGGCTTCCCGCCCTTCCTTGGCTTTATCGGCAAAGAGTTAAAATATGCAGGTGCCATCGCCGTGGCATCCGAGCCGTACCTTGTCGCGGGTGCCTTTCTGATCGCCAGCGCTTTGATGGTGGCGATTGCAGGTATCGTGTCTTTCCGGCCCTTCTGGAGCAAATCCGGCGCGCCGATTGCAGACGTGAAAGAAGCACCGTGGCCCATGCTCGTCGGCCCCGTCGTACTGGCCCTCCTTGGTGCCTTCTTTGGCATCTTCCCGGATACACTGGCCACAATGTTGGTCAACCCGACCGTCGCCTCGATTGTCGGCAGTGCAGAGCCCGCAAAGGAACTGAAGCTCTGGGCCGGCGTCAACCTGCCCCTCTTCCTCAGTATTGCGACCTTCGTTCTGGGCTTTGCGATTTATGCCTACAAACTCAAGCTGCGCGCGATCCTGATTGATCTGACCGAGCGCAGCCCGAAGTTTGACAACGGCTGGGATAAGCTGATGGCGGGGATTGCAGCGGGGTCCAAGGCCCTGACCCGTGTGATCCAGACCGGTGTACTTTATCATTATATGGTTGCGACTTTCGGCACCGCCCTTGCCGTGCTCGCTGTGACGCTGTTTTTCCGCAGCACAGGCATCCCTGCCTTGGGTGTCCCGCAAGTTCAGCTTTGGGACTGGCTGGTCTTTTTGCTTGTCCTTCTGGGCTCGATCCTCGTGCTGGTCACGAATTCGCGGATCACTGCAATTGCAGGGCTTGGCGTCGTCGGTATCGGCATGGCGATGATCTTTATCCTTTACAGCGCGCCGGACGTGGCGATTACCCAGCTTCTGGTCGAAACCCTTGTTGTGGTGCTTTTTGCTGCGGCCGCGCTGAAATTGCCAAGCCTGACGCCCGAACCACTGCGTAAACGCTGGCTTGATGTGATCATTTCGGTCGGCTTGGGCATTGTGACAACCGTGATCCTGCTCAAGGTCACGACCGGCCCGATTGACCGCGAATTGACCACTTTCTTTGAAACCGCCAGCTATCCGCAGGCGTTCGGGCAAAACATCGTCAACGTCATCCTCGTGGATTTCCGCGCCTTAGATACATTCGGCGAAATCGCGGTCGTTCTGATCGCTGCGATCAGCATCTTTGCCCTGCTCAAAAGCAAGCCCGAGGAGGATAAGCCATGAACTCCGTCATTCTGCGCGCAGGTGCGCGGCTACAGGTCGTGCTGCTCTTGGTGTTTTCCGCGTACATGCTGCTGCGCGGGCACAACGCGCCGGGTGGCGGGTTTATCGGCGGGCTGATCGCCGCCACGGGTTTTGTCGTCTATGCCATCGCCTGTGGCACGGCAGATGCCCGCAAAGCGTTACGCTTTGATCCCGGCAGTATTGCGGGCGCTGGTCTTGGCATCGCGCTGATTGCGGGTCTGATGGCCGTGTTCTGGGGTGACGCACTCTTCACCGGACAATGGCTCTTTATCGGCGCGACCGAGACCGAGAAAGGCCTGCCGCTCTCAACCGTGCTGGTCTTTGATATCGGCGTTTATCTGGTGGTTCTGGGGGCGATCCTGTCGATCACCTTTGCATTGGAGGAGGCGGTCTGATGGAACAGCTTCTTTCGATCCTGATCGGTATTCTGGTCGCCTCTGCGGTTTATCTGATGCTCGCGCGCAACCTGCTGCGGTTCCTCTTCGGGCTGATCTTGTTGTCCAACGCGGCCAACCTGACGATCTTTGTCGCGGGCCGTCTGACGCCGGGTGCGCCGCCGCTGGTGCCTGACGGGCTAGATGCGCCTGCCGGTGTGGTGGCCAACGCCCTGCCCCAGGCGCTTGTGCTGACTGCGATTGTCATCGGCTTTGGCCTTTTCGCCTTTGCTCTCATCCTTGCCTTCCGCGCTTATCAAAGCCTTGGCACCCTGAATACCGACGAGATGCGCGTCGCCGAACCAAAAGAACCCCATTCATGAGTTGGTATCTGACACTTCCCCTCGCCATTCCGTTCCTGACGGCGATTATTGCCTATCTGCTGCGGGCCAATCCCGTGGGCGCGTGGGTGTCGATCATCGGATCGGGGCTTGGGCTCTTGGCCTCTATCGCGCTGATGGTTGTCGTGCTCGACGCGGGCGTCGTTGCCGGGCAGATGGGCAATTGGCCCGCGCCTTTCGGGATCACACTGGTGGCGGACTTGCTGTCTGCTGTCATGGTCCTGATCACCGCCATCACCGGCTTTGCCGTCGCTATCTATGCCTTGGGTGACATCACAGAGCGGCAGGCGAAACTGGGCTATCATGCGCTGTTTCAATTGCTGCTCGCGGGTGTGACGGGCGCCTTTCTGACAGGCGACCTATTCAACCTATATGTCTGGTTTGAGGTGATGTTGATTGCCTCCTTCGGTCTGCTGATACTGAACGGCGGCAAAGAGCAGATCGACGGCGGCGTGAAATACGTGGCCTTGAACCTGATCTCGACGATCCTGTTCCTGACCGGTATCGGCCTGCTCTATGGCATGACCGGCACGTTGAACTTTGCCGATCTTGCACTGAAGGTCGAAGGCGTTGAGAACCAGGGCCTGCTAACGGTCGTCGCGATGATGTTCATGGTCGCCTTCGGGGTCAAGGCGGCGGTCTTTCCGCTCTTCTTCTGGCTGCCTGCCGCCTATCACACGCCCAGCTTTTCGGTTTCGGCGGTCTTCGCGGGCTTGCTGACCAAGGTCGGGGTCTATGCCCTGATCCGGACGTTCACGCTGGTCTTTGACCACGACATCGGCTTTACGCATACGGTGCTGTTGTGGGTCGCCTGTCTGACCATGGTGATCGGCGTTCTGGGTGCGGCGGCGCAATCGGATTTCCGCAAGATCCTGTCGTTCCACATCATCAGCCAGATCGGCTATATGGTGCTGGGCCTCGCGCTGATGACACCGCTGGCACTGGTCGGTGCGGTCTTCTATCTCGTGCACCACATCATCGTGAAAGCGAACCTGTTCCTGATCGCGGGCATCGCCAAACGCCTGACCGGCGGCACCGAGGTTTACCAGATCGGCGGCCTCTATAAGTCAGCGCCACTCCTTGCGATCCTGTTCCTGATCCCTGCCTTTTCGCTGGCTGGCTTTCCGCCGCTGTCAGGGTTCTGGGCCAAATACATCATCGTCAAGGCAACCCTTGATATCGAAATGTGGTTTGTTGCCTTCATCGCGCTGGCGGTGGGTCTGATGACGATCTATTCCATGACAAAAATATGGGCAGAGGCCTTTTGGAAGAACCATCCCGATGGAATCCAGCCCGAGCTGAAGAATCTTGACCACAAGTGGGCGCAACTGATCCCCGTCGCAGGCCTTGCAGCACTGACAGTCTTTATCGGGCTCAACCCCGAACCATTCGTCCAGTTCGCCGAGCGCACAACCGCGCAACTGCTTGATCCGACCGCCTATATCACCACAGTGTTGGGAGAAGTGCGATGAACCTGTTTCTTCTCAACCTGCTGCTGGCGGTCATCTGGGCGTCACTTTGGGGCAGCCTGACCTCGTTCCAGCTGGTCGCAGGTTTTATCGTGGGCTTTGTGACGCTGTGGATCGCGCAGCCGCTTTTCGGCGGGCCCAGCGGATATTACCTGCGCGCCTACCGCATCGTGCGGCTGGTGCTCTATTTCCTCTATGATCTCTGCGTCTCGAGTATCCGTGTCGCCTATGACGTGCTGACGCCCACCGATTACAGCAACCCCAAAATTCTCGAGATGCCACTGGATGTGAAGTCCGACATCGAGATCCTGCTGGTCACCAACCTGATTTCGCTCACCCCCGGCACGCTGTCGCTTGATGTGACACCTGACCGCAAAACACTGATTGTCCATGCAATGTTTGCCGATGACCCTGATGCGGTGATCGCAAGTCTGAAAAACGGCATGGAACGCATGGTCAAAGAGGTATTCGAAGCATGACTTCCGCCGCATTTCTGGATCTCGCGATCTACGCAAGTTTCTTGATGGTGATGCTGTCGCTCGCTATCGCCTTTATCCGTCTGGCCAAAGGTCCCACGCTCGCCGACCGCGTGGTGGCGCTTGATATGATGACCGTGTCGATCATCGCCGTCTGTGGTGTGGTTGTCGTCGGAACCGGAGAGCCTGCATTGCTTGACGTGGCCCTCGTGCTCGCGCTGGTTGGCTTCCTTGCCACCGTCGCACTGGCGCGTTTCGCCGAACGCCGCGATGCCCGCCAAGAGGAGAACGCCAATGATTAATGTCATCATCGGTATTTTCCTGCTGTTGGGCGGTTTCTTTGCCCTCGTCGCCGCAATTGGCGTGCTGCGTCTGCCCGATGTGCTGACCCGTATGCATGCTTCGACCAAAGCAGGTGTGCTGGGCAGTAGTCTGATCCTGATCGGCGGTGCGTTCTATCTGGCCCAGACCGAAGTCACCGCACGCGTCATCGCGACGATCATCTTTCTGATGCTCACCTCACCCATCGGCGCGCATATGATCGGGCGCGCCTCGGTGCGGGATCTCAAGGATAAACACGACAAGGTCTAGAGCGACGAAGGGACTTGCGGATACCGTCGTGTGAAGGGCAACATAAACCCAACACACCGCTAGGAGCCGCCCCATGTCAGACCCGTTCGATTTGCTGATCACAGGCGGCCGGATCGTAACACCGGCCGGTGTGGTGACTGGTGATCTTGCCGTGCGCGGGGAAAATATCGCGGCGGTCGGTACACAGCTCGGTCCTGCGAAAACGACGATGAATGCCGCGGGAAAATACGTCATGCCCGGGGGCATCGACCCGCATGCGCATATCGAGCAAATGTCCGGCATGGGTGTGATGAATGCCGACACTTTCGAGACCGCCACAAGATCCGCAGCCCTTGGCGGCACCACAAGTGTGATCTCTTTCGCGGCCCAGGCCAAAGGCGAGCGATTGGCACAAACCGTCGCCGATTACAGCGCCCGCGCTGATCGCGGAGCGATGATCGACTATGCTTTTCATATGACGGTCACTGATACCGGTGTGCCCGCTTTCGCGGATGATCTGGCCGCGCTGATCGACGCAGGCAACCGGTCCATCAAGGTCTTTACTACCTACAACATCCAACTGTCGGACGCGCAAATCCTGTCCGTGATGTCCCGGGCCCGCGCCCATGGCGCATTGGTCTGTGTTCACGCCGAAACCGATGCCATCATCGCGCAGGCCAAATCCGAACTCATTGCCGCAGGCAAGACCGCCCCCCATTTCCACGCAGCCTCACACCCGCGCATGGCCGAGATCGAGGCGGTGGAACGCATCTGCCGCTTTGCCGAATATCTGGGGCAGCCGGTGATGCTCTTTCACATCTCCACCACTGAAGGTGCCGCCGCCGTCAGCAGCGCCCGCGCACGCGGTGCGCCGGTCTGGGCCGAAACCTGCCCCCATTACCTGTTCATGACCGAGGACATCCTGCGCCAACCCGGATTGGAGGGCGGAAAATGGATGTGCTCTCCCCCGCAGCGGCAGGTCGCGGATCAAGAGGCGCTCTGGTCCGCTCTTTTAGCGGGTGAGCTGCAAATCGTCTCTTCCGACCACGCGCCTTACCGCTTTGACGAAAGCGGCAAACTCTCTGCCGGACCTGACGCAGGGTTCCACGAGATCGCAAACGGGCTTCCCGGGCTGGAAACCCGCCTGCCTCTGATGTTCGACGCGATGGTCACCAAGGGCCGTGGCGGACCAGAGGCCTTTGCCCGCCTCACGGCAACCGCCCCTGCCGACATCTACGGCCTGCCGCAAAAGGGCGCTTTGGCTGTCGGCATGCACGCCGATATCACCCTCTGGGACCCTGAAAAGACGGTCACCTACGGTGCGAACGACCTGCATGACAATGTGGGCTATAATCCTTGGATGGGCAGCACGGTCACTGGCTGGCCCACGGATGTCTGGCTGCGGGGGGCGCGGATTGTGACAGACGGTGCCCTGACAACAACGCCCGGCACAGGCCGCAAGATTGACCGCCCCGCGCTTGCTGTCACGCCAACTGCACCCCAAAGCTGAGGATCACCCATGCCCCGCCCCGACGCCCCGAACATGCTTGCCATCACCTTTCTCTATTACCGCGACCTGCCCTCCGCGATGGCGTTCTATGAAGATATCCTCGGTCTGCCGCTCGCCATTGACCAGGGATGGTGCAAAATCTACCGGATCTGCGCGGGCGCGCATGTGGGGCTGGTCGATGAGAGCCGTGGCATGAACAAATGGCAGGCGGTCAAACCCGTGCAGCTTTGTATCCGTGTGCGCGATGTGGATGCGTGGTATGCCTACGCACAAGAGGAAGATCTTGCCAACCTGTCCGACCTCTTTGTCAATGATGCCTTGGGCATCCGCGCTTTTGTTTTCAACGACCCCGAAGGCTATCAAATCGAAATCCAGTCCGCCACGCGTGAGGGTGCATGACCAGTAAAACCTTGATTGTGATCAATCCCAATTCGTCCCAGACCGTTACGGACGGGATCAAACACGCGCTTGATCCGCTGCGCAAATTCGGAACCCCGATCCGTTGTCTGACACTGGCCGAAGGACCACCCGGCATCGAAAACCAAAGGCAGGCCGATCTGACCATCGCGCCCATGCTGGAGCTTGCGGCAGCACAAACCGACGCGGCAGGCTATGTCATCGCCTGTTTCGGCGATCCGGGGCTGCATGCCCTGCGCGACCAAACCGTTTTGCCCGTCGCGGGCATTCAGGAGGCCGCCGTGATGACCGCGCTGACCCTCGGGCAGCGCTTTGGCGTCATCGCAATCCTGCCCGCCTCGATCCCGCGCCACCTGCGGGCCTTTGGGGCGATGGGTGTTCTTGACAGGCTGGCCGGCGACCGCGCGCTTGGCCTCGGGGTTGCCGATCTTGCGGATCCTAACAAGAGCCTTGCTGCCATGATCGCCACCGGCAAACGGCTGCGTGATGAGGACGGGGCCAACGTGCTGATCATGGGGTGCGCTGGCATGGCGCAATACCGCGCCACCCTTGAACAAGAGATTGGCCTGCCCGTGGTCGAACCCTGTCAGGCCGCCACCGCAATGGTGCTCGGCCAGATTGCCCTGCAACTAAGCCACAAAGGAAATCCGGATGCTTGATGAAACCGCCAAAGGTGTCTTTACGATCGCTGTGACCCCCTTCAAGCCGGATGGCGCAGTGGATTGGGACAGCATCGACCGGATGGTTGATTTCTATATCGCACAAGGTGCGACGGGGCTGACAATTCTGGGCATGATGGGTGAGGCGGGCAAACTCTCGGCCGACGAATCCGTTGCCGTGGTCAAGCGTGTCACGGCGCGCAGCACGGTCCCCATTGTCGTGGGCGTCTCTGCACCCGGGTTTGCCGCAATGAAAACGCTGTCCGATGCGGCGATGGATCTCGGTGCCGCCGGTGTGATGGTGGCACCCCCCAGCAGCCTCAAGACCGACGACCAGATCCTGACCTATTACCACAACACGGCCGAGACCTTGGGTGATGCACCTTTCGTGTTGCAGGACTTCCCGCTGGTCACCAATGTCGTGATCCCCACCAAAGTCATCCTGCAGGTGGTTGCGGACTGTCCGACCTGCGTCATGCTCAAACACGAGGACTGGCCGGGGCTGGAAAAGATCAGCGCCCTGCGCCGCGCTTCAGACGCAGGCGCGCGGCGAATCTCGATCCTGTGCGGCAATGGCGGGCTGTACCTGCTGGAAGAAATGCTGCGCGGGGCGGACGGGGCGATGACAGGTTTTGCCTATCCCGAAATGATGGCGCAGGTGATTGCCGCCCATAACGCGGGGGATATCGACCGCGCACGCGATATCTTTGATGTCTATATGCCGATGGTGCGATACGAGGCGCAGCCGGGTCTGGGGCTGGCAATCCGGAAATATACGCTGGCGCAGCGCGGGGTGATTGCCCATGACACACTGCGCAAACCGGGCGGTGTTCTGACAGCGGAGACGAGAGCCGAAGTCGATGCCTTGGCGGCGCGGCAGGCCGTAAAGCTTCGGGCTCTTGGTCTATAGAAATTGGCGCACCCGAGAGGATTCGAACCTCTGGCCTCTGCCTTCGGAGGGCAGCGCTCTATCCAGCTGAGCTACGGGTGCCTAGGGGTTCTATAGCGACGGTGAATGAGCGTCGCAACGGCAAAGTCAGGTAAGGCGGATCAAGATCCACCTTACGCAAACAGATCGTGGCAAAGTTCCAGCGCGTCGATCAACACATCCACCTCGTCGGTGGTGTTATACATCCCAAACGACGCGCGGCAGGTGGCCCCCACGCCCATATGTTCCATCAATGGCATCGCACAGTGGGTACCGGCACGCACAGCGACACCCTTTTTGTCCAATACAGTCGAGATGTCATGCGCATGCGCCGCCCCTTCCAGCGTGAACGAGAAGATAGCGCCCTTGGTGGCGGACTGCCCCTGTACGCTGAGCCAGTTCAGGCCACCCAACCGGTCGCGCGCATAGTCGCGCAAACCCCGTTCATGGGCGGCAATCGCGTCCATGCCGACGTCCATCATGTATTCCAGCGCCACACCAAGCCCGATTGTCTGCACAATCCCCGGCGTGCCTGCTTCAAACTTCATCGGCGGATCATTCCAGGTGACCGTATCGCGTGTCACATCGCGGATCATATCGCCGCCGCCCATGAAGGGGCGCATTTCCGCCATCCGTTCCTTGCGCACATAGATCGCACCTGACCCCGAGGGGCCATAGAGCTTGTGACCCGTGATGGCGTAGAAATCGCAGCCAATATCGGCCACGTCGACGGGCATATGGACCGCGGCCTGACTGCCATCGACCAGCACAGGCACGCCTTTGGCATGGGCACCGGCGGTGATGGCTTTGACGTCAACCACGGTGCCCAGCACATTGGACATATGGGTAATCGCCACCAGCTTGGTCTTGGGGCCGATCGCATCAATCACCTTCTGGGGGTCCAGATCGCCATTGGCGTCCACATCAACCCATTTGATCACCACGCCCTGCCGTTCGCGCAGGAAATGCCATGGCACGATATTGGCGTGGTGTTCCATGATCGACAGGACAATCTCGTCACCCGCCTCCATATGCGGCATGGCCCAGCCATAGGCCACCATATTGATGCCTTCGGTCGTGCCGGAATTCATGATAATGTCATCTTCCGAAGGCGCGTTCAGAAAGCGCGCGATGATCCCGCGGACGCCTTCGTAGCGCTCGGTCGACAGGTTGCTGAGGTAATGCAAACCGCGATGCACATTGGCGTATTCCTCGGCATAGCCGCGGGTGACCGCATCAATCACCACCTGTGGTTTCTGGGCCGACGCGCCGTTGTCGAGATAGACCAGAGGCTTGTTGTTCACCTCACGCGACAGGATAGGAAAATCGGACCTGATTTTATTGACGTCATAGCTCATGCCATACCTCCTGTCGGACCAACGCCCAGAACAGCCAAAATGATGCCCGAGATCAGGGCGGTCCCGATCAGGGCAAGAACGATCGCACCCAAGGCTTTGCCCAGATTGTCGAAGCCGTGCAAGACGTTGATAAAATTCATAAAACACCAGATCAAAGCGCCGAGTGTGAGCAGCCCGAAGATCGACCCGATCGCGGGGCTGATCAGAACCAGCGCGAACTGGATTGCCTCAAGCGTCAGACTGACCGCCTGAAACCAGACCACAATCGTCAAGCTTGCCTGCAAGGTGCCTTGGCCGCCGATCATCCGGCCCGCATAGAAAATGCCGTAAACAAACAGCACAAAAAAGATGCTGATGATCGCAAAGAAACCGAAGGGCGAAAGCGCAAAGGCCTGTTCTTGCATGGCCAGCGGCGCCGGCGACAAGAGCTGCAACAGCGCCACAAGGATCACGTTCAGCACCGCAACAAGTGCGAGCCCCGTCCAAAGCGCCTGTACCGGAATGTCCATGGCAAGCGCTTTGCGCGCGCTCTCTGACGGCTCCATGATGCTGGTCCAGACGGCACGCATCCAGGTTTGAAAATCAACGGTCATGAATGGCTTTCCGCCTCGCGCAAGGATTGTATCCAGATGAAAACAAAGGCAATTGCCCCGATCGCACCGACAAGAACCGCCTGTGTGCCATGCCCAATCAGGCCGCGCACCAGACCGTAAAACAAAAACATCGGCGTTGTCGCCAGCATGGTCCAGAACAGGGCCAAGCGCGCCCCGAACCAAGACCCCTTCCCGCCCAGCACCTTCGCCACAAGATGCGACAGCGCCGCGATCCCGTACATCATCAAAGGCAGGATGATGACCGACCCGAAGAAAGTATAGGTCATCATCCCCTCAAAGTTCATGTCAGGCGGAAACGGTGAGGGTTCAAACCCTTCCGCCACCCGACGCAAACGGGGCCACTGCGCGACAAAGATCAGAAAGCAACTGACCATCAGGTACATGATGGCCCTGTCTTCGCGCCGCCCTTGATCCAGCAACTCGCGCATCACGGCGCGCGGCCTGCGCCACGTCCGCATGATGTCGTTTGTGACTGGCATTACCGGTGCCGTGCCAGCCAGCCTTCAAGCCGGTCGCGCAAGTCTTCTGCCAGGGTCTCGTCCTCGATCTCTTCCAGTGCCTCGGCCAGAAACGACAGGGTCAGCAGATTGCGTGCCTCGTCATGGGGCACACCGCGCGAGCGCAGATAAAACAAGGCCGTTTCATCAATCGCCCCCGAGGTGGAGCCATGCGAACAGGCCACATCATCGGCGTAAATCTCAAGCTCCGGCTTGGCGAGGAACTGGCTGTCATCATCGAGCAGAAGCGACTGGCTGATCTGGTAGCCATCGGTCTTTTGCGCGCCTTCCTTGACCAGAATCTTACCCTGAAAGACGCCCGTCGCACCGTTGCGCAGCACCTTTTTGAACACCTGACGGCTTTCGCCATTCAGCGCATCATGGGTAATGAACACCGTGTCGTCGTGATGGAAATCCTTGCCGTCACCGACACAGACACCCGCCACATGCGCAACTGCATCATCGCCGACAAGCTCAAGCACACATTCGTTGCGCGTCAGCACACCGTTGAAGGTGAGTGTGAAGGACTTGAAGACAGAATCCGCAGCAATCCTTGCAAAACAATGCGTTACGGCGCGGCGTTCATGGTCACGGCCTTGTGCGCGGACGTGGTTGAACTTGCCGCCCTCGGCCACTTCCACTTCCAGCAGCTTGGAGAACCGCGCCGCTGCAGGGCCGGTTTCCAGCAAGGTCATCTCGGCCCCCGCTTCAACCTTCACCACATTGTGCAGGATCGCGTCAGAGGTGGTATCATTATGAAGGTAGATAAAGTTCACGGGCTTTGTGGCCTTGCCTGTCACACGGATCACAACGCCATCGGTGGCAAGGGCCGTGTTCAGCGCCGCCAAGGGCCGCGCCACAGGTTTCTGACCGTGCGCTTCCAGAACACCATAGATGTCCTTAGCCCAGTGGATATCCGTCGCCATGGCATCAGAGAGGCGTTCGATCTCAAGACCTGTCGCCTCCAGATCGTCAGACGCATCCGCATCGAACACACCGTCCACAAAAACGATCTTTACGCGGTCAACCGCGTCAAAAAGCGGCGCCTCATCGCTGGCGAAGAGCGCGGCCTCTGGCGCATCTACCGCGGTCAAGGATGTCGGATCGGTATATTTCCAGTATTCGTCACGCTTGGTCGGCAGAGCCATCAGGCGCACGCGCGCCAAAGCATCGGCCCGCGCGGCATTGCCCCACGCAGCCCCCTGCGGCAGGTCGACATCGGCCAAGCGGGCCTCTGTTGTATCAATTTTCAACTGTGCCAGTGCCATTAGGCCACCTCGGACAGAATGTCGGCGTAACCGTTGTTTTCAACCTCGAGCGCAAGCTCGGGGCCACCGGATTTGATGATCCGGCCATTGGCCATGATGTGCACGATATCCGGCTGGATATGATCCAACAGACGCTGATAGTGTGTGATGACAAGGAACGACCGCCCCTCGGACCGCAACGCGTTTACGCCATCTGCCACAAGCTTCATCGCATCAACGTCAAGACCGGAATCTGTCTCATCCAGAATGCACATCTTGGGTTCAAGCATGGCCATCTGCAGGATTTCATTGCGCTTTTTCTCACCACCGGAGAAGCCGACATTGACCGGACGCTTCAGCATCTCTGCGTCGATCTTCAGGCTCTTGGCCTTTTCGCGGACCTCTTTGAGGAAATCTGCGGCGCTCAACTCGTCTTCGCCACGCGCTTTGCGCTGTGCGTTCACAGCCGTGCGCAGGAAAGTCATGTTGCCGACACCGGGAATTTCCACAGGGTACTGGAACGCAAGAAACAGGCCCAAGGCCGCGCGCTCTTCGGGTTCCATATCCAGCAGGTCTTCGCCGTCCAGCGTGGCGGATCCACCGGTAACCTCATAACCGTCCTTGCCCGAGAGCACATAGGACAGGGTCGATTTGCCGGACCCGTTCGGCCCCATGATCGCATGCACGGTTCCCGGTGCGATCGACAGGTCCACGCCTTTCAGGATCTGCTTGTCTTCTTCTTCCAGTTTGACCTCTAGGCCTTTGATTTCCAGCATTTTATTCTCCTGAAGATGTTTGTGTTACGCCAACGCGCATGGCCCCGCGCCGGGCAAAGCCGCGCAGGGTTTCCGCATTGCGATAGAGTGGGTTTACAGGCCGAAAACGGTCCCGCGATACACAACGGAATGTTGTGTTGTGACTTCCATGATCTGATCCACGTATTCTGCGGTATAGATCATCGCCATGGGTTCGGGCCAGCGCCAGATCAGGTTGTGACCTGCGGTCAGCATCACTGCGATACCCGCGACCTGCGCGAACCGCTCCACCACCTTGCGCCGGTCCAGAATGGCCGAAAACAGCACCATCGCCCAGAACGCGATGAACAGTTCCAGATAGAACACCACATCGCTTTGCTCGAGCAGGCCAAAATAGCGGATCCGCAGCACTTGCGCGAAAAGCAACGCCAGCGCCCCGATGATCATCGAGACGATAAACTTGCCCAGAAACGATGGTTCCTGCGGCTTTGCGATCTTTTCGCGTGTGACGCGCTTGGGGATGTGCATCCCCAGGTCGGGGTCGTAGTACGACTTGTTGCGCGGGTTCTTGATCTTCTTCACCCGCGCATTGAAATCGTTGATATCGTACTTCCGCGTCGCCATAGGCCGCTGCCCCACCAAAATATTGCTCAATCCCTAATGGCATTGAACTGGGGCAAGAAATTGGCCGCAGCGTGACAAGGTCACGACAGTTATGTTGACGCAGGGGAAGCATATTCAGCCGACAGAACCTTCCAGCGAGATCGCCACAAGTGCCTGCGCTTCCATCGCGAATTCCATCGGCAGCGCTTGCAGCACTTCCTTACAGAACCCGTTCACGACGAGCGCGACCGCCTCTTCCTCGTCCATGCCGCGCGAGCGGCAATAGAACAGCTGGTCATCATCCACCTTGGATGTGGTGGCCTCATGCTCGACCCGGGACGAGTTATTCTTGACCTCGATATAAGGCACCGTATGCGCCCCGCATTTATCGCCAATCAAAAGGCTGTCGCACTGGGTATAGTTGCGCGATTTCGTGGCCTTGGGGTGCATCGACACCAGACCACGATAGGTGTTCTGTGCCTTGCCCGCACTGATGCCTTTGGACACGATGCGCGACTTGGTATTTTTGCCCAAGTGGATCATCTTTGTGCCGGTATCGGCCTGCTGCATGTTGTTGGCAATCGCGATGGAATAGAACTCACCCTGACTGTCATCGCCGCGCAGGATGCAGCTTGGATACTTCCATGTGACAGCAGAGCCTGTTTCCACCTGCGTCCACATCACCTTGGACCGGTCGCCACGGCAATCGGCGCGCTTGGTCACAAAATTATAGATGCCACCCTTGCCGTCCTCATCACCGGGATACCAGTTCTGGACGGTGGAATATTTCACCTCTGCATCTTCCTCGACGATGATCTCAACCACAGCGGCGTGCAGCTGGGCCGTATCACGTTTCGGCGCGGTGCAGCCCTCAAGATAGGACACGTAAGAGCCTTTATCGGCGATAATCAGAGTGCGCTCGAACTGTCCGGTATTCTCGGCATTGATGCGGAAATAGGTCGAAAGCTCCATCGGGCAGCGCACACCGGGAGGAATATACACAAAGGAACCATCTGAAAACACGGCCGAATTCAGCGTGGCATAGAAGTTATCCGATGGCGGCACCACGGTGCCCAGATACTTCTTGACCAGCTCGGGGTGCTTCTCGATTGCCTCGGAGATCGAGCAGAAGATCACGCCCGCTTTTTCCAGCTCTTTCTGGAAAGTCGTGCCGACCGACACGGAATCAAACACCGCATCCACAGCAACCTTGCGGCCCTCGGCAGGTGCATCTTCGGCCCCTTCGACACCGGCCAGGATCATCTGCTCTTTCAGCGGAATACCCAGCTTTTCGTAAGTGGCCAACAGCTTGGGATCGACGTCATCCAGCGATTTCGGCTTCTCTTCCATGCTTTTCGGACGCGCATAGTAATAGATGTCCTGAAAATCGATGTCAGGATAGTTCACCATCGCCCATGTGGGCTCGTCCATCTTTTCCCAACGGGTGAACGCGGACAAACGCCACTCTGTCATCCACTCGGGTTCTTTGTTTTTGGATGAAATCAGGCGCACGATATCGGGGTTTACGCCTTTGGGGGCGTATTCCATCTCGATTTCGGTGTTCCAGCCGTATTTGTAGTTGCCAGAGAGTTCCTTGACCGCATCCACGGTCTCCTGATCAACGCCTTCTTTGACCTCGACGGTATCCAAAGCTGTCATCTTTTCATCCTCTCAAGCGGCCCTGCGCCGCGCCCGTTTTTCGCTCCAGGCCTGCGCGAAGCGCAAAACCTCATCCTCAGTTGTCTCGATGCCCAGTGACACGCGGATTGCGCTTGATGCCACCTCATCGTCCAGTCCCAGCGCCTGCAGCACCCGGCTTGTCTTGACCTTGCCACTCGAACAGGCCGAGCCAGCCGAGACAGCAAATCCTGCCAGATCCATCGCCATCACCTGCGTTTCACCCTTCCAGCCCGGAGAGGCAAAACAGCTTGTGTTCGGCAAGCGCTGCGACCCTTTCCCGACAAAAATAGTGCTCTTTTCAGATGCCTCAATGGCTCTTTCTAGAATATTTCTAAGTTTGGCAACCCGCTCCCATTTTCCGGCCGCCAGATCGGCCTGTGCGGCGACCGCAGCAGCGCCCATTCCGGCAATCGCCACGACGTTCTCGGTGCCGGACCGACGGCCCATTTCCTGCCCGCCACCCTTGATTTGTGCTGCGATATCTGTGCCTTGCGGGAAGATCAACGCACCAACACCTTTGGGGCCACCAAATTTATGCGCCGACAGGAAAACCATCTGCACACCGGACCACGAAAAGGCGAATGGCACTTTGCCAAACCCTTGGGTAATGTCACTGACCGCCAATCCCTGCGGCAAATCCTGCACAATACCGGTTTCCGAATTGGCCAGCTGCACGGTCGATCCGGCCGGATCCTCCACCTGCACAGCGCCATCCACAACGGCCAGACAAGGATCAACCCAGGCATGGACGGCATCATGTTCAATCGGGGCAGCTTTCAATCCCCGCCCCGCCAATGCCAGTGCCGCAGCTTCCGTCGCGCCCGATGTAAAGACCACATCCGCACCCGATGCACCCACAGCTTCGGCAATCTGCTGACGGGCTGTTTCGACAATCCCTTTGGCTGCACGCCCCTCAGCATGCACGGACGACGGATTGCCAACCACATCCATGGCCGCCAGCATCGCGGTGCGCGCCTCGGCCCGCAACGGGGTTGTCGCATTATGATCCAGATAGGTTCTCATCTCATCATCTTGCCAAAAATACTCCGGGGGAGCGCGGAACGCGCGGGGGCAGCGCCCCCTTAAGTCTCTTCATCTACAACTTCGAACAACGCCGGTACAGCAGGACAAGGGGCAAGCTCGTTGCTGACCACATCGGACAGGCGGGCCTGGTGCAGGAACACATAGACATGCGCGCTCAGCCCCTCCCACAAGCGGTTCGTCATGGATTGCGCCCGTGATCCCGAAGCGCCGCCAGAGGCCCCCGCCCCTTTGTGCATTGCCGACACGGTTTCATCCACGGCACCCAGAATCTCGACCACGCGAATATCCGACGCAGGCCGCGCCAGACGGTACCCGCCCCCCGGTCCACGCACAGAATCAACCAGTCCTGCGCGGCGCAACTTGACAAAAAGCTGCTCCAGATAGGGCAGTGAAATGTCCTGACGTTTGGAAATCTCGGTCAGATTGACGAGTGCATTTTCGGGCTGCAACGCCAAATCCGCCAAAGCAACCATCGCATAGCGGCCCTTCGTGCTTAATTTCATTGGCTTTCCCCAGATAAACAGGCGCAATTACATTGACGACGCAGGCTCGCGTCATTAGGTCACTTTGACCACGACAACATGGGCCCGCGCCCGAGTTTAGAATCTTTCTAAGGTGTCTGAGCATTTTCGTCAAGAATGTGAAGGCACCGACAGCAGCAACGGAAATACCATGCCCGAAGTCATTTTTCCTGGTCCAGAAGGTCGCCTTGAGGGGCGCTATCACCCGCAAAAAGACCGGGACGCACCCATCGCGATCGTTCTTCACCCGCATCCGCAGTTTGGCGGAACGATGAACAACCGCGTCGTCTATAACCTGCATTACGCCTTCTACAACATGGGCTTTACAGTCCTGCGGTTTAACTTCCGCGGTGTCGGGCGCTCTCAGGGCGAATACGATCAAGGCGTGGGTGAACTCTCTGATGCGGCCTCCGCGCTGGATTATCTGCAGTCCATGAACAACAACGCCAAACATTGCTGGGTGGCGGGTTTCTCTTTCGGGGCATGGATCGGCATGCAGCTTTTGATGCGCCGCCCCGAGATCACGGGTTTCATCTCGGTCAGCCCGCCTGCAAATATGTATGACTTCAGCTTCCTCGCCCCCTGCCCGTCTTCCGGCCTGATCATCAACGGCTCGAACGACCGTGTGGCCCCGCCCGCCGATACGGTGAACCTTGTGAACAAATTGCACGAGCAAAAGGGCATCACGGTTACCCACGACGTGATGGAAGGTGCAGGGCACTTCTTTGAAGACCCTCACATGGACCCGATGATCGACACTGTGCGCTCTTATGTGCGCCGCCGTCTGACAGAGAACACACGCTAGCCATGGCCGATAGCTATCTTGAACGCGTTGCCGGTGAAATCGCCGATCTTGCTCTCGAAGATGCGAGGACCAATGGGGATGAAAACATCGTTGATGTTATCGGTGAAATCCTCGGCTCGTCTTCGCAAACCCTGCAGGAGGCGTTTCTGACCGCAGTGCGCGTCCGGCGCGCCGAAGCACGTGCGCGCAAGCTTCTGGCGGAACGTGCGGGCAAACCCACGCGGGTGAAATCGCGGCTTCTGGCGGATGACGACAAACCCCGTTCATCATCAGAGTCGATCGCAATGGGCGGCGCCACAACGCAGCCCCCCGCGAAAGAAACACCGGCGGCTCAAGAGTCAGAAGAAGATGCTGCCTTTGCGGATGTCCTAAGCTCGCTTGATGAATTCCTTCAATCGGACGACACCGATGCTGACGCCCCGCAACCGGGCATTCAGCCTTCGCGGCCCTCGCGCGGCTAGATCCGGCCATGTCGCGCATTGATGCACAGCTGGCCTTTTTGATCGAAGCCGACAAACTCAAGACCGTCCTGCGGGGCACGACACTCTGCGATGGTGCGCGCCGTGAAAATTCAGGCGAACACAGCTGGCATATTGCACTTTACGCGCTGGTGATGGCGGAACACGCCAATCGTCCTGTGAATATCGACCGCGTGATCAAGATGCTGCTGATCCACGATATTGTGGAAATTGATGCTGGCGATAATCCCATTCACGGCGATCATGATCCGGCGGAACAAGACATCATCGAAAAGGCCGCTGCCGACCGCATCTTTGGCCTGCTGCCAGCTGATCAGGCCCAAAGCCTCCGTGCGCTTTGGGACGAATTCGAAGCGGCCGAAACCGACGATGCCATCTTTGCCAAATCCATCGACCGTGTGCAGCCGGTGATCTCCAATCTGGAGACAGGTGGCGGCACATGGCCCGCATACAACGTCACCGCCGCGCAACTGCAATCCCGCGTCGGCGTCAAGGTTGAACGCGGCGCACCAGCGATCTGGTCTGCCCTCAGAACGCGTATTGATGCGTGGTTTGCCCAACACACAGGCTGATGCACAGACGCCGCAGTCGCCGATTTCCCCCTATACAAACAACCAACACAGGCGTAGGGCGCAGGTCTAACGCCCATGAAAGCACTTTTTATATGATCACGACCCTCGCCGACGCCCTTGCCAAACAGGGCTATACCGACCTCACCCCCGTCCAGGAGGCCGTGACGGACGACGCACTCGTCGGTCAGGATCTTCTTGTGTCCGCGCAAACGGGGTCCGGTAAAACAGTCGGCTTCGGGCTTGCTATTGGTCCGACCATCCTGAACGAAGAGGGCCAGTTCGGCCCGCAGAGTGCGCCGCAGGCGCTGATTATCGCACCCACACGCGAATTGGCCCTGCAGGTCAAACGCGAATTGCAGTGGCTTTACGCCGGTGCCGGCGCGACGCTGGCCTCTTGTGTCGGCGGCATGGATTTCCGCGACGAACGCCGCCATCTGGAACGCGGCGCGCATATCGTCGTCGCAACCCCCGGCCGTCTGCGTGACCATATCATGCGCGGCACGATTGACCTGTCCGAGATCAAGGCCGTCGTGCTGGATGAAGCGGACGAGATGCTTGATCTGGGTTTTCGCGAAGACCTCGAATTCATTCTTGATCAGGCCCCCGCAACCCGCCGCACCCTGATGTTTTCTGCCACCGTCCCGCCGATGATTGCGACACTGGCCAAATCCTATCAGCGTGACGCCGTCCGGATTGCGACGACCAGCAAGGAAAGCCAGCACGCCGATATCGAATACCGCGCATTGACCGTTGCCAACCACGACATCGACGCCGCCATCGTCAACGTGCTGCGCTACTACGATGCGCCCAATTCCATCGTCTTCTGCAACACACGCGCGATGGTCACGCGCCTAACCACGCGCCTGTCGAACCGTGGCTTCTCGGTTGTGGCCCTCTCCGGTGAACTCACGCAATCCGAACGCTCCAACGCGCTGCAAGCCATGCGTGACGGGCGTGCCAAGGTCTGTGTGGCCACCGATGTGGCCGCACGCGGCATTGACCTGCCCAACCTCGAACTGGTGATCCACGCAGAACTGCCCACCAACGCCGAAACCCTACTGCACCGCTCGGGCCGCACGGGCCGCGCGGGCCGCAAGGGGATCTCTGCCCTGATCGTGCCTGCCAAGATGAAACGGCGCGGTGAAAACCTGCTGAAATGGGGCAAACTGACCGCAACTTGGGCGCTGCCACCCTCTGCCGAAGAGGTTGCGGCCAAAGACGAAGAGCGTCTACTGACCGATCCGGTCTGGTCCGAGGATTTCACCGAAGAAGAAATCACATTCGCGGCACGTCTGCTGGAACAGCACGCGCCCGAAAAAATCGCTGCCGCCTACCTGCGCCTTTATGCTGGCAAGCAATCAGCACCCGAATTCATTTCTGAATACAAAGATGGCCCCGCCGCCAAGGAACGCGCTCCGCGCGAGGTGAAATCCTTTGGCCCTTCCAAATGGTTCAGTGTCGATATCGGGCGCGAAGGCAAGGCCGAGGCGCGCTGGCTCCTGCCGATGATCTGCAAGGCCGGTGGGATCACCAAAAACGAAATCGGCGCGATCCGCATCCAGCCCAATGAGACATTCATCGAAATTTCCGCTCCTTCCGTCCCAGGCTTTCTGGACAGCGTCGGCAGCGATATGAAGCTGGAAAACCAGGCAACGCTGACCGCCTTGGATGGTGCCCCGCAACTTGGCGAACGCGGTCCGCGCAAAACCAAGCGTGACTATGACGACGGCTCGAAACGCGCACCCAAGCGCGATTTTGGCGACAAGCCCAAGCGCGAAGACGGTGATAAACCCAAGCGCCACGCCCCGCGCGATCAGGCGGCCCCGCCACCCTCGCGACAAGATCACGTGCCTGCAATCCAACCGGTCCCCGGTGCCGCCGACGACCACAAAGCACGCAAACCGCGCCATAAACCCGAGCGCCGTGACCACGGTGAGGCACTGACCGAGAAGCGCAGCAAACCACCCTACAAGGGCAAATCGGACGGCAAAAAACCTGCAGGCAAGGGCAAACCGCCCTACAACGCCGACAGCAAACCGCGCAAACCCGGCGCTGGTAAACCCACAGGTAAACCCGCGGGCAATGCCAAGGATACATCCAAACGCTTTGTCCCGCCGGGCGGAAAAGCCAAGCCGCGCAAGGGCTTAGGCAAAGGCGGCGGTGCCGCACCTCGGCGCGGGAAATCCTAAAACCCGCACAATTGGTCACATTTATGTCACGCCAACCCCATCTTGTGGGCACAGCAGACTAGTCCAATGACAACACCAGTCCTTATCATAAACCCCACGAGCAAGCTAAAGGACCAGCAAAATGGCCACAGCAACACCAAAGACAACTTGGCCCGCGCCGGCGCCAAAACCAGCACCGATGGCACCGCAGCAACAGGGCAAACCGACAGCGCCCGTCTATACCGATTACGCGAGTATCTAGCCGTTCACGGGCGCCAATGGCCGGTGAGGCCACGACCAGACCGATCGCCCTCCCCGATCAGCCGTCTGGAACCTCACTGGCCCTTTTTTCGTGGTATGGCTAAGATCGCGACATGGCGGAGCTGACTTCTATCAGGAATATCGGACCTGCATTTGCGGCGTCACTGAAAGCTGTGGGGATCACCACAGCAGAAGAATTGCGTGCGCTTGGCGCAGATACAGCCTATGCCAAGATGCTGGAAGGCGGATCCCGCCCCCATTTCATCGGCTATTACGTGCTGCATATGGCGCTGCAAGGACGGCCCTGGAATGACTGCAAGGGCGAAGAGAAAAAGGCGCTGCGCAAGCAGTTTGACCAGATCAAAGCGGGCAGCTTTGATGAAGACCGCTCGGAACTGGAACGGTTTCTGAACCAGATTGGCGTGGTGGCCGTGGCCAAGGAATAACATCCGGCATCCCCCTACTTTCCCCTCGCGCGTTCCGGCCTTCCTGTTACTGTGCCACGATAACGCATTATGTCAGAGGCCGGAAATGTCGCGGGTCGTGGTCTTCGCTCTCTATTTTTCGGCTATCTTCCTGCAAGCAGGGGCTTACGGGCTAACCTTTATGTTGCCGCGCCTCTTTGACAGTTTCGGGGCCAATGAAAAGGTCGTCGGCGCGATGCTGGCGCTGACGGCGATTTCTACCATCGTCACGGTCTATTTCTCGGGGCATCTGTCCGATCTCTTCGGGCGCCTGCGCACCTTGGGCGGAGCCTGTCTCGCGATTGCGCTCTCGCTCTATCTTTATGCCATCATTGACACGGTCGGCATCGGCCTGATCAGCGCAAGTCTGCTCCTGGGCTTCGGCTGGGGGCTGACCTACTCGCTCGGCCCCATCGTGCTCACAAGGCTGGTGGTGGCAAATGAGCGGACCCGCTTCTTTACACTGCTGTCGCTTTTCGTGATGGCCGGTTTCGGCCTTGCACCTGTTCTTGCCGCCGCACTTGAGGGCGCAGGCTATTCCGTGCGCGATGCCTTCACCCTCACGGCCATTGCCTGCCTTGTCAGCGCGGCCCTGTTCTTTGGCCTCAACGGGGCCGTCAAAACCCATGCGGTCACGCCCATTGCCGAGGTCCCCTCGCGCATCACCTTGGCGGCCCTGCGCGGCGTGGCGCGCTCATCTGCTCTCTTGCCGGTGGCGATGGTCTGTCTGGGGGCGAGCGTCTTTGCAGGTATGGCCAATTTCCAGACCGTTTTCGCCGATGCGCGCGGGCTGGATTACGCGCAATTCTTCCTGACCTACACCACAACGGTGGTTGTCGGACGGATGATCCTTGCGCGCTATAAGGGGGGCGAGAACACGTATCGCACCATCGCGGTGCTGCAATATATCATGGGCGCCAGCGTGGTGCTGTTCATCTTCAGCGGGGCCAGCCTGCCCGCCTATCTGCTCGTCGCCTTCTTATTCGGGGTCGGCTACGGCATGTCCTATCCGCTGCTGGTCAGCATGGCCGCACAGGATGCTGATGACGGTCTGGGCGCCCAGACGCTGCAGCTTTTTGCGCTGACCTACTTTATCGGGATTTTCGGCTTTCCCCTGATCGCAGGCTGGATGATCGTCGAGGTCGGGACCACCGCACTGTTGATCCTCACGGCCATGCTCGCGATCATCGAGGCCACGCTGGCGCTGCGACGTGCGCAAAGAAAAAACCGTCCGCACCAATCAGGTGCGGACGGTTCTGTTGCTTGACCCTAAGGTCGGGGCCTGCTCCGACTTAACCGACCAGTTCGAGACCGGAGAAGAAGAAAGCGATCTCTTCTGCCGCTGTCTCTGGTGCGTCGGAGCCGTGGACCGAGTTTTCGCCGATGGACAGCGCGAATTCCTTGCGGATCGTGCCGGGTGCTGCGTCGGCAGGGTTTGTGGCACCCATAACTTCGCGGTTCTTTGCAATCGCGTCTTCACCTTCGAGAACCTGCACAACAATCGGCTCGGAGATCATGAATTCGCATAGCTCGCCAAAGAACGGACGCTCGGAGTGCACACCGTAGAACTGCTGCGCCTGTGCCAGTGTCAGCTGGATGCGCTTGGATGCGACAACGCGCAGGCCTGCTTCTTCGAATTTCGCGGTGATTGCACCTGTCAGGTTACGCTTGGTGGCGTCAGGTTTGATGATGGAAAAAGTACGCTGGATAGCCATGTGAGCCTCTTGATGAATTACGCGGCGGATGCCGCGGTGAAATGATGGCTGCGCCCTACCATGCGCGTCTGGCCATGAAAAGGCGTGAATTGCGCCACCCCCCGCGACCCGCTAGCGTGGATGCATGTGGACCCTCATGAAACACCCCGTCTTTGGCCGGCTCTTCGGGGCGCAGGTGGTCGCATTGTTGGGCACGGGGCTCTTGACGGTGGCCCTTGGTCTGTTGGCGTTTGATCTCGCTGGGGCTGCTGCGGGTGCTGTGCTGGGCACGGCCTATGCGATCAAGATGGTGGCCTATGTGGGCCTGTCCCCGGTTGCCGGCGCTCTGGTCGCAAACCTGCCGCGCAAGCCTGTGTTGATCATGGCAGATCTTGTGCGTGCAGCGGTCGCCCTGTCCCTGCCCTTTATCAGCGAGGTCTGGCAGATTTATCTCGCCATTTTCCTGCTGCAAACCGCATCGGCGACGTTCACGCCCGCCTATCAGGCGACAATCCCTGATGTTTTGGAGGATGAGGACGACTATGCCCGCGCGCTCTCGCTCTCACGGCTGGCATACGATCTGGAAAACCTCATCAGCCCCGCTTTGGCTGGTCTGCTCTTGCTGATGATCAGCTATCACTGGCTTTTTGGCGGCACTGTGATCGGCTTTGCCTTTTCGGCCTTCCTGATCTGGGGCACGCTGCTTCCTGCCCGCCAACGTACCAAAGACCGCCCGTTCCGTACGCGCCTGACGCGCGGCGTGCGGATTTATCTGGCCACCCCCCGCCTGCGCGGCTTGCTGGCGCTTACGCTGACCGCCGCTGCCGCAAGCGCCTTTGTGATTGTGAATACCGTGGTCGTCGTGCGCAGCGGCTTTGGCGGGACCGACGGCGATGTGGCGATTGCGCTGGCGGCCTTTGGCGGCGGCTCCATGATCGCGGCGCTGGCGCTGCCAGCCATGCTCAAACGCCTCAGTGACCGTCCTGTCATGCTGACAGGCGCGGCTCTTCTCACGGTGCTTATGGCACTCCAGGCCTTCATCACCGTCAACTGGCCCGTGTTCCTTGCGCTCTGGGCCCTTCTCGGCCTCGGGTATTCAGCGACGCTCACGCCCCAGGGCAGGCTCTTGCGCCGCTCGGCCCATGCCGAGGACCGGCAGGCAATCTTTACCGCGCAATTCGCGCTGTCGCATGTGTGCTGGCTCTTTACCTATCCGCTGGCGGGGAACGCAATGAACGCCTGGGGGATGGGGCCGACTTTGGGTATTCTGGCCGTCGTCGGAGCCATCGGGCTGACCGCTGCCCTGCGCCTTTGGCCCGTGGGCGATCCGGTGATCGTCACCCACAGCCATGACGACCTGCCCGACAATCACCCCCATCTTGCAGGCGGCGGTCACAGACACGCCCATGCTTTGGTGATTGACGATGAACACCACGCATGGCCGACACAGGGCTAGGCAGGCTTCCTTTTCCGTTCGGGCAGAAACTCCAGCACACCTGCGATCAAGACCAAACTGCCGCCGATCCATTCGGCAGGCGACAACACCTCACCGGCAATCACCGAGGCCGAGGCCACACTGACCAGCACCTCCGAGATCATCAAAATCCCCACGCGCGCCGGTTCCAGCTTTGTCGTAGCCCAAAGCAGGCCCACGATCGAAAGCGCCCACCACAGGGTTGCAGAGAATACCACCCAAAAGGCAACGACGCCCGGTTGCGGCAGTGCCGCGATATCCGGCAAAGGGGCCACGAGAGGCGCCAGAATCAGCCCGCCTCCCAAAGCCCCCACGGCAAACAGGAACGTGCTTTCCGCAGGTCCCGCCGTGGCCTTCACCTTGATCCCGATCGAGGCCACGGCCCACAAAAACCCGCTTGTCAGGCCAAGCCATTCGCCAAGCCCGCGGGGCACCGGCAGCTGACCATCCCCGCCCAACATCAACACAAGCCCTGCAATGCCTGCCAGAAGCGCGGCAATCCGGGGCCCCGTGATCGGCCAACCCATCAGGTAACGCCCGATGAGCGTGCTCCAGATTGGGGTGAGATAGAACAGGATCACAATAATCGCCACGCGCCCGTAGAGCAGGCCCAGCGAGTAAAACATCAGCGAACAGCCGCCCAGGACAAGCGAGGCAACAGCCATGGGGTGCGAACCCATAAGCCGAAGGCGCCCACGCCACCCCCAAGGGGCCATGACCATCACAGCCACGACCATGATCGCCACAGTACCCCAAGGCCCCGTCAGCCCCAGCGCATCAATCTGGCGTAACGGCAGCCAGTAAAAGCCCCAAAGCATGCCGAAACCCACAATGGTGAGACTGGCCAGAAAGATCGTGCGCGGCGTATCCATATCCACCGCTTAGCAACCCGCCCCGCATGGCACCAGCCACAACAATCGCAGGGCTACAGAAAACGGGTGATTGACCCCGCCCAGACGATCAATCATAGCGCGCATATGCTCAAGATTTCAGATATCACCTATTCCGTCGAAGGCCGCACGCTGGTCGAACACGCAACCGTCACCATCCCTGCCGGCCATAAGGTCGGGCTAGTGGGGCGCAATGGCTCGGGCAAGACCACGCTGTTTCGGGTGATCCGCGGCGAAATGGTGCTTGATACGGGCAGTGTCAGCATCCCCAAAGGCTGGAAGATCGGCGGCGTCAGCCAGGAAGTGCCCGGCAACGAAGTGTCGTTGATCAACACCGTATTGCGTGCCGATACCGAACGCGAGGCGCTTTTGGCCGAGGCCGAGACCGCCACAGACCCCGCCCGCATTGCCGAGGTGCAGACACGTCTGGCCGATATCGAGGCATGGTCCGCCGAGGCGCGCGCCGCCACCATCCTGCGTGGTCTGGGCTTTACCCATGAAGAGCAACAGATGCCATGTTCTGCCTTTTCGGGCGGCTGGCGTATGCGCGTGGCCCTCGCCGCTGTGCTGTTCTCCGAACCCGATCTGTTGCTACTCGACGAGCCGACAAACTATCTCGACCTTGAAGGTGCGCTCTGGCTTGAAGCCTATCTGGTCAAATACCCCCATACCGTGCTGATCGTCAGCCACGACCGCGAGTTGCTGAACCGCTCGGTCGGCGGCATCCTGCACCTCGAAGACAAGGGGCTGATCTACTACACCGGTCCCTATGACACTTTCGCGCGCCAACGCGCCGCCAACCGTGCGGTGCAGGCTGCGGCTGCGAAAAAGCAGGATGCGCAACGCGCGCATTTGCAGGCCTTTGTCGACCGTTTCAAGGCGAAAGCCTCGAAGGCCAAGCAGGCACAATCACGCGTTAAGATGCTCGAAAAGATGGAAACGATCCGCGCGCCCGAAGATGCGGCACGCACGGTCTTTACCTTCCCCGAGCCGGAAGAACTCTCGCCACCGATCATTGCCACCGAAGGGGCGGCTGTGGGCTATGGCAACCACATCGTGCTGCATGACCTGAACCTGCGGATTGATCAGGACGACCGGATCGCCCTTCTGGGGCGCAACGGTGAAGGTAAATCAACCCTGTCGAAAATGCTCTCGGACCGCCTGCCGCTGGCACGCGGGAAAATGGTGACCTCGAACAAATTGCGCATCGGTTTCTTCGCACAGCATCAGGTGGATGAGCTGCGGATCGAGGAAACCCCGCTTGACCACCTCTTCCGCGAACGCCCCAATGAAGGCCAGGCCAAGCTGCGCGCGCGCCTTGCCGGATTCGGGCTTGGTGCGGATCAAGCCGATACCGCAGTGGGCCGTCTGTCCGGGGGGCAAAAGGCACGTCTGTCGCTTTTGCTGGCCACCCTGCCCGCGCCACACCTTCTGATCCTCGACGAGCCCACCAACCACCTTGATATCGAAAGCCGCGAAGCGCTGGTTGAGGCTCTGACCGCCTATTCCGGTGCAGTAATCCTTGTCAGCCACGACATGCACCTTTTGTCCATGGTGGCCGACCGTCTGTGGCTTGTGAAAGACGGCCATGTCACAACTTACGATGACGACCTGAACGCCTATCGCAAAATGCTGCTGACGCCGGAAAAGCCCCGTGAAAAGGAAAAACCCGCCCCCGTCAAAGCGCCGAAACCCTCGCGCGAAGCGATTGCCGCGTTGCGCAAAGAGGTGCGCAACAACGAAGAGCGGGTCAAGAAAATCAACGACATGCGTGACAAACTCGCCAAGAAACTGGCCGATCCGGTCCTCTACGAGGATGGCAAGGCGGGCGAGCTTGCCACATGGAACAAGAAATACGCCGAAGTGATGGAGGGTCTGGACCGCGCCGAAACCATGTGGATGGCATCGCTCGAGAAACTCGAAAAAGCCGAGAAAAGCTGATCCCGGACTTTCTGCGTCCCCTCAAACTTCCGCCGGAGGCAATCCTGCCCTTGCCACCGCGCGGTCCCATCTGGCAGACACATGACCATGACCGAAATACCAGCCCTCATCGCAGCCTTCACCACGCTGTTCATCATCATCGACCCTCCCGGTCTTGCGCCGGTGTTCATTGCGCTGACCCAAGGGATGACCGCGCAGCAACGCCGCGCCATTGCCCTGCGTGCCTTTCTGGTCGCCGTCGGCCTGATGATGGTGTTTCTGGTGCTGGGCGAGGCCGTATTGGGCTTCATCGGCATCTCGATGGATGCCTTCCGCATCGCGGGCGGGATACTGCTTTTCCTGACCGCGCTGGACATGCTTTTCCAGCGCCGGCAGGCGCGGCGCGCCGGTGAGGCCGCCGAAGGACAGGCCGAACACCAGGATGACCCGTCGGTCTTTCCGCTGGCGCTGCCCCTGATTGTCGGCCCTGGTGCCATCACCACGGTGATCCTGCTGGCAGGCGAGGCACAGGGTGCCGCCGATATGGGCGCCATCGCGGGCGTCATCTTTGCGGTGCTGCTGATCGTCCTTCTGGCCTTCCTTGCCGCGCCAGCAATCGAACGCGCACTGGGCAAAACAGGGCTGAACATCGTCACCCGTCTTTTGGGCATGTTGCTGGCGGCTCTGGCCGTGCAATTCGTGCTTGATGGCCTGCGGGGTTTTGGGATCGGCGCCTAGTGCCTATATCTGAACCATGACCACTGACCAAATCATGCAACTGACCTATCTGGTCCTTCTGGGGGCCGCCATCGGCGGCTCTGCGATCGTGGTCGGGCGCAAGAATATGGGCAAGATGGCGCAGCAGGCCGCGATCTGGGCGCTGATCTTTATCGGCGTGATCGGCGCTTACGGGCTGTGGGAAGATATCAGCAATAACGTCAACCCGCGCCAGACCATCCTCAGCGAAAGTGCCATCGCGGTGCCGCGCAGGGCTGACGGGCACTATCACCTGACCCTTGATGTCAACGGCACAGCGGTTGATTTCGTCATCGACACCGGTGCCAGCCAGGTCGTGTTGTCCCAACGCGATGCGGCACGGATCGGGATTGATGCCAACAGCCTGGATTACTCGGGTGCCGCCAGCACCGCCAATGGCGTGGTGCGGACAGCCCCAGTGGTGCTGGATCAGGTGCGCTTGGGCGATATCACCGACCGCAATGTGCCTGCGGTCGTCAACGGCGGCGATATGGATAATTCGCTGCTGGGCATGACCTATCTGGGGCTTTACAACCGGATCGAGATTTCCAACGGCGAACTGGTGTTGAACCGATGATCAGAGCTATTGCCATCCTGCTGCTTCTGGCCGCCTGCACGCCCGCGCCCGCCGAGCTGCCCGAAGGGTTTGACCCGACGTTCACGTTCTAGCGGATCGCGCGCCTCAGGTAAGGTGGATCAGGATCCACCCTCCTTTTCAGCTTTCTTCGTCCAGCGCCCCGCCTCTTGCGCCCAGTATTGCGCAGCACAGCCTGCGTCGGTCAGCGCCTTCCACTGGCCACGCGCCACATCAAGTGCGGCACCATCATGGCCATCAAACAAGATACAGGTCCGCTCGGCGGCGCTGACTTCCTCGGCGCTAACGGCCGCCCCGCCCACGCTCATGACGCAGGCAAACCCGTCACTGGGCACATCGCCCAACAGAACAGGTTGGTCTGCGTCATAGGGCCCGCCCGCAAGGCCATGGGGCAGAAAGCCGTCCTCGGGGCCCTGCCACAGCACCTCGTCCAACCGCTTCAAAAGTGTCGCGTCATGCCCGCGCACCAGCACCCGCCAGCCCGCGCCGCGTGCCTTGCCGATCAACATGGGCAAAGTCGCCTCTAGCGGGCTATCGGTCAGGCGGTAGAAAAACGCAGCCCCCATCAACCCTTCTCGTAATTGTCGGCAATCAACCGGTTCAGCGCCATGACACCCCAGCCCGTCGCACCCGCAGGGGCCAGCGTGGTTTCTTTCTTCACGCTGGCGGTACCCGCGATATCCAGATGCGCCCAAGGCACGTCGGGTTTGACAAACCGCTGCAGGAATTGCGCGGCAATCACCGCACCACCCATGCGCCCGCCAACGTTCTTCATATCCGCAATCCGTGATTTCAGCTCCGCGTCATAACCCGCACCCAGTGGCATCCGCCAGACGCCCTCGCCCTCGGCTGCGGCGGCTTTGGCAATCGATGTACTCAGGTCATCCGAGTTCGAGAACATCCCTGCATTTTCATGGCCCAAGGCCACCATGATCGCCCCTGTCAACGTTGCCAGATTGATCATGCCAACAGGCTTGAACCGCTCTTGCGCGTACCACAACACATCGGCCAGCACCAAACGGCCCTCGGCGTCGGTATTGATGATCTCGATCGTGTCGCCCTTCATGGATTTGACTACATCACCGGGGCGGGTCGCATTGCCCGAGGGCATGTTCTCCACCAATCCGACAATTCCCACCACATTGGCCTTGGCCTTGCGCAGCGCGAGCGTACGCATGACACCTGCCACAACGCCCGCACCGCCCATGTCCATGGTCATCTCTTCCATACCACCGGGCTGTTTGAGGCTGATGCCGCCGGTGTCAAAGACCACGCCTTTGCCCACAAAAGCAAAAGGCGCTTCCTTGCCGCCACCGTTCCAGGACATCACAACCACTTTGCTGGGGCTGTCCGATCCTTGGCCGACGCTCAACAACGTGCGCATCCCCAGCTTGGCAAGGTCTTCCTCTTCGAGGATTTCAACCTCGAGCCCCAGTTCCTGCATCGCGGCAAGCCGTGCGGCGAAATCATCCGTGGTCAGCACATTGGCGGGTTCATTCGTCAGATCGCGGGTGAAAAACACGCCTTCGGCCACTGCCGCCAAAGGTGCGGCCGCTTTCGCGACCGCTTCGGGTTTGGAGACCATGAAGGTCACCGTTCCAGCCGTCTTGGCCGGCGCGGTTTTGTGGGTCTCAAACGTGTACCCCCGCAGCGCGAGGCCCAAAGAAATCTCCTCGGCGCGCGCGATTGAACCGGCAAGGATCAGCAGGTCATCACCGTTCTGGATCTTGGCCAGTTGCGCCCCGGCCTTGCGCGCATCCGCACAGCTCGGCTTGCGCCCCAGTTTCACCACGACCACAGCCACCGCCGCCATGCCCACCGGATACCCAAGCGGTGCTACATCGCCCGCAGCCATCTTTTCAAAGGCTGCGCTTTCAACAAACCGCGCCAGCGCCTTGCGGGTCAGCGTGTTCACCTTGCGCGCACCCGCATCCAGCTTGCTGTCGTCCCCGACAAAAACAACAACCTTCCCCGCAGCACCGGCGACAGCCTCAAGGTCAACGTCTTTGAATTGGATTTCAGCGGGTGTGGTCATGGTCTCTCCGATCTGTGTGAATGTCTTGGTGGCAATAGGTAGCCCGCGACCACCCCTTTGACCAGATAGCTGTTCAAACCCGTGCGCGCTTGGGCTAGTTTGGCCCCAACAGAGCGACAGGCATCAAAAAGGACACAGCATTGGGGCGATTCGACAGATATATGTTGTCGCAACTGATGGTGCTGTTCGGCTTTTTCAGCCTTGTGCTGGTGTTGATCTACTGGATCAACCGTGCGGTATCCCTTTTTGACCAATTGATCGCGGACGGCCAGTCTGCTGCGGTTTTCCTTGAGTTCACCGCGCTGTCACTTCCTTCGGTGATGCGGCTGGCCTTGCCTTTGGCAGCCTTTGCAGCGGCAGTCTATGTGACCAACCGCATGTCGACTGAATCCGAGCTGACTGTGGTGCAGGCGACCGGATACTCGCCTTTCCGGCTTGCGCGGCCCGTGATGTATTTCGGGCTGATTGTCGCGGTGATGATGTCGGTCCTGATGCATTTTCTGGTCCCCCTCAGCAGTGCGCGTCTGGTCGAGCGCGAGGCCGAAATCGCGCAAAATATCACGGCGCGGTTTCTGACCGAAGGCCGCTTTCTCGAACCGGTAAACGGCGTCACCTTCTATATCCGCGACATCACGCCAGAGGGGGAATTACGCGATGTCTTCCTCTCGGACACCCGCGACGCTGACGAACAGATAACATACACTGCCGCCAAGGCGTTTCTGGTCCGGCAGGACGGCGTGACACAGTTGGTCATGATCGACGGTATGATCCAGATTCTCAGAACAGCCGATCAACGCCTGTTCCGCACCTCATTTGACGATTTCGCCTTCAACATCAGCAATCTGATGAGTGAACCGCGCACAAGCGGCCGGCGGGAAAATGTTGTCCCGACGTGGGAACTGCTTCGTCCGACACAAGCCCTGCAAGATGAAACGAACCGGTCGGCCGCGGCACTACTGGCGACCGCGCACGACAGGTTCAGCCAATCCATTCTGGGAATCGTTGCCGCGCTTTTGGGATTTTCGGCGCTGATGGTCGGCGGATATAGCCGGTTCGGGGTTTGGAAGCAGATTATTTTCGCAATCGTCCTGATAATCATCGTCAAGGCAATCGAAACATCAGGCATGCGCACCGCGCGCAGCGATCCACAATTCTGGTTTGTTGCCTACCTGCAGTGCATTGTGGGGTTTGTGATGATCTGGTGCCTGCTCTTTTGGGCGAGCCGGCCCTATCTCTTCAAACGCCGGATCCAGGGGGGCAGCGCGCCATGATCCTGCACCGCTATTTCGCACGCCGCTTTCTGGTCACACTGCTGGGTGTCGGCGGGGTGTTTTTCATGATCATGTTCTTTTCCGAACTGGTCGAGCAGTTGCGCCGTTTCGGCAGCGCCGACGCCACTTTCACCGATATGGTGATCCTGAGCCTGCTCAATATCCCTGAAGCGCTTTATGCCATACTGCCATTGATCGTCATTCTCGCGACTGTGGCGCTTTTCCTCAGCCTTGCGCGCTCTTCGGAAATGGTCGTGACACGGGCCGCAGGACGTTCGGCACTGAAAGCATTGCTGGCCCCGCTGACCGTTGCCTTTCTGGCGGGTGTGTTGGCAGTGGCCGTGTTGAACCCGATCGTCGCCGGTACATCAAAAGCATATGAAGTGCGCAGCGACGCCTTGCGCGGTACAAGCTCCGTGCTGTCCATCGGTTCGTCGGGTCTGTGGCTGCGTCAGGGCGATGAAGCCGGACAAACCGTTATCCGTGCCCTCAGTGCCAATCTTGACGGAACGCGATTGAGCGATGTCACCTTCCTGACATTTACGCCCGACGGGGCGCCATTCCAGCGGATCAGCGCGGAAACCGCCGAATTGATGGCGGGTGCATGGGTTCTGCAAGACGTCAAGTCATGGGCTTTGTCCGAAGACACAACACCCGAGGCGACAGCCAAGCTCTTGCCAGAACTCAGCCTGCCTTCCACATTAACCCCTGATCAGATCCGTGACAGCTTTGGTACGCCCTCTTCGATTGCGATCTGGGACCTGCCCGCGTTCATCACGCGGCTGCAAACAGCCGGTTTTTCGGCACAACGCCATCTGATGTGGTTCCACAAAGAACTGGCGCAACCTTTGTTTCTGGTCGCAATGGTCATGATCGGCGCGAGCTTTACCTTGCGGCATCAACGCGGCGGGCGCACCGGCCTGATGGTCATGTTCGCGATCCTGCTGGCGTTCGTGATCTATTTCATCCGTAACTTTGCAGAGGTGCTTGGCGAAAACGGCCAGTTGCCGGTCTTGCTGGCGGCATGGGCCCCGCCCTTTGTCGCGATTGGAATATCCATGGGTTTCCTGTTGCACAACGAGGACGGCTGATGCGCGTTTTCCTGATCCTCTTGATGCTGTGCCTGCCTCTTTCGCTACATGCCCAAGGCGCTGCCACACTCGTGGCGGACAGTGTTGTGCTGACCCAAGACGAACAGCTGATTGCGACGGGCAATGTTGAAGTGCTCTTTGACGGCAGCCGGCTGACCGCCAGCGAGATCGTATTTGATCGCGCCAGCGACACGTTGCAGATTATCGGACCGATCGTCGTTCAGGCGGCGGACGGTACCATCTTTACGGCAGACCGCGCCACACTCGACCCCCGCCTTGAGAACGGTATCTTGCAGGGTGCGCGCATCGTGCTTGATCAACAATTGCAGGTCGCATCAAACCAGATCGACCGCCGCGATGGACGCTATTCGCAACTGTACAAGACCACCGCCACCTCTTGCCGCGTCTGTGGCACGCAGACCCCGTTGTGGGAAATCCGCGCTGAACGGGTGATCCACGATGCAGAAGAACGGCAGCTTTACTTCCGCAACGCCACATTGCGCGTGCGCGGCATACCGGTTCTGTGGTTGCCGCGTATGCGCCTGCCTGATCCGTCGCTCGAGCGGGCCAACGGGCTGCTGGTCCCCGAACAGCGCAATACCACACAACTAGGTTTTGGGATCAAGCTACCCTATTTCATCACGCTTGGTGATCATCGCGACCTGACACTATCACCCTATGTATCGCCGGAAACAACCACGCTCGAGCTGCGCTATCGTCAGGCCTTTGCCAATGGCAACCTGACCGTCGAGGGTGCGATCAGCGACGATACATTGCTGCCGGAAGCACGGTCTTATCTCTTTGCCGAAGGCCGGTTCGATCTTGCCGATGACTATCAACTCAACTTTGATGTCCAAACGTCCAGTGACCCCGCCTATCTTCTGGATTACGGCTATTCGGATATCGACCGCCTAGAAAGCGCGGTGCAACTGCTGCGCGTGATGGACGATACGCTCTTCAATGCACGTTTGACGAATTACGAATCGCTCCGTGATGACGAAGAAGACGCATCCCTCCCCCCGATCATTGCGGATCTGAGTTATGAAACGCGCTATGAACCCGCCTTTGGCGGTGTGTTGCGCTATGGTGCCAGCCTTGATGTGGCCTACAGATATAGCACAATCGACGGGGACGCCGGACGCGATGTCGGCCGCATCGGGACGACAGGCGCATGGTCCGACAGTTGGGTCCTGCCTTATGGCTTTGTGGCAGACATGCAGACCGCATTGCGCGCGGATGTTTATTTCGTCAGCGATGATATCGCCTTCGAAAACGAAGACCTGCGCGTCGCGCCAAGTGTCGGCGCGACATTGCGATGGCCCCTCGGGCGCGTTGGGACTGCGGATGCCACACATCTTCTGGAACCCGTCGTCAGTCTTGGCTGGGCCGAAACCTATGGCGGCACACCTCCCAATGAAGACAGCCTGCGTACCGAACTGGACCGTGCCAACCTTTTTGCCCTTTCACGCTATGCGGGCGATGATCGCATCGAAACAGGCCTGCAAGGTGCCGCCGGAGTGACATGGACGCGTCTGGGCGGGCGGGGGTTCAACTCGGTCCTCAGCTTTGGGCGCGTGTTCCGTCAGGAAGAGCAGGACGGCTTCACCAAGACATCCGGCCTGGACGGGCGCAATTCCGACTGGCTGCTTGCAGGCCAGTTCACAGCGCCCGGCGGTTTCCTTTTTGACACGCGCAGCCTTTGGAATGGCGTGCAGGACCTGACAGTGATCGACAGCCGCATCACGTGGCAAAACGACCGCATATCACTGGGTGCAAACTATGTCTGGCTGGGGCCGGACCCAGAGGAAAACCGCTTGGAAACCAGTTCGGAATGGACAGTCGATGCGGGCTTCGTCATCAATGATGCATGGTCGTTTGACGTGGATGCACGCTATGATCTCGCCGCCGAGCGTCCCGTCCGCGCAGGCGCGGTACTGCAATGGAGAAACGAATGTGTGACCGTCGACGTTTCGGCCTCGCGCCGCTTTACGTCTTCCAGTACGGTTGAACCCACAACAACTTTCGGGATAAGCGGCTCTATCGGCAGCTTTTCCACAGGGCGCGCGACAGGATGCGGAAACGAATGACGGGTTTTGAGATGCTAAAAGGTCGGGTTATGGCGGCGGTGGCTGCCGCACTTATCGGCACATGTGTTGGACCAAGCGCCATCGCGCAAGGACAGCTATCCGCAGTCATCACAGTTGATGACCGTGTGGTGACCCAATACGAACTGACCCAGCGCATCCGTCTGCTTGAACTGTTCCGCACACCGGGTGACCTCAATGAGGCTGCACGCAATGCGCTGATCGAGGATCGCCTGAAACAGCAGGAAATGGCACGTTTCGATGTGACAATTTCCGAGGACGTCCTGCAGCAGGAACTGGAAGCCTTTGCCGAACGCGCCAATCTGACGCTGCCGCAATTCACTCAGGTCCTTGCGCAGAATGGTGTCGATTTCAGCACGTTGCGCGACTTTGTCGAAATCGGCGTGCTTTGGCGCGACTATGTGCGCGCGCGCTTCAGCCGTCAGGTGACAATCACCGATAGCGACGTGGAACGCGCCATTGCGCAGCGCGGCAATGCCCGCTCGCAACTTGAAGTGCTGCTTTCGGAAATCATCATCGCAGCCCCACCCGATCGTGCCGCACGGGCACAGCAGGCGGCCGATCAGATTTCGCGGATGCGCTCTTTTGCAGAGTTTGAAGCCGCTGCGCGCCAGGTTTCAGCTTTGCCGTCGCGTGAAGATGGCGGACGGCTGGGCTGGCTTCCCATTGACAACTATCCGCCGCAAATCCGCGCCATCATCCTTGATCTGGAACCGGGCGAAGTAACCGAACCGATCGAGATCCCCAATGGTATCGCGCTGTTCCAACTCCGCGGCACACGCGAGGCCCTGCGCCCGGCACAGGCCCCCGTCAGCCTTGAATATGCCGCCTATTACATTCCCGGTGGCAAATCCGATGCCGGCCTGCGTCAGGCGGCTGTAGTCAGCGATCAGGTCGACACCTGCGATGATCTCTACGGCGTGGCGCGCAACCAACCTGCCGAGGTGCTTGACCGGTTGACAGTTGCGCCCGCCGCGATCCCCGACGAGATCGCGCTCGAACTGGCCCGCCTTGATCCCGGCGAAGTGTCTTACAACCTGACACGCGACAATGGTGAAACGCTCGTGTTCCTGATGCTTTGTGCACGCAACGCCGCAGGCGCCGACACACTTGATCCCGCCGTCGTGCGCCAGCAAATCCTGAGCCAGCGTCTGACAGCACTTGCCGATGCCCTGTTGGAAGACCTGCGGGCCTCTGCCGTTATCCGCCCCTGATGCAACCGATCGCCATCAGTTGCGGCGAACCGGCGGGGATCGGCCCCGAGATCGCAGTTAAGGCGTGGCAGGCGCTGAGAAACGAAGTGCCGCTATTGTGGATCGGTGATCCGGCGCATCTGCCTGCAGGCACCGATGTGCACCGCGCCACTGATCCCGGCGATATCCATCCCTTCAAGATGACGGTGCTCGCCCGCGATTTCGGCAGCCCCGCCACCCCGGGCAAACCTGACCCGCGCCATGCCAGCGGTGTGATTGCGGCCATCGCCGACGCCGTGGCGCTGGTTCAGGCCGGTGCTGCCCGTGCGCTCTGTACCGCGCCGATCCATAAGGCCGCCCTGATCGACGGTGCCGATTTCGCCTACCCCGGACATACAGAATATCTGGCGGCCCTCGCGGGAACCGATCAGGTGGTGATGATGCTGGCCTGTGATGCCCTGCGCGTCGTGCCGACCACCATACATATCCCGCTGTCGGATGTGCCCACCGCACTGACCGCCAGCCTTCTGACCGATACCCTACTGATTACCCATGCCGCACTGCGGCGCGATTTCGGCATCACCAGGCCGCGCATCGCCGTGGCGGGTTTGAACCCGCATGCGGGCGAAGACGGGAAAATGGGCCATGAAGAGCAGGAAATGATCATCCCTGTCCTGAATGCGCTGCGCGCCCAAGGCATGGATATCAGCGGGCCGATGTCGGCCGACACGATGTTCCATGCAGGCGCGCGTGCGCGCTATGACGTGGCGGTCTGCATGTACCATGATCAGGCGCTGATCCCGATAAAGACGCTGGATTTTTCCGGCGGTGTGAACGTGACACTGGGCCTGCCATTTATCCGCACGTCGCCCGACCACGGCACCGCCTTTGATATCGCAGGCAAAGGGATCGCCGACGCCACCTCGATGATCGCGGCCATCCGTATGGCCGCAACAATGGCCGATGCCCGTGATTGATAACCTGCCCCCCCTGCGCGAGGTAATCGCCACGCATGAGCTGGCCGCGAAAAAATCGCTCGGCCAGAACTTTCTGCTCGATCTGAACCTGACAGCCAAGATTGCGCGGCTTGCCGGTGATCTCACTGGCGCTGACGTGCTCGAAATCGGCCCGGGTCCGGGTGGTCTCACGCGGGGTCTCTTGGCCGAAGGGGCGCGCCGCGTGCTGGCGATTGAAAAAGACCCCCGCTGCATGCCCGCCTTGGCCGAAATTGCCGCGGCCTACCCCGGCAGGTTACAGACCATCAACGGCGATGCGCTTAACGTCAATCCGCTCGAACACCTGACGCAACCGATAAAGATCGCGGCCAACCTGCCCTATAACGTCGGCACGGAACTTCTGGTGCGCTGGCTGACACCGCCGGAATGGCCCCCCTTCTGGGAAAGCCTGACACTGATGTTCCAACGCGAAGTGGCGCAAAGGATCGTCGCAACACCGGGCAGCAAAGCCTACGGGCGGCTGGCGCTCCTGGCGCAGTGGCGCACCGATGCCAAAATGGTGCTGGAACTGCCGCCCGAGGCCTTCAGCCCCCCACCCAAAGTAAACTCCGCCGTGGTCCACCTGACCGCCCTGCCCGCCCCGCGCTATCCCGCGGATCCTGCCACGCTCAACAAAGTGGTGGCCGCCGCGTTCAACCAGCGCCGCAAGATGCTGCGCTCGGCACTCAAATCCGTCAGCCCAGATATCGAAGACCACCTAAATGCTGTCGGCATCAAACCCACGGAACGCGCCGAACAGGTCGGATTAGAGGCCTTCTGCGCCTTGGCAAGAAGCCTCGACGCAGCCTAGGGCCCTGATCCCCGGGCTTTCCATGTCCCATCAAACTTCCGCCGGCGGCAATCCTGCCCCCGCCAAACAAAAAGCCCCCCGAAATCGGAGGGCTTGTCTTTATTCAGCAGCCTCTGGGGCGTTGTCGCTCTTTGGCCCCTCATCGGGTGCCTTGCGCGGTTTGCGCGGCTGACGCGGGCGCTTGGGCTTGGCCTCGGGGGTTTCTACCAAACCGCTGTCACCTTCGTGCGCATGATCCGGCTGATCCATCTCCAGAGGAGCGTTCGCGGCCTCCTCCTGCGCGCTCAAGCGCTCCTGACGCTCGCGGTCACGCTCGGCCTGACGCTGACGGTTCTGCTCTTCCTGCTCTTCGCGCTTGGCATCGACTTCACGCTGCGCTTCGGCCAGAAGACGCGTGTAGTGTTCTGCGTGCTGGGCAAAGTTTTCCGCATCCACACGGTCGCCCGACAAAACGGCATCGCGGTGAAGCTGGTTGTACTTTTCAATAATTTGCTGCGGCGTACCGCGCACTTTGCCATCAGGGCCCGAGCTGTCAAAAACCCGATTGATGATGTTACCGCCCGTGGGACGGTTGTTGCGATTTTTATTCCGCGACCGTGACTTAGATGATCTCATAAGTTGCTTTCAAGCCTTTGGCTGTCGTTGCTGGGCCAATGTCGCGCTAATAGCGCGTCTCAAATGTGTAGCCTTGCGATGTTTGGCGACTGATCGGGGGGAGGTCAGTGGCGAGCCTCGTCCCATCCGATGGGATTGAATAAGCATGTGGGGGGACGCAAGACAAGACCAAAGTGAGAAAAAGGCGTGTTTTTGCCGGTTATTGTGGCGCTGGCGGGTCAAGAACGCCTGGTTTTGCCGGTCACAACACGGTCGCGACCATCAAGGTCGGGAATCACGAAAACATGGGTCAGACCGCCTTGCAGCATCAGTTCAGCCACCGCTTTGCCTTGTGTCGATCCGATCTCGAAGATCAACCGGCCGTCCGGTTCCAGCACATCTTGCGCCTGTGAAATGATGGTGCGGTAGGCGAACAGCCCATCAGCCTCATCGGTCAGCGCCAAACGCGGCTCCCATTCGCGCACATCGCGTGACAGGCCCGCCATTTCATCGGCGGCAATATAGGGCGGATTCGCCACGATCAGATCAAAGGGCCGCCTGATACCCGCCAACCAGTCGCTTTGCACAAAGGTTGCCCTGTCATCCACATGGTGTCGCTGCGCGTTGCGCAAGGCCACGGCAAGCGCCTTGGGCGACACATCGGCCCCCACACCAACCGCCTGCGTATTTTCCGCCAGCAGCGTCACCAGAATACAGCCTGACCCCGTCCCGAGATCCAGCACACGCGCGAAGGGATCACGCAAGGCCACATCAATCAGCGTTTCGGTTTCAGGACGCGGATCAAGGACATCCTTTGTCACCTCGAAATCGCGCCCGTAGAACGCGCGTGACCCGATCAGATGCGACACGGGCTCGAACCGCGCGCGGCGGGCGATCAGGTGGTCAAACCGCGTCATGACCTCTGCCGACACAGGCTCTGGCAGGATCAGCGTCAGCCGCCCTGCATCCACGCCGGAGGCATAGGCAAAAAGCTTGCGCGCGTCACGCGCGGCATCGGGCACCCCGGCTTTGGTCAATTGCTGCACAGCCGCCGTCAGAACCTGACTGCCGGTCCTGGCGTCACTCACGCGCCCATCTCGGCCAGCATCGTGGCTTGCGCGTCAGATTGCAGGGCATCGATGATCTCATCCAGATCACCCTGCATCACCTGCCCCAAGGAATAGAGCGTGAGGTTGATCCGGTGATCCGTCAGGCGCCCTTGGGGGAAGTTGTAGGTCCTGATCCGCTCCGAGCGGTCCCCCGACCCGACCTGACTTTTCCGGTCTGCCGAGCGTTCGCTGTCCACGCGCTGGCGTTCCAGATCAAACAGGCGCGTTTTCAGCACCTGCATTGCAATCTCGCGGTTGCGGTGCTGGGATTTTTCGGAACTGACAACAATGATGCCCGTGGGAATATGCAGGATCCGCACCGCACTGTCCGTGGTATTGACGTGCTGTCCCCCCGATCCCGACGCGCGCATCGTATCAATGCGCAAATCATTCGCATTGATCTCGATATCGACGTCTTCCGCCTCGGGGAGCACTGCCACCGTTGCAGCAGAAGTATGAATACGCCCGCCACTCTCGGTTTCAGGCACACGCTGCACGCGGTGCACACCGCTTTCGTATTTCAGCCTTGCGAAGACACCATCACCGACAACCCGCGCGACTACCTCTTTCACGCCGCCCAATTCGCTCAGGCTCTCTTCAAGAATTTCGAATTTCCAGCCCTGCTTTTCGGCATAGCGCTGATACATCCGTAAGAGATCAGCCGCAAAAAGCCCCGCCTCATCACCGCCCGTGCCGGGCCGGATTTCCAGCAATGCGGGCCGGCTGTCAGCGGCATCTTTCGGCAAAAGCGCCAGTTGCACATCATGTTCGGACGCTTCCAGCGCCGCTTTCAGATCAGGCAATTCAGCCTCGGCCAATTCCTTCATCTCCGGATCAGCCAGCATCGCCTCGGCATCGGCGATCTGCGCGAGCAGGTCCTTGTAGGCGGTCACGGTTTCCACGACGGGGCGCAAATCGGCGTATTCCTTGCCCAATTTGGCAATATCATTGCCCGCGGCACCACTCGACATTTTCGCTTCCAGAAACTGGAAACGGTCAATCAGCTGTTCGATTTTATCAGATGCGATCATGGATCACCGATTGGCGGATCAAAGCGGCTCGGTCAAGGGGGCAAGCGTTTCAAGCCAGCTTTCAACGCGCGCCTTGTTCACACCCATATCAGACTGGCCGAACCGCAACCTGCCGTAAATCACAAGTAAATCACCCTGCACGGCAACAGTTGTATGATCGGGAAAGCCCCATAAAAGCGACCGTGTCTGAAAGGTTATCATACCCTCCGCCACACTGCCCGCCAGCAACCGTGTCCGTGGCGTCGCCAAGGCCCGCTGTTCAACCCTTCCCAGCACGTCGGCAGCGGGGGCATTGATGCGGCGCACGGCAAGGAACGACCCCGGCCCCTCCGTATCGCCCGGCGCAGTCACTTCGGGCACTTGATGCCAGCGCGCTATGTCCGTCGGCGCAAACCGCACATAGGCCACAAGACCGGCAACAATGAGAATGATCAGATAAAGAATGCGCATAGGGCCCCTCATAATTGATTTAAAATGCACCTAATGCGCCGGTGGTCACTTTTGAAGCCTAGCGGTACGGCACACCGGGCAGTATCGACAGCATTTCGAACATGAGGTTCGCCCCGGTCAGTGCAGTATTGCCCGACGGATCATAGGGCGGCGACACCTCGACAAGGTCACAGCCCACAATATTCAGGCCCCGCAAACCGCGGATCAGCTCCATCGCCTGCGGTGTGGTCAGCCCGCCAATCTCGGGTGTGCCGGTGCCCGGCGCATATGCAGGGTCCAGACTGTCGATATCATAGGTGATGTAACAAGGCTGGTCGCCGATGGTGGCCTTGATCTCGGCCGCGAGGGGCGTCAGCGATTTGTGCCACAACTGCGGCGCCAGATACTGGTTGAACCCCCAGCCCGCGGCCTCTGTAAAGTCATCTGCGGTGTAACCCGTACCACGCAGCCCGATCTGGAACACCTTGTTGGCGGTGATCAGCCCTTCCTCATAGGCGCGGCGAAAAACCGTGCCGTGGGTCTCGCGCTCGCCGAACATCTCGTCGTTTACATCGGCATGGGCATCCACATGCACGAGCGCGACCGGCCCATGCTTGGCCGCCACCGCACGCAGCACAGGCAGGGTCAGCGTATGATCACCACCCAATGTCATCGGGATGAAATCATGCTTGAGGTGTGCCGCGTAAGTCTCTGTTATAATGCGGATACTCTCGCTGAGCGAAAAGGTGTTGATCGCCACATCCCCAAGGTCCGCACATTGCAGTACATCAAAAGGCGCCGCACCCGTCTGTATGTTATAGGGGCGGATCATCGCCGACTGTTCGCGGACCTGCTTGGGGCCCATCCGCGTACCGGACCGCCACGACGTGCCGATATCCATCGGGATGCCGATAAATCCCACATCAAGGCCTGCCGCACTGGTGACTTCTGGCAGGCGCATGAAGGTCTGCGGCCCTGAAAACCGCGCCAGATCATTTCCCGATATCGGTTGGTTCGGCATCACTTTTTCCTTTTATTCCAGAGCGCAAGACAGCAAAGTTCCATCGCCACATGCGCCCCCGCAATCGCGGTGGCCCCTGTCGTGTCATAGGGCGGCGACACCTCAACGATGTCGCCCCCCACCATATTGATCCCGGCAATATCCCGCAGGATTGCCGCCGCCTGCCAGGACGCCAGACCACCCCAGACAGGCGTGCCGGTGCCGGGCGCAAAAGCGGGATCAAGCGCGTCGATATCAAAGGTCACATAGGTCGGATGATCGCCCACCCGCGCCCTGATCTCTTCGGCCACCCACGCATTGCCCTTTTCGTGGCACGTGCGGGCGTCAATATAGGGCATTCCCAGATAGTCTGCGCATTCCGTCCGAATGCCGATCTGGACAGAGCGCGTCACATCCACCAAACCCAGCTTCACGGCCTTGTACATCATCGTGCCGTGATCAATGCGGGCCATATCGTCATCAGGCCAAAGATCGGAATGGGCATCAAACTGAACCACCGACAGCGGCCCGTATTGCGCGGCATAGGCACGCAGGATCGGCAGGGTGATGAAGTGATCACCCCCCAAGGTCACCGTCCCGCAGCCCTGCCCCAATATCCCCGCGATATGGGCCTCCACCAAAGCAGGCACACCGGCCACATTGGCATAGTCAAAGGCCATATCGCCATAGTCTGCGATGGCAAATTCCCCCAGCGGATCAAACCCGTCCCAGCCGTAAGGCGGATCATAGGGTTGCAGGCTCGACGCCTCGCGGATCGCGCGCGGTCCAAACCGCGTGCCGGGGCGATGGGTGACGGCCTGATCGAACGGCACACCCGTGACCGCCAGATCGAACCCCGTCAGATCCTTGGTGTACATCCTGCGCAAGAACGACGTGGCCCCGCCAAAAGCGTTCTCATAGGCCAATCCGCGCCGCTCGATGGCCGTAAACGCCCCGTCCACCGCCTCTTTCGCTTTATCAAGTGTCACCACGCCACCTCATTTTCCATGTCCAATCAAACTTCCGCCGGAGGCTTCTGCCCCTGCACCGCACGCCTCAGGCCGCTGGCAAAGCCCGCTCGACCAACCGCGCGAAAAAGGACGCCCCCACAGGGGCCGCCCCATCGGCAAAATCATATTTGGGGTGATGCAACCCCGCACTGTCACCGTTACCGACATAAACATAGGCACCGGGACGTTTTTCGAGAAAATACGAAAAATCCTCTGCCCCCATGTCATACTGGCGGGCATCATCCACATCCGGCGAGATTTCCCGCGCGACAGCCGCGGCAAAGGCGGTCTTTTCAGGATCATTGATCGTCGCCGGATAGCCGCGTTCGTAAATCACCTCGGCCTGCACACCGTAAGCCGCCGCATGACCAGTCACGATCTCGGTCAGCCGCTTTTCCACCATGTCCTGCACCGATTTTGCCATCGTGCGGACTGTGCCGTTGATATAGGCTTTCTCGGGCACGATGTTATCGGCTGATCCCGTATGAATTTGCGTGACCGAGACGACCAGATCCTCGAAAGGCACATGGTTGCGGCTCACAATTGTCTGGATCGCATTGACCATCCCCACAGCCGCAACCACCGGATCAGCGGTTTCGTAGGGGTAGGCCCCGTGCCCGCCAATCCCTGTGATATGAATGTGAAAGCTATCGACAGCGGCCATAATCGGCCCCGGCGTGGTATAGAAGGCCCCCACCGCATCGCCCGGTCCACTGTGCAGGGCATAAACCTCGGCGATGTCAAACCGCTCAAGAATACCTTCCCTGACCATGACCTCGCCGCCGCCGCCATTTTCCTCGGCAGGCTGGAAAATCAGCGCGACGCGCCCTGCAAAATTGCGCGTTTCCGCCAGATACCGCGCCGCCCCCAGCAACATCGTGGTATGCCCGTCATGACCGCAGGCATGCATCCGGCCCGCCACTTTTGATGCATAATCCAACCCCGTTTCCTCCTGCATGGGCAGCGCATCCATGTCGGCGCGCAAGCCAATCGTTGGCCCAGCAGCCTTGCCATTGATAATCGCCACCACGCCAGTCGTCGCGATCCCCTCGTGGATCTCGTCCACCCCGAAGGTGCGCAGCTTTTCAACCACAAAGGCCGCCGTTTCATGGCATTCAAATCCCAACTCGGGATACTGGTGCAGATGCCTGCGCCACGCGGTCATATCCTCCGCAAAATCGGCGATACGGTTAATCACTGGCATGTCTGGTGCTCCGGCAAATCTGCTCTTACGGTGCCACTTGACCCCAACAAGAGGCCCCGTGCAATGCCTGATGACACCCTGATCCATGATCCTGACGGCGGAATGCCGCGTCTGCTGGAAATCATGCGGCGTTTGCGTGATCCCCACACTGGCTGCCCTTGGGATATCGAACAGGATTTCGCCTCCATCGCCCCCTACACCATCGAAGAGGCCTATGAGGTCGCTGACGCCATCGCCCGCGCCGACTGGGACGAGCTTGAGGGCGAATTGGGCGATCTGCTGCTGCAAACCGTCTATCACACGCAGATGGGGTCAGAGGCGGGGCATTTCACCTTTGACAGCGTCGTCAAGGCGATCGCTGACAAAATGGTCGCGCGCCACCCGCATGTTTTCGGCGACGAATCGCGCGACAAATCCGCCGAACAACAGACCGCCGACTGGGAAAAGATCAAAGCAGCCGAGCGCGCAGGCAAAGCGCAGACCCGCACGCTGGACGGTGTGGCCACCGGCCTGCCCGCGCTAACCCGCGCCGTGAAACTGCAAAAACGTGCAGCCCGTGTGGGCTTTGACTGGCCCGATACCTCCCATGTGATCGACAAGATCATCGAGGAAGCAGGTGAGCTGGTCGAGGCGCGTGATACGCTCAGCCGCGCAGAGGTCGAGGAAGAATTCGGCGATCTGCTGTTCGTGGTCGCCAACCTTGCCCGTCATCTTGATATCGACCCCGAAACGGCCCTGCGCGCCACCAACGCCAAATTCACGCGGCGCTTTGAGGCGGTGGAAGATGCGCTGAAAGCGATGGGCAAAACCCCCGCCGACAGCGATCTCGCCGAAATGGATGCGCTTTGGGATCAGGTCAAAGCTGCCGAGAAACGGGCGAAAACCTAGCCCGCCTTCTCTTCCAGCTTCAACCATTCCTCTTCAGCATCCTGCAACGCGGACTGTCGCGCGACCAATGCGTCAGTGGCTTTTTGAAACTTCAAAGGCTGCTTGGTGAACAACTCGGGATCGGCCAGCAACTCCTCAAGCTTTGCGATCTCGGCGGTCAGCTTGTCGATGACGCCGGGCAGTTCTTCAAGTCGGTGCTTTTCGGTGAACGACAGCCCCGCACTGGCCTTCTTCGGGGCTTCTTTTTCCTTCTTGGCCAATGGCTTGCTGGCCTGCTTGGCCTCGGTGAAATCACCACCGCGTTGGGCGCGATAGTCTGTCCAACCACCTGCATAAACGACCGCCTCGCCATTACCTTCCATGGCAATCGTCGTGGTCGCGACACGGTCGAGAAAGTCACGGTCGTGACTGACGAGAAGCACCGTGCCCTCGTAATCGCCCAATATATCCTGCAACAGATCAAGCGTTTCGATATCCAGATCGTTGGTCGGTTCGTCGAGGATCAGCAGATTGCTTTCCCGCGCCATCAGCCGCGCCAGCAAGAGCCGCGCCTTTTCACCGCCCGAAAGCGAACGCACTGGCGCACGTGCTTGCGCCTCGTTGAACAAAAATTCCTTCAGATAGCCGACCACATGTTTGGGCGTGCCGCGCACCATGATCTGGTCGGATTTACCCGAGACACCCAGTTCGGGATCATTGGCCAGATTTTCCCACAGTGTCATATCTTCGTTCAGCGCCGCACGCGTCTGATCAAACACCGCGATATCAAGGTTGGTGCCGAGTTTCACCGATCCCGCGTCCGGTTCCACCTGCCCCAATAGCATCTTGATCAGCGTGGTTTTACCCACACCATTCGGCCCCACAAAGGCAATCCGGTCGCCGCGCTGCACCGTCAGATCGAAATTGCGCACGATGTTTTTGCCGTCAAAAGCTTTGCTCAGCCCGAAGGCCTCAACCACTTTTTTGCCAGAGGTTGACCCACCGTCAAAGGCCATCGACGCTGTGCCCTGCCGTGTGATCTGCGCGGCACGTTCGGCGCGCAATTCCTGCAAGGCCCGCACGCGGCCCTGATTGCGCTTGCGGCGGGCAGAGATGCCTTCCACCGCCCAACGCGCCTCGGCCTTGATCTTGCGGTTCAGCTTATGGCGCTGCTGGTCTTCTTCTTCCCAGATCTTGTCACGCCACGCCTCGAAATTCTCGAATCCCTCTTCCGCGCGCCGTACCTGCCCGCGATCAATCCAGAGCGTCGCGCGGGTCAGCGCGCGTAAAAACGCGCGGTCGTGGCTGATCAGCACAAAACCGGCACGTGTGGTTTTCAGCTCGTTCTCAAGCCAGGCAATCGCCTCGATATCAAGATGGTTTGTCGGCTCGTCCAGCAGCATCAGTTCCGGCGCTTCGGCCATCAGCTTGGCCAAGGCCGCACGCCGCCGTTCCCCGCCCGAGGCCGTGTTCACATCACCTGCGGGATCAAATTTCAGGCCCTCGGCCACCATATCGACCTTATAGGCCTCATCAATGTCCAGCCCGCTGGCGGCATAATCACCCAAAGTGGCGAAACCGGCCATCGTGGGGTCCTGCTCCATATAGCCTACCTGCACACCTGGGGCAGCGGTACGCGCGCCGCTGTCGGGCAGGACAAGGCCCGCCATAACCTTCATCAAGGTCGATTTGCCTGATCCGTTACGCCCGACCAGCGCCACACGGTCGCCGGGTTGGACGACCAGGGACAGGTCTTCGAATACAGGATCGCCGCCGAAGGTCAGCGCGATTTCAGAGAGTTGGAGTAAGGGTGCTCTAGCCATATCCGCCTGCTATGGCAGAGATGCTGTCTGCGCAAGGGCCCTCAGTGCAGCGGCACGTGCAGGCGGCACCGACGCGACCTCAAGACAGGTGAAAACATGCAAGGTTTGCATGGTGCGGTCGATCACCGCGTGGTCACATACCCAGCCGCCCATGGCCAGATAGGTGCGCAAAAGTGGCGGCATCGGCACGGTGCCATGGCACGGGATATCGGCAAAGCGCACTACCTCTGCGGCTTTCGGGCCGGGGCGCAAGGTTTCAGGCCCCAGATGACGCGCGGCAAGCCGTTTGAAGGCCTGCCCGTATGGCGCGGGATCGGTGCCTGCAAAACTGGTACAGCCGAACAGGACCGCGATACCGCGCGCATCCACCAGCCCGGTCAACGCCCCCCACGCAACGCGCAAAACATCCGCATCACGCGCATCGGCGGCAATACAAAAGCGGCCCACCTCGATCATCGGGGCGTCGCAGGTCGCAAGGCCGGACAGGTCATAACACCCCGCCGCATAGCATTTGCCGATCTCGGCCCCTGACGCCATCTCGAGCAGGCGCGCTGTCGCGACCAGCCGGCCCGCCTGATCCTCGACCATCACATGGGCACAGATCGGATCATAGGCATCGCGGTCCTGCCCCTTGCCGCCAAAAAAGCACTGATGCCGCAGGCGTTGACAGGCAACGAGATCAGCATCGGTTCTGGCCAACCGTGCCGCATAGCGTCCGTCCTGAAACGAAATTGTCATCTGGGCCTGCCTTGGCGAACTACCGTTGTAGACCTAAGTTAACGACAGATAGGTTACGAAAGGAATGGGGAAACCATGGATAAAGTCGTCAAATCTGATGCTGAATGGCGCGCGCAACTGTCAGATATGGCCTATAAGGTCACGCGCAAGCATGGCACGGAACGGGCTGGCACGCATGAGAATTTCCCGAAAGGTCCGGGCACTTACATGTGTGTTTGCTGTGGCGCGCCGCTCTTTGAGCAGGCAGCCAAGTTCGAAAGCGGCACAGGCTGGCCTTCGTTCTATCAACCCATCGATTCCGAAATGGTGGGCGAGAGTGTCGACCGCAGCTTTTTCATGAAGCGCACAGAGGTGCACTGTAACCGCTGCGACGCGCATCTGGGCCATGTGTTCCCCGACGGACCACAGCCAACCGGTCTGCGCTACTGTATCAACGGGGTCGCGCTGGAGTTTGAACCCGAAGAATAGTTACTATGCGTCGCTATGGGCATTTGCGCGCATGCCGCGACACATTCGACATGTTCGTTACAAACCGCGGGAGTGTACACAGGCCAGCCGGACAACGCGCCACGCCCTGATCGGTTGGAAACAGAAAAACCTGTGTGTCGACAGTGGCAAACGCGGAGTTATTGTCATTCAGAAGTACGGGAATATCATTGAAAATCAGCCTGAAAAAAGTAGGCGAAGCAGGCGAAACAACATCCACATCATCATACGGAAACCTGCGCTCAATACCCAAGGGTATGCCCGACGACGTCGTCTGAACGTATCTCAGATACAAGCGTGGCTCAAGCACCTGCACAGCATTCTCGCAGCCCTCGACGGGGTTTTGAAAGACAGTGCCCGTCACTTCAGACGGCCCCTTCGGTTCGTTGATTTGCGCACGCCAACTACTGTCCATGATCTCGAATGCGAAAGGTGAGTGACACGCAGTAAATGTTCCAGAGATCGAGATGGACGTCTGAGAAAGATTGCGTGCATCGAAAGGCGAACGCTGCAATTCGCCGCCGTTGCAGCTGACTTCGACCTGTCTGAGTTCAGTGCCAGACCTGTGACCTACGAAGCATCTTGCTTCTTCCTCTAGGATGACACCATCCGATGATATGCTAGCTTCCCGCAAAGACTGCACATGCTGCGCCGTATAGGACACTTCGCCGGTCTCGAATTCCACTTTAAACGCGGTTTGCCCGGGACCATTGCATTGAGGGTGATCTTCAATGATCGTGAGCGGAGCAAATAATCCATTTGGAATATCGGATGCAATCGTGTCCGCATCGCTGGCGACCGGTGCTGCGATGAAAGACACGCAAACAACACCACCTAGGAAAAGTGAATTCTGCATCGATTCCCCCACTCTACTTCAGGTAGAAATATGGGCAACCTGATCTGTCACTTCAAGGTGCAGGCGTCTGTGGCGGCAGCCTCCGGACCAAACCAGCGGGCATGACAAGTGATTGTAATTGCCTAAGTGCGCCCTACGGCTCGTCACCCAGGAACTGCCCGGCATCAATGCGACCGAACGATCCCAACAGCTGGCTGAGGAAGGTAATGTCGTTGATGCCATCCTCAGTCACCCGACGGTCAAGCACCACCACGCGGCCATCTTCGAGCGTATAGCGCGAGATGTTGCGCACGCGGTCGCCCGCGTCAAAATCAATCGCCAGAACTTGCCGGTCCACCTCTTCCGGTGCGAAGGGGCCGAAAATTTCGAACTGGCTGGAGGCATAGTAGATCGTGTTGTTCTGCAAGGCGCGGTCAGACACAGGCGGGCCGAAAAGGGCGATCACCTCGTCCTTGGTTGTGCTGCCGACATTCACTGTCGCAAGCTCCTCTGCGGGCGGGATAAAGCCGTGATAGCGGTCCATCGGGCTACAGCCGGCCACGATTGCAAACACGGACACGAATCCTGCGGCCTTGATTGTTTTGCGCAGTTTACCTGTCATCGCACTCATACCTGTCGCCTCTTGCCTTGGCGCCGTGCGCCTTTTATCCCCGATACAGTACACCCCGCCCCTGTTCAAGAATCGAAAGCAGTTATGACCAACATACCCACGTCACATCTGCGTTTGGCTGATCTGGCAACGCGCAAACCAACACCCTTTGAACTGGTGCCGACGCCACAGGAACGCGCGGCAATAGCAGAGGAACTCGGCATTGTCGGGATCAAGAAACTGCGCTTTGCCGGCACACTGACACCGCAGGACCGCAAGGACTGGGTCCTGAACGGCGAACTGGGTGCCACAGTGGTGCAATCCTGCGTCGTCACGCTTGATCCGGTGACCACCCGCATAGATGAGCCGCTTGTGCGGCATTACTTGGCCGAACTGCCCGAGATTGAAGCCACCGAGATCGAAATGCCTGTGGACGACACGGTTGAGGGCTTGCCCGAAACGCTCGACCTTGCGCAGGTGATGATCGAGGCGCTTGCGCTGGCTTTGCCGCTTTATCCACGCAAAGAGGACGCCGCGCTCACAGATGCGATTTTCACCAAACCGGGCGAAACCCCGATGACGGACGATGATGCCAAGCCTTTTGCGGGCCTAGGCGCTTTACGGGAAAGTCTTGAAAAGAAAGAAGAAAAATAGCGCCACGGCCCTTGGCGAAAAAGGGTTGCACTATAGAGGAATCGCAGTATGTTCGCGGCCTCTTTGACATCGTGTCTCGACAGGGCTGCCACAATGGCGTAGGACCCCGCGCAGACGCACAGAAATCAGGGCCGCGGCCCTTTAAACCATAGGGTTGAGACATGGCTGTCCAGCAGAATAAAGTATCCAAATCCCGCCGCAACAACCGGCGTGCACACGATTCACTCGTCGCGGCGAACCCGAACGAGTGTGACAACTGTGGTGAGCTGAAGCGCCCACATCACGTGTGCCCTTCCTGTGGCCACTATGCGACACGTGAAGTGATCGCAGACACCACAGAAATCGATCTCGACGACGACGCTGCTTAACGTCGCATAAAGGCAAAGTAGCATGACAACACCCCAGACGGACACCGCTCCGACACAGGGGCATGCTGCGAGCCACGTGCTTTCCGTCGACGCCATGGGCGGCGACAAAGGGCCTGCAACGGTTGTTGCGGGCCTTGCCAAGTTTCTGGGCAAGCAATCCGGCGCCTCTGCGATTTTGCACGGGCCCAAGCAAGAACTTACCCCGCTTGTCGACAAGCACGGCATCGCAGAACGCGTCACGATCCATGATGCCGCTGACGTGGTGATGATGACCGACAAGCCCAGCCATGTGCTGCGCCATGGTAAGAACACCTCCATGTGGTCGGCAATTGAGGCGGTACGCAACCGCGAGGCTGCCGTTGCTGTCAGTTGCGGCAACACAGGCGGTCTGATGGCGATGTCCATGCTGCGCCTGCGCAAGGCCGAGGGCGTCAACCGCCCTGCCATCGCCTGCCTGTGGCCGTCGCGCAATCCGTCAGGGTTCAACGTGATGCTGGATGCAGGCGCCGACATCCGCGCCGATCAGGATGACCTGCTGACCTATGCGCTCATGGGGGCCTCCTACGCGCGCAACGGTCTTGATATCGCGCGCCCTCGTGTGGGGCTTCTCAATGTCGGCACAGAAGAGCACAAAGGCCGTGCTGAGTTGAAGGTTGCCCATGAACTTATTGGAAACGCTGCAATAATCGGTGACTTTGAATATGTCGGTTTTGTTGAAGGCGGCGATCTGCCTTCCAACAAAGTCGATGTAATCGTCACCGACGGTTTCACCGGCAACGTCGCGTTGAAGACCGGCGAAGGCACCGCCACGCTGATCAGCGAGCTGCTGCGCGGTGCCTTGATGAAAAACCCCTGGTCTATGCTGGGCGCACTGCTCGCGGGTGGTTCTTTGCGCAGCTTGCGCAAACGGATTGATCCGCGCCGCGTGAACGGCGGCGTGTTTCTGGGGCTGAACCAGACGGTGATCAAGAGCCACGGCTCTGCCGACGAAACCGGTGTCGCAGCCGCGCTTCATCTGGCCTACCGGCTCGCCCAAAGCGGTTTTTCAGATAAACTCGCAGCAAGGGTTGCGTCCGCTGCCTCGCTTGCCCAAGATGCAAGCACGGCAAGCGGAACCGACGGTTCCAAGATAAAAACGGGCAAATAAACATGGTGCGTCGCGCAGTGGTCAAAGGGGTTGGTCATTACCTTCCCGAACGTGTGGTTCTGAACGCTGAATTCGAAGCAACACTCGATACCTCGGACGAATGGATCAAGACCCGTTCCGGCATCGAACGTCGCCATTTCGCCGCCGAAGGTGAAACCACATCCGACCTTGCTATCAAAGCCGCGAAAGCCGCACTCGCGATGGCCGGTATGGACGGCAATGATATCGACGCCATCGTTCTGGCCACGTCAACCGCCGATCTGACATTTCCCTCGGCCGCCACAATGGTGCAAAACGCCATTGGCAACACAAAGGGCTATGCCTTTGATGTCCAAGCAGTTTGTGCCGGATTTGTTTATGCACTGTCCAACGCCAATGCGCTGATTGTCTCGGGTCAGGCAGACCGTGTCCTTGTGATCGGGGCCGAAACCTTCAGCAGGATCATGGACTGGACCGACCGCGCGACCTGTGTGCTTTTCGGGGATGGTGCGGGTGCGCTGATCCTTGAGGCAGAGGAAGGAACCGGTGAAACCTCCGATCGCGGGATCCTGTCGGTCGATCTGAATTCTGACGGGCGTTACAAGGACCTGCTCTATGTCGACGGTGGCGTCTCAACCCAGAACTCGGGTATGGTGCGCATGAAAGGCAGTGAGCTTTTCAGACATGCGGTCGAGAAGCTCGCGAAAACTGCCGACACCGCACTGGAAAAGGTCGGCCTTGGCGCGGATGATATCGACTGGGTCGTACCGCATCAGGCCAATATCCGCATTATCCAGTCCACAGCCAAGAAGCTGGGAATCGGGATGGACCGGGTGATCGTGACCGTGCAGGACCACGGCAATACTTCGGCTGCATCGATTCCCCTCGCGCTTTCGGTTGGGGTACAGAACGGGCAAATTAAACAGGGTGATCTGCTTGTGACCGAGGCAATCGGAGGCGGATTGACCTGGGGTGCGGTCGTCATCCGCTGGTAAGGGCCGGAAACACGCTGTTCACTGTGCTTGCCAAGCCGTTGTTATTGACTCTGAAATTACGCTGCGCCTATGCTCTGTGAAACTGTGAGGGGTTCCGACTATGGCTGACAAGACTTTGACGCGGATGGATTTGGCAGATGCAGTGCACAGTCAGGTCGGACTTTCCCGGAACGACAGCGCCGATCTGGTTGAAAGCGTCCTGACACATGTTTCCGACAGCCTCGTTAACGGTGAAACGGTCAAGATTTCCTCATTCGGGACATTCTCGGTCCGCGATAAGGCGGCCCGCGTTGGTCGCAATCCGAAAACGGGCGAAGAGGTGCCGATCCACCCCCGCCGTGTTCTGACATTCCGCCCTTCGCATCTGATGAAAGATCGCGTCGCAGACGGGAACAAGCGCTAGGTCATGGCCAAAGCCAAAGACGCTTTCCGCACGATCAGTGAAGTCGCTGAGTGGCTGGACACGCCCACCCATGTGCTGCGTTTCTGGGAAAGCAAGTTCAGCCAGATAAAACCTGTCAAAGGGGCCGGTGGCCGGCGGTATTACCGCCCTGCGGATATGGAACTGCTCGGCGGGATCAAACAGCTTCTCCACGTTGATGGCCTGACGATCAAAGGCACACAAAAGCTGCTACGCGAAAAAGGCGTCAAATATGTTGCCAGCCTCGGGCCGTCGATGACGGCACAGGCCGAACCTGTCCATGAACGGGCGCAAATCGACGCCGCGCCAACGCCGGAACCAGCAGCAGCACCAACACCGGCAGAGCCCACACCAGCGCCAGCGCAAGAGGCCCTGCCCTTCGCACCAACGGCACCTGCCTTTGCCATCGACCTGCCACTACCCCCAACGGCGCTGCCTGCTGCAAAGCCGCGGTTGATCGGGCGCGCACCTGCCGATTCACATGCCTTGCGGGCCCGTGCCGCACAGATCACCCCGCTGCTCTTGCGGCTGGAAGAGATTCGTGCGCGGATGCATGGCTGAGAGATGTTTTTCGGGCTTGCCCTTGGACGAGTTTGGGGTATGAACGCCCACAGTCGGGCTATAGCGCAGCCTGGTAGCGCGTCCGTCTGGGGGACGGAAGGTCGCAGGTTCGAGTCCTGCTAGCCCGACCAATCATAACCGCCCGCCTGTGTGCAAGCACGGCGGGCGTTTTGGTATCAAGAGGGAAGACGATATGACAAACGCTGGTGTCCTCGCCGACCATCAAATCCGCGATATGATCGCATCCGGTGGCATCACGGCCGACACCCCGATTGAGCCCGGCCAGATTCAGCCCGCCTCGCTTGATCTGCGTCTGGGCAGCACAGCTTACCGTGTGCGCGCATCCTTTCTGGCAGGGCGCCAGCGCACAGTCAAAGACCGTCTGGCCGATTTTCAAATGCATGAGGTGGATCTGACCGGCGGTGCCGTACTTGAGAAAGGTTGCGTCTACGTCGTCCCGCTGATGGAGCGCCTGCGCCTGCCCAAAGGCATGACCGCTGCGGCCAGTGCAAAATCCTCGATCGGGCGGCTGGATCTTCTGACCCGCATCATTACCGATCACGGTGTCGAATTCGACCGTGTACCCGAAGGCTATGACGGCCCGCTTTATGTGGAAATCTGCCCACGGTCCTTTTCGGTCGTGGCCCAGCCCGGGCAGATGCTGAACCAGATCATCTTCCGGCAGGGCAAAACCCTGATGTCAGACGCTGATCTGCGCGCCCTTCACGCGCAAACACCCATCGTTTCGGGCGATCCTGTCATCTCGGATGGCTTGGGCTTTTCGGTCGACCTGCGGCCCGAGAGCGGCACCTTGGTCGGCTACCGCGCCAAACCGCATACCGGTGTCGTGGATCTGGCGAAACTGAACCACTACGACCCGACCGAATTCTGGGAAGAGGTCCATACCAAGGACGGCTGGATCATCCTTGATCCGGGTGCCTTCTATATTCTGGTCAGCCGCGAGGCGATTGTGATCCCGCCGATGCAGGCCGCCGAAATGGCCCCCTATCTGGCAATGGTCGGCGAGTTCCGCGTGCATTACGCAGGCTTCTTCGACCCCGGTTTCGGTTATGCCGAGGCGGGCGGCGCAGGATCACGCGGTGTGCTGGAAGTGCGCTGTCACGAAGCGCCCTTTGTACTGGAACACGGGCAGGTCGTGGGCCGGCTGGTTTATGAGAACATGTCTGCCCTGCCAGCCGCGCTTTATGGGCGCGACATCAAATCGAACTATCAGGGACAGGGCCTGAAACTCTCCAAGCACTTTCAATCAAAGTAATACGCAGTCCCGGACCTGATCCGGGACCTCGTGCTAACGCATAAACCGCCGCGCGGCATTGAGCCCGCGTTGCGCCTTTTGCGCGGTCTGCTGTGCGTTCTTGGCCTGCGCGCGTTCTTCTGGCGTCATATCCTCGGGCCGTTTGCCTTTGTTCGCCATCAGCGCCACGCCCTTGCTCATGCCTTTGCGCATCAAAATCCGCATGCCCATATTGATCAACTGGTTCACATTCATCTGCGACTCCCTATCTGCTCTACGCCATGTAAGGCTTGCGGATTAATCTTCAAATAATTCGGACTGGTTGTCGTCGTCATCGGCGTCTTCTGTCTCGCCCAAGATCTGCGCACCCGGTGGCGGACGGTTTTCCAGAAGGCCCGCAGAGCGCAGTTCTTTCAAACCTGGCAGGTCACGGGCGTTTTCCAGACCGAAGTGATCCAGAAACCCTTGAGTGACAACAAACGTCACAGGCCGCCCCGGTGTCATCTTTCGGCGGCCAAAGCGGATCCATTCCAGTTCGATCAACTGGTCAATCGTGCCACGGCTGACGCTGACACCACGGATTTCTTCAATCTCGGCGCGCGTCACAGGCTGATGATAGGCCACAATCGCCAAGGTTTCGATCGCGGCACGACTGAGTTTGCGCGTCTCGACCGTTTCTTTCTGCATCAGAAAGCCCAGATCACCCGCCGTGCGGATGGCCCAGGCATCACCCACCTTTACCACATTCACCCCGCGACCCTCATAGCGTTTGCGCAGATGCGCAATCGCTTCGGCGGGGTCACAGCCATGCGGCATCCGGCCCGTCAGTTCCGTGATCGTCACCGGATCAGCGGTCGCAAACAAGATCGCCTCGACCATGCGCTCCTGTTCGCCCATGGGCGGCGCTTCAAAGAGGCTTTCGTTGCGGGGGGTCTCTGTCTTAGCCATCACGCGGGTCTTTCTTGCGGATTTCGATCGGGGCAAACATCTCGCCCTGCCGGATTTCTATTTTGCCTTCCTTGGCCAATTCGAGCGAGGCCGCGAAAGTTGCCGCCGTCGTCGACCGGCGGCGTTGGGGGTCGGCGTCCCAGCCATCAGGCAGATAGCTGACGATATCGGTCCAGTTGCCCGCAAAGCCGATCAGCGACCGCATCCGCTCCAGCGCCTGTTCCATCGTCATCACATGCTGACGGTCCATCACAAAGGGGCGGAAATCATCGCGGGTGCGGATCCGGGCGTACCCCTGCATCAGGTCCAGAAGTGTGGCGGTATAGGTCACGCGGCGCACGCGCTGCACGTCTTCGGTGATCCCGCGGGCAAAGAAATCGCGGCCCAGCTGGTCGCGCGCCATCAGTTGGGCGGCGGCATTACGCATCGCCTCAAGCCGTTCAAGCTGGAACGCAAGATGTGCCGCCAGTTCCTCTCCGGACGGCCCCTCCTCGGAGGGGTCAGGCGGCAACAAGAGCCGCGATTTGAGGAAGGCAAGCCAGGCCGCCATCACCAGATAATCCGCGGCAAGTTCCAGACGCAGGCGTTTGGCCTGTTCCACAAAGGCCAGATATTGTTGGGCCAAAGCCAGAATGGAAATCTGGCGCAGGTCCACCTTCTGTGTGCGTGACAGCGTCAGCAACAGATCGAGCGGGCCCTCGAATGCGCCCACATCAACGATCAAGGCCTCAGCGGCGACACGCTCGCTGACACTGATCGTGTCTTCCTGGAAATCTTCGCCCTGCATCTGCCCTCAGCCTAAGTGACGGCCAAGTTCCGCTTCCAGCGCCCCGATGTCAATATTTTCAGGTGTTTTTCGCAATACCAAAGCACGATTTGCGCGGGTTATGGCCGCGTCCGTCATGACGCCCGACGCCTGTGCCACAGCAGCCATTTCATCCGCCTTGCCGTTGCAATGCAGGATAATATCACAGCCCGCCGCGATACTCGCCGCTGCACGCTGCGCGACCGTTCCCGAGAGCGCCTCCATCGACAGATCATCGGTCATCAAAAGACCATCGAAACCGATGTCCTTGCGGATCACTTCCATCATTCTAGCGGATGTTGTGGCGGGGTTGGCGGCGTCAATATCCGAGAACACGATATGCGCCGTCATCCCCATCGGCAGATCGGACAGCGCCGCAAATGGCGCGAAATCCCATGCGTCCAATTCTGGCCGCGGCGCATCCACACGCGGCAGGTCCTTGTGGCTATCCACCGCCGCCCGCCCATATCCGGGGATATGTTTCAGCACCGGCAGCACACCACCGGCCAGATGCGCGTCCGCACAGACGCGGCAGGCATCAACGACTGTCTGTACATCATACCCGTAGAGGCGGTTCTTCAGGACCGGATGCGTTGCCTCTTCGGCGATATCCGCCAAGGGGGCGCAATTGGCATCAATCCCCACATCATGCAGTTCCGCCGCGATCAACCGGTTACGGACCCAATGGGCGCGGAAGGGATCTTTGGCGCGTGACATCTGGTCCAAGGCCGGCAGATATTCGCGCCAATGCGGGCTGCGCATCCGCTGGACGCGCCCGCCCTCTTGGTCAATCAGGATCATCGCATCGCGTTGCACGGCCTCGCGCAGACTATGCGTCAGGCGGCGCAGCTGGTCAGGGTTGTCGATATTGCGCGCAAAAAGGATAAAGCCAAGCGGCTGGACTTCGCGGAAAAACCCGCGTTCCCAATCCGTGATCTCCAGCCCCTCGGGGCCGAAAATCGTTGCATTCATCGTCACTTAATTGACCACCACGGCAATACATTCCGCGCCTTCAGCCTGCAAGGCAGCACACAGGCGGCGGGCTTCGGCGCGGTCTTCAAACCCGCTGGCCCGCAGGCGGTACCACGTGGCACTGCTTTGATTGCTGACCTGAATGACGCGCTCACGCCCGCCCATCAACTGGCCAAAGCGTGATTGCAGTCGGTCCCATTCGGCTGCGGCAAGGCTGGGGTTGGGGAAGGCGCCAAGCTGCACAAGATTGGTACCGGCAGGAAAGGTTGCGGTCGTGACGGCCACTTCGCTACTGGCAGGCACAGGTGTTGCCGCAGCCACCGGTGCCGGAATACGCATATTTGCAGGCCGGATCACAGGACGCACCGAGATTGCGACACCGGGCACGCTTGCCGGGATCACATTTGGGTCTTGTGCCTCTTCTGCAGGGACCATCGGCGGTTCGGTGCTCAGGGCTGCCAATTGCGCGGCAAGCGCTGTGGCGTCATCCAGCGGGGCAACAGCGGCAACGGTCTCATCCGCGACAATTTCGGCTTCAAAAGCTGTGGGGACGTCTTCAACCGCCGCCGACACGGTAGAAAGAACCTCCGGTGTTGGTCGCACGTCAAGGTCTTCGGGTGACAATCCCGCCGTGCGCGGGGCCAGGACCAAACGATCCTCGGGACCGCCCGCTTCGCCCATCGCGGCGACTTCATTCACCGAAAGCCCCGTATGCGCGGCAACGCCACCACCGGGGTTGTCGGGCAGAACCCGCATATCGCCTTCCATGGCGCGCACCACGGGGATCCCGCTGACATCACGCACAATCAGCTTGTATCCCCAAAAGCTTACGCCAAGGATCAGCGCCAGCGAAAACGCCGCACCTGCGAAGTTGACTAGATTGGTTGAGCGCGGCTCACGTGCCGCCCGGGCGAACCCGTCATCGTATACTGCCATCTCTGCCTCACTGCGCCCCAGACCTTGTGGTTTTTTCGGGGTCAATATTTTCAGCTCGATCCGGCAGTCTGTGCGTTAACGCATCTCTTCCGCCGGAGTGACGCCAAGAATACCCAAACCGTGCAAAATAACAATCGCTACGGCCCGAATGAGGGCAATTTTCGCTTGTGTGGTATCTGAGTCACCCTCTTGGACAAAGCGCAGGCTCTCGTCCGCGTTCCCTTGGTGGTAAAGCGCGTGGAAATCCGACGCCAGATCATAGAGGTAAAAGGCGATCCGGTGCGGCTCATGCCCGCGCGCGGCGATTTCTACCAGACGCGGCCACTCGGCCAGTTTCTTGATCAGAGTGAGCTCCGCCTCATGGGTCAGACCGGAGAGATCGACCCCTGCCAATGCGGCATCTGAGACATCCGTGAACGCCCCCGCCTTGGCCACGGCGGAATTCACCCGCGCATAGGCATAGTTGACGTAGAACACCGGATTGTCCTTGGACTGCTCCAGCACCTTGTCGAAATCGAAATCCAGCGGCGCGTCATTCTTTCGCGTCAGCATATGGAACCGTGTCACATTGGGGCCGACTTGATCGACCACATCGCGCAGGGTCACAAAGGTCCCTGCCCGCTTGGACATTTTGAAGGGTTCGCCGTTTTTATACAGCTTCACAAGCTGCGTCAGCTTCACATCAAGTGGCACCCGCCCGTCAGACAGCGCCGAGACAGCCGCCTTCATCCGCTTGACGTAGCCGCCATGGTCGGCACCAAAGACGTCGATCAACTGATCAAAGCCGCGCTGCACCTTGTCATAATGGTACGCGATATCCGGCGCGAAATAGGTCCATGACCCGTCGGATTTCTGCACAGGCCGGTCCACATCGTCGCCATGGGCAGTGGATTTAAAGAGCGTCTGTTCGCGCGGCTCCCAATCCTCGGGCATTTTGCCTTTGGGGGGTTCCAGCACGCCGCGATAGATCAGGCCCTTGGCGTCGAGTTCGGCAATCGCCTTTTCGATCAGCCCCGTGCCATAGAGCGATTTTTCCGAAAAGAAGCTGTCCATGACCACACCAAGCTGGGCCAGATCCTCGCGGATCAGGTCCATCATGGCTTCGGTGGCGAATTCACGGATTTCTTCCAGCCAAACATCCTCGGGCTGCCCGACAAAGGCGTCGCCGACTTTTTCTTTCAGCGCCTGGCCGACTGGGATCAGATAGTCGCCCGGATAGGTGCCATCCTCGAACGCCACCTCCTGGCCATGCGCCTCAAGATAGCGCAGATAGACAGACCGCGCGAGCACATCGACCTGCGCGCCGCCATCGTTGATGTAATATTCTTTGGTGACATCATAGCCCGCATAATCGAGCAGACGCGCCAGCGCGTCACCAAAGACAGCCCCCCGCGTGTGGCCGACGTGCAAAGGCCCGGTGGGGTTGGCGGACACATATTCCACCATCATTTTCTGGCCTTGGCCCAGCGTGGATTGCCCGTAGGACGGATCGCTCAGCACGGTCTTGATCACACCTTGCCACACGTCAGGCACAAGCCGCATATTCAGGAACCCAGGCCCCGCCACTTCCGCCACCGCGATTTGCGGATCGTCCAGCAGCTTTGCCGCCAGCGCATCCGCGATCACCCGCGGGTTCATTTTGGCAGGTTTTGCCAAGACCATCGCCGCATTCGTTGCCATATCACCATGGGCCGCATCGCGCGGCGGCTCGACCGAGACAACAGCGGTCGAGAGGCCATCGGGCAGCGTGCCTTCTGCGACCAATTGGTCCAGACAGGCCAGCACACGGGTGCGAATATCAGCAAAAAGGTTCATGGGTCATCCAACAGCTTTGTTTGACTGGGGTTTACCACCCCGATAGCGCAGGGCAAGCAGACTTTTGTCAAAAGTCTGCCTCCAAAACCTTCAAAGGATTTGGCCCCTCTAATTCCCGTCAATCACCCCGGGTGGAATATCCTCGCCACCGATCAGCCGCTTATGTTCCTGAATGGCAAAGCGGTCTGTCATCCCGGCAATGTAATCCGCGACAATCCGTGCCAGTGCGGTCCTGTCAGGCGCATCCGCCACGTCCTTGCGCCATTGTTTGGGCAACTCGTCGGTGTTCTCCATGAAAAACGGGAACAGATCGTTGATCATCTGCGTCACCACCACCCGCATCTCCACCACCGCAGGGGCGCGGTACATCCGCGTGAACAAAAAGGCGCGGATCACCTTCAGGTCTTGCCAAAGCGCCGGTGAAAACTGGACCATCATCCGTCCTGCGTGGCGAATATCATGTACTGTCGCCGGGGCCAGTTCCGTCAGATTGTGGCGGCTGACGGCGATCACATCCTCGACCAGCACACCAAAGAACCGCCGCAGCGCCTCATGCCGGCGGCGATAGTAATTCAGGTCTGGGTATTTCGCATCCACCCGCGCAAAACAGTCGCGCAGGATCGGCAGTTCGGCAAGTTCATCGGTGCTGAAGAGTTCTGCCCGCAACCCGTCATGCAGATCGTGGTTATTATAGGCGATATCATCGGCCAAAGCTGCCGCCTGTGCCTCGGCACTGGCGTGCGTATGCAACTCCAGATCGTGCCGCGCGTTATAGGCGGCCAGCGCATAAGGCACCTGCCCCACCACCGGCCCGTTGTGTTTGGCAATCCCTTCCAGCGTTTCCCACGTCAGGTTCAGCCCGTCCCATTCCGCATAATGCCGTTCGAGGGAGGTCACGATGTGCAACGCCTGCGCGTTGTGATCAAAGCCGCCATAGGGCTGCATCAAGGCATCAAGTGCTTCTTCACCGGTATGCCCGAACGGCGTGTGGCCCAGATCATGAGCCAATGCGACCGCCTCGGTCAGCTCCACGTTCAGATCAAGGGCAGCCGCCACGGTGCGCGCCACCTGCGCCACCTCGATCGAATGGGTCAGACGGGTGCGGAAATAATCGCCCTCGTGCTCAATAAAGACCTGGGTTTTATGCTTGAGCCGCCGAAAGGCGCTGGAATGGATGATCCGGTCACGGTCCCGTTGAAACGGCGAACGGAACGCACTTTCTTCCTCAGGATAAAGCCGCCCGCGCGCATTGGCGGGGTCTGTCGCATAGGGCGCTGCCATGTGAATTGCCTGTCTTGTCGCTTTTGCCTGTCATCCCTATATTACAGGTACACCCAAACCGATAGGCCCCCGTGATGTTCACCGTCCCTCCCAAAGTTACCACCCGTGCATTTGAACGCCTCGCCGAAATCGGCGCGAGCGCGCAAGGCAAGGCCCTGCGTGTCGCGGTTGAAGGGGGCGGTTGTTCCGGCTTTCAGTACGAGATCGACCTTGATGAGGCGAAAGAGGATGATCTGGTTCTGTCTGACAAGGGCGAAACAGTCGTCATCGATTCCGTATCGCTGCCATTTCTGGCGGATGCAGTGATTGATTTCACCGAAGAGCTGATCGGTGCGCGGTTCGTGATCAACAATCCGAACGCGACCTCGTCTTGCGGCTGCGGGACTTCGTTTTCGATGTAGATCGCATCACTGGGGCGCTAATGCGCGCTCTTCTGCTCCAGCCACAATACTCTTGCCAGCATAGGCAACAATGCGATGCAGGCTGTCGCGAACACCGCAACGGACCACGGGAGCAGCGGCATACCAACTGCCTTTGCCCGAGGTGCAATCAGGTAAAAGCCAATCGTCACCGCGATGATCAGATCGAACCAGACTTGATTGCCTGCGAAATCAGTTGTGTGGTTTACCCAGAACTGGATCAATCCGTCCTGCGCCAAGGTCACGAGTGTAAAGATAAAAAATACTGCGCCGGTGGCTGCAGGGATCAGCCATTGCGATCCGGCAGTGGTTGACCGCCCAACGGCAATCATCAGGATTGCGCCGATACATCCTGCGTAGCCAAGGATGGGCAATACTTGAAACATGGTCATTGAAGTGTTCTTTCTAAGCAAGTGAATATCAGACAGCGTAGCAGTCGCTACATAATAGTCTTATGTAGCGACTGCTTCAAGGAAAAACATGGCCCGAACCAAGCCAAATAAAGACGCGCTTCTATCCGACCTCGCTGATCATGTACTGGCGCATGGCCTTAACACGGCCAGCCTGCGTCCGCTGGCAGCAGCAGCAGGCACATCTGACAGGATGCTCATCTACCACTTTGGCAGTAAGGATCAGTTGATCGCGGCGTTACTTGAATATCTCGCCGCTCGGATGGCGGCAGGGCTGGATGGGGCAATGCCCCCTGCCCGGCATGCTACGGAAGAAGAGTTGTTGCGCAAAGTCTTGCAGCTCATGCGATCAGATGCCTTTCAACCTTACAACCGTGTCTGGCTTGATATCATCGCCGCGGCGGCCCAAGGCGGGGCCGCCCATCGTGAGGCCGCGCATCAGATCATTCGGGTTTTTCTGGATTGGATCGCCAAGCGTCACCCTGCTGGCGCGCAAGGCGCGCCGCATGCATTGACGTTAATCGAAGGAATGCTGGTGATGGATGCGGCTGGACATGCATCGATTGCCAATGCTGCAGCAGGTCTGAGCGACGACGAATAGATTACGGACAAGGCAAGCTTGCCTTTTGCCCCCGCCTCCACCAAAACCAGATTTACAAAGTGACGGGGTGCCTCCATGAAAATCGCGACATTCAACATCAATGGCGTCAAAGCGCGGATTGAGGCGCTGACCAACTGGATTGATGACACCCAGCCCGATGTGGCGGTCCTGCAAGAGATCAAATCCGTGGATGAGAATTTCCCCCGCGAGATTTTTGAGGACAAAGGCTATAACGTCGAAACCCATGGCCAAAAGGGCTTTAACGGGGTCGCACTCCTGTCGAAATTCCCGCTTGAGGACGTCACCCGCGGTCTGCACAGTGCGCAAGGTAACGGGCGCGACGGCGCGGATGACGAAGAGGCCCGCTATATCGAGGCCACCGTCGTTGGCGTGAAAGCGGTGCGGATTTGCGGGCTTTACCTGCCCAACGGCAACCCCGCACCGGGGCCGAAATATGACTATAAACTGCGCTGGATGGAACGGCTTCAGGCCCGTGCCAAAGAGCTGTTGGAACATGAAGAAGTGGCGCTACTCTGCGGGGATTACAACATTATTCCGCAGGCAGAGGATGCCGCCCGCCCGGATGCGTGGCGCGATGACGCGCTCTTTCGTCTTGAAAGCCGCGAGGCGTTCCGCCGCATTCTGAACCTTGGCTACACCGAAGCTTTCCGCGCGCGCGAGGCGGGTGCGGGCCACTATTCCTTCTGGGATTATCAGGCGGGTGCATGGGACAAAAACGACGGCATCCGCATCGACCATTTCCTGCTGACACCGCAATGCGCGGACCTTTTGAACAACTGCTGGATCGAAAGCGAAGTGCGCGGTCGCGAAAAGCCCTCGGACCACGTGCCGGTCTGGGTAGACCTTGCCGCCTAGCCCGTTAATCGGTTAGGATCGCTTTTTCAGGTCGCATTTCAGGAGCACAGACACATGCTTCGCAAGTTAATCAGTATCGCAGTTGTCGCTGTCACATTGCCGACAATCGGTCAGGCAAAGTGCCGCATCGCCGTCGCAGGCACCGCTTGCGTCGCCATCCCCCAGCCCTTGACGCCACAGCCCGGCCCTGTCGAGATTGGTGAGATACTCGAACGCGGACAGTATTCCATGATCATGAATGCCCGCTACTATGGCCTGCCAACCGTCAGCGACGGCTGGGTCTATTTCCGGATCGAGGACGAGATCTACCGCGTCGATTGGCGCAGCCATGAAGTGCTGGAGCGCGTCACGGATCAGGCCAGCAGAAATTGGTGATCAGTGCGGTTGGGCTTCAGGCCGTTGAAACGCCTAACGGCCGCTAAGCGTCTGATACGAGTAAATCCCGCGACACCGCCCTCAGGTCACTGTTTTCTGTCGTGCGGTGTTTGCACACAAAGGACAATGTCGTGCGCCGGATCGAGATTGCCAGAAACATATCTGCGCCGGAGACGGAACCCGACGCAGGCTGCACCGGGCGGGTTTGGGCATACTTATGAAAATCAATAGGCAACATGAAACCTGTCTACACATGCAATTTGCCGAAAGCTGGGCAGAAACCGGAAACAATCAAGGTATTCAGGGGCATTGTTGCCGCAATCGCGACATAACCTGAAAAAGCGTTCCTGCTTTATCCTGCCCGAAGGAATCCTGAACGCGGTTAGGCGGTCACATCGTAATCATAAAGCCAGCCAAGCCGGTTGAGAAACACCGCTGGCGCGACTTTCCCCAAGGTCCGCAGCCCAGCATGGGCCACCATGCGTTGCATACCGCGCAGGTGATAATTGCGCGCATTCCTGTTTGCTGCCTCAATCGCCCGCACGACACGCGCGCGGCGTTTGTCCTGATAGCGGCGCAAGCCCGCCTCAATCGTTGCCTCTTCGTTGCAGCAGCGCGCCAAGGTGTAGGCATCCTCGATCGCGAGGTTCGCCCCCTGCGCAAGAAACGGCAACGTCGGATGTGCCGCATCCCCCAAAATCGCCACTGTGCCCAGATGCCATTTTGCCGCCACGGGGTGCCGGAACAGCCCCCAAAGCCGCACCTCTTCGACCGCCGACAAGATGCTCTTGGCCTCCCAGCCGCAGTCCGCAAAGGCCATTCGCAGGTTGCCGGGATCATCGCTGTGATGCCAGCCTTCCTTGGCCCATTGGCTGCGTTCCTGCACCGCAACAATGTTCAGCCGACCGCCTGGCAAAGGATAGGTCACCATGTGCCGCCCCGGGGCCATCCAGATACGGGCCACAGGGTCCGTCTTGTCGGACTTGATCATGGCGCGCCATGCCACCTGCCCTGTAAAGAACGGCTGTGCAGGCCGGTTGATCAGACCGCGCACGACCGAATGCAGCCCGTCGGCACCGACAGTCAGCGCAGGCCGGTGTGTCTCGCCATCCAAACTGAAACTGCCATCGGCGCTGATCTGCGTGATCTTTACACCCAGCCTGACCGTGACGCCCGCCGCATCACACCCGCGCGCCAGAATATCGATCAGGGCGGCACGGTGATAAAAAACATAAGGGGGTGTCTGCGCGGAGAGATCAAAGCGCGCAATCTCGCGCCCTGTCATCGCATCCATCGGCACCACGGCCTGTGCCTGCACACCGGAGGCGGCAAGCGCGCGGTCGATCCCAAGCGCGTTCAAGGCACGCGCACCGTTGGGGGTAATCTGCAGACCGGCGCCAACCTCGGTCAGCGCGGTTGCCTGTTCATAGACCGTGACGTTCGCGCCACTGCGCGCAAAGGCCAATGCGGCCGTCAACCCACCAATGCCGCCGCCGACTACAGCGATGTCGCGGCTTTGGTTGTGGGTCATCCTAGTCGTCCCGATGCACCTTTTCGCGGCGCTCGTGACGCTCTTGCGCCTCAAGGCTCATGGTGGCGATAGGGCGTGCATCCAGACGCTTGAGCGAAATAGGCTCGCCGGTGATTTCGCAGTAGCCGTATTCGCCCTGTTCGATCCGGCGCAATGCCGCGTCGATCTTGGTGACCAGCTTGCGCTGGCGGTCACGTGTGCGCAGTTCAAGTGAACGGTCGGTTTCTTCAGAAGCGCGATCAGCCACATCAGGAATATTGCGTGTCTGGTCTTTCATGCCGGCGACAGTGTCGCGGCTGTCTTCGAGGAGCTCGGCCTTCCATGCGATCAGTTTGCGACGGAAATATTCGGTCTGCCGCTCGTTCATGAATGGTTCGTCATCTGCGGGGCGATAGTCGTCTCCAAGAAACACTTCTGCCTTCATATTCATACCCTCTTGCTTTGATGCGCGCTGACGCGTTGCGCTCACCCCAACCCCAATTTTGTCGGGGTTTACTTGGTTCCCGACGCGCTGTCACCCCCCATTTTGACAGGCCTCGCAGGGTGTTGATGATCCCGAACGACCTGCTAGGTTGTTTTTGCAAATCAAAGGGCAAGCAGATGCAATTCACCGGAACCGAAACCTATATCGCCACAGATGATCTGACGATGGCGGTGAATGCAGCCGTCACGCTGGAACGCCCGCTATTGGTCAAGGGCGAGCCCGGCACCGGCAAGACCGAGCTTGCGCGGCAGGTCAGCGCGGCCCTTGGCCTGCCCATGATTGAATGGCACATCAAATCAACCACCAAGGCGCAACAGGGGCTTTATGAATACGATGCCGTCAGCCGTTTGCGCGACAGCCAGCTGGGTGATGCGCGGGTGCATGACGTGGCCAACTACATCAAAAAGGGCAAGCTCTGGCAGGCCTTCGGCGCGGAAGGTAAGGTCGTGTTGCTGATCGACGAGATCGACAAGGCCGACATCGAATTCCCCAACGACCTCTTGCAGGAACTGGACCGGATGGAGTTCCACGTCTACGAGACCGGTGAGACCGTGAAGGCCATCCACCGCCCTGTCGTGATCATCACATCCAACAACGAAAAAGAATTGCCCGACGCCTTTCTGCGCCGCTGCTTTTTCCACTACATCCGCTTTCCCGACATCGACACGATGCGCAGAATCGTCGAGGTGCACCATCCGGGCATCAAGGAACAGTTACTGACGACCGCACTCACCCAATTCTACGAGTTGCGCGAAACGGCGGGCCTGAAGAAAAAGCCGTCCACCTCCGAAGTGCTGGATTGGCTCAAACTGCTGCTGGCCGAGGATCTGAGTGCCGAGGACCTTAAACGTGACGGGGCGAATGCGCTGCCCAAACTCCATGGCGCCCTGCTCAAGAACGAGCAGGACGTGCATTTGTTTGAACGGCTGGCCTTTATGGCACGCGGACAGCGCTAGCGCGCTATTTCGTCCAGCCGTGGACGTGGACATCCTTGCCTGAATGGCCTTTGAGGATCTTTGTCGCGAGCGCCTCTTTGTCCTTGTTTTCGGTGCGTACCCACAACAGGATGCCGCCGTTCTCGATTTGGTGGGCGTAGTAATCCTTGTGATGCTGCCCGACGCGCCGCGCCAGCAACGTACCCAGAATCGCGCCGGGGGTGCCACCGATCGCCACCGCCGCGATTGAGGCCGCAAGCGTGCTGAGCGGTGTCAGCATCGCGGTCATGGCGATGGCCGATCCCAGAAAGAAGAACCCGCCTGCGATTGCGCCCTCCAACTCTCCGATGGCTTCCTCTGACACAAAGGCCGCACGGGGCGCATGAGGGTCGTCTTCAAGGTCCTTCGCGCGCCAAAAGGCCGAACCCAGCTTGTCCTCCAATGCAGCCTCATCCCCCAGAAGGCTGATATCACGGCGCGAAAAGCCCGACATGCGCAGGTCATAGATTGCGGCCTGCAAGTCTGCAAAGCTGTCAAAGACGCCGACCGCTTCGGGTATTTCGATTACGATGGTCTTTTCCTTGGCCTTTTCTGTGGTCATCTTCTTTCCTCTTGTATCAATCCCTCCCTTCCCTAACGCCAATGCCGTATCGCAAATTGCGTTTCATCAATCCGGAAGGCGCAAAACGGCCATTCCCGAGACAAAACGAGCGCAGCCCCGCCCCCCACAGGGAATTGACTGGCCCTGCGCCTAAACACCTCTATTGTCAGTCAAAGACAAAAACGAGAACACCCCATGGCAACATCCCCCATCGTCACAATCCGTCCACTTGCGGCCAAAGATGAAGCCCGTTGGCGTGTCCTGTGGTCGGGTTATCTCGATTTCTACAAATCCAGCGTCCCCGAGGCGGTCTATGCCAGTACTTTTGCGCGCCTTCTGGGGGATGACGCGCAAGATTTTCATGGCATGGTCGCCGAACAGGACGGCACCATCGTGGGGCTGGTGCATTATCTTTTTCATCGCCATTGCTGGCGGATCGAGAACGTCTGCTATCTGCAAGACCTTTATGCCGATCCGGCGGTGCGCGGCACTGGGATCGGGCGCAAGTTGATCGAAGCGGTCTATCAGGCAGCCGATGAGGCGGGCGCACCGGCGGTTTACTGGCTGACGCAAGAAGATAACGCGGTGGGCCGCCAGCTTTATGATCGCGTGGGCCAGAAAACCGACTTTATAAAATACGCCAGACCCGCATGAAGTATCTTGCCGCCCTTGCCCTCGCCTTTGTTGCGGGCTGCGCCCAGATGCCTGCGGGGCCGGATCCCGTGCGCCTGACATTCCCCGAAATGGCGCGTTTTGCAGGTGAAAGCCCCGGGCCGTCCACACGTCCGAACGCGGAGATTGCGCTGGATTTTGCGGATCTGGCGTTCCGGATGGAAAGCGGACGGCCTTTGCCTGTCCTGACCCGCTTTGAAGGGCCGATCACTGTGCGGGTCGTCGGACAGCTGCGCCCCGAAAACCGGCAGGACCTTGAGGCGCTGTTGCGCCGTCTGCGCAACGAGGCCCGTATTGATATCCGGCTGACCAATGACACCGACGCCAATATCGTGATCGAGAGCCTGCCCAACCGTACCCTCCAGCGCGTTGCCCCCAATGCCGCGTGCTTTGTGGTTCCACGGGTGCAAAGCTGGACGGAACTGCGCGCGGCCCGCGATACGCCTCTGCTCGACTGGGCAACGCTGGAGCGGCGCGACAAGGCGGCCATCTTCCTGCCATCGGATGTGACCGCGCAGGAAGTGCGCGATTGCCTGCATGAGGAACTCGCGCAGGCGCTTGGCCCGCTGAATGATCTTTACCGGTTGCCTGATTCTGTCTTCAATGATGACAACATGCACGCCGTGCTGACCGGTTTCGATATGCTGATCCTGCGGGCCTATTATGCCCCCGAATTGCGCAGCGGTATGTCCGAACGGCAGGTGGCCGAACGCCTGCCCGCAATCCTTGCGCGGATCAACCCGAGCGGGCAACGCCCGGGCGGGCAGATCCCTTCCGAAACATCACGCGCCTGGATCAACGAAATCACAACCGCACTCGGCAACAGCGCCTCTGAACCGCGGCGCAGGCAGGCCGCGGCGCGCGCTGTCGCGATCGGGCAATCACTGGGATGGACCGGCCCGCGCGAAGGCTTTGCCAACTATGCCTATGGCCGCTTGCAGATCGGCAATGACGCGACCCTCTCTTTGGGCGCCTTCAACGCCGCCGGCCGCGCCTATGCGCAAACGCCCGCCACCAATATCCACGCAGCCCATATCGCGCTGCAACTGGCCGCATTTACGCTGATCTCGCGCGATGCCGACGCCACCATCGCACTGACGACACCTGCCATTGAGGTCGCCCGCCGCCATGAAAACGCGGCTCTGATGGCGCTGTTGATGATGTTCAAAGCCGAAGCGCTTGATCTCAAAGGCCAGACCGAGGCAGGCATGGCCCTGCGTCTGGACAGTCTGGGGTGGGCGCTTTATGGCTTGGGCGACAGGGATGAGGTCATCATGCGGCTCAATGAAATTGCGTCTCTGGCCCCGCCTCCGCCCCCAACCTAACAAAGGCCCTTTTCGATGATATTCCCGCTCTCAGGTATGGTTTTCGGTGCAGTTCTCGGCGCATTGCGCGCGAAATCGAAAGGCGGACAACGCAAGGATATGCTGCAATGGGGCGCGGTGTTTGCGATCATCTTCGGCCTTGTCGGTCTCTTTGTTCTGATCTTCCTGCAACGCAGCCTGTGATACATGTTTCTGCCCTTCTTTGACAATCTGCGAAAGGAAGGGGTGCCGGTCTCGCTGCGCGAGTTTCTGTCCTTTCTGGAGGGCATGAAAGCGGGGCTGGCCACCTATGATGTCGAGGGTTTCTACTTTCTGGCCCGCGCCACCATGGTCAAGGACGAGCGCCACCTCGATAAATTCGACCGCGCCTTTGCGACCAGCTTCGAAGGACTGGACGCAATCCCTGACGAGGCCGTCCTGAACGCCGTTGATATCCCTGCCGACTGGCTGGAAAAGCTGGCTGAGAAGCACCTGAGCGACGCAGAGAAAGCCGAAATCGAGGCCATGGGCGGTTTCGACAAGCTCATGGAAACGCTCAAAAAGCGGCTCGAAGAACAAAAAGGCCGCCATCAGGGCGGGTCCAAATGGGTCGGCACTGCTGGCACCTCGCCTTTTGGCGCATACGGCTATAATCCCGAAGGCGTGCGGATCGGCCAGAACGAAAGCCGCCACCAGCGCGCGGTCAAAGTCTGGGACAAGCGCGAATTCAGGAACCTCGATGACACGGTCGAACTGGGCACACGAAACATCAAGGTTGCTCTGAAACGCCTGCGCCGATGGGCACGTGACGGCGCACATGAGGAACTGGACCTCAACGGCACCATCCGCGCCACAGCCGAACACGGCTATCTGGATGTGCAGACGCGGCCCGAAAGGCGCAATGCGGTCAAGGTTCTGCTGTTTCTCGATATCGGGGGGTCGATGGACCCGCATATCAAAGTGGTCGAGGAACTCTTCAGCGCCGCCAAATCCGAATTCAAGCATTTCGAATATTTCTACTTCCACAACTGCCTCTATGAGGGCGTGTGGAAGGACAACCGCCGCCGCTGGAACGCGCAGACCCCCACATGGGACGTGCTGCGCACCTACGGGTCTGATTACAAATGCATTTTCGTGGGTGACGCCAGCATGTCGCCCTATGAAATCGCCTTCAAGGGCGGCGCAAACGAACACTGGAACGAAGAGACAGGCCAGACATGGCTGGAACGGGCGCGCGATCAATGGCCCAATCATCTCTGGATCAATCCGCTTGACGAACGCTACTGGCCTTACACACAGTCGATCCAGATGATCCGCGATATCTTTGGCCCCGACCGTATGGTGCCGATGACACTCGCGGGGATCGACGCGGGCATGCGGACCTTGGGACGCTAGGAGACAAAGGCGATGTGGCACCATCTCAAAGATCTTTGGACCCACAATCGCGCAGCTTTTCTAGCCTTTGTGGTGGTTTTTGCGCTGACCGGCGTTTTTGGTGTGCGTGCCGTCACGCAATACATCTACTGGTCCGATCCGGTAAAACAGAACCAGACCTTGGCCGGATGGATGACCCCGCGCTATGTGGCCAAATCGTATAACGTGCCCCCCGAAGTGATCAAAGCGGCGTGGAACCTGAACCCCGACAGCGCATTGCGGCGCGCCTCGCTTGACACGATTGCGCGGGAACTGGGGCTCACGCTGGAAGAGATGCAACAGCGGGTTGCGGCCGCGGCATTGGCCTATCACGCAGGTCAAACCAATGAATGATCTCATCCTCGGGCTCGCGGCGGACTACGGCGTTCCCCTGCTCTTTATTGTGACATTCCTCAGCTGTCTGGCCCTGCCGGTCCCGTCATCACTATTGATGCTGGCCTCTGGCGGTTTTGCGGCAGCGGGTGATCTGTCATTGGCAGCCGTGACCGCAGCCGCCTTTTGCGGGGCGGTTTTGGGCGACAATACGGGGTATTGGGTGGCGCGCCGGTTGGGTAAGCGCATGGATCGCTGGCTTATGGCGAAACCCAAACGGGCGGCACTGCGCAGCAAATCCGCGCAATTCATGGACAAATGGGGCGGGTCTGCTGTGTTTTTCTCGCGCTGGCTGGTGTCCCCGCTGGGTCCGCATATCAACTACGTCAGCGGCCTTGCGCGTTTTCATTGGCCCCGCTTTGCGCTCTGGTCGATGAGCGGCGAGCTTGTCTGGGTCGCACTCTATGTCGGGCTTGGCTATGTCTTTGCGGATAATATGACAGCAATCGCGAGCATCTCGGGCAACCTTTCGGGCTTTCTTGCGGCGGGTGTGGTCGCCACGGGCCTCGGCCTGTGGCTGGTCAAATCCAGCAAGGCGCGGGCACGGCGCCGGGCGGACAACGCGGCGCCAAATGTCGCAGATGAAAACCCCCGTCAGGCTTGAGAAACAGCCGCAAACGCCCATATTAACACCATGATCAAGTTCACACCGATCCTTTTTGCCGTGCTCTACGGGCTTGCGATGTACCGCTTCTCGATGTGGCGGACCAAGCGCGAGCTTGACGCGCGATCCACCGAGCTTGCCGATCCGATCCTCAAGGTGCTGATGGACCGCATGGCCAAGGCCCTCGATATCGACCGGATCAAGGTGCATATCTATGAGATCGAACCCGTGAACGGGCTGGCCGCCCCTGACGGGCGCATTTTCATCACCCGTGGGTTCTACAACAAATACCGCGCAGGCGAGGTCACCTCCGAAGAAATGGCCAGTGTGATTGCCCATGAAATGGGCCACGTGGCCTTGGGCCATTCACGCCGCCGGATGATTGATTTCTCGGGCCAGAACGCGATGCGCACTGCACTTGCGATGATTCTGGGGCGCTTTGTGCCCTTTATCGGCCCATGGATCGCCAGCGCGTTGATGAGCCTGCTGGCCGCCCGCCTGTCGCGCAGTGACGAATTCGAGGCTGATGCCTATGCCTCGGCCCTGCTGGTCACGGCAGGGATCGGCACAGAACCGCAGAAATCACTGTTCAGGAAACTGGAAACGCTGACAGGTGCGCGTGGGGCCGCAACGCCTGCGTGGATGATGAGCCACCCCAAAACGCCGCTGCGCATCGCAGCAATTGAGGCGAATGAAGCCAAGTGGAACGCCGGTTAAACGCGCGGCACCGCTTATCATCTTGCCCGAAATACTCCCGCCGGAGGCACCTGCCCGCGCAATCCACGCAGGCGGTCCCGAAGGGGCATCACGCCTCCAGCGCCTTGCCTAACCGTGGCATCCGTGCCTTTTTCATCAGCGCCCGCATCGTCCAAGGCTCCGGTGACAGCCTGTTGGCCACGTCCAACACACGCGCCGCCACGCCCCGGACCTGATCCGGGGCCTCTGCCAGCAACATAAGCGCAAAACCGTCAGGGTCCCACCGCAAGAGTGCGGCATCCCCCAAAATATCCTTGGGAAAATCCTTGGTATTCATCGTCAGAATGCCGTCACAGGACCCGATGACCGCCGCCGTCAGCACATGGATATCCGCCGGATCAGGCAACCAGAATGCCCGCTCCTGCGCCGGATCATAGCGTACCGTTGCATCCGGGAATTGCGCCGCCAGCGCTGCAATCTCGCCGCGCGCCCAGACCTCTTGCTCCAGCCCAAGCTTTGCCGTCGCCCGCGCCCATTCTTCCAGAATACGCGCCGACCACCGCGCCTCGAACAGCCCCGCCCCGGCGCAGCCCAGAAGCACCTCGCGCATCACGGTGGGATAGAGAACGCAAGCGTCGAGCATCACCCTCATAGGCGGAAGGTCAGCGCTTTCAGATAGCCGCTTTCGGCCAGATGCGGCAGCAGCGGATGATCCGGCCCCGCAAATCCGGTATGGATGATCTGCCCGCGCCGCCCCCCGCGCCCGATCCCGCGGGCCGAGGCGTTGCGGAACTTCGTCAGATCCGCCGCATGCGAACAGGAACAGAGCGTCAGATAACCCCCATCCGCGACCAGTGGGGCCGCCAGTCGGGCGATCCGTTCATAAGCCCGCAGGCCCGCCTCCAGCGCGGATTTGGACGGGGCGAAGGCCGGTGGATCACAGATCACCACATCAAATGTCGCACCTTCTTCGGCCAGCGCGGTCAGCACATCAAAGGCATCGCCTTTGCGTGTGGCAAACCGGTCCGACACACCCATGGCGGCCGCACCCTGTTCGGCCAGCTCCAGCGCGGGCGCAGAGCCGTCAACAGCCAGTACTGAAGCCGCACCCCCCGCCAATGCCGCCAATCCGAACCCGCCGACATGGCTGAACACATCCAGCACGCGCGCAGCTTTGGACAGTCCGGCCACAAAGGCATGGTTCGGGCGTTGATCAAAAAACAGGCCGGTTTTCTGCCCGCCCATCACGTCGGCCATATATATCGCCCCGTTCATCGGCACCTGCACAGGCGCATCGGGGGCGGTACCCACAAGAACGTCGGTTTTTTCTTCAAGCCCTTCGAGCGTGCGCGCACGCCCTGTCCCGTTCATAATCACGGTGGTGACGCCCGTGACCTCTTGCAGCGCCGCAACCAGCGGTTTGATCAGCAAATCGGCCCAAGCGGCATTGGGCTGGATCACTGCCAGATCGCCAAACCGGTCGATGATGACACCCGGCAACCCATCAGCCTCGGCATGGACCAGACGGTAGAACGGCGCCTCATAAAGCCGCGCACGATGGGCCAAAGCGCGTTGGATCTTCCCCGCAAACCACGCCTGATCAATGACCGCAGCCGGATCCTGATCCAGCATGCGGCAGATGATCTTGGATGCGGCGTTCACCGTCACAACGCCCATGGGCGTGCGATTGGCGTCTTCCAGTTGCGCAATGGTCCCGGGGGTCAGATTGCGGGTGCGGCGGTCTGTGACCAGTTCATTGGCATAAACCCAAGGAAACCCGTGGCGGATTGCACGGGCTTCGGCTTTGGGGATCAGCCGGACAACCGGCATGGCGGAGGATGTATGTTCTGTCATACCCGCCTCCTATCCGCCTTTGGTGCGGCTGGGAAGCCGTGCGATGACAAATTAGACCAATTGCGCCCGCAGCAGGCTGGTCAGAAAATCCGTCACCCGCACTTTCTGCGTCTGGCCTTCGCTTTCCAGCACGGTTGCACGTGTCCCGCCCGGCGCTTCGAGATTGCCGACAACGCGCCGCGTCGGTTCGATCACGTCGCCTGTGGTCGCATTGCGCACAGTCATATCAAAGACGACATTATAAACGCCGCCCACGGTATAACGGGTCCGGTTGGTCACGCCGTGAAACCGCACCAGTGTCACATCCACTGTGACGGGCAACGCGCCATTCACCACCCGCCGGTTGCGCGCAGCGGCCTCTTCGAACATCGCTGCAATCTGCGGAATGCGCGGACCCAGCGGATCTCCGCGCCACACCACATCTGCCGTCGGATAAAAGGATTCGTCTTCCGAGACGGTCAGACCCTCAAGCACATTGAAATTGAACCCTTGCAGCGCATAGGAGCGGTCCATCGGCGGACGCGGGTCGCTTTTCATGCCCGTGGCCGCGCCACAGCCCATAAGCCCCAGAAGAGAAAACGAAACAAGAAAAGTTCTACGATGCATAAGCCTGCCCAATGACGTGTTTTTATTCATTCACCATGGAATTCTGACAACATTAAGACATGGCCGGCGCGCCGCTGCAATCTCTTCCATGCGTCCTCTCGCCCCCTTGTTAGCGCTAACGGGTCGTGTTAAGGCATCCGCAAACAGATCGAGGGAGGATGTCATGTCACTGCACCCCAAAATTGCCGAAGTTACCGACCGGATCCGCGCCCGCTCGGAAGGGCCGCGCCGGAAGTATATGGACACGATGGCCCGCGCAGCTGCCGAAGGCCCGCGCCGGTCGCACCTGACCTGCGGCAACCAGGCCCATGCCTATGCTGCCATGGGGGGTGACAAAGACGCGCTGACGGCTGGCCGGACCCCCAATATCGGCATTATTACCGCCTATAATGATATGCTCTCGGCGCATCAGCCGTTTGAAACCTACCCTGATCTGATCCGCGCCGCCGCCCGTGCGGCAGGTGGTACCGCACAGGTCGCAGGCGGCGTGCCTGCGATGTGCGACGGCGTGACCCAAGGGCAAACGGGGATGGAACTGTCACTCTTCTCACGCGATGTGATCGCGCTGGCCGCAGGTGTGGGCCTGTCGCACAACGTCTTTGACAGCGCCGTTTACTTGGGTGTCTGCGATAAAATCGTCCCGGGCCTTGTGATGGCCGCCGCCACTTTTGGCTATATCCCGGGCATCTTCATGCCCGCAGGCCCCATGGTGTCCGGCCTGCCTAACGACGAAAAGGCCCGTGTGCGTCAGGAATTCGCCAAAGGCAATGTGGGCCGCGAAGAGCTGATGGCCGCCGAAATGGCCAGCTACCACGGCCCCGGCACCTGCACCTTCTATGGCACCGCCAACTCCAACCAGATGCTGATGGAGTTCATGGGCCTGCACCTGCCCGGCGCGTCCTTCGTCAATCCCGGCACGCCGCTGCGCGATGCGCTGACCACAGCCGCCACAGAGCGCGCACTGGAAATCACGGCCCTTGGCAATGATTACACCCCTGTCTGCGATATTCTGGATGAAAAGGCCTTTGTGAACGGCATCGTAGGTCTGATGGCCACGGGTGGATCCACGAACCTCGTGATCCACCTGCCCGCCATGGCCAAAGCCGCCGGCGTGATCCTTGATCTGCAGGACTTCAGCGACCTTTCCGCCGTCACACCGCTGATGGCCAAGGTCTATCCCAACGGTCTGGCCGATGTGAACCACTTCCACGCCGCAGGCGGGCTTGGGTTTATGATCGGCGAACTGCTGAACGCAGGCCTGTTGCATGACGACACCAAAACCGTCGCAGGGCAAGGTCTGGAACGCTACTCGCAGGAACCCAAACTGGTCGATGGCCGCGTGGAATACGCCGAGGGCACAACCACATCGCTGAACGAAAAAATCCTGCGCCCCGTCACGGATCCCTTCCAACCACAGGGCGGCCTCGTGCAACTCTCCGGCAATCTCGGGCGCGGCGTCATCAAGACCTCTGCCGTGGCCCCCGAGCGTCACGTGGTCGAGGCCCCTGCCCGTGTATTCCACACCCAAGAGGCCGTCAAAGACGCCTTCAAAGCAGGCGAGTTCACGCAAGACACGATCATCGTCGTCCGCTTTCAAGGCCCCAAATCCAACGGGATGCCAGAATTGCATGGCCTGACGCCGACATTGGCCGTGCTGCAGGACCGTGGCCTGAAAGTGGCGCTTGTCACCGACGGGCGCATGTCGGGTGCCTCGGGCAAAGTGCCGTCCGCCATCCATGTCTGCCCCGAAGCCGCCGATCACGGCCCCATCGCCCTGATCCGCGACGGTGATATCATCCGGCTCGACGCAACCACAGGCACGATCGAAGTCAAAGGCGTTGATCTGGCCACCCGCACCCCCGCCACCGCCGATCTGAGCGGCAACGGCACCGGCGTCGGGCGCGAACTCTTCGAAGTATTCCGCCAGACTGTCGGTCTGGCCGCAGAAGGCGCAGGTGTCGTTGTCTGACCTGCCCTTTCCATGTCCAATCAAACTTCCGCCGGAGGCTCCGACACATGCCCCGCACACCCTACGCTAGGATCCTGAAATGACCCCACAAGAAGCCTCTGCCGCCGCCGCCAAAGTCTGCCTCATGGCCCCTGTCGTGCCGGTCCTCGTCGTTGATGATGCCGGTATCGCAGCCGCATTGGCACAGGCGCTTGTCGCCGGTGGATTGCCCGCGCTGGAAGTGACACTGCGCACCCCCGCCGCCTTGGATGTGATCCGCGAAATGGCGACGGTGCCGGGCGGTGTGGTTGGTGCGGGCACGCTTTTGACCCCCAAAGACGTCGAAGACGCCAAAGCCGCCGGTGCGACCTTCGGCGTATCGCCCGGCGCCACGGATCGTTTGCTGGACGCCTGTGAAGCCAATGACCTGCCGCTCCTGCCCGGTGCCGCGACAGCCTCCGAGGCGATGCGCCTTCTGGAACGTGGCTATACCGTGCAAAAATTCTTCCCCGCCGAAGCCAACGGCGGCGCCCCTGCACTCAAGGCCATCGGCGCGCCGATCCCGCAGGTGAAATTCTGCCCGACAGGTGGTGTTACACTGAAAAATGCGCCGGATTACTTGGGGTTAAGCAACACACTTTGCGTCGGTGGTTCTTGGGTCGCACCCAAGAATCTGGTCGATGCAGGCGACTGGGCCGGCATCACAGCACTGGCCGCCGAGGCTGCTGCCCTGTCATAAACGCAGGGTGAGTGGCGGCTTTCACGCCATGTTAGGAAATTGGCTCTAGGGGTTTCTCAAATGTTTTGAGGAACCGCCAATGCTTGACTCATGGCCGATATCGCGACGCGTGAACACCGGCTTTCTCATCGTGACACTGATGCTGGTTGGCCTGGCCGTGTTTGCACACCGTACGGTCGGTGCGCTTGGCAGTGTATATGAAGAATATCGGCAAATCGCGAACCAGAAGATCGCCATTTCCGCTTTTGTCGAAGACATCTTCGAGGCGAAACAAGCGGCCTTGCAGTACCGCATCACGCCAGACCCGGTCTTCCGTGAACAAGTCAGTAGCAATATTGACGAGGTGTTGGATGGTACCGTTTTTCTGAACTCTTTTGCGACTGCGCCAGATAGGTTGGCCGCAGTCGAAACCATCCTGGGCACAGCGCGCACATATCAGGGGCAGTTCACCCTGATGGCCAATGCCCTTGAAACGGCTAATGTCGTGGAACGCGATTTTTCCGCGCGCTCGGACCAGCTTCAAAGGGAAACGGGAACGGCGTTTGACCTTGCGCTGCAGTCGGCCAATCCGGCACTCACATCAGCAGTGGGACGGTGCCTGCAAACCCTGTACACCGCCATTCTGGCCGGAAAGCGCTATCTGGCATCAAGTGACACCACTGATCTGGACGAATTCACCACAGAGTATACCGCCTTTGGCAACGCACTGAAGCGCTTGGAGGCACTGAACCGCCAGGACAACATCACTGAGGTCTTAAACCGTATCAAAGACCTGATGAGCGGCTATCCCGAGATGCTCAATGCTTTCGCCGTCGCAAATGCAGATGCAGAGCATATCCAGAACGAGGTGCTCGACCGGATTGGTCCGGAGATGCAGGAGCGGTTGGACGATGTCGCCGCAGCGATCACCGACCGCCAAGGCGATCTTGGCGTCGAAGGCAGCACGATTGTCAGTCAGATACGCGCTGTCATCCCGGTTGTGGGCAGCGTTGCAACGCTCTTTGCGCTCGCTGCCGCCTATGTCATTGGGCGCTGGATCAGCGGCGCTATCGCAAGACTGGCAGACGTTACAGACAGGCTGGCCTCAGGCGACAACGAAGTCACCATTTCCGGCACCGAGCACCCGCATGAACTGGGGCGCATGGCGCGCGCACTCCTGATATTCCGCGACACGCAGGTCGAACGGATTGCAACTGCGGCCGAGCAGGCAAAACTGCGCGCGCAACAAGACGCGGTGGTCAGCACGATGAAACGCCAGCTTGCGGCACTTGCACAGGGCAATCTTACTGTGGAAATCAAGGAACCCTTCGCACCGGAATATGAAGAGCTGCGCGTCAACTTCAACGCCGCCATTCAGGGGCTTCACAGCGCCATACTGCGTGTCATTGAAACATCAGCGCTGATTGGTCAGAACGCAACAGACTCAAATATCGCCACGGCAGATCTTTCCCAACGCACCGAAAATCAGGCCGCGACGCTTGAAGAAACGGCCGCTGCGCTGGATCAGTTGACCGCAAGCGTCCGCTCGGCGGCCGAACACGCAAAATCGGTCGACATCTCGGTGACGAAAGCACGTGCAGAGGCGGCGAAAAACGGGGAAATCGTGGCACAGGCCGTCGGCGCCATGGACGCGATCGCACATTCCTCACAGCAGATCACACAGGTTATCGGCGTCATCGACGATATTGCGTTCCAGACCAACCTTCTGGCTTTGAACGCAGGCGTCGAGGCCGCACGTGCGGGTGAATCCGGCAGGGGCTTTGCCGTCGTCGCCTCTGAAGTGCGCGCACTGGCCCAACGGTCGGCCGATGCCGCCAAGGAGATCGCCGGCTTGATCGAAAACAGTTCACGCCACGTGTCCCAAGGCACGCAACTGGTCGGACATGCGGGTGATGCTTTGTCCGCGATTATCACACAGGTGAACGACATCGCATCCATGACATCCCAGATCGCGACCAGCGCAGAGGAACAGGCGATTGGTCTGTCGGAGATCAATGTTGGCGTGAACCAACTGGATCAAGTCACCCAGCAAAACGCCGCAATGGTGCAGGACTCGATCACACGCGGGGATGCATTGGCGACGGAAACAAGCCAACTCAAAGCCCTGATCGGCAAGTTCAAAACGACATCAGAGCGCGCGAAATCCGCCGTACCCTACGACGCCGGAAACGCCCTGCGTGATGCGATTGCAAACACACATCTGCCCACGACAGGTAGGCCGCACAATACAGCACGTGCAGCGGCGCAACCGGCGTGGGAGGACTTCTGAGCAGAACAGATCAGGGCGGCAGTGCAGGAATAGCTCACTGTGCTAGATGCGCCCGCTCCGTCCCCCTTTGCGTCTTGGTTTCGGTGGCTCTTGGAGCGCGGCGCGCAAAGTCTCCAGCATTGGATGCGCCTGCGGTGCGTGATCACGATAATGCGTGATGAGCTTGCTTGCCTCGATCCGCACATCATAGCCTGCAGGCAGGCCGAGCGCCCAGTCCAGAAAAATGCTCCGGCATTCCGGTGCGCCTATGCCTTCAATCGCAAAGGATTCGCGTATCAGCCCCTTGGGATCAAAAAGTGCCTCGTCCGTCATGCGGCCTCCAGGTATCGTTGAATGATTGCGGCGGCCTGTTCTTGCGTGGCAAGCAACGCGGCCAGAAGCGTCTCGACATCTTTCGCGCCTGTTTCACGCAGGATCAAGCGTCTTGCACCCTCGGAGAGATCACTTAACTCGCCTTCTTCACCGGCCAGAAACCGCAGCGCCGTCTGCAACTGCCAGAAAAGATCAAAGGCAGCACCCAGTGTTTCCGCATCACCTGCTGTCAGCCAGCCATCTGCAACACCGGCCTGTAACTGCAGCAAGGTATCCGCAGCACCGTCAGCGGCTTTCAATGCGACAGTTTGCGCAAAAAGCTCGATGTCCTGCAGACGCCCGGGGCCGATCTTGGTGTCCCATCCGGCGCCCTGCCCCTTTTCCGTCGCGATCCGCGCGCGCATGTCAGCCACATCAGCCAGAATATTTGCACCCCCCGATTTGGCCTGCAAAAGCGCCCGGCGAAACGCCTCGATCTCTGCGCAAAGACTGTCATCACCCGCGATCGCACGCGCACGGGTCAGCGCCAGATGCTCCCATGTCCAGGCTTCGTTTTTCTGGTAGTCCTCGAATGAGGCCAGCGATGTCGCCACGGGGCCCTGCCGCCCCGAGGGGCGCAAACGCATATCCACTTCATAAAGCCGCCCCTCGGCCATTTGCGCGCTCAGTGCCGTGATCAATGCCTGCGTGAGACGGGCAAAATAGGTGCGGGTGGGCAGCGGCCTGCGGCCGTCCGACGTTTCCACCCCTTGCGCGTCATAAACCATGATCAGATCAAGATCAGAGGTGGCCGTCAACCGCGCCGCCCCCAGCGAACCCATCGCAATCACTGCACCGCCACGCCCCGGCATGGGCCCGTGTTTACGGGCAAAATCGGCCACCACGGCAGGCCACAGGCCCACAACGACAGCCTCGGCAAGATCGGCATATTGCGCGCCGGCCTGGGCGGCATCGGTCAAGTCACGCAGGAAATGCACACCGATCCGGAAATGCCACTCCTTGGCCCAGCGACGGGCGGCCAGCAACTGGGTCTCATAGTCGTCGGAGGACGCCATGACCCCGTTCAATTCATCAATAAGTGCCGCCTTGCCGGGCCATTCCGCAAAGAACGCCCCGCCTAGAACCGCGTCCAGCACACCCGAATTGCGCGACAGATACTGCGCCAGAGCCGGTGCCGTTGCACAAATATCGACGATCAACTGCGTCAGATGCGGGTTGGCCTCAAAAAGCGAAAACAGCTGCACGCCCGCAGGCAGCCCCGCAAGAAATCCGTCAAACTGGGCCAAGGCTTCGGCAGGCTTTGCGGCCTCTTGCAAACGGTCCATGATCTTGGGGGTGATGCGGGCAAAAATCTCGGTCGCGCGGGACGATCGCAAGGCCGGATAGCTGTGCCAGCGCGCGACAATGTCCTGCCCCCATTCAAGCGTTTCAGGGTCGGCAGATGGCGCATCGGGGCTGAAGAACCCCTCGGTCAGCGCATGGACGTCTTCCAACCTGTCGCGCAGATCCGTGCGCAATGCTGCTGTGTCCAGCCCCATAAAGGCCGCCAGCCGGTCAAATCCGGCGGCATCCTGCGGCAAGGTCTGGGTTTGTGCGTCATTGATCATCTGCAAGCGGTGTTCGACCTCGCGGTGGTGGCGGTAATGGTCGTAAAGTTGTTCCGCTGTCTGCTGCGGAATCCAGCCTGCCGCGGCAAGCGCCAGCAGACCTTCGCGGGTCTGGCGGGCGCGCAGGGACGGGTCCCGCCCGCCCGCAATCAACTGGCGGGTCTGGGTGAAGAACTCGATCTCGCGGATGCCCCCGCGCCCCAGTTTCATATTATGGCCTTCGAGCACAAGCGGGCCGTGCAGCCCCTTGTGGTCGCGGATTTTCAGGCGCATGTCGTGTGCGTCCTGAATGGCTGCGAAATCCAGATGCTTGCGCCACACGAAGGGGCGCAGGGTTTCAAGAAAGCGTCCGCCCGCTGCCTGATCGCCCGCGCAGACCCGCGCTTTGATAAAAGCCGCCCTTTCCCACGTGCGGCCCACGCTTTCGTAATAGCGCTCGGCGGTTTCCATCGACAGGCAGACCGGCGTGACAGAGGCATCAGGACGCAAACGCAGGTCTGTCCGGAAGACATAACCGCCCTCGCGCAGATCCGACAGGATCGCAGTCATCTTGCGGGTGACGCGAATGAAGGCAGCGCGCACTTCGTGATAATCGTCAGGATCAAAGCGCGTTTCGTCAAAGAGGCAGATCAGGTCAATGTCAGAGGAATAATTCAGCTCGCCCGCGCCCATCTTGCCCATGGCCAGCACGACCATGCCACCCGCATCGGCAGGGTCACCACCATCAGGAAGTTTGCCGCGCGCGACCTCGGCTGCGACCAGCTGGCTGACTGCCGCCTGTACTGCCGCATCGGCAAAATCTGTGAGAATTTGCGTCACCGTCTCAAGCGGCCAGACACCGCCCAGATCGGCAAGACCTGTGAGCAGCGCGATACGCCGCTTGGCCTGTCGCAAGGCAAGGGGCAGATCGGACAGTGCCACTTCGGGAATATCCGCCAAAAGATCGGCAACCGCCGCTTCGGGATCATCGAAGGCCGCCTCGATCCACGCCCCCTCGCGGCGCAGTAAATCGGCCAGAAACGGGCTGCACCCCGCCGTTCCGGCAATCAGACTGCGCAGTTCAGGCGCCAGTGACGCAAACCCACCAAGGGCATCCTGCCCCCGATCAACGTCGAAAGGATTAGGCGAACGGGTGATGCGTGCGGCAAATGACATGGGCCCACACTGCGGCGCAGTTGCGCTCTGGTCAATCCGTCTCGCAGGGGTAGACTGGCCCCAAAAAGGACATGACGATCATGAGCAAAAGTCTCAAACGGGTGGTGGCAGCGTTGTCGGAAGCCGGTCACGATATTGCGCCACTGGAGCTTGGCCCCGAAACGCGCACGGCACAGCAGGCCGCCGATGCTGCGGGATGCGCGCTCGACCAGATCGCGAAATCGGTGATTTTTGCAGGGCAGACCAGCGGGCGCGCGATCCTTTTCATCACCGCAGGTGGCAACCGCGTTGATCCGGCCAAAGCCAGTGCCGTGGCGGGCGAGCCGTTGGGCAAGGCCGATGCCGCTTTGATCCGCGCCCAAACGGGGTTTGCGATTGGCGGGGTTGCACCCGTGGGCCACCTTGCCCCGATCACAGCGTTTTTTGATCCGAGACTCCTGGATTTTCCGCTGATCTACGCCGCCGCAGGCACGCCAAGGCATATTTTTCCCATAGCACCAGCGGATCTTTTGAAAATTTCCAGCGCGCAAGTATCTGAATTTACGTTATAATAAAAGTAAATGTAAAAAACATTTACATCAGGACTTGAAGCAGGGCGTCAAACCTCCAATATCGGTGATGTGAAAAGCATTCACATAGACACACAGATAGCTAAGGAGCCCAACCATGAACACCGCCACATCCCATTCCCCAATGGCAATGCACAACCGTCCCGGTTTTTTTGCCCGTGCCGAGGCTTGGCTTGATGAGCGTGGCAAAGGCGCCTGGATCGCCGCCATGGTTGTCAGCTTTATCGTCTTCTGGCCCATCGGCCTTGCCCTTCTTGCCTATATGATCTGGAGCAAACGCATGTTCAATTCTTCCTGTTCGTCCAAAACCCGCAGCCGCACACGCCACATGGGTCAATCCTCGGGCAACAGCGCATTTGACGCCTATAAGGCCGAAACGCTGCAACGTCTGGAAGAAGAGCAGGACAAATTCGAGGCCTTCCTCAAGCGCCTGCGTGACGCCAAGGACAAGGCAGAGTTCGACCAGTTCATGGACGACCGCGCCAAGAAGATGACGAACGCTGACGACGAAAACACCGGTCCTGCCGCTGTCTAAGCACAGCACCCCAAGGGCGGCCCGCTTTCCCCGGCAGGTCGCCCTTCCCTGCCCCTTTGATGCATGAGTTCACCATGACCACGTCTTACGCATACGGCCCCCATCTTGATTATGACCCCGAACGCTATGAGGGCGTGACACTCAAACGCGGTATTGCGTGGGTGTTCGACGTTGTCATGATCGCCATGCTTTGTGCATTGGTGCTGCCGTTTACGGCCTTTACCGGAATCTTCTTCTTTCCCTTCCTGATGCTGGTTGTGGGCTTCATCTATCGCTGGTTCACGCTGGCAAACGGGTCATCGACATGGGGGATGCGCTTGATGGGCATCCGGTTCCGCGACCATCGCGGCGCGCCGCTCTCGTCCGGTTTGGCGCTTGCCCATACGCTTGGATATAGCATCAGCATCGCGGTGGCCCCTCTGCAACTGATCTCGATTATTCTGATGCTGGTCACCCAACGGGGCCAGGGCCTGACCGATCTGGTACTGGGGACCGAAGCCGTGAATATCTACTATTAACTATGTCGCACACGGGGGGCTTGGCGCAGGGTAAACAGATTGTTAAGCTTTGTGGAAATCAACCGGACCTCGCATGCGCCACACGCTTCCCATTGCCCCGCAGTTTTATGTAACTGCCCCACAGCCATGCCCTTATTTGGAAGGGCGGATGGAGCGTAAGCTCTTTACGGCGCTACAGGGCGATATGGCCACCAAGCTGAACGACTCTCTGTCCAAGCAGGGCTTTCGCAGGTCGCAGAACGTGCTCTACCGCCCCTCTTGTGCGGAATGCTCGGCCTGCATGTCGGCGCGGATTGATGTGTCGAAATTCATGCCCAGCCGCAGTCAGCGCCGGGTCGCCAAGCGGGCCGCGCATCTGAACCGCCGCGCCACATCCCCATGGGCGACGGAAGAGCAATATGACCTCTTTCGCGAATACCTTGACGGGCGGCACGCCACAGGCGGCATGGCCGACATGGATATGTTCGAATTCGCGGCGATGGTCGAAGAAACGCCGATCCGGTCCCGCCTGATCGAATACACGACCGAACAGGATCTGACAGCGGTTTGTCTCACCGATATCCTCGATGACGGGCTGTCGATGGTCTATTCCTTTTTCGATCCCGCCAACGAGAAACTCTCGCTCGGAACCTACGTTATTCTGGACCATATCGCTATCGCCCGTGAATTGGGCCTGCCTTACGTGTACCTGGGCTATTGGGTGCCTGGCAGCCCCAAGATGGACTACAAAGCAAAATACAAGGGGCTTGAGGTGTACCGCGGCGGTGAGTGGTCGCCCGTTACTGACCCGTCGGAATATCGCGCCGACCTGCACCCGCTCTCGACCGATCCGATCGCGGAACAGGTGGCGCGGATCGACCTGCCGGACGGGCGGAGCTGAGCACCGATTTCAGATGCAAACAAAAAAGGGCGGCGCCATCGGTACCGCCCTTTTCTTGTTATGCTCCGGCTTAGTTCAACAGGTTCGGGATAATTGTCACCACACCCGGCACGAAGGCCAAAAGCAGCAGTGCAACAACCTGAATACCGATGAACGGCATCACGCCCTTATAGATCTGGCCCGTCGTGATCGACTTGGGCGCAACCCCGCGCAGATAGAACAGCGCAAAGCCAAAGGGCGGTGTCAGGAAGGATGTCTGCAGGTTCACCGCGATCATGATCGTCACCCACTTGGGATCAAAGGTGCCGCCATAGATAACCGGCCCCACAATCGGGATAACGATGTAGATGATCTCGAGGAAGTCGAGCACGAAGCCCAGCACGAAAAGCACCAGCATCACCAGCAGGAACACGGTCCATTCGTTGTCGAATGAGCGCAGGAACTGCTGGATGTAATGTTCACCACCAAATGAGATCAGCACGAGGTTCAAAAGCTGCGAACCGATCAGGATGGTGAAGACCATTGAGGTCACTTTGGCCGTCTCGCGCACAACCGGTGCCAGAACACCGCCCGCGATCAGAACCCAGCAAGACCAGAGCAAGCCGAACATCGCGTAAAGGAACGCGGCAAAAGCCACCAGATAGGCCAGACGGTTCTCAAACAGCACCACTTCCTGTCCAAGGCGCAAATCGAAGTTGCCACCAATCACGAGCATGACAACAATCGCGCCAGCGGTCAGGAGTACGATCCGCCCAGAAAGCCCCTGATCCTTGCGCTTGCGGTAGGCCGCCAGCAGGATCGCACCGCCCGCACCCAAGGCCGCAGCAGGTGTCGGGTTGGTGATACCGCCAAGGATGGATCCGAGCACTGCAACGATCAGGACAAGCGGCGGGAAGACCACGCGCATGATCTCGTTTCCGGCCAGATATTTGACCGCATGCCGCATCCCCAGATAGGTCACGAAAAGCGGGATCACCAAGATCATCGTCGTCACTCCGGGCGACGTCAGCGGCGTGATCAAGACGATATCGGCCAGCAGGATCAGGCCAACACCTGCCGCCCCCAGCCAAAGCGGGCGATGATCGGCACTTGGTGCCACACCACGTGCCAGTGCGAGCAGAAGGCCCAGCAGAACAGCAAGAACCGCAATACCTGTCCCAATCGGGGCTGCATCTTCGGCCGCCTGGACAACAGCGGCTGCGCGCTCTTCCGGTGTCAGTTCGCGCGATGCCGTGGCGCCGCCCGATGCTTCAATCGCCGCCTGCTGGGCGACAGCGGTTTCCCATGCCTCGATCCCGTGCAGTTCGATCATGGATGCCTGACATTCCTCGCTGACGCGCGTGCGCAGTGATGCGTTTTCACTGGCGTCTGTAAAGCTGTCCACAAGGACGGATTGCGAACCCACAAGGTTCACCTGCCCCATGCCGATGGTCAGGGCGATGATACCCGCAGGTACAGCCAACAGCCATGTCAGACCTTCGTTGCGCGTAATCACTTCACGGCCTGCACTATCGGCAAACTGTACGGCTGGTGCCTTGCTCGGGTTGATCAGCGCAAAGATGAACGCATAGCCCGCATAGAGCGTTGCCAGCAGAACGCCGGGCAACAGCGCCGCCTGGAACAATGTCCCGACTGACAACACGGCAGGTGAGCCGAGATAGGTCAAGGCATCGGTACAGCCCGCCAGTTGCGCGCGGTTTTCCTGTGCGGCGGAATAGATATCACCGGCCAGCGTCCCCAACAGAACAATCACAATCGACGGCGGAATGATCTGCCCCAAGGTACCCGACGCGGCGATCACACCTGTGGACAGCTCGGGCGAGTAGCCGTTCTTGAGCATGGTCGGCAGTGCCAGCAGACCCATGGTGACAACAGTTGCACCAACGATGCCTGTCGACGCAGCAAGGAAAGCACCCACGATCACGATGGACACAGCCAGACCGCCCGGCAGCGGGCCAAAAACCTTTGCCATCGAGGTCAGCAATTCATCCGCAATCCGCGACCGCTCGAGCACGATGCCCATCATCACGAACATCAGAACCGCGAGCAGCGTTTCAATCGACTGGCCCGCAAGCACACGCTCGTTCATGCGGTTGACCATAAAGCCGATGTTGCGGTCCAGCGCCACTTCCCAGCCTTGCGGGAACAACGGCCCCTCGTAGCGTGGCAGTTCGGGATGACTGAAGACCGAGATCGTTTCCTGTCGCACCCCCTCGTTGACCAAGGCGCGGAACTCGGCCGAGCTTGAGTCGACCGCCGCGTGAATCAAGAGACCTGCACTATCCAGCCCCGCGATAATCGCGAACGAAATCACCGCAGAGCCCATGATTGCAAAGGCCACAGGGAAGCCCGAAAGGATCCCCGCAAAGAGCGTCAGAAATACGATAATGATACCGATTTCGATGCCATCTAATCCGAAAAGCATGTCTTTACCGCCCTGTTCTTAGTGGATGTCTGCGACGAGTTCGGCAGTCGGATCGCCGAGTTCGTCTTTATCAAGGTATTTGCCTTCGCTTTCAGGACCCTCTTTCCACTCAAGATACGAGCGGTAGAAGAAAGCGACTGCCTGCAACATGACCATCAGCGCGAAGGTCACCAGCAACACCTTGAAGAGGAAGTACGCATTAAAGCCGTTGGGCGAGAAACCGATGGTTTCGATATTCCACCGCAGCGCACGGGCTTTGGTCAGCAAACGGTCAAGCGTATCCGAGGCCGAGGGGTTCGGCACCACAAGGTGACGCCACAAGAAGAACCAGCCGTAAAGCCAGATAATAATCGCTCCGGGCAGCATGAACACAATGGACCCGAACATGTCGATGACGCGCTTTGTGCGGTAGCTAACGGCGGAATAGACCAGATCGACGCGCACATGGCCGCCCTGCACGAATGTGTAGGCCGCACAAAGGCAAACAATCATGGCGTTGTAGAATTTCAGTTCTTCGGACCACCAGCTGACATCTTTGGTGAAACTGGCCCCGAAGCCGACGCTGATTTCGGCCACAGCAAAGACCCGCTGCATGAAGATAATGACGATCTGCTGCAGCACCATAAGCAAACCCGCCCATGCCGCAACGCGGCCGACGATGTTCGCAAAACCCTCAAGCCCGCGCACATAGCCCCACATGATCCGGTTGTTATAAAGACCGACCGCTGTGAAAACGAGAAACGCCGCCAACGCGACAAAGAAGAACTCAACGGAGGCCCCGTAGTAGATGAAGCGCATCAGCGCTTCTTTCTGCTCGGTCTCCATTGCCCCGTTAATCGTGGGCACCCAAGACAACCATTGGCCCGGATGAAAGATCGCATAAAAGAAGTTGTAGAACGCCTCAATCAGGTTGGCAAAAAACCACCCGATCGCATTACCGCCCCATGCTTCGACCAGTCCCATGGTCACTCCCCCGCATTGATGATCGTCTTGTTTTGCGGATAGGGCCCCGCCACTGGCAGGGCCCTATACGATGGCTGATTTTCAGCCGCTATGCGGCCGAAACAAACGCCTTAGAGTGCGTTAAAACGTGCGCGCTGTTGCTGGAACACGTTGTCCGAGATGGACGTCCAAGCATAAGTCGCTGCAGCCGCTTCTTCCTGGCTTGCACGGATACGCGCGAAGAGCTCGTCACCCATGAACTCGTCCAGCGCCTCTTTTGATGCACGACCGAACGCATCCCAGACATCGTCAGGGAATTGCATGATCTTGGTGCCCTGCTGCTGCAAACGCAGCAATGCGGCACCGTTGTTGTAGTTGGACTGCGACAGGCTCCAGTGGTGTGTTGCAGCGGCAGCTGTTTCACAGATCGCCTGCTGGGCTGGTGTCAGCTCGTTCCACACATCGCGGTTGAACGCACATGTCAGAACTGAACCTGGCTCGTGGAAACCACCTGTGTAGTAGAATTCACAGACTTCCTGGAAGCCAAGACGCTCGTCCGCGAAAGGACCGATCCACTCGGCACCGTCGATGGCACCAGAAGACAGCGCCTGATAGATTTCGCCGCCTGGAATGTTCTGAACGGATGCGCCTGTGCGACCCAGCGCCAGACCACCGATGCCTGGCATGCGGAAACGCAGACCCTGCAGGTCAGCGGCAGAGTTGATCTCTTTGTTGAACCAACCACCTGGCTGGTGACCAGTGTTGCCGCACATGAACGACTTGAGGTTAAAGATTTCGCCCAGCTCGTCGTGCAGTTCCTTACCGCCGCCATGCTGGTACCAGCTGATCATCTCACCGCCTGTCGCACCGAAAGGCACAGCAGTGAAGTAGTAGTAACCGGGGTGCTGACCGCCGAAGTAGTAGTCAGCCGAGTGGTAGACGTCTGCCTGACCCGAAGACACAGCGTCAAACACTTCGAATGCACCGACCAGCTGGCCTGCTGCGCGCTTCTCGATTGTGATCTGACCGTCGGACATGCTGTTGACAAGGTCAACAAACTTGACTGCGGCATCATCAAAGACGGCAAAGCCGTCAGGCACCGATGTTACCATCGTCAATGTGCGTCCACCCTGCGCGATTGCTGGTGCTGCCAGTGCCGATGCGGCAACAGCCGAACCACCAATAGCGGTATTCTTTAGAAAGGAACGACGATCCATATAGTTTTCTCCCAGTTGTAACTCTGTCCGGCTCCTCCCAGAGCACGAACCTGTATTAGGTTCTCGCATCCTAGCGTCGCAGATTGAAAGTTAAAGCATTACATTCGTGCAAATGGCAAAAATTGTTATTTTTTTTGACCAATCTTTACGCAAATCCGACTTACTGCCCCGCCGGAACACGCAAAACGGGTAGAGACATGGTGTTTATTGCGCGCAGGCAGCACAGATCGCAACAATATCACATGCACGTTCAGGCAAACTATCGGCCTGCGCGTACACCTGCCCCTGACAAATGAAAACGCCCGCTGCAATCAAGCAACGGACGCTTCCATCCTGGGAGGAGGGAACTTGATTTAGTTCTCGACGGTTTCTTGGATGCTTTCACGCACAATGTTGAACCACTCGCCCGACAGGCGCAGCTGTTCCAGACCTGCATTGATGATCGGCAGGGCTTCGTTGGCGAAAGCGTTGTTCTTTGAAACGAAGATGTGTGACGACACGGTTCCGCGCAGCGGTTCCAGTGTGGCAACGGCGTCTTCCATACCGGCAGAGCGGATGTCCTCTTCGGCAGGCAGCGCGTCATATGTCACGATATCGACCTCACCGTCCTTCAACAGCTGGAAGCAGCCGTTCTGCGCCACTGTTGTCACGTAAGTGATATTCGGCTCGACAAGCTGTGCTGCCTCGAGATCAAACACAAACCACGCTTCGGGCCGGCAGATACGCGCCCCGAACAGATCATTCGTGCTTTGCGCATTCGCATATGCACTTCCGTTCAACGTATAGAAATCAACGATAATCTCATAGAACGGGTCAGAATGGTTGAATTCGGTGCAGCGATAGGCGCTGGCCGGACCAAGGTTTTCAACGCGGCTACAGTCGGGGCGGAACCAAGGGAATGCCATATCAACAGCACCGGTCGGCAACAGGGTTTCAAGGTGCGATCCCCAGTCGTTGATAAAGATGATATCATATTCCTGATCAGCATTGCCCAGTTGCATGGACCGGTCGACCATACGGGTAATCATGCCACCGCCGGGAAGGTTTTCGTCCGTAAACGGCGCATAGTCGGATGCTGTGGCAATGCGCAACGGACGCGCAGGCGCGGATGTTACGGGTGCAGGCGCTGTGGAGGCCGCGACAACGGGCGCAGCACCTGTTGGCAATGATCCGTCGGCGCAGGGAATCGTCAGGACCTGCCCGACTTCAAGCAGGTTCGGGCTGTCGAGAACGTTGGTGTTGGCATCAAACAGAACGCGGAAGCCGCCGCGAACATCAGCTGCGGATGCAATCCCGCTCAAGGTGTCACCACGCACAACAGTATATGTCGAGCACGCCTCTTGCGCCTGCGCCTGCCCTGCGGTGATTGTTGTGAACCCTGCCGCTGCTGCAACAGCCAAAGCCATACTCGTGGAAGCCTTATACATTGTGTTTCCTTTCCCTATAGGAGCGCCGCAGCGCAAAATGCTTACGTTGAATGAACCGTCGTCACCGATTTCGGTTTCCTTGCGGCCCACTATCCTGCAGAAAAAGGCAAAATGTTGACCAAAACGGGACCAATACAAAGTTTCTTTCTGTTAACTTTCGTACAACCAAGATGCAGTGTTTAAACCCTGTTTGAGAGCTAACAGGCCCCAAACCACGCTATTGTAGTGAAAAACGAAACGGTGAAGCCCCGGCTCATTTTCTCCATGCGGCGGAAATATGGCTGATATTGCGGCATCCCCATTTTTTGTCATTCACTGGTTGAAAAGAGCAATCTTAGCCGGCTGTTTTGCATCTGCAGCACGCAAAGCCTTGCAGCGCCAGCAATGCGACCCACATTGAAATGAACATCAAATACCCCTGAACGGAGAAGACATGTCAGAGACCACCGCCTACACCCCGCCGAAAGTCTGGACTTGGGACGCCGAAAGCGGCGGTCAGTTTGCCAATATCAACCGCCCGATCGCAGGGCCAACACATGACAAAGACCTGCCCGTCGGCAAGCACCCGCTGCAACTGCACTCGCTTGCCACGCCGAACGGGGTCAAAGTGACCGTCATGCTCGAAGAGCTGCTGGCCGCGGGCCATACCGCCGAATATGACGCCTGGCTGATCAACATTCAGGAAGGCGACCAATTCAGCAGCGGGTTTGTGGATGTGAACCCCAACTCCAAGATCCCTGCCCTGTTCGACAAGGAAACCGGCGTGCGTGTGTTCGAAAGTGGCGCGATCCTGCTCTATCTGGCCGAGAAATACGGGGCGTTCCTGCCCAAAGACGTGGCGGAACGTACAGAGACGCTCAACTGGCTGTTCTGGCTGCAAGGCTCGGCGCCCTATCTTGGCGGCGGCTTTGGCCATTTCTACGCCTATGCTCCGGAGAAATTCGAGTATCCCATCAACCGCTTCGCGATGGAGGCCAAGCGCCAGCTTGATGTGCTGAACCAGCGGCTTGAAGACTGCGAATATCTGGGGGGCGACAGCTATTCGATTGCCGACATGGCCACAGCACCCTGGTATGGCGCGCTGGTCAAAGGCCTTGTCTATGATGCGGCTGAATTCCTTGATGTCGCCTCCTATGAACACGTCAACCGCTGGGCAGATGCGGTGATGAACCGTCCCGCCTATTTGCGCGGCAAGATGGTGAACCGCGCATGGGGTGATCCGGCCGAGCAGTTGCGCGAACGCCATGATGCAGGCGATTTCGAGACGCAAACGTGGGACAAGATCGGGACCGAGGAAAGCTGATTGGCAAAGGCTTTCACACTTGCCCGAAACAAGACCTGCACAGGGTCTTTGTTTCGGGGAAGTGCCCGCCCGCCAAAAGTGAAACCTGCGGGATAATTATTTTCGGCCTCCACTTGTAAACGCCCGCGCGGCGGCTTCTCTACACAAAAGCAGGGGGCGCGTGATGCTGACATATCTTATTCTGGTTTTCGGGCTGGCAGCCCTCTTTTTTGGCGGCGATATGCTGGTCAAAGGGGCCAGCGGCCTTGCCCTGCGGTTCGGGCTCTCGCCCATGGTGATCGGGCTGACCGTGGTGGGCTTCGGCACCTCTGCGCCTGAACTGCTTGTGTCGTTGAACGCAGCCCTTGGCGGGCAATCCGGTATCGCGATCGGGAATGTCGTAGGCTCCAACATCGCCAATACCCTGCTGATCCTCGGGCTGGCCGCCGTGCTGGCCCCTATCGTTGTCAATTTCAAAACCCTCCGGCGCGATCTGGGCTGGATGATTGCAGCCACGCTTGCGCTACCGCTTGTGCTTTGGTCCGGCGAAATTGGACGGATTGAAGGGTTGGTATTGGTCGCAGGTCTTGCGGTGTTCCTGGTCACCAGTCTGCAATCCGGCGGACATATCCCTGATGAAATCACCCCCGCAGGTTCGTTGGGGCGCGGTGTGGTGTTTACGCTTGGCGGGCTTGTCACACTCATGGTCGGCGCCCATTACCTTGTGCAAAGCGCCACCATCATCGCCCGCGATTTCGGCGTGTCCGAGGCGATGATCGGGTTGAGCATCGTAGCCGTCGGCACCTCTTTGCCTGAACTGGCAACCACCGTCACCGCCGTGATCCGCGGGCAACGGGATATCGCGATCGGCAATGTGATCGGGTCCAATATTTTCAATGTATTGGGCATTCTGGGTTTAACGGCATTGGTCACGCCAATCCCTGTCGCTGCGCGCTTTGTTGCGGTTGATATGCCGTTCCTGCTGGGCCTGACCGCAATCACCCTCGGACTATTGTGGCTGACCGGCAGACTGGGGCGGATCACCGGAACACTCATGCTTATCGTCTATGCCACATACCTGTTGTCGACAGCCAATCTCTGACCCTGCAAAACGCCTTTTGAAAGAAAGTTGCAAAAAACCGCTCCGAAACGACATTTTCTCCATTCCGGCGGTTGACCCCCCTTTTCCCGCGCACTAATGTCCGCCCAAGCAAAAGGAACCCCGATGACACACGTCGTACTAATTGTGAGAAACACGCGCATGGGCCGGTAACGGTAAATCCATAACGATCCCATGCGCCCCCGACACACTCGGGGGTTTTTTTGTGACTAAAGAAACCAGATACGCGAAGGACGCGAGACAGATGACAAAGACCATGACGGGCGCAAAAATGGTTGTTCAAGCACTGATTGATCAGGGCGTGGACACAGTCTTTGGATACCCCGGTGGTGCGGTCCTACCGATCTATGACGAGATTTTTCAGCAAAACAGCATCAAACACGTGCTGGTGCGCCATGAACAGGGCGCGGTGCACGCGGCGGAAGGCTATGCACGTTCCACCGGCAAACCCGGTGTGGCGCTGGTCACCTCCGGCCCCGGTGCTACAAACGCTGTCACAGGTCTGACCGATGCGTTGATGGACAGTATTCCGATCATCGTGCTGACAGGTCAGGTGCCGACCTTCATGATCGGCTCTGATGCGTTTCAGGAATGCGACACCGTCGGCATCACCCGCCCCTGCACAAAACACAACTGGCTGGTCAAAGAGACCGACAAACTGTCGTCCGTCCTGCACGAGGCGTTCCACATCGCCACGTCCGGCCGCCCCGGCCCTGTTGTGATCGACATTCCCAAGGACGTGCAATTCGCCACCGGCAAATACACCGAGGCGCGGCAGGTCGAGACCCATTACAACCCGCAGGTCAAAGGTGACATGGAAATGATCACCGAACTGGCCGAGGCGATGGAAACCGCCAAACGCCCTGTGTTCTATACCGGCGGCGGTGTCATCAACTCGGGCCCTGCGGCCAGCCAACTGCTGCGCGAACTGGTTGCCGAAACCGGTTTTCCGATCACATCCACGTTGATGGGTCTGGGCTGTTATCCCGCATCCGGTGATAACTGGCTGGGCATGCTGGGCATGCACGGGCTTTATGAGGCGAACATGGCGATGCACGACTGCGACCTGATGATCAACATCGGCGCACGTTTTGACGACCGGATTACCGGACGGCTCGATGCATTCAGCCCCGGCTCAACCAAGGCGCATATCGACATCGACGCGTCCTCCATCAACAAGGTGATCAAGGTCGATATCCCGATTTTGGGTGATGTGGCGCATGTGCTGGAAGACCTGCTGAATGTCTGGAAATCCCGCGGTCGCAAGACCAACAAAGAGGCGGTCCAGAAATGGTGGGGTCAGATCAACGAATGGCGCAAGGTGGACTGTCTGAAGTTCGAACAAAAGGGCAAGGTCATTAAACCGCAATACGCCCTGTCGCGCCTGCAAGAGCTGACAAAGAATCACGACCGTTACATTTGCACCGAAGTGGGCCAGCACCAGATGTGGGCCGCGCAATACCTTGATTTCGAGGATCCGAACCGCTGGATGACATCTGGTGGTCTGGGCACGATGGGTTACGGTTTCCCTGCGTCCATCGGTGTGCAGATGGGCCACCCTGATGCGCTGGTGATCAACGTGGCCGGTGAGGCCTCATGGCTGATGAACATGCAAGAGCTGGGCACGGCGATGCAGTATAAACTGCCCGTCAAACAGTTCATCCTGAACAACGAACGTCTGGGCATGGTGCGCCAGTGGCAGGAGTTGCTGCATGGCGAGCGGTATTCCTCAAGCTGGTCAGAATCGCTGCCTGATTTCGTGAAACTGGCCGAGGCATTTGGCGCCAAAGGTATCATCTGCTCCGACCCCGATGATCTGGATGATGCGATCATGGAGATGCTGAACCACGACGGGCCGGTCCTGTTCGACTGTCTGGTGGAAAAGCACGAGAACTGCTTCCCGATGATCCCGTCAGGCAAACCCCATAACGAGATGCTTTTGGGCGAAAACGCCGATACAGCCAACGCAATCAAATCTGACGGCGCGGTGATGGTGTAAGCACATCTGTCTGCACGCATTGTGTACAGGGTGTGTACGCCCTGTGTACCGGAAAAATAACGACTAAAGGGACAAACACATGTCACCGCTAAAAATCAAAAAAGGCTCGACCAGCCACTCCGCCTATGACCTACGGCCCACCTTTTCCGATAAGGAAGAGCGGCACACGCTGGCGGTTCTTGTTGAAAACGAACCGGGAGTTCTATCGCGCGTCATCGGGCTTTTTGCGGGCCGCGGCTATAACATCGACAGCCTGACCGTGGCCGAGGTGGACCATCTGGGCCACCGCTCGCGCATTACCATTGTCACCAGCGGCACACCGCAGATCATCGTGCAGATCAAGGCGCAACTGGGCCGGATCGTGGATGTGCACAAGGTCAACGACCTGACGGTTGAGGGCCCGTCTGTTGAACGCGAACTGGCGCTCTTCAAGGTGCAGGGCACCGGCGAACATCGGATCGAGGCCATTCGTCTTGCCGATATCTTCCGCGCAAGTGTGGTGGATAGCACATTGGAATCATTCGTTTTCGAGATCACCGGCACATCTGAAAAGATCGACGCCTTCGCCGAATTGATGCAGCCTTTGGGCCTGACAGAAATCGCACGCACCGGCGTGGCAGCACTCGCGCGCGGCTCCGTCGCCTAAGCGCAATCCCCCGCGCCCGATTGGGGCATGACGCGAGGGACGCGTCGTTGCGCCGGACCAGAGGCAGGACCGGCGCGAACAGACTTTAGGCTGGCAGAAGACCCGCTTCTGTCGCCGCGGCAATCTCGTCTACATCCAGCAGGCCGTCGCCGGATGTATCGAGTGCCGCGAAATCATCTTCGGACATTTCAGGCATCACCGCCTGAACTTCCGGATAGCTGTACATGCCATCGCCGTTGATATCGATATCGGCGCTTTGGGCAAAGCCGGGAACAGCCAGCGCAGTAAGTACGGCAATTGGTGCAATCAGCTTAAGTGTACGTGTCATTTTTCGTTCTCCTATAAGGACATGAAGAAGGCTTTGCTGCCTTCGCCGTCACAATTGGTCGTCCTTGCGCAACCATTCCATAGGCAGGCCGCAAAAGACAGTATTCCAGCGCCGTTGCGCCAAATTCTGGGTCAGTGATGCGCTAAAGCACGCTGACAATCCGGCACGCCAAACCCACCGGCAACAGATCACCTAGGCACTCTGCGCGAAATGGCAATCTTTGGCGCATGATGGCCAGCAATGTCGCTGGGGGAAAATCCGCCGTCGCGGTCAGACCGAATCTTTGGCCGGTCCCTGTGCTAGGGTTTTGTCACAATGAGGATGTGACCCATGGCCAAAGACATTTCCCCCCAGGCACTCGACGCGGTACGCCAGCCGATCGAGACAGCCAATGGTTTGCCCAACGCGCACTATATCGACCCTGCCGTCTTCGAGATTGAAAAACAGGCCGTACTTTGTGCCAACTGGGCCGGCCTTGCCGTCGCGTCGGACGTGCCCGAAGCGGGCGATGCGAAACCGATGGAATTTCTGGGTATGCCGCTATTGCTGGTGCGCGACCGTGCGGGTCAGGTCCGTGTGTTCCAGAACATCTGCCGCCATCGCGGGATGATCCTTGTGGCCGAACCGCGCAAGATCGAAGGCGCGATCCGCTGCCCCTATCATTCGTGGTGTTACTCCACCGAAGGCAAACTGGTTTCGACCCCCCATGTGGGCGGCCCCGGTCACAACACCCATGAGGCGATCGACAAATCGCTGCTGGGGCTGATCGAGGTGCGCAGCCATATCTGGTTCGACACGGTCTTTATCAACATGAGCGGCAATGCCGCCCCCTTTGAGGAAGTCCACGCCGATCTGATCGCCCGCTGGTCCGCCTTTGACCAGCCGATGTATCATGGTGGGACGGACAGCACCTTTACCCTTGATGTCAAAACCAACTGGAAGCTGGCGGTCGAGAATTATTGCGAGAGCTATCACCTGCCGTGGGTCCACCCCGGCCTGAACAGCTATTCGCGGCTGGAGGATCACTACAACATCAACGAGAAAGGCAAATTCTCGGGCCAAGGCACGCTGGTTTACCGGCAGCTGACGGGTGACGATGGCGCAGTATTCCCAGATTTTACGGGACTTGACGCGCAATGGACCGAAGGTGGCGAATATCTGACCGTCTTTCCAAACGTCCTGCTGGGCGTGCAGCGCGACCATGCCTTTGTGATCGTGCTGGAACCTGTGAGCCACGCGCAAACGCGCGAGCATATCCACCTTTACTATGCTGCACCGCAAACCGATGACGCCTTGCGCGCAAAGAACGCGGCGCAATGGAAGGTGGTTTTCGAGGAAGATATCTTCGTGGTCGAAGGCATGCAAAAGGGCCGCTATGCGCCCGGTTTTGACGGTGGCCGGTTCAGCCCCGCGATGGACGGCCCCACGCATTGCTTCCACGATTGGGTGGCGGAAAAAGTCGCGGCGCATCTAGCGACCCCATGACGCCACTCCAAGATCGCCTGCTTGACGCACACGCCCGCGATGACCGCGCAGCGCTGGTTGGACTATATACCGAGGCAGCGGATGCGGCCCCTGATCTGGACGCCGCCTGTTTCTACCTGACCCACGCCTATATCTACGCGCTTGAAAAGGGCGATCCCGCCGCAGAGCAACTTTATCGCCGCCTGAAGGCGCAAGGGCGCGTCTAGCCCCTTGCCCCTGCCCGCCCTTCACCCCAGTTTAGGGGTAAGCAAGACAGGACAAATACATGGCACCGCGCAAAATCATTATCGACACAGACCCCGGACAAGACGACGCGGTGGCGATCCTGCTCGCCCTCGCATCGCCCGAGGATATCGAGGTGCTGGGGATCACGGCAGTGGCGGGCAACGTGCCCCTGCCCCTGACCGAAAAGAACGCGCGGATTGTTTGCGAACTGGCAGGCAAGCCTGATACCAAGGTCTTTGCCGGGTGCGATGCACCCATGAAGCGCAAACTGGTCACAGCGGAGCATGTGCACGGGAAAACCGGCCTTGACGGCCCGCAGATGGACGACCCCACAATGCCCTTGCAAGAGCAGCACGCGGTGGACTTCATTATTGAGACCCTGCGGCGCGAACCCAGCGGCACTGTCACCCTGTGCCCCATCGGCCCGCTGACCAATATCGCAACCGCCTTTGAACGCGCACCCGATATTATCGAACGCGTGCAGGAGATCGTCCTGATGGGCGGTGCCTATTTCGAGGTTGGCAACATCACACCCACCGCCGAGTTCAACATCTATGTTGATCCCGAGGCCGCCAAGATCGTTTTTGGTGCAGGTGTGCCGCTGGTCGTGATGCCGCTGGATGTGACGCATAAGGCGCTGACCACGCATAACCGCATCGACGCCTTCCGGTCCATGCACACAAAGGTCGGCGATATGGTGGCCGCCTGGACCGATTTCTTTGAACGCTTCGACATGGAGAAATACGGGTCCGAAGGCGCGCCGCTGCATGACCCCTGCACCATCGCCTATCTGATCGAACCGCAGCTTTTTGCAGGGCGTCATATCAATGTGGAAATCGAGACCGAGGCGGAACTCACCCTTGGCATGACCGTGGCCGACTGGTGGCGCGTCACCGACCGCCCCGCCAATGCGCTGTTCATGAAGGATATCGATGCCTCGGGCTTTTACGCATTGCTGGCGGCAAGACTGGCGCGTCTTTAAATGCGTATTCCTTTTGACAATTCCTACGCGCAATTGCCGCCGCAGATGTACACGGCGCAACTGCCGACACCGGTGAAAGCCCCGCAGGTGATTGCAACAAATGCGGCACTTGCCACGATCCTCGGGATTGATCCTGCTGATCTGGCCGCACCGGATGCCGCACAGGTCTTTGCAGGCAACCATATCCCCGACGGGGCCGCCCCGCTTGCGCAGGTCTATGCCGGTCACCAATTCGGCAACTGGAACCCGCAGCTAGGTGACGGGCGCGCGGTGCTCCTCGGTGAGGTTGTGAGCACAGACGGCATCCGCCGCGATATCCAGCTCAAGGGCGCTGGCCCCACACCCTATTCACGCAGCGGCGACGGGCGCGCGTGGCTGGGGCCTGTGATGCGCGAATACCTTGTCTCCGAGGCGATGCATGCGATGGGTGTGCCCACAACCCGCGCGCTGGCCGCTGTGACCACCGGCGAAGACGTCTACCGCGAAGAACGCCTGCCCGGTGCTGTCATCTCCCGTGTGGCCCAAAGCCATATCCGTGTCGGCACATTCCAGTTCTTCGCCAGCCGTGGCGATATGCAGGCGCTGCAAGCGCTGACGGACCACGTCATCGCGCGGCACTACCCCGACGCGACCGGCCCTGCGGACCTGCTTGACCTGGTGATCGCCCGCTATGCCAAGCTGATCGCGCAATGGATGGGGCTGGGATTCATTCACGGGGTCATGAACACAGATAACGTCTCAATCGCAGGCGAGACCATTGATTACGGGCCTTGCGCCTTCATGGACGGGTTCCACCCCGATAGTGTCTTCAGCGCAATCGACCAATACGGACGTTACGCCTATTCCAACCAGCCCGGGATCGGCACGTGGAACATGGCGCAGTTTGCGACTGCTCTCATCCCGCTGATGCCGGACCGTGACGCGGCGATTGAAGACTTTACAGCCGCTGTGCACCGTATGCCCGCGCTCTATGAAGAGGCCTGGCTGTCTGTCTTTGGCGCAAAACTGGGGATCGCCAATCCGGTTGAGGAAGATCGCGTACTGATCACCGATCTGCTTGATCTCATGGCCAAGAATGGCGCGGATTTCACCAATACATTCGCCAATCTGGATGCAGCCAATGCCCGCGATCAGTTCATTAACCGTGATGCCTTTAATACGTGGGCCGCGCGGTGGCAACCGCGCAAGGCAGCGGACGCAGCGACGATCATGGCGCGGGCCAATCCGCAGATCATCCCGCGCAACCACCGTATTGAAGAGGTTATTCAGGCAAGCCGCACCGGCGATTATGCGCCGTTCCACGCGCTACTGGCAGCAGTCACAGCACCCTATGCGCCGTTGACCGAAACGACCGCCCAGTTCGCGCGCGCGCCCAGCAAGGACGAAATGGTTACGCGGACCTTCTGCGGGACTTAGGCCGGTTCACCATCAGGATCCCGATGGCAACAAGGATCAGAGCTATGATCAGATTGGGGCCAACTTCTTCGCCCAGCAACAGCCAGCCAAGCGCCACCGTCAGCACCGGTGACAAAAAGCTGAACGAAGCAACACCGGAGGCGGGATAGATCGACAAAAGCCAGAGCCAGAAGATAAAACCCGCGCTGACCACCACAACGATCTGAAACGCCAGTCCCGCGATATGGATGGGCGCGATGTCACGGATCAAAGGACCGAAAAAGAGTGCGGCAAACAACAAAAGCGGCGCTGACACCCCAACCTGCCACATCAACTGGATTTCAGGACGCACCCGCGACAGCGACGAGGCTTTGGCGATCATCGCGGTGACGGCCCAACCGATAGCGGCCCCCAAAGCTGCCAGATCGCCCCAGAAACTGCCCACACCATCATCACGGGTCAGGATGGCAATCGCGACCCCCACAAGAGCAAGCCCAAGGCCAACGGCTTTGACCGGCGTGATCTTGTCGTCAGGCATGATGAAATGCGCAATGATCGCAAGCCAGACCGGCATGGAATAGAAGATCACAGAAGCGCGGCTGACCGCCGTCAGATCGAGGGCCACAAAGAGACACAGAAACTCGAAAGCAAAGACGCAACCGACAGCAAAGCCCGCAGCCCGCGTGCCCTTTTCAAAACGCAAGGGAATGCCGCGCCAGCGCAGCCAGAGCCAGATACAGATCACCGCCCCCGCCGAACGCAGCCCTGCAAAGAACACAGGCTGCAACCCGCCGTTTGTGACTTTGATGACCACCTGATTGAAGGCCAGCAAAAGAGCAAAACTTGTGAGTGCCACAGCACCGAAGAGATCAATCTGGGATTTCTTTTCCATCCGCGCAGATCATGCGCGCATCGCCCCCATGTCAAGCGAAACCCTATGACTTTCCATGTCCCTTCAAACTTCCGCCGGAGGCAGCAACCGCGCAGACCGGCACAAGGCTAGTTGCCGATCATCCACATCCCCTCGGGCCAGAAGGCGTGGAACGCAAAAGCAAACAGCACATCATGCGGCAGATCATTGCCCGCGTCGTCGCGCACCCGCACATTGCCCACGTCCCGACCTGCGCTGATGTCGGCACTGTCCAGCGCCGAGGCCTGCCCCGCTAACCACGACAGGGTCACCCCCGCTTCGCTCAGGGTGCCGGCCTCTGCCAGCCGGGTCAGTGGCCACGCCCGATCACCGACGCGCACCACACGCGCGAGGGCGGGGATGTCATGGGGTGGCATTTCACCGGAATAGAGGAACGGGCGATACGCGCTGTCATAGCGCACATAGGGGTTGGCCCCGTAGTTGCGGTTAAACGCCGGTTCTTCCATCACCAAGCCTTCGGGATTGCGGCTTGCAAAAGTTTCCCAGCTTTCCATCCAGCTGGGCAGACTGATCAGGTCTGCACCAGTCAGCTCGCCTACAATCGCCTCGCCTGTGGCCTGTTGCCACCAGCTTTCTGTTTCGCGGTCATACATGATCATATCGGAATTGCGCAGCTTGCCCGACACGCCGAAGCTGAGCGTTCGGTTTGCGGTGCGCCGGTCAAAGGTGATGCCGGAATTACACAAGGGACAAAAGGTGACAGCGACAGGCATGTCGCCGACCACGTCGTTGACGATCTCGTGCCATGTCAGATAGCGGATCGGATAGGCGCGCGGCGTCTCGCCTGCAATCTCAAGGGTGATGACCGGTTCGCGCGGCGTCAGACCCGTTTTGTCGGCGACAGTGACGAACGCAGGATTATCGAGTGCCGGAATACCGTCTTTCGGCGGACCGCCCGAGATAACCTCGACCCAGCTTTCGACGCTTGTCGTTTCAAAATCGGTGTTGGGCCATTCAAAGGCCCAGAATTCCGGGCTTGCCGCAGACATGGTCGCAGCAGTGCAGAATGCTAGAAACGTAGGGAAAATGCGCATCGGTCTCTCCTGACAGTTGCCCGCAGGGTGTCCGATTGTGTAGTTTGCGCCTAGCCCCCTCGCGGAGTTGTGAGGAGGCTAGGCCTATATCGTTACTCGGTCACGCGCACGGCGGCCATCATATCCGGCTGGCCGATCACGGCGCCATTGGCACCGGTGCCGCGCTTGATCTGGTCAACCAGCTCCATGCCTTCGGTGACTTCGCCCACAACGGTATATTGCCCGTTCAGGAAATAGCCCGGCTCGAACATGATGAAGAACTGGCTGTTGGCCGAATTGGGGTTCTGCGCGCGGGCCATGCCCACGACCCCGCGTTCGAAGGGAATGTCCGAGAATTCGGCAGGAATATCCGCGAATTCAGAGCCGCCAGTACCCGCACGGGACAGGTCCATGCCCATCACGCCGTTTTCCACGTCACCTGTTTGTGCCATGAAGCCGTCGATCACACGGTGAAAGACCACGCCATCGTAGCTGCCTGCTTCGGCAATAGCAGTGATCTGGGCCACATGCAGTGGCGCTGTGTCCTCGAAGAGGTCGATGACAATCGTGCCGTTGGCCTCGCCCGCAATGTCGATTTCCAAGCCTGCGCTGAGCGCAGGGGTGGCCAGCACAGCAAATACAGCAGCGTACTTAAACATCGGCAGCGACCTTGACGCTGATCATGCGGTCAGGGTTCATCGGCGGCTCGCCGCGGACGATGGCATCGACGTGCTCCATCCCTGCGATAACCTGCCCGTAAACGGTATACTGGCCGTTCAGGAAGTCGTTATCCTTGAAGTTGATGAAGAACTGGCTGTTGGCCGAGTTCGGGTTCGCCGAACGCGCCGCACCCAGCGATCCGCGCGCATGCGGGATCTTGGAAAATTCGGCAGGCAGATCAGGCAGGTCGGAGCCGCCGGTGCCCGCGCGGCCGATGTTGAAATTCTCTTCCATATTGCCGTTGGCCACGTCGCCTGTCTGCGCCATGAAACCGTCGATGACCCGATGAAAACAGACGTTGTCATATTTGCCAGCGCGCGCCAGCTCTTTCATGCGGGCGGTGTGGGCGGGGGCCACATCCGGCAGCAGCTGGATAGTCACGTCGCCGCCTTTGAGTGTCATAATGATCGTGTTTTCGGGGTCTTTGATCTCGGCCATGGGGCGCTCCTTAAACTTTTGTTCGGACCTGACATATGATCCCTTGCGACGATTGCCAAGCGGGTCTGGTTGACGCGGGCGCGAGATTGCCGCAACACCATTGCGAAACCTCTGACGCACAGGAGCATGAAGATGGCTTGGAAGACACTTGACGACATGGATTTTGCGGGCAAACGCGCCTTGGTGCGTGTGGATATCAACGTGCCAGTCGAGAATGGCGTCGTGACCGACACGACCCGCATTGAACGGATCATACCCACAGTTGATGATATTCAGGAAAAAGGCGGCAAGGTCATCCTGATGGCGCATTTCGGCCGCCCGAAAGGCCAGGTCGTGCCCGAGATGTCGTTGGAACACATCGCCCCTGCGGTCGCCGATGTCCTGGGCCTGCCGGTGACATGGGTCAATTCAGACTATGCAGATGCCGTGGCAGAGATGGAAGATGATGAGGTTCTGCTCTTGGAAAACCTGCGCTTCAACCCCGGTGAAGAAAAGAACGACGCAGACTTTGCCAAACGTCTGGCAAGCCTTGGTGATATCTACGTCAATGATGCGTTTTCAGCAGCCCACCGCGCCCATGCCAGCACCGAAGCGATCGCACGGCTTTTGCCGTCTTGCGCGGGCCGTTTGATGGCGGAAGAACTGGGCGCTTTGGAAAAGGCGCTTGGCACCCCAGAACGCCCAGTGGTCGCTGTGGTCGGCGGCGCGAAAGTGTCTACGAAACTTGACCTGCTGGGCAATCTGGTGGGCAAGGTCGATCATCTGGTGATCGGTGGCGGGATGGCGAATACCTTTCTGGCCGCGCAAGGCATCAATGTGGGCAAATCCCTTTGCGAACATGATCTGGCCGACACCGCGCGCGATATTCTAGCCAAGGCAGAGGCAGCGGGCTGCGAGATCATCCTGCCGCGTGACATTGTGGTGGCGCGCGAATTCAAGGCGGGTGCCGCAAATGAAACGGTCGCCCCTGATGCCTGTCCGGCAGACGCGATGATCCTTGATGCGGGGCCTGCGACAGTCGCTTATATTTCCGAGGTTCTCGAAAAGGCGAAGACACTTGTCTGGAACGGGCCTTTGGGGGCGTTTGAAATTGCGCCTTTCGATGCGGCAACCAACGCAGCGGCGGCGAAGGCGGCGAAACTCTCCAAGGCAGGCAAGCTGATCTCGGTGGCCGGTGGCGGTGATACCGTGGCGGCACTGAATCAGGCGGGGGCTGCGGATGATTTCACCTATATTTCCACCGCCGGTGGTGCCTTTCTGGAATGGATGGAAGGCAAGGAATTGCCCGGCGTGGCCGCACTTGGCTAACTGTTTGCGATAACATCCTGCCCGGTTGCGCTAACACATTTGCAACCGGGCACGCAGCCCCCTATCGGTCAGGTAACGCTGTTCAGCCACAAGGGGCCCATCATGAAAACCACCCGCACCGTTCAGAAAATCCTTGCCAACTACGAAGGCGAAACGCCGGGTGTGAAGGCCAATCTGGCGCGCATTCTGATGAACGGCAAACTGGGTGGCACGGGCAAGATGATTATCCTGCCCGTCGATCAGGGGTTCGAGCACGGCCCTGCCCGCTCTTTCGCTCCGAACCCGCCCGCCTATGACCCGCATTATCACTATCAACTGGCGATTGACGCGGGCCTGAACGCCTATGCAGCACCTCTGGGCATGATCGAGGCCGGGGCAGACACCTTTGCGGGGCAGATCCCGACGATCCTCAAGGTCAACTCGGCCAATTCGCTGATCCCTGACGCCGCCCCCAAAACCCAAGCTATTACAGCGTCTGTCGATGATGCGCTGCGGCTTGGCTGTTCTGCCATCGGCTTTACGGTCTACCCCGGCTCATCTGCAGCGCTGGATATGTTCGGCGACATCGCCGAAATGCGCCGCGAAGCCGCCGCGAAAGGCATTGCGACCGTCATCTGGTCCTATCCGCGCGGTGAGGCGCTGGACAAGGACGGCGAAACCGCCATTGATATCGGCGCCTATGCGGCACAGATCGCGGCCCTTCTTGGCGCGCATATCATCAAGATCAAGCTTTCGACCGATCATCTGAGCCTTGGCGAGGCCAAGAAGGTCTATGAGGCGCAGGGCATCGACGTGGCGACCCAAGCAGCCCGCGTGCGCCATTGTGTGCAAAGCGCCTTTGACGGACGGCGTTTGATGGTCTTTTCGGGCGGTGCAGCCAAAGGTGCCGATGCGGTTTATGATGATGCGCGTGCGATCCGTGATGGCGGTGGCAACGGGTCCATCATCGGGCGGAATTCGTTCCAGCGGGACCGCGCCGATGCGCTGGCGATGCTGAACAAACTGGTCGAGATCTATCGCGGCAAGGACTAGGCTACACGCCGCAACACGCCCGTTTCCCTGCGCTGTTGATTGCCTTATGACCTGAGCAGATAAATTCTGCGGCTAAGACAAGGACAGACATCATGCATTCAATTGCACTCGCATTGGGGGCGGGCGGCGCGCGCGGACTGGCGCATATTCACGCGGTCCGTGCGTTTGATGAATTGGGCATCAAACCAAAGGCAGTCGCCGGCACCTCGATGGGGTCGATCATCGGGGCCGCCGCCTGCGCGGGTATGTGCGCCGACGCGATCACCGACCATGTCTTTGGCAAGATCAGCAATCCTCTTTCGCTGATCAATGATGCCTTCAAAACCCGCGCAACCAGCCTGAAGCGGTTTTTCGAGGAAGGTGGACCGCGTATCGGCGAGCTGAACCTTGAACGCATTCTTGACGTTGTATTGCCGGATGCGATTCCCGAAACCTTCGCGGAACTGGCAACCCCTTTGAAAATCGCGGCGACTGATTTCTATGGCCAACGCACCGCCGTGTTCGTTGACGGGCCTCTGCTCTCTGCGATGGCTGCCTCGGCTGCCATGCCTGCGGTGTTCCTGCCTGTCGCGCGCAACGGCCGCTTCCACATTGATGGCAGCGCCACGAATCCCTGCCCGCTGGATCTTGTGCAGGATGACGCGGATCATGTGATCGCCATTGACGTATCAGGCGGCACAAGCGGCGATCCCAAAGAACGCCCGAGCAAGATTGATGCGGTCTACGGGTCCAACCAGATGATGCAGATGTCGATCGTTCAGAACACGGCAATGCAATACCCTGAAACGGTATTGCTGCGCCCGCCCGTCGATAGTTATCGCGCGCTGGATTTGTTGAAGGCGAAAGAAATCCTCAACCAGACGGCGGCGCTCTGCGAGCAGGTAAAGCACGAGATTGACCGCCTGAGCGCGTAACGGCCGCCCAAGCCCCGAAAACGCAAGAAATTAACTGGTTTGTTGCATTTAAGGGATTCCCTTTGCGAATCAGATATGCGATTCTGCTTTTAGTCACCCGCCAGAGGTGACGTTTGAGGCAGACCTATGATCCGACGCGGCCGCACACAACTTGGTGCATTGTTTTACTTCCTCGGCATGATCATGCTGGGGCTGTATTTCACATTTGCCGCCGTTCAGGGCGACTACGGACTATTCAAGCGGATCGAAGTGCGTGCCGAGGGTGATGCCTTGGCGGTTGAGCTGGCGGCACTTGAAGACGAGGTTGCACGGATGGAAAACCTGACCATGCGCCTGTCTGACAATTTCCTTGATCTGGACCTTCTCGACCAACAGGCGCGCGATGTCTTGGGCATGATCCGCGCCGATGAAATCGTCATTCGCTAAAATTTCCTGACATTCGACTGGCGCAACACAGCTATTCCACTCACGCTTGACGAAGGGTCACTTTGACTCTCGCATTTGTTCGGGGCATGCTTTAGTAGATAGTTTAATACTAAACTAAATACGAAACCGCTGGAGGATAGCACATGCCGCCCAAGAAGGCCGCCGCGAAACCCAACGTCTCAGCCGAGGAACTGCTGGGACATTACCGTGAAATGCTGTTGATCCGGCGATTTGAGGAAAAGGCGGGCCAGTTGTACGGCATGGGCCTGATCGGCGGTTTCTGCCACCTCTATATCGGGCAGGAAGCGGTAGTCGTGGGCCTTGAGGCTGCAGCCGAGGAAGGCGACAAGCGCGTCACATCCTATCGCGACCACGGCCATATGCTGGCCTGTGGCATGGACCCCAAGGGGATTATGGCCGAACTGACAGGCCGCGAGGGTGGTTTTTCCAAAGGCAAAGGCGGCTCGATGCACATGTTCTCGAAAGAGAAGCATTTCTATGGCGGCCACGGGATTGTGGCGGCGCAGGTGCCACTCGGCGCCGGTCTGGCCTTTGCGGATAAATACAAAGGCAACGGACGCGTCACATTCACCTACTTCGGTGATGGTGCAGCCAACCAGGGTCAGGTTTATGAGACCTACAACATGGCCGAGCTGTGGGACCTGCCCGTCGTTTTCGTGATCGAGAACAACCAGTATGCCATGGGCACCTCGGTACAGCGTTCGACCAAGTCTCCGTCACTTTGGGAACGCGGTGCGGCTTACGGCATCCCCGGCGAGGAAGTGGACGGAATGAACGTTCTGGCCGTGAAAGAGGCAGGCGAGCGCGCTGTTGCCCACTGCCGGGCAGGCAAAGGCCCATACATTCTGGAGGTGAAAACATACCGTTATCGCGGCCACTCCATGTCGGACCCGGCGAAATACCGGACCCGCGAGGAAGTGCAGAAGATGCGCGACGAGCGTGACCCGATCGAGCAGATCCGCGATATGCTGCTGACCGGCAAACATGCGACGGACGATGACCTCAAGGCCATCGACAAGGAAATCAAAGCCATCGTGAACGAGGCCGCAGAGTTTTCGAAAGAAAGCCCCGAGCCTGCCTTGGACGAGCTTTGGACAGATATCTACGCAACCGAAATTCCGCAGGAGGCTTAAGGAATGGCAACCGAAATTCTTATGCCCGCCCTCTCGCCCACGATGGAAGAAGGCACATTGGCCAAATGGCTTGTCAAAGAGGGCGACACTGTCTCCTCGGGCGACATCATGGCCGAGATTGAAACCGACAAAGCCACGATGGAATTCGAGGCCGTTGACGAAGGCGTGGTTGGCAAGATCCTGATCGCCGAAGGCACGGAAGGGGTGAAAGTGAACACACCTATCGCGATTCTTGTGGAAGAAGGCGAGGACGTGCCCGCCGCTGATGCGGCCCCTGCTGCCGAGGCCAAAGAAGAAGCGGCACCTGTCCCGACGAAGGCGCCTGCTGTTGCTGCACCTGCGGCACCAGTTGCGGATGCGACGCCTGACTGGGATGCAGATGTCGAGGTCAAGCAAACCACCGTGCGTGAAGCCCTGCGCGATGCGATGGCCGAAGAGATGCGCCGTGATCCCGACGTGTTCCTGATGGGTGAAGAAGTTGCCGAGTATCAGGGTGCCTATAAGATCTCACAAGGTCTGCTGGATGAATTCGGCGCCAAGCGCGTGATCGACACGCCTATTACCGAGCACGGTTTTGCAGGTATTGGTGTGGGTGCCGCCTTTGGCGGACTGAAGCCGATTGTCGAATTCATGACATTCAACTTCGCCATGCAAGCCATTGATCACATTATCAACTCTGCCGCCAAGACGCTCTATATGTCGGGCGGTCAGATGGGTGCCCCCATGGTGTTCCGTGGACCCAACGGTGCCGCTGCCCGCGTCGGTGCGCAGCACTCTCAGGATTATGCGGCATGGTATATGCAGATCCCCGGTCTGAAGGTTGTGATGCCCTACTCGGCGTCCGATGCCAAAGGTCTGATGAAGACCGCGATCCGCGACCCCAACCCTGTGATCTTCCTTGAGAATGAAATCCTTTACGGCAAATCATTCGATGTGCCTGTTATGGATGACTTCACCATTCCGTTCGGCAAGGCCAAGATCGAGCGCGCAGGCGATGATGTGACCATCGTATCCTTCGGGATCGGTATGACCTATGCGCTGGCGGCTGCTGAAAAGCTGGCCGAAGAGGGCATCAACGCCGAGGTGATCAACCTGCGCACCCTCCGTCCGATGGACACGGCGACAATCCTGAATTCCGTGCGCAAGACCAACCGCTGTGTCACCGTTGAAGAAGGCTGGCCGCAAGGCAGCGTCGGCGGCTATATCAGCAGTGTGATCATGCAAGAGGCGTTCGATTACCTCGATGCGCCGGTGATCACCTGCACAGGTAAGGACGTCCCGATGCCCTATGCTGCCAACCTTGAAAAACACGCTTTGGTGACCGCTGATGAGGTTGTCGATGCCTGTAAAAAAGTAACCTACCGTTAAGGAGACCGCGCAATGCCAACAGAAATCCTGATGCCTGCCCTGTCCCCCACGATGGAGGAAGGCACGCTGGCCAAATGGCACGTCAAAGAGGGGGACAAAGTGTCCTCTGGCGATATCATGGCCGAAATCGAGACCGACAAAGCCACGATGGAGTTCGAGGCGGTGGACGAAGGTGTGATGGGCAAGATCATCGTGCCCGAAGGCACCGAAGGCGTGAAGGTCAACGATGTGATCGCCGTGCTGCTGGAAGATGGTGAAAGCGCGGATGATATCGGTGACGTTTCGTCCGGTTCATCCGCCGCTGAAGCGCCGTCTTCACCTGAACCCGCGCCGAGTGCCGCACCAGCGGCCGAGAAGCCTGCGGCGGCCCCTGCCGCGCCGACAAAGGACGGCGAGCGGATCTTTGCAACGCCGCTGGCGCGCCGGATTGCTGCCGATAAGGGCCTTGATCTGACACAGATCAGTGGCTCCGGTCCGCATGGCCGGATCGTCAAGGCCGATGTGGAGAACGCGACTGCCACACCCAAGGCTGCGGCACCTGCGGCCAAGGCCGATGCGCCTGCGCCCGCAGCTTCTGCCGGTGCAGCAATGGCCGCTGGTCCTTCAACCGATGCTGTGCTGAAGACCTATGCGGATCGTCCGTTCGAAGAGGTCAAGCTTGACGGGATGCGCAAGACGATTGCCGCCCGTCTGACCGAGGCCAAGCAATCCGTGCCGCATTTCTATCTGCGCCGCGATATCCAGCTGGACGCGCTGATGAAATTCCGCGCCCAGTTGAACAAACAGCTTGAGCCCCGTGGCGTGAAGTTGTCGGTCAACGACTTCATCATCAAGGCCTGCGCGCTTGCCTTGCAGCAGGTGCCCGATGCGAATGCGGTTTGGGCCGGTGACCGGACGCTGAAGTTCGAGAAATCCGACGTGGCGGTCGCTGTCGCCATCGAAGGCGGGCTCTTTACTCCGGTGCTGAAAGACGCCGAGATGAAGTCGCTCTCTGCCCTTTCAGCCGAGATGAAAGACCTCGCCACACGTGCCCGCGACCGCAAACTGGCACCGCATGAATACGCAGGCGGCAGCTTTGCGATCTCGAACCTCGGGATGTTCGGCATCGACAACTTTGATGCGATCATCAACCCGCCACACGCGGCCATTCTCGCGGTCGGTGCCGGCGTGAAAAAGCCGATTGTCGGGGCTGACGGCGAATTGACCGTGGGCACAGTCATGTCGACGACACTGTCGGTTGATCACCGTGTGATTGACGGGGCCCTGGGTGCGAACCTGCTCAATGCGATCAAGGACAACCTTGAAAACCCGATGACGATGCTGGCATAAACTGCTGATATAAAGGTAGAAAAAGGGCGGCCCACTTATTGGGCCGTCCTTCTTTATTTCACCGTCTTCAAAATCTGGTCCATGCTGAGCGCCGGCTGGGAACAGCCTGCCTCGCCCACGATCTTGGCGGGCACACCAGCCACCGTTTTCATCGGCGGCACTTCTTCGAGCACCACAGACCCTGCGGCGATCCGGCTGCAATGGCCGACTTTGATGTTGCCAAGCACTTTCGCCCCGGCCCCGATCAGCACGCCGTCGCCGATCTTGGGGTGGCGGTCATCGTCCTCTTTGCCGGTGCCGCCCAAGGTGACGGAATGCAGCATCGACACGTTATCGCCCACAACAGCGGTTTCGCCGACAACGATGGAATGAGCGTGGTCGATCATGATCCCCTGCCCGATCCTCGCAGCCGGGTGGATATCGACGCCGAACATCTCGCTTGTGCGCATCTGGATGAAATAGGCCAGATCCTTGCGGTTATGCTGATAAAGCCAATGTGCCAGACGATAGCACTGCACCGCTTGATACCCTTTGAAAAACAGCAAGGGTTTCATAAAGCGGTGGCAGGCCGGATCACGGTCATAGGTCGCCACAAGATCGGCGCGCGCCGCTGCAACCAGATCGGGCGATACGACATAGGCCTGATCTGCGATTTCACGCAGAATCTGCTCGGACATTTCGCGCGACGCGAGCTTCATCGAAATGCGGTAGGCCAGCGCGCCTTCAAAGGATTTATGATGCAGGATACCCGAATAGATCAGCCCGCCCATAAGCGGCTCTGCATCAATGGCCGCCTCTGCCTCTTGGCAGATGCGTTGCCAGACCGGATCAAACTCGGTGACACTGGGGTTTGGACGCGCCATGGCACTTACCTCGCTGCTTGTTGGTCATCTGTCTAAAGCAGATAGGGCCTTCAAGCCAAGAACAAAGCTGTGATGGTGTGTGTCACTGAATTTGATGCATGAAATATCCGCGCAGTTCCTTTGCGGCGATGACGAACGCGTGCAGAGCATCCGGCCCCAGCGCCGCAGGACGCGGCGCAACCGCCCTGCGCAGGGCACAGGACATGAGCGTGCCGGTCCCGAAAAGCGGGTGCGGTCTACCATTTGCAAGGCGGTATCTGTCGGCAAGCGCGGCCTTTGCGATCATGTCCCGCATGACCGCCGCGCGTTCTTCTGGCGCAATCAGCGCCAAGGCACGCGCGGCGGTTTCGATGTCGGCCAGATGAAGCGGCCTCACAGGTAGCGCTCGATTTGCGCTGTCAGCCCAGCGCCAAAACGGTCAGAGAGTTGCGCGACCTCTATTGTGTAAAAGCCGGAGCCGATATCGTTGCCGAGATCGGCAGCCGCGTAGGTCCACTGCGCCGTTGCAACGATCTGCTCGCGGCGCAGCTGGCCGGACTTGTAGATGCGCAGGCGGTAGTGATCCTCCCCCACTGAAGTGGTCCTCCGCTAGGTTTAGGAAAACAGAGGAAACACATGGCCAACAAGCGACCAAAGCCGGAAGAGATTGTCACAAAGTTACGGCATGTTGAGGTTCTGACGGGGCAAGGCATGCCGCGTCTGGATGCAATCCGCCAGATTGGTGTGACTGAACAAACGTTCCACCGCTGGAAGAAGAAATACGGTGGAATGGGCACGGATCAATTGAAGGAACTGAAGCGTTTACAGAAAGAGAACGAGCGGCTGAGAAGGGCCGTATCGGATCTGACGCTGGACAAATTGATTTTGGCGGAGGCAGCAAAGGGAAACTTCTAAGCCCCGCTCGTTGCCGTGCTTGCATTGATCGTGTTCGTGCTGAGTTGATTGTCTCGGAGCGTCGCGCTTGCCGCGTTCTAAGACAACATCGATCCACACAGCGCAAGGTACCAGTTGGTCGCCCAGACGAAGAACGTTTGGTGGCTGATATGATCGAGTTGACCCGGCAATACGGCCGCTACGGCTATCGTCGGATCGCAGCGATGCTGAGAGATGCAGGCTGGCATGTGAATGACAAGCGCGTTGAGCGATTATGGCGGCGGGAGGGGCTGAAAGTGCCAATGAAACAACCGAAGAAGGGGCGGCTATGGCTGAATGACGGATCGTGCGTTCGATTGCGGCAAGAA
>NZ_QJJL01000001.1:855416-1014271 GCF_003201935.1 Loktanella sp. PT4BL | reverse complement strand
CCCGTAAGCCCGTCTGGCGCCCCGCCGCCGCATCTCTGCGCCGCCGGTGAAGGGGGTTCTACGGTTACTCGAAGATACCCGCAACCCCTTTTTTCAAAAAAATGAAAACATCTGTTCTGTCATCAAAAACTGCCCTGATCGGAGCGGTTTTTTTGAGAAAATCTGCCGTTTCCCGCCCATTGGCCCTGTGTTGCGTGCTGGAATCAGCTTGGACACCCGCAGGATGCCACCTCAAACCGGCGTTGTTTCCACAATCTTGATTCCCCGCTTACGGTAGAAAGGTGGTCTCTTCCGGCTCGGGCTTGCGATTTGCCAGAATCGATCAAGCAGAGTTTTCAGAGAAAGATGCAGAACCTTAACCACCGTCCTCGGACTTGCGTTCTTGATCAGAGGAAATTCCGTAGCGCCGCATTTTGTCGTTCAGGGTACGGCGCGGAAGGCCCAGTGTCTCCGCCGCACGCAATGTGTTTCCTGCATGTGCTTCCAGCACCGCCGCTATCTCGCGGGCTTCGAACTCCGAGACACGATCGGCCAAGGTCATGGGGCCGGAGGTCGGGGTGCCTGCCCCTTCAACCTCATAAAGCCCCAGCGCAAAAGCCTCGGCGCTTGTTTTCAGTTCGCGGACATTCCCGCTCCAGGCCTGCCGCTTGAGCTTTTGTGACAGCACCCAAGGGACCTCCGGGTCAGCCCGCCCGTAACGCCGCGCGGCGAGCTGGGCGTAATGTGCAAAGATCAGGGGAATATCCTCGCCTGCCTCGTGCAGGGTTGGCGTGGACAACTCGGCACCGGCCAGACGGAAAAAGAAATCTGGGCGGAATGTATCCAGCAATCGCAGATTGGTCTTGGTCGTGGCAATCACCCTGACATCAAGGTGCCGCGCATCTGTCTCGCCCATCCTCTCGAAGCTGCGTTCCTGTAATACGCGCAGCAGCTTGGCCTGAATGGCCATTGGCATTGTCTCGACCTCATCCAGCATCAGCGTGCCGCCATGGGCTGCCTCCAGTTTGCCTGCCCGCCCCGCACTGTCATGTGCAAAAACGCCCTCGCCATGCCCGAACAGGATCGTCTCGGCCATGGCTTCGGGAAGAACGGCACAATTGAGTGCAACAAAGGGGCCGTCCGCACGGGTGCTTGCCGCATGGATTGCCCGCGCGGCAAGCTCTTTGCCCGTCCCTGTCTCACCGGTAATGACGACATCAAGATCGACAGAGGCCAGTGCGGCAATGCGCTTGCGAAAGTCCCGCATGGCGCGTGATTTCCCCAGGATGCTGACATCGGCGCGTTCCGCCAGCACCGTTTGCAGCCGCACTACCTCACGGCGGGCAGATTGCGCCTCAAGGGTCCGGCGCATGACCGCAAGAAGATGGGCGGATTCGTAAGGCTTCTCGAGAAAGTCTTCGGCGCCCGCGCGCATCGCCTCGACCGCATGACCGACATCGCCGTGGCCGGTCAAAAGCACGACGGGCACGCCCTGCTCTTGTGCCCGCAATGCTTTGACAAAGGCGATCCCGTCCATGCCCGGCATCCGCAGGTCGCTGATCACAAGATCCGGTTGCGCGGCCATCGCCTCAAGCGCTGCGGTCGCAGAAGCGAACGCCTGCACCGCATAGCCAGAAGTTTCGACCAGATCAGCCAGTGCTGACAAATGGTCGGCATCGTCATCGACAATGAAGATCGTGGCACTCATGCCGCCTCGGCGCTTTTCTGGACGGCCAAAGGCAAGGTCACGGTCACCCGCGTGCCTTGGTCCTGATGTGAGCGGATATCAAGCGTGCCGTTGAAGTCGGAGAGGATTGCTTTGCAAATCGCCAGACCAAGACCCAAGCCCGCACCGGTCAGCTTTGTCGAAAAGAAGGGTTCGCCCACTTTTGCCAAATCCGCGTCGGCGATGCCTTTTCCATTGTCCTGAACGCAGAGTTCGGCCTGACCGGCATGAGCCGTCACGGTCACGGTAATCTGCGCATCCGGCATATCCGCGACCGCATCAAGCGCGTTGAGCAAGAGATTTGCGACGACCTGTTCAATCCGGATCGCGCCGGCCATCACGTCGACCCTGCACTCTGGCGCGTGAAACACAGGCACAACACCAATTGCCCGTGCGCGCGGCGCAACAAGATCGAGCGCCGAAGCCACCGGCGCACAAAGGTCGATCAGCATCAGTTGCGGCACCTCTTTGCGGGCAAAGCTCTTGAGATGTTTTGTCGTGCGCTGCATCCGGCGGATCAGGCCACGGGCTTTGTCCAAACGCCTGGCCGTTGCTGTATCCTGCTGGTCTAGCCCGAGTTCAGCCGCCGACAGCGTTGCCTCCATGGCCGCGAGCGGCTGACTGATTTCATGGACGATCGCCGTAGACATCCGCCCGAGAGCGGCCATCTTTTCGGTGTGCACCAGCGCTTCCTGCGTGGCACGCAGGTCAATCTCGGCCTGCACCCGCGCATCCACCTCGCGCGCCAGATCGCTGGTACGCGCAATCACCATGGCTTCCAGTTTTTCGGATTGTGACAGGCGGAGCGCAATAATCTGCCTGCGCTGTTCCCATGCCTTGAAAGCCGCAGCAATCGCGAGCGTTGCAAGGGCCGCCAAGGCCGCCGCCGCCAATGACAAGAGCTGCATTCCCGCTGTGGCGCGCGCAGCGATCACCTGCCAGCCGGTGGATGGCATCGGGGTCAGGCGTGCGATCCAGCCATCCCCCACGGCGTCACTGCCTTCAATCGCCGTGCGGACAAGTGGCGCAGAGGTCGCGAAAGACACGCCCTCATAGGCGCGGGTGGCGGCGATCTGGTCCATGGCCTCCTGACTGAGCGTGGATAATGCGCGGTATTGCCAGTCCGGCCGCGCCGAAAGAAACACCACGCCATTGGCATCGGCAAGGGCCACATCTGCATTGGCGCTGCGCCAGATATTCTCAAGCGGCCGCAGGTCCAGCTTGACGACCAGAACACCGCTGCTGTCGCCGGCGTCAATCCGCGTCGACAGAAAGTACCCCGGCACACCGGTCGTGACACCGATAGCATAGAATTGCCCTTGGCCTGTCGCCATTGCCTCCTGAAAATAGGGGCGAAACCCGTAGTTCTCGCCCACAAAACTGCCCGCGCGGTTCCAGTTCGAGGCCGCAATGGTTTCGCCCTCAGCGTCGATCAGGAACAGCTCGCCCGCCTGCGCATGCACCGCCACCGTTTCCAGATAGCTGTTGGCCGCCTGTAACGACCCGGTGCCAGCCAGCGCATCGCGCACGCGCACATCCTCGGCAGCGACGGCAGGCAAGGAGCGCAACCGCTCGACTTCGGCCTCGACGGCACGTTTGGTCAAGAGCAGCGTCTGGTCAAGTTCGGTTCGCGCGGCGCCAAGAACAAGGTTCTGCGCGACCATCCAGACCAGCACAGCGGCAAGCCCCGCAAGCAGAAGCGGACGGACCAGTGCCATGGTGCTAGCCGTCCGTGGCGCTTTGCGTGACTGCCGTATTGTCTGAACGGGCTTTGTCACGGCGCGCCTCGGACCAGTTCATGCCGAGCAACAGAACAATCAGCACCGCCGCTGCAATCTCGACCGTCAAGGACGGCCAGAACAGACCCACCACACCCGGCAGCAGCAGAACCCGCATCCAGACCGGCATCGGGCGCCACAGGAACCCCTCCAAGAGTGCCGCAAAGGCCGTCAGGCCAAGGATCGCGATAGCGCCGCTCCAGAGCACAAGCGGCAGCGGCCCGCCAAGGATGATTTCCTCGTTGAACACCATGAACAGCGGGATCAGGTAAAGGCCCTTGGCGTATTTCCATGCCTGTATGCTCGTCTCCATCGGCTTTGACCCCGCAATCGCGGCACCGGCAAATCCGGCCAATGCCACGGGCGGCGTCACATTACTGTCTTGCGAATACCAGAAAACCACAAGATGCGCGATCAGGAGCGGGATGCCGAATTGTTCGGTCAGCGCCGGACCCACAAGGATGATCAGCACGATATAGGCCGCCGTCACCGGCAGCCCCATGCCCAGCACGAGGCTTGCCAGCAGGACAAGGATCAGCGCCAGCACGATATTGCCGCCCGAGAAGGCGATCATCATGGCAGAGAACTTGAGCCCCAGACCAGTGAGGCCCACAACACCCACGATAATACCGGCCACAGCACAAGCGACGGACACAGCCACCGCATTGCGCGCGCCCAGATCAAGCGCATCAAGTGTCAGCTTCAAACCGCGCGTACACAGCCCTAAAAAGCCCTGCATTGTCGGACCGGACCGCGCAAACTCCCAAAGCGCCCGCGCCGAAGCCGCCGCCATGATCGACAGGATCGCATAGAAACCGACGCGCATCGGCGAATACCCTGCCACAAGCAACATCACCAAAGCGACAAGCGGCAACAGAAAGTGCCAGCCTTCGGCCAGAACCTTGCGCACGCTTGGCAGTTCTTCTGCTGTCAGGCCGGTCATGCCCTGTTTGACAGCGGCAATATGCACCAGCAGGTAGACCGTGCCGAAATAGAGGACCGCGGGGAAAATCGAGACCAGCACGATATCCACGTAAGGCACGCGGGTAAATTCGCTCATCAGGAAGGCGCCTGCGCCCATCAGCGGCGGCATGATCTGCCCGCCGGTAGAGGCCGCGGCCTCGATTCCGCCAGCCTGTGCGGGGCGGTAGCCCAGCTTCTTCATCAGCGGGATCGTGAAGGCACCTGTTGTCACCACGTTTGCAATGGCCGAGCCCGAGATCGAGCCCATGCCGGCACTCGCAATCACGGCGGCTTTGGCGGGGCCGCCACGCTGTTTGCCCGCGGCAGCATAGGCCAGATCAATAAAGAATTTCCCTGCGCCTGTGACTTCAAGAAAGGCCCCGAAAAGGACGAAGATGAACACGAACGTCGCCGCAACGCCCAAGGGAATACCGAAAATCCCCTCGGCCCCGAGTGTCATCTGGCTGGCGACACGGTCCAGCGAATAGCCGCGGTGGTTCAGGATGCCAGGCATCCAGTCGGCAAGGAACGGCAGTTCGCCACGACTGCCAGCAAAGGCATAAGCAATAAAGAAGACACCGATCAGCGTCATGCCAAGGCCCACAGCGCGGCGGGCGGCTTCCAGCACAACGATAATCGTGACAACACCCATCCACACGTCGATGTCGCGCGGGAAAATCTGGTTGGCGATAATGTCGATATTCATGGGCACCCAAGCACCCGCAGCAATGCTGAGCACGATCAGCGTGCCATCAATGGCCCATCCCAATGGACCACGCGCCTTGGCGCGACCAAAGGCGGGATAGATCAGGAAACACAAGACAAGCACGAACCCGAGGTGGATCGGACGTTGGAAGAACAATCCCAATGGCTGCACGCCTGCGGTATAAAGCTGGAACAGCGAGAGCGTGATCCCGATCACGGTGATCGCACGGATCACAAACCATGGCTGCGGCGCGTGGATCGGGCTGTCTTCAGTTGTCGTCGTCATTGTTCAATACTTCCCAAAAGAGCGATCCGCACACGTTCGCGCGGGGCGACGGCAGAGAGTGACACAACGGCCTCTCCGACCTGCAAGCGATGATCGACCGAGCCTTCCCCGGGACGCAGCACATAGGCGTTCCCCGGTACAGGTTCGTTGATATCGAGAATAAAATACCCGCCCTGCCCGTCCGTGACCTGCCGCCCGCGCCCCGGAATGTGATCCAGCCCTGCGGCGAAATCAGGCAGATGCGCATGCATCAACACCATCCGGCCAGCCCGATTTACATAGCAATCGGACACGGGAAATCCTTTGACCGAGTGGTTCCAGAGTACGCACCATTCCGTGCCTTGCGGCACATCAAAACGGGCGATCTCTGTGCCATCTTCACGGGTCGCAACAAGCACTTCGGCCCCGGCCGAAACCGGCAGCAGCAGTAGAATGAGAAGGGGGAGGACTTTGCCTCCCCCTTCCCAAATCGGTCTAATCATGGACGCAGGCCATCCGGAATGGTCACACCGACTTCTTCATAGTAGCGGATCGCACCGGGATGCAGCGGCACTGGTGTCGCAGCAATTGTGAAATCAATTGTGGTCTCATTCGCAGCAGGGTGTACGGCCTGCAATTCAGCGATGTTTTCAAACATTGCCTTGGTGATGCTGTAGGCAAGGTCGTCGGACATCTCGGACGATACGGTCAGCACGTTCGGAATACCCAGCACGCTGATATCTGCGTCAACGCCGTTGTAGCTGCCACCTGCAAGCGTTGTCATTGCAAAGGTCGCGTTTGCGTCCATCGCCGCGGCCATCTCGGCCTCGGTCAGCTCAATGATCACGATGTCCTGTGTTGTGGCAAGGTTGAGGATCGAGGATGTCGGCGCACCCACAGACCAGAAACCAGCGTCGATATCGCCGTTGCTTAGCGCATCAGCGGTTTCGTTGAAGTTCAAACGCTGCTCGTCAATGTCGTCATAGCTGATGCCATTGGCCTCAAGGATCGCATTTGTGTTGACTTCGGTACCAGAGCCCGGTGCACCGATCGACACGCGCTTGCCGCGCAAGTCTTCCAGTGACGTAATGCCCGAACCTTCCAGTGCCACGATCTGCACCATGTTGGCATAGAGCGATGCAAGGCCGCGGATCATCGGCAATTGCTGGCCCTCAAAGCGGCCTGTCCCTGTGTAGGCTTGGGACACCGTATCAGCCAGACCAATGGCCAGATCCGCGTCGCCTGTCGCGATCAGACCCATATTCTCGACCGATGCGCCTGTGACTTCAGCCGCAGCAGCATAGCCGTCGATGTGGTTGTTGATGATCTCGGCAAGTCCGCCACCCATCGGGTAATAGACGCCACCGGTGCCACCGGTCGCGATTGAAAGCTGCTCCTGCGCCACCGCAGGTGCACCAAAGCTCAATGCAACAACAGCTGCGCCAAGCAGGCCAACAGGCCTGCGCAATACTTCTTTAAACATGTAATCCTCCCAGATCGGGCTTCACGCCCATAAGTTTGGCCCGGATGGTTTCGGGTCCGCTCAAGGGTGGCGCAATTGCGCGGGAAATGGGACTCCTTTTTCTGCAAACCGCAAATTTTTGTGGCAAGAGATTGCCAGCGCTCTCGCAAATTCTCGCCAGACCGCGCGCAAGTTGTCCAAGGATCAATCCTGCAACGGAGCCGTCTGAGTTTCAGAACCTTCGGCGCGTCATCTTGCAGGGCAACGGTATGCGCAATCCTGACACCCGATGCGCGACGCCCTACTCTCGACTATCGCGGCGGGTCCAATGTCTGCGTCGAAAAACGCCAGTATTCCTCGTTGTCAGGCACCTTGCGCAGGCAACCTTTGCTCGGCAAGCGTCACCCAATAAGAGGCACCGATCGGAATGATTTCGTCGTTGAAGTCATATTCGGGGTGGTGCAGCCCCTTGCTCGGACCATTGCCGATCTGGATATAGGCGCCGGGGCAAGCTTGCAGCATATAGGCAAAGTCCTCGCCGCCTGTCGTCCGCGGGGCCTGTGTGTCACACGCACCGGCGACCGCTTGCGCCGCCATTGCCGCGAAACCTGTCTCTTTCTCATGGTTCGCCATGACCGGGTAGGAAACCTCCGGCCAATCAAGCGCTGCCGTCGCGCCATAGGTCTGTGCCGTCAAGGTGGCCACGGATCCAATACGTGCCAAAATATCGCCGCGCACTTTCTCGTCAAAACTACGGACTGTTCCACGCAGCGTCACTGTTTCGGGGATCACGTTGAAAGCCTCGCTTTCGGTCCGGAAAGATGTAACCGAGACCACGGCCGCCTGCTGCGGGTCCGTGTTGCGCGACACGATGGACTGTAGGTTCATCACCAGCGCCGAAGCCGCGAGCGTGGTGTCCACAACGTTGTTGGGGCGCGCCGCATGGCCACCTTTCCCCGTGACGATGATTTCAAACGTATCCACAGCCGCATAAAATGGCCCCGACCTGATCGCAAATTCCCCTTCCGGCAAGAGGGGCGAATTATGCATTCCGTAGATTTCGGAAATGCCAAAGCGGTCAATCATGCCGTCTTCAACCATGGCAAGCGCACCTGCCCCACCCTCTTCTGCCGGTTGGAAAATAACCGCGACCGTGCCGTCGAACTGCCGTGTCTCTGCAAGATATTGGGCGGCACCCAACAGCATGGCCGTATGCCCGTCATGACCGCAGGCATGCATCTTGCCGTGGACGGTTGAGGCATATTCAGCGCCGGTTGCCTCTATAATCGGCAAGGCGTCCATGTCGGCCCGAAGGCCGATGGTACGTCCTGATGCCGTCGTTCTGCCATGGATCAGGCCGACAACACCCGTCTGTCCAATGCCCGTGACGACCTCGTCACATCCAAAGGCCCGCAGTTTGTCTGCCACAATTCCTGCCGTGCGTGCGGTGTCATAAAGCAGCTCGGGGTGCATATGGAAATCGCGGCGCCATGCGGTGATTTGCGGATGCATTTCGGCAAGTCTGTTACGAATGGGCATGTTGTATCCTCGTGTCGGCGATGAATTTCATTTCGGTTTTCTCACTATCGTCCATCGGTACAGGCTTGCATCAAGCGCGGCATCGCAGTGACCCGCAGAAGACCGTCAGCATCACGGCTCGCCACCTTCAAACTGCCGACATTTGAGCCCATCCAGCGGGACGAAGTGGCAACCCCGAACATGCCAAGGGTTTCAGGCAGCAATGTAAACTGCAAGAGCATATCCGTTCGCCCAAAACGTGACGAATAAACGTAACGCATCTGTCGCGTGACATCTAGGCGTTACGGAAAGTTGAGGTTCAATCCAGTGCGAACGCATGGAGCGATCCCTCTATTCGGCCAGTTCGCGCATAACCTTGATCAAGTCGGATTTCCCTTCAAAACCGATACCCGGTAGTTCGGGCATGATGATATGGCCGTCTTCAACGCTGACGGAATCCGGAAACCCGCCATAGGGCTGGAACAGGTCGGGGTAGCTTTCGTTGCCACCCAGCCCGAGACCCGCCGCGATGTTGAGTGACATCTGGTGCCCTCCGTGCGGAATACAACGTGACGGCGACCACCCTGCCGTTTCCAGCACATCAAGCGTCCGCAGGTATTCCACCAACCCGTATGACAGCGCGCAATCGAACTGCAGCCAATCGCGGTCAGGGCGCATTCCACCATAGCGGATCAGATTTCGCGCGTCCTGATGCGAGAACAGGTTTTCACCCGTCGCCATCGGACCGGGGTAGAACTCGGCCATCGCGGCCTGAAGCTGATAATCCAGGGGATCGCCGATCTCCTCGTACCAGAACAGCGGATAGTTGCGCAGCATCTTGGCGTAGGCGATGGCAGTCTCGAGATCGAAGCGGCCATTTGCGTCGACGGCCAGTTGCGCTTCCGAGCCGATTTCGGCCAACACAGCCTCAATGCGCCGCTGGTCTTCGTCAATCGTGGCGCCACCGATCTTCATCTTGACCACGTTATAGCCGCGATCCAGATAGCCCCGCATCTCTTGGCGCAGTGCCGTGTCGTCTTTGCCCGGATAGTAATACCCACCTGCCGCATAAACAAAGACGCGGCGGTTTGCTGCGACGCTCTTGCCCTCGGCGAGCAGTTGGTAAAGCGGCTTTTCCGCGATCTTCGCAATGGCATCCCAGACAGCCATATCAATCGTACCGACTGCAACCGAACGCTCGCCATGTCCGCCCGGTTTCTCGTTCTGCATCATCGCAGCCCAGATTTTATGTCCATCCAGATTGTCACCCGCCTCATTGATCAGCGATGCTGGGTCCGCTTCAAGGATACGGTCCCTGAAACGTTCACGGATCAGACCGCCCTGACCATAGCGACCATTGGAATTGAAGCCGTAACCGACAACGCGGCGGCCGTCCCTGACGACATCGGTGACCACGGCCACCAGACTCGCTGTCATTTTGCTGAAATCAATATATGCGTTCCGGATCGGAGACGCGATCGGCTTGGTCACTTCGCAGATATCGACGATGCGCATTGGCTTTTCCTTTTCAACAATTTGTCGCCCTGTGGCCGTCAACGCGTATCTTGGCGGATCACACCTGACAATATCCAACACCAGAACAGGTACAACAAGGCGCGGGCAGCAATATATCTTGCACAGACGCCCTGCAGCGCCCAACAAGGACCCGTGACAAAAACGACAAGACGGGAACCTGATCGTGACCAATACGCTCTATGATGCGCTCTTCGCACGCCATGCAGAAAACGACGCCACATTTCTGACGCTGGATGACGGGACAAAGGTCAGTTACCGCAGCTTTGTGCGACGCGTCGGACAGTTGGCGCAGGTGCTGGCGGATGCAGGCGTAAACCCGGGTGACCGGATTGTTGTACAGGCCCCCAAGATCATGGACACGATCGCCCTTTACGGTGCCGCTGTCCAAACAGGGGCGGTCTATTTGCCGCTCAACACAGCATATACGCAAAGCGAGGTCGCGTATTTCATCACCGATGCGGCCCCGCGCATGGTCATGTGCGATGCAGAAAACGCAGCCGCGGTTTCCACAGTCTGCAGCGGTGACACGCAGGTGCTGACCTTCGCTACAGACGGCACAGGATCGCTTTCCACTGAGGCCAATACCTGCGTGGGAACCTTTGCAGCGGTGCCGCGCGGCCCCGACGATCTGGCCGCACTCCTTTACACATCGGGCACCACAGGCCGGTCAAAGGGTGCGATGATGTCGCACAAAAACCTGCTATCGAACGCCCAAACCCTGACCGAGCTTTGGCGGATTACCAGTGAGGACCGGTTGATCCATGCGCTGCCGATCTTTCACACCCACGGGCTTTTTGTGGCGCTGAACACCGCGTTATTGGCCGGCGCGCAGGTCCGGTTCATGGCCGGCTTTGATATCGACGCAATCATTGGCGAACTGCCCGCATCCACGCTTCTGATGGGTGTGCCTACCTTTTACACCCGCCTGCTGGCGGACACACGGCTGACCCGCGATCTGGTCGCGAATATGCGGCTTTTCATATCAGGGTCTGCGCCGCTGCTGGCAGAAACCCATACCGCGTTTGAAAGCAGAACCGGCCACCGTATTCTTGAACGCTACGGGATGACCGAAACCAACATGATTACCTCCAACCCCTATGATGGCGCGCGGCTGGCAGGCACAGTCGGCTACGCCCTGCCCGGGACAGAAGTTGAAATCACCAGTGACGGTCAGCCGGTTGGACCGGATGAAATCGGGATGATCGAGGTGCGCGGCGACAATGTGTTTCAGGGCTATTGGAACATGCCCGAAAAAACCGCCGAAGAGCTGCGCAAGAACGGTTTTTTCATAACAGGCGATCTGGGTGTGAAATCGGAAGACGGGCGCATCACGATCGTTGGACGGCAGAAGGATCTGATCATCTCAGGGGGCTACAACATCTATCCCAAAGAAATCGAAGACGTGCTCAATGATATTGACGGCGTTGTCGAAAGCGCTGTTTTCGGCGTGGCCCATCCCGACTTTGGGGAAACCGTGCTGGCAGCAATCGTGTTGGACAATCACACCCTGACGACTGATGACATCGCCGCAGCGGCCACGCCGCAACTTGCACGTTTCAAGCACCCGAAGCGATACATCATCACCGACGCCCTGCCCCGCAACACGATGGGCAAAGTCCAGAAAAACATCCTGCGCGAGATGTACCGCGATCTTGGGACGGCATGATATTGTAGTCACGCCACGCGCAAGAAAAATATTTCAATCACGTCCCTCATGCCCTACCATTCAAATATACGAATATGTAGGTGAGCCATGAAACTGACACGCAGAAAAGTCATCCAAGGCGGGGCAAGTGCAACCTTGTCGGCTGCTTTGACACAGCCCGTTTGGGCACAAACAACATTGCAGGCGGATGACCGCACGCTGAACACGCTCAGCGACGGCAATCTTGTTTTGCCCAAGAGCTTTGCTTTCGGGGGTACACCGCCAGAAGGTGCCGATGAGCTGCTCGCGCGCTACGGCATCACAGGCGACAGCATGACACCTGATTGCAACGTCACACTCTTGCGCAGCGGTGACCGCACGATCCTGTTTGATGTGGGTGCTGGGCAGGAATTCATGCCCAGCGCCGGTAAGTTGCTGGATGCCTTCGATACCTTGGGCGTTGATATTTTCGATGTCACCGATGTGGTCTTTACCCATGCCCACCCCGACCATCTTTGGGGCGTGCGCGATGATTTCGGCGATCTGATGTTCCCTGATGCGACCTATCACATGGGCCGCGCCGAATGGGATTACTGGACCGATCCCGACACTGTCTCAACCATCGACGAGGGCCGTGTTACCTTTGCTGTAGGGGCCCAAAGCCGCCTTGAGCTGCTGGCCGAGCAGATCAACCTCTTTGAGGATGATCAGGAAATCCTGCCCGGCGTTCTGTCGCGCATGACCCCGGGCCACACCCCCGGTCATATGGCGTTCGAGGTGCAGATGGGCAGTGAAAGCATCATGATCCTTGGCGATAGCATCGTGAACCATCATATCGCCTTCGAGAAACCGGCGTGGCTTTCGGGGTCGGATCAGGATCCTGAACTGGGCGTCCAGACGCGCCTTGGCTTGCTTGACCAGCTCAGCACATCGCAAATGCGCCTGATCGGCTTCCACCTGCCGGGTGGCGGTTTGGGCCGAGCGGAACGGCGCGGCGACGGCTTTGTCTTTGTCGGTGAAGAGACATGATCCGTTACGTTCTTCCAGTAATGGCCGTTCTTGCGACAACCGTGCAGGCCAACGAAAACATTGCGGACCAGTATCCCGGTTCCGCTCTCTACAGCGCACCGGTTGAATTTATCCCCGGTGTCTTCAGCGCCATCGGGGCCACCGCACCGCCAACATACGAAAACAGCGGCCACAACAACAACCTCAGCTTTATTGTCACAGGCGAAGGTGTCGTCGTGATCAACGGCGGCGGCGCCTATGTGCTGGCTGCGGCCTTGCATGACGAAATCAAGGCGCGCACAGATGAGCCTGTGGTTCTGGTGGTCAATGAAAACGGCCAGGGCCATGCGATGCTGGGCAATTCCTATTGGGCCGAACAGGGCGTGCCGATCATTGCCCATGAGGACGCCGCTGCCGAATTCGAAGACCGCGGCTTTCAGATTCTCGAAGCCATGCAAGCCCTGAACAAGGACAAGGCCGAAGGCACTTATCTGCAAGGTCCGACCGAAACCTTCAGCGATGAATATATCGTCGAACTTGGCGATTTCCGCATGGAAGTGCGCTATCTTGGGCCTTCACACAGCGCAGGGGATGTTGTCGTCTGGCTCCCGAACCAAGAGCTTGTGATCGCAGGCGACATCGCCTTCCACGAACGGATGCTGCCGCTCTTTGACGACACAAATACGCTGGACTGGCTGGACACATGGGACACCGCGTTCGAGCCCCTGAATGCGACCTATGTGATCCCCGGGCACGGGCATCCGACCAACATGGATCAGGTGCGCCTTTATACCAAAGGCTATCTGGAATATCTGCGCGGCAAGATTGCCGAACATCTTGAGGCTGGTGGCGGGCTTGCCGAGGCTTACTATGTCGATCAATCGCCCTATGCCCATCTGGACACATTCGAGGAACTGGCGACCAAGAATGCCGGACGCGTCTATGAGCAGATGGAATTCGAGTAGATCAGGCGATCACCAGTGAGGGGCGGTGCAGCACGCGCTGTGTGACCATCGCCCCCACCCACATGGCCCCCACCGCAACCCAGGCTGTCAGCGCGAAAATGGCCCCGCCAGACATGCCTGCACCAACAGCACAGCCGCCCGCCAGCATACTGCCAAACCCCATCAGGGCGGCGCCGACCAGATAGACCTCCATCGGGCTATCAGGACCAAAGCGCTGGATACGTGCCTCTTTCGTGGCCAAAGCCATGGCCCCCGCGCCGACAAAAACACCCGGCACAAGCCCGATACCAAAGCCAAGCGGCAGTTCGGTACTGTTTACCAATCCCATAAGTGTATCTGTCGAGGGCCCCGTAAACGTGACCGAGGAGATGGCCACCACCTCGAATGAATTCATCGCAACCGCATAGGTGCCAAGCCACCCCAGTGCCACCGCAAGCCCGACGCCGACAGCGGCTACTGCATGACTGGTTTTCACATTCTGGCGGTGGCTGAGCACCAGCGCCGCACCCAAAGCCGCCGCAGCGATCAATGCTGCCAGTGATGACGTCAAACCTGTCTGCCAAAGCAGACTGCGCGTCGCCCCGCCCGGCACCACCCAAAGCGATGCAAGCTGTTCCCGCGCGGGTGCCAGCGCGCCGCGCAGCGCGGATTGCGCCACCAGCGTCAGCACCAGTCCGGTCACAATGGCCCGCAGGTTTCCCGTGGCCGACAACACCAGCAACCGGCTGGCGCAGCCGCGCGCTAGGATCATGCCGACGCCAAACATCAGCCCGCCGATGATGGCACCTGACATGCTGCCTGTCGTGGCCAGTTGACGGCTTTGCGACACATCAAGCCAGCCAAGTACAATCAGGGTCTGGACCACCAAAACTCCGGCAGAAAACGCAATCAGCCAGATGGAAAGCCGCGGGCCCAGTTTGCCTTCGGCCACTTCAACCGTGGCCGCGCGCAGGCAAAACCGCGAATGCTGTGCTGTGGCACCAAACAGCACCCCCACCAAGCCGCCCAAGGCCATCAGGATGGCCCCTTCACCGTAAGTTTCGATCAGATTTTCAAGCATACCTTGGCCCCGTCCATATATCTTGGCTGTACCAACGCAGGGCGCGGGGCGCTTTGATGCAAGTCAAACCTACTGCGCGGCCATTGGCAGGCGTGCAAGCTGGCATTGGGTCCAAAGGGTTTCCAATGCACCGACGAGGTGGTCAATATCAGCGTCCGAATGCACCGGTGACGGGGTGATCCGCAAACGCTCGGTCCCTTTGGGCACGGTCGGATAATTGATCGGCTGGATGTAGATGCCATAATCGCGCATCAGAATATCGGACAGGTATTTGCATTTCACCGGATCGCCTACCATCACCGGAATGATGTGGCTGGGGTTGTCGATATGCGGAATGCCAATCGCATCGAGCCGCGCGCGGACTTCGGCGACTTTCTCCTTTTGGGCCGCACGTTCCGCAGCACTGGATTTCAGATGCCGGATCGAGGCTGCGGCACCCGCGGCAACAGCAGGCGGAAGGGCTGTGGTAAAGATGAACCCGCTGGCAAAAGAGCGGACAAAGTCGCACAGATCAGCCGAGGCCGCGATGTAGCCGCCCATCACACCAAAGGCTTTGCCCAGCGTTCCCTCAATGACCGTGATACGGTCCATCAGACCCTCACGTTCGGCGATCCCGCCACCGCGCGGGCCATAGAGGCCCACGGCATGGACCTCATCAAGATAGGTCATTGCGTTGTATTTCTCGGCCAGATCACAAATCTCGGCGATGGGTGCGATATCGCCATCCATCGAATAGACGCTTTCAAAGGCGATCAGTTTCGCCCGCTCAAGCGGCTGGGCGGCGAGCAATTGCTCAAGGTGCTCCAGATCATTGTGCCGCCAAATCTGGCGCTCTGCCTTCGAGTGACGGATACCTTCAATCATGCTGGCATGGTTGAGCGCATCCGACAGCACCAGACAATCGGGAATTTTCGCAGCCAGCGTGCCAAGTGCCGCCCAGTTGGACACATATCCGCTGGTAAAGAGCAGGGCTGCTTCCTTGTTGTGCAGATCGGCCAGTTCGGCCTCCAGCAATACATGGTTATGTGTCGTGCCTGAGATATTCCGCGTCCCGCCTGCCCCTGCACCAACCGTATCCAACGCCTCATGCATGGCGGACAGCACATCAGGGTGCTGCCCCATGCCCAGATAGTCATTCGAGCACCAGATCGTCACATCGCGGGTCTGCGCACCGTGGTTGGTTGCCTGCGGAAATTTCCCGCAATGGCGTTCAAGATCCGCAAAAACACGGTAGTTGCCCTCATCTTGCAGTTGCGCAAGTGCGGTCGCGAAATATCCGTCGTAATTCATCTTTATCCTTATCCGCCTACCGCTTCCTGTACGATCTCATCCAAGAGCACCTGCACCTTTTGCATTTCACCTTCAGGGTAGGTGCGATGCCCCACGAGGACTTCGCCCTCCAGTGCCGCGACAAAGATGCCATAGGGGCAATGCGCGATATTCATCGGGTCCGCTTCCATCACCTCGCGCGAGAGTTGGGCAGAGCAGAACAAGAAGATATCCGCCCCCTCAAAGAGCATCTTGTCACTGCCGACATCCTCGGCTGTCCGTGCCAGCATTTCGCCGGTGTGACTGACGTAATCAATCACAAGGCCTTTGCCGATGATGGCGTTCTCGACTGCAAAAGTCGCATCATCAAAGCTTCCATTGAAAGGGTAAGTGACCGCGTCCTGTGCGGCAACTTGTGTCGCGGCAAGGATCAAAAATGCGCCGATAAGTCTATTTTTCATCATACGTCCTCCATGTCCCCAGCCTAGCAGTGTCGTTTTGGCGGGCCCTGACATACATCAAGGCCCGACAGGTGATTATCCGAACATGTCGGCGACGATCCCGTCGTACCAGCCGATCGATTCCTGATAGGTGGCCGCACGCAGTTCATCGCTTTCGCCGGTTGCGCTGACAAAGCCGTCGACCTTCGCGATCTTTTCGTCGGTTGCTTCATATGTCGCACCAACCTTCACGCCGTCATTGGTATCAATCAAAGACCAGCAGGTGTTTGCAAAACGGGCCGGAAACACGGTTGATCCGGTCAAAGCGCCGCGCACCGCATTGGCGCAGACCTTGGCCTGGCTGTTGGCCGAGAAGCCGGATTTCGGCATATCGCCCTGTGCGGCAGCATCACCCAAGACATGAATGTTCGGGTCCATCTTAGAAGACATATCGGCAGCATTGACCGGTGCCCAGTTGCCATCGGTGATACCTGCGATTTCGGCAATCCGGCCCGCTTTCATCGCGGGGATCACGTTGCAGACATCAACGTCATTGACGTCACCATCAATCGTCAGGGTCATCGCCTGCGGATCAACCGACACATTCGCCCCGCCAAAGTCCGGCCCGATCCGCTCGACCATGCCGGCATAGTGCCGGTTCCAGCCTTCCTCGAACAAGCCTTGTTTGGAGAAACTCTCTTTCGGGTCGGCAATCAGGATTTTGGCCGTCGGGTTTACTTCTTTGAGCGCGTGCGCCACCATCGAGATCCGCTCATAGGGGCCGGGCGGGCAGCGGTAAGGGTTTGGCGGTGCGACCATTGCAAAGGTACCGCCCTGCGGCATTGCCATGATCTGCGCCTTGAGCAGTTCGGTTTGCGAACCACCCTTATAGGCATGTGGCATCGCGTTTTGCGCAGACACATCCCAGCCCTCGACGGCACCGTCCACGAAATCAATGCCGGGTGACAGGATCAGACGGTCGTACGGCAGACTGCTACCACCAGCGAGGGTGACAGTCTTGGCGTCACGGTCCACTCCGACGGCCCAGTCGTGAATGACGTTGATGCCGTAATCAGAGGCCAGCGTGCCATAGCTATGGCCAAGCGAGCCCATGTCGCGGAAACCACCCAAGTAGAGGTTGGAAAAGAAACAGGTGTAATAGGTGCGTGTCGGTTCGACCAGTGTGACGTCAAGCGCGCCCTGACTGTCCTTGGCCAGATAGCGTGCCGCGGTCGCACCGCCCGCACCGCCGCCAATCACGACAACGCGGGGTTTACCCTGTGCGCGCACCATCGGTGCGGCCAGCAATCCCGTTGTCGCAGCCGCTGATCCAATAAACGTCCTTCTATCAAATTTCATTGTCTTTCCTCCCAATGATGCATCCTTACCGGATGCTTTCGAAATAGGCCGCAAGGGCCGCAATCTCTTCGTTAGATAACCGGCCCGCCATCATCTGCATGACAGGATGGGCGCGCACGCCTTCCTTGTAGGCATGCATCGCGACAACAAAGTCCTCGGTCGGCCAGTTTGTAATGGATGGAATACCGGTCGCCGCACCGCTCGCCTGATGGCAGGCCGTGCATTCGCCGGACAGGTATTCGCCATATGCCGGATCTCCGACAATCGCGAGAACCTCGGGGGCAACCGCGTGATCCACTGCGGCCGCTGTCGGTGCGGCCTCTGGAATGTTTGCGGGGCTGGATGAGAACAACCGCAGATAGGCCAACAGATCATCACGGTCCTGCTGTTCAGCGATACCGCGAAAGCTCATCCGTGTGTTGGACACCAGCACCCGGGGGTTCTCGATGAAACTATCGAGCGTATCATAGGTCCAGACCAGCCCGCCTGCGGCGGCACGTTCAAATCCCGCCGAATACCGGAAGCCCTCGGCCTCGCCCGCGGCACGGTCAAAGATATGGTTCAGTTGGGGACCAATCCGGTCAACAGCCCCCTGCCCGACCTGATGGCAACTGCTGCATTGGCGAAAGAGTTCTTCGCCCCGTTCGGGATCACCGCCAACTTCGGCAAAGCCGTGGCTGGCGGCGCCCATAAAGGCAAGTAGCAGAAGGTGGCGACGCATTAGTCCGCAAAGCTCTGCAAATAGGCGATCAGTGCCGCAACCTCGGCTTCGTCCCCGACGCCGCGGAACGCCATCTTTGTGCCGGCCATTGTACCGCGTGGATCCGTGAGGAACGCGGCAAGGCTTTCCGCAGTCCACACCTCTCCGGCGGCATTTGCCTGTTCGAAGACACCCGAGTAGCGGAACCCGTCAACGGACCCGATTGTCTGCCCGATCATGCCATTCAAGACAGGACCCGTGCGGTTGCGCGCGCCGTCGCCAACCTGATGGCAGGTCTGGCACTGGCGGAATGCACCTTCACCGGCGGCGATCAGGGCCGGATCAATCCCGCCCGCATCTTCGGCAACAGCAACCGCCGGAGTGGCCTCAGGTGCGGGCGCGCTGACTGCGGCTTCCACTTCTTCGTCCGGGGTAACATCAAGGAACGTCGCTCGCATCGTGATCTCGACGCTCTCCTTGCAGTTTTCCATGCAAGGTTCCGTGCGCCATTCGGCATACTCAAGCTCAGGCCGGTCATCGACGACAAAGCCGTCGGCGTTGTACATCTCGACTTCCGTGAAGTTCTCATGGCTCAGCTCGAAATCGTCATCAACCATGTTGTTGGAATACAAAAGATACGCCACGATCGCGTAGGTCTCATCCGGCGTCAGCGTACCCGCTTCACCAAAAGGCATTGACCGGTTGATGTAGTCCCATGCGGTCGAAAGATAGGGCCAGTAGGACCCCACAGTCTTCACCGGATCCCGATTTGCCAATGTGTCAAAACCACCGGCAAGCACAGGCCAGTTGCCAACACCTTCCGCAAAATCACCGTGACAAGAGGCACATTTGTCAACAAAGACCTCTTCTCCGGTAAAGACATCACCACGGCCTTCCGGCAGGCCCCGCCCGTCTGGCAGGACATCGACATCCCATGCGGCAATTTCTTCATCAAAGGCCACACGGCCCAAACCGTAGGTGCCTTCGATCACGGGCGCCGGTGCGGTCAGGCTTGCGCCGCTGACAGCGGCCAGAGCCGCAAGTTCTTCACGCTCTTGCAGCAGGCGCGCCGCTTCCGCGGCTGCAGCCTGCGCTTCGGCGGTTGCTTGTGCGGCGTTTGCCTCGATCTGCTGCACCCGTGCTTCGAGCGAGTCGATCGTCGCAGCCCCGTATTCACGCGAGGAAATGCCATAGGCAAGCCCCAGCAACAGCGCGGTGCCACCAATCGCGGGGACGAAAAGATTAAGAGACTTCGACATTCTCGGCGACCCCTTCTTCGTTAACAAACCAGGTTTGAATACAGTTGTTGTGATAGACCGCGTTCTCGCCACGCTTTTCGCGCAACTGGTCTTTTGTCGGCTGGACATAGCCGGTCTCGTCGATGGCACGCGATTGCAAGAGCATCGGGCTGCCGTCCCAGTCGGTGTCCAGATAGAAACGGGTCAAGGCTTTGGTATCGCCCTGCTTGCCAAGCCGTGCTGTTTCCCACGTGATGCCACCGTCCTTGGAGACATCAACACGGGTGATCTGCCCATGGCCGGACCACGCCAGACCAGAGATCACAAGCGGGCCCTGCCCGTGCGTGATCGGCATTTGCGGGCTGGGTGAGGTGATGACGGATTTCGCATCCATGACCCACGTCCATTTGCGGGCGATGCCGTTCTCGTAGACATCGGTATATTTGGATGTTTCCTCGCGGCTGCCGACGGCCATGTCCGTCACCTGCACGCGGCGCAGCCATTTGACCCACATATTGCCTTCCCAACCGGGAACGACCAAGCGCACAGGATAACCATGCTCCATGCGCAGTGCTTCGCCATTGGCCTTGAACGCTACCAGCACGTCATCCAGCGCCTTTTCCATCGGGATCGAACGGCCATTGGATGAGGCATCAGCGCCTTCAACATAGACCCATTTATCTGCCAGATCACCAGCCGCATCGAGGCCCGCTTCACGCAGCAAGGTCCGCAGCGGCACGCCGGTGTATTCCATGTTATGGATCATACCGTGGGTGAACTGGGCACCGTTCAACTGCGCGCCCGCCCATTCCATACCGGTGTTCGCGGCACATTCGCAGAAATAGACGTGGTTTTCACGCGGCAGACGCTCAAGATCGGCGTAGGTGAAAATCAGGGGTCGGTCGACCAGACCGTTGATCATCAGGCGGTAGTCGTCCTTGGACAGCTCGATCGCGCCCGAGTGGTGGCGCTCGAACGCGCAACCTTGCGGCGTGATTGTCCCGTCCAATGCATGGATCGGCGTAAAGTTGATCGAGGAAATCGGTGACGCGGTCAGCCACTCTACATTCCGCCGCACCACATCGCTTTCAAAGCTGATCGGCAGGCCGTAGGGCGTTTCGTCAACGCCGACACCTGTATAGGACGCCCAGTCCTGCAATTCCGTGATTTTAGGGTCGGGGCCATCCTGAGCCACTGCCTGACCTGCGACAGTCCCAGCCGCAATCGCAGCACTTCCACGCAAAAATGTGCGTCTGGACGGTTTGAAGATCTCATCCATTTCCTGTTTCTCCTTATGCGCCAGAGACTTTGACGCTTGTGTTCGGTTTCACCTGCACGGTGCCCAAATTGCGAATATGGTTTTCAACGACATCCCAGATCGGTGGTCCTTCGGTGCCTTCATTGACCGAGGCCCAGCCTGCGACCACATAGGTTTTAGCGGGATCAATCGCCTCACCGGTTTTCAACAGTGTCATGTCCGTAACGCGCTGTCCGATGGGTTTGCTGACATCAATGCTGTAGCCCATGCCGCCCACGCGGACCATGTCACCGCCTTGCTGATAGTAAGGGTCGGTGTTGAACAGGTTGTCGGCCACGTCCTCCATGATGGTATGAATAAATTCACCCGTCATTTCCGTGCGATAGGCGTTCGGATAGGTCATCGAGGTGACGTTCCAGATATCCTCGCGGGTAATGTCCTGTCCGGGCATGATTGAAGGACCCCAGCGCACGCCGGGTGACATCGAGATATCGGCGTCACGCTCCTGGATCAGCGCGTCGCAGATCAGATCATCCCACGAGCCATTGAAGTTACCGCGACGGTAGAGCAGCGTGTCATCCGCTGTCTTGCCGATAACTTCGGTCAGTTCATTCAGGAAAGGCGCGCGTTCCGCATCAATGGCGGCGGCAACCTCTGCATCCGGCTCAATCACATCCGCGAAGATCGGGATCAGCTTGTGGCGGAAGCCCATCATCCGGCCATCGCGCACATCAAGATCAACGCGGCTGACGAACTTCCCGTTGGAGCCGGAGGCCACAACAATCGTTTCGCCAACCAAAACAGGTTCCGGCAGCGCGTCATGGGTGTGTCCGGCGAGGATCACATCAATTCCTGTGACGCGCTCTGCCATCTTCTTGTCCACGTCAAAACCGTTGTGGGACAGGCAGACAACCAGTTCGGCACCCTGCCCGCGGACCTCATCGACCATTTCCTGCATGCGCTGGTCGCGGATGCCGAACGAATACTCGGGGAACATCCAACCGGGGTTAGCGATCGGCATATAGGGGAAAGCTTGCCCGATCACCGCAATTTTCACACCGCCACGTTCAAAGAACTGGTAAGGCTGGAAATCCTCTGCGGGTTCGTCCCACTCGGCGTCAAAAATGTTCTGTCCCAGCGCGGCAAAGGGCAGATCGCCTACAATATCGCGCACACGGTCAGACCCCAGCGTGAATTCCCAGTGGAAGGTCATCGCATCGGGTTTCAGCAGGTTCATGATGTTCACGACATCCTGCCCTTCGGTTTTGTAGCAGGTGTACGAGCCGTGCCATGTATCGCCGCCATCCAGCAACAACGCATCGGGACGGTCCGCGCGGATGCTGTTCACGACAGTCGCGACACGGTCCATCCCGCCCATCTTGCCATAGGCCTGACCAAGCGCAGTAAAATCGTCATAGCTGAGCGCGTAATGCGACGCGCTGCCATCTTCGATACCATAAAGCTTGCGGAAGTCTGCGCCCGTGATGTGTGGCACTGCCCCCTTGTTGGATCCAACGCCAAGATTGATTTCAGGCTCGCGGAACCAGATCGGTTTCAGCTGGGCGTGAATATCGGTGATATGGATAAGGGAAACATTCCCGAAGGTGTCAAACTGAAGCAGATCGCTTTGGCTCAACGCTTGCTGCGCTGCCAGCCTGCCCCAATTGCCAAAGCCCGACGCTCCGACAATCGCCGAAGCCGCCATGCTGGCCTGCAGAAAATCGCGACGTGAGATCATGTGAGTTATCGAGCCTCTTGTGCTATCATATTCTAATTTGTGAATATATTGAGGTTGAAAATGCCCGCCTCAAACTGGTTGAAGCGGGCAGTTCAGGGAGGATTAGTTTCTGACGGACGGGCCTTCGACCGAGAGGCCGTTGCCGCGTGAGGCGACATAAAGCTCGAGCGCGATGAATTCCTCGGAACCGACGGCAAATGTTTCCGCACGGGTGTCACGAATACACCCACGGAAGCGTCCCTGCACACCGTTCAGCTTGGCGTTCTTCAGGCGATAGGTCGGAAACGCGTTGATCTGGCCTTGGCTCAGGTGATCGGCGCGGATGTTATTGCCATAGTTGTCTTCGTGGCAATTGGCGCAAGACAGATCAAGCTGGCCGAACCGTGTATAGTACAGCTCACGGCCCTTTTCCCACATGGCCTGAACGGGGCCGTCGATGGCCACATTCACAGGGATGCCGCGTGACACGGACGCCAAGAGCGCTTCCATATTCAGCATCTCGTTGCCATCGTACTTCCACTCGTCGGCACCCATCTGTTCTGTCCGGCAACCGTTGACCTGCATCGCGATTGTACGCACTTCTTCGGCTTCGTCGTTCCATTTGGGGTAAACAGCACGCACACCGGCCATTTCTTCCGGCGCACCGTGACAGGCCGCACAGGATTGACCCTCTGTGCCCTCAACTGTGTTCCATGCTGCGATCGCATCGTCGACAAAGATCATGCCGGGGTTTTCGAAATCATCCATCTGCAAGGCTTGTGTTTCCGTCGAACGAAACACCCAACCCGAGTAGATCGTGCTCAGGTTTTCAACATGCGCTGGCGCATCGGTCCGGACTGTGATCTCGATCTCTTCGTTGATGACGAGATCTGCCTCTTCGTCCGCGTTTGCCGCAAAAGCGGAAAGAATTGCTACGGCGGCAATACCGCCCTTAAACAGTGATTTCATAGACATCGGCCCTCCCTGGCGTGTGTTCCGCGGTTACCCGACGGTAATATCTTTGCTGTCGGTGTAGACGGCGCCGTCATCATCATACCAAGTGAATTCGAACGTCCCGCTCTCTGGCACGATGGCCTGGAACTCGAAATACGGGTTCGTTGAAATCGCCGGCTCCAGCGTGACGTCAATGACTGTCTCGCCGTTAAACGTGCATGTGAAACGGTTGATGATCGAGCGCGGGATCACATTGCCGTCGCCATCTTTGCGCTGACCGGACTCCATCGGGTGGCTGATCAGTGTCTTGATGGTGATTTCTTCGCCGGCGGTGGCATCACGGGGGACGCGAACGCGGGGTGTTACATTATCTGCCATTTGTTTTCTTCCTCACTCAGCCGCCGCAGCCGCCAATGGTCACTTTTACTTCCTGACTGGCCTGCACAAAGCTGCCGTCAGGCATGCGGGCGATCGCGACGACATCCTGCGTGCCTGCAAGACGGATACGTGTCGCCGCAGATTGGGATGCGGCCATCGGACCGAAATTGAATGTCGCAACCGATGGTGTCGGATTGCCTGCTGCAAAGACGATAATCGCCTCGGCACCCGGCGCATTCACTTCGATCGGCACAGTGTTGCCGTTCTCCGCGATTTCAGGGGCAATCAATGTAATGCCCTCACTTCCGACAGCGGCACCACCGGTAAACGCTGCAATATTATCCTCGACTGCAGCGAATGCACGAAACGGCATAACAGCTGCGAGCGCGGAGCCGAACGCCATCATAAGCGTATGTCTACGTGTAAGTTTCATAGGGTCTCCTATAAGTCTGCCAGTTGCAGATCAGTCTTTGAGTGTTTGAAGATATGCGACCACATCTTCGATTTCCTGAGCGGTCAGCAGCGGGGACAGTTCGCCCTCTGCGGCTTTTCCGGTGAAAGCGTTCCCCGGGCGGTTGAACCCGCTTGCGCGGTAGAACGCCGGCATGATTGTCCCCTCATAGGTCATCTTCGCATTTGCTATGATGCCACGAAGCTCGGCTGCGGTACGGTATTCACCCACACCGTCAAGCGATGGGCCAACTTCGCCGTGAAACGGATACTCTTCCAGAGCGGTCACCTGATGACAGGCAATGCAATTGCCCTTGCCACGTGAAACCATGATTTCAAGGCCTGCCGCCGCATCGCCCGGTTGGCCGGACAGGGACGCCTCGACTTCACCATACTCGCTGTAAACGACATCATCAGGCATCATGCCTTCAGCAAAGCCAACGGTCGCTATGGCGATCGCGACACCTGCGCTAAGAATCTGCTTCATGGTCCCTCCCTGGATCACAAATGTGTTTCGTATACCGTAGACTACAGATCGCGAGAGTCGCAACAACAAAATCATTTATTTGAATGTTTGTACTCAGGCATCTGATTTTACTCGGTTATTCCCTGCTCCTGGATGATCCTTGCATGATATTTCTGGAAGGGTTCATCACCAAGATAGCCTTCTTCATTGATCCAGTTGAGCAGGTTCAACGTAGTCGCGCGACCAAAGGCGCCGGGCATGACAGCAACAGCCGCCTGTGTCGCAATCTGCCCCTCTTCCACCTCTTGAGGGAAAAACATCATGGTCGGCGTGAACAGTGCATTCCAGCGGCGCACCATGTCTTTTTCAGCCAAAGTGGTCCCGTCAAAATCCGTCACTTCGACATCTCCGAACATATTGATCTGGATGACGAAGAATTCCTCATTCAGCATCGCAGAAATTTCGGGTGTTGGGAAAACCTCTTCATGCATTTTGGTGCAATAGATGCAACCGCGCTGCTCGATAATGACCAGCAGGCGTTTGCCTTCGGCATTCGCCTCGGCAAGGTCCTCGCGCAGATCCTTGAAGGTGTCATGCATCCAGTCGGCCTTGTGCAGACCGTCGTCACCCAAAGGCGTGGCGAAAGCCGGGAGAGCCAGAACAAGCGCTGCAAGAGCGAGAAAACGGCGAAAAATCATGATCACTTCCTTTATCCTAGGTTGGTAAATGCAGGCATTACTTCGATCATCCATTGGGCGATGTAATTGACCGAATTGGTTCCGATCAGCACAGCAAAGATGATCAGCATCACACCCATGACCCGTTCAACATGGGCAAGATATTTGCGGTTGCGCTGAAGCCAGCTCAGGAACGGGCGGGCGAAAAAGGCCGCGACAACGAAGGGCGCAGTCATTGCAAGGCCGTAAACCAGCAAGAGCAGGCCACCGCGCCAGATGTCACCCATCCCGCTGGCCACCATCAGGATTGCTGCAAGTGCAGGGCCGACGCAGGGCGTCCAGCCAAAGCCGAAAGCCAAACCCATAACGTAGGCACCAATGATCGTTGTCGGTTCGGCCGTGCTTTCAATCTTGGCTTCGCGGTAAAGCAGCGGGACGCGGATAACGCCCAGAAAATGCAAGCCAAAGACCAACAACACCCCGGCCGCCACATAGCGCAAGGTGTCGCGCCACATGCCAAAGGCCTGCCCCACCGCTGTAGCGCCCATGCCCAAGAGCACAAAGATGGTTGTGACACCAAAAGCAAAGAACACAGCAGACACAATCAGCCTGCGCTGCACAGACGGGCTAATTGCATCGTCAGAACGCAACTCGGACATTGATGTACCGGCCATATAGCAGAGGTAGAACGGCACCATCGGCAAAACGCATGGCGTAAAGAATGACAAAAGCCCTGCCACCGCAGCACCAAAAAAGCTTACGTCCAGCATGTGTTGTTTTCCTTGATTGCACGCATGATTCATATTAGAATTATTGAATGTTTAAGATGAAAGCTAGTTTTATTATCCGCCTCGCAGTTGCTGCTTTTGCAGTGACCCTGATGTCTGCGGCCTCTGCACGGGCAGAGTTGCAACTGATGATGGCCGAAGAACCCGGCTGTCTTTGGTGCGCGCGCTGGAACGAAGAAATCGGCCCCATATACCCCAAAACAGACGAAGGTGCCGCCGCCCCGCTGCGCCGTGTCAATCTGCTTGATCCGATGCCTTCCGACATCGTGCTTGCCCGGCGGATCAATTACACCCCGACGTTTATCCTGCTTGTCGAAGGTATCGAAACAAACCGGATCGAGGGCTATCCGGGCGATGATTTTTTCTGGGGACTTTTGGGGCAAATGCTCGAGCAAGAGGGTGTATTTCTTGCAAAATCAGAAAAATAGGCGAAAAAACCGCGTTTTGCCCGCGCTCAGAGGTAGCAATTTGGCGGCAAAAGCCCGATTACAGGCGCAGACGATTTGACCTGAACAGAAAGATTCTCGTGAGGCTCCAAGGCTTATGACACTTCCGGTTTTTGATACTGACGTTGATGATGCTCGCTTGGACGAGATGATGGACAACGCGACAATCGCGACGAATTATCTCAAAGCGATCAGTCACGAAGGCCGCCTGATGATCCTGTGCCACCTCGCAACTGGTGAAAAATCAGTCACAGAACTCGAAGAACTGCTCTCGGCACGCCAGGCCGCCGTATCCCAGCAACTGGGTCGGTTGCGGCTCGAAGGGCTGGTCACGCCCCGCCGTGAAGGCAAAACAATTTACTATAGCTTGACGGATGACAAATCTCGCAGGATCATTGGTCTTGTCTACGAATTGTTCTGCAAAACGGACTGAGGCTTAGCCACCTCCCGTTCAATTCGACTGACGAACAGGGAGGAACGGCCATTGCTCGATGCATTGGGAGAGGCGAACGTCGCGGCAGCCGTGGGGCTGTTCGGTGGCGTATTACTTGGACTTGCTGCAAGACTGGGCCGGTTCTGCACACTGGGCGCGATCGAAGACTATCTTTACGGCAACAATGACAAACGCCTGAGAATGTGGATTCTGGCCATCGGAACTGCCGTCGTCGGCAGTTTCGGCCTGATGGCCTTTGGTCTTTTCGACCCCGCCAAGTCTTTTTATCTGTCACAACAATGGTCACCCGTTGCCAGCATCATTGGGGGTGGTCTCTTCGGCTACGGGATGGCGATGGCCGGAAACTGCGGCTACGGCGCGCTTGCACGGCTCGGCGGAGGTGATCTGCGGTCTTTTGTGATCGTTCTGGTGATGGGCATCAGCGCCTATGTCACACTTTCTGGCCCGCTGGCATGGATCCGTGTCGAAATCTTCCCCCCGACCCCGCCTGCCGCGATCCCGAGCGGTATAGCCCATACATTAGGTGCAGCGACCGGCATATCAGTGGCCTTTATCGGCCTTGTGATCGGCGCATTGCTGGTTGCTTTTGCACTGCGCGCCCGCACCCTGCGGCAGGACCGGTCAGCCATCTTCTGGGGCATCGCGGTCGGCATTGCTGTCGTCAGCGCATGGGGCGGCATGCAGTATATCAACGCGCATGGTTTCGATGACCTGCCGCTTGTCTCCCACACGTTCTCGGCCCCAGTCGGCGAAGCCATCCTTTACGGGATGACCGCATCTGGTCAGTCACTCTCATTCGGGATCGGCTCTGTCGCGGGGGTCTGGATCGGCGCTTTCCTGGGCAGTCTGATCAAAGGTCATTTCCGCTGGGAAGCCTGCGAGGACCCGCGCGAGTTGCGCCGCCAGATCATCGGTGCAGGCCTGATGGGTGTGGGTGCCGTGATCGCCATCGGGTGCAGTATCGGCCAAGGTCTGACTGCGTTTTCCCTGCTGGCCTTCAGCGCGCCTGTCACGCTCACAGCGATCTTCGCAGGCGCGGCACTCGGACTGCACCAGTTGATCGTGGGCTTTACAGCAACTGAATAGCTCGGGTGCGTAGCGATTTAGCGCCCAGCCTCACCAAACCCCTTGGGCACCGGCAAATCAGGCAAGGCCGCCGCGCGTTTTTGCAGGGCGCGCCCGATGACGACGCGGCTGATCTCGGTCGTGCCATCCACGATCCGCAGCATCTGGGCAAGACGCGACAAACGGTCCAGACCATAAGGCGCGAGCAATCCCATGCCACCCAAAACCTGCGTGGAGGTATTTGCAGCCTTAAGCGCGGCATCCGGCACGAAACGCTTGGCATGGGCCGCCATCAAGGGGCCCTCGGGCGTGCCCAGCGCTTCTGCGGCTTTGCGATAGAGAAGACGCGAGACTTCAAGGTCCGTCGCGACCTCTCCCAGCATCCACTGAATACCGTCAAGTTCAAGGTTCTTGCCGCCAAACATCTTGCGGTTCTTGGAATAGGACAAGGCCGTATCAAGTGCCGCTTGCATCAACCCGCAGCATCCTGACGCGATCGAGACACGCGCGATATCGATCGCCATGAGCGAGCCTTGCAAGCCCTGCCCGATAGGCAGGATGATGTTGTCCTCACTCACCACAACCTTGTCCATATACATCTCGGACATTGGCAGGAAATTGTAGGATGGTGTCTCGTACATCGGCCCGAAACGCAGGCCCGGCGCATCCGCAGGGATGGCGATCATCGCCATGTCCTTGTGGCCGGGCGCATCACTGGTTTTGACGACCGTGAAATAGATGTCAGCCTCTGTCGCAAGACTGACCCAGGCCTTCGCACCGCTGATTGTCCATGTCCCGTCACCATTGATGGTCGCACGGGTGTACATCTGCATGGGGTCCGACCCGGACTGGGGTTCGGTCAGTGCAAAATTCGCCAGCTTGCGCCCAGATGTCAGATCCCGCGCCCAATTCTGCTTGAAGGCGTCCGTGCCATAGCCACAGCCTGCAAAGGTACAGATATTGTGCATCGAAAGCGCAAAGGCATAGGCCCCGTCACCAAGCCCCAATTGTTCATAAACCTGAATGCCCTCGGACAGCGGCAAACCCTGCCCGCCAAACTCTTCGGGCGCATAAAGCCCCGTCAGGCCCGCAGCCCCCGCCTTGTCCGAGGCATCACGCGGCCATTTCTTTGCGGCGTTCCATGCATCAACATTGGGCAGGATCACCTGTTCAGCGTGGTCCTTGGCAGCTTGCAGAATAGCGGCGAGTTTCTCTGTCATGTGAGCGTCCTTCAAGGGCAGGGTTATCTGAAATCGCCATGTCATACGGTTTGGCAAACCAATGCCCGCATGTGCTGCGTTACTTCAGAATACTTATCTATAAAGGTTTGTATCGCGCCCTGTGGGCCACCTCCATCTCATGAGATGACATGTGATTATCAAAAACTGACAAAAAGGCCTGCGTGTCAGACTTGCGTACGGCGATAGGCACTCGGCGTGCTGCCTGTCCACCGCAGAAAGGCCCGATGGAAATTTGCTGCCGATGAAAAACCGACATCCTGCGCGATTGCCTGAATGCTTTTGCGGCCCGCCTGCAAATGACGGATCGCGATATCGCGGCGCAAGGCGTCCTTGATCGACTGGAAAGAGGTCCCATCCGCGTCCAGCCTGCGCATCAGGGTGCGCGGCGTCATGTGCATCGCGCGGGCCGCATCGCTCAATGTGGCATTGGCCCAGTCTGTCTGGCTCAGATAGGTGCGGACACGCAGCGATTGCGTATGTTCCCGCGAACTGGTGAAAATCCAGTCGCGCGGGGCATTCTGAAGAAAGCGGTCCAGATCGGAAGTGCTGCGTGGTTCAACCGCCCCCAGCAAATGCAGATCGAAAGCGATGGATGTGGCTGGTTGTGCAAACCGCAGCGGGGCCGGAAAGATAATGGCGTAATCCTGATCGTACTCCGGCCGCGCAAAGGCGAAATCCACGCGCTTGACCGGCACCTCATGTCCCGCGAGCCAGGATAAAAGACCATGGGCAAGCTTGAGGATCAGCATATGACCAAAGGGTTGCGGCGGCACCTGTTTTTGCGGGGTCAGCCTGAGCAGCAATGTGCCATCCTTTTCGGTCAGATCCCATTGGTAATCATCCAAAAGCAGGTTCCAGAACGTCGCAAACCGGTAGAGCGCCGACGGAATGCTGGTGGCCTCACGCACCGATGTCAGCAGATGTTGCAACGCTCTGGGGCGGATCGGCCTGCTCCAGAGCCCCATCATTTCATCACCTGTCTCAACCGCGGCAAGCTGGTAAAGCCGGACAATCTGATCCAGCGTCACACGGCCATAGGGCAGCGTATCATCGGCAACCAACCCCGCACGCTGCATCAAAGACTGCATCTGCGCATCCGTACAGAGCGACCGCAATGCCAGCAGCCAATCCTGGATGAACTGGCGTGACACAGTCGAAAGGGGCGTGGGTGCTGCGGTCGTCATGGCCAGACCGTATATGTTACTGAATGTTCCCGCAAAGAAAGGATCACGTCATTTCATCACGCAGCCTTTGACCGGTTCTTGCGGCTCAATTGAGCGACATCACAGCCTGCCCGATCATCAGCGTCACAGGCAAGGTCAGGAAACTCAGCAAGGTTTGCGTGGTAATCATGGCCGCCATCAAGGACGCATCACCGCGCATTTCGCGCGCCAGCGTGTAGCTGGCAACGCCGACAGGCAGGGCCGCAAAAATCAGGGCGACCTGAAAGACCAAGGGATCAGGCGCAAGCACCCAAGCCGCAAGAATGACGGCCAAAGGGTTGATCAGCAACTTGCCCGCCATCGACAGCCCGATGATTACGACAGACCCGCTCAATCCGCGCAGTTTCAGATTGGCCCCGACACACAGCAACATGATCGGCAACGCAGCGTTACCCAGAATACGGGCAATCTCGTGCAGGACCGGCACCTCGTTCAGACCGGCAAAGTTGAAGAGCGCCCCTGCGACGATGCTCAGGATCAGCGGGTTTTTCACCAGCCCCAGAACGATTGACTTGCCTCCGCCGCCCAGTTGCCGCGCCATGATGGTCACGACAGTCACGTTGACGACAGGCACCAAGAGCGCGGACCCCAGAACGGCAATCTGCAAACCCGGCGTGCCGAAAAGCGCCTCGGCGATGGCGAGGCCGATAAAGGTGTTGAAACGCGCACTACCCTGCAGAAGGGAACTGGCTTGCGGCGGCGCGAACCTGCGCCCGAACAGCCATCCACAAAAGATCGCGGAAAAGAAGCCTGCATAAAGCAGAACCGCATAGTCACCCAAACCACCACTCAGATCAGCCGCCGAGATTTTCGCAAAGAACAGCGCAGGCATCAAAACCCAATAGACCAGACGGTCGTTGAGGTTCCAGAACTCGGTCGAGGGGATACCGCCACGCCGCAGGCCATAGCCCATCAGGATCAGGGCAAAAACCGGCGCAATGGCCAAAAATGTGATCAGCATGTCATGGAACCTTTATCGGGCGTACCCCTGTGTTAGGTAACAGTGTCCGGCGATGCAACACAGGCCACCGCATGCTGGCGTTTTTGGTGGAAACTGCACTTCGGCACTAGCCGCAGTTTTTGCGCAGGCACTCAGTCCACGGCAGGGTCAAAGCCCATCAGAAAAGCAAGCGGCGCATGGTCGTCCGTCAGGATTTTCGGGTTCCGCTGCCCCAGAATATTGTCCACGAAGGCGCTATCCAGCACCTGAAAACGCCTTAAATCCGGGGCCAGCGCATCCACGGTAGCAAAGGCGCTGTCCTGTGCACTGGCCAGCAGGATAAACACACGGCGCTGACCCGGCTCCGGGGCGACGGCTTCGGTCCAGATCTCGACGCTTGGAAAGACACTGCGCAACGTCGCGTGGACGGCGGCAAGCGCGTTCATCCGGTCCACATTGTCGATCATATTCATCGCAAAAACACCACCCGGCGCGAGACGGCTTGCGACAAGCGCGAAAAACTCCTGTGTGACCAGATGCTCGGGTGCTGCAATATCGGTGAACGCATCACCGACAATAACGTCGAACTGTTGGGAGCTTCTGTTGAGCGCAACGCGTGCGTCACCATGCAAAATGGTGGCCGTTGACGAATCAAACCAGAAATTCTCGACCGCGATTGCTGTCACCTCGGGATCGACTTCAGCGATGGTAATATCCCCGATCCCCCGCGCAGCCCAAGCACGCGGGACAGAATAGGTGCCACCACCGATATGAAACGATGAAAAATCCGTCCGGCCCATCCGCATCCGCGGCAAAGCATCCAGCATGGCCGCATGTTCCGTGAACATAACCCACGGCTCTGCCCTGCCACTGATACCATGCGCCAGGTGATCCACGACCATCAGGTTCACCGGATCGTCAGGGTTGTCCGACAAGGCAACAGTCCTGATACAGTAATAGCTGCTTTCACGATCGCAGACGGCGGGCAAGGTCAGTGCGCCATATCCGGTTGCAAAGGCGACGACGATCCCGCCAAGGGCCCCTGCCTGCCCGCGCGGCAAAAGATTGCCCAGCCTGAAACAGATTAGCGCCGCAACCACATAGACCACAGTGATCACACCAAGGGTCATCACCGATCCGATCCACGGAACAAACAAAAAGCCCGCAAGAAGTGTCCCCGCAATCGCACCAACCGCACCCGAGGCGAACATGGCCCCCAAGGCCTGTTCGGCCTGCGCACGCCCGCGCATCGCGGCGACCGTCAGGATCGGCGCAGGCACGCCCGCAAAAAGTGACGGAAGAAAGAATGCCAAGGCACTCAACGCGGTAATCGCCGCCATGGGATGCGCGAATGTCGCAATCACAGGTCCCGCAAAGGCGCGCAGGAGCAGTGTTGCCCCTGCGGTGGTACAGGCCGCGGCAAGCATGATCCACCCCGCCATGCGCAACGCCTGGGCAGTGTCACGCGCGGCAATCCGGCCACCCCACCAATGGCCGACAGAAAACCCCGCCAGCACGACGGCAATGATGGCTGTCCACGTATAAAGACTCATCCCGACGTAAGGCGCAATCATGCGCCCCGCGACAATCTCGACCACGAGACTGGATGCAGAAATTCCGGCTTGCAGAAAGATGAGAAGCCAAAGCGATAGCAGCTTTGGGGGGTCTTGGGTCTTGATCAATTTGACAGGGTCCTTTGGTTACCAAACCATCGCTGGCCGATGCATATCGCGCAAGAGCAAATCATTTGCGGCGACCTGCCTTTTCACTGCCCTTTGTCATCCAGATCGGCTGTGCGCAATTGACCAAGATCAAATGCGGTCGTCGCAAGCGTTGGTAGAGATAGTTAACACGCCGACCCACCGAGGAGGACACGCGATGAAAGACCCTGAACTGGACATCCTGATCAAGGAACTCGAAACAACGCGCGACATGAGTATTGCCGAGTTTGACGGGGTTCTTCATGCCCTGGCATACCTGCTGCCACAAGCCACTCTGCCCAGCGCCGAAAACCTGAGCAAGACCGATGCAACAATGCTGATTGCGGATGAGGCCTATCCGAACTGGTCCATTCATATCCGTGGGCGTACCAATGACCGTGACGGCCACTGGCACTGCACCCTGCGCGAAAACGACAGCCGCGACAGCGATGCCGCCATCGGTATCGGGCGCTCACCGGTTCTTGCGCAGGCCGTTCTGGCGGCTGTAATGAGGTTGGCCATGGCGCAAAAAGCCTAGCATGCTTCCACAGGCCGACATTCTCACAATCACACTCAACCCCGCGGTGGATGTGGCAACGCATGTGCCAGCGGTCATTGCAGGGCCCAAGCTGCGTTGTGCGGCTCCGCGCTACGATCCGGGCGGCGGGGGTGTCAATGTGGCCCGCGCCGTGCAGAAACTGGGCGGCGCGGCCCAGGCGCTTGTCGCCGTCGGTGGCCCGATGGGGCAGCGGCTTGTCAATCTTTTAGCCGCCGAAGGGGTCCCTGCCCTGCCTATCGTGGTCAGCGGCGAAACGCGGCAGAGCTTTGCTGTCACTGACGACGCAACGGGCGCGCAGTATCGCTTTGGCGTTCCGGGAGAGCACCTGACCGCACAGGATGCCGACCGCCTGCTGACCGAAATCGCAGCCCACACCACCCACAACAGCTATGTTGTGATCAGCGGCAGTGTCGCGCCCGGTCTGCCAGAAGATATGCAAAGCCGGATCATTGCGATCGCTGCGGAAAAAAACGCCCGCGTTGTGGTCGATACCTCGAGCCGGGCACTGGACAGGCTTATTGGCGCCCCCACAACGCCCGTCTATCTGCTGCGCGTCGACCAATCAGAAGCAGCCGAGGCAGCCAACCATCCGATGGATACGGTTGCCGACAGCGTGGCCCTTGCCACCGATCTGGTTGCGCGGGGTGTGGCTGAAATCATTGTCACAGGGCGTGGCGCCGAAGGCTCGGTTCTCGTGTCCCGCGACCAGCGCTTCTTTTGTCATGCACCCAAGGTCACCGTGCGCAGCAAAATCGGCGCGGGCGATGCGTTCGTGGGGGCGATGACACTGACGCTCGCGCGCGGCGGCACCGCAGACGCGGCGCTGAAATGGGGTGTTGCGGCAGCCAGCGCCACAGTCAGCACCGAGGCCACAGCACTTTGCGACCTGGCCCAGGCACAGGCCTGTCATGACCAATGCCAGATTGAAGTGCTTTAGCCCTTCTCGGCTTCGGCCACATTGCGCAGAACCTGCACAAAACTGTCCGGCGTCACCGAAATACTGTCGATCCCGAACCCGACCAGACGCTGGGCATAAGCCGGATCATTGCTCGGCGCCTGTCCGCAGAACCCCACTTTCCTGCCTGCTTTATGCGCCTCGCGGATCACGGTTTCGATCATCCACAGCACTGCCGGATCATCCTCGCGAAACAGGTTTGCCAGCGCGTCTGAATCGCGATCAATCCCCAGTGTCAATTGTGTCAGGTCGTTCGACCCGATCGAGAACCCGTCAAAGCGTTCCGCAAATTCCGCCGCGCGCACCACATTGGCGGGGATTTCGCACATCACGTAAACCTGCAAGCCGTCCTTGCCCCTCGCCAGACCGTTTTCCTGCATCACAGCCAGCACGTTGTCGGCCTCTTGCGGGGTGCGGCAGAAGGGAATCATCACGATCACATTGTCAAAACCCATCTGCCCGCGCAGCCGCGCAATCGCCTGACATTCCAGCGCGAAACCGGCGCGGTAGTGCTCGGAGTAATAGCGCGAAGCCCCCCGAAACCCGATCATCGGGTTCTCTTCATGCGGTTCGAAATCACGCCCGCCCAGAAGGTCAGCATATTCGTTGGTCTTGAAATCGCTCATCCGCACGATCACCGGCTTGGGATAGCAAAACGCCGCGATCCGCGACAATCCGCGTGAAAGTTGATCGACAAAATACGCAGGCTTGCTGTCATATCCTTTGGTCAGCGCATCAATCTTGTCGCGGGCCTGTGCATCCCTGACCGCATCAAACTCTAGCAAGGCCATCGGATGCACCTTGACTGCGCTATTGATGACAAACTCCATCCGCGCGAGCCCCACCCCATCGACAGGCAATCGCCACCAGCGCAAGGCCGCTGCGGGATTGGCAAGGTTCAGCATAACTTTGGTTTTGACATCAGGCAGCGCGTCCAGCGTTTCCTCGGTCACAGTGATCTTGGACAAACCCGCTGTGACAACGCCCTCCTCGCCCCCTGCACAGGACACGGTCACATCCTGCCCGTCGTGCAACAGATGCGTGGCATCGCCACAGCCCACGACCGCCGGCAGCCCGAGTTCACGGCTGACAATCGCCGCATGCGAGGTGCGCCCGCCATGGTCCGTCACGATCGCAGCGGCGCGTTTCATGATGGGCACCCAGTCGGGATCCGTGGTGGAGGTGACCAACACAGAGCCCTCCACGAAATTCGCGATATCAGCGGCACTTTCGATCATGCACACGCGGCCGTTCACTGCGGCATTCCCGACACTCAGCCCGGTGACGAGCGTTTCACCCGCATCCGCCACCGTATAGGCTTTCAGTGTCCCGACATCCGCCCGTGACTGCACTGTCTCGGGCCGCGCCTGCACGATATAAAGCGTGCCGGTCTTGCCGTCGCGCGCCCACTCCATATCCATCGGGCAACCGTAGTGCTCCTCGATGATCTTCGCCTGCCGCGCGAGGGTCAGAATCTCGGGATCACTCAGCACGAACCGACCGCGTTCCGCCTTTGAGGTGGGCACATTGCGGGGGGTGCCATCGCGGTCATGGATCATTTTGATCTCTTTGGCACCAAGGGTCTTTTCCAGAATGGGCACTTTGGTTTCATCGTCCAGAAACGGCTTGTACACCTCGTACTCATCGGGATCGACAGCCCCTTGCACGACGTTCTCGCCAAGACCCCAGGCGGCATTGATCAGCACGGCGTCGGGAAAGCCTGATTCCGTATCAATCGAAAACATCACGCCGGATCCGCCGGTGTCCGCGCGCACCATCTGCTGCACGCCCACAGACAGTGCCACCTGCGTGTGCGAAAAGCCCTGTATCTGGCGATAGGAAATTGCACGATCTGTAAAGAGGGACGCATAGCATTTACGACACGCCTCAAGCAGAGCCGCAGCGCCGGTCACATTCAGGAAGGTTTCCTGCTGGCCTGCGAAACTCGCATCCGGTAGGTCCTCGGCCGTGGCGCTGGAACGCACAGCAACGGGGATATCGGGTTCGCCAGCGGTGTCGGAGAGCGCGCGATAGGCGTCCACGATCTGCGTTGCTGTTTCTTCGGGCCAGGCACCATGCAGTATCATGTCGCGAACCTGTTGACCTGTCTTTTGCAAGGTCGCCTTGCCGCTGGCCAGCGCGTCCAGCGCCACCGCGATCCGCGAATCCAGATCATTGGCCGTCAGATAGGCCCGAAACGCATCCGCCGTCGTCGCAAACCCTGGTGGCACAAGGATACCTTTCGCACCGAGGGTCTGGATCATCTCACCCAAAGACGCGTTCTTGCCACCGACAATATCCACATCGCCGCGCCGCAGTTGCGCGAAATTCACAACAAGGGGTTTTCCTTCGGCCATCACGTCGTCCTCCATATGCTTTGGAAAGACTGTGACGCGGCAAATCCCTCAGGCTATGACATAGGTCAATTCAGGCGGCACCTATCGCAGGAACGATTGTAAGCGAATGCGCTGGGTGCCGCGCCAAAGAACGCGACCGTGTTCAAGTGCCAGATTGGTTCTGGTTTTCATTCTGGTTCTGGTTCTCGTTTTGGTTCTGGTTCTGGTTCTGGTTCTGATTGCCGCCACTAGGATCGATCGGATCAACCGGATCGACAATGACCGTCCCATCAACACCATCATCAAGTTCGACAATGCGCGGGGCAACAACCACAGCCTGGCCGCTGTTGATCACATCACACAAAGGCAGGTCTGCCGTGTAAACGCCACCAATCGGAACGTTGCCCGGACGGCAGGACGGATTGCCCAGTTTGTCGAAAGTCGGCTCGGCATAGATCACCATCGCCACGGGTTCCGGTTTCGGCGCGCAGGCAGCCAGCAGGATCATTGCGCCGACACTCACACCGGTGAACAGATTTGATTTCGTCATGTGTTTTCCTTTTCACGCATCATTCGCCTTTGGTTACAGCGCGAAACATCCACCTTCGCTGTCTGCAAGGGCGTGCTGTTTTCGACCTGTCGAGAGGTCGCTGCAAGAGCAAGATAACACCGTGACTTCGCGCCGGATTGACATCTATCAACGTCAAAATGCCACAAAACCAAGGCTGGCGCGTGTCGATGTCGCCGCCATCAAGCCGACACGAAACCACCTTTTATGGCTGGCGCTTAGGCGCGCTTTACCAGCCGAATGAGGAACAAAAGAATGACGGCCCCAAGCGTTGCATGGATGATGTTTCCGATCAAACCGCCCCCCATGCCGAGGCCGATCACAGGAAAAATCAGCCCAGCAACAAAAGCACCCAGAATACCCACAACGATATTGCCCAGCAAACCAAAGCCGAACCCCCGGATGACCTGCCCCGCCAGCCAGCCGGCGATTGCGCCGATGATAATGATCACAAGAATGCTTTGAATACCCATGGTTCTGTGCTCCCAATTCCAACCGCAGGATCGCGGTAAAACCCATGATACCATCAGTCATCACAGAAGTCCTTGCGTTCACGCAAATTGACACAAACGTTGTAATCCTGCCGCCAAGTGACTACGTCGCACTTACAAGAGTTGCGGTTTTCTCCGGTCCGGATGAGTCGGTCGCCAGAGCGGACCAAGATTCTCCTATCAAAACAATTTGTCTGTCAGACCCTGTTTAGGGTTCTGATGTCTGGGAATGCTACCGATTTCATCGCATTGGCGTACGCTCTTGCGAAGTATGCCGCCATCCCAGACACCCTGAGCTGCGCAATAAACGAGCCCGCCCGGACAGAGGTGGATGACCCTATAAGGAGAGACCCAATGGCGAAACTAACGAAGACCTCTGTATTCAAAGAACACACCACCAGACCTGAAACTACGATGGACAAGACAACACGCGTTGTGCGCAAAATGGTGGATGATGAAGCTGAAGAACGGCTTGCCAAACTCACCCGACTTCGGAACGCGCGGCTTGAACGGGAAGCAAATACGCCACCAAAAGAAGTTGCGGTGAAGCGGACTGCGCGCGCCAAGGCCGCACCTAAGGGATAGGACACACCGCAAGGTACGCTTCGCGATCAAGGCACAGGGCCTCGTGGGTTCCGCCTGCCTTGTGAAAAAGGTACCGCCCTTCGGACCTAAGTCCATGTTCACGCGAAAAATTCCGTCCTAAGGTCCTCGCATGAGTATCGTGCGAAATACGTGGCGTTGGCAGAGTCTGACGTTGCCTGGCCAATTTCTATTGGCCGGAGCGGCTGTCATGGTCATTGCGACCTTCTTTGTCGAGATGTGGGTTTCGCGACAGATCGAGAATGCGGTGGTTCAGAATTCCGCAATCTCTGCAGCTTTGTACATGGAAAGCTTTATCTCGCCCCTCAGTCAGGAATTGGCGGAAACCGATACTCTGTCGCCACCCGCAAGGCAGGCGCTGGCAGAAATATTTGAAGGCACTGCGCTGGGGGAGCGTGTTGTGTCTTTCAAAATCTGGGCCGAGGACGGACGGATCATCCATGCCTCGGACCCTGCGCTGATTGGACAGGTCTTTGAACCCTCAGAAGACCTGCGGCGCGCATGGCAAGGCGAGATCGCAGCCGCGTTTTCGGACCTCAATAGTCTGGAAGATGCCGCCGAGGCCGCATTGGGGGTCCCCTTGCTGGAGTATTACAGTCCGATCCGTCAAAGCTGGTCGGGGGACGTCATCGCTGTGGCCGAGTTCTATGAAGACGCGACGGTGCTCAACAGTGATATCACGCAGGCGCATCGGACCAGCTGGCTCATCGTTGGCGGCGCCTTTTTGGCAAGTGGTGTGCTGTTGTTCGGGATCGTCCAAACCGGGGGGCGGACTATTCGCAGGCAACGGGCCGAATTGCGCGAACAACTGGATAAGACACAGCGAATGTCTGCCCAAAACGCCGATCTTCGCCGCAAGGCTGTTGCCGCATCAGCGCGTGCCACCGCCCAGACAGAGCGCGCCATCCGCAGGATCGGCTCCGACCTGCATGACGGCCCCGCCCAATATCTGTCCTTGGCATCACTGCGACTGGATAGTGCATTGGGCAATCAAAGTACGCCCACAACTGATGCTCCGCTGGTACGCAAATCCCTTGATATGGCCCTCGATGAGTTGCGGATCATTTCGCGGGGGCTCGCTTTGCCGGATCTTGACAACCTTGAGATTGACGCGCTGATCAACCGGGCCGTCAAAGACCACACCCGCCAGACCGATTTGAAGATCACCGTCGCGCGGCATGACGACCAGATCGTACGACTGAACTACGCGCAAAAGCTTTGCGTCTTTCGTTTTCTGCAAGAAACACTCTCGAACATCAGCCGACACGCGGGTGTAAACAACGCGATGATCACGGTTGATGCCACAGATCATTCACTATCGATTACTGTCGCTGACGCTGGTCAGGGATTTGACACCGCAAAAACCCGCCAAATCCGGGATGATGGCGGTCAAGGCCTTTTCAGCCTGACCGACCGTGCCGAGAGCATCGGCGGGCAGTTGGAAATTTCTTCGACGCCTGCGGGCGGCACGAACCTGATACTCACACTGCCATTTGAAGAGAACATATTATGACTATTCGCATTATTCTCGCAGATGATCACCCGATCTTTCGTGAGGGGTTGGTCAACAGCATCGAAGAAACCGGTGAATTCGAGGTGGTTGGCGTAGGTGGTTCCGCAGATGAAGCTGTGGCGCTGGCTTTTCAGTACAAACCGGACATTGCCTTGCTGGACCTTTCAATGCCGGGCAACGGCATCACGGCGGCACAGCGGATCAGCGATGCGGGCTCCGCCGGGGCGATCGCAATGCTGACAGTGTCAGAAGACAGCAATGATGTAACAGCCGCAATGCAAGCAGGTGCGATGGGATATCTTCTGAAAGGTGTTTCTGCCAGTGAACTGCGCGAGGTATTGGGCAAGATCGCGCGCGGCGAGGCCCATGTCTCGCCCGGGTTGGCGGCGCAAATGCTGCGGGTGATGCAAAATGAGACCAAACCTCCGCGGCAACCCATCGACGAACTGACAAAGCGCGAAGAAGATATCCTGCGCGGCGTTGCTGTCGGGAAGAGCAACAAGGAAATAGGTTCAGAGCTCAATATACAGGAAAAGACCGTCAAACATTATATGACGATCATCCTTGGCAAACTTCAGGCCCGAAATCGCGTGGAAGCGGCGCTCATTGCACAAGAGGCCTGGGGCAAGAGCCAGTCTTAGGGTCCTGAGCCTAAAGTCCCGCTGCGTCGCGCATGCGGTCGAGATCGTCAAAAGTGGCCCGACGGTTGACGACTGTTGCGCCATTGGGGTCCGTCAAAATGTAGCGCCCATCCCTGATCTTTTCGTCCCACCCATTTGGATAGCGCAAGTGCAGGTTCTCAGGTGTCGCCCGGCCGCGATCTGAAGCACCGTTTTCCGAACTGCCGCTATTCGTGCCAAAGCCGTTTCCTTCATCGTCTTCATCGCCGCGACTGCCACCGCGGTCATCGTCATCGTCGTCGTCATCATCTTCGTCGTCGTCTTCGTCATCAGCATCGTCGTCTTCGTCATCATCATCATCGTCGTCATCGTCATCGTCGTCATCGTCATCGTCGTCGTCATCGTCGTCATCGTCGTCGTCATCATCGCCATCGTCGTCACTTGCACGCGCGTAATCGACAGCAAAAACCCATTTGCCGTCTTGCTGCTGCACACTCACAATCGGAAACGGCATCAAAAGAAGGGCCGCCAGAAATATCTTGATGATCTTCAACATCGCCCTTGTCTGTTCCGCCTTGAATATTGTGGAAAACTTGCTCCGGCCCCTTTTATAGCCTTGCTTGGATGGTGAGGCATCAGACGTAGGTCTGACAATCATCGACACATCGCACCGGCGCAATCGGTCTTGTCAATCGACGGGGGCGAGATGTCAAAGCGTGCTCGCGTGTCGTCAGCAGCCCCTCGGGCATGTCACGCAGGTTTGTTCCGTCAAAATCAATCGACCGGTAGACGCCATCGGTGATGTAGACAACGTTCAGGGCGCGTCCGCCGTTCTTTTTGTTTCGCACCAAAACAAATCCATGCGTTGCTTGCGCCGCAGCATTCAGAAACGCCTGCGGATCAAAGCCAGCGGGGTTGGTGATCGGCGCAAAGCGAAAGCGCCCAGCGCGCGCACCCCAGTAAGCCGCCGCTTCAAGATGGCGTGTGGTCAAAGGCTCAACGGCATCATAGCTCCGGCTGCGCGCACGGTCTTTGAAAACAAAGCTGATGTCACCTGTCCGCGTATTGATGCGGCAGTTCGAAATTTCATCAGTGCGAAACCCGTTGCGCCCGTCATTCGAGGCGATCACACAATCGACTGTTCCAGTACTTTGGGCCTGCAGTGGCGCCGCATGAAGCGTCAACATCACCGTCATCACAAGGCCTGCCATCTTGCCGGCTATTGGCGAAAAAATTGTCATGGTCTCTCTCCTGTTTGGATCTTGCATCAGGCGGCAACCACCTGTCCGGCACCCACCCAATGCGTGGGCAGGTCGGTCCGGATTTCGGACCAATTTCCTATTGTGGGGTTTGGCGCTGTCAGCCCCAATTTGCGCAGCGTTGGTAAAAAGCGATTATAGCGTGAAACCTGGCCGGTCGCGGCCATGCCGATACAGTATTTTGAACAGCGCTTGGTCGGGCGTTCACCCGCCATGCGAAGCAACCGATCGGCGAGGCCACGCCCATTTGCAGATTTCGTTTCAACAATGAATACCGCCGTGCCTGTCGCACAGCGCTGGCGCTTGGACTGAAACCGCAGATCGGTATCGATCGTCATCCGCTCGCCGCCAGATTTCGCCACCAGCGTCATACGCTGGTACCGGATATCAAGCGCAGGGTGCAGGTCATATTCAAACGCCTTGTCGTATTGCCGGCTGTAGGTCCCTTTGGCAAACTCCGATGCATCCGGCGTCAAGGCTGCGCGCTGGTTGATATCGTAAGGCATCCGGTATTTTTCGGTCATGCCGCGCTGGCCTTTGACCTTCACTTCCAAAAAGCACAGGCCCGCATCGACATAGTTGCGCACCCGCACCTTAAAGCCGCGCCGTCTGCCCTGATGGTGTTCGAAATAGGCGCTGCGTCCGGCGTCATCGAAATAGCGCGTGTCATATTCAAAGGCGCGCCGGGTATTGATATCCAGTACATCAAAGGCCTCACGCAGTTGTGGGACAAGGCCAAAGAGCTGCTCGGCACGCACCACATATTTGTTGTCGATGCGGGCCATCATCTCGGCTTTGGTATTTAATTCCTCCAACGAGATCGGGCGAAAAGATTGCGTGAATTGGGACATATGCGCGGTCATCAGACGTTTCCTTCTGTGCGGTAAAAAACATTGAGACGGGCAAGATCGTTGACATAGTTCAACTCGATCACTTCGAAATTCATCACCTCGACGCCCAGCCGCTCGGACAGGTCGTGGCGCATTTTGACGGGGTCGGCCAGCACATGCGCTTCAATCCGGTCCAATGTCAGCCTGGCACTATCCGCGCTTTGCAAAATCCGCGGGTGATCCAGCAGCCACGCCGCGGTCAACACAAAAACAACGATCAAAGCGACAAGTCCCAGCCCCGTACCAAGTACCGAACAGATGACCGCGATGGCGATTGACCCGAAAAAGTAGCTGATCTCGACCTTGGAAATGGTCTCGGACCGCAGGCTGAATAGCGCAAGGATTGCAAACAGACCAAACCCGGCCGCGATGCTGAACGCGACGCTCGACAAAATGGTCAGGACCGAGAAAGCAAAGATGTTGAACATCCCTGCGGTGGTGGCCAATTCCTTGTTGCGATAGCGGCGGTAGAACATGCCGAACATCAGGCAGAGCATCGCTGTCGCGTTGATCATGAACCTGATGGCTAGCTCAACAAGGGGGTCAGTGGGGGTCATCTCAGTTTCCTTCACAGTTTCCGAGCACGCTTCGGGGTGCCATAAATCTGTTACAAAACTGTCATGTTCGGAGTTTACGCGGCACGGCCATCGGTCCAGCCATGTTTCAGACCTTTGGCTGAGACAGGTTCAGACCATGTGCCATGAAGTCCGCAGTGCGGCAGGGGCACTTCAAAAAACCAAGGATTTCAATTGCCTATGCTGTCGCCGTATACGCGCCCGCGTCGCTCACACCAGCGCCATCTCGTTGATGTATGATTTATCATCCATCAATGTATGAAAAATACACCTATGACGTTAGAAATTTAGAGAATTGTGCAAAAGTTGTAGAAATTAGTAAAAGTAACACATCGAGCACGTGTTGTTTGTGTTCGGTGGGTAGTGAGTGGGTGTAGTGAGTAGTCGCATCCAATCGATGTGTTTAACGAGTGTCTGTTTGTGCCTTCGGGCATATGTTTGATTTGACGGTGCCTTATGGTGTGTGAGGCCATTGGCACCGCCAAACATCAAGCGACAGTTGTGCGTATATGGTTGCTGGTTGGTTTGGCGATAGCCGCTAATCTGATTTTTTAGAACAGTGCTCGTTCAGGGCGCTGTTCTTTTTTTGGCCTATAGCCAAGCGGGATTCGTCCGTCAGCGGGCATGTAAACCAGCAAAAACTCTGGGATGGGATTAGGCGGCAGCAGAAGACGCCAGATCAATCGCCCGCGAGAGCGCCTCGTTCGGACAGTGGAATGAAACGCTGGCCGCGCAAACCTGCCGTTGGCCGGGCCCGACCTGGAACAGCCCCGAACAGTATGCACCATCGGCAATCTTCGTCGCGCAGGGAACCCATTTACCACCGGGACCTTCAACCTTCTTCCCGACCAGCACGTTGACAGATCCGGGTGGCGGGCTCGAAAGCGTAATCGTATAATCAATCAAATTGGCGACGTGCATGACAGCTCCTTTAGCTGCCTCGATTTTTCAAACCAAAATGGCCAAAGGATGGCGACACTTGGGATTCTGATCGCCATCGCGTCGTATTCCATCTTGCAGCAATGGGCATACGCGCTTTGGTTTATAAGGGGGTTCACTCCACACCTTTAGGGCGTGCAGACCAGGAACATGTGTTCTACAAACAAGGCGTCTAGCAAGAGATTCTTCTCGAAAAAGCTATATTTTGGTCCTCATTTGTACACCGTTGCGATTCATACCGTGTCTCGATTGCGCGTATTGATTGATCTGTTTCGTTTAAATCTAGAAAGACATCCGGAGGCACCTTGTACCAGTCGAAGAACAACACTGGCGTCACAGTTGACATGCTACGTGCATTCGTTTGCTTAAGCAGACACTTGAATCTGTCCAAAGCAAGCGACGAGCTTGGCACGACGCGTCAGACTGTCCGGCGACACATCACTGATCTTGAGGTGATACTGGAGCAGAAACTCTTCGAGGTGGTTGATCGTCAGTACGAGCTGACGCCGGAAGGGTCTGAAAGAATCGAGGAAGCCCAAAAACTGATTTTGCAGTTGGACTCATGGGCAGGACAGTCTGCCTTGACAAAGAAGACTAAGGCCGGACTTGAAAAACTAGAATATACTGACAAGGAAGGCAGGTCTTTTCATTCGCAACAGCATCCAGTTTCACAGATAGCCATAAATGGCCTGCCTCTGATGAAGAGTGCTCTGATGGCTTGGGGAAATGCAAAAACACAGATCGAACATGAAGCGATGGACGAAATTCGGCCCTATATGGTACTCTTTCGAAAGGTGCCAGCGGGATGGGTCTTTGTCCACGTCGGGAAGGAATCGGCCTATGCACGCTGGTTTGGTTGGACCTGGGCGAGCAGCGCCATCGGAAAACTCATAAATGAAGACAATGTTGGCGACGAATATAACGAATTCATCGGTGGTGCATACTCAAGGATCTACGAAGAGGGTGGCGTGCGCCTTGATCACATCTTCGCACATCTGCCAAAGGACGGCGGCCAACCTCATCCTGGAACATTCCAAAGACTACTTCTGGGGGGGGTGTTCCCCGACGGTACACCCGGACTGATATTGATGGCATCTATCACTGAGCAGGTTGAGATTGACGCTTTGTCCGAAGCTGATCGCCCGAAAATTGATGCAGATATGATCATGGATACCCTGCCTGCGCTTTCCAACTCAGTGACTCAATTGCCACAACCACGGAAAGCATCACACTCGATATTGTGACGTCGCACCAAAAAAGACTAAACAGTATTAGGCCGAAAAGGCACTGTGTTGCGAAAAGCGCAACGATAGATCGAGGGGCAGGACATGTCGGCGCGCAGTATTTTTGGCATGATAATGAATGTGTCGCGCATTATCCAAGAGCTTGAAAGCCTGGGAATGCGCATTGAAGTCGGTGATGATTTTTCACTCTACCGATATTATCGGAACTCATGTTCAGGTCGCGGCGGTTTGTATCCAATCTTCGACACAGCGAGTTCGTTCATCGATGAAACAAACGGTTTTTGGATTTGTGGTTTCAATGATGATGATGAACTGGTGCACACGCAGGCCGTGCGGTTGCTGGACCTTACCAAGATGTCACTTGGCAAGCATTTGGATATACACCGCCATAAATATATCACCCCTGATACGACCCCGGATCCTGATCTAACATTTTACCAAGGACCTGAAGCGCTCAAGATGGTGACTGGTAAGGTCGGCTATTGCGGTGATTTCTGGCTCCCCTCGCGCGGGCTAGGCGGGCCGCGCAGCCAAGGTGCGACCGGGCTATTGTCGCGTTTGCTGTTTGAAGTTTTGCAACGAACATGGCAGCCCGACTTCGTTTTTGCACTGGTTCCCAAACAACTCGCAGCCAAGGGCGCACACTTACGATATGGTTATAGCCATTGCGAGCCCGGAAGATGGATTGGACCGGACCGACAAGTGACCGATGAAGATTATCTGATCTGGATGAATGCAAACGATATCAAGAACATACTTGCGCGAGACGTCCGTTCATTGTGTAGAACTGATCAGGTTTCTTCAGTCCATATGTCTGTCACATCAATCAATTCAACCGGATAATCTGGCGACGCGCGCCAACTCGGAATTGGCCGCATCATTCATCGCGCTCATTTACGCTACAAAACAAGCATTTCCACACAGCAAAAGACGCTGCCTCGTCCGGGGCAGCGTCTCGCTGTGAGTAGTAAACAAGTGGGTGTAACCGTGGTGAGGTACGATTGGTTTTAAGTTGCTGTTCGATTGCGGCAAAAATTGGATGAAACGGTGTCCTTTTTAGCCGCCACACGCAAAAAGCGATTTTCACATATTCTCTTGCACCTCGAAAGCAGACCTTTGCCCCGCAAAGCGGCAAGATATAAGTAATTGATATTGATAAGATAATAGAAATATAAGCTGCTCCTGATAATGTTGTCGCCTTGCTCCGTCATCCCCTCGCACCGAGATATTTACGTCAACAGCAATGACATAAAACAGATCGCAGAATCGTCATAATGACGAAAGCATCACCAGAATTGGTCTGATAAGCCGAGGGACGACCAAGAGAATCGCGTCTTTGGTGTACTTTGTTTGCATGGCCCGCGCAGAGCATCCCAAAATCAACCCTTGCGATTCGGCTATCATATCGCCGGACAAGGCAATCTGGCATCGCCCGCGACCTGCGGATTACTACACTGCCAGCTATCCGCGCGACCCGATTGGCGCTAGTCTCGAAGCGACTGCGGCAAAGAGAAGGCTCAGCCATGAAACGACAATGCATCGCGCTGCTTGCAGGGCTGCTTTGGGCCCCTGCTGTCGCAGACACCCCCGCAACATGGGATTTCCAACCGGGACAAGACGGATTCTCCGACGCGGCACTGCTTGATCTTTCTTATCTGAACGAAGCGATCGCAGGTGAAACCGGCTTCATCCGGCGTTCGGACGATGGGGCCGCTTTTGTGCGGGGTGACGGGGCGCCGATCCGGTTCTGGGCGCTGAATAGCTATGCCGCCCGTAATGGTATGGCAGCACTCGAAGACCACGCCCGCTTTCTGGCCAAACGCGGCGTCAACATGGTGCGCCTGCACGGGCAAATCCCGCAAGCCGGACAATCAGGTGGCACGCTTGAAGAAATAGACACAACCGAACGCGACCAGCTCTGGCAGCTGGTCGCCGCGATGAAACAGGAAGGTATCTACGTCACCTTCAGCCCCTACTATCCGCACCTTGTGCATCCAGAGGCCGCCTGGCGCTGGCAAGTCCCCGTCGACAGTGAGGGGCTGACGGGGATGATCTATTTTGATCCGGTCTTGCAAGAGGCCTACAAGGGGTGGCTCCGCGAGACACTGCTGCCCGTAAACCCGTACACCGGTCTGGCACTCAAGGACGATCCTGCGCTCGCAATCATCCAGATGCAGAACGAGGATTCGCTTCTTTTCTGGACCTTCAACAACATCAAGGGCCGCGAGGCCGCACTGCTTGGCGCCCGTTTTGGCCAATTCCTTGTCGAAAAATACGGTTCGCTGGCCGCAGCGCGGGATGCGTGGGGCAATGCTGCGGTGCCCGGTCCGATTGCCGACATGCGCGACGATTGGGACAGTGGCGTGATCGCACTTTCCAATATCTGGCACCTGACACGCGATGCAGACCCGGGCGAAGCAGTAGCGCGACTGGCCGATCAAACAGAATTCCTGACCATGATCATGCGCGACTGGCACGCCGAGATTGCCCGCTTCCTGCGCGAAGACATTGGCGCACCGCAACTTTTCAACGCAGGCAACTGGCGCACGGCGGATGACGTTCTCCTCGATGATCTTGAGCGGTACGCCTACACGGCGGGCGATGTGATCGGCGTGAACCGCTATGTCACCGGCCTCCACGAAGGCGAATATGAAGGCTGGGCCATTGTGGCAGGTGACAAATACCGCGAAGACGGTTTGCTGCGCCGGCCTTTGGATCTGCCCATCACACTGCGCCAGCCAGTCGGTTATCCCTACATTATCGGCGAAACGCTTTGGGTGCCGCCGATGTGGGAACAATCAGAGGGGCCTGTTCTGATGGCGGCCTATCAGGCCCTGACCGGCATCGACGTCAGCTATTGGTTTGCCACAGGTGAAACACAATGGCGCGCACCGCAAAGTGCGAACGGCTATTTGCCAAGTATCGGCAAATGGCAGCTCGCAACCCCGCAACAGATGGGCGCTTTTCCCGCGGCTGCACTGATCTTTCGCCTTGGGCTCATTGACGAGGCCCCTCCGGTCGTGATCGAACGCCGCCCGCGCGACACGCTCTGGGCCCGCGCGGCCCCTCTTGTTGCGGCGCAACAAGGCTATGACCCGAACCGCGATACAGGCATTTTTGGTGCATTGCTTGGAAGTAGCGGCGCGCGACAACCCGACATCAGCCCCTATAGCTTCCTTGCCGGCCCCGTTCAGGTCGATTTTGACAGCGAGACTGGAAATTTCGTGCACCCTGATCTTGCATCGCTGATCGACGAAGACAGGCAGGTTGTCACCAGTCTGACGCGCGAGCTGTCCTGGGATTGGGGTGCGGGTGTCGTCACACTTGATGCGCCCCGCGCGCAAGGCGTTGTCGGCGCTTTGTCATCGGCCACGACCTTTGCCTTGCAGGACATCACGATTGAAAGCGATGCAGACTATGCCAGTATCATCGCGGTGCCGCTCGATGGCCAGCCGATTGCTGATGCGGCACGGCTATTGGTGCAGATCAACAGCATCGCACGCCCGACAGGCTGGAGCGCGGAGCCTGCGCAACACGAAAGCGGGCCCGCTTTGGCAGTGACTGCCTTTGGCGAGGCGCCATGGCAGATTGACCGGGTTCAGGCTCAGGTGAGTATTCGAAACGAGAGGCTCTCACGTGCGACAGCCTTGGATGCCAATGGCATGGCGACCCGTGACATCACAGTTTCAAGAAGCAACGGGATACTGAGTTTGTTCCTGCCCGACGACGCACTCTACGTCATCTTGGAGTGACGTTTCCCGCAACAGGCGGATTGGCGCGGCAGGTAACACCCGCCGCGCCTTGTGTTCTACCAGCTGTTATAGCCCAGATACTTGCCAGACATTTCAACCTTCACGCGGTCGCCTTTGGGGTTCTCGACGCGGGTGACGGTCATATCAAAGTCAATCGCGGACATGATGCCGTCACCGAATTTTTCCTGGATCAGCGCCTTGAGCGTAGGGCCATAAACGCCCACGATTTCATAGAAACGGTAGATGCAAGGATCGGTCGGCACCGCCTGTTCCCAGATCTTTGTCGGGCTCTCTGCCAGCACAGATTCCGCCTCTTGCGGCAATCCCATCACGCTGACCATCAGCTTGGCCTTCTCGGGCGGAAAAGCATTCATGCCCATCGCTGCGGAGTGGGTCCAGACAGGCGACATCCCGATCTTTTCGGCGATTTGTTCCCATGTCAGACCGGCCGTTTTCTTGGCCGACAGGATCATGGCGGTGACGTCTTCTTTGGTCATCATCTCGGTCATTATGAGGTCTTTCATTGTTGCTCCTCCGGTGGTTATTCGTTGACAGCCCGCAACGCAGGCGGCGCTTGCTCAGGTTCTTCAGGTTCGGTCTTGTCGATCCGCACCGGCGTTGGACGGTTGCTGCCCTCTCCGGTTTGTTGGCCCGCCATCTCTTTGGACCGCTTGCCAAGGAAGGTGACCAGATGGTTGCGGATCGCATAGTAGTTGGGATGCTCGATAATCTCGGTCCGGTTGCGCGGACGCGGGATCGTGATCTCGACGCTCTCGGCCACCCGTGCGTAAGGCCCGTTCGTCATCAGCAAAATACGGTCGGCCAGCAGGATCGCCTCGTCGATATCATGGGTAATCATAAAGACGGTCTGCTCGGTCCCGCCCCAGATTTTCAATAGCTCATCCTGGATCGTGCCCCGTGTCAGCGCATCAAGCGCGCCGAAAGGTTCGTCCAGCAACAACAGCTTGGGATGGTTGGCAAAAGCGCGCGCAATCGACACACGCTGGCGCATCCCCCCCGAAAGCTGGCTGGGCTTGCGATGGATCACATCCCCCTCAAGTCCCACCATCGCAAGGTACTTGGTCGAATGTTCAATCACCTGTGCCTTCGACCACTCAGGGTGCCGCGCAGAGACGCCAAAGGTGACGTTCTTCAATGTCGAAAGCCACGGCAACAATGAGTAGTTCTGGAACACAACACCACGGTCAAGGCTGGGGCCTTTCACCTCGGTGCCGTCCATGATGACCACACCGGATGTCGGGTCGGACAATCCTGCAAGGATATTCATGATCGTGGATTTGCCACAGCCAGAGTGGCCAAGGATCACGACAAACTCGCCCTTCTCGACACCAAAGGTGGCATCCTCAAAGACTGTCAGTTCGCCGCCCGCGCCGTCAGGGTAGCGCTGGGTCAAGTTCTCGACGCTTAGAAACGGTTTCATGTCTTGGTCCTATTCAGCGTAAGAAACGGCGCGCTGGACAAAGCCGAGGGCTGCATCAAGCCCCATGCCCACGACGCCAATCATCAGGATGGAAAAGATCACAGAGGTCAGATCGAGGTTGTTCCACTCGTTCCAGACGTAGTAACCAATGCCGGTTCCGCCCACGAGCATCTCTGCGGCAACAATCACCAGCCATGCGATACCGATGGAAATGCGCATCCCTGTCAGGATCGTCGGCGCTGCGGCAGGCAGGATCACGGTGAAGGCGGTCTTGAGCGGGTTCAACTCATGCGTCCGGGCCACATTGACCCAATCCTCACGCACTCCGGCCACACCAAAAGCTGTGTTGATCAGCATGGGCCAGATCGAGCAGATGAAGATCACAAAGATCGCGCTTGCCTCACTGTCCTGGATCACGAAAAGCGCAAGCGGCATCCACGCGAGGGGCGAAATCGGGCGCAATACCTGAATGAAGGGGTTCAATGCTTTGTATGCCAGCGGCGACATCCCGATCAGAAAGCCCAGCGGAATGGCAATAATAGCGGCAAGTGCATAGCCCACCAGCACGCGGTAGATCGAATAGCCGATCTGGATACCGATCCCTTTGTCATTCGGGCCTGCATCATAAAAAGGATCACTGAGCTGTTCCCAGGCCTTGGCGATCACCTGGCTGGGTGGCGGCACACCGGCTTTGGGCTGGCCACCCCCTGTCAGAAGTTCATATTCCGTCAATTCGCCTACCGCCTTTTGTGCGGGAATGGCGGCCTCCCAGATCAGGAGGCCGACAATGAGCAGAGTTAGCGACAGAATAGCTGCACGAAAGTTCAGTGAGCTGATGGGCATTTGCCTTAGCCTTTCTTGATCGCAAAGCTGTCGATATAGGCTTCGGGTTCGTTGTAATCGAACGTCTTGCCCATGATGGTGTGCGACTTGTAGGTGACATCCGGCGCCTCATAGCCCAGATCTTCCATCACCTTCTTGCAGTCAGCGGCCAGATAGACCTGCTCGGCCACTGCCTTATAGTCGACATCACCTTCGATATAGCCCCAGCGCTTCATCTGGGTCAGGATCCAGACGCCCATCGAATGCCATGGGAACGGATCGAAATCGATCCGGTCAGGCACGCGCTGCACCTGCCCCAAACCGTCTGCATAAGTGCCTGTCAGCACCTGCTCGATCACGGTCACGGGCTGGTTGAGATAGTTCGTCGGTGCAATCGCCTCGGAAATCTCTTTGCGGTTCTCGGCGGCCGAGGCGTATTGCGTCGCGTCGATGATCGACTTGAGCAGCGCGCCATAGGTGTTAGGCAATTCCTGCGCAAACGAGAGCGGCGCGGCAAAGGCACAGCACGGGTGGCCTTCCCAGATTTCCTTGGTCAGCAGGTGGATAAAGCCGATGCCTTCGAAGACAGCACGCTGGTTGAACGGATCAGGTGACAGATAGCCGTCAAGGTTACCGGCACGCAGGTTCGCAACCATTTCAGGCGGCGGCACCACGCGGATCTGGATGTCGACATCAGGGTCCAGACCGAATTCGGCAACGTAGTAGCGCAGCAGGAAGTTGTGCATCGAATATTCAAACGGCACACCGAAGGTAAAGCCCTTCCACTGCGACGGATCACGCTTATCAAGGTGTTCGTTGGACAGAACAATCGCCTGCCCGTTGATGTTTTCAACGGCGGGCATGATGTAGGGCTCTGCAATCGACCCTGCACCCAGCGTCATCGCCAGCGGCATTGGTGTCAGCATGTGGCTGGCGTCATATTCGCCGTTCAGCGATTTGTCGCGGGCAACGGCCCAGCCCGCGGTCTTGATGACTTGCGCGTTCAGACCATAGCGTTCGTAAAAGCCCAAAGGCTGCGCCATGATGATCGGCGTCGCACAGGTGATCGGCACAAAGCCGATGTTGAGGTCTGTCTTCTCGGGTGGCTCGAGATTGTCCATGATGGCTGCCTTCGCCTGATCCATCGGGAACACCGACGCCAGCGCCGCTGCCATCGTTGTGCCGCCCATCATGCCCATAAAGGACCGGCGGCCGATATCGCTTTGACCAAAGACCGACCGCACGATCGCGCTTTCAACGGCACGTTCCAGCATGCCTTCGCTTGTGGTCAGGTCAGGGCCGCCCTGTTTCTCGACCGCAGATGTAACACATCCGGCGCAACCGCAGTCGGCACCGTGCCGCAGGTCGGTTTCGGATGAATAGGGATTTCCAAGGCTTTTCACTGTCATTCTCGTCACTCCTGTCAAACTTTGGAATGATACTGACGCAGAAAAGGGGGACACTGAAAGCGAGAGGGCGGAAAAAATAAATTCTATAATTTCATTTTATAACAATATGTTAAGGCAGCTTCCTACAATCACAATATTACGATTTTTCGTAAATTACGATTTTTCGTATTGCCACACACCCCAATGTCCGCTTCGATTGGAAAATGAACATTCAAGACCGCACCCCTGATTCCCGTCTTGCCGGCGCATTCGGCGCAACGCTGATCCTTGATCTCGACACAGACGAGATTCTGGCCGCCACCCCGCAGGCCCATGCGCTGCTCAAAGACCCGTCTTTGGTCGGCTCACGCTTTTCCAATCTCGTGGCAGATGATGTGCCGCACATGATCCTGTTTGTTGATGAAGTCATCTACCGCGGAGAGGCATGGACACGGCGCATTATTTTACGCACTCGCGAAAATGACCGCATAAATTGCGAAATCAACGGCCGCTCTGACGGCAAGACACTCACGCTGAAGATCACCGATCTTGCAGCCCTCGAGCGCCGCGCCGAGGCGGTACAGGCGGCAAGCATGTATAACGGTGGTATTCTGGAATGGCAGCGCGCACAGGCGTTCTTTTCCGAGCTTGAACGCCAGAACCAGCTGATCCTGAATGCGGCGGGCGAAGGGATCTACGGGGTCAACGCCGACGGCAAGACAACCTTTGTGAATCGTGCCGCACAGGAAATGCTGGGCTGGACGGATGAAGACCTTCTTGGCGAAGACATCCACACCAAGATCCACCACCACCATCTGGATGGTGAGGTCTACCCGTCGCACGAATGCCCGATCTATCAATCCTTCCGCTATGAGCAGGTCAACCGGATCGAGGACGAGGTGTTCTGGCGCAAGGACGGCAAACCCATCCGTGTCGAATACGTCTCGACCCCGATTTACGAGGGCCAGCGGCTGGCCGGTGCGGTGGTCATCTTCCGCGACATTACCGAACGTTGGGAAAACGAACGCAAGCTGCGCGAAGCGATGGATCAGGTCGCGGCACTGCGTGACCGGCTCGAACAGGAAAACGCCTACCTGCAAGAAGCGATCAGTATCGAGCGTGCGCACCATGATGTTGTCGGCCAATCGCCCGCGATCCAGCAAATCCTGCAACGGGTGGAAATGGTGTCGCGCACGCAGGCCAATGTGCTGATCACCGGCGAAAGCGGTACCGGGAAAGCCATGGTCGCCTCGGCAATCCATAACGACAGCGACAGGCGGCGGCGGCCCCTGATCCACTTCAAATGCGGCTCGGTCACGCCCGATATGTTCGAAAGTGAACTCTTCGGCCATGTGCGCGGTGCCTTCACAGGCGCATTACGCGACAAACCCGGCAAGCTCGAACTGGCCCATGGCGGCACGCTATTTCTTGATGAAGTGGCCGATATCCCGCTGGAGCAACAAGGCCAACTGCTCGACGCGCTGCAAAACCGCAGGGTTACGCGATTGGGCGATGACCGCGCGCGCAGTCTCGAATTGCGGGTCGTCGCCTCCACCAGCCGGAACCTTGACCGCGAGGTGCAGGCCGGACGAATGCGGCCGGAACTCGTGTTCTTTCTCAACGTCTTTCCGATCCACTGCACGCCCCTGCGCGAACGCCCCGACGACATTCCGCTGCTGGCCGCGCATTTCCTCAATCTTGTGTGCAAACGGCTGAGCCGCACGCCGCCCATTATCACCGAAGGGACAATCCGCACACTGCAACAATACGACTGGCCCGGAAACGTGCGCGAACTGGCCAATGTGATCGAGCGCGGCGCGATCGTATCGCAGGGCGAAAAGCTCGTGGTCGATATCCACCCCGACGCGGCACCCGCCACGCGCAAGATCACGACACTGCTGAGCGAGGCGGATATCGAACAAATCCGAGTCGCCAACACAATTGCCTGCCTGCAGGAAACCAACGGTCGCGTGTCAGGTCCCAACGGGGCGGCAGCACTTTTGGGCGTCAAACCAACAACGCTCTATTCGCGGATCAAGACGCTTGGTCTGTCACCCGACGATTGGGCCTAGAAAAACACACCCGCCACGAAATTCGTGATAGGGGTCAGGGCAGCGCGCAAACATATCGGAACCCAGATGACATCCCCACTCATGAAATTCGGCCAGCCCCGTATGGTCATTGCACTCACAGTCGTACTGGCTGTCGCGGTCGGCGGCCTCGCTTTGTGGTGTACAAATACCTTCTACTTCCTGTCACACCACATGGCTGGCGGCGGGCACATGCACGGTGCCGACGGGACGGGACATGATGAGGTGAACATGCCGGGCCTGCAGGGCCGAAACGCGACACAAGAAGAAAGCAACGAACTTGCGGTCATGTTCCGCAATTTTGAAACCATCACGCGCGAAGTCACCAATCTGCCGAACGGGATCACAACAGTGACACGCTCTTCGGATCCGGAAGTGATGGATCAGCTGGTAAGCCATGTCATTGGTATGATCGCCCGCGTCGAAAACAAGGACGACCCCGAGATCCTGATCCAAAGCGGCACGCTGGATATCTTTTTTGCGCGCGGCGACGAAATCGACACCGATATAGCCGTCACTGAAGATGGCATTGTAGTGACGCAGACAGCACTGGACCCCATCCTTGTCGCCGCCCTGCATGAACACGCAGCCGAGGTGACCGCAATGTCCGACCGCGGCATGGCTGCAGTCCATGAGATGATGATGCAGTAGCCCCCCCTTTGGCCCAATTGCATCTCCAGAAGACGCGGTGCTGTGCCGCATAGCGAAAATGGATCGTTGCTTTGCACCCTGCATCGGCTAAATTACACCCCAGACGCGAATATGGATCATCCGGGGCAAACCCGGGGACCGGGCAGAGGATAGGCAAATGCGGTATTTGTTGATGGCAGGTGCTTTGGCATCAGTAGCAGCTTGTGGTGGCGGCAGCCGTGGCGCAACCGGCGATATCTCGCGCGCATGCCTTGACGCAGACCGTCGCGCGGCTTCACCCGCCTTGTGTTCCTGCATACAACAGGTCGCCAACCAATCCCTCTCGGGCAGCGACCAGGCCCGCGTGGTCGGCTTTTTCGCAGACCCGCAACTGGCACAGGACACACGTCAATCCGACCGCCCCGGTGATGAACGTTTCTGGGACCGCTACCGCGCCTTTACCGATCTCGCCGCCGAGATATGTCAGCCAATAGACGCTTAGCCGCACGTTCGATCATGACCAACGCGCCATCAAAATCCCGCGTGTAATAGGGATCGGGCACATCTTTCTCTGCCAGACACTGGACAGGTGTCGCGTTGCCCTTGGGTCTGAGACGTTCGATATCGGCCTTGTTTTGGCGGTCCATCGCAACGATCAGATCAAAGTCCTGAAAATCCGCGCGTGTGAACTGCCGCGCCCGTAGTCCGCTCAAGTCAAACCCCCGCGTGCGTGCGGCCTCTTGCATCGGGCCATAAGGCGGATCGCCCACATGCCACCCTCCGGTACCCGCGCTATCCAGCGTCAAATCCGGCGCGAGCTTGCGCATCACCCCTTCAGCAGCGGGTGAGCGGCAGATATTGCCAAGACAAACAAAAACGATCCGCATTCCTAACCCCTTGTGATGCATCAAACCTAGCAAACCGAAAACGCCGCGACCACAAAGTTGGGTAAAACACTTGCCGCACCGGCCAATTCGCGCCCACACTGCGGGCATGAAAATTGCAATTCTGACAGGTGCCGGTGTTTCGGCAGAAAGCGGGCTTGGCACGTTCCGCGATGCAGGCGGGCTTTGGACGCAATACGATCTGAACGACGTCGCAACTCCCGAAGGTTTCGCCCGCAATCCCGCGTTGGTCCATGATTTCTACAATGCAAGGCGTGCCAATTGCGCCGAGGCGTCACCCAATGCAGCGCATGAGGCGCTTGCCGCCCTTGCAGCAGGCGCGCATGACGTCACGCTGATTACCCAGAACATTGATGATCTGCACCACCGTGCAGGTTCGCCGGATTTGATCCACATGCACGGGGAACTGATGCGCGCGCTTTGTGCACAATGCGATGCACGCTGGGACGCGCCCCTTGTCATGTCCCCGCATGACCCCTGCCCCGCCTGCGCCGCAAAAGCCACACGCCCCGATGTCGTCTGGTTCGGCGAAATCCCCTATCATATGGATGCAATCGCCCAAACGGTCGCGACCGCCGATCTTTTTGTAGCCATCGGCACCTCGGCCGAAGTTTATCCCGCCGCAGGTCTGGTGGAACTGGCACAGGGGCAGACGCTGGAGATCAATCTGGAACCCTCGGCGCGGGCAAACGCATTTGACGCGCATCGCTTCGGGCCTGCCACACAGGTCGTGCCTGCATGGGTGGCAGAGCTGCGCTGAGGGCTGGACCTTTGGCCCCTACCGGATAAGAAAGGTGCCATGAGCAGGACCACAGATATCAAGGCCTTGGCCCAAGGCGTGCAGAGCGGTGACAGACGGGCGCTGGCCCGTGCCATTACGCTGGTGGAAAGCGGACGTGCGGACCACCGCGACGATGCGTTAGCGCTACTCGAGACGCTGGGCACCGGAAAACAGGCCCTGCGGATCGGCCTCTCAGGCACCCCGGGCGTCGGCAAATCCACATTCATCGAAAGTTTCGGGCTCATGCTGACCGGCATGGGCAAACGCGTGGCGGTGCTGGCGGTTGACCCGTCATCTGCACGTTCCGGCGGGTCAATCTTGGGCGACAAGACCCGGATGGACCATCTGGCCCGCGATCCAAACGCTTTCATCCGTCCCTCGCCCAGCCAGACCCAGTTGGGCGGTGTCGCGCGGCGTTCACGCGAAGCGGTGGCGCTCTGTGAAGCGGCAGGGTTCGACGTTGTGCTGATCGAAACCGTGGGCGTCGGGCAGTCAGAGACTGTCGTGGCACAGATGGCCGATCTCTTTGTGCTGCTGCTCGCCCCTGCGGGCGGGGACGAGCTCCAAGGCGTCAAGCGCGGCATCATGGAAATGGCTGACCTGATCCTCGTCAACAAAGCCGATGGCGATCTCAAGCCGCAAGCAATGCGCACCTGCGCCGACTATGCGGGCGCGTTGCGCCTGTTGCGCAAACGCGCACAGGATCCTGACGGCTTCCCCAAAGCGCTCACGATCTCCGCGCTTGAGGTCCAGGGACTTGAGGCCGCGTGGAAGGAAATGGAAACGCTGATCCGGTGGCGGCGGGACAACAGCATCTGGACGGCCACGCGCGAGGCACAGGCGGCCTATTGGTTCGGCGAAGACGTGCGGCAGGGCCTACTGGATATGTTGCAGAACGACCACCAAACCGCCGCGCGGATGAAGGCCGCCGAAGCGGATGTGAAAGCCGGCCGCACCCCGCCCACAGCCGCTGCGGAACAGGTCTTGGGGCCATTGCGTTTGCGGCTTGGTGGTGAGGCGGGCAAAACGGGGTCAGAAACCTGACCCTTCACGCGGCAAAGCGGTTGACGGGATCAAGGAATCCGCCTATCTCGCGCTAATCTTATTCACGACCCTGCCGATGCGGGGTCCATAACCCGTATCACAGGATACCCCACCACCCGGGTGGCGGATGTCCAAAGAACAAGGATAACGCTCATGTCGCGCCGTTGCGAACTGACTGGAAAAGGCCCGATGTCTGGCAACAATGTCAGCCACGCCAAGAACCGTACCCGCCGCCGTTTTTTGCCAAACCTGCAGGACGTAACTTTGATGTCCGATGTGCTGGGCCGGTCTTTCAAGCTGAAAATCTCCAACGCGGCACTGCGTACTGTTGATCACCGCGGTGGTCTGGACGCATTCATGGCGAAAGCCAAAGACGCTGAGCTTTCCGCTGAGGCGCTGAAAATCAAGAAAGAGATCGTCAAGGCAACTGCTGCCTAAGCCGTTCTTGCTTGAGACAGATTCGAACCCGGTCGTGCAAGCGGCCGGGTTTTTCTATTTTGTGCGACAGGCCGCTGTTATCGCTGTTGTCCCCGCAACCTGCTGAGCGTCACAGGCGTCACGCCCAGGAACGATGCAATCGACGTGTGGACAAACAGGGCCTCATATCCCGGGTAATTATCGCGAAACCAAGCCAGTCGATCAGCCCCACGCAGCGCGGCAAGACACCATTCACGATCTGCTTTACGCGCCAGCGCATCCTGCAAAATGGCATTTGCCCAGTTGCGCACTGGTTCGGCCCTGATCATCTCTTCCACAAGGCGTTCGGCATCCATCTGCGCAACCAGTAGATCAGTCGCCGCTTCTATTGCGACCCGCGAAAGCTGCGCCTTGGTGCGGGCGATATGTGGCGTTATGACCGATGGGCCATGATAAAGACCGACGCAAACAGTGGTTCCATCAGACGCATGGATCTGGCTGGTCGCACACCCGTCCAAAAGGATGTATTCCTGCGTTTCTTTCTCGCCTTGCTGGGTCAGAAAGGCACCCTTCCTGATCAAACGCGTCTTCCACAACGCGGCGAACTCTGCACCTGCCGCGGACAGTGTCATCGCCGGGGATTGCGAAAGGAACGTCATCAAATCCATTTCGTCGAAATCCTTATCAAAAGATAATGCCCGCAAGTTTCGATGCTGCCAGTTCTGGCACATCGCAAGGAGTATTGGAAATGCAGTCAGCAAGAAAAGCGCGTCAACATGGGATCAATGCCCTGGTCTTTGGGGTAACTGGATTGATTGTGTATGCCGTCATGATCTTCGGCACTCTCGCCCATCTCGAAGCTGTTTCAGGCGATCTGCCATTCGACATGCGCCCACTGGGGTATACCTATTCCGAGGCAAACCAATTCTTGGCAGGTCTGGGTCTGGAGGGCCGCGCCTACTATCTGACCCGCCAAATTCCACTTGATCTGTTCTATCCGGCGCTACTTGCGCTGACACTGGTTTCAACCCTGCGCTGGCTGGAACAACGTCTGTCCTACAGGCGGTGGGTCCGGCTAGGTGTCGTGACTGCCATTGGTGCTGCAGCCTGTGACTATGCCGAGAACTTGGGCGTCATCGCGATGATCCTGACCTGGCCGGAGCTCTCCTCGTATCTGGTCGGCAGTGCCAGCATTGCCACGACCGTAAAATCGGCTCTGACGACACTGGCGGCAGCATTCGTTCTGGTGCTTGGCGTTATGACCATTCGGCGGCCCGCCCCGTCATAGGGTCAGCATGTATGGTGGCGTCTTGACCCACCTTATGGCAAAGCTTGCGCCATGACTGCCCTGCCGATTGATCCTGTCCTGCCTAAGCTGATGGATGCGCTCGCATCCTCTGGCCGCGCCGTCCTACAAGCCCCGCCGGGTGCGGGCAAAACCACCCGCGTGCCGCTTGCGATGCTGGACGCGGGCCTGACAACGGGCAAGATCATCATGCTCGAACCCCGCCGCCTTGCCGCCCGCGCCGCAGCCGAGCGTCTGGCCGAGGGGTTGGGTGAGACACCGGGCCAAACCGTCGGTTACCGTATGCGCGGCGATAGCAAAGCCGGCAGCCGGATCGAAGTGGTCACCGAAGGCATCCTGACGCGGATGATCCAGTCCGATCCTGAACTGACAGGCATCGGCGCCGTCATCTTCGACGAATTCCACGAACGCTCGCTCAACGCCGACCTTGGCCTCGCGCTGGCATGGGAAAGCCGCAGCGTGCTGCGCCCTGACCTGCTCATCTTTGTCATGTCCGCAACGCTCGACGCAGCCCCCGTCGCCGCAATGCTCGACGACGCCCCCGTGATCACCTCCGAAGGCCGCTCATTTCCTGTAACAACCCGTTTTCTTGACCGTGCTGTGCCCAAAACCCAAAGACTGGAAGACGCGACCGCCGATCTGGTCGCATCCGCCGTGGCCGAAACCCAAGGTGGCATCCTTGTCTTTTTGCCCGGCGAAGGCGAAATCCGCCGGACTGCCGCCCTGCTGGCTGGCCGCCTGCCCGCCGGCTGCACCATTCGCCCGCTCTATGGCGCCCTGCCCTTTGCCGAGCAACGCAAAGCCATAGCCCCCCTCAAAGAGGGCCGCAAAATCGTGCTGTCCACCTCTATCGCGGAAACCTCGCTCACCATCGAAGATATCCGCGTGGTCGTCGATGCCGGCCGTGCCCGCCGCGCGCGGTTTGATCCAAGCTCTGGCATGTCGCGGTTGGTCACAGAAAAAGTCAGCAAAGCCGAAGCCACCCAGCGCGCAGGCCGCGCAGGCCGCGTGGCCCCCGGCGACGCTTATTGCCTTTGGACCAAAGGCGAGCACGGGGCGCTCCCCGCCTTCGCGCCTGCCGAAATCGAGGCCGCTGATCTGGCGGGCCTCGCATTGGAAATGGCCGTCTGGGGGAGCGATGATCTTGCATTTCTGACCCCTCCGCCGCCAGGCGCCTTGGCCGAAGCACGGACACTCTTGCACGGCTTGGGCGCACTCGACAGCGCCTTTCGGATCACGCCACATGGCCGCGCACTTGCTGCCCTGCCGCTGCACCCGCGTTTGGCCCATATACTGCAAATCGCTGGCAAAGCTGCAGCCCCGCTCGCCGCCCTGCTGGCCGCGCGCGATCCGTTGCGCGGCGCGCCGGTTGATCTGGCGCTGCGCATCGCGGCACTGAAGGGGCGCTACGACGGGCCCGGCACCGCGCACCCTGTGGCACTGGCGCAAATCAAATCCGAAATCCCCCGCCTGACCAAAGGCCTGCCCGACAAAGCCCCGCTCAGCCTTGGCCAGCAAGCCGCCCTCGCCTACCCTGACCGCATAGGCCTGCGGCGCAAAGGCGATGACCCGCGCTATGTGCTCTCAGGCGGCAAAGGGGCCGTGCTTGATGCCGCCGACCCGATAGCGGGGGCGCGGCTGATCGTGGCCACCGATCTTGACGGCGACACCCGCGAGGCGCGCATCAGGCAGGCTGTCACGCTCACGGAACGCGAATTGCGCGACCTTTTTGCCGACCAGATCGCGTGGGCCGATATCTGTGAATGGTCCAAACGCGACCGCAAGGTCCTCACCCGCCAGCAGGAACGGTTTGGCGCGTTGGCACTGGATGACCGGCAATGGTCGGATGCGCCGGATGAGGCCATAGCACAAGCCATGCTCGAAGGTGTGCGCCAGTTGGGCCTGCGCCCCTCGCCCGCCGCGGACCGGTTCCGCGCAAGGGTGGCATTGGTTGATGACCTGCCCGCAATGGACGATGCAACGCTACTGGACACGCTGGAAGACTGGCTGCTCCCGCACGTGACCGGTGTGCGCAGCGCTGAGGACTGGAAACGCTTTGATATCCTGCCAGCCCTGCGTGCCATGCTGGACTGGGACCAGATGCAGCGCCTTGACCGTGCCGCGCCCGCACATTTCGAAACACCGCTGGGGCGCAAGATCCCAATTGATTACGATGGCGACGCCCCAGGCATCACCCTGCGCCTGCAGGAAATGTTCGGTGTGACCACCCATCCTATGGTGGGGCGAACACCTTTGAGGGTCACACTCCTGTCACCGGGGCAAAAGCCCGTGCAGGTCACGCAGGACATCGTTGGCTTCTGGGCCAGCTCCTATGCGGATGTCCGCCGTGATATGCGTGGCCGCTACCCCCGCCATCCTTGGCCCGAAGACCCGACACAGGCAGACCCCACCCTGCGTGCCAAACCGCGCGGCACCTGACACCATTTGCGCATCGATTCGCTTTGTGTTAGTTAGAACCTAATAAAAACACGCCATTGGCAGGTATATGAGTAATCTAGACCGCTCTTTTTGGACGGGCCGTGAGGTCTGTGTCGTCGACCCGACTGCGATCACGCAGGTCGGTGCGCTTTGCTTGCGCGACGGAAAGGACGGAAAAGAGGTACTCTTGGTGAAATCCTCGCGTGGTCGCTGGATCGTGCCCAAGGGCTGGCCAATGGACGGTCACACCGATGCCGAAACCGCCAAAATCGAAGCCTGGGAAGAAGCGGGTTTGCGCAAAGGCAAGGTCAGCAAGGCCCCGATTGGCGGCTATGTCACCGAGAAACGCTTTGAAGACGGGCGGGTCGTGCCCTGCCATGTCAGCGTGTACCGGATCGACGTGAAACAGATGACGAAAACCTACCCCGAAGCGGGCCTGCGTAAACGCAAATGGGTGCCACTGAAAAAGGCGGTCAAAAAGGTCGATGATGTGGGCTTGCGGGCGTTTTTGGGCGCGCTGAAGTAGGCTTTGCCTGATGCCTCGCAAGTGGTCGCAATCGCTTCGCAGCATCGACCATCTTTTCCGACATTCAGACGCGTCCTGCAGAACGCAAAAAGCCGCCCCTGAGGGCGGCCTTTGCGACGAGGGCAGATCATAATCTACCTTACCTTACATCACCTTAGCGGCGGCGGTCGCGGCGCGAGGACATGGGCTGGAACGCGACGCCAACATGGGCTTCGCAATAGGGCTTGCCCTGTTGCACAGCCAATCCGCAGAACCAGAAATCATCAGTGGCGGGATCGCCCACCGGCCATTTGCAGGTTTTTTCCGTCAATTCCATCAAGGTCAACCGCTTGGCTGTCTTTTCGACTTCACTGACTTTGGCGAGTGCCTCGGGGCTGATCTCATTGGCCGAAGGCTGCGGCGGCAAAGGTTGCCCTGCCGGAATGATCGCGCGGCGCGCAGCCGAAATCGGGATGCCGTTCTCGTCAAGCTCGGGCTCTTCTTTGGGCGGTGTCGAGGCGGGTGCCGCCTTGGGTTTGGGTGCTGCAGGCTTGGCCGCCGGTTTCGCCGCAGCAGCGGGTGCCGCCGCCGGTTTTTCTTTTGGTGCTACTTTGGCCGCAGCCCCGGCGGAACCTGCCCTATTGGACAATCCCAAGCGGTGTACCTTACCGATTACGGCATTGCGGGTCACCCCGCCAAGTTCTTTGGCGATCTGGCTTGCGGACTGGCCTTCGCCCCACATCTTCTTGAGCGTCTCAACGCGCTCGTCTGTCCAGGACATATCTGTTCCTTTGGTTTTTCGGCGAAGATCCGTCATATACGGATCGGGCCTTCTTCATCAAGTTGTCCCTATATTAAACACTGCTGCGGGTGATGTGAAGGCAGTGACGCGGCTTTTCGTGATCTTGTCGTGCAGCGCACACTGCAGGGCTGGCCATTGCGGTGAAATCCACTATGTCAGGGTGCTGCAAAGGATGGCTGTGATGCAAGATATGAACCAGATGGGTGTGCGGCGCTTCGGGCGCGTGAATTGGTTGGGAACCTGGACATTGGTCCGGCGCGAGATCAGCCGCTTTATGAATGTCTGGTCACAGACTGTGATGGCCCCTTTGATCAATGCGGGGCTTTTCTTGCTGATTTTCACCATCGCGATAGGGTCACAGCGCGGCGATGTGATGGGCGTGCCCTTCATGGTGTTTCTGGCACCCGGCATTCTGACCATGACGGTCATCCAGAACGCTTTTGCCAATACCTCCTCCAGCCTTGCCTCCGCCAAGGTGCAGGGCAATATCGTCGATACGCTCATGCCACCCCTGTCAGCCGGAGAGTTGGTGACAGGCTATATCGGCGGGGCGGTGGCACGCGGTGGCTTGGTCGCGATTGTGATTGCTGCGGGATCGGCTCTGTTTTTGGGCGTAGGGATGCAGTCACCGATCTGGGTCGTTGTCTTTGTGGTGCTTGGGTCGGTCCTGATGGGCGGCTTGGGCATGATTGCAGGAATTTTTGCCAATAAATTCGACCAGCTCTCTGCGATTTCGAACTTTCTTGTTACACCTTTGGCGTTCCTGTCAGGCACCTTCTATTCGATCGAGGCGCTACCTGCCTTCATGCAAACGCTCAGCCACGCCAATCCGTTCTTTTACATCATCGACGGGGTGCGGTTTGGGATGATCGGCGTCAGCGACAGTAGCCCTTGGGTGGGGCTTGTCGTGGTTTCGGCGGCCTGTGTCGTGGTCTTGGGGATTTGTTTGCGCTGGATGCACACAGGCTATCGGCTCAAGGCCTAAGAGACGTCGCGCACCGGTATGCCGCGCTCTGCCAGTACGGCAATCAAGGTGTCGATATCAGGCAGGTCGCCCGAGAAGATATCCTCGACGGTGCCATCGCGGTAAACAATCGCCACTTCGGTATCCAGCCCCGCTTCGCTGACGCGTAAATGCGCGATATTATCAAGCGGGATCGGCCTGGGGTCGCGCCATGCGGCAAGGGTCAGATAGTCTGCGTCGATCCGCACACCGGAGACAGGTTGCGGCAGCAGCATCCACGCAATCAAAACGGCACCGAACACCCATGCAAGGGCCTGAAATTGCGTGGCTTCAAAGTAGATGATGGCGACAAGCAGCAAAACCACGCCAAAAAAAGCGAGCCAGATTGGCCCCTTGTTCGGCGCGCGACGGTACTCGTAAACATCACTCATGTTTTTCATCTATTAACAGAAGATGGCGTTAATTTGTCCAAGGTAAAGGGGTATTGCACGCTTAGCGCACCAAGCGGGCCCGCCGTTCACGCCAGGCCAAGAGCGATGCGCCACCGAGGATAATAAGCGCGCCGAGGATGCTGATCCAGTCCGGCCAGACATCGAAAAGCAGCAAATCATAAAGACCGGCAAAAATCAGCGTGACATAGCTGAAGGGCGTGATGAAGCTCGCATCCGCACGCGCCATGGCGTTCACAAAGCACGCCTGCGCGGTGGCCATCAACACCCCCAACGCCGCCAGCGCGCCCCATTGTGCACCCGTCGGTGGCACCCAGACGGGCAGGACTGCCAGTGTTGCGATGCTCAGCCCGATGGCATTGTTGATCAGCAAGATCTGGAACCCAGGTTCGCGGTTGGCGAGTTTCTTGATGAATATCAACTCCATCCCCATCAAAAGCGCAGCCCCCAGTGCCAGCAAACCGGCCAGTTGAAAGCTTTCGGGTCCGGGCCTCAGCAAGATCAGCGCGCCAAGCAAGGCAGTGCCCGCTGCAAACCAGCGCCACGGCCCGACACGTTCACCCAGCAGCGGAATAGCAAGAAGCATGCCGAACACAGGATTGAGAAAGCTGATCGCCGTAGCATCTGACAGCGGAATAAAGGCCACGGCTGAAAACATGAAGGTCACGCCACCCCAGCCAAAGAGCGTCCTGCCAAAGTGCAGCTTCAGGTTCGGCTGTGCAATCCTGGGCCGCAGCACTGCGGCCGCTGTAGCGATGGCCGCAAAGGCGAAGAGAAAGCGGCCATGGCTGATTTGCAAAGGGTGCAAGGGCGGGCCAAGCGTATCAGTGCCCAGGGATTTTGCCATAACCATCGTCGCCGCAATAAATGCGGTTGCCGTCAGCATGAAGGCAAGAGCAAGAGGCGGGTTGGCGGCACGCAGGGTCATGCCCGCTCATTGAACCTGTTCGGTGAACCGCGCAAGACAGATCGTGATGCCGCAGCAGCAAACAGCGGTTTTTGCGGCTTCCCTCGTAATGAAGACTACGCTATCAGCGCCGCATGATGACCTGTGCAACATTCGAGAGCCGACGCCGACGCTAACCTGCGCCGCCCTTTGCCACGTCCATCGTAAACCCCTAACATTATTGACAGCTCTCGCTTGGTCCTGCACCAATCGGGCTTACCTTTGAGGAAGATCGCCATGATCCCATCTATTCTGCCAACCTATTCACGCGCACCGCTGACTTTCGTTTCCGGCGAAGGCTCTTGGTTGACGGAAGCTGATGGACGACGCTTTCTGGATTTGGGCGCTGGGATTGCGGTGAATGCGCTGGGGCATGCCAACCCTGCTCTGGTCGCGGCACTGACCGCGCAAGCGCAGGCGCTGTGGCATGTCTCGAACCTGTATAATATTCCCGCCCAGCAACAGCTGGCCGATGCGCTGGTGGCACAGACCTTTGCCGATACAGTATTTTTCACCAACTCCGGCACCGAGGCCTGCGAGCTGGCCGTCAAAATGGCCCGCAAATACTGGTACGACAAAGGCCAGCCCGAGCGGACCGAAATCATCACCTTTTCGGGGTCGTTCCATGGCCGCTCGAGTGCAGGGATTGCGGCGGCCGGATCCGAGAAGATGACAAAGGGCTTTGGCCCGTTGTTGCCCGGTTTCACCCATCTGGAATTTGGTGACCACGATGCGCTGAAGGCCGCGGTCTCGGACAAGATCGCGGCGATCATGGTCGAGCCGGTGCAGGGCGAGGGCGGCATCCGCCCTTTGCCCGATGTCTGTCTGAAAGGGTTGCGCGATCTGTGCGACCAACACGGCATCCTGTTGATCCTGGATGAAGTGCAGTGCGGCATGGGCCGGACCGGTAAACTTTTTGCCCATGAATGGGCGGGCATCGCACCTGATATCATGATGGTCGCCAAGGGCATTGGCGGGGGCTTTCCGCTGGGCGCTGTACTGGCCACGGAGAATGCGGCATCCGGCATGACGGCGGGCACGCATGGGTCCACCTACGGCGGCAACCCTCTGGCCTGTGCCGTGGGCGCTAAGGTGATGGAGATCGTGGGCGATCCCGCGTTTCTGGCCGAGGTCAACCGCAAGGCGGGCATCATGCGCCAGAAGCTCGAAGGGCTGGTGGCCGCACATCCGGATGTGTTCGAAGCCGTGCGCGGATCGGGGCTCATGCTGGGCCTGAAATGCAAGGCTGTAAACAGCGATGTGGTCGCTGCGGGATTTGCCCAAGGGGTGCTGACGGTGCCTGCGGCGGACAATGTCGTGCGCTTGTTGCCTGCACTGAATATCACCGACGCTGATATCGCGCTGGCGGTAGAAAAGCTTGATGCTGCGGCATCCCATGTAAAGGAGGCCAATGCGTAATTACACGTTCCGCCCCCTGACTGAGGCAGACCTGCCTTTGATGCGCCGCTGGTTACAGACGGCGCATGTCAAAGTCTGGTGGCCCGATGCGGACAAGCAAATTGCGCTGATGGAAAGAGACATGGACAATGCCGCGATTGACATGCGGGTGGTGAGCCTGATCGACCACCCCTTTGCCTATATCCACGATCACGACGCCCGCGCCTTTGAGATGCCGCAATATGCGGACCTGCCGTTTGGCGCCCGGGTCATGGCCACCTTTGTCGGCGATAGCGATTTCATGGGACAGGGCCATTCTGTCGGCTATATCGAAGCGTATATCCGCAGCCTGCGCCTGAAATACCCCATGGTGGCCGTGGCACCAGGGACGACTGACACCCGCACCATCACAATCTATAAACAGGCCGGTTTCATGAACCGACGTCTGACCACGACAGCCGAAGGACGCCTTGTCCAGGTAATGACCCATCTCTGAACTGACTGGTCGGAAACGGCCCAACAAAAGCGAAACACATGACCCATTTTCTTGATATCCATACGACCCCCACCGATGCGCTGCGCAACATCATCGACAATGCCAAAGCGATGAAAACCGCCCGCGCCGGTCTGCCCAAGGGCACGCCGGACGCCGAACAGCCGCTCGCGGGGCATATGGTGGCGCTAATTTTTGAAAAGCCCTCAACACGGACCCGCGTGTCTTTCGATGTGGGTGTGCGCCAGATGGGTGGGCAGACCATGGTGCTGTCCGGCGCTGACATGCAATTGGGCCATGGCGAGACAATTGCCGATACCGCACGGGTCCTGTCGCGCTATGTCGATCTGATCATGATCCGCACATTCGAGGAACAGACCCTGCTCGATATGGCCGAATATGCCACGGTGCCGGTCATCAACGGGCTGACAAACCGCACGCACCCTTGCCAGATCATGGCCGATATCATGACGTTTGAGGAACATAACGGCCCGATCAAGGGCAAAAAGGTTGTCTGGTCAGGCGACGGCAACAACGTCTTTGCAAGCTTCGCCCATGCCGCCAAACAGTTTGAGTTCGATCTGGTCTTTACCGGCCCGCCGCCGCTTGATCCTGAACCAGCGCTGGACGGGCTATATACGACCGTGCGCGACCCCAACGAGGCGGTGCAGGGCGCTGATCTGGTGGTGACCGATACGTGGGTCAGCATGCACGACCCGCAATCCGCCCGCGAGCGGCGGCACAACCAGCTGCGCGGCTATCAGGTGAATGACGCGCTGATGGCCAAGGCCAAGGACAACGCGCTCTTCATGCACTGCCTGCCTGCGCACCGCGATGACGAGGCGACAAGCAGCGTGATGGATGGCCCCCATTCGGTGATCTTTGACGAGGCCGAAAACCGGCTGCATGCGCAAAAGGCGATCATGCGGCATTGTCTGGGGGTGTAAGGCCCCAAACAATCACCAGATGATCATGGCAGCACGCAACACCGCTGCTGCCGTGCAGACCTGCACCGGTTGACACCTTTTCGAACGCGGCCGGTTTTGTGCCGTGCCATTGGTCAATCCGGACGGCTGATTGATCAGGGTCAAAGCGACATCAAACACAGTGTGGCAGTTTCCGACGGAACCGCGTCGCAGGCACACTGGCGCAACCTTGCCAGATAAAGCAGGAACATGATGTCCAAACCCCTGGTCGAAAACCCGCATGCGCAATCGGTGGAAGAAATAGGCGCCCGACTGGAGGTCGATACCGCGCAGGGGCTTCACCAATCCCACGCACGCGCGAGACTGGACGCACACGGGCCAAACCGTCTGCGCCAACAGAAAAAGAAAAGTACCCTGTCGATCCTCCTGCACCAGTTCAAGGGCATGATCGTCTGGCTGCTTGCCGCTGCGGCGTTGATGTCTTTCGTTCTGGGTGACTTTGCAGAAGGTATCGCAATTGTCGTTGTGCTGCTGATCAACGGGGCAATCGGCTTTTTCACCGAACTCAGGGCCGCCCGCGCGATGGAGGCACTGATGCAGATTGCACAGGTGCAGACGCGGGTGCGGCGCGGCGGCGATGTGCGGAAGATCAACGCACATGAGCTCGTGCCCGGCGATGTCGTGATCCTCGAGGCCGGCGATATGGTGACTGCAGACCTGCGCTTGACCGAAGTCGCAAGTCTCATGGCCGATGAATCCGTACTCACCGGTGAGTCTGTGCCGGTAATGAAATCACGAAACCCTTCAGAGCTGGACGCCGCTTTGGGTGATCGCGCCAGCATGGCCTTCAAAGGCACAGCGATCACGCTCGGTACGGGTGAGGGTGTAGTTGTCGCGACGGGCATGGACACGGAAATCGGCCAGATCAGCGACCTTGCGCAATCAGCGCAAAGCGACACGGCCCCGCTGGAACGCCGGCTGGACAAGTTGGGGCATCGGCTCGTCTGGCTGACAATGTCACTGGCAGTCTTGACGATCGTGGTGGGTATCTTGCGCGGCTATGACGTAACAGAGATGGTGCAGACCGGCGTCGCCTTGGCCGTTGCCGCCATTCCCGAAGGCTTGCCGGTGGTCGCGACGCTCAGTCTTGCGCACGGGATGTGGCGGATGAGCCAGCGCAACGCATTGATCCGGCAGCTTTCGTCCGTCGAAACACTCGGGGCCACTACAGTTATTCTGACAGACAAGACCGGAACACTCACCGAAAACCGCATGAGTGCGGCGCGCTTTTTGCTGGCTGATGCTGAGGTGCGTGTCGAAAGCGACGGCGATGTTCGCAGGTTTTTTATTGCCGGGGATACAATTGATCCTGTCAGCGATGACCGTCTGGCTTGGGCGATCCGGATCGGGGCGCTGTGCAACAATGCAGACTTGGGCGACGGCGCAAAGCACCATCCCTCGGGCGACCCGATGGAAATCGCGCTTCTGTCGCTTGCCCAGAAAGCCGGGCTCGGGCGGGATGGATTGCTGGCGGCAAATGAAAAAGTCCACCAACACGCCTTTGACCCTGACACCAAGATGATGGCCACGGTCCATCGCGCGGCCAATGCCTATCTGGTGGCCGTCAAAGGCGCACCCGAGGCCGTGATCGACGTCTGCAAGCAAGTACAGACGGCAGATGGCGCGCGCGCCATGGACGATCACGCGCGACAGGACTGGAAAGACCGCAGTGCTGCGGCGGCGGGCGAAGGCCTGCGCCTGCTGGCGCTGGCGATGAAGCACGCCGACAGTGAAGATGCGCCACATTATGAAGGGCTCACGCTGGTCGGTCTTGTGTGTTTGGTTGACCCTGTGCGCGCAGATGTACCCGATGCAATCGCTGCAAGTCGCGCGGCCGGCGTCCGCGTCATTATGTTGACCGGCGATCACGCCAGCACAGCCGAAACAATTGCACGCGAAGCAGGCCTTGGGCATGGTGATCTGACCGTGGTTGAAGGTCGCGAACTGGCCGATCTGGATGTCGACCAGATCAGTGATCAGGATCGCGCACGGCTTCTGTCTGCGGACGTTTTTGCCCGGGTCGCACCCGACACAAAACTGAAGCTTGTATCACTCTTTCAGAATGCAGGGCATATCGTGGCGATGACCGGTGACGGCGTCAATGACGCACCGGCGCTCAAGAAGGCCGATATCGGCATTGCCATGGGGCAACGTGGCACGCAGGTGGCACAAGAGGCCGCACATATGGTTTTGCAGGACGATGCCTTTGCCACCATCATCGCAGCGATGCGTCAGGGCCGCGTGATTTTCGATAACATTCGCAAGTTTGTCGTCTATCTGATGTCATGCAACGTCAGCGAGGTTCTGGTGGTCGGCATTGCCGTGAGCGCCGGTTTGCCGGCACCACTCCTCCCTTTGCAGATCCTGTTTCTAAACCTCGTCACGGATGTGTTTCCGGCCTTCGCACTAGGTCTGGGGCGCGGCGACGAGACCATTATGCAAAAACCGCCACGCGATCCTGCACAAGAGATCGTCGACCGCCCACGTTGGATGCTGATTGCCATTCTCGGCGCTGCCATCACGGTGGCAACTCTCGGGGCCTTTGTGCTGGCGCTCTTTTGGCTGCACCTTGCAAGCGGACCGGCCATCACAGTTGCCTTTCTTACGCTGGCGCTGGCGCAACTGTGGAATGTGTTCAACGTGCGTGACCCCGATGCAGGGATTCTCAGGAATGAGGTCACAGGCAACCTCTATGTCTGGGGTGCGATCTTCCTGTGCCTCGCGCTGATCGGAATAGCGTTGTGGACGCCGTGGCTCTCGGTCCTTCTGGGTCTGCCGGATCCCGGCTGGAACGGACTGGCGCTTGCAGCATGTGCCAGCCTCGTGCCGCTTGCTTTGGGACAATGCTGGCATGTCATCCGTGGTCCGGACTGGTTGAACCGCCATGACCGTGCAAGCGGGGAATGAGCGTTCCGAGCGGCGCACCTGACCCGCGCAGCGGGCGCATGACTGCCACTTGGCGCGTTCTTTCGATCAGGCTAACCTGCGAACATGGGTCAGATCACTTCGCTCTTTGCCAGAAAGGTAGCGCACGCCGCAGGCGACGCGATTGATACCAAGGCTGTGCTTGCCTCGGTTGGTCTGGATGCGGACGGCCCCGCGGACCCGACCCACATGCTGGATGAGGACGACTACTACAGCATGATCGAGATGATGGCACAGCAGATGGATATCACCCCACTGCCCGTGATCGTCGGCAAAGCGATGCGTCCGGACGAATATGGCGCCCTCGGTCTTGCGTGGAAGGCCGCGCCCAATCTGCTGGGGTCATTTTCCCGCGTCGAAAGATACTGGCGTCTGTGGACCAGCGTGGCGCGATACGAATTGCGTAACACCGATGAAGGTTACCTCTTCATCGAGCACCGCGACGGGGCGCGGCGGCTTGGCATGCGCATCTCGATCGAGGCGGACCTCGTCAGTGGTGTGTCACTTGGCAGGCAGGTGTCGCCCCGACCATTTGCCCCGCTGGCGGTCTATTTCAGGCACAGCGCGCCCAAGACACCCGAGCATCACGAAGCCTATTTCGGCTGTCAGGTTCATTTCGGGGCGGATATGGATGCGATGCTGATGTCCCATGACGCGGTTTCTGCGCCCAATCTGCTTGGCGATGAAGGGATCACACAGTTTCTGGTGTCACATCTGGACCAAGAGCTTGCCCGCATTGATGACACCCCCGCATTGCAAACCCGGACCAAAAGCGAAATCGCGCGCGCACTGAGCGAAGGCTTGCCCAAAATGGCGCAGATCGCCCGCGCGCTCGGCATGAGCGCCCGCTCCTTTCACCGGCGGCTCGCAGAACAAGGGCTCAGCTTTCAAACCCTGACAGAAGAGACCCGCCGCGAGATCGCAACAGCCATGCTGCGCGAAGAACGCTACGCACTGTCCGAGATCGCCTTCCTGACCGGTTATTCCGAGCAAAGCGCCTTTAACCGCGCGTTCAAGCGGTGGATGGGCGTAACACCCGCAACCTACCGGAAATCGCTCAAGTAAGGCGCGGCACCCTGCAGTATTGGCCGCAGATGTCAAAGCAGTGGCAGGCGCGGTCAATACCGGCACCCGTCAGTCTTTCTAAACCTTGGCCATCAAACTGAACCAAGGAGAATGAAAATGACCGCACTTATCGTTGCACGTTTCGACGTGAAGAATGCCGCAAAAATGGACGCCTATGCCACTGCGGCAGGCCCGACCGTGCTGGCCCACGGTGGCGAGTTTGTCGCCATGGGCGAGAAAGTAGCCGCACTGGTTGGAGAAGAAGAAAAACAATCCGTTGCCATGGTGCGTTTCCCCGATGTCGCATCGGCCAAGACATGGTTTACCTCGCCTGAATACACGGCCTGCAAGCCGCTTCGCGAAGAAGCCGCAGAGATGCAATTCACGCTCTACGAAACAGAGTAACCACACCAGAACACTGCACCTGAAGAAAGCGGCGTCGGGCATCCCGGCGCCGCTTTTCGTTTTGCGGTATGATCGAATGCGAAACCGCCTTGGCAGCAAATGTCAAAATCTTGGCAATGGTGGTCAATACCGGCACCCGTCAATCTTTCTAAACCTTGGCCATCAACTTGAACCAAGGAGAATAAACATGACTGACCAACCAATCCTCGTTATCGGCGCAACCGGCAAGACCGGCTCCCGCGTCGCCAGCAAACTCGAAGCCAAAGGCATCGCTGTCCGCCGCGGCGCGCGACGTTCCGAAACCCCTTTCGACTGGGAAGACCCTTCTACTTGGGCCCCTGCCCTGCGCGGCGTCTCCAAAGCCTACGTCACCTATTTCCCCGACCTCGCCTTCCCGGGTGCTGTGGAACAGCTGGCGGCCTTTACCAAAGTCGCACAGGAAACCGGCCTCCAGCATATCGTCCTGCTGTCCGGTCGGGGCGAGCATTTCGCCAGCATGGGCGAAGATATCGTCCGCAACTCCGGCCTGCCCTTTACCATCGTACGGGCCGCATGGTTCGCGCAGAACTTCAGCGAAGGGTATCTGCGAGATCCGATCATGGGTGGTGTACTCCCCATGCCGGGCGGTGACGTTGTCGAGCCGATCATCGACATTGATGACATCGCCGATGTTGTCGTCGCGGCCCTGACCGAAGACGGGCATCTGGGCGAACGCTATGAGGTGACCGGCCCGCGCCTGATGACCTTCGCCGAGATGGCCGGGGAACTGACCAAAGCGCTTGGGCGCCACATCCAATACGTGCCGATCAGCTATGACGATTTCCACGCCAATGTAGCGGCAGCTGGCGGTGAGTTTGTGGCGGATGTTTTCACACAGATCGCCCGCGAAACGCTGGATGGCCGGAATGCCAATACCACCGACGGCGTTGAACGTGCCCTAGGCCGCAAGCCCCGCGATTTCGCTGAATTTGCCGAAACCGCAATGGCCGCAGGCGCATGGTCTGCTGCCGCATAACCCACCCCACACCATCAGGCAGGAGACCCCGTTCTCCTGCCGCCTCACGCAATCAGGAGTCCCGACAATGTCGACCACTTTCTTCTTTCTCATCCAATTCGCAATTCTCGCATACGCCCTTGTGGGCGGCGTCTTTCTTGCCTTTTCCGACTTCATCATGCGGTCTCTGGCACAGACGGGCGGCCATGGCGGCGTCGAAGCCATGCAGGTCATCAACCGCGAGGTCTTTCGCTGGGTTTTCATGGCGCTGTTTCTGGGCATGGCAGCAATGTCGCTGATCATCGCAGGCTATGGCGCGCTTGGCCTTACCGGACCAGCCGGAACGCTGATAATGCTGGCCGGACTTGTCTATCTTGTCGGCTGTTTCGGCGTCACAGTCTTCTTCAACGTCCCGATGAACGAGGCGCTGGCGGGCATGGAGATGTCATCAGACATGACACGCGATTACTGGCTGCAGACCTACGTTCCGCGCTGGACCTTCTGGAACTCTGTCCGCACAATTGCCTGCACTGTGTCCGCCGCACTGCTTCTCTTCGGGCTATTGTGGGTGACACAAAACCAGACACAGCCGGTGTGATGCAGGTTTCCCGGCGTCAAGCGCCGATTGATGCGGCCGCCTTCACATGGGTAAGATGGTGTCCATGATCTATCTCATTTGTCTTATGATCGTCGGCATCATCGGCTTTCAGGTGGCGCTTATCGCCGGAGCACCATGGGGGCGGCTGACCCAGGGCGGTCAGGTCGATGGACCTTTACCGCTGGCGGGGCGGATCATTGCAGCCGTGTCAATCCTACTGCTGGGGGCGATCGCTTTGGCGCTCCTTTCAGCAGAGGGACATTGGCCACACTGGCCGCGCTGGACAACTTGGGCTGCGGTGGCTGTCATTGGCATTTCAACCATCCTGAACTGGATTACACCATCTTCAGCAGAACGCAGGCTCTGGGGCCCGATCATGACAGTGCTGTTGTGCCTCACACTTGCGGTCGTTTGGGCCTAGCCGCCAGAGGTTTTACTGACCGATGAACGCAGCCCGCCGCTCCAGAAGTGCCGCACTCAGATAATCCACCAAAAGGCGCGCGCGCTGAACGCGGCGCAATCCACCATGCAAAAGAATCCATGTCGCGCGCCTTTGATCCAACTGCGTTCCGGGTACACGCTGGAGTTCCGGAAACACCGTTGATGCCCAATGCGAAAGGAACGTCATACCAGCCCCCGCACGGGCGAGATGCAGATGCATTTGCGGATCGCCCACGATATGCCGGACACGTGCCTGCGAAAAAGGTGTGGCCGCAATCATCGTTTGCATCTCGGGCACGTCCCCGTAGCCGATCCAGTTCAGGCCTTTGCCCTTCGCGCCCGCCTTTGGCAGCCTGGCGTCAATATAGCTGCGGGACGCAAAAACCCCCAGCGAGAGCGGAAACAGCTTTCGGCCGACGGCATCTTCGTCAACCGAAAGCACGTGACGGATGGACACATCCGTTTCGTCCTTTTCAATCGAGTCGAGAAAGTAGGAAAGCTTCAGTTCGATCTCGATCTCGGGATAGAGCGCGGCAAAATCCGCGAGAACAGGGGCAAGCAGATAATGCGCCGTCATCGGATCAGCAGAAAGCCGGATCCGTCCCGATGCTTCGCGATCCAGCCCTTTCACAGCACTAAACCCCTTAAGCAGCGCGGCCTCTGCCTCAATCGCCTGCGGCAGCAAACGCCGCCCTGCCGCCGTAAGTGTCAGCCCGCCAGCGTTTCGGCGAAACAGTGTCGTGCCCAATTGCGCCTCCAGACCTTCAATCTGGCGGCGAACTGTGGCGTGCGTCCCGTTCACCTGCTCGGCCCCCGCGCGCAGTGACCCTGACCGCGCGACGGCAAGAAAGGCAGGCAGTGATTTCCAATCCAACATGACAGTGTAACGTTTATGATCCGTTATGGTTCATCTTAGACAATTATTGGATCAATTTAAATCCGGTATTTCTTCTTTCATGCAAAAGGAGAATATCATGAAAGCCACATTCGATGCATGGGACGTCACCCGTTACGGTGGTCCCGACGTACTCAAACCTGTCTCGCGGCCCGCCCCGCAACCCACAGCCGGCCAAGTCTTGATCCGCATTCGCGCCTCTGCCGTTTCCCGCGCCGATGGTTTGATGCGGGCCGGCCAGCCGAAATTTGCGCGCCTTTTTCTGGGCTTAAAGCGGCCACGGGCCGGACTGTCCGGAACATGTTTTTCCGGTGAGATCATCGCGGTCGGTGATGAGGTAACAAAATACCGTGTTGGCGATGCCGTTTTCGGCGAAGCGGGGCTGCAGTTCGGCGCCAACGCCACACACATCTGTCTGGACCAGAACGGCAGCCTTCTGAAAAAGCCGGACACCGTGTCCCACGAAGAGGCCGCCACGCTTTTCGACGGGGCCATGACATCATGGCATTTCCTGACCCGCATCGCAGGCGTCCAGCCGGGTCAAAAGGTCCTCATACTGGGCGGCTCAGGCAGTCTCGGCACCGCTGCAGTCCAGTTTGCCAAGGCCTTGGGCGCACAGGTCACCGCCAGCGCCAGCGGACGCAACGCAGACTTGCTTCGGTCGCTCGGGGCCGATCATGTGGTGGACTACAAAGCGCAAGACCCGCTCACGCGCGGCACCACATACGATGTCATTTTCGACACGCTCGGTGTCGCATCCTTCGGCGCCGCCAAAGCCGCATTGACCAAAGACGGGACCTACATGTGTCCGGTGTTGGGGCTGGCGCTGCTGCGCGACATGATCCTCACAGGATTGTTCGGACACAAAAAGGCAAGGTTCGCGGCAGCAGGCATGTCAAAACCTGCCGTCCATCGTGCAGAACTCGCAGAGATCCTCGCGCTCATGGCCAAAAACGCGTTCGCGCCGGTGATGGACCGCACCTATCCGCTCGCTGATCTGGTCGAGGCCCACCGTTACGTCGAGACAGGCCGCAAGCGCGGCAATGTCGTCGTGGTCTAGGGGGTGCTGAAATGAAAACGCTTCCCATCCCCCCTCGGCAGGCACGCCTTGCTGGCCTGTTCTACCTGATCATTATTCTCTGCGGCGTCGGATCAGAGGTTGCCTTGCGCGGACCGCTGATCGACTTGGGATCAGCAGAACGGACAATGCAGGCGATCGGCGCCGAAACAATGCGGTTCCGCCTTTCGATTTTGGCAGACGTCGTGATGGCCTTGGCCGACGCGGCACTGGCTGTTCTGCTCTTCTTGATGTTGCGTCAAGTGTCAGCAGGGCTGGCACTCGGCGCGCTGGTCTTCCGGCTGCTCCAGTCGGGCTTGATCGCGGCGGGCCTGCTCAACCTACAGGCGGCGCTCGTCGTCGGTGATGCCGGTCTGGCGCTGAGCTTCATCAGCTTGCACGCCTATGGCTACGATCTGGGTCTGATCTTCTTTGGTGTGAACTGTCTGCTGACGGCTGTGCTGATTATCAACTCCGGCTTTGTTCCGCGCATTCTGGGTTTTGGTATCGGCCTGTCGGGGCTGGTGTACCTGACCGGCAGCATCCTGCGCTTTGCTGCACCGGAATTTCATGGGCTCATTGCACCGGCCTATGTCGTGCCGCTCATCGCCGAAACGGCATTCTGTCTTTGGTTGCTTGTCTTGCCGGGGATCGGCAGACAGGCCACCGCCGGCTGACAACAGGTGGCACAACACCTGTCGGGCAGCAATAGATCAGGCTCTTTCACGCAACTGCCAACCTGAGTTGGCAGTTGCGAAAGCCCTTTGCAGGGTCCAGCACGCGATTGGCTTTACCGCTATGATCTGACAGAAACGGAAGTTCTTGCAGTCTGCTCTGTCAACCACTGCAAGATCAGCAGGTTCGTTTCTTCGGGCATCTCCTGCTGAATCCAATGGCCACAATCAAGGCGCGCCACCTCAACGTTGGGTACAAAATCCGCAAGATTGTCAGATTCGGGGATCATGTCACGCTCTCCGTAAATCATCAGCGCGGGTCGTGCGATGACCGGATCAACATCCGCCAGAATATGCCAGTTGCGATCCATGTTCCTGTACCAGTTGATGCTCGGTGTGAACCCTGTCGCGTCAAAGGATGCCGCGAAGACAGCAAGATCACGGTCACTCAGTACGGCCTCACCAAGGGCAGACGCCGCCTGTGCCAGATTGATCATCATCATGCCGGGATCGGGCTGAACCGATGGCAGATTCTTGCGAAACAGGTTCCGAAGGAATTGATGCGTATTGGCATGCAAAATGGCATCTGCCACGCCGGGCTTGCGGTTGAAGTGAACGAAATAGTTGTCCTCGCCAAACACGGCCTCCATGAAGTCGATCCAGGGCATCGGCGTGCGGGGCTGATAGGGCAACGCGAGGTTGATGATGCTTTTCACGCGCTCCGGATACAAAAGCGCCATGCTCCAGACCACGTTTGCCCCCCAATCGTGGCCCACAAAAACAGCATCGTGATAGCCATAGTGATCAAGAAGCGCTGCAAGATCTCCGGTCAGATGGGCGATATCATAATCTGTGACTTCCGGCGGGCACGATGAGTTTCCGTATCCGCGCTGGTTCGGAACGATCACGTGATAGCCCTGCGCCGCAAGTGCGGGCATCTGATACCGCCAGGAATAGGCATGCGCTGGCCATCCATGACATAAAACAATCGGATTTCCTCTGTTCTCTTGTCCTGCTTCAAAGACTTCGAGCCGAATGCCGTTCAATGTGACAACGGTCGGTGACGGAAAGTTTGTGGTCGTTTGCATGGTCGCTTCTCCTGATTGATGAACCGAGAAACGGCTACTTCGAAAACATTCCAGAAATTGACACCTTTGTGTGGTAAACGATCATAATGAAGAGCCGTATCCGACAAGATGCCATTGTCCGCAGCCTGCGCCGAAGCGCCACGAGCAGCATTGAGGCCTTGTGCGTTGAGGTCGGTGCATCGCGCAGCACAATCATCCGCGACCTCTCGGCCCTGCGGGACGAGGGTTATGTCATTCACGCAGAACAGGGACGCGGGGGTGGATTGTATCTGGACCCGAGTTCAGTGCAGACGAGAGCCCAACTGTCGGTTCCCGAGGTTTTCGCATTGATCATCAGCGTGGCAAGCATGCGCGCTGCGGCAATGCTGCCTTTCTCCAGTCTGGCCGATGCGGGGCTTGCCAAGATCGAAAAGGCGCTGCCACCTGACAAGCTGCGCGATCTGCGCAGGTTACTCGAGTGTCTCTATGTTGGGCCACTCGCCGCTGCGGTTGATACTTCAGGGGTGCAAGAGATGGTCCCTGATCTCTTGCCCGCGTTTGAACAGGCTTTTCTTTGCCGACAATGCCTTCGGTTCCAATATTCGGATGCAAAAGGGGTCAAAACCGAGCGGCAGGTTGAGCCACAAGCCATGCTTATCCTGCCACCTCTTTGGTATCTGGTCGCGTGGGATCCTTTGCGCCAGGATTTCCGGCACTTCAGGATGGACCGCATCTCTCAACCGGTCGCCGTCGAAGGCGCACCGTTCCGGTCCAGACACGTCACGTTTGATGATGGCGTAGAGCCTGTGCGCTATGCATAGACAACGGTACGGCACTGCGCTTGTCTGCCTCAATCGCGGTACCGCAACGCTGAAAGGCCATCGTTTCGGGCTGGAATCCTTGCCGCCAAACCGTGTCGGTTGATTGAAACCTCAAACCAGACATATTGTGTGCCGCGAAACACGCGTGAGGTGATGATTGTGGCAGAACAGACTATGGCAGCGGGTTTTGCCGCAGCCTTCGCAGAGTACGCATGCGACAAAGGCGCAAACCGGACCACGCTGCTTGCAGAAAGCGGATTGACCGAGGACGATCTGTCGGATCAGGACAATCGTATTCCTGTTGGAGCCTATCAGGCGCTGATCGGTACCGCGATACAGCAAACCGGCGATACGGCTTTGCTGCTGAGGCACACGTTGGAATCGCGACTTGAGACCATGTCGGTTGTCGGGCAGATCGTCCACTCCTCGGCGTCGCTTGCGCATTCCATTGACCGGTTGAACCGCTATTTGCACTTGATGGCCGACGTGAACCTGCCTGCCGGTGCACCCCGCTTCGAACTTCAGCACACACAAGACGGGCTCTGGATTGTTGACCATCTGATTGTCCCGCCGGACCAGTATCTGGGCATCGAAGCATCGTTTGCGCGCTTTATCAGCGAATTCCGTCGGTCCTTCCCTGACGCGACATTCGAAATCGGGTTGGAGGTCACCTATCCCCCGCCCCCGCATGTCGACCAATATCCAGAGCTCTTCCGCGTTCCGGTGCAGTTTCATGCCAACCGCAATGCACTCCGGATTGATCCCGTCTGGGACAGCCCCGAAACACTGTTCGAACCGGGAAACGCATACGCCTTTGGTGTCTTTACGCGCCATGCCGACGCCATGCTCAAGGAACTGCAGGCCGACACATCCATCCGCGCACAGATTGAAACACAGATCCTGCCCAAACTGCATGAAGGTACAATCTCGATGGACAGGGTCGCAAAAGATACCGGCATGAGCCGCCAGACACTTTATCGCAGGCTCAAGGATGAAGGGATCACTTTCGCCGAAATCCATGATGACCTGCGCAGGCGCATGGCGATAGAGTATCTCGACGCGCAGAAAGTGACCGTCAACGAAACGGCTTATCTGCTGGGGTTCTCCGAAGCCTCATCATTTGTCCGTGCCTTCAAGCGCTGGACGGGCCTGAGCCCAACTGCCTACTTCAATCAGGCGGCTTGATCGGGTCTGTTACCAAGTGTCAATTCATTGATGCCTGCGGTCATGCCATGACAGGCGGCGACCGGCTATCTGCTTTCTCGAAACACAAAAGAGAAAGTACACACAATGAAACACACATTCTTTATCGCCCTTGCCGGTTTTGGTTTGGTCGCAGCCTGCGCCGACAGCGGTGCCAATTACACACCCATTCTGGATGGCACACCGACACCGGCCTATCAGGCCGATCTTGAGGCCTGTCAGGCCCTCGCGCGCAACCAAAAACAGTTCGATCAGGAAACGATGGCGGCGACTGTCCTTGGTGCCGGTGCCGGTGCCGCACTTGGTGAAGCCGACAGTGGCGATGCCATGGGCGGCGCCATTGCAGGCGCGCTGGCCGGCGGCATCGCAAGTGCCGTGGACGTCAGCGAAAGGCGCGAATCCATCGTGGTGGAATGCCTGCGCGGACGCGGCCACCGCGTCGTCGGTTGAGGCCGGGACGTTGGCTGGAAATTCCCGTCATCGCACCGACCCGCTCTTGGGGACGGGCTATCAAGTGCGGTGTGGGCGGCACGACATCCCGGAACGTCTTTTTCAGGACGTTGGCCTCGGGGATCAGCCGCGCAGAACGCGGCTGATCCCTGGAATACGGTCTTTCCTGAAAAGTCTGTTCCGCCCCAGCCCACGCGCCGGATAAACGAAAGGAACACGCCATGAAACGCGTCTTTATTGCGGGGGCAACGGGCTATCTTGGCCGCTATCTCTGCGCAGAATACCAACGCCGCGGATGGTACGTTATCGCCCTTGTCCGCAAAGCAACCACTGCCGCACCGATCGCAGCCGACCAACTGGTCGAGGCGCAGGCAACCGACCCTGCCAGTCTTAAAGGTGCAATGGCCGGTGCCGAACTGGTGGTGTCATGCCTAGGCATCACGCGGCAGACAGACGGGCTTGGCTATTGGGACGTGGACTTTCAGGCGAACCTCAATCTTCTACGTGAAGCCGAGAATGCAGGGGCAAGCCGGTTTGCCTACATCCACGTCCTGCGTGCGGCCGATCTGGGACACGTCCCGATGGTGGCCGCAAAATCCGCCTTCGTTGCCGAACTGCAGCAAAGCACGGTCGCTGCCACAATTGTCGCACCGACAGGCTATTTCTCGGACATGGGCGACTTTCTGGCGATGGCGCAATCCGGCCGGGTCTGGCTGTTCGGGACCGGCGAAAAGCGGATCAACCCGATCCACGGCGCCGATCTCGCGGTCGCGACCGCAGACGCCGTCGCGGCAGGGCTGGATTGGATTGATGTCGGTGGCCCTGACGTATTCACCCAAAAGGAACTGGCCGAACTGGCCTTTGCCTGTCTGCAAAAACCAAGCCGGATCACCTTCTTGCCAGATGTGCTCCGACGGCTGGCACTCTGCCTGTTGCCGTGGATGACGCCGCGCCGGATCAACGGGCCCGCGCGCTTCTTTCTGAGCGCATTGGCTCTCGATATGGTCGGCACACCACACGGCACCCACCACCTCAAAGAGCACTTTCAAAACACGCTTACCCCCATCAAGACGGTCAGCCCATTGCGGCGACCAACCGAAAGGAAGAAATCATGAACATGCAACGCACCGGCGGCATCGCTGCCCTGACTTGTGCAGCCACCTATATCTTCGGCTTTGTCCTGCTTGTCACTTTGCTGGCCGAACTGGGCTACGGCACAAACGACATTAACGCAGAGGCCGTCGTCCGCTTCAGCGCGGAAAATCAAACCGTCTTGATCGTGTGGAACACGGTGATCTACGTCATCAACGCGCTGGCACTCGCGCTTCTGGTCGTTGCTTTGGCGCGGCGTTTCAAGACGGTCTCTCCGGAATGGAGCACAATCACACTGGCCTTTGGACTGGTCTGGACAACCCTCGTTCTGGGGGCCGGAATGATCGCAAATGTCGCCACCGAACGTGCGGTCGCACTGCTGGCCCAAGGCGACACTGCGGCGGCTGTGCAACTCTGGGAAACCCTGCATGCGGTTGAACTCGGCCTAGGCGGCGGGAATGAAATCGCGGGCGGCGTCTGGATCTTCTGTGTGAGCCTCGCCGGATTGCTTCACCACAGCTTTGGGAAAACTGTCGTTGGTCTTGGCATTCTGACCGGACTTGGCGGGCTCCTGACGATCCTGCCACCACTGGGCGACATTGCGGGCGCGGTATTCGGGCTTGGCGCAATCGCATGGTTCATCGCGGTTGGCCTCACACTCGTGTTTGAGCGCCAAACGCCTTCTGCAACGACGCTTGCATAATCTTCTACGACCCGAGGACTTGACCGATGACGCTTTCCCAAGACCTACAAGCCCTGATCAATGCCGAAAGCGCAAAGCCCTATTCGCACAATGTCATGCTGCGGGTTCTATCCGGCGACAAGCGCGTCGATTTCAAAGGCAGCGCCGGCACCACTGCAACGGATACCCGCTTTGCCATCGCCAGCATCTCCAAGATGTTCACCGCCACACTGATCCTGCAACTTGCTGACGCAGGCCTGATCCGTCTCGATCAGACCGTGCAAAGCATCCTGCCCGATGTTGATCTGTCAGGTCTGCATATCGTCGAAGGTGTCGATTACAGCGCAGAACTGACCGTCCGGCATTTGCTGCACCAGACCTCGGGCCTTGCTGATTACTATGAAAGCGATCTGGCAGCGGATCTCAAACAAGGCAAGGATCGCCACTACGACCTGGATGATGTCCTGCAAATGACGAGGGCGCTGCCGCCGCAGGCCGCGCCGGACAGCGGTAAGTCTTTCTATTCCGATACAAACTACCAACTTCTCGGAGCAGTGATCGAAAAGGTTACGGGGCAGAGTTTTGATCAGGCGCTGCAAGCCCGCATCTGCCAGCCAACCGGTCTCACAGATACCAAGGTCCTGCAAGGGTCCGACGTTGGGCTCCCTCTCCACCACCACAATACACTTCTGACCATTCCCCGAATACTGGCCAGTATGGCGCCGGACGGTGGTATTATCTCGACCCTTGACGAGATGCTCTTGTTCCTGCGCGCCTACATGCAAAACCGGCTTTTCAAGCCAGAGAACGCGACGCAGGCGCGACAATGGAACCGGCTCTTCTTGCCTGTCCAGTATGGATATGGGCTGATGCGGATCAAGCTGCCCCGCTGGATGACGCTCTTTCGCGCCACACCGGAACTGATCGGCCATTCCGGCGCAAGCGGGTCCTTCGCCTATTATGCGCCAGAGCAGGATATCTATCTGATCGGGTCCTTCAATCAGACCGACGCGCCGCAACGCCCGATCGGTTTCATGCTGCAGGTTCTCCGGCTGGTGGCCAATCACAAGGCATTGAAATGAAACGCGCTCTTAAGTGGATCGCCGCTGTCGTCCTTTGCCTGATAGCCGGTATCGCAGGGCTGTTTATAGGCTCGCAGGGCGATGACACGGTCGCGCAACTGGTGACCGATGATCCGTCCTTGCCTGCCATGAACATCAACGGGATCAGGTTGCACATGCGGATCGTGAACGGCCCTGCAAATGCCCCGACCATCATCGTTCTGCACGGTGGCCCGGGGGGCGACTTCCGCTCGTTGCAGGCACTCGAGGCTTTGTCCGACCGCTTCCAACTCGTCTTCTACGATCAGAGAGGAGCAGGGTTATCAGAACGTGTGCCCCAAGACCTTCTGACGCTGGATGGCCATCTGAAAGAACTCAAAGCTGTCATTGACATCGTTTCACCAGAACAGCCGCCCATCCTGATCGGCCATTCCTGGGGGGCCATGCTGGCAGCCGCATTTATCGGCCAGAACCCCGACGACGTACAAAGCGCAATTCTCATCGAACCCGGATATCTGGATGCAAAAGGTCGCACGGCATGGGCGGCCACCGGCAGCACCTATATGTCAGGCCCAACATACTGGTGGCAGGCTGTGATTGCCGGATTTCGCACACAGCATATCACAGGTCCGGACAGCGCGGCGCAGGATGATTTTCTGATCGGCCACATGGTCGGCGTCTTTGCCAACCACCCCGATAATCCGTACCACTGTGGCAGCGGCTACACGGCACCCAACTGGCGCTTCGGCGCGCTGACAAGCAACGTCTGGCGCGGGGCGCCTGATGCAACTGTTGATCGGCTGGGGGCGCAGGTGCGGGCGTTTACCGGCCCGGTCCTGCTTGTCACAGGGTCCTGCAACAGCTGGCTTGGTCCACTGCAAAGCCAATTTGCAGCGCGGTTTGCGGATGCCGGTCTTGCCATCATACCGGATGCCGGACATGACGTGGTCTGGGATCAACCGCAGGCGACGCTCTCTGTGATCCGGCGCTTTCTGAACTGATCCGGCGTCAGCACGCGTGTCCGGCACAAGCGGCGGTCATGGCAGCCTTGCCGCACCGCACCAGAACAACGCACTGCACCCTGATCTATCGCCGGGCAAAGCAGTACCCCAATACGCCCATTCCCAACACCTCCGCCCCGCGCTATATGCGGTCCATGACACAGAACCCGCCAAACCTCCGCCCTGACCTCGCCCCCAAGGCGCGCCTCACCGACACCCCCCGTGCGGGCCAGCCGACGATCGGCATGGTCAGCCTTGGCTGTCCCAAAGCCTTGGTCGATAGCGAACGCATCCTCACCCGCCTGCGCGCGGAAGGTTACGCCATCAGCCCCGATTATGCGGGGGCCGAGGCCGTGATCGTCAACACCTGCGGGTTCCTCGACAGCGCCAAGGCCGAAAGCCTTGATGCAATCGGCGAGGCGCTCAAGGAAAACGGCAAGGTCATCGTTACCGGCTGTCTGGGGGCCGAACCCGATTACATCCGCGAACACCACCCGCAAATTCTGGCGGTCACAGGCCCGCATCAATACGAACAGGTGCTCGACGCGGTGCATGGCGTGGTGCCGCCCGCGCCCGATCCGTTTATCGACCTGCTGCCTGCAAGCGGCGTCAGCCTGACCCCCCGCCACTACAGCTATCTGAAGATATCCGAAGGCTGTAACCACAAGTGCAAATTCTGCATCATCCCCGATATGCGCGGGCGGCTGGCATCGCGCCCGGCCCACGCGGTGCTGCGCGAGGCGGAAAAGCTGGTCGAGGCGGGCGTCAAAGAACTGCTGGTCATCTCACAGGATACATCCGCCTACGGGCTGGACCGCAAATACGATCTGAACCCGTGGAAAACCGGCGAAGTGCGCAGCCATATCACCGACCTGACCCGCGAATTGGGGCAACTCGGGGCATGGGTGCGCCCGCACTACGTCTACCCCTACCCCCATGTGCGCGACCTGATCCCCATTATGGCCGACCCGTCCAACGGCGTGCTGCCTTATCTGGATATCCCGTTCCAGCACAGCCACCCTGACGTGCTGCGGCGCATGGCACGGCCCGCGGCGGGGGCCAAAACGCTGGACGAGATCGCCGCATGGCGCAGCATTTGCCCCGATATCACCCTGCGCTCGACCTTTATCGTGGGCTATCCGGGTGAGACCGAGGCAGAATTCCAGCACCTGCTGGACTGGCTGGATGAGGCGCAGTTGGACCGTGTCGGCTGCTTCCAATACGAAAACGTGGCAGGTGCGCGCTCCAACGCCCTGCCCGACCACGTGGCAGCGGACGTCAAACAAGACCGCTGGGACAGGTTCATGGAAAAGGCGCAGGCGATCTCTGCGTCGAAACTGGAAGCCAAAGTCGGCCGCACGCTCGAAGTGATCGTCGACGACATCGACGAAGACGGGATCGCGACGTGCCGGACATGGGCGGATGCGCCGGAGATCGACGGGAACCTGTTTATTGATGAAGGGGCCGAGGGGTTGGCCGTGGGGGATGTGGTCAAGGTCGCGGTTGAGGAAGCGGGGGAGTATGATTTGTGGGGGGCTCTAGGCGAATAGCCTATAACTCCCCTGCCTCCTCTGTTGATTGCTCTTCAAGTGCCTCTACCGACACATCCGATGCGTCTTGTCTATCAGCTTTAATCTTCGGCGCCGAAGGTCGCCATTCGGTCAAGGATTGGCCGACATCTTGATAGAATTGTGGAACCACTGTTTCGAGATCAGTGATGAAGTTAGCTTGCTGGGTAAATCGGGCGCCTAACCTCTTTGCGTTGAAAATAAAGAAGGAAAGAACCTGCAAGTTTTCCTTTCCGGCTTCGCATATGCTTACATCGTCGCGCAATTCTTTAACTGTGAACTGCGTGTCTTCGCTACGCCCGGGCCATGTCATTCGTACGTGAAGATCATCTATCTGATCCGTGCCAATCTGACGAAGCAGCCAATTGGCGCGCGCTTTCGATGATTTCCGATCACGGGGCGCGCTTAAGGTCATGCCAATATCAATCGTGCGTCTTTTCATGTCAGCACAGATTTCCAAAGGTGCTGCCGCATTAGGAATATCGAAGATCGCCTTCAGACACTGAGTATCTCGCAAGATCTCGAGCGCCTCTTTGTCTCGCAAGACCATATTGCTCTGATGCGCTCGCTTTATGCGTTCACTCACAGCGGTTTCTGTTTGTCGCGAAAGAATAAGCGATAGGTCTTTGGTTTCCTGATGCCAAGCACCAACGACTGCATGCGCTTCTTCTGACCTTTGTGTTATCTTGCCACCAGCGGATACGAGTCTATTCAGCTCAGGCCATTCCGCAGGCATACGCGTGAATCCACGAACACCTGCACTTTCATGCGTCAGGAAACGCCGCAATTCTCGCAACAGCAAAAGCTGATCCTCATCAGCCACTGACCGATTGTTTATCAATAGATCGGCTTCGGTCAAAATGAACATCCAAGACCAGTGATAGACTGGTATTTTCGACTTACTAATCTGCACCTCGCGCATCGGGTGGTTAGTTGGCAAAGAAGTAAACTGATTTGAAATTGTAATGACACAATCAATATCGTGCGCTTTGGCAATACTGCGGTACTTTTCGATCTGATCCGCTCGAAGTTCTGCTGTACCAACCTTAGTTTCTACCAAGGCCCGCCATTCTTTGTTACCGTTTTTCAGTACAATTAAGCCATCTGGTCGATCACTCTTTGAATCCTTCTCTCCCTTGAAAACTACCTCTGTGAAACAAGTTAGGGATGATCGTTTTCCAACCTTAGCGCCGACTGATTTCAGCATCTGGCTTGAAAGCTCATCAATACCCGAAAGGCAGGAAAGGAAAATTGAAGTTGTCCGACCTTCCTTTGATGTGTCCGCCAGAACCGGAAATAAACGCGCAACTTCACCTTGCTGCAGATAATCAGGTAAGTTCATAAGGACTCCAATGCTCGACTACACCCACTCCAATACTCTCTTGAAACAATCCAAGGTTGTCAATTTTTAGCTAAGCCCCGCCCGGCCGCGCCGGGCAGCGGCCGACCTCCCCCCGGAGGCCGCTTTTGCAACGTCGCCCGCATCATCAGCGTTGGATATGTGGCAAATGACTTACCTCAAAATTCCGTTCCCAAGCGTCCTCCAGGTCGGCCGCTGCCCTATTGTTTCGCTTGATATGATGGATCCGAAACGTGGGTTTCACCCACCCCACATCGCATCCAGATAAACCCGCACCGCGTCTTGTACGCGGCGGAAGCGGTCGCCGCCCAGCTTCACGCCGCCGAACCACCGTGTCACCACGATGATGTGGCCTTCCAGCCCTTCACGCTCCAGCATCCGCAGGATCACCATCCCCGCGCCGCTTTCACCGTCGTCATTTTTCAAAGGGCCGTCGGGCAGCAGAACCGCCCATGTGTTATGCGTCGCTTTGGCGTATTTCTTGCGGCGGCACAGTGCCTTCACAAAGGCCCGCGCCTCGTCCGCTGACGCAACAAGGCCACCTGCGACCGCGTATTTCGAGCCGCGGTCGCTCACTGCATTTTCAATGATCTTCAGGACCTTGTCCTCAGATCAGGAAGTGACCTCACGCGCGGCGCCATGGCTGCAGCCGCTGCTCTCGACAGGCATAGGCGACTGCGATGTAGGCGCACAAGCGCCAGCGCCAGCATTCCACGTGGAGCCTGCGGGGCAGGTCTGGGATTGCGCGACGGGCTCTGTCGGGGTCGGAATGGTGGTATCTTGGGCAAAAGCTGCTGCTGGCAGCATCGCGAAGGCAAGTACTGTGAGACGCATAATGTCCTCCTACGGTGACAACGTGAAAGAATGTTAGCCCATCCCGGCACTTAATCAACCGGCGCAATGTCACAGGCTTGACCCACATCAAGGCGAACGGAGCCTTACTTTGCTACATTCCGGCCATGCAAAGAAGGAGAAGCGCATGCAAGATGCCGTTGTGGCCGACAAGCCCAAACCGCCCAGAACCCGCAAGCCAGCAGGCCTGCCACGCATGGCCCGCCGCCCTTATGAGGCCGAAAAGGCGGAACTGCAGGCCGAGCTTTTGAAGGTCCAGCTTTGGGCGCAAGAGACCGGTCAGCGCTTTGTGCTGCTGTTCGAAGGGCGTGACGCCGCAGGTAAGGGCGGCACGATCAAGCGCTTCACCGAGCACCTCAACCCCCGCGCCGCCCGCGTGGTGGCCCTGAACAAACCCACAGACGAAGAACGCGGCCAGTGGTATTTCCAGCGCTACATCGAACACCTGCCCACCTCCGGCGAAATGGTGCTTTATGACCGCAGCTGGTACAATCGCGCCGGTGTTGAGAGGGTGATGGGGTTCTGCAAACCCGAAGAATACCTCGAATTCATGCGCCAGACGCCCGAGCTGGAACGGATGCTGACCCGTTCGGGTATCCGCCTTTACAAATACTGGTTCTCGGTCACGCAGACCGAACAGAAACGCCGCTTTGACGCGCGCGAAACCGACCCGCTCAAGCAATGGAAGCTTTCACCGATCGACAAGGCAAGCCTTGATAAATGGGCGGACTATACCGAAGCGAAAGAGGCGATGTTCTTTTACACCGACACCGCCGACGCCCCTTGGACCGTCGTGAAATCCAATGACAAGAAACGCGCGCGCCTCAATTGCATGCGGCATTTTCTGTCAACGCTGGATTACCCCGGCAAGGATCACGCAATCGCCCAAGCCCCCCAACCCGAGATTGTCGGCAGTGCGCAAAAGGTGATCCATCGGGCAGAGCATATTTTGGGCACCGCGCTGCATCCGGACACGCGCAAGGCCAAGGCCTGACGGCCAACTGCGGGCGTAGGATATTTGCCAGTCCTACGCCCGCGCGCAGCATTTCATCCTCTGGAATGACAAAGAGATCGCACAACGCCTTGTGCGATCATCTGTTCAAGATCTTGCCTTGTGCCGCTTAATCCTGCCGCAGCACTGCAAACGTGTCGCGATTTTCGCAATAGTCGGGGGCATGCTCCAGCTTTGGGGCATCCGACAGCAGGCGGTCGCATTTTCCGACCTGTGTGCAACCACGGCAACTGGTGATCATATCGGCGTATTCGTCGATATTTATCCTGTTTTCATCCAGCGCGGTCGACAGATCGACCTCACAGGCATCGGCCATTTTGATGACACGCCAGAAATGTTCGCGAGCGTCGCCCAAGGTTTGCATCGTTGATCCTCCGGTTGCGGGTAGGTTCAGGATAGCACCCCGCCACGCCCCGCACCTTGCGCTAGATCAAGTCAGTAGGATGCGCCCTTTCCAGTGGTAATCGCCTGCACCAGCGATGCCTCGGCCCATGTATCACGCCCGCCGCGCATCCGGATTGCGGTCAGTTGCGCCTGCGCCAGCACCATATCGCCAGAGGCAACATGACCCTGCCCCATATAGGACCGCGCCAGAAGGTTGTTCGGGTCGGCGGCAAGAGCCGCATCATAATAGGCCATGCCAAGATCGACGCGGCCTGCCTTGCGATGGTTGAAACCGTAATAGGTCAACGCCAGCGGGGCCTCAGGGTTTTCAAGCGTATCCAGCACATCAAGGGCCGCCTGATAATAGCCCGCATAGGCCAGCTCACGCACATCATCCAGTCGGGCGCTGTCGTCATTGGTACTCTCGGCTGGGTCCATGCAGCTTTGTGTCGCCAGATCAAAGACCTGTCCTTCGGCACATTCTGTCGTTGTCTCTGATGGTGTCGGCGGCGTTTCGCTCCCGCCGCCTGCGGCAACGGCAGCCATAGGGAACAGGGCGAGGGTCAGTGTCGTCAGGCGCATCGGTTTCTCCATCGTTGCTAATCGAAAACCTAGCCCGCGACCCGCCTTTGAAAAGAGCGCACCCAAAATGTCGCACAGACCGCTACCACAGAAGGCCCACAATCACACAGACCCACGCAACACCAACCCCGACAGCCGTCACCGCCACAGCCGCCGATCCGCAGTCCTTCGCATGCCTTGCAGCATCGCGTTTTTCTGTGCTGATATCATCCACAACACGTTCAATTGCAGTGTTCATACATTCAGCGGCCAGTACGATAATACCGCCCATCAACAGCATTCCCCGTTCGCCCGCCGAAAGCGGCAACACGAATGCCAGCACGCCAAAAACCACATTCGCCACGAGCCATTGCGACAATGACCCTTCTGTTTTGTAAACATGGGCAAACCCGTCCCAAGACCAGATTGCCCTTTGCCGAACCCGCAAAACCTGTTGCCACATAATTTTAACCTTTCGCGATCTAGACTGAGACTGCGCCATCAGGCTGCGGCTGCCAAGACCTGCTCTGACCCAACGGAACATTTGACCGAACAGGCGAACCGACTAATTTTGTTATGTCACCAAAAAGGTATCTTCTATGTATCCCACCTATGCCCGCTCGGAACGTATCGCTGATGGCACAATGCATGCGGTGGGCGTGTTGGGTGCGATCACAGGGGCCATTGTGCTGATCATCTGGTCGCTGGGCACGGCAACGCCCGGACAGATTGCCGCGATTTGCGTCTACGGCGCCACGCTTATCGCGACATTCGTCGCCTCGGCCTTTTATCACATGACCCCGTGGGAAGGGATCCGCCCGCTCCTGCGCCGCTTTGATCACGCCGCCATCTATCTCAAGATTGCCGGCACCTATACGCCGCTTGTGGTGATGATCGGCAGCGGCTTTGCCTATGCGGTGCTGGCAATCGTCTGGGGACTGGCTGTGATCGGCATGACACTCAAACTCTTCTTCTGGCAGACACCCGGGCGGTTTGGGCCGGCACTCTATCTGATCATGGGCTGGCTCAGCCTTGCCCTTGTCTGGTCGCTCTGGCCGGTTGTGCCCGTCGCGGCGATGGTGCTGATTGCCGTGGGCGGGCTGCTCTATACGGCAGGCGTACCATTCTACGCGAGCGAGACGCTAAAGTTCTCTATCGCGATCTGGCATGGCTTCGTTGTCGCCGCATCGGCCTGCTTTTTTGCTGCTATCGCGATTGCCACAGCGGCGCTGACCTAATCAAGAAACGTCCATGTATCGGCCCCGTCAAAATGGCGGACGGGGATGGAGGCGACAACCTCGGGTGCGGCCAACCGCAGATTCACTGCCATATAGGCATCGGCGCCGTCAGGCTTGAGGTTTTCCCAATGGGTCGTGCAACCGCATATGGTGCAGCTGTGAAACGCCAGTGACCTCTCACCCCATGCATAGGCCGTCGTTGGTCCTGTGATCGTGATTTTCGGCACCTTTGCATAAATCCATAAAGCCCCCAAACGCCGACAGATCGAGCAATTGCATGACGTTGTCCGTTTGGGCACATGGTTGAACGTGTAACCCACAGCACCGCAATGACAGCTTCCTTTGATCATGCTTCGTCCTTACCTCTGCTGCGGTTTACACCCATCAAAGCCCCGCCGCGACCCTTTGCACAGTGCGCACGCGGTCTGCGTTGGGCGGATGCGTGCCCAGAAAACGATCCCCCGGATCAGGAATGCGGAAAAAGAATTCCGCGCCCCGCAGCGGATCAAATCCGGCTGCCGCCGCGATCCGTGTGCCCAGCGCATCAGCCTCCAACTCGAACTCCTTCGAATAGGTCCGCGCGCCCACAGTGGCCCCGATCCGTTGTGCGCTCTCAATATCCGCAGCCCCCAGCGCACCGGCCAAAGCCCCCACCAAAAGTCCGCCCATGGCCGCGTTCTGCTGCTGGCGCCCGATGTGGCCAAGAATATGATGCGCCGCCTCATGCGCCATGACAAAGGCCAGCTCATCGCGGTTGCGCGCCTCGGCAATCAAGGGCACCGTAAAGCCGATCACCGGACGCCCCGCGCGGTCGAGGGTCTGGAACGCATTCACGCCACGTTCGGAACGGGTATCAATCACGATCTGAAAATCACAGTTGGATTGCTGCCGGCTGCTCCGGCAGAATTGTTCTGCCACCGGTTTGACACGGCGCACGACAAACTCGAAATTATCGACCGCCTGCCGCTGGGACAGGCGCGGCGACACCGGTGCGGCCGCTTGCATCACCGGCTGTGGCGTCGGTGCTTCGACCACCACAGGGGAACAGGCGCTGATGACCGCGCAAAGAAGAAGGGGCAAAAAACGGATCATGGGGCCTTCGCTGACAACTTACGCTCCGCGTGAAACTAGCATTTGCCCGCGTCACGGCAACTGTGCAAACAAACGCACGGCACAAGAACGCGCAGGACAGGGCATTGCGCAATTGTAAGCCCGCAAATCCCAAGCTAGGCTGGCCCCATGTTTACAATCGAACACGACTATGATGCCACCGTTGTCACCTTGGTTGATGAAGGTGCCGCCCCCCTGAAAGAAGACGTCATCATCAACGCCTTTGATGATTGCGTCACGATCTCCCAGTTTGATCCACGCACCGACGAGATGGTCCGCATCACGCTGTCGCTCACGCAACTGCGCGATCTTGAGGCGGCACTGGATCTGCCGGAAGGCATCTATCAACTGCGCAAAGGGTAGCAGCACATGACAACAGGTTTCTTCTGGGACGAACGGTGCTTCTGGCACGGTGGCGGCAATTACGCAGGCATGTTGCCGGTGGGTGGGCTGGTGCAACCGCTCGACGGCGGCCTGCCCGAAAGCCCCGAAACCAAACGCCGCCTGAAGAACCTAATTGAAGTGACGGGCCTTGCCCAAGACCTCGCCATGCAAGGTGCCGCCCCTGCCACGCGCGAAGACCTGTTGCGCGTCCACCCTGCGCATTATCTGGATGAATTCAAAGCACTGTCCGACGCAGGCGGCGGCGAACTCGGGCGGCGCACCCCTTTCGGTCCTGGCGGGTATGAACTCGCAGCCCTCTCCGCAGGCCTTGCCAAGGCCGCCCTCGCGGCGGTCCTGCGCGGTGAGCTGACCAACGCCTATTCCCTCTCGCGCCCGCCCGGCCACCATTGTCTGCCGGACTATCCCAACGGGTTCTGCCTGCTCAACAACATCGGCATTGCGATTGAGGCCGCCAAAGCCGCCGGGCTGGCAAACCGCTTTGCCGTGCTCGACTGGGACGTGCACCACGGCAACGGCACAGAGGCTGTATTCTACGACCGCGCCGATGTGCTGACCGTCTCGCTCCACCAGGAACGCAATTACCCCATGGACACCGGCGCCTTTACCGACCGCGGCACCGGTGCAGGCAAAGGCTATAACCTCAACATCCCCCTCCCCCCCGGCACAGGGCATGCGGGCTATCTGGCCGCGATGGAACGTCTCGCCCTGCCCGCCATCCGCGATTTCGCGCCGGATGTGCTGATCATCGCCTGCGGTTTTGATGCCGCCGCCAACGACCCGCTGGGCCGGATGCTGGCCACCGCCGAAACCTTCCAGATGATGACAGCGCAAGTCATGGCGCTGGCCCGCGACGTCTGCGAAGGCAAACTGGTGATGGTCCACGAGGGCGGCTATTCGGAAACCTATGTCCCGTTCTGCGGCCACAACGTGTTGCAGGAAATGTCCGGCAGCAAAATCACCGCGCCCGACCCCTTCGCCGAGGTCTTCCCCCTGCGCCAGCCGGATGCGCGGTTTGATGCGTTCGTGGACAATTGGCTGGCCGAGATGAAAGCAGCACTCTAGGGAATTGCCTTAAAACTGTTGCGTGCCCAGCGCTACGCAGGCGAAATCAAGTCAAGAGCCAAGCACCTGTCACACGAACCCGACCCTTGCGCAGTTTGCGCAAAGGTCCGCTCTGCGGGACGAAACGGCCCTTCGCTTAGCTCCGTAAATTATCCGGACATCTTAGCTTATGATCCGTTTTCCTTTGGCGCGATGGAATGCGGGGTGCGAAGAACCTATTCACCCCGTTCGTGAACGTTTGACTTTAGTCAATCCTCACAATCGCAAATGGCCTGATACTCCCCTCGGGGCCAAGAGGGACCGGCCTCTATGAATGGAGGATACTACAATGAAGAAGATTGGTCTTGTAGCGGCTATTCTTGCCAGTTTTTTTGGAGCGCAGCCCGTTGCAGCGGATGAAGTCGGTGAAAATGAATATATGGTCGCCTGCTCTGGGTGCCATGGTGAGTCGGGGAAAGGCGACGGGCCACTGGCGGCGCTGTTGAAAATCGAAACTCCTGATCTTACGGGTCTTGCCGCCCGACACGACGGAGAGTTTCCGTTTGAATACACGGTTTTCATGGTCGACAGGCGAAATGTGATACCTATGCACGGAAACGAGATGCCGCTCTGGGGGGATCGCTACATAGCCGCAGCGTCCAGCGAACGTGGGGAGACCGCAGAAATGGTCGCACGTGGACGAATCCTCTCTCTTGTTTACTATCTGCAATCAATTCAGGAAGAGTAATCGCGAGAAGGCTCCGGTTCCAAAAGACTACAGAGCCCGCTTCCCTTCAAAAGATTGCGCCTTTTTTTTCGGCCATGACGGCGGGGGGCTTTCTTTGCTGTTCCGGCGCATGGTCCCTAGTTCGGACTAAACCCACAGGTTCTTGATGGGAAAGATGTGCTGTTTCAATTCCGCTACGAGGTCATCCTGCGACAGGTTTCCACAACTGCCGAGAGACGTTGGTTTAAGGGCAGACGACGGTTAACATGGGCGCAAAGCCGCCATTCTCTGAAATTTACGTCAAAGTCCAGCCTGCCGGATCGGACCCTTTCAGAGCGCTGGCCACAGAGCCATCCAATGTCTGAAGCGCGCGAATTGCTATCAACCGCCCCCCTGTTGCCACGCGGCCCCTGCCTTCATATCTGTAGCACACAGAAAATACAGGAACACCGATGCCAGACCGCAACCAAGCCGCTCTCGAATTTCTTCTCACCCGCAGGTCGCGCCCAGCCAAGACGCTGACAACGCCGGTGCCGGACCGTGCCACGCTGGAAACCCTGCTGACGGCTGCCGCGCGCACACCCGATCATGGGAAACTGGAACCCTGGCGCTTTATCGTTCTGGCCAAACCGGCCCTTGCGCGACTGGCCGCTTTGGTGCCCACGCGCGGCACAGCACTTGGCATCGACCCTGAAAAGATCACCAAGGCGCAGGACCAGTTCGCCAATGCCGACCTTGCAGTTGCGGTGATCTGCAGCCCCAAACCCAGCGAGAAAATCCCCCATATCGAACAGGTCTATTCCGCCGGTGCCGTCTGCCTCGCACTGGTCAACGCGGGCCTTGCGGCGGGTTGGGGCGCGAACTGGCTCTCGGGCTGGGCGAGCCATGATGAAACCTTCGTGACCGAAGGCCTCGGGCTTGCACCCCATGAAACCGTGGCCGGTTTCATCCACCTTGGCACCGAAACCAGCGCCCCGCCGGAACGCCCCCGCCCCGACCTCACGGCCATTACCACATGGGCCGATACATGATCCTTGCGTCTTTCCTCAAGGCCCTTGCCCAACTGCCCGACCCCCGCTTTCGCAGCGTCCTGTGGCGCGGGATCGGCCTAACAATCGCTTTGCTGGTGGGCCTTTACGCGGGCCTTCTGTGGCTGATCGAATGGCTGACCGCAGCCCCGATCACCCTGCCCGGCGTTGGCGAAGTCACATGGATCGGCGATCTGCTCAGCTGGGGGGCGCTCGGGCTGATCATCGTGATGTCGATCTTCCTGATGGTGCCGGTGGCTTCTGCCATCACGTCACTCTTTCTGGATGAGGTCGCGCAGGCAGTCGAGGACAAACACTTCCCCACACTTCCCGCGGTCCCCCATGTCACCTTCTGGGACGGGCTGCGCGACAGCGTGAATTTCATGGGTGTGCTGATCGTGGCAAACCTCTTTGCCTTCATCCTCTACGGGCTGTTTCCCTTTGCCGCGCTCTTTATCTTCTACGCGCTGAACGGGTTCCTCTTGGGCCGCGAATATTTCACACTCGCTGCCATGCGCCGTGTCGGACGGGTCCGCGCCAAAGCGTTGCGCAAGGAACACCAAGCGAAAATCTGGCTCGCAGGCTGCCTGATGGCCGTCCCGCTCTCATTTCCGCTGATCAATCTGGTGATTCCGATATTGGGTGCCGCGACCTTCACCCACCTCTATCACGCCGTCAGTCGCGACTGACCTCGGGGGTCGACATCCGCTCGAACCAGTCGATGTCGCGGACCGACACAGCCCCCGACAGGATCGTGCCCGCGATCACAATCCAGATCGGTACAGCCCACATCGTGGTGATCCGCGCCTTGCGCTTGAAACTGAAATTCGCAGGTGACGACGCATGCGTCCCCGGCACGATCTCACCGGCCTCGCCTTGGGTTTCAAGACGCAGCGGCAGGACGATAAAGAAAACAACCGTCCAAATGACTGCAAGCAAAACAAGACCGGATACGGGACCCAAAACGATATTCCTTATGTAGCGTGGCTATCCTTCAGATACGCCGATTGCGCGTCAGGACAAGGGGCTAAACCTGCTCAAGCTCGATCAGACAGCCATTGAAATCCTTGGGGTGCAAGAAAAGCACCGGCTTGCCATGCGCCCCGATCTTGGGTTCACCGCCACCCAGCACGCGCGCACCTTCGGCCAGCAGATGATCACGGGCCGCAAGAATATCGTCCACCTCATAGCAGACATGGTGAATGCCGCCCGAGGGGTTCTTGTCGAGAAAGCCCTGAATGGGCGAGCCTTCACCAAGCGGATAGAGCAGCTCGATCTTGGTATTGGGCAGGTTGATGAAAACAACTGTCACACCGTGATCCGGCTCATCCTGCGGCGCGCCCACGTCAGCCCCCAGCATGGTGCGGTACTGCGCGCTTGCGGCCTCCAGATCAGGCACGGCTATTGCAACATGGTTCAGACGGCCAATCATGCGGGTCTCTCCTCTTTTGCACTTTATGGCGCGTGCAAACGTCGTGTGCAACGGACGATGCGGTTAATCACCTCTTCACCTTGTGCTGCTTTGAATGTGGGAGCTGCAACGAAGGGAAGAATCAGATGGCAACGCTTGATGAACTGATGTTTACCCGTGCGCCCACCGCACGCCGCCCGCTGCTGGGGCTGACCGTTCTTGTGGTCGAAGACAGTCGCTTCGCAAGCGAGGCGATCCGCCTGATGTGCCTGCGTTCGGGCGCGCGGCTCAGGCGCGCTGACAGTCTGGAAAATGCGCGGCGCCATCTGGCGATCTACCGGCCCAACGTGCTTTTGGTCGATGTGGGCCTGCCCGACGGGTCGGGGCTGTCACTGCTGCGGATGCTGGCCGCAGCAACCCCGCGGATCGAGGTGCTCTTGGGGATGAGCGGTGATGATCACGCGCATGATGTGATCGCCGCAGGTGCCGACGGCTTTGTCGCCAAACCGGTCGACAGCCTGCTGGGATTTCAGACCGCAATTCTGGAAAACCTGCCCAAGGAACGGCAACCCGCAACCCCCCGCGCGGTATCCGATGAAACGATCCGGCCCGATCTGGTCGCCTATCGCGACGACCTGCATCATATCGCGCAGGTGCTTGACGACACGGACGAAGATGACACGCTGGATTATATCACACAGTTTCTTGGCGGCGTGGCACGCAGCGCCAAGGATCATGACCTCGACGCTGCTGTCACAAACCTGATCCGGCTGCGACGCGCCGGCCAGAACGCGGGGCCCGGCGTCATAGCCCTGTCACAGCTGGTGCAGACACGGCTCGCCGCAGGCGGGCCGCTCTAGCGACAGTAGTCTAGCTTTCGGGTGGCAGAACACGCAGACGCAATTCGCGCAACTGCTCGTTCTGTGGCTCGCTCGGCGCGCCCATCATCAGGTCTTCGGCGCGCTGGTTCATCGGGAACATGATCACTTCACGGATGTTCGACGCATTCGCCAGCAACATCACGATCCGGTCGATCCCCGCGGCACAGCCCCCGTGGGGCGGCGCGCCATATTGGAAAGCGTTGACCATGCCGCCAAAGCGCTTTTCAACTTCGTCCTTGCCATATCCGGCCAGTTCAAACGCCTTGAACATGATCTCGGGGCGGTGGTTCCGGATCGCACCGGACACCAGCTCATAACCGTTGCAGGCCAGATCATACTGGTATCCGAGCACCTTGAGCGGATCACCCTCGAGCGCCTCCATCCCGCCTTGCGGCATCGAGAAGGGGTTATGTTCGAAATCAATCTTGCCGGTCTCTTCGTCCTGCTCGTAGATCGGGAAATCCACGATCCATGCGAATGCAAAACGGTCCTGATCCGTCAGGCCCAGCTCATCACCGATAACAGTGCGCGCCTTGCCTGCTACGCCTTCAAACGCTTTCGGCTTGCCACCAAGGAAGAACGCCGCATCACCAAGCCCAAGGCCCAACTGCTGGCGGATCGCCTCGGTCCGCTCCGGCCCGATGTTCTTGGCCAAAGGTCCAGCCGCTTCCATGCCACCTTCAATCTCGCCGGAATTCAGCTTGGCCTGCGCCTCTTTCACAGAAATCCCCAGCTCTTGCGCCACCGCATCAGCGGTCTTTTCGCGCCAGAAGATATAGCCCATCCCGGGCAAACCCTCTTTCTGGGCAAAGGCATTCATGCGGTCACAGAATTTGCGCGAGCCACCTGTCGGTGCAGGAATAGCACGCACCTCGGTGCCTTCCTGCTCCAGCAGTTTGGCAAAGATCGCAAAACCGGATCCTGCAAAATGCTCGGAGACCACCTGCATCTTGATCGGGTTACGCAGGTCAGGCTTGTCGGTGCCATACCACAGGGCGGCATCACGATAGCTGATCTGCTCCCACGTCTGGTCAACCTTCCGGCCCCCGCCGAATTCCTCAAAAATGCCCGTCAGCACAGGCTGGATCGTGTCAAAGACATCCTGCTGCTCGACAAAGGACATCTCCAGATCAAGCTGGTAAAAATCCGTGGGCGACCGGTCTGCGCGCGGGTCTTCGTCGCGGAAACACGGCGCAATCTGGAAATACTTGTCATAGCCCGACACCATGATCAGCTGCTTGAACTGCTGGGGAGCCTGCGGCAGGGCATAGAATTTACCGGGGTGCAGGCGCGACGGGACCAGAAAATCGCGCGCACCCTCAGGGGACGACGCGGTGATGATCGGTGTCTGGTACTCGCGGAACCCACTATCCCACATCCGGCGCCGCATCGACGCCACAACGTCGGTCCGCAGCTTCATGTTGTGCTGCATCGCCTCGCGGCGCAGGTCCAGATAGCGGTACTTCAGGCGGGTTTCCTCAGGATATTCCTGATCGCCAAACACCATCAGCGGCAATTCCTTGGCCGCACCCAGCACCTCAATCGCGCGGATAAACACCTCGACCTCGCCGGTGGGCAGCTTGGGGTTCACCAGCTCGGGATCACGCGCCTTTACCTCGCCATCAATGCGGATACACCACTCGGACCGCACCTTTTCCACATCGGCAAAAGCCGCCGAATCCGGATCACAAAGCACCTGCGTGATGCCATAGTGATCACGCAAATCAATGAACAAGATGCCCCCGTGGTCGCGCACACGATTGACCCAGCCCGACAGGCGGACAGTTTCCCCGACATTAGCGGCGGTCAGATCGGCACAGGTATGGCTGCGATAGGCGTGCATGGGTCAATTCCTCAAGGCATTAGGACGGTGCGGTTGGTCGGCCCGATACACCCCTTTGCCCGGATGAAGTCAACCGTTCCTCATCATCTTGCAAGAAAAACTCCCGCCGGAGGCACCAAAATGCGCCGAATTTTGGTATCAAGGTGCCTGACCCTAGCCCCGGTTCAGAACAAACCGGCACGCAGGCGCACCCGTCGCACAACAGCTTTCCTCGACACAGCGCAGACGCGGGTCCACCAAGCTGCGAAAAAGCGTCTCGAAGACCGCAGCATGCCAATGGCACAGCGGCGTTTCACTGACTTCCCCGCGCACGATGGGATTGTCCCTGATCTCGAAAACCAAAGGACCCGTCACCGCAAATTCACCTGACCCCGCAAAGGTCCATGCATGTTGCGCAATCGCCTTTGACAGGACCGGCCCAGCCAGCGCAGCGGGCAGAACCCGCAACAACAGCTGCGCAGGTTTCGGAATGCGCCGCGCCATAATATAGCGCGCCGTCCGCTCACCGGCGGCCCAGGCCAGCGACGGGGCCATTTCCGGTTCGATCGCGCGCAGGGCCTGATGCATGCGCGCGGCAGGCCCCTCCGGCATCATTCCCTCATCGCTTGGCGGCGCAAACACCCCTGCAGCGGCCATCACCTGATCACGCAAAGGCTGGCCACCGGCGCGTTCCAGCACGGGCAACAGTTGCAGGATCGCGTTCGGCCCGATCAGGCCCGCACCGCGATTGGCATCGTCAGGCGTCCTCCATTTGTTCGGACCCGCCGCCGCAGGCCTTAATCTGGGCACCATTCGGCATCTTGAAATCGGCCGCACGTTCCGCAGCCCTTTCCTTGCCCTGCGCACGGATCGCGGCACGGCGCTCGGCTGCTCTCGCGGCCTTATCGGCGCTGGCCTCCCAATCCTCCATCTGTGCCTCGGCAATCGTGCGGGTCTCATCGAAATGGAAATCAAGGTTCTTCTTGGATTGCGGCCCCGTATAGCCCACCTTGCCCAGATCATAGAAGGTCCGCGCAAAGCCCGCCTTCATGAACGCCTTCAGACATCCAAGCAGATAGCGCCGCCGGAATCCCGTGCCGCGCCAAGGATAATGGAACAGCGCCTTTTTCATATAGAACCGGCGATAGTTGTTCATCACACCGTCCAGCAATTCACCGCGCGTCATCGCTGCCGGTTTCATGATCGGGGTCACAAAGTTGTAGCGGCTGAAGTCGAACACCTCGACCTGATCCTTCAACTCCTGAAACAGCGGCGTGAACGGCCAGGGCGTGTACATCGCCCAGTTGGCAAGATCCGGCTGCCAGTCCCATGCCATCTTATAGGTCTCGTTCAGGGTCTCGGGCGTCTCGTTGTCCAGCCCCACAATAAACTGCGCCTCGACCAGAATATCGGCCTCGCGCAGCAGGCGGATGGCCTCTTTATTCTCTTCGACCTTGGTTTCCTTGTTGAACTGGTCCAGCTTCATCTGCGCTGCGGCCTCGGTCCCCAGACTGACGTGAACCAAGCCCGCCTCGCGGTAGAATTTCAGCAATTCGCGGTCACGATAGATGTCCGTCACCCGTGTATTGATGCCCCATTTTACCTTATCAGGCAGCCCCCGCGCGATCAGCTCCTCACAGAACTGGATAAATTTCTTGCGGTTGATGGTGGGTTCTTCGTCGGCAAGAATAAAGAACCCCACCTGCTGTTCGTTTACCAGACGCTCGATCTCGTCGACCACCTTTTTGGGGTCACGCACGCGGTAATCACGCCAGAACTTCCACTGGCTACAGAACGAACAGGTAAAGGGACAGCCGCGCGCCATATTGGGAATAGCCACGCGCGTGTTCAGCGGAATGTAGATGTATTTCTCCCACTCCAGAATGGTCCAGTCAGGGTCGATCCCGTCCAGATCCTTGACGGTGCTTGCCGCAGGGGTCGCGACAATCTCGTCCGCATCAATAAACGCAAGCCCCTTGATCTTCCGCTTCTCGGCGGGCCAGCGGCCATCGCGCACCGCAGACATCAGCTCGGTCACGATCTCCTCGCCCTCACCCCGCACGATCACATCGACCCACGGCGCCTCGGAGAGCACTTGCTTATACATAAACGTCGCATGAACCCCGCCCAAAACACGCAAAGCGCCGGGCGCATGCTCTTGCGCGATGCGCAGCACCTCTTCGGCCTTATAGATCGACGGCGTGATGGCGGTGACCCCGATAACATCGGGCTGCAACGCCGCAATTTTCTCGGCCAGAAATTCATCGCTGTGATCGTTGGTCATCGCGTCGATGAAATGGATGTCATCAAACCCGACACGGCGGAGCGATCCTGTGAGATACGCAACCCAGGCAGGCGGCCAGCTGCCCGCAATCTCGGCCCCACCCGAGCGGTAATTGGGGTGAACAAACAGAATGCGCATGGACAGCTCCTTATTATGTAAGTCTAGCTTTACATATTTAGCTGTCTATTTTTGTTGACATAGATCAAACGGCCCGTTCCGCAATCCGGCGCATCAAATCGGCGACAAATTTGAACTGCCTCTTGCACACCGCGTCGCCATCCCTATAACCCACGACAATTTGCAGATATAGGGGGCACTGCCATGCCAAAGCGTACCGACATCCAGTCGATCATGATCATCGGCGCGGGCCCCATTATTATCGGACAGGCATGCGAGTTTGACTACTCCGGCGCCCAGGCCTGCAAGGCCCTGCGCGAAGAGGGTTACCGCGTCATTCTGGTCAACTCCAACCCCGCCACAATCATGACCGATCCGGGGCTGGCGGATGCGACCTATATCGAACCGATCACCCCCGAAGTTGTCGCCAAAATCATCGAAAAAGAACGCCCTGACGCGCTCTTACCGACGATGGGCGGACAGACCGGCCTGAACACCTCGCTGGCGCTGGCCGACATGGGCGTGCTGGAAAAATTCGGGGTCGAGATGATCGGCGCGAAACGCGAAGCCATTGAAATGGCCGAAGATCGCAAGCTGTTCCGCGAAGCCATGGACCGCCTCGGGATCGAAAACCCCAAGGCAACCATCATCACCGCTCCCGAGGTCAACGGCAAACGCGACATCAAGGCGGGCCTGCAACTGGCCATCGACGCCATCGAATACGTGGGCCTGCCCGCCATCATCCGCCCCGCCTTTACCTTGGGCGGCACTGGCGGCGGCGTGGCGTATAACCGCGAAGATTACGAATACTATTGCCGCACCGGGATGGAGGCGTCCCCCGTCGGCCAGATCCTTGTCGACGAGAGCCTGCTCGGCTGGAAAGAATTCGAGATGGAGGTCGTGCGCGACAAGGCCGATAACGCCATCATCGTCTGCGCCATCGAAAACGTCGATCCCATGGGCGTGCACACGGGCGATTCGATCACCGTCGCGCCCGCGCTGACGCTGACGGACAAAGAGTATCAAATCATGCGGACCCACAGCATCAACGTGCTGCGCGAAATCGGTGTCGAAACAGGCGGCTCCAACGTGCAATGGGCGGTCAACCCGTCAGACGGGCGCATGGTGGTCATCGAAATGAACCCCCGCGTGTCGCGGTCTTCGGCGCTCGCATCCAAGGCCACGGGTTTCCCGATCGCCAAGATCGCCGCCAAACTGGCGGTCGGCTATACGCTCGACGAACTCGACAACGACATCACCGGCGTGACCCCTGCCTCGTTCGAACCCACAATCGACTATGTCGTCACCAAGATCCCGCGTTTTGCCTTTGAGAAATTCGCAGGTTCCGAACCGCACCTGACAACGGCGATGAAATCCGTGGGCGAGGCGATGGCCATCGGCCGCACCTTCCACGAGAGCATGCAAAAAGCACTGGCCTCGATGGAAACCGGCCTGACGGGCTTTGACGAAATCGACATCCCCGGCGCACCGGATGCCGCAGCCATCACCAAAGCGCTGGCCAAACAAACCCCCGACCGCATCCGCGTGATCGCCCAGGCCATGCGCCACGGTCTGTCTGACGACGATATCCACGCCGTCACCAAATTCGACCCGTGGTTCCTTGCGCGCATCCGCGAAATCATGGACGCCGAGGCCGACATCCGCAAAAACGGCCTGCCCGTCACCGAAGACGGCCTGCGCGCGGTCAAGATGCTCGGCTTCACCGATGCCCGCCTTGGCAAGCTGACCGGCCGCACCGAGGATCAGGTCCGCCGCGCGCGCCGTAACCTTGGCGTTAACGCGGTCTTCAAACGCATCGACACTTGTGCCGCCGAATTCGAGGCGCAAACGCCCTATATGTATTCGACCTACGAAAGCCCCGTCATGGGTGAGGCCGAATGCGAGGCCCGCCCCTCGGACCGCAAGAAAGTGGTCATCCTGGGCGGTGGCCCCAACCGCATCGGGCAGGGGATCGAGTTCGATTACTGCTGCTGTCACGCCTGTTTCGCCCTGACCGATCAGGGCTATGAAACGATCATGATCAACTGCAACCCCGAAACGGTGTCCACCGATTACGACACCTCGGACCGTCTTTATTTTGAACCACTGACATTCGAACACGTCATGGAAATCCTGCGCGTTGAACAGGACAACGGCACGCTGCACGGGGTGATCGTGCAATTCGGCGGGCAGACGCCCCTGAAACTGGCCAACGCACTCAATGACGCGGGCATCCCGATCCTCGGAACCACGCCCGACAGTATTGATCTTGCCGAAGACCGCGAGCGTTTCCAACAGCTTGTGCAAAAGCTCGGCCTGCGCCAGCCGCACAACGGCATCGCCTCAACCGACGAAGAGGCGCTCGCCATCGCCGAAGGCATCGGCTTCCCTCTCGTGATCCGCCCCTCCTTCGTGCTGGGTGGCCGCGCGATGGAAATCGTCCGCGATATGGACCACCTGCGCCGCTACATCTCTGACGCCGTCGTGGTTTCGGGCGACAGCCCCGTCCTGCTCGACAGCTACCTTTCGGGCGCTGTCGAAGTTGACGTCGACTGCCTCTCTGACGGCACCGCGACCCATGTCGCGGGCATCATGCAGCACATCGAAGAGGCGGGCGTCCATTCGGGTGACAGCGCCTGTTCGCTGCCGCCCTACTCGCTCTCGGACGCGATGATCACGGAAATCCGTGACCAGACCGAAAAGCTCGCCAAGGCGCTCAACGTCGTGGGCCTGATGAACATCCAGTTCGCGATCAAAGACGAAACCGTCTACCTGATCGAGGTGAACCCCCGTGCATCGCGCACAGTGCCATTCGTGGCCAAAGCGACCGACAGCGCCATCGCCTCAATCGCGGCACGGCTGATGGCGGGTGAGCCGCTGTCAAACTTCCCGCTGCGCGCGCCCTACCCCGCGTCCGAGAACCCGATGGACGTGCTGCCCATGGGCGACGCCTTCACGCTCGCCGATCCGCACACCCCGTGGTTCAGCGTGAAAGAGGCTGTCCTACCCTTCGCCCGCTTCCCCGGCGTCGATACGATCCTCGGGCCGGAAATGCGCTCGACCGGTGAGGTCATGGGCTGGGACCGCTCCTTCCCGCGCGCCTTCCTCAAGGCGCAGATGGGTGCCGGCACCAACCTGCCCACGGAAGGTACCGTCTTCATCTCGATCAAGGATATGGACAAAACGGCGGATATGATCGAAGCCGGAAAAATCCTCCTGCAACTTGGGTTCAACATCGTAGCGACTCGTGGCACGGCCGCATGGCTGAGTGAAAACCAGATTGATTGCGAAATCGTCAACAAGGTCTACGAAGGCGGGCTGACCATCGTCGACCGCCTCAAGGACGGGCACATCGCACTGGTCTTCAACACCACCGAAGGCGCGCAGGCGGTCGAAGACAGCCGCGAAATCCGCGCCGTCGCCCTCTACGACAAAATCCCCTACTTCACGACAGCCGCCGCGTCACATGCCGCCACGCTGGCAATGCAGGCACGGGAAGAGGGTGATGTTGGGGTGCGAAGCTTGCAGGGATAATTCCCGACGCGAAACAAAGGGCAGCGCCCGGACCTCGGGGAGAAGCGAAGCGCCCTCCCCATGGGGGAGGTCCGGGCGCTGCCCGGCAAGGCCGGGCGGGAAAGCCGATCTGACTTGCCTCAGCATCAATTCAACGATGGTTTAGCGGCCGCAACTGCAATCGCCCCTCACTTCCCCATCTCCTTCAAAAGCCGCGCCCGCCGCTCTTCCAGATCCGCTTCCAACTTTTGCAAGCCGCCCCAGCCGGGCCGTTCCATAAGTGTCTTGTCCAGCCGCTCGGGGTGCAGCACGTAGTCCGTGGTGTCCGGTCCGTCGATAATCGCGGCCAGCCGGTAGTGCATATAGGCCCGCAGCACGCGGTTGATGCGCGGCTGATACCCCGGCCCCATCGCCTTGAAGAACTTTACCACATCCGCGTCCAACCGGATTGTCGCCCGCACGCGCTTGGGGTCGCGACGGTCCTTGTCCTGCCAGATCTCGTCCCACTCGCGGGGCAGGCAGCGCAGTTTCAGCGCCACCGAATGCAGATCATATTCTATCATCCGCAGCGCATCGGTGGCATAGCTCCAATGGATGCGCTGCGTCTTGGTCATGTCTTTGGGGTCGGTCATGGGCCTGTCCTCCGCTGGCCTTCAAAATGCCGGTAAAAGGTAAACAGCGGGATGCCCAAGCGTGCGCACAGGATGTGTACAGCCTGTGCACGCATTGTGTACGCAGCGTTCCGGTAGACTTTATCCCCCCACCCACCCTAGTCTGTCGGCAACAATCCAAGAGGCCAGAATGCACAACGTCGCCATCACAGGAACAGGGGTTTTCACCCCCTCACAGGTTATTACCAATGATGAATTGGTCGCCGCGTTCAACGACTACGCGGACCTCTGGAACGCCGAGCATGCAGATGCCATCGCCGCCGGCGAAGTCGAGGCCAAACCCCATTCCTCCAGCGATTTCATTGTTGCAGCCTCCGGCATCGAGCGCCGCTATGTTCTTGATAAGGCAGGCGTTCTTGACCCCACCCGCATGTTCCCCAAGCTTGAAAAACGCCCCGATGACGCCCCCGGCTATATGGCCGAGATCGGCGTGGATGCCGCGCAAAAGGCGCTGTCCGAGGCGGGCGTTGATGCTGCCGATGTCGATCTGGTGATCTGCGCTGCCTCGAATATGGAACGCGCCTACCCCGCAATTGCTGTTGAAATTCAACAGCTTCTGGGTGCGGGCGGCTTCGCCTTCGATATGAATGTCGCCTGTTCCAGCGCCACTTTCGGCATCCAGACCGCCGCTGATATGATCCGCGCAGGCTCCATTCGCCGCGCGCTGGTGATCAATCCCGAGATCTGCTCGGCCCACCTCGAATGGCGCGACCGCGACTGCCATTTCATCTTTGGCGATGTGGCCACAGCGACGCTTCTGGAACGCGACGAAGACCTCGAAGGCCAGCATTTCAAAGTTCTCTCCACCCGTTGCGCCACCCAGTTCAGCAATAATATCCGCAACAATAACGGCTACTTACGCCGGACACAGGATGCCATGGAAGACAGCCGTGATATGCAGTTCATGCAAAACGGCCGCAAGGTTTTCAAAGAGGTCCTCCCGCTGGTGAGCGCCCATATTGCGGATCACATGGCCGAAGAAAACATAGCCCCCGAAGACCTGCGTCGGCTCTGGCTACATCAGGCCAACAAGACCATGAACGACTATATCGGCAAAAAGGTTCTGGGACGCGCCCCGACGCCAGATGAACAACCCAACATCCTGCAAGACTATGCCAATACATCCTCGGCCGGGTCCATCATCGCGTTTTCCAAACACTCCAGCGACCTGGCAACTGGCGATAAAGGTTTGATCTGTTCCTTCGGTGCAGGCTATTCTGTGGGATCTGTCATCGTTGAGCGCGCATAGAACCAGGATCGCCCCATGAAGCTGCTTATCACCATCTTACTGCTGCTTACTCTCGCCGCCTGTGGTGTACCGTTTGTTCCGCTGATCTAGCCGGCCGCGTCCAATGCGGTGATCTCCGTCACGACGTCTCTTCCAGATGCAGCTTCATATCCAGCAACACCTGCTGGAGCGCTGTCGTTTCCCGCAGCATCCGCTTGGCCTCGTTAATGGTAATGACCCCGTCCGCAATGGACTGGTTATACTCTGCCATCAGCATGGCAAAACGCTGGCTCAGCTTGATAACATCGGTGTTGATTTCACCCGTGCTATTGGCGCGATCTGTGTCGTAGGACAGGGTGACACCCTTCAGTTCGGCCAGCGCTGATGTGACGTGCGGATAGGCCGCCGCCGCTTCGAGAGCGGCCACAGCATCGACCGGCATGAAACGATCCGCGTGCTCACTACTATCCGAATAGTAGCGCCCCAATGTCGCTTTGGATTTCCCTGTCAGCGCGCAGGCAGCTTCGATACCGACATCTTTGACCAGGGCCTCGGTATGTTTCTTCAAATAGCCGCCATAACCCGCCATAGGTGTACTCCGTCATCGTGCTGCTGCCTCTTGCGGCAGGGGAAAATCATTTCGCTATTCCCATACAACGCCAATGCCCCGTGTGACAGAAATAATTCAGTCTCGTGTTTTGGGGCTGGTTAAAGAGTTGTCGCGCTGAGCGGTGCGATATGTTTGGACCGCGGTCCGTTATTCTTGGGGGTCATTTACTTCCAAAGCTCAACTGACGCCAATTTGCGTTGCGTATCGGTCTTGCCAAGTTGGCAAGACCGGCGCTAATCACTTTTCATGGCAAAGCTCTATTTTAACTACTCCACCATGAATGCGGGCAAATCGACCGTGCTCTTGCAGGCGTCGCACAACTACATCGAACGTGGGATGCAAACCTACCTGCTGATCGCGCGCTTTGATGACCGTGCAGGCGTTGGCCGCATCGGAAGCAGGATCGGCATCGGCGCGGATGCCGACACCTTTAGCGCCGACGACGACCTCTTCGAGATGATCGCTGCCCGCCTGAACGAAGGCCCCTGCGCTTGTGTGTTCCTCGACGAAGCTCATTTCATGACGCCCGCCCATGTCTGGCAACTGGCGCGCGTGGTGGATGATCTGAATGTACCCGTCATGACTTACGGCCTGCGCGTCGATTTCCGTGGCCGCCTGTTTCCCGCCTCTGCATCCCTGCTGGCGCTGGCCGATGAAATGCGCGAGGTCCGGACCATCTGTCATTGCGGCAAGAAGGCCACGATGGTGGTCCGCCGTGACGAGAACGGCAATGTGCTGGCAGCAGGCGATCAGATCGTCGTGGGCGGGAATGAACGCTATGTCTCGCTCTGCCGCCGTCACTGGCGCGAGGAAATGGGCGACTACGCCGATCCGAATATCGTCTAGCGCTATCATCTTGCCCGAAATACTCCCGCCGGAGGCTCCGATGCGCTAGTAAAAACTCTGCGGGTCGATATCGATCGCCATGCGCAGATTTGCAGGCAGACGGAACTGCCCCGCCCATTTGGCAAGCGCCTGCTGTAGCGGCGCGGATTTTTCTGCCTTCACCAGCAGCCGCACCCGATGCCGCCCGCGCACCCGTGCAATGGGTGCCGGTGCCGGCCCAAAGACCTGCGCCCCGATCTGGCGCAACGGCCCATCCATGCGCGCCATTTCCGCGCCCAGATCAAAGACCTCCTGCACATTCGGGCTGCTCAGGATGATCCCCGCCATCCGACCATAAGGCGGCACGCCTGCGGCTTTGCGCTCTGCCGCCTCAGCGGCCCAGAAGCTTTCCTCATCGCCCGCCAGAATAGACCGGATCACTGCATGTTCCGGCTGATAGGTCTGCAAGAGTGCCTCGCCGGGGGTCTCCGCCCGCCCTGCACGGCCCGCAACCTGCCGCATCAGTTGAAAGGTCCGTTCAGCCGCGCGCAGGTCCGATCCTTGCAGGCCAAGGTCGGCATCAATCACACCGACCAGCGTAAGCAACGGAAAGTTATGGCCTTTGGCCACCAGTTGCGTGCCAATGACAATATCCGTGCCACCTTCGGCAATCTCTTCGATATGCGCCTTCATCGCGCGGGCCGAGCCGTAAAGATCAGAAGACAGCACAGCAACACGCGCGTCAGGGAAAAGTGCTGTGACCTCCTCGCCCATACGCTCCACGCCGGGACCAACAGCACTGAGCCGGTCTTCGGCATCACAGCTTGGGCATTTGGTAGGCAAAGGTTTTGTTTCGCCGCACTGATGGCACATCAACCGCTTGAGAAACCGGTGCTCGACCATCCGCGCATCGCAATGATCACAGCCAATCTGGTGCCCACAGGCCCGACAGAGCGTGATCGGCGCATAGCCGCGCCGATTAAGAAAAATCAGCGATTGCTCGCCCTTCTCAAGCCGCTTCCGCATCGCGTCCCGTAGGGTGGGTGAAACCCACGTCCCCGCGGGCATATCCTCAACCCGCATGTCAATCGCCGCCATCTTCGGCATCACCGCCGCCCCAAAACGCGATGTCAGTTCCAACCGCGTGTATTTGCCTGCCTCGACATTCGCCCAGCTCTCAAGGCTGGGTGTGGCCGAGGCCAAGACCACCTGCGCCCCATTGATTGCCGCGCGCAGAACCGCCATATCGCGGGCGTTATACAGCACGCCGTCCTCTTGTTTGTAGGAGGTGTCATGTTCTTCGTCGACAACGATCAGCCCAAGATTCTGATAGGGCAGAAACAGCGCCGAGCGTGCGCCAACCACTAGTTGCGCATCCCCCTGCCCTACCATGCGCCAGCAGCGGCGGCGTTCTGTCATGGTGACGCCAGAATGCCATTCAGCCGGCCTCATCCCGAACCGCGCCTCGACACGGTTGATGAATTCGCCCGACAGCGCGATTTCCGGCAACAGCACAAGCGCCTGACGGCCCATGCGCAGACATTCGGCGACCGCCTCAAGATAGACTTCGGTCTTGCCTGATCCGGTGACCCCTTTCAGCAAGGTGGTGCCGTAAGTATCACTGCGCAACGCGGCGCGCAGCGTTTCGGCACCTGCTGCCTGATCCGCGCTCAACGCCTTGCCGCCATAGTCGGGATCAAGCTGCGGATAGGGCACATCACGCGGGGCCTCCTCCTCGGATACCGCGCCCAGTTTGACCAGCCCTTTGACAACGGACGTGCCCACCCCCGCCATCTCGGCCACTTCGCCCAAGGTAAACGACAGCCCGCCATAGTCGCGCAAGACGCCCAGCACCTTTTCACGCGCATCGGTCATACGGGCGGGTGTCTGATCGCCCAAACGGTAGATTTTGCGCATCGACTGCGCCTCTCCAAGGCCCGGTGCGCGGGTCGCAAGGCGCAGCATCGCGGTCATTGGCGTCAGGGTATATTCGGCAGCGCGCGTCAGGAAAACGCGCATCTCCTCGCGCATCGGGGCCACATCCAGCACGCGGATGACCGACCGGATTTTGGCGCGGTCATAGTCGCCCTTGCCCGCACCCCACACGACACCCAGCACCTTGCGCGGGCCCAGGGGCACCTCGACAAAGGCACCAAGGTGGCATCCGCCCTCAGGTGCTTTGTAGTCAAGCAGGCGATCAAGCGGTTGCGCTGTCAAAACACCAACAAGATCACCTTCGTGGAAAAAGCTATCGGTCATATCCGCCTTTGAGGGTTTCCGCCGCCTTGCAGATCAGGTAAATGCTGCATCATCAAACACCAACCCCGCTTTGGAGTGAACAGATGAAGTTTTTCGTAGATACCGCCGAGATCGACCAGATTAAAGAACTCAATGACCTCGGGATGGTTGACGGGGTCACGACGAACCCCTCGCTGATCGCCAAATCGGGCCGTGACATTCTGGAAGTCACGAAAGAGATTTGTTCCATCGTGTCCGGCCCCGTCTCTGCCGAGGTTGTGGCGCTGGACGCCGACACCATGCTGGCAGAGGGCCGCAAGCTGGCCAAGATCGCTGACAATATTGCAGTCAAAGTACCGCTGACATGGGCGGGTCTGAAAACCTGCAAGACGCTGTCGGACGACGGGATCATGGTCAACGTCACGCTGTGTTTCTCCGCGAACCAGGCGCTTTTGGCGGCCAAGGCGGGTGCGACTTTCATCAGCCCCTTCATCGGACGGCTGGATGATCTGAACATGGACGGTCTGGAACTGATCGAGGATATCCGCACGATCTATGACAACTACGGGTTTGACACGAATATCCTTGCCGCCTCGATCCGGTCCGCCAACCACATGAGCGAATGTGCCAAAATCGGTGCGGATGTCGCGACGGCACCGCCAAATGTGATCAAGGCAATGGCAAACCATGTCCTGACGGACAAAGGTCTGGACGGGTTCATGGCGGATGTCGCCAAGGCCGGTATCAAAATTCTCTAAAGACAAGTCAGGTAAGGTGGATCTTGATCCACCTTACCTTCAGCAAACTAGGGCAAAAGTGCCACGCCCTTTGACTTGTCCGCAAAAACCCTGCGACAAGCCCCCCAACCCTCTGCTAGTTTATCAAAAAACAAAGCAGAGCAGGCTCATGAATAAAACACTGATGGCCGATGACCTTCGCGAGAAGATCATCGCAAACCCCGATGTTCTTTTGGACGATGTGGACGTGATGCGCGCCCTCGTGGGGGCGAAGGCAGACCAGAATGCCGGCAATATCGTCGATCTCCGGTCGGTCGCCATGGAACGGCTCGAGGCGCGGTTCGACCGCCTTGAAGACACCCACCGCAGTGTTATTGCGGCCGCCTATGACAATCTTGCAGGCACCAATCAAATCCACCGCGCGATCCTGCGGATGCTGGATGCAAGCACCTTTGAACGCTTCCTCGCGGATCTTTCCGGAGAGGTCGCGGATATCCTGCGCGTTGATGCGGTCCGCCTTGTGCTGGAAAGCAACCTGCAAGACACGCAACGCGCCACAGGCGACGCTATAGCAATCATGCCCGAGGGTTATGTGGACGGATATATCACCCTAGGTCGCAACATGCCTGCCCGCCAGATCACCCTGCGTGAATTCCACAAAGTCGGCGGCAGCCTTTATGGTGCGCGCGCAGAATACATCAAATCCGAGGCCTGCCTGAAGGTTGACCTCGGCCCCGATCGCCTTCCCGCCATGCTGGTCATGGGCAGTGAAGACCCGCAGCAATTCACACCGCAACAGGGCACCGACCTACTGACCTTCTTTGTTGGAGTCTTTGAACGGGTCGTCCGCCGTTGGCTGGCCTGATGCGATGATCGCGCCTGCGCTCTCAGACGCCTTGGGCGCGTGGCTCGCAGGCCAGCGTGCGCTGGCCGGGGCCGCCGAGAATACATTGAAGGCGTATCAAACCGATGTGCTCGGGTTTCTGGCGTTCATGACCGCGCATAATGGTGGCAGCCAGGGTCTTGCTCCCATCGCCCGCGTCACGATCCGCGACATGCGCGCATGGATGGCCCATGAGCGTGCCCGTGGTGTCGGCGCGCGCTCTTTGGCGCGGTCCTTGTCGGCGGTGAAATCCTTCTACCGCTGGCTCGCAGAGCGCGAAGGGTTCGAGCCCACAGCCGTCCTGGCCACCCGCGCCCCGAAATTCCAGCGCAAACTGCCGCGCCCGCTTGAAATAGACGCCGCCTCGGAGATGATCGAGACGGTTGAACTGCAATCGAACGATCCTTGGATTGCCGCGCGGGATGCTGCGGTTGTGACACTCCTTTACGGCTGTGGCCTGCGAATTTCCGAGGCCCTGGGCCTTACGGGCCGCGACGTGCCCTTGCCTGATGTGTTGCGGATCGTCGGCAAAGGGAACAAGGAACGGATCGTCCCCGTGATTGCCCCTGCGCGTGATGCAGTGGACGCCTACCTGCGCCTGTGCCCCTATCCCGTCGCCGACGACGCCCCGATATTTCGCGCCACCCGTGGCGGCGTCCTGTCACCACGCGCGATCCAGAAGGTGATGGAAAAGGCCCGCCTGCAACTGGGCCTGCCTGCCACCGCAACACCCCATGCGATGCGCCACTCATTTGCCACCCATCTTCTGGCCGCAGGCGGCGATTTGCGCACCATTCAGGAGCTGTTGGGCCATGCCTCTCTTTCAACCACACAGGCCTATACGGCAGTCGATGCGGCACACTTGATGTCTGTTTATGAAAAGGCACATCCAAAAGCCTGAGAATTGGTTGCCCCTCCACTTGTTTTCCCCCATGACGGTTTCATGACACTTCGCGCAAAAGCTCTTCTCGTTCACCTCCTCACTGCAACCGGTGCCGTTTTTGCCATGCTGGCCATGCTAGCCGCAGTCGAAGAACAATGGAGCCTGATGTTCCTTTGGCTCGTGGTTGCGTTCTTTGTCGATGGCATTGATGGGCCGCTGGCGCGCAAATATGACGTCAAAACCAACGCGCCCGCCTTTGATGGTGTGCTGCTCGATCTGATCATTGATTATCTGACCTACGTCTTTGTACCCGCCTATGCGCTTTTCAAATCCGGCCTTTTGCCCGGTTGGACGGGGTGGTTCGCGATTATCATCATCACCTTTGCGTCCGCCATGTATTTTGCTGATACACGCATGAAAACTAAAGATAATTCATTCTCCGGCTTTCCCGGATGCTGGAATATGCTGGTGCTGGTGATCTTTGCTTTGCAGCCCAATTTCTGGGTGTCCCTTGTACTGGTCGGCAGCCTTGCCATCACCATGTTTGCGCCGCTGAAATTCGTCCATCCGGTCCGGACCGAGCGTTGGCGGGTGGTTACCTTGCCGATGGCCTTGGGGTGGACGTTCTTTGCAGGCTGGGCCGCTTGGGTGGATTTCCATCCCAACAGCTGGGCGCATTGGGGCTTGGTCCTGACTTCGGTCTACCTGCTTTTTGCAGGGGTTGCCCAGCAGGTCATTCCGGCCCGCGAAACCGCCTAAATCAACAAACCGGCTGCACCTTCAAGCCGCAGCAAGGCGACCTTCGCCTCAATCCCGCCAGCACCGGAATATCCGCCCAAACCATCCGCCGCCAAGACCCGGTGACACGGAATAATGATCGCGATCGGATTGGCCCCGCAGGCCTGCCCGATGGCTTGCGCGGAAACATCAAGCTCTTTGGCCAGATCGCCGTAGGTGCGGGTTTCGCCATAGGGGATGGCGCAGAGTGCCGCATAAAAGCGCTGTTGAAACGCACTGCCTCGCGGCGCCACCGGCGTGCGGAATTGCCGGAGCGTTCCTGCAAAGTAAGCCGAGAGTTCATCGGCCATCTGCTGGTGTAGCGGCCCTTCGGTCAGCGTACCCTCGCGCCCCCAATGCAATGCCGTCACGGCACCATCAACCGCATCTGCCCCCAACGCGCCCACAGGCGAATGAGCGCAAATCACGGCTTGAGTCCGCGCACCGCCATCATCGTGGCCGTGATCGTGGCGATCGTCTTTTCCTGCGTTCCGTCGATCGCGATGGCGCGGCCTTCGGTGAAGGTCAGCGTGCGGCCGGACTTGAGCACATTGCCCTCAAACCGGAATGACTGGCCCTTTGCGGGCGCCATGAAGCTGCATTTGAATTCCACGGTCAGCACTTCGCTTTCCGCGTCCATCAACGTCAGCGCGGCAAAGCCGCAGGCGCTATCCATGCCCGATGTGACCGTGCCTGCATGGATGAATCCGTGATGCTGGGAAAACGCCGGATTGAACGGCATTTGCAGGATCACGCGCCCTGGTGCCACATCCGCGACGGTGATCCCCATAGTCTGCATCGCACCCTGACGGTCGAAATCCGCCAGCATGCGTTCCACAGACTTGGGATCACCATATTCCATCAGCCGAGTGCTTCGTTACAGCGCCCGCAGACACCTGCGTGTGTATGGGTGCCGACATCGGGCAGGATTTTCCAGCAGCGCTGGCATTTCTCGCCTTCCGCACGGCCAAAGACCACCGCGACATTGGCCACTTCGTCCAGCGTGAACGCACCTTCTGGCGCGTTATCCGTTGAAACAACGATGCCTGATGTGATGCAGAGATCATCAAAGCTGACGGTCTCCAACAGCTTGGCGGTGTCGGCGTTGACATAGACAGTCGGTGCCGCCTCAAGCGAGGCGCCAATGACCTTTGCGGTACGCTCGACCTCCAACGCGCCGGTCACAACGCGGCGGACCTTACGCACCTCGGCCCATTTCGCAGCCAGCGCATCGTCGCGCCATTCGGCAGGGGTTTCGGCAAAGTCCTCAAGGTGGACCGAGCTGTCGTCCGCCCCGAACCGCTCCAGCCAGACCTCTTCCATCGTGAAGGTCAGCATCGGGGCTAACCATTTGGTCAGGCGGTGGAACAGGATATCGAGCACAGTGCGCGCAGCACGGCGACGGGTCGTGTCGCCGTCGCAGTAAAGCGCGTCCTTGCGGATATCAAAGTAGAAGGCCGAGAGTTCAACGGTGGCAAAGGTAAAGACAGCCTGGAACACGCCCTGGAAATCATAGCGCGCATAGCCTTCGCGCACTTGGGTATCCAGTTCCGCCAGACGGTGCAGAACCCAGCGTTCCAGCTCGGGCATCTCGGCAGGTGCGATCCGGTCACTTTCGGTGAAATCGGCCAGCGAGCCCAGCATATACCGCATGGTGTTGCGCAGGCGGCGATAGCTGTCGGCCACACCTTTGAGGATTTCATCCCCGATCCGCAGGTCGGCCGTATAGTCCGACTGCGCCACCCAGAGCCGCAGGATATCCGCGCCATATTGGTTGACCACCTGCTCGGGTGCGATGGTGTTGCCGATGGATTTGGACATCTTCATGCCCTTCTGATCCAGCGTAAACCCGTGGGTCAGAACCCCGCGATAAGGTGCATGGCCCATTGTGCCACAGGCCTGCAGCATGGATGAATGGAACCACCCGCGGTGCTGGTCTGTGCCTTCGAGGTAGAGATCGGCCATGCCGTCCTCGGACCCGTCGGCGCGATCGCGCAGGACGAAAGCGTGGGTCGAACCGCTGTCGAACCAGACGTCAAGGATATCGAACACCTGCACGTAGTCCTCGTGATTCACCGTGTTGCCCAGAAACCGCTCTTTCGCGCCCTCTTTGTACCAAGCATCTGCACCTTCAGTCTCGAAAGCGTCCAAGATCCGTGCGTTCACCTCTGGATCACGCAGCAGATAATCAGGGTCTGTGGGCTGCGTGTCCTTCTTGACGAAACAGGTCAGCGGCACACCCCATGCGCGCTGGCGCGACAGCACCCAGTCAGGGCGCGCTTCGATCATCGAATAAAGGCGGTTGCGGCCTGTTTTCGGGGTCCATGTCACCAATTCGTCGATAGACCGCAACGCGCGCTCGCGGATCGTCGTGCCGTAGTCGTCCTGACCGTCACCGACGGGTTTGTCGATGGCGGCAAACCACTGCGGGCGGTTCAGACGGATCACAGGCGCTTTGGAGCGCCAGCTATGCGCGTCCGAGATCGTGATGCGTTTACGCGCCAGCAGCGCGCCGACCTCGACCAGTTTGTCGATGACGACCTTGTTCGCACCACCGGGTTTTCCGTTGGGTTTCAGGATGCACTCGCCCGCAAAGAACGGCAGGTCATCGCGGTAAGAGCTGTCATCAAGGATGTTATAGGTCATCGGCAAGCCGTGCTTGACCCCGATGGCATAGTCATCGTCACCGTGGCTGGGGGCTGTGTGCACAAAGCCGGTACCGGCGTCACTCGTGACATGTTCGCCAGCAAGCAGGGGTACATCAAAGTCCCATTCACCGCACGCGCCTTCGGCGCCGCGCAGCGGGTGGGCGAGGGTCAGCGCCGCGAGTTCCTCAGTCGACACATCGCGGACGCGGCGGATCATCTCGTCACCGACCAAACGACCAGCAGCAAAAACCTCTTCAGCGAGCGCGTCGGCCACGAGGATTTTCTCTCCGATAGTCGCCCAGCATTCCTCGGGACGGCCGATGACTTCATAGAGGCCATAGGCGATGTTGGGGCCAAAACAGACCGCGCGGTTCTGCGGGATGGTCCAAGGCGTTGTCGTCCAGATCAGGACTGTCGCGTTCTTGAGATCGGTTGCGATATCGAACAGAGCGTCGTCAAAATCAGTGGCTTCGTCGAGCAGCGCCAGTTCCTCACCCGCAGGGGCCACAGGAAACCGCACCCAGATCGCATCGGTCTGGCGGTCGTGGTATTCAACCTCGGCCTCGGCCAGCGCGGTTTTCTCAACCGGCGACCACATCACGGGCTTGGAGCCCTGATAGAGCGTGCCGTTCATCAGGAACTTCTGGAATTCCTCGGCGATCACGCGTTCGGCGTGGAAATTCATCGTCAGATACGGATCGGCCCAGTTGCCGGTGATGCCCAGACGCTTGAATTCCTCGCGCTGGATATCCACCCAGCCTTCGGCGAACTTGCGGCATTCCTGACGGAAATCGACGACGTTCACGTCATCCTTGTCACGGCCCTTGGCGCGGTATTGCTCCTCGATCTTCCATTCGATCGGCAGACCGTGGCAATCCCAACCGGGCACATAGCGGGCATCGCGGCCCATCATCTGCTGGCTGCGCACGACCATATCCTTGAGGATCTTGTTCAGCGCGTGGCCGATATGCAGATGCCCGTTGGCATAGGGTGGGCCATCGTGGAGGGTGAAAGGTTTGCGTCCTTCGGCCTTTTCGCGCAGGCGGTCATAGACGCCGATCTGCGCCCAGCGTTCCAACCACTCGGGCTCGCGCTTGGGCAATCCGGCGCGCATGGGAAAATCGGTGCGGGGCAGGTTCAGGGTTTGTTTATAGTCGGGTGTTTCGGCGCACATGGGTGGCGTCCTTTAGCAGTCATATGGATTTATCACGTTGGATCGGTGCGCGCACGCTGACACCTTTTCCCGGCAGGCGTGAAAGGTTTCAGGCCGCCGGGCAAATAATGCTTATGATCATCTGCCGCAACATGTGTGCGCTTATAGGCCTAGCGTTCAAAAGGGTAAAGCACGACTTGGCACGGATCAGCGGCAGAACGACCCGCTGCGATAGCGTGCGGTGTCAAAATGAAAGTGATCGCGGTGGAAGCGGTTCGCCTCGGGGCCAAGCACTGTCCCAAATGGTCCGCACGCCGCCCGCCACATTGCGCGCAATTGCGCCCCATGATCAGCCGAGTTCCAATCTGTCAGCAGCGTCATCTCGCTGCCATCGCGCAACTGGATGCCTGCAATATCAATCGCCCGTCCAAAAGCATGTTCCGAAAGGCGCCCACCAGGTTGGTTGTTCCGCGTCCGGCAGGCATAGTGTGACACAACGCGCAAAGAGGACACGCCACCACCCTCGCCGCCCACTGCAGGCAGAACGCCACGTTCGACCCACGTATTCAGCGCACGCGCTGTGCGGCAATCAATCGTCGGCTGCGGCCTGAGAGAGACACCGGCAACAGAGCGTAGTTTCACCGCATCCGTCACCCCGCAGGCCCCTGCCCCGTTGATCGTGCCGACAACTGTGCCTTGGATCGCGGGATTGCCACAGACCTGTCCGCGCGCGCGCGCAAGACGCCGCTCTTCCGCGGCGGCTTCGATGGAGGCGGGGCGCACCGCAGGGCGCAAAGACAGCGCGATGGCATTCGGACTAAAGGCGAAAAGGTTGCGCTCGGCGCGGAACACTGGTCGCGTCTGCGCGCCATATTCGAGAAGCGGGCGCGCAACGGGGCGCGCAACTGGCCTGACGGTATTTTCAGGCAGCGTTTCTGAAACAGGGCGTGCCACAGGGCGAACGATATCCTGCGCAATCACTGGGCCAGACAGGACCATGGCGATACAGAGGATCGCCCAACGCTTCACTCTTTGCGCACTTTCACGCGGCCAAAATCAGGTGCGTCGGTATCCTGGCCTGCCTCGATAATGCCGCGCCGGATCGCGCGGGTGCGGGTAAAGTAATCATGCAAATGATCCCCGTCCCCTTGGCGGATGGCGCGTTGCAAGGCAAAGAGCTCTTCCGTGAAACGTCCCAGAATTTCCAGTGTCGCTTCTTTGTTGTTCAGGAAAACATCGCGCCACATCACAGGATCCGAGGCCGCGATACGGGTGAAATCGCGAAAACCGGCAGCAGAGTATTTGATGACTTCGCTATCGGTGACACGGCGCAGATCGTCGGCGACACCAACCATCGTGTAGGCAATCAGGTGCGGCGTGTGGCTGGTCACCGCCAGCACCAGATCGTGGTGCTCGGCGTCCATTTCATCAATCAATGCGCCCATGCCGCGCCACAGGTCAATCAGCCGGTCAACGGCGGCACGCTCGGACCCCTCAATAGGAACAATGATGCAGAAACGGTTGTCAAAAAGCTCTGCAAAGCCAGAGCGCGGACCCGAATGTTCGGTGCCTGCCAGCGGGTGCGCGGGAACAAAATGTACGCCCTCGGGGATATGCGGACCCACGGCCTCGATCACCGTGCTTTTGACGGAACCGACATCACTGACCGTGGCACCTTGTTTCAGGACCGGAGCGATTTCCTGCGCGACGCTTTCCATGGCGCCGACCGGCACGCAGAGCACCACAAGGTCTGCGTCCTTGGCGGCCTCTGCTGCCGTGTCATAGACATGATCGCAAAGCCCGATCTCGCGCGCCGTATCGCGTGTTGCATCAGACCGTGCATACCCCACGATCTCACCGGCCAGACCTGCACGACGCATGGCGTGGCACATGGAGGAGGCAATCAGGCCAAGCCCGATCAGCGCAACGCGGTCGTATACCTTGGCCATCACTTGGCCCCTTTGAACTGCGCGACCGCATGGGCGACGCGGCGACAGGCGCTTTCATCACCGATCGTAATCCGCAGGCAGTGCGGCAGGCCGTAGCCCGCAACACGGCGCACAATGATCCCATTTGCACGCAGATGCGCGTCGCAGGCTGTCGCCTCGGCCTCATCGGCAAACCGCGCAAGGATGAAGTTGGCAGTAGAAGTATCAGATGGCACGCCCAGTTCGGCCAGAGCATTCGCCAGCCAATCACGCCATTTGGCGTTCTCGATACGGCACTTTTCGGTATGCGCGGTATCGCGCACCGCTGCTTCCGCTGCAGCGAGTGCAGCTGAAGAAAGATTGAAAGGCCCTCTGATGCGGTTGAGCACATCAATGATCGGCTGAGGGCCATAGCCCCAACCCACACGCATGCCGCCGAGGCCGTAGATTTTCGAAAACGTGCGCGACATGAAGACATTCTCGCGGGCTTCGACCAAGGCTTTGCCTGCATCGAACCCGTCGACAAATTCCGCATATGCGCCGTCCAGCACCAAAAGCGCTTGCGGCGGAAGACCCTCGGCCAGACGTGCCACCTCGGCGCTGCCGATCATTGTGCCCGTGGGGTTGGCCGGATTGGCAATAAAGACCAGTTTCGTCTTGTCCGTGCAGGCCGCAAGGATCGCATCCACATCAACGACGCGCTCGTTCTCGGGCACCACGACGGGTGTCGCACCGCAGGCGTGGGCATAGATCGGATACATGGAGAAGCCGTGTTCGGTAAAGACAACCTCATCACCGGGGCCGGCATAGGCCTCGGCCAGAAGTTTCAGGACATCGCCAGAACCAACGCCACAGAAAACGCGTTCGGTATCGACATGCCAAACCTCTGCAATCGCTGCACGCAGTTTCGCGTGGTCTGTTGGCGGATAGCGGTGCAAATCATGGGTTGCCCGCACGATCGCCTCTTTGACGGCGTCGCTTGGACCTAAAGGATTTTCGTTTGACGACAGCTTGAGCACATTGCTGACGCCGTCCAGATGTGCATCGCCACCTTTGTAAAGTGCGATGTCCAGAATGCCCGGTTGGGGTTGAATGCCGTCCGCCATGAAAGTCCGTTCCCGTCTCGTTTCGCCCGTTCTATCGCCCCGCAGGATGCAAAGCCAGTGGATTGGTGGGCCTTGGAAATGAAAAGGCCGCCCCGGATCGGAGCGGCCTTGAAGAGTGTGCTCCGGCATATCGCCGAAGAATTGCCAGGATTAGTTCTTGGCGTAGAATTCGACGACGAGGTTTGGTTCCATCGTGACCGGATATGGCACATCGCCTAGGCCCGGTGTGCGCACGAAAGTCGCTGTCATCTTGTTATGGTCGACGTCCATGTAATCAGGCACATCGCGCTCTGGCAGTTGGGACGCGACCAGAACCAGCTCAAGCTGCTTGGACTTCTGGCGCACTTCGATCACGTCGCCTTCCTTTACGCGGTAGGACGGGATGTTGACGCGCTTGCCGTTCACTGTGACGTGGCCGTGGTTCACGAACTGGCGCGCAGCAAAGACGGTTGGCACGAATTTGGCGCGGTAAACAACGGCATCCAGACGACGCTCGAGCAGACCGATCAGGTTTTCACCTGTATCGCCTTTTACACGCTCGGCTTCGCCATAAATGCGGCGGAACTGCTTTTCGGTCAGGTCGCCGTAATAACCCTTCAGCTTTTGCTTCGCGCGCAGCTGTGTTCCGAAGTCGGACAGTTTGCCCTTGCGGCGCTGACCATGCTGGCCGGGGCCGTATTCACGACGGTTGACGGGTGATTTTGGACGACCCCAGATGTTTTCGCCCATCCGGCGGTCAATTTTGTACTTGGCAGCGGTACGTTTAGTCATACGCTGATCTCCTTCTTTTATATTGCGAAGGGCGTTGTCCTTTCCCCGGATTTGGCCGGGACGACAGGGTTCCGCTTGCGCGGGCCACCAACACCAATGAATAAGCGGCTTATAAAGCGGCTGCATGAGGTGTCAACGACGAAACAACATATTCATCTTCTGTTATCTGAACGACTTGGGAATGTACTAATTAAGACGAATTATCGACAAACGTGTACTACATAAGGTATCGTGGGGCAGTAAAATGGATCGGTGTTGCCAGTGAGTATTTTGTTCTTGTTCATGAGTGTTGTGGCAATCTGGCTTTTTGGTCATCAATTGGTGCGGCGTCGCTTCGCCAAGTTGAATCATCAATTGGCTGACCGGTATCTCACAACATTTGCTGCCCCAACTCTTGATGACGCGGAACAGAGCCTGATGGCGCTTTGTGTTGACCTGATGCGCAGGGAAACCTGTGAGGTGCCTTTTGACCAGTTGACTGCGCAGGAAAGAAAGATGGTCCTGCATGCCCATGCGGTTGAAGAGCTGCCCTCGTGGATGTCGCGCTATGCATCTTACGGGCTGCCCAGGGCCGGGCGGGAGCTGATCCGCAAACTGCGCGATATCAAATCGTCACGTCCCGAGCGGCCCAAGCAATATTTTGGTGCGATAAAGCGCCAACAGCAATTGCGTTCCCGCGTCTAAAGAGTGACACCTGCGACTATGTCGCAGCCTGAGCTTTCAAATCATCCACTGCATTTTGCCGCCGCCTTTGGCACGGGCGGGTTGTTATCCTTTATGGTGCTCTTCAATGGCACATTGGCCGCCTACGGGTCGCTGTTCTTTGCATCATGGGTGCCCCATCTAACGGGCAGTGTCGCGGCGCTGCTATTTTTGCTGGTCTTGCGTCCGAAACGTGCGCAGGCGGCGCGCCCGCCGCTTTGGGTCTATCTGGGGGGTGTGTCGGGGGCGGTAACGGTTATGTTAACATCGGCGACGTTGAATTCAGCACTGGCCCTGTCGGGGACCATCGCGCTGGGGCTGGCGGGCCAGATGGTATTTAGCCTGTTTGCAGATATGCGCGGGTTGTTCGGCCTGCCCCAGCGGATGCCGATGTGGCGCGATTTTGTGGCCTTGGCACTGATCATCGCGGGCAGTCTGATCCTGATCTTTTTTGGCAGCAGCACATGATCTTTTTTGCTGCCCTCGCCATTCTGGCTGGCGTTCTGGTGTCACTCAGCCGCCAAATTAACGGGCGGCTGGCACTCTCGACCTCGGCAATGGAATCGTCGTTCTGGAACCATCTTGTGGGGCTGGTCTTTATCACCTGCGTGGCGCTGGCAGTGGGCGGGTTATTCGCGGGCGAACCGGCGCAGGCTCCATGGTGGGCCTATCTGGGTGGACCTGTGGGCGTGGTCTTTATCGCGGCCGGCAGTTGGTTGATCGCAAGGATCGGGGCAGCCCAGACCGCGCTGATGATCATCGCGGGGCAGATGATTTCAGGTGTGGTACTGGACATCATTATGGGCGCGCCCGGCAATATGTGGGCGCGCACACTGGGGGTCGCGTTGATCCTTGCGGGCATGTGGGTCGCGCAAGGGCGCAAGCCTTAGGTCTCCTTGCGGTCATCCACCACGCCAAGGGCGGCCACGCCGGAGTTGCCCAGTTCCACCGTCGCGAAAGGCCCGCCGATGCACAGATTTGCAAGATCCTTGTTGTCCAACGGCGGGGTGTCGGCAAAGACCGCTTTGGCAAAAACCTCGGCGTTGTCTTTGGGGCGATACCCCAGATGGCCCGCCTTGCTGTTATCCACCACCGCGCGGTCATTGTTGGAAATGCCGTAGACTACGGTGAACCCCACCACGGGGCTGTCGATGGACCGCTCCACAAGATGGATCAGATCGTCATAAGACAGCCAGGTGCCGATGCTGCGGGCGTTGGTGGCCTGCGCACAAGAGAAAATGCGCATGCACACGCTCTCGATCCCGCGTTTATCCCAATAAAGGCTCGCCAGATCCTCGCAGAAACACTTGGCCAGTCCATAGTAGGTGTCAGGGCGGTGGGGTGCGTCCAATCCAATGGTGTCTGTTTTCAGGTGCATGCCCACCGCATGGACGGAACTAGCATAGACCACGCGCTTGACACCACAACGGTAGGCCGCCTCCCAGACATTATAGGCACCGATGATGTTGGATTGCAGGATATCGTCCCAAGGGGCCTCATCCCCGATGGCCCCGAAATGAACGACCATATCGGCCCCCTTGATGACCTCGAGCATGGCATCAAGGCTGGAAAGATCGGCCTGCACATAGCTTTCACCCGGATAAAGCGTGCCGATATCATCAGCGCGATCGGTCGAGACAAGCTCATCGCACATCTTTGTCAGCGGCTCGCGCAGATATGATCCAAGGCGGCCCGCGGCCCCTGTGAGAACGAGTTTTTTCATGTGTTTTCCTTTTCTGTCGTGGCGCGTATCTGCGCCAGCAATGCATCGGCCCCTTTGGCCAGCAAATTCGTATCGGTGCCGCAGGCCACAAACGTGAAACCGTCAGAGAGCAGCTTTGCCGCGAACACAGGGTCCGTCACCAAGGTGCCCACAGGAATGCCCGCATCCATCAGCTTGCGCGCCGCAGGCAGGATCAGGTCCCAGACCTCCTGCGACATATGTTTCCCGAGCAGCCCCATATCGGCGGCGATATCGGCGGGACCAAAGAAGACGCCATCCACACCGCCGACCTGACCGATCTCTAGCGCCTGCGCCACGGCCGCGCGGGTTTCGACCTGCACCAGCACGGCTGTTTCATCGCCTGCTTTGGCATAATAGTCGGTGATCCGCCCAAAGCTGTTGGCGCGGATGGACCCGGCCACGCCCCGCACACCTTTGGGTGGATAGCGGCAGGCGGCGACTGCGGCCTGCGCTTCCTGCACCGACTGGACCATCGGGAAGAGCAACCCTGGCGCGCCCATATCCAACAGGCGCTTCACGATCACAGCGTCGTTCCATGGCGGGCGCACGATGGCGGTTGAACCATGCGGCGCGATTGCCTGCAATTGGCCCAGAACAGTCGCTATATCGCTTGGTGCGTGCTCCATATCGACCAAGAGCCAATCATAGCCCGCACTTGCCACCACCTCGGCGGCATAATTGTGCGACAGGCTGATCCACAGCCCGATTTGCGGACAGCCTGCGCGGATTGCGGCCAGAAAGGCGTTGGGCGCCATCTTCATATCACGGCCTTCTCGACAAAGCGGGCACCCTGCGCGATGCGGGTAAAGTTCAACGGGGTCAGATCCAGCGTGCGGTATTCCCCATAAGTGATCAATTCCGCCGTGCCGCGCCCGATGGCGGGGGACTGCTGCAAACCATGGCCCGAGAATCCGTTCACAAAGACAAAGTTCGCGACCGCGTCATGTGCCCCCAAAATCGCGTTCTGGTCGAAGGTGTTGTAGGCATAATGCCCGACCCATGAATTGCGCAGCTTGATCGCCTCGAATTGCGGGATACGGGTTGCGAGGATCGGCCAGACCTTGTCTTCCCAGATACTATGGTCAGCGGCAAAATCGGCATAATCGACAGGCCCGTCGTCATCGGGCGGACAGCCCGCCATATAATAGGCGCCGTCGGTACGCATGTGTACGCCCGAGGGGTCAATCGTCAGCGGCAGATCGCGGTCCAGCGGCTTTTCGGCTGCAAACACAAAGGTGTAACGTTTGCGCGGCTCGACAGGCATGTCGATACCCGCCATACGGGCAGTGAGCAAAGCGCGCGGGCCCGAGGCGTTGACGACCGTGCCGCAGCCCACAACCTCGCCTGATTTGAGGATCACACTCTCCACGCGGGTGCCTGCGGCGTTGCGGTTCATCGCAACCACTTCGTTGGTCAGGAAGGTCACGCCGCGCTCTTTGGCCATGCGCCGCCACCAGTCAAAAAGCGTGTGACCGTCGAAATACCCTTCATCAACTGTATTGTGGTTGCCCGCGATGATGTCATCGAGCTGATAGAACGGATAGGCCTGCGCAATTTCATCACGGCTCATATGCTGTGTGCCCGCACCGCAAGCCGCCTGAATTTTCTGGGCTTCGCGCAGCGCTGCGGCAAAACCTTCGTTATCGGCCAGATAGAGATAGCCGAAACTATGGATCAGCGGTTGCGGGATGCGGGCATCGCCGCCCAGATAGGCGCGGAAATTCTTGATGTAATCTACCGCGAACTGGGAAATCCGCACGTTGATTTCCTCGCTGAACTGCTGGCGGATGCAGGAATTGGTGTGCGAGGTCGAGGCGAATTCATAGGTCGGGTCGCGTTCGACGACCAAGATCGTGCCGTCAAAATCGGGGTTGTCAGTCAGGAACCAAGCGACGGCCGATCCGTAGATCGCCCCACCGACGATGACGACGTCATAGTTTGCGTGCTCAGGCGCTTGCATCACACGGTTTCCCCTTTGCTGACAGCCGCAAGAACAGCCGCAATTTCGTCCGCGCTCAGACCATAATCATCACGGGCAGATGTCGCCGAAATATACCCACGCGCAAGATCGCGTTTCACAAGCGCGGGATCGCGTGCGGAGGCGAGGCCATAGCCTGCGCCTCCGGGCAAAGCCAGCATGACGCGTCTGCCTTCAGGGACAAACTGCTTCCCCTTACCTTGCATGACGCTGCCATCATCCTGTGCAATTGCCGTCGGCGCGCCATCCTGCCCGCCCTGCCGTCCACGGGCGGGGTGATGGACACGGTCGAACATGGCCGAGAAATCAAATTCATGCCCTGCCGTGGCACCGACCTCCATATATTGTCCCAGACCGCCGCGGTACTGCCCGGCGCCACCGCTGTCAGGACGCAGTTCCTTGCGCCAGATGATGACCGGGCCGGTGTGTTCTGTCGCCTCGATCGGCATGGTCATCACGCCCGAAGGAAAGGCCGTCGCATTCAGCCCGTCCACGGTGGGCCGCGCACCTGCACCGCCGGAGTTGAAAGTCAGCACCTCGGACCTGCGCCCTTGGTGGCCGGGAGCGGGGCGCAAAGAGACCTGGAAATTGCACAGACACCCCGCCCCTTCGGCAGGCACAGTGGCAGGCAGGATTTTATCCAGCGCATCATACACCGTATCGGGGATCATATGGCCGATGATATGGCGCAAGGCGACAGGCGCAGGATGGACTGCGTTGACAATACTCCCTGCGGGGGCCGTCACTTCGAACGGCGCCAATGATGCCGCATTGTTGGGGATTTCCGGCGCGATAGCGCATTTGAGCGCATAGCAGGCATAGGCTTTGGTATAGACCATCGGCACGTTGATGCCTTTTTTATCCACTCCGGATGTGCCCGCGAAATCACATAAAATGCGGTCCCCGGCGATCTCAAGCCTGACTTTGAGATCAATGGGCCGGTCAAACCCGTCGATCCGCATCGCACCCTTCGCGGTTTCGCGGGGCAAGGCTGCGATCCGTTCCAGCGTCGCGCGACGCGAGTTTTCGAGGATGAAATCACCGATACCTGTCAGGTCGCTGAGGCCGAATTCGTTCATCATTTCGGTCAGCCGCCGGTGCCCGATCTCGTTGCAGGTGGCCAGCGCATAGATATCACCGATCAACTGATCGGGTTCGCGCACATTGCCGCGCAACAGGCGGATCAGGGTCTCATCCACCTTGCCACGATCCGCGAGTTTCATGATCGGGATATAGATGCCCTCTTCGTAAACGCTTGCCGCATCCGCGCCAAAACCCCGCCCGCCGATATCAACCACATGGGCTGTACAGGCGAAAAAGCCCACATGGTGACCGTTATGAAATGACGGCGTCACGACGGTGATATCATGCAGATGGCCGGTGCCTTCCCATGGATCGTTGGTGATATAGACGTCGCCCTCTTGGATATTCTCACGGCCAATCCGGCGGATGAAATGGGCGACAGCATCGGCCATCGCATTCACATGGCCAGGCGTGCCTGTAACCGCCTGTGCCAGCATCAGGCCGTCAGCATTGTAAACGCCGGCAGAAAGATCACCTGCCTCGCGCACAGAGGTGGAAAACGCGGTGCGGACCAGCGCCTGCGCCTGTTCCTCGACAACCGAGATCAGGCGGTTCCACATGACCTGAAATGCAACGTTGCTCATGTGCGTTTCTCCGTAATGTCGATGGTGCCATCGGGGCGTGCTGTGGCGGTGCGGCTTGCGGGGACGACAATGGTCGTCTCATCCTCGGTGATCAGCGCAGGGCCCGCGACCCAATCACCCGCAGAAAGGGCCGCGCGCGGGACGATGGCCGCGGCGGAAGGCGCGCCTTTGATCGGGTCGAAAAGTGCACGGCTGTTCAACACCTCCGCAACCTTGCCGCCCGGTGTTGCGCCAATCGTTTCAACCGCCGCCACCTCGGTCGTGGCATTCACCGCCCAGACGGTGATTTCAACATCCATCCCTGCCACTGTGCGCCCGAAGAGCGTGGTATAATCCGCCTCAAAAAGTGCAAGGAACTCTGCCGCGTCAGGGTTCTGCGCTTGCTCGGGCGTCAAGCTGATCGGGATTTCCCAGCCTTGGCCAGTGTAGCGCATATAGACCTTGTATTCGGCTTTGATCGGCGCATCAGCGTCACAGGTGCGTACGAAACCCGTGGCCTCGGCCTCCATTTCAGCAAGCAGTGTCTTGACCACCTGCGGCGCAAAACCGGAAAGCTTCATGTAAACACTGCGTGTCGCCTCAAAACTGAATGGCGCGCGCAGGAAACCGATGGCCGAGCCGACACCTGCGCCCGTTGGCACCAGCAACCGGTCGATGCCAAGTTTTTCACAAAGCCGTCCCGCGTGCAGCGGTGCCGCGCCACCAAAGGCAATCATGGTGTAGTTGGCAAGATCTTCACCGTTTTCCACCGCATGTACGCGCGCAGCATTGGCCATGTTTTCATCTACGACTTCAGCCAGCCCGAAGGCCGCCATTTGCGCATCCATTTCGAGCGGCGCACCCAATGTGCCCAGCGCCTGCGACGCGGCAGCAGCATCAAGTTTGATCGACCCTCCTGCGAAATGGTCGGGATCCAGCTTGCCCAGTGTCAGGTCCGCATCCGTTACCGCAGGGCGCGCGCCGCCGCGTCCGTAGCAGGCCGGACCCGGCTCTGATCCTGCACTTTCAGGGCCAACACGGATCTGGCGCATCGCATCGACATGGGCGAGGCTGCCGCCCCCCGCCCCGATCTCGACCATATCAATGACAGGGATCGAGATGGGCATGCCCGAGCCCTTCTTGAAGCGATAGGTACGCGCGACCTCAAAGACGCGTGCGGTCTTAGGGGTTTGATTCTTGATCAGACAAATCTTGGCCGTTGTCCCGCCCATATCAAAGGACAGTACCTTGTTCAGGCCATAGCGGGCCGCAATATCGGCGGCAAAGACCGCACCGCCCGCAGGCCCGGATTCCACCAGCCGCACAGGAAATTCCGCCGCACTCTCAAGGCTGATGATCCCGCCCCCCGAGTGCATCAGGAAGATTGGGCAGTCCGCCCCTTCGTCGGTCAATCGGCCCTTCAGGCGACCCAGATAGGATTTCATCAGCGGCTTGATATAGGCGTTGGCCACGGTGGTATTGAAGCGTTCATATTCGCGCATCTGCGGCGACACTTCGGACGACAGCGATATCATCACGTCGGGCAGTTTTTCGGCAAAAACCGCACGGATCATGCGTTCATGGCTGTCGTTCAGATAGGCATGAAGCAGACCGATAGCGATACTCTCAAAGCCGTAAGAAGCCATCTCATCAGCCAGCGCTTCGATGTCCGCGCGGTCCAGCGCGACGAGCACATCGCCCCGCGCGTCAATGCGTTCCCTGAGCGTAAAGCGATGTTGGCGCGGCAACAGCGGTTCGGGCAATTGCAGGTTCAGATCATATTGTTCAAAGCGGCTCTCGGTGCGCATCTCGATGACGTCACGGAAACCTTCGGTGGTAATCAGCGCTGTTTTCGCGCCGCGCCGTTCGATCAATGCGTTGGTGGCAAGGGTTGTGCCGTGGATGATCTGATCAATCTGGGAAGGCTTGATGCCTGCCTTGTCACAGACCTGATGCATCCCGTCGATGATCGCGTTTTCGGGGGCGGCATAGGTAGTCAGTACCTTGGTGGAATAGCGCGCATCCCCCACCTCAAGCACCACATCCGTAAAGGTGCCGCCAATATCCACACCCATACGTATGTGTTGCTGCATTGCGGGGCTCCTTCACGTGCAAATTCTGCGTCAGCTTAGAAGCGATATTTCGGCGATACAAACGGCTTTGACGCACTTGGCGGAGAATTTTTTACCGGCGCACAATCCGCGTTTACGATTGAAAATCGTATCACTCTTTGGCCTGCGTTCACTGTTTGAAAACAGTTTTGCGCGAGAACGGCGGCCAGACTGTAAATCCGGAGTACGCCGCATGCGCAATTTCCTCTCGAACATGTCACTGCGTGGTCAATTGATCATGAGTTCGGTGATCCTTATCGCCGCTCTTTTCGCGATGGTGATCGGCGTTCTGCAATATTCACAGAAACAGACGTTATTGGAAAAAGCGCAGTTGGAACAAAATACAGGGCTGCGCATCCTGACATCAACTTTCATGGATCAATTCGACGATATCACAGTGACTTACGGGGCAGATGGCGCTGTCACATCCGTGAACTGGGATGCGATTCCTGCCTTTGATGACCACCGTTTGATCGACCGCGTGGGTGCGATTTCAGGGGAAACAGCCACCGTGTTTGTTTGGGATCAGAACGCAGGTGATTTCATTCGACGCACTACAAACATTATCAAACCTGACGGGGAACGCGCAGTGGGGACTGCCTTGGGGACTGCCAATCCGGTGTTCGATGTCATGAGAAACAAGCGGACATTTCGTGGCGAGGCGGTGATTCTCGGCAAGCCCTATCTGACGATCTACGAACCCGTCATCGATAGCCGTGGCGACGTGATCGGGATTTTCTACGTGGGCGTCGAGCGCACGCGGATCGACGCGGCACTTGCATCAAGCTTCTGGTTGGGTTCCGGAACGGCGGCAGCGATTATTTTGCTCGGAGCAGGTCTTTTGGCAGTGTTGATTTCGTGGCTTTTACGCCCGCTAAGCATTTTGGCAGACCGGATTTCACAAGTGGCACAGGGCCAGTTGCATCAGACAATTCCCTTCATCACACGCAAAGACCAGATCGGTGCGATCGCAAAAGAGATTTCAGGATTTCAGGACGAATTGAAACGCGCGGAAGCCGTCAAGCAGGCCTCTGATACCGCACAAGCGGAGCAGGCCTTCGCTGTCAGCGCCTTGCGCGATGCACTGGAAAAGCTGGCGAAACAGGATCTGATGGTGCGGGTCGCTGCGCGTGATGGCGAAAGTTTCCCACAGGACTATGCCGCGCTGCGTGATGACTTTAACCATTTCGTGACACACCTGTCGCGGACTATTTCAGACATTGGAAGCATTGCCGATGAAGTCGAAAGAATTGGCCAGTCTATCGGTTCGGAATCCGCTGAACTGGCAGCGCGCGTCGACAGTCAGGCCAAAACACTGGCGGACTCCGCGACATCGCTGAACCGCTTGACCGAAGAGACAACGCAGATCGTAGAGAAAGCGGATCAGGCTGATGCGGCGGCAACCCGCAGCCAATCGCTGTCGTCGGATAGCCGCACGGCGTTGGAAGCCGCGATGCAATCGATCGGGCGCATTGAGGCGTCCTCGGGTGAAATCACCAAGATTATTGGCGTGATCGAAGATATTGCCTTTCAAACGAACTTGCTTGCATTGAATGCAGGCGTTGAAGCGGCGCGCGCCGGTGATGCAGGTCGCGGCTTTGCTGTTGTCGCCTCCGAAGTGCGCGGGCTTGCCAAGAACGCCACGGATTCGGCAAAGGAAATCAAGGCGCTGATATCAACCAGTGCTGCGGAAATTCAATCCGGCAATAAACTGGTGCAGAACACGGGGCTTAAGCTTGGTGAAGTGTTGGAGCATGTCGAATCCCTCGGCGGGCTCGTATCGGATATCGCGCAATCCGTCCGCCGGCAGGCCAGCGATCTTGATGAAATCAATGGTAGTGTCCGCACCCTTGATAATATGACCCAGAAAAATGCGTCGATGGTCGAACAGACGGGCACTGCGGTGCGCTTTTTACGTGACGAATCTCTGCGATTGTCCGATTCCCTGAAAGGGTTCCGCACGCCAGAACGGCTTGGCAGTGAGCAGAATATCGGGCGTTTTGCAGTGATCGAAAACACGCCACGTTTGGCGACAGGGACCTGAACCATATTGAGCTAGTGAAAATCCCGTGATTTCGGGATGACCCGCACGTCGCGCGGATGCCCGCCCCTCGGGTCATGTGGGATGGCCTTTCTGACCTCATCTGCGCGGGCCAATGGCGCCTCCATCCGGTCGTGCGACAGCCGTTCCAACGCATCACTGCGGTCGGTCAGGTGATGGGCGACCACATGGATTACATCCGCATCGCGCTGGATGGTCCCGCGTACGTCAATGACGCGGGCCCGCATGATCACCTTGCGGTACGCTGCCATCACTTTGGGCCAGACCACCAGATTGGCAACACCGGTTTCATCCTCAAGCGTGATGAAGCACACGCCCTTGGCACTGCCCGGGCGTTGCCGGATCAATACGATGCCAGCCAGTTTGATCTGCCGCCCATTGCGCATGTCCTGCAGGGCACGGGTCGGGGCATAGCCCTGTTTGTCCATACTGCGGCGCAGGAAGGACATCGGATGCGCTTTGAGTGACAGTCGCGTCGTCTGGTAGTCCGCCACCACATGTTCGCACACAGGCATCCGGGGCAGGTCAAAACGCTGTTCTTCGCCCTCATCACGGGTGCCGGCAAAAAGCGGCAGGTCCGGCGCGTCACGCAGAGCCCGCGCGTCCCAAAGCGCTTGTCGCCGGTCAAGTGCCATGGATCGCAACGTATCGGCGGCGGCGAGTTTGCGCATTGTGCCCGCATCAAGCCGTGCGCGTTCTTTAAGGTCGGTCAAATCGGTGAAAGGTGCGGTGCGGGCATCCATCAGACGCTGCCCCATCTCCTGCCGCATCCCGTCAATCTGGCGCAGACCCAGCCGCACGGCAAAGACACCAGGGCTGACGGGTTCCAGCGTGTTGTCCCAATCCGAATAATTCACATCAGCCGCCCGCACGATCACCTGATGTTCGCGCGCATCGCGCACGATTTGGGCGGGGGCGTAAAACCCCATCGGCTGGGAATTGAGCAAGGCCGCACAGAATACATCCGGATAATGGCATTTCAGCCAGCAAGAGATATAGACCAGATGCGCGAAACTGGCGGCATGGCTTTCGGGGAAACCGTAGTCGCCGAAGCCTTTGATCTGGTTGAAACAGCGTGCCGCAAATTCCGGATCATACCCGCGTTTGATCATGCGGCTGACCATCTTGTCCTCAAGCGCGCCAATCGTGCCGCGGGACCGGAAGGTGGCCATGGCCTTGCGCAGTTCATTGGCTTCTTTGGTGGAAAACTCTGCCGCGACCATGGCGATCTTCATCGCCTGTTCCTGAAAGATAGGCACACCAAGGGTGCGACCGAGCACTTTGCGCAGCTCATCAGGGTCATGCCCCGGACCGGGGGATGGGTATTCTGGCGGTTCCTTGCCACTGCGGCGGCGCAGGTAGGGATGGACCATGTCCCCCTGAATGGGCCCGGGCCGGACAATGGCGACCTGGATGACCAGATCGTAGAATTCACGCGGTTTCAGGCGCGGCAGCATGTTCATCTGTGCGCGGCTTTCCACCTGAAAGGTGCCCAGACTGTCCCCGCGACACAGCATATCATAAACCGCAGGGTCCTCTTGCGGGACAGTGGCAAGGGTGAAGCGTTTGCCGTAATGGGCATCAATCAGATCAAAGGCCTTGCGGATACATGTCAACATGCCGAGCGCCAGCACATCAACCTTGAGGATGCGCAACGCGTCGATGTCATCCTTGTCCCATTCGATAAAACTGCGATCGGGCATCGCGCCATTGCCGATGGGCACAGTTTCCACCAGCGGCTTTTCGGTCAGGACAAAGCCCCCCACATGCTGCCCCAGATGCCGCGGCATGCCGATCATCTGGTCGGCCAGTTTGATGGTACGCGCCATCAGCGGATCGCGCAGGTCGATCCCTGCCTCAGCCGCTTCGCGCGCACCCACTTCGCGCCCCCATGACCCCCAGATGGTTTTGGCCAATGCGGTTGTGATATCCTCGGACAAGCCCATGACCTTGCCCACCTCGCGCACCGCCATGCGGGGGCGGTAGTGGATCACGGTCGCACAGAGGGCGGCACGGTGGCGCCCGTATTTGTGGTAGATATGCTGGATCACCTCTTCACGGCGTTCATGTTCGAAATCAACGTCGATATCAGGGGGTTCGCGGCGCTCTTCGCTGATAAACCGCTCGAACAGCAGATCGTTTTTATTGGGGTCAACAGATGTGATGCCCAGCACGTAACAGACAGCGGAATTGGCCGCAGAGCCCCTGCCCTGACACAGGATTTCCGGCGTGGTCTGGTGGCGCGCGAAATCAACAATCTGTTCGATGGTCAGGAAGTACTGGGCGATATCAAGCTTGGCAATCAGGGCCAGTTCTTTACGCAGGATTGCCGTGATCTCGGGCGGGACACCGTCGGGATAGCGGGTGGCGGCCCCTTTCCATGTCAGCGCTTCAAGGTGTTCTTGCGCAGTAGCCCCATCCGGCACCGTCTCGCGCGGGTACTCATAGGCCAGTTCGGTCAGGTTGAAATTGCACGCATCCGCCACTTTGCGCGTCGCCGCAATCGCATGGGGCCATTCCGCAAAGAGCCCCGCCATCTGTGCTGGCGATTTGAGGTGTCGTTCGGCGTTGGCATCCAGCAGAAACCCCGCTTTGTGGATCGTGGTTTTATGCAGGATGCAGGTCATGACATCCTGCAAAGGGCGCCTGTCAGGGGCGTGGTAATGCACGTCATTCGTGGCCAGAATAGAGAGCCCGTTGGCACGCGCCAGCGCATCAAGCTGATTGATCCGCGCGCGATCATCGCCGCGATAGAGATAACTGGCCGCGATATGTTTGAGTGTTGGCAGTGCACGGATCTGCCGCCGCAAACCGGCACTGAAATGGTCGATATTTTCGCCCGGCAGCGCGATCAACTGCACCCCTGCGCTCTGTTTGGCCAGATCGTCCAGCGTGATATCGCAAACACCTTTGTCCTGCCATGCGCCATCAACCCCGTGCATTTTACCCTTGGACAATAGCGTACACAGCCGCCCATAGGCAGCACGGTCTGTAGGATAGGCAAGGAAGGCCTCACCACTGACAAGCCGGATGCGGCACCCAATGACAGGGCGGATATTCGCCTTGGTTGCTTCGGTATGCAGGCGCACAACACCGGCCATCGTGTTGAGGTCCGCACAGCCCAAGGCATCATAGCCCAGCGCCCAAGCGGTCGCGGCCAGATCCACCGCGTCAGAGGCCCCGCGCAGAAAGGAAAAACAGGTCGTCACCCCCAGTTCGACAAAGGATGCCCGGGGGTTTGGCGGAAAATCATCGCCATCCAGCGTACGTCGGGGGTGTTGGTGGTCGTTTTCAGGCATTTTCCACCCCCCGATCCGACAGGCTTATCATCTTGCCAAATGGGCTCCGCCCGTTCGCGGCTGAAACTGTCCACTGGACAGTTTCCAAGACGCCACTCACCCCACTGCCGGAGGCATCCCAAGCCCACAATATGCACCACAGGTTCATGCGAAAAACCCATGCACAAACCAGCGCGGATCCCCCCCGCGCCCATCCTCATGCAGGCCTTCGCGATACAACCACAACCGCAGACCCGTCTGGTTCTCAACCTTGAAATAGTCACGCAACCGCGTGCCGGGGCGGTCCTTCCACCACTCGGGCGCGATCCGTTCGGGCCCTGCATAACGGGCCACACGGTGAGTTTGCCTGCGCCAGACAAATTGTGCAGGCGGGCCTTCGGGCACGGCGTAGAGCACGCGCACCTCTTCAGGATGATCAAGCAGGCGCAGGGGGCGTTCCTTGATCAAAACCGTGCCCTCGCCAGGTGCGTTTGCAAGCGCTGCGATCTGCGCCTCGGCCCGTTCGGGCAGATGGCTTTGGCGCAAAATGGGGCGGGTCACTGCACACGGGCCGAATTTCGCGCTGAGCCGGTCAATCAGCTGTGTCAGGCGCAGATCATCGTCCGCCCCACCCTCCAGACGGGTCTGGCGGTCCTGCATCTCCTCCAACGCCCCCGCCGCCAGCGTGATCAGGTCAAACCCGAAACCGGGGTTGATACGTTCCAGCTTATCCCGGAAAAGACCATGCAAATGCGCAGGATCGCGTGTTGGCGCAGAGGTCGCGACATCAACATGGCTGACATCGCCGTCGGTTCTATAGACCGTCAGATGCAGGCGGCGGCACCCCTGTCCGGTCTGTTTCAACTGATCACAAAGATCATCACAAAGCTCCGGCAGATAGGGGGTTGGGTCAAAAACCGGCTCGGCCAAACGGGCCTGCGCGCGGATCACAGGCTTGGCATCGACGCTGGAAACCGGTTCAGCCAATTTGCCCATCAGCTGGTCCAGCCGTATCAGCGGGTTGGCCTGCACCCCCGCCTTTACAAAGCGGCGGGTCAGGGACAGGCGGGGTACATCCATGACAGCACCAATGGTTTTCAACCCCAGGCGGCGCAGCAAAAGCAGCGTCGGCGCATCAAGCCGCAAACCGGCCACCGGCAAGGCCCCCAGTTTGAAATAAATCTCGTCCGCCCCGCAGATCGCGCGCACCGGACCGAAACGCGCAAGCGCCCAGGCCGCCCCCCATGTGGGCGCCACCGCCAACCGCGCGGTCAGACCCAGCAAGGATAACTGCGTTTCCATCTCGACCAGCATGGCCGCCTCACCCCCCCAAAGATGGTCGGCCCCTGTGGTGTCCAGAATGAGCCCGTCATTGCCATCCCGCACCGTCCACGGGCACCACCGGCGCGCCCAAAGGACCAGTCGGTCAAGGGCTGCACGATCGCCCGCCTCATCGGCATATGCGACCTGCAGTTCGGGGCAAATCGCGCGCATATCGACCACCCGCGATCCCGGCGTGATCCCCTCAAGCCGCGCAGTCCGGTTGGCGGCGTGAATAACCGGACCATGCTGTCCTTCGCGGGCCAGTACCACGGGGATATTATCCGGCGGTGCGTTCCCCTGCCGTTCCATCACGCGCATCCACCGCTCGATCGCGAACTGGGGCAGCGAGATCGACACGATCCGTCGCGCGGTCATAGCTGGCCACCCATTGGCCGGGCCTGGTATGGCGTGCCCGAAACAGATCGAGCGCCCAGCGCGGCGCGCCGGGGGCCTGCGGATCGTGCGGGTGGGGGGCAGAGGGGATACTGGCGACACGCCAACGTTCGCGCGCGGCGCTCAGATCGGGGCTGGCCGCCCTGCGGATCAACCAGCAGGGCACGTCGCCGGCCTCTGCGCGCAGGGCCAGTCGTTTGGTGGCGGTAAAATCCAGACAGGGCGGATCGCCCCAAATCTCGCCAATCACAGCGCCAAGGCTGCGACAGCGCAACCCGTCCTCCATCGCCCAAAGCACGTCCACGGCACGCGAAAGACCGACCATAATCACCGGACGATCCGCGCGCATTCCCGCCAGCGCAGGACGCCCCGCCTCTTTGCGGGACAAACGATCCTGCACCCACAGGACCGGTGCTGTACCGCGCGGCAGCCGCGAGAGAGCAAAACCCACAGCACTGGCGTCTGCGGGGTGGTTCGGAAAAGCCTCTGACAAGGTATGGGCGATTGGCGCAGCACGCGGCCCCTGCCCTTCCAGACCTTTGTGTAAACGAAGTGGGGTCACACACGACACACCGAATCCCTCTTTATGTTCACTATTTGTTCTAATTCATTTTATCCTTTCTCGCAACGTCCGCCCCGCTGCGAAATAGGCAAACCTCACAGCCAAGACGCAAAGGCCCCAAAATCCAAGATTCTACTTGTGATCGGCAGTTTGTTCCTGCTAGACGCGTCGGCGGAGACGTGGCCGAGTGGTCGAAGGCGCTCCCCTGCTAAGGGAGTAGGCGGGAAACCGTCTCGAGGGTTCGAATCCCTTCGTCTCCGCCATTGCCAAAAATAAGGCATTGGTAATAAAGAATTAATACAAATATTGCTTCCAGGTCGAATTTCGGGGACCCGAAATATACGCGATATCAAACCGACATTTTCCTACTGCCGCTGTGAATTTTCATGTCGTTTGCAGGAAACTATCCTGCGTGAGAAGTGCAATATCGGTCTAAACCGATCAGTTCTGGACGGTGCGCGAAAACACTTTCCGGCAAGCCGGAGGACTTGCCACTGGACAAAGCCCGTCAGCTTGTTCGGTTGATACGCCGGCTGCGCCTTAAGGGCGGAATAAGTACACTGGATCACCTGTAACGTCCGCCTGTGGCGCAGAAATTATGGCGCCGGTCAGGAAAATCGTTTTAGGGCCTACCTGCTGGGATACATGTATCACAGCAGATAGACTAGCCACCGCGGGATGGCATACACCCGCCCTGATCCTAACCTAGGCGCCTGCGGATCACGGGTCTTATTCCTCGTCCATATAGATCGGTGCCACTGGCCGCACCGGAATTCCCGGTTGCCATGCTTGATTGAAGGATGGCGCTGCATAGGGGAATTTCTCGTCATTGAGCGCCTGATCAGAGCTGCGCGGCAGGAAGCTGTCGGGGGCCTCGTAGCGGAACGGGTTGATGTCCGTGATCGTCCAGTAGATCGCATCTTCCGCAAAACTGCGCCCGTTGGGATAGCCTGCAGGTTGCGAGGGGTCCCATGTCAGCATATCGGGGGCATAGAAGGCCACGGTGTCTTTCAGCTTGTCCTCTTCGACCTCAAGCCGGTTAAAGCTGAAGGTGAACTGATCGCCGAAGCGTGAAAGACCTTCATCCGGGTTTGCGGCGTTATAGGCGTTGTTGAAGTCACCAACGGTGGGATATTCGGGGTCGACGGGCAGATAGCGTGCCGGGTTGTATCCGACGGGCGGATCGACAAAGAAGATGCCCTGCACACCCGCGCGCCCCATCCGGTCAACAGATATGCCGTTACTGTCCGCGACCACCGCCCAGTAGTTGAGCGCCTGATCGGCCAGACCGGGGATTTCAAGAACGATCAGTGTCATATCCGAAATCCCGAAGGCACCGATAGAGGTGGGTTCGGCTGGCAGGTTGTCGCCACCGGCCAGTGCCTGTTTAATCGCAAGGGCGGCCGGGGCCTGCACAGTTGAGAAGTCAAAAAAGAATGGATCACGCCGTGGGCCGATGAACAGCAGCTCGCCGTTATCGCCTTCGACTACTTCAAGCGCGCGATTGAGCGCAGTCGTATAGCCGCGTGCAATTTCGCGGCCGTTCCAGCGGTTCGAACGAGCCTCCTCGCCTTCGGCTACCCGAAGTTCGACTGTTTGTTTCTGTCGCTCGCCATCGATATCCCGGACCCTGACTTTATAGGCAATGTCGGCGCGCGCGTCATCGTCGAGATCCAGCCGGAACATATAGATCAGATCCGGATCAAGCTTGATATCCTCGGACCCGAGCGTGCCCGGCGCGCCGCTGCCTGACAGCGGGTTGAGCGTATAGGCCATCGTCAAGCCACCCGTCTGGGCGCCTCGGAACAGGAAATTATCACCGATATCTGACATCGGATAAAGCTGCGTCAGGGGCGCATCGCGGTGATCGGAGGCGCTGACGGCGGAAGCCTGAAAGGCGGCGCAGAATAAGGCGGAGACGAATGCGAGATTGCGGCGTAACACTATGTTTCCTTTCAAAATATGTCGCGTGGGACAAGCCAGGATATCCCAGCTTGTCCCTTGTGTGAGGATCGCTGACAGTTCTAGTTGCGCGACGGGAAGATCCCTTGCAACGCGATGATATAATTAATGCAGAGTGTTGGCTGCATGTTTTCGTGCCGCTGACTGCCTCCTGCGCTGCCGATTGTGCGACTGTTCAGTACGATAGAGGGCTGGGTCGTCGGGTCTGAAGGGTCATTGTTAACATAAATGTCGGACCGTCCGATGGCATCGTCTGCGGCACGGTTGTTTGCTGCCGCCGCAGAAGCCACCAGCATTTCATGGCTGTGGGACGGCATCTGCGATGCAACGAGTGCGACATCTTCTACACCGATGCTTTCACCGATCCGGCGGGGCGACAAACCCGGGCCGGTCCCAGCGTGCATTGGCACCCGTCCGCGCAGATCAGGCAAAGCAAAAGTTGTGCGCCCATCACCACCAAAGGCTGTGCCGATGATAGAAAAGAGGGCGGAATTGCTCGAAATCGGCAAAAGCTGCCCATCACAAAAAGCCCAGCCACGCGGGGCAAAATTACCCCCGAAGAGCATGATTTGCGCGATAAATGGTTCCATTGTTACTCCAATCAATCTGTATAAGCGGGGTGAGTGGAAACCTGATCGGTCTGCCCGCCTTCGTATGTTCACAGTGACCGGTCGTGGGCTTCGCAATCTGTATCCCAACGCACATTTCAAACGGCGCAAATCTGCCATTGCCTGTCTCATATCGGTGCCCTGAACGGCACAAGCGAATTTGAAAGGCGAGCAGATGCAGAAATTAATTAGAGCTTTGGGTGCGACCATGATGATATTGGGTGTCAGCACGCCCGCATCGGTGAATGCGTTCGGGGGATCGTTCTTTGATGGGCCCGCCTTCAAACCTGTCGGCGTGACGGGCGGCTCTACTGTTTGCGCGTTCAACCCCTACAATGATCCAGGTTTTGGCGAAGCCGAGATCAGCTTTCTTTCGAGCGCGCTCGGCAACACATCGGTCGGCGGCACCTGGTGGAGTTCGGCGAATAATACGACAACTTTCAACGCCGTCACCGTCACTGATCTGGAAACCGATTGCCCGTTTTCGAATGTCGTCATTCTTTCACAGGTCGGGGCCGATGCGGCCTCCTACACTGCCGAAGATCTCTATGAGCTTGTATGGTCTGCGACATTCAATGGTGATGGTCAAAGCTATACCTACCGCGTCGCACTTGAGGGTGTCACAAATACAATTGTTGTGAACACCCGCACCCTCAATACGGCGCCCAATGTCGCGCCAACCGCGAATGCAGGATCGAACCAGTCGGTCCAATCCGGCACGCAGGTGACACTGGATGGCTCCGGCAGCACAGACAGTGACGGCGCAATCGTGTCTTACGCATGGACGCGGACAGGCGGCACCGGATCGGGGGCCAACGCTGTTCTGAATGATGCAACGGCTGTGAGCCCGACGTTTACCGATAGCTCGCTGACCTCCAATGATACGTCGGTTACGCACGAGTTCTCTTTGGTTGTCACGGATGATGATGGCGACAGCTCGGTTGCTGATACCGTGACTGTGACGATCACGCCTCCCCCCAATGCGGCGCCGACCGTAACCGCATCGGCGGTCGCGACGAGTGTCACGTCGGGGACGCAGGTGCAGCTTTTAGGGACGGGCAATGATACCGACGGAACCGTTGTGTCCTATGCATGGACGCGCACAGGCGGCACCGGTTCAGGCGCCAATGCGGTTCTGAGTGATGCAACTGCACAGAACCCGACCTTCACCGACAATTCTCTCACGACCGGCAGTTCATCGGTCACGCATCAGTTCTCGGTTGTTGCCACGGACGATGACGGCGCGACCTCGAACCCGTCTGTTGTGACAATCACGATTGTCGCCCCGACGAACACAGCGCCTACCGCGGTCGCGGGTGCCACCCCAACCACCGCCGCAGCCGGGCAATCCGTGACGCTGAACAGCACTGGATCAAACGCAAATGATGTGGGTCAGACACTGACCTATGCTTGGTCGCAGACCGCAGGCACGGCTGTCACATTGTCAAGCTCAACGGCAGCAGCACCGACCTTTACCGCACCAACGCTGGTCCCCGGTGTGCCGCCCGAGACGCTGACGTTTTCATTGATTGTGAATGACGGTTTTGAAAATTCTGCGGCATCGCTGGTCAACATCACCGTTAACCCACCTGCAAACGTCGACCCAACGGCAAATGCTGGCCCTGATCAGACGGTTGCGTCTGCGGCATTAGTTACGCTGGATGGCACGGCCTCTGATCCCAACAATGCAGGACAAGCCCTGACTTTCGCGTGGAGCCAGACCAGCGGACCTTCGGTAACTTTGTCGAGCACTACTACTGCGCAGCCGACATTTACGGCCCCGACCCTTGCGGTTGGCGCTGCGGATGACACGCTGGTGTTCAGCCTGATCGTGAATGACGGGGTATCCAGTTCGGTGGCTGATACAGTTTCCATCACGGTTGAGCCCCCTGCAAATACAGTGCCTACCGCCAACGCGGGCCCAGACCAAGCGGTCACCTCTGCGGCGTCGGTGACGCTGGATGGATCGGCCTCCGATGCAAATGATCCGGGTCAGACCCTGATCTATAGCTGGATGCAACTGTCTGGCGGCGCTGTTGTTCTCAGCGGAGCGGATACCGTGATGCCCACATTCACGGCGCCGACCCTGCCGATTGGGGCCGCTGACATGTCGCTGACCTTCCAGCTGTCGGTTTTCGACGGTTTTGACACCTCTGTCGCTGATACGGTGGTGATCACGGTTCAAGCGCCGGGGAACACAGCACCTGTCGCAAATGCCGGGGCAGACCAGATCGTGGCAACAAATAACACGGTGACCTTGGACGGGACCAGTTCCATCCCCAACGACGCCGGTCAGAGCCTGACATACGCATGGACGCAGACAGGTGGCACATCTGTTACACTGTCGAGCCCGTCGGCTCCTTCTCCGCTATTTACCTCACCCAATTTGGAAATTGGCGATAGCGACGCGGTCCTGACATTCAGTCTGACGGTGAATGATGGTTTTGATACATCGGTTGCCGATACGGTCACGGTGACCGTCACCGCACCACCGAACACACCACCCACAGCCAATGCCGGAGCGGATCAAAACGTTGCGGATGGGTCATTGGTCACGCTCGACGGCAGCGCATCATCCGCAAATGACGCGGGTCAGGTGCTCACCTATACGTGGAGCCAAACAGGCGGGACCGCCGTCAGCTTTGATACAACGGTCGCACAGCCGTCATTCACAGCCCCCACCTTGAACATCGGCGACAGTGACGCGGTACTGACATTCAGCCTTACGGTGAATGACGGATTTGACACGTCAGTGGCGGATACGATCGTCGTCTTTGTCCGTGCGCCCGGGGATATGACTGCACCGGTGATTACGCCACCCGCCGACATCACGGCAGAGGCAGGGCCGCTCGGTACAGCTTCGGTAACCTTTGCCGCGACCGTGACCGATAACGTGGATCCCGTGGTCATGCCCGTCTTCCGTCTGGGTAGCGATGTCATCACCAGCCCGTATGACTTTGGCGTTGGCGCCAACACTGTGCTGGTGAACGCGACCGATGCGGCGGGCAACGTGGCCACGCAGCAAAGCTTTGTCGTGACAATCACCGCAGCAACGGCACCGGATGCGCCATTGATCACGACGGCTGCCATCAATGCAAACCGGTCGCTGACGATCGGGGGGACGGCAGAGGTGGATGCGACTGTCACCGTGACCTTCCCCGACAACAGCACGCAAACTGTAACAGCAACAGGTAGCATCTACGCCGTCACATCAGCGGCTGATATGGCGGGGGGCACCGTGACCGTCACGGCAACGGATGCCGTCGGCAATACCTCGGCTGCGGCTACCGTGGATCTGTTCCCTGACTTCGATGGGCCAACAGTGACGATCAGCGGCGCCCCCTCCAGCATCAATGATGCCACGCCCTTCATGATCACAATCACCTTTTCCGAAGCCGTTACGGGCTTTGTTCAGGGTGATCTGAGTGTGACAGGTGCGGCTATCACCAGCTTTGCGGGAGCAGGTGCGGTATATACCGCGCAGATCACGCCATCGGGCACCGAAGCTGTCACAATAAGCGTAGCGGCGGGCGTGGCAGAGGATGACTTTGGCAACCTCAACGACGCATCTGGGGTGGCATCAATCGGACTTGGTGCGATGACTGCGACCGAAGAGATGATCACCCAAGTGGCGCGGCAACGAACCACGCAGCTGATCCGTGCACAGCCAAAGCTCAATGCCTTCCTGCTGGGTGACAGCCTTGGGCGGTTCAACGTCAATGCCACGCAAGGTGCAGGCAATTTTGATCTTGGCACATCGCCTGATCGCCCCGTCTGGCTCTCTGCACAAGGGCAATGGAGCACACAGGACGATATCGAAAGCACCTATGCCAACCTGAGCCTTGGCTCGCATTACCGGATCAGCGAAAATCTGTTGATCGGTGCCATGGCGCAGTTCGATACGATGACGTCTGACAACGGGCCGATGGCCTTCGACAGCACCGGCTGGTTGGCAGGCCCCTATGCGGTGGCACGCCTGCCGGACCAAAAGCTGGTCTTCTCGGGTGCTTATCTTTTCGGTCAAAGTGACAACACGCTATCGCCGCTGGGCACCTATGAGGACACCTTCACGAGCGATCGCAGCGTTCTGACACTCGATGTCGCCGGTGAGGTTGCGTTCGAGCGCTTCATGCTTATCCCGATGTTGGATCTTGCCTATGTCAGCGATGAAAACGAAGCTTATGTCGACGGGGACGGCTTTGATGTCCGCGCAATGACCGTCACGACAACCGAGGCGACGCTTGGTCTGGATGTTGTTGTGCCCATCGCTGTCAGTAAAGGCGCACTTGATCTGCTGGGCGGGTTCGGGGCCAGTACATCGATCTTTGATGATGGATTCACCCAGACAGAAAGCAACCAAGGCCAGGTGACACTGGGCGCGCGTTATGCATTTGGCGCGGCAAACCAGTTGTCGCTGAACATGCAATATGATGGCATTGGTGACGACGACTATGAAGCCTTTGGCGCCACCGCACGGGTTGAGTTCAGCTTCTGATCTGGCCCGATGACGATTGGGCAATGAAGCCCCCCGCACCGTTGAGTGCGGGGGGCTTCATTGATGCTTGGGTTCGAGCCATCGCACGACCCTTCAAGAGATGCAAAACAGGTCGATCATACCGCGCCCTTTGGCATTCACCTGACCGCAGGATGCAAAACCTGTTTTGTCAGTCAGCAAGTTGATGCTGCTGCGTGACAGACGGATTTCATTGGGTGCGCTGGCATTGACGATCCGAGAGGCGATGTTGACCGTATCACCCCAGACATCAAAGCTCAGTCTGTCCTGCCCGATCACCCCCGTCGAGACAGGCCCCGAGTTGATCCCGATCCTGATTTGCCACAGCGGGGCTTGCGGATCGAGACTGGGTGGTCTGGCTTGCGCGACAAAGCAAAGGAACTCTTGCGCTGCGGCGATGACATGGGCGGTAGACGCTGGATCATCGTCCAGACCTGCCACGCACATGTAGGCATCACCGATCGTTTTCACCTTTTCGATGCTGTGGCGGGCCGTGATGCGGTCAAACTCGGAATAATAGTAATCGAGTACCCGCAAAAGCACCAAAGGATCGAGCGTTTCCGATCGCGCGGTGAACCCCACGAAATCGGCAAACATGACCGTCGCATTTTCGCAACGCCGCGGGGTGACGCCGTTATCGCGTTTCAACTCGTCCGCGATTGAATTGGGCATGATCGAGCGCAACAGCCTGTCACTGCGTGCTTGTTCTTGTTGCAATTGTTCATTGAGCTTTTGTAGCTCGGCCTTGGCCTTTTCGACCTGTGCGAGCACGCTGCGCTGAAAGGCCTGACCGGTGTCGATCAGATGCTCGAGCTCGGCCCTGCGCATATCCGATTTTGCCAACCGCCGTTGGAGGCGCAACACCTCATTGTTCTGTGGTGTCGGATGATGGGTCATGGATCTTTCTTCTTGGCTCAGGCTGTTGCGTCGCTAAGAAATACCGCAACGAAAGCGTTGGTATGGGTCAAGGACGGGCCCCCTGCTTTTTCGGGACCGATCTCGCCGTAGCAATAGAAGCCAGCAATTGGCACATCCTGTCCGATGATCGTGCGTACGTTTTCGTATTCTTCGCGGGTGCGTGTGCCCAGTGTTGCCCGACGGCCAGCACAGGAAAAGAGCAGCGCTGCATCGACTTGGTTGTCCTTCATTCCTGCCGCAGCCTGACCGACCGCATTGCGCGCGGCATCGATAATTTCCTGCCGCGATGCTGTTGAAAGCTGCACCACGCTACCCTGCGCGACAGGATTGACCAGATGCAGCGCACCTGTCTCGGCGTCGAAATTCAAAGGAGAGCTGAGGACCAGCGATTGCCGTGTTTCATCCTGCACAGCGAGCGGATAAAAGATTGATGGCTGTTGCAGGTAGTCGGCATATAGCTCGGCTGCGGGGCGGTTGTCGATCTGGTGAACCACAGCACCTTCAGCCATTGTGACGTGATGCGGCTGACCAAGCGGCGTATAGCCTGTGGCCACGCCGACAGAGACATTCACAGCCCCATGCATGGTCAAGATCACCACAGCATCGCTTGTCACGACATCATTGCAGATCTGGCGGGTGCCCTGGAACCGGAGCTGATCGGCCGCTGCGCCGCCGACAATGGGCACACCTGCGCCAAGGGCGTCTTGCAGCCCGCCGACAAGGTCATGGATATTCGTGCCCAGACCTTCCAGCATGGCGATACCAAGGTTTATTTCCTTGTCTGATCCGGCGCGTGCCATGGCAACGGCATCGGCCGTGGATTGGGCAGGCTCTGCGATGGCATTCGGCCCGACCCCCACTGAAAATTCAAGGCTGTCTGACGCAAAGAGCATAATGACAAGGCTGTCCTCCAAAAACCCTTCACCGCCAGCGATTTCGCCATCGGTTGTGCCGCCTGCCACCAAGACATCAGGATAGCGCGCGCGCAGCGTTTTCCCGATCACGGAAAGGTCCTGATCAATCGCCGCGTAGACCAAGGCGGCTTTCGGGACATGGCCGTCCAAAATTGAGACGGCCATGTCGAGGGCCTCTTGCACCGCAGTTGTACTCTCGGGGTCGTCGGACCAACCTGTTGCAACTTTCAGCATAGAGACCCTTTCATTTTCTTTATCTTTTTCAGCCGTGTGTCAGCCCATGTAGCCGCAGCACATCGTCCACGGCTGTTTTAGCAGCCGCCTTGAAGGCCGCAACAACTTTGGGGAGATAATTCCCCTCTGCTGTTGCCGAAACCCACGGATCCTGTGTGGTTGAAATCAGGAATGAGATCGCGGTTCCTTGCGTAGGGGCCAACCCGGCGCGTGCGCCGAAGGCATCCACAAAACTTTGTCCATAACTGGGCACATCAAAGGCAGAAGACGTCACAAACATCGGATTTTCCGGGACGGTGCCACCGTTGAAGGTGCTGATCGACAGAGCCTTGTAGATGGCGGTGTTCACGGCGTTCATGAGCGCAACATCCGTATTCCAGCCATTCGAGGTTTTGAAGTTCACCGCATAGGTGACAATATTCTGATCGGAGCCCAGCTCCTTGAACAGATCCAGTGCTTTTTGATCATTCAGCAGGAATGCGACCAGATCATTGTTTTCGCGGGGTACAAAATTCTTGCGGATATAGGCGACCTCTTCGGCGCGTGCGTGATCGCCCTTGCCCGCCTTTTCACAGGGCAGTCGCTGGAAAGGGACCACTTTGATGTAGTCGTCCGTGCCATCAATCGAGACAAGTTCGGCATAAAGCCGTTTGGAATTGAAGATACATTTGCCCAGCAGTTTCCCATAGCCTGACTTATCCGGTCTGATCATGGCATGGGAGAGATAGACACCCGCCGCCGCCGCCCCGGGTTTAGAACCTTCGATACCGTAAACGCCGACCGTGGGATCAACTCCGCCGTGATAGACCACAGGCGCGGTGAAGGTGATCATGTCGCGCATCGCCCCGTTGCGATAGCAAAGTGCACCCGCAGGATAAGGGATAAAGCCTGCCTTATGCGGGTCAACGGTTTGCGTATCAGCGTGCCGAAAGGCGCGGTACTGGCGCATGACATAATCGCTCATGATCATAGCCGGTGTCTGTTCGAGTGCTCCGCCCTGGTCGGGATCAACCGGTTCCTTGCTGTCGCGCAGCATCGAGGCAAAGTAGCCGCCCCATGCCCCGTCCACGTGGAGCGAGAATTCCAGCCCCTTCCTGCGGAATTCATCGCGCAGTTCAACAATATCGGCCAGCGGGTCAACGGCACTCTCTTCGGTTGAGCCAATGACGGCGACCACTTCGAGGATCGGGCGCTTGTTGTCCAGACAGTCAGTTAGGGTTTCGCGCAGGTGATCCATGCGCATACGTCCGTCCTGATCAACGTGGATCCGCCACAATTGGTTGGCCCCCAGCCCGATTAGGGCCGCGCTTTTCGGCCATGAATAATGCGCGGTTGAAGGCGCAAGAACGACCGGCAGGTGCTGCGTGTCTTTTGCGATGAACCGTTGCTGGTACTCTGCAAGGCCAAGGTTCTGGACAGAGTATTTGTCCAGGGCCGCCTTGATCGCTTCGGGTGTGATCCCGAAATCCGATTGCAGGCGCGGGGACAGGGCGATGACGTCATCAAGTGCGACGTTCAGCAATTCCCAACAGTCCAGATCGAGCAGTTTGACCGAACGTCCATCGGCGAGGGTGACTTTGACGTCCCTTCCGCCTGCCATATCGGGTTCATTGCGGATCGCCTCAGCCATGGTGATGGGCATGTATTTGAGGTTGCGCGCCGCCCACATGGATTCGCCATTCGCGACAGATCCGTCACAGGTGATATGTGCCCATGGTGTCAGCGCACCTTGGGCGATCTCCGCGTCGCTGGGCACATGATAGCCCAGCATGCGCGCCAGATCCTTGCCGACCTCGATTTCAAGCAAGGTGGTGACCGGTGACGCTTCGGCGGCGACGTTGTTCTGGTTATAGAGCATCGCCGCAAAGTACCCGATGGCACCGGGCATCGTGATATCCCAATACATATGCGACTGGTTGCGATAGCTCGACAGTGGGATGGAGCCATGCAGCGCGCCCAGCAGATCCTCCAGCTTGTTGTCCAGTGTGGCGATGGTTTTGCGATATTCGTCAGAGGCCTTAATTTCAGACGTCACAAAGGGCGGATCGCGAAACTGCGCACCGTATTCGCGCCGTGCGTCGCAATGCGCGGCAATCGCCTTGGCGATGGATTTGTCCAGCACCTCCTGGTTTTCGGCCAACGGGCCCAGAAACCAGCCAGCGAGGGATGTTGAGCCCTTGCTCTTGTCGAGATCCATGCGCCCTTCGTCTTTCTCGCGGGCGTGAAAATCTGACAGTGTGGCGACGATACTGCGGTTTCTTTGATGACGGTCCATGGGAATCCCTTGATTGATATATGTTTTTGAAAAGCGCGGCACACAGCCCCGAAACAAAGGGACCTCCGCTTAATCGGTCCCGGCACTCAATCACTTGCACAGGTGGTTCGATGTGCGCCAGCGCACGTCAGAACTAGTCTTCGGTATCCATTAAAGCATCGACATCATTAATCGTGATCACACCGCGTTTCGACATGATCACGCCGTCGCGGTTGAGCTTGGCAATGACACGGCTGACCGCCTCGCGGTTGGCCCCGATGAAATTCGAGATCACTTCGTGGGTTGGGGCATTGGTGATCACACCGCCGTTGACCAGCTGTTCCTGCTCCTGTGCCAGTTGCATCAGCCTCACGCGCACCCGCGTCTCGACGTTATGGACCACGAGCCCGAAGACCCGGTCATTCATGCGCCGCAAGCGTGTGCCAAGATCCGTGGCCAGATTGATCGCCAGTTGGGGATACATACGCAGAAGAGCGAGGAAATCCGCGCCCTGAAGTCTACCCAATACGCAGTCCGAGTGCGCGGAAATTGTAATTGAACGGGCATTGCCATCCAGAGAAGCCAGTTCCCCGAAATACCCTCCCTGAGCAATTTCGGTAAACAGAATTTCGCGCCCGCTTGCAGCCACGACCTGACCTATGACCGTCCCAGACAGCAGGAAGTATGTTTCGGTTGTCTCGTCGCCGTGCATCATGATCAGCTTGCCACGCGGGATGTGCAAAACAGACATCTTCTGGATGACCGCATCCAGCGCCTGCTGATCTATGTCGCGCATCAGGCCACAGTGTTTCAATGCATACGCGGTCGCTTCGTCTACGGACATCTTTGCCCCAAAATTTATGGTGTCATGACCCTAGCTTTACATTCCACGAGAGCCAACCGGCAATAGAGAGCAAAATTGTCGGAAAATGTGTCCGTCCGCACATCAGAGTGACACGCCACACCCTAAAACAGCGGAGCCGAACGGCAGTTTGACTGGCCCTTGGCGCAATTGTTTTGAAAAATGAAAGGATTTTAAAATGTGTATTAAAGTTGGATTTACAGCAGGTTGTACTTTTGGCGATGTTGCAGAAGCGACCAAAGCTGCAACCGCAGCAGCACCCGTGGCGGCTTCTGATGACTGTGTCAGCATCGCGTTTACCGCCGGCTGCACCTTTGGCGATATCGCCGAAGCGCAGGCCGCTGCAAAGCCCCATCTTGACGCATTTGGCAGCACACAATTGGGCTGCGGCAGCGTGCTCTTCACAGCAGTTTGTAGCGTTTGAATTAGGAGGCAGCGTGTCCCGCGCTGCCTTCAACAAGACTTTTAAGTACTTTCAATGAGGAACCTGTGGAACCTATCGCTCGCAACATTATCCAGACGCTTCGTGCACGAGGGCTGGTGTCGCAGCGTGATCTTGTCGATGGCTCAAGTGTGTTGTTTATGGGCCGCCAACGTAATCGTTTCTTTGTCTTCAAGCAGCTCCACGGTTCCTCATTTTTTATCAAACAAGCGCACGAAGGCGAGCCCGGAACGGTTCAATCCGTCACACTTGAAGCGCAGATTTATCAAGCGGTCGCGAGGACCGGTGCATTCCGGCATTTACAAAGCGTGATGCCGCAACTTCTGCACTTTGACCCCGATAGCGCGACAATGACCCTTGCCCTGATCAAGGATGCCGAAGACCTTGGCGCGCGGGCGCGGCGTAGGGGCCACAACAGCCTTGAACACATTGTCCAGATGGGACGGATCGCAGCGCAATACCATGCCGTTCCGCAAACGGCGATCGACGCACTTGATGTGGAATTCACCGTTAGGCCGCACTGGATTTTTCGGCTGGAAGAAACCCCGAGTCCACTGACATACTTGCGTGGCCGCAGCCCTGCCAGTGCCGCGTTTATTGATGCAATTCGCGCGAACCCGGAATTGAAAGCCACCCTGAAATGGTGTCGTGACCATTGGGTAGCAAATACTTTGATCCACGGGGATTTCAAACTTGAGAATTTTCTTATTGAGTCAACCGATTCAGATCAAAAACTGCGTTTGATTGATTGGGAACGTGCTGATCTGGGCGATCCTGCCTGGGATGTGGGGTGCGGGCTTGGGGCGCTTGTGATCCATTGTGTCATGCAGCGAACCCCAGATGTTTTGGATGCAGCCTTACCTGAAATGCGCGCGTTTTGGGCAGCATACAGTGCTGCCGCTCATCTGCTCGACACAGCCTTTCTGGACAAATGCATCGCGATGATGGCGGCCCGTCTCTTGGTTGCGGGCTATGAATACTGCTTTGCGCAGGACAGCCTGCCTGACATGTCTCAGACCTTGATGCAGATTGCGCGGCGCATAACGACGCGGGAAGGACAAAGCAAAATCTGCGCCGGTCTGGCTGCGCCTTCCATGCAGGCCGCGTCATGAAATCTCTTTTGGAATTTGTGGCGCAGGTGGGGATTGATCCGCAGGATCAGATTACTTTCCGCGGGCGGCCCGTGCAGCCCGCCAGCCAGCCAGAAGCGCCGTTTGAGCGACAGTTGACCGAGTTTGTTTACAAGTATTTCTATACGCACCCCGGCGGCAACATCGGCGATGCATTCGGTGAAGGTGCACCAAGTGAGGCGCTGATCGCTGACATCTCTGCCGCAAATGATACCACGGCCAAGGTACAGGACGGGTGGGTCGTGCGCAGCCTGCTGTCTGAAGGGGCGGTCATCGCGGAACGTTATGGCAAAGTCTGCAAGTTCATATCCGGCCAGTTCTTGGCGGCACCTGATGCAGCCCCTGTCCGCCCCGGGTCCGAGATTGTGGTGACCCATCTGGCCGGGTCCAAAACGGCGCAGCCAGGGTTTTTTCACATCTTCGGGCAGGCACAATTGGATGCCGCCGAGGAGGTCAAGAATATCCGCCTTTATTTCAATCTGGTTGGGCCTGGCGCCGCTGCACCTGTTGCCGGTCTGGTTTCGCAAGTGCTGAACCGCTATCTGGTGCCGTTCAGGTACAAGACAGCTACGCGGATTTGCGATTATTCACGGGCGGACACAGCGGTGCTGTATATTCCCGAGCGCGTTTTCACGATGGCTGCCATGGCGCTGGCCACGCAGTTGCCGCAGCTTGCGCTTTACCTCGATGATGCGGTTCCGGCTTTTACCATGCGGGTTGGCAAGGGGCTCGGACTGGCCGAAGATATGCCTGACGCCGGCAGCTTTGGCGCAGCACGCTGCAAAGTGGTTGCGCAGGCGATGATGCAGGCGCGCGCGGAAAACCACATCGTTCCAGAGGCGTTTCAGGCGGCATTTGAGGCCGTTTGTAGGTCGGAAAATTTGGATATTGACAGGTTGTACCTGAATGCTGGGTCTGTCGCCTCCTATCGGCTTTGCACGCAACCTGCGGCCCATGCAGCATGACTGACGCGCAGCTAAAGGACATGGCGTTGCAGGTCGGTCGCATGCTGGCGCGCGATGCGATTTGGGACGGCAGGCGGTGCAACTGGCTTGGCCCTGCCAATGACATTTTTTGGGGTGCCACGATGGCAGGTTACGGCGTACTTGGCCCAAGCGTTTATGACGGAACAGCGGGCATCGCACTGTTTCTGGCGCATCTGGGAGAGCTGACCGATGACACGGTGGCACAGCAGACAGCACTTGGCGCGATCAATCATGCAGTGTCGCGGTACAGGGATTGCCCCGCCAGTGTTTCCCTATCGTTTTACACCGGACATGTCGGGATCGGCTACGCTGCCATCGTGATCGGGCAGATGACAGGGGCGCCGTCTTTAATCACCCAAGGCAAGGAGATCCTGCTGGACGCACTTCACACCGATACTGCGGGCAGATGTATTCTGGATGTGATGCTGGGCGTTGCTGCGTCTATCCCCGCAATCATCGCGGTGCAGGATGTGCTGGGTCGCGACCGCATCGAAAGGCCGCTGTTGGTGTGGGGTGAAAAAATCCTCGGACATGCTGTTGAGGGCAAGGGTGGTCTGTCATGGGATACCACCGCTGAAATGCGCACCAATGCGGGTGAGGCCGCCTGGCTGCAACCAGACGCGCCCGTGCCGCCAAACCTTTTGGGCTATGGGCATGGGGCCAGCGGTATCGGATTGGCGTTGCTGGCGCTTGGCACAGCCTTTGATCAGGATCAGTTTACTGCCGCGGGAAAACGGGCGTTTGCCTATGAGGAGGCCTGGTTTGACCCCATCCGCGGGTGCTGGCCCGATTTGCGCTATCATGGGCAGGCAGAGGCAAAGGGCCGAACCGAAGTTGCGTGGTGCCACGGGGCAACCGGCATCGGCCTTGCACGGCTGCGCGCGCATGCACTGACCGGTGATCCTGCATTCTTGGAACAGGCCAGGACAGCCGCAGAACTTACAAAGAAGACGCTGCTGACCCGGTTAACACCAAAGACAAACCTGTGCCTGTGTCATGGTGTCGGCAGCGATATCGAGCTTTTGATGCACCCAAAAGCGGCGGAAACTGTTGAGAGTGGTGACGTTTTGCAAGCGGTGCAGGAGTTCATTCAGGTGTCCTATCTGGATAGCGGGCGACCGCTGCCATACGGCGGCGGCAACAAACACCAGCCACCAGGCCTGATGCTGGGGTTGGCAGGGACGGGATATGCCCTGCTGCGTTTCATGAAGGCTGATCGACCGCCGTCATTGGTCTGTATAGGAGCAGGCTGACGACAGCATTCCAGGTAATATGACAGAAAATTCTTCTTTGCCCTGCGCAGTAGTCGCAGCGTTGGTGAGATCGGCCACCTGCCCGCCGAAGGTCGCATACTCGGCGACCGCATCCAGCAGGTTCGCCTGCCCCGCGACGTCGTTTTTCCACCCGTTGTAGACGGCGAAATATTCGTCATCCGACTGCCTGGGCTGCTGCTTCGGCGCGCCCTCCTGCAGCCCCGCAAAGACCGACTGCGCGATGCCCGCTGCAGCCCCTGACGCACAGTTGCCGCCCAGTCCCTCTGCCGCGGCACAGCCCACGGCGCCGTGAAGCAGCGCGTGGGGAACGCTGCCCTCGCTATAAAGCCCGTCCTTGACCCCGTCACCAACACCCGTCTGCAAGTCAGCCATGGTGACGGCACCCACCCCCGCTGGGCCGGCGAGCGTCAGCAGCCAGATCAGGCAGTTGGTCAGGAAAAGGCGGGCGGTTCTCATGGGGGCAGAGTGGCACAGCAATGGGCCGATGACCATCTGGGTCGCCTCAAATAGCGTGCAGAGTATTCCGACGAGAACCGCCTCTTCATGGCAGAGATTACCGATACGCTGGCGCGGCCCTATACCCCCCTTGTTCCTGTATACAATTACTGACAGCGCAAAACTGTAACAATTGCACCCGCAACCCTCCAAACGCCTGCATGACCAACAGGGAATTCGATCACATCGCGCAGGATAAAAAGGGGCGAACGCGCTATCCAGGTGCCACAGGATCAAGCCGATGTTTGGTTTGCCTGTCTTTGGCTCAGCCAATCCAGAAGCTCTTTCGCTACCTTCGTAGTTTCAAAGGCTTGTTGCTCCGCTTCAACAGTGAACTTTATCAGTTCAAGCCTCCCTTCAACGTCCGTCAACTTGGCGCGTATGTCCTTTTCCTCTACAGCGATAATCACGTGTTCTGCTCGTTGCACAAGACGTTGAAGATCATCCGCTGATGTTGTCCCAACAATATGCAAATCAGATGTTCGGCGAATTTCATCAATAATCTGTGGATAGATGAAACCAGCGTCCGTCATTGGGAACTATTCCTCAAAATCGTGACAATCGTGTTCCCACCATTTTCGGTCACCACGCTAACACTACCAGCAGTGAAAACAGTCCTTTCAACGCCTCCCACAGTAGTTGTGGTTGACGTGCCATTAGCGATCACATCTTCAACCATGTTCGGCGTCACATTTCGGCCCGGTCCATCCGCTCCAGCTGGTTATCCCAATCCACTTGGTTGCATACGATCAACTGCATGGTGCGTGTAGTTTCGGCCACCAATCTGAACATATTCTCGCCCGCCAATTGAAACTTTGGGGTAATCGTTCCAGCTGCCCCAAAGCAGACCGCCTGCATTATTTGGGGCACCACCGCTCAGAAAGTTACTCCGCCGCTCTGCGCCAAACGCGGCCAGGCGTTCCGATAGCGTCGTTCTAAAGCTGCTGCCGCTTGCAACTGCAAGCCCCAACTTAAGCATACTCCCCCGCTGACCGAGAATAAAGGCGCCAAGATCTTCGTCGCTGAGTGCACTGACCTGTCCGATTAAGGCCGGTCAGGTAGGTGTGGAGCCGCAACGTCATGGGTCAATCATAGCCAGAGGCAATGCGTTTTGGGAAGTCGATTTGCGCCGTCCGGGCGGCGGCGCGTTCTTTGCCGCAAAAGCAAACATCGAACAGGGCAATTTCACCCAAGCCATCAACCGTATCACCCAAGACACCGACGCCGGGTGGTGTGATATCGCGCGCGGCCAGATCGCCCCCGGCTCCGAAGGTTCCGCTTTCTGCGCAATACACATGCCTCAATATCAAACGCCAGAAGAACCGGCGGAGTAAGGATCAGGTCAGCTTGAATCAAACCCGCATCAAGCAAAAGACTGTTTGCTTCACTGGGCCTCGAACGCCTTCTCAGAAACTAAAAAATCCATGGGCAAAATTGATGACGTCAGCCTTTTCTCTAACAGAGCTTCCAAAAAGTCCTGAGTGTTTAGATACGTCATTTCTTCCTGTGCTGGATCAGATGACTGCACACATACGTGCCATTCATTTGGATCGCCATCATCTGTAACCCAAACAATCGCATCGCCATTGTCAGTGAAAGCCCAAGGCAAAAAGTCATTCGGCTTCCTAGGGTAGTACTGTGGAAAATCCTCTTGCAGGCTCTGGTACGCATCCCGAAAGTAGCGCGCTTGGTCCAAGTGTAAGCTTGAGTTCTTAGAGAACGGATTCAGAACCCATAAGAATGCTCCAATTGATCCCGTGCCATAAGTGGACACAAAATCTACGTAGGTGTCAGGGAAACGGCCACCAAACTCTTCGGGTAATGCACCCCAATTGCCACGTCCTTGTTCTGACGTATTAGTTGGTGGTGGGAGTAGTTCAACTATTCTGGATAGCGTCATTGGGCTAACCCGTTGATATTCTGAATTGACACATCAAGATCAAAGCCACCGGAACCACGCGCGGTCATGGTAACTCCAACAGGTACTGGATTATTGCCGTCGTAGATCGGAATAGCCCTGAAATTTACCACTTGGCCACCATCAACAGCATTTCTTACCTGCGTTTCGAAGTGACGCATATTTGGCGAGTTGGCATTCCTTTGGAAAAGAGTAACAAGTTTTCATGCATCAGTTCCAGAACCGCCAAGTATATTGGCAAACAGATGACCACGTGAATGGTTGTTCGCCCCACCTTCAAACCCTGGAGGACGAAAAGATGAACTGGCTGAAGACCCAGTCCCAATCATATCTTGGGTTATCGTCGATGTTACGCCCGTCGGACGCCCTAAATCATCGAGATCACCAAGAATTACGTTGCCTTGAGAATTCGCATTAGGCCGCGCCAATGGTGGGTAGCTTGCTCCTCCATTTGGGGCGCCACCGCTCAGAAAATTACTCCGCCCTTGTGCGCCAAACGCAGCCAGGCGTTCTGATAGCGTCGTTCTGAAGCTGCTACTGCTGGCAACTGCAAGCCCGAACTCATGGAGACTCCCCTGTCGCCCAAGAATATATGCGCCGAGATCTTCGTCGCTGAGCGCACCGACCTGTGCGATCAAGGCGTCATGCCCGCCGGCATGCAGGCTATTGATCGCACCGATCGTAAAGCCGGACAGGTTGAACATCTCGGCCGCCGCCCCCTCGCCCGCGCGCATCATGGCCTCCACAAAGGCCTCTGTTGCTGTGGGGAAGTGCTCGTTTGAGAACAAAAAGGCCTCTTCGGCACCGGACAACACCATGCTGCCGATCAGGTCCTCGCCCCGCCCGATAACCCGCAAGCC
>NZ_QJJL01000001.1:0-855318 GCF_003201935.1 Loktanella sp. PT4BL | reverse complement strand
TGGGGAAGTGCTCGTTTGAGAACAAAAAGGCCTCTTCGGCACCGGACAACACCATGCTGCCGATCAGGTCCTCGCCCCGCCCGATAACCCGCAAGCCTTCAATCGGTTCGGCGCCGACTGTCCTATTTGGGGCAAGAAAAGAACGCGAAAGCGTATAGACCACCCCGGTGGTTTCTACGCCATCCAATGCGCGCAGGTTGCGGGTTTGCGCGGGTGCAACGCCGGTGGACGCGAGATCTTCGCTAACAGTCGGCGGCGCGCGGGCTGTGTAGGTCAGATCGACAGGCTGAGCGCTCAGTTCAGGCGCCACCACAGGATAGCTGACCGGCATCCAAACTCCTGGCACGGCAAATGCCGCAACCGTTCCAAATGCTAGTAAAAGCAGCGCGCTAAGGGTTCGGATCAGGAAGTGGGTCAATTGCATCAACATTGCTACAGACTATCGCTTCAAATTCCAAAATTATGAGCCAGAACTTTAATTGCCCTCTGATCTTTTTCCGCGAATTCCTGAAGCTTCTTAGATACCAGAATATGGAGTATTTCCTTCCCCGAGTGTGGATTTTGATCAAATAGCGCCATGACATGAGAAGCGTCAGTGTCTGTAAGGTATCTTTGGCTGAGTTGATCCAGCATTGCTCGAAGTTCACTGTGCGATGGATACATTGGGCTGCTCATACTAATCTCCAATAATATCAACGTTATCATACCGAATCGGTGTATTCGGATCGGTGGTGTATTGTCGTGCCCCACCTGTTCCGTACTCCGGATATGCGGAGGTGTACGGCTCTGGAATAGTCGTGGTATTTCCGTTCGATGTGGGGGTCTGCAACCGCCATGTGCTAGTATTCGGATCATAAAGCTGAATAGAATCCAGTTCGCCGCGAACGGTTGGATTAGACCACTCTGGGGCAATTTGGTACCGATCGCGAACGCTAGATGCAGAATCCAAAGCCTCGGTTCCTAAATAATGTCCCCGACCGTCTATTGCCGGAGAGCCACCGTTCTGAAGAATATCATCCGCATAGACGCTATCGGAATAGCGATACAAAGTACCTTCTACTGCCTCACCATTGGGTGAAACATAGAAATCAGGGCGGTTTCCCCCATTTGTAGCCACATCCGGCGTTGCCCTTGCAATCCGCGTTGCGGCCCCTGCAGGCACCACAAAGCTGACCACCACCCCTCCGCCGATGATTGCATCGCGCGTATCTTGCGGCAGGTCGTTCCAGGCTGTGCTGACAACCTGACCCGTGGCCTTGTCCGCGAAGTTCACCATGACCGCCGCACCCTCGCCTGCGCGCATCATGGCCTCCACAAAGGCCTCTGTTGCTGCGGGGAAGTGCTCGTTTGAGAACAAAAAGGCCTCTTCGGCACCGGACAACACCATGCTGCCGATCAGGTCCTCGCCCCGCCCGATAACCCGCAAGCCTTCAATCGGGTCGCCACCGACTGTCCTATTTGGAGCAATAGAGGACTGCAAAAACGCAAACGCTACTCCGGTGCCCTTTGCGCCGATCAAAGCGCGCACGTCACCATTCCCATGAACAAGGGTACCGGCGGTCGCAACATTTACAGCAACGTACGGAGGCGCTCTGGCAGCGAACGCTAGATTAGTCTGCTGGAGAGCAACCTCAGAATGATGCGTGTGGAATTCTACTTTCTGCCAACTTCCAACACTCGCAAACGCCACACTTGCTCCAGATAGCGCGAACAGAAGCACTTGGAAAAAGCAAACGATATGGCGGATGAGCTTCATTTTATAGAAAGCGCCATTTGACTACCGCTTCGGAAGCTTGTTGGCTGCAGCTTTAAACTGGTCCGCCGTCAACCCTGTCAAAGTAGGCATTTCCCAATCAAAGAAGCGTTTGTCAGAAACAGCTTGAAAGACTAATGATCGTAAACCAGCAAGTTCTGTGATGGTAAGTTGATCGCTCGGAGCCAACCCGCTTACGGCTTCATAAATGAATTTGGCAGGAAAGTCTGGCTCGCTCGCGCACAGTACAATATCTCCTTGCTCTTCGAGATCGAGCAAAGCGCTTTTTATGGACTGCATAAGTAGATTTTCAGTCATCAGTATGGCTCCGTTCTCGTTGGCAATCCAGAAACTTACTCATTCCAATTTTGGGGTTGGAAAGCTGTACCACCGTCCGGCGCATTTGGGTTGCGCACCACCACAGTCCCTGTGGATTCTTGAAGATGGAAGCTTCTTCCATCCGATGTGTATCGAACGCTGATTGGATTATTCAAAACGTTCTCAATATGTGCTGCATACTGATCACGCGTCCGAAATCCTAAGCCTGCGAACTCGCCTTGTTGTAGTACGTGTTTTTCGAAGCCGTGACCCCCCGCAATTTTTTGCGCAGCCAGTTGGCGATTCAGGAAGATGCCGTTGTTGATGTTATTTGCGCCTAAGTTATTTGGGGCCACATCCGGCGTTGCCCTTGCAATCCGCGTTGCGGCCCCTGCAGGCACCACAAAGCTGACCACCACTCCTCCGCCGATGATTGCATCGCGCGTATCCTGCGGCAGGTCATTCCACGCTGTGCTGACAACCTGACCCGTGGCCTTATCCGCGAAGTTCACCATGACCGCCGCACCCTCGCCCGCGCGCATCATGGCCTCCACAAAGGTCTCTGTTGCTGCGGGGAAGTGCTCGTTTGAGAACAAAAAGGCCTCTTCGGCACCGGACAATACCATGCTGCCGATCAGGTCCTCGTCCCGCCCGATAACCCGCAAGCCTTCAAACGGGTCGCCACCGCCTTCGACCGTCGTATAGCCACCGGCCGCTATGATGATCCATACAATCGCCGGAATTGCATTGTTTTCAAACCCAGAGCGGCCGATAGATGCAGCGGCACCAACATTCGCCGCCTGCCCACTGGAGGTCGTGTAGCCCACGACGGCCCCCAGCAGCTTTGCCTGCCCCGCGACGTCGTTTTTCCAGGCGTTGTAGACAGCGGCGAAGTCCTCATCCGACTGCCCGGGCAGCCGCTCCGGCGCGCCCTCCTGCAACCCCGCAAAGACCGACTGCGCGATGCCCTTCTGCAGGTCCACAACAAGATGAGCCGCCCCAGCGGGGCTGGCCAGCGTGAGCAACCAGATCAGGCAGCGGGTAAGGAAAACGCGGGCAGTGGTCATGGGGGTATAGTGGCACAATGCGCGGGGCATGGCCATCTTCGCGAGCGGCGGCGCGTTCTTCGCCGCAAAGGCACAGATCGAGAAGGATGACTTCCAACGATCCGTCCAACTCATCACCCAGGACGACGACGCAAGCTGGTGCAAAATCGCTAACGCCCCAATCATCCAAGATCGCAATGGTCTGTCGTACTGCGCCATCGCCATGCCAGAGTATCAGGGGGCGGAGGATGGGTCGGCGGATTGATCAAGCCACTGGTTTTCATTTAGCTTTCGATCTTTCTGCGGGAAAACCGTGCATATCGAAAAGATCGTTCAACAAGGGGGTTACAACAGCATATTTTGGTGAGAATTCATCACCCCACATACGATTGAAGCTTCTTAGCATATTATGAAAGGTTTCAGACTTTTGTCCGTGATCCAGTGACAGTGATGTTTTTCGTAGATCATCCAGCAAAGCAAAAACCCTCTTGTTGGACACATCATCTTTGAGGGCATTGGCGATTATGTCGATTTTTTCGGCAGCAGGTGTCATCGTGCAAGATCCGGAAATTCAATTGCAAACTCGTCGTATGAATAAGTGCGTCCAGTTGTTGTGTCAGTTATTCGTACAGTATTGTTGTTCACCGGTATTCCGTCCCAACCTCGTGGCATCAAAATTTGGCTTCCACCACCGGGCAAGGTTGCTTGAGGACCAGCCGTTCCAACATTCAATGTGGTTCCACTTGGCACCGTAACAGTGGCTTCAAAACGCATCGTATTTCCCCAATCAGGTTCGATAGCCAAATCAGCTCTTGATGCGCCTTGTGTTGGAGTAGCATAGCCACCTTGCAAACGTGCATCGCCGCCAAATGAACGATAAATCACTGTTTCCTCAGTGGTGCGAACCGTTTGATATGCACCATCTGTGAAGTTGTCAGCTTGCGAGCCGATATTTTGGCGCGGCACCTCAACAAATGCATCACTGCCAAATCCCCTATTTGGGGCATCCGCAACGCGCACCACGTCTCGTGCATCGGTCACGACCTCGACGCCTTCATCGGTGGTCCGCACCGTCGCAGGGACAGTGTCCTCCCCCATGCGCAGCAGCACGCGGCGGCCGTTCTGGAGCATGTCGCCCGCAGCGCCGAGCGCTTCGACCGATACTGCCGCGCATGTGAGCGCGTCGCCCGTCATGACACAGTCATTGGCCGCGATGACCCCCCCCACGCCGGGCAGGTCCCGCAGCAGGTCGACAAAAGCCTCATCGGCCTGAATTTCATTGGCCACAGCAATCATGCAAGCTGCGTCTTGCCCGTACTGCTGCAGGATCGTTTCCGCGTTGGCGACGTTCAGCGCGGCGCGCGCAAGCGCCCAATCCTGAGGTCCGATAGTTGGCCCACTTGTCCCGCCACGGGCACCGAGGACGGCCAGCAAGCCGACATCTACGCCGGCGTTTCTCTGCAAGGCGTGTCCAATGATCTGACGCGCGGCCTGATCAGTTCCGATGGCTTCGCGGAATGCGTCCAGTCCCGCGACCGCCGCCAAATGCTCCTCCACGCACGCCTGCGTAAGACAACTGGCGAGCGCTTCATCATTTGCCAGCGAGCGTGCGAGCATCTCGTCACGGATGCTGAAAAGCTCTTCTTCCGTGCAGGCACCATCGGCGCGACATTCCGCGAGGCGGTCTGCCAGCACGGCAAGATCGGTATGACCGAGATAGTTATTCAGCGCGCCCGACTGCACGATGCTGGCGGCGTTACTGACGTTGACCGCCTGCCCGCCCGAGGTCGTGTAGCCGACAACGGCCCCCAGCAGATTTGCCTGCGCGGCGACGTCGTTTTTCCAGGCGTTGTAAACGGCGAAATATTCGTCATCCGACTGCCCCGGCTGCCGCTCTGGCGCGCCCTCCTGCAGCCCCGCAAAGACCGACTGCGCGATGCCCGCTGCCGCCCCTGACGCACAGTTGCCGCCCAGCCCCTCTGCCGCGGCACAGCCCACGGCGCCGTGAAGCAGCGCGTGGGGAACGCTGCCCTCGCTATAGAGCCCGTCCTTGACCCCGTCACCAACACCCGTCTGCAAGTCAGCCATGAGCATGTTGACAGCAGAGGCTTTCAAGCTTCTCTCGAAGCTATCGAGGAAATCGGTTTCATAGACCACGGAACTGAGCCCCGCAGTGATCGTTGCATCAATTCCGTGCTCGACCAGATTTGCAAAGGTCAGGTTGTCACCAAAACCGACGGATTCCCCGGCCCAGGCCATCCCCTCCCAGTCACCGCCAAGTTGCTCAAGGTTAACCCCTGACGTCAGGCCAGCGGACAGCGCAGAGAAGCTCGCCTGTCCGACGATGGCCGACAGGTCGTATTCGCCTGAGACGACACCGGCGACGGATTCAACTGTAAAGATGGATGCAAAGGAGGTTGTCGCGGCATTGACCGCCGTGGCCATGCTGCCGGATAAGCTGAGGTTCGTGCCTAGCTGCAGGAACTCCAGCCCCGACATTCCCTGCGTCACCATCACCGTCAGCAGTGCCTTGAAGGCGGGGTTCAGGGCGGTCTGGCGGTCATAGAAGTAGTAGCTGACAAGCTCGATCGGTTCGTTGATCGTGTCGTCGCGCCCCAGCACACCGTCAAGATAAGCGTATTCCGCCCCATCCGCGCCGGTGGGCAGCGCAACCTGAGTGACGAGGAATGCGCCCTCTTCGGACCAGTCACCCCCGTCGCGCCAGTGGCTGTCACCGGCAGTTTCGGTTCCACCGGTTTCATTGGTTTGGGCATCCTCGCCCGTGCCGAAATAGGCATTGGCAAGGTTCGACCGTCCATTCTCACCGACCGCAGCCCAGACCGCCGGATGCGCGCTGTCGAAGAGCGCATCGCGGACACCGGCCAGCACGATCTGCGAATCCGGGTCCAGATTGACGCCACCCGCCGCAGTGATCTTATTGAAGACAACACTCTCGCCGATGTCCTCTACCGTGGTGTCGGTTATGATGATGCCGTTGTCACGATGGGTCTGTGTGAACTGGTAGTCCTGATTGACAGCAGCGAGCAGGTAGGTTGTGCCGCTGACTTGTGTCACGAACTGCCCGCCCGCGCTGAAGTCCACTGCCATAAGTGTCAGATCACCGCCGGAATTGAGTGCGATATCACCTGCCGTGTCGGCAAAAACACCCCGGACCAAGGAATGGGCGTTATTGCTGCTGGATGAGTTATTGATCAGTCCGAACAGCGTCGAGCTGGATCTGGTTTTTGTCTCGGCAAAAAGATCAAAGGGTGCGTCAAATACGGAGCTCTCATTGACGGACACCATGGCCAGTTGCCCGGGTGTCAGATCACTGTTGGGCACGCCAGGTACGCTAAAGCGGCTGCCTGCAACATAGATGTTCGTATCAGCGACACCGGTGATCGACGCGCCCTCGATCGTTGTGACTTGATGGGTCAGTCGGGTGGTTGTCTCGGTGCGGGTCTTGGTACGGAATAGGTTCCGGCTGCGCGTGCGATAATCGCGGAAATAGAAGTCCCCGACCGCAGTGAGCAAGAGATCCCCGCCCTGCGCGATCATTCCCACATTTCCGCTTGCAGTCAGGTTTGCGCCTTCCAGCACGATGTCGTTCTGGCCCGCCGCATTACCAGACGACAGCAGCATGATGTCGCCGCCTGCGGTCAGGCTGGTGGTCAGATGGTCCACACGCTCGACATAATTCCGGTTCGATCCGGTCCGGTCGCCCTTGGCCGAAGCAAGCCGGAGCGCGCCAATCGTGATGTCGCCGCCTGCCAGAAGCGAGATGTTATCACCCGCCGCGATCTGCGCCCCTGCGGTCGTGATCGCATCCCGGGCGGTCAGGACAATCGTGTTATCCGCTACAAGCGAAGCGGCAGGAACGGCGATATCCTCGCGGTCGGTTCGATCTCTGCGCTGGGTCACAAGCGTCTGCGCACCGGTCACGATCTCGATATTATTGCCGACGATGGCGATGTCCTCGGCGGAAATCGTGCCTCCCGTTGACCGGAAGGTTTCGCTGACAACGATGCTTAATCCATCGGTCGCGCGGATATTGCCGGAATTGTCGAAGTTGCGCGTGCGCACGTCCACCGTGCGCCCCGTGATCATCGCGCCGCTCAACCCCGCAAAGCGGATTTCCGGGTTGGCCAAATAGACCTTCGGCGCCAATACGCGCTCACCGTCAATGACGGTTTCTTCTAGCCAGATAATGTCGGTGGTCAGCGCCCCGATCTGATCCGGTGTCAGGGCCACACCCGGGGTCAGGTCAAGGTTCTCAAGCTCATTGATCGCATTGTTGTACATCGCCTCGATCTGGGCGCGCTCATCGATGCCGGTGGTCAGGATCAGCTGACCCAGCAGTTCCTGCAGCTGTTTGCGGATGAACAGCGCTTCGGCGTAGGCATCACCGAAACGGCGCAGTTCGGGATCATATTCAATCGCCTGCAGGAAATAGTCTGAGGAAACGAACAGATCGAGATCGACAAACTCTGGACGGGTTTCGACCAGAAATTCTGCGTCAGGGTCCTGATTGACCACCAGAAGGTCTGGATTACCGATAGACCCGATGCTGATGGCGCTCAGGTCGGTATTTGACGGTCCCGCGCGGTCGTTGGTAACGGCTGTCAGCGCACCATTCTGAATGTAGCCTTCAATCTCGGTCAGATCGAGATTGCCACCGGCCTCGATGACGCCGAAATCCGCGCCGATGAATTCAGCTGTGCCGCCGGTGTTGCGGAAATAATTCCTGCCGACGTTGTTTAGCGTGTCCGCCGCGATGGTGATATCGCCAAAGGCCGAAATGCTGCTGAAGGCGTTGGTAACCTCATCCGCATTGATCGTGATGTTGCCCGCCGATAGGATCTGCGAGCGGTCGCTTTCATATTCAAACTCGCCCGATAGCGCGATTTCTTCGTAGCAGGTCTGCCGGTCGCATTCTTCCCCAGCACCGATGGTCCCGTCTGTCCCGATGCCAGCGCCGAGGATGACAGCTTCTGCGCGGCTGTTATTGACCGCATCCGCCGCGATGCTGATATTTCCGCTGATCGTCTCAACAATACCGCCGTTCTGGTTGTTGAAGGCACCAGCGCGGGCATTGACATCGCCACGCATGGAAATGCCGTTGTTCGAGATGATCGTGCCACCGTTGTTGGTGATCGCCGCATCACTGCGCAGGGTCAGGCCGGAATCCCCGAACATCAGCCCCTCATTCGTCAGACCAATGCCAGCCGCAACCAGCAAACTGCCATCGGTCGCGGCAAGCGTGCCCTGGTTCAGTAGGCTCTCAGCGTCAATATCCAGCGTATGGACCGAGGTGACATCAGCGCCGCTGGCAATGCGCAAAGCGCCTGCGATATCCAAACCGAAACGGGTTGCGGTCAATTCGGCATCAGCGCCGACCTCCAGATCGCCACCAACTGTCAAGAGTGCTGCACTATCGGCCACCAGCGTGGCGTTAGCCGCAAGCACCAGATCGTCGGCGCTGGTCACGGAGACCTCTTGCGCTGCGACCGTGCCCTCGACCACGACCTCTTGCGTGCTGCGGGCAGTGACATTCTGGCTGGAGCTGGCGTTGTTCACCACCAGGCGGCCGTCGGCGGTGATCATCATGCCACCGGCATTGGCCGCCATATCGCGCGGGGCGCGGACGCCCACGCCATCTTCGGTCGAGGTGATGGTGATCGCATTGGCAAACATCCCGCCCAAAGCGGTCGCGTCGATGGCCAATGCCGGTGCTGAAGAGCCATCACTGGCCTTCTCGGTTACTTCACCGGTTGCATAAAGCACGTCGTTGCGGCCTGCCACGATACGGATGCGCTGGCCACTGACCACGCCACCGACTGTGATTTGACGTGACAGCAGATCAAACGTTGTGGTGTCCGAGGCATCCAGCCCGCCTGCGCCAATCGCCACCGCGCCGCCATCCACCGAAAAACCGGTGAACGTATCACCGTCAAAACTGGGTGTGCCGGTGGTGATCGTCAGGCGGCTGGTGTTGATGAACCCGCAGCCGTCGCACGTGATCCCGTTCGGGTTAGCAACGACGACATCTGCCTGCTGACCGCCGACCTCAAGAAAGCCGTTCAGCAGCGAAGGGTTGGTCGAAGTAACCTCGTTCAGGATAATCCCCGCGGCACCCCCCGCAAGATTGCTGTTGCCCTGCACGATCCCGCCCAACTGGGTCGTTGCCGTATTTGTGTCCACGTTGTTCAGGATCGCACCGCCGGGTCCGACACCAAACTCGGTGTAGGTGTTGTGCGACACGCCATTGCCATCCGGCGTGTTGATCATCACCATCGGCAGGCCATTCGCCGTATCGATCACCTGCGGCCCGTTGCCATCGGCCACAATCGACTGCGCCAGCACCGGCTGAACCGTGACCAGCCCAATGCAAAGCGCCGACACGGCGTTTCTGAGATATGGTCCAACCTTGCGTGTCATAGCTATTACCTTCGTCAAAAACGGGCCGAGAGAGAAGCCACAAAAATCCCATCTGGCGGGGTTGCGTCATTCGGCATGCGCAACACCTGCTGATAGCCGAAATCCATCGAGATCCGGCCGCCGACGGTGCGAAACCCGATCGCCGCCCCGACCAAGGGCGACACGTCGTCATCGCCATCAACTTCGACCGCACCGGCATCGAAGGCCGCATATGGCTGCAGACTGCCGAACCAGTCGGTTCTGTCCGCATTCAATGTCCAGGCAAAATCGTTGCGCCAGACAGCACCCGTACTGCCCGCAAAGAGTCCGGCATCATCCCCATCGAAATCGAGCGTTTTGGCCCCGCGGACCGATGACAGCCCCCCAAGTGTTAGCTGATAAGCTCCGTAAAGATCATCCTTGCTAGCCTGGCCACGCAGGAGGCCCGTATAACTCAACTGGCCGCCGCCCACCTGCCAGGGGCGGAAATAGCTTAGTTCAAAATCACCCAACTGGAATTGCGGGTCCGGCCCAACCAAAGGGTCTGTGGCCTTTTCCGCATCAAAGGCCTCAAGCCCTTGTTCGTAGCCCAAGCGCATGCTCAGACTGCCGCCCAAGATGCTGCGCTCCTGCTCCAGATCAATCCGAGCACTCGACAGTGTACGGCTGGAGGCGTTGATCTTGATCTCGGCAATCCGGTTGACGTTCTCGCGGTACGCAATCGTGCCTGACAGGGTGGTCTTGCTGTTTTGATTACGGTGCATGACACGGGAAAGCCCGATATCGGCGGTATGGGTCCAGCCATCTGTCCCGATCGTTGTGATCGGACCGAGGGTGTCAGTTTCATAATAAGAGTATCTGTAGTTTCCGGTCAGCATCCAGCGACCATAGGGAAACCTAACCGATCCGCCGATATTCTCGGACAATGCACCACCCGTGTCACGGGAAAACGGATATGTCTCTGTCCCGCGGGAATAGTTCAGCGCCCAGCTTTCATTCAGGCCCAACAGGTGGTCATATGTGAGATCGACGGTGCCCTGATACTCGCCACGGTCCTCGGTGCCCTGATTGTTTATGCCGATGCGGGCTGTCCATGGCTTGTCTGCTGTTGCCGTCACCTCGAGCACCGATTGGCCCTCTTCCTCTCCCGCGCTGATTTCCATCGTGGCAGTGTAGGCAGGCATTCCGCGAATGATTTCCAGCCCCTGTTCGATCTCGCGCAAGTTGGCCGACTTTCCGACAAGCGACGGAAAGACAAGCGACTGCCAGACAGGGCGGTCCTCGCCGTTGAAACGCACAGCGGCCAACTCGCCCTCAACCACGGTGATATCCAGCGACCGATCTGCTATGTCCTGCTCTGGGAGATAGGCGCGCGCGGTCACATAGCCCCGATCGACATAGAGAAAGGTGATGGCTTCCAACGCGCCATTAATACCGTCGATGTCCAGACATTGCCCGCGAGAAGGCACAAGCGCGCTGTCGACCGCCATGTCAGATAACAGCGTGACCCCACTGACGTTGATCACGTCAATTGGCACGCAGTTCACCTGAGCCTGCGCTGCGGTAGCAGACAGCAAAAGCGCGCCAGCTTGCAGCCTTAAAGGGGAACCTAACACCGCTACGTGCTCAGTTCGCGTCGTTGTCAGCCAGAATACGTGCCTCGGTCCATGCGCGCGCGAGTGCCTGTCCCTCGGCTACCTGTTCCGGGGTCAGTTGCGCCTCGATCTCATCGCGCAGAACGCCCGCATCGGCCAGGCCACGTACGACAGCGAGGTTTGCATAGGAATAAGCCGTGACTGGGTCCGGCGAGGCACCAACCATCAGCAGTTTGGCATATTCATACATGCCACCCGCGTTGCCAAGATCAGCGGATTGCTTGAGATACGTTGCCGCCTGCTCCACATTGCCTGCGTCCAGCGCCGTCTGCCCCAGCACATTCATCGCAAGGATGTTCCCTTGATCCGCCGCCTTCTGCCAATATGACTGGGCCAATGCATCGTCCGTTTGCACACCACGTCCTGCGCGATAAGCCAGACCGCAGTTCAACTGCCCGTCCGCATCACCGGCATCGGCAGCCGCGCAAAGCAAACGCGTTCCTTCGTTATAATCCCTCAGCAGCACCCGACCTTCGTGATACATCAGACCCAGACGGACCTGTGCCTTGGTCGCCCCCCCTTCGGCCGCGGCGGCATAAAGGTTAGCCGCGCGCATTTCATCTTGGTCGGTGCCCAGGCCCAATTCAAAGAGGCGACCCAGATAAAATGCGCCCTCTGGATCGCCTGCCTCATAGGCGGCCGCGAATTCTGTCGCAGCACCGGACACATCCCCTGCGTTGAGCAAATAAATCCCTGAAGCGACGTCAGCTGCGGCTGGAATTGTCAATAAAACAGAAACAAAACAGAAAGATAAACCGGAAAAATATCGCATCTCAAAACCAATCAGTGAGTATCAATCGGCTTACGTCTAAAACAACCAGGACGGGAAACGTCAACAAGAAATTAACTAGGCTTGGGATCGAATGTTATTCACCGCGCGTCGTGACTATCGGTCCGAAAACGGACGGTGCAGGGCGCCAGCAGATGCGACGACCGGCTCACAAGTATTGCTGCTCAACAAATCAGGACAGCGCGGAAGTCGTTCACGTTCGTCAGGGTCGGTCCGGTATGAATGAGGGCCCCCAACGCGTGAAAATACGCATAACTATTGTGGCTGGCGAGGAAGCCTGTCGGATCAAGCCCCCCAGCGCGGCCATCGGCCAAGGTTTCCGGTCCGATAATGGCACCGGCCGCGTCTTCATTGCCGTCAATCCCGTCGGTGTCTGCTGCGATTGCATAAATCCCGGGACGTTCTGCGAGTCCAAGCGCAAGCGACAAAAGGAATTCGGTATTCCGCCCGCCCTTGCCCGGTGGCGTCTGCCCGATTGTGACAGTGGTTTCGCCACCCGAAAGCACAACGGTTGGGGCTCGTGCTGGCGTCCCATGGGATCGAACGGCCTTTGCTATTCCGGCCATCACCGTGCCGACCTCGCGCGCTTCGCCTTCAAGCGCATCACCGAGCAGCACGGTTGCAATCCCTGCGTCACGCGCGACTTGCGCAGCAGCCTCAAGCGCCAACTGCGGAACTGCGATGAGCCGGAAATCCGTATCAAAGGATGGCGATGGCTCTGGCCTTGCGCACAGCACACGGCGCACTTCTTCCGGAATACATGTGCCGAGACGCGCGACTATGGACGACAGGTCATCCCCGGCTGTCGGGTCCGGCAAGGTGGGGCCAGACGCGATCGCAGCCGGATCATCGCCGGGCACGTCCGAGATTGCCAAAGTGACAACTTTTGCGGGATGGGCCGCCTTTGCCAAACCGCCCCCTTTGATCAGCGACAAGCGGCGCCGGACACGGTTCATATCGTCAATGGTCAAACCAGACTGCAACAGCGCCTTGTTCACCAGGATTTCGTCGGCAATGGTCAACGGAGGCCGTGGCATCGGCATCAGGGCGGAGCCTCCGCCAGAAATCAAGGCCAGAACCAGATCTTCCTTGCGCGCCTGTCGGACCGCCTCAAGTATTTCCTGCGCAGCAGCCAGACCGGCCTCATCCGGGACCGGGTGGGCAGCCTCGCGCACCTTTATCCGCTCTGTCGCTGTCGCATGGCCATAACGCGTGACGACAACACCCGACAGATCGACATCCGGCCAAGCGATTTCCACCGCGCGCGCCATGCTTGCGGCGGCCTTGCCGGCGCCCACGACGATGCAGCGCCCCGTCGGCTTTTCGGGCAAATGCTGCGCCAGCACCTTTGCTGGGTCGGCCGCTGAAATGGCAGCATCCAGCATCCGGCGCAGCAAGGCCTGAGGATCAGGAACACGCATAAAATCAGCCAGCCTAGGTGTTTTCGCCGCGTATTGCCTCGCAGACCGCTTCGGTGACCTCGCGCGTCGTGGCTTTGCCACCCACATCTGGTGTAACGATGCCATCGGCACAGACCTTTTCAACCGCGCGCATCAGCCGTGCTGAGGCGTCGTGCTCGCCAAGGTGGTCAAGCATCTGGCTGGCGGTCCAGAAGGTTGCGACCGGATTGGCGATGCCTTTGCCGGTGATGTCGAAGGCCGATCCGTGGATTGGTTCAAACATCGACGGAAAGCGCTTTTCCGGATCAATATTGGCAGTGGGTGCAACGCCCAGCGACCCTGCCAAAGCACCTGCAAGATCCGACAGGATGTCTGCGTGAAGGTTAGTGGCAACGATCGTGTCGATGGACTTGGGGTTTTTGACCATACGTACAGTCATCGCATCGACCAGCATCTTGTCCCATGAGACATCCGGAAACTCGGATGCAACTTCTGCCGCGATTTCGTCCCACATCACCATGCCAAAGCGCTGCGCGTTGGATTTTGTTACAACGGTCAGCTTCTTGCGTGGGCGTGATTGGGCCAAAGCGAAGGCATAGCGCATAATGCGGGTGACACCGACGCGGGTGAAGATAGCCACCTCTGTGCCAACTTCTTCTGGCATCCCCCTATGTGCGCGCCCGCCATGCCCTGAATATTCGCCTTCCGAATTTTCGCGCACAATAACCCAGTCAAGATCGCCAACACCCACATCGCGCAAGGGCGACGAAACACCGGGAATGATCTTGGTGGGGCGCACATTGGCGTATTGGTCAAAGCCTTGGCAGATCGGGAGGCGAAGCCCCCACAATGTGATATGATCAGGTACGTCCGGCGCACCAACCGCCCCGAAGTAGATCGCATCAAACGGCTTCAGTTGCTCAAGCCCGTCCTCTGGCATCATCACGCCATGCTTTTTGTAGTAGTCCGAACCCCAGTCAAAGGTCGTGACGTTAAACTTGATCGTGCCATCGCGCTTTTCGAGTGCAGACAGCACCTCTGCTCCGGCCTCAATAACTTCTGGTCCGATTCCGTCGGCAGGAATAGCGGCAATATTGTATGTACGCATGATGTGTCCCCAGCGTTGAATTATTCCGGCCTGCGCAACATGTGCCAGACCGTTTGTCTGCATCGTTCAGCCGGCACACTCGCAACTTGACGGTGACACGGCAATGATGATTAGATCATATAAATTTTCGCAATAATCTTCTGGTCCTATGGAACTTCGCCAACTTCGCTGCCTGATTGCTGTTGCCGACACTTTGCACTTTGGCAAGGCCGCGCAGCAGATGGATATGCTGCCCGCATCACTCGGGCGGCAGATCAAAATGCTGGAAGAACGGTTGGGAAGCCGCTTGCTGTTCCGCACAACGCGACATGTGTCACTGACAGATGCCGGGCGTGACTTTGTCGATGCTGCCCGCGATCTTGTCGAACGTGCAGATCGGCTGGAATCCGAGTTCCGCGACGGGCTTCAGGACCAATTGCCTATTCTGCGTATCGGAGCCATCGATAGTGCGGCGGCGGGACTGATGCCGCAATTTCTTCCGCAGTTCCGCGAACTCCATCCGGATATCGACATCGAATTGCTGGAGCAGAAATCATTTCGTCTCTTACCGCGCGTCCTGTCTGGTCGGCTTGATGCGGCCATTGTCCGACCACCCGAAATAAAGGACCCAAGACTGGCTTTCCGCAAACTCTTCAACGAGACCGCAGTGGTCGCTGTGCCAGAGCAGCATAAGCTGGCGACAAAATCCGAGATCACAGTGGCGGAGATGGCCGATGAACCGCTGATCGTGCCGGAACGTCGCTCGCGGCCCCATAGCCATGACCTGACCATGAAACTCTTTCTGGATTCAGGCTATACGGCGCGTGTTGCCCAGATTGCCGAAGAAAAGCAGACCATAGTCAGTTTGGTGTCAACCGGGGTCGGATTGGCGATTGTGCCAAAATGGGCATCGCGTCTTGCTGTTGGCGGTGTGCGCTTTGTTCCCCTGTCGATCCCGCCAGGTATCGCCCGCGACAAGCTTGCGCTTTCTGTGGTCTGGCTGCGGGACACGCGGCACCCCGCTCGCGATGCGTTCTTGGATGTGCTCGACGCCAATGTGGCGGCCCTGTCGCGGACCGCTTAATCATTATTCATATTTTTTGTATATTTCAGAATACCATTCGCAACCCGCTTTTTTCTTGAGTTCGCTATTTTCCTACATGTACCGTTCACCACACTGCGCCTGGAGGGGCGCATGCCGGGCATCGCGGGCAGGAGACCGCATTGTCAGATCACGGCAAAGCAACATGGAGGATAATTATGCATAAAACAGCGATCACGCGGCTTACGGCCGTACTTGCTGCCACCGCACTGACCGCAGGCGCGGCAGTCGCACAGTCTGACGTCGATAAAACAGGTTGGCCTGATAGCTTTACCGTTGGCACAGGCTCTCAGGGTGGTACATATTTTGGCTACGGCTCTGGTTGGGCGGGCATTGTTGCGGACGCGCTTGGTGTGTCTGGTGGCGCGGAAGTCACCGGTGGTCCAATGCAGAACATGGCACTTGTCCACACTGGCGAGCTGCCCTTCGGTATGACCACAATGGGCCCGGCCGCTGAATCCATCGCCGGTGCCAACCCGATCGCACCTGGTCTGCCGATGGATAATGCTTGCGCAATGTTCCCAATGTATCAGACGCCATTCTCGATCACCGCATTGGCGTCTTCGAGCATCACTTCTGTGGCGGATATTCCGGATGGTGCGCGCATCGGTTTCGGCCCTGCGGGTTCGACATCTGACACATACTTCCCGCGGATGATGGAAGAACTGGGTGTCAACTTTGAGCGTCGCAACGGCGGCTGGTCCGATCTTGGCAGCCAGCTTCAGGACGGTCTGCTGGATGTCGTTGCTTTCGCAGCCGGTGTTCCGGTTCCTGCGGTGTCCCAGCTGGAGGCACAGGTCGAGGTGAACATCATCGAGTTTACAGAAGAAGAACAAGCTCAGATCACCACGGCCTTCCCTGTGGCGAACTTTGACATCGCAGCCGACACATACACCACGCTGGAAGCGCCGGCACGGTCCGTATCGATGTGGAACTTCGCAATCGCAAACTGCGATCTGCCTGAGTCCTTTGTTTATGCCGTTGTCGACGCGGTAATGTCCGACAACGAGCGTATGGTGAACACACACCGTGCCGCCCGTTCCACTCTGCCTGAGTTCTGGGATCGGAACACTGTCATGCCATGGCACGCAGGTGCCGCGCGTTGGTTCGAAGAGAACGCAGGCGCGGACATTGCGGACGACATGATCCACAGCAACTGATACACAACAGTCGCGCATCGGCTGGCGCCTGGCTGGCCGATGCGTTTTTTTAACAGGACGGACAAGATCCTGCGGCTGATAACAATGGTTCCGATAAAACAAAACCTTCGTTATCATACGTCACTAAGGGATTGCTGGCCGACGGGGGGAACCATGGCAGAGCAGGCGAATAACAACGAGATCACAGACTCCGCAGCTTTGGAAGACAAGACGACAGTCTTGGCCGAGGGAGTGGACGAAGAGCCCATTGAGGGCAATCGTCGGCTGTTTACTGGCAACGGCTATCTCTTCATTGCAGCGCTCTCGACGCTCTATGCCGCGTTCCACATGATTGCTTTGAACGGCCTTTCGATTTCAGACTGGACCGGCGTCGAAATACCATTCCTTCCGCAGTTCCCGATGGAGACGTGGAATTTCCGCATCATTCACATCGCGGGCGCGCTGGCGCTGGGGTTCCTGCTTTTCTCTGCGCACAGCTTTCATCCCGACAAAGAGCATAAAGGCACATCAATCCTGTCATGGATCTCGCTCGTCCTTGCGATCCCGGCACTGACTGCCGGTGCGACAGCAGTTGGATTCTCAAATACAATCAGTTCCGGGACCCTGCCGCAGATGGGCGGACTAACCACATGGGCCGCTTTTCCGGGCACTGATATCTATCAGGCAGAGGTCCGCTGGTTCGGCATCCCGTTGTTGATCGCCACGTTTGGCGCGATCCTGCTCGGGTGGTTCGAACGCCGCGGCCGCGAACTTTTCGCGGCCTCTGACATTGTTCTTGCAATCTGTGGTGTGGTCGTCGCGATTTACCTTGTGGCAATTTACGGTACTGCTGCCCGCAATTCGGTCGGTACGCCATTCGTACCGATTGGCGTGGCCTTCGCAGCAACAGCCGGTGCCGCGATGATCCTCGAGCTCACGCGCCGCGTGGCGGGCCTTGCCCTGGTCATCATCACCGGGGTGTTTTTGCTTTACACTTTCACCGCGCACCTGCTGCCGGGTATACTTGCGGTGCAAAGCGCCTATAGCTGGCAGCGCTTCTTTGGTCATGTCTATTCCGACGCGGGCATCCTTGGGCCAACGACTGCTGTGTCATCGACCTACATCATCCTGTTCATTATCTTCGCAGCATTCCTGCAAGCCTCCAAAGTGGGCGACTACTTCGTGAACTTTGCCTTCGCTGCGGCGGGTCGCGCGCGCGGTGGACCCGCGAAAGTCGCGATCTTCGCATCGGGGCTGATGGGTATGATCAATGGCACATCGGCGGGCAATGTTGTGGCCACGGGGTCATTGACGATCCCGCTAATGAAGAAAGTCGGATACCACAAGAAAACCGCAGGCGCGATCGAGGCGGCAGCCTCGACCGGTGGCCAGATCATGCCCCCGATCATGGGTGCGGGCGCCTTCATTATGGCCGAAATCACCGGTATTCCCTATCAGGAAATCGCGATTGCGGCCATCATCCCCGCGATCCTTTACTTTGCCTCGATTTACTTCATGGTCGATTTCGAGGCGGCAAAGCTGAACATGCGCGGGATGCGCGAAGACGAACTGCCCAAATTCGCGAAACTGATCCGCCAGATTTATCTCTTCATCCCGATCATCATTCTGATCTTTGCGCTGTTCCTCGGGTACTCGGTCATTCGTGCGGGCACACTGGCTACAGTCGCAGCGGCTGTAGTGTCTTGGTTAACGCCGCATCGGATGGGCCTGCGGTCGATCCTCAAGGCGTTCGAGCTTGCGGGTGTGATGTCCATCCAGATCATCACCGTCTGTGCCTGTGCGGGCATCATCGTGGGGGTCATCAGCCTGACAGGCGTCGGCGCACGCTTCTCTGCAGTCTTGCTTGACCTTGCAGGTGTCAGCCAGCTTCTGGCGCTCTTCTTTGCCATGTGCATCGCCATCCTGCTAGGCATGGGGATGCCGACAACTGCCGCCTATGCTGTCGCTGCATCTGTCGTCGCACCAGGTTTGATCCAACTTGGTATTCCGCAGCTGACCGCGCATTTCTTTGTCTTCTACTTTGCGGTTGTCTCGGCGATTACACCGCCCGTGGCTTTGGCCAGTTATGCTGCTGCGGGTATTTCGGGGGCCAACCCGATAGAGACATCCGTTGCGTCGTTCAAGATCGGGATTGCGGCCTTCATCGTGCCATTCATGTTCTTCTACAACAGCGCCATCCTGATGGAAGGCAGCTGGCTAGAGGTCATCAGGTCAGGCATCACGGCCACATTTGGCGTTTTCTTGCTATCATCAGGCGTGCAGGGCTGGTTCATGGGATCGCGGCCCGCGTGGTTCTTGCGGGTTGGCCTGATCCTCGCCGCTCTCTTCATGATCGAAGGCGGCTGGTTGAGCGATTTGGTCGGCATCGGTGCGGCGGTTGGTATCTTCTTTATCCAGAAAATTTTCCAACCTGATCCGGACGCCGCCATTCCAGTGCGCGGGGCTGACTGAGCGGGATGATCGCGCGGTCTCTGAGGTGTCCTAGCAATAGCCTTCCGGCCCGTTCCATTGGGCTTCTGCATAGCGATCACCGCATGCCCAGCCGACTGGCAGCATGCTCTCGATCTCGGCCATCATTGCTTCAGTCACATCGATGGAAGCACCGGCGGCACATTCTGCGAGATGATCGGCGGTGCGCGTACCGGGAATTGGGATCACATGCTCGCCCCGTGCCAGACACCATGCCAGCGCAAGCGCAGCAGTTGTGAACCCATGATCGGCTGCATAGGCCTTGAAGGCGGCCAGTTTTCCAAGGTTAAATTCAAAGTTCGGTGGCAGGAACCGCGGATTGTTCTTGCGGAAATCCGCATCTCCGAAATTGACAGGATCAGGTGAACGGTCTGCAAACATACCGCGCCCCAGCGGCGAATAGGCGACCAGAGTGACCCCCAACTCGTTACAGGCCTGCACAAGTCCGAGTTCCGGTTGACGTGTCCAAAGCGAATACTCGCTCTGTACCGCATCCACGGGCCCAACGGCTACGGCGCGCCTCAGGCTGGCGGGCGAAATTTCAGAAAAACCGATGCCCGAGACTTTTCCCTCGGCCTTGAGTTCAAGCAGCGTGCCCATAACCTCTTCAATTTCCAAGCTGCGGTCACGACGATGCACGTAAAACAGGTCGATATGTTCAACCCCAAGCCGGCGGAGTGACCCTTCCAGCTCGGTTCTCAGATAGGCCGCATCGTTCCGGAAGCCACGATTGCCGTGCTCGCGATCACGCCAAATACCTGCCTTGGTCGCGATCGTGAAGTCCGAAGGATTGCGTTTGAGGTAACGGCCGATGATTTCTTCGGACGAACCCAAACCGTAGACATTCGCGGTATCCAACAAATCAATCCCCAGACGTTGGGCAGCCGCGAGAGTGTCGTGGGCCTCTTGCTCATCTGAAGGTCCATAGAAACCGGAAAAGCTCATACAGCCGAGGCCGATTGCAGACACAAGCTTTCCAGAACGAAGCAGTGATCGACGTTTCATATCCGTCCCCCAATCATTCCCAACAAAGCCCGGAAGTCGCGGCGCTTTGCCCAATCGGAGAACAGCCCTACAAGCAATGTGTCACTGTGGCAACGTGCTCAGCGGAGAGCAGGCGACTGCTCGACAGGGGCAGACAACGCGTCCGCAAAGCGCTTTGGCGCGCCGCGCCCTTTTCAGCCCCCCTGCCCTCTGCTTCCAATGTTGTCAGATACCCACCTCTATAGCGCGAGATCTGCCATAAGAGCCTCTTTCGTGTAGTCCTCTTTTGCCGCTCTCCGCTTGACCCAGCCCTGTTCCATCACGGTGAATGTATCCGCAATCCGGTAGGCAAAATCGGCGTTCTGCTCGACCAGAACGATGGCCATCTGGCCTTCATCACGCAATGTTTCGAGCGCATCGCCGATCTGCTGGATCACATTGGGCTGGATGCCTTCGGTCGGTTCATCCAGCAGGAGAACCTTTGGTTTGGTAATCAGCGCGCGGGCAATGGCAAGCTGCTGTTGCTGGCCGCCCGACAGGTCTCCGCCGCGCCGCGTTTGCATATCCCGCAGCACAGGAAAGAGCCCAAAAATATAGTCGGGAATGGCATGTTCTGCCTTTGGCAGACAGGCAAAACCTGTCTCAAGATTTTCCATAACGCTCATCATCGCGAACACCTCGCGCCCTTGCGGAACATAGGCGATCCCTGCCCGTGCCGCGTGATAGGCCGATGTCAGTTGTACCGGCGCTCCGGCCACCGTCGCAATCCCGGCTGCAATCGGATGCCGCCCCGAGATCGCCTTGAGCAAACTGGTTTTGCCAACGCCGTTGTTGCCCATCACCGCCGTGATTTTACCCGTTTCCGCCTGAAGCGAGATATCAAACAGGATCTGGCTCTGCCCGTATTTCAGATCAAGGTTTTGCACATCAAGCATGGGCGCGCCCCAGATAGACATCAATCACGGTCTGGTTCGAGGTCACATGATCAAGGCTGCCTTCCGCAAGAACAGCTCCTTCGTGCAAGACGGTGACCTTGCAATCAAGCCGGCGGACGAACTCCATGTCGTGCTCCACCACGACAACCGCCCGCGTCTTGGCCGCCTCTTTCAGGATGTCAGTGGTTTTCTCGCGCTCCTCCGGCGTCATTCCAGCGGCGGGTTCATCGACCAGCATCAAGCGCGGCTCTTGTGCCAGCAGCATCCCGATTTCGAGCCACTGTTTCTGGCCATGGCTCAACTCGCCCGCCACGCGGGTCAGGCTGTCAGACAGGCCAACCTGTCCTGCGATAGCCTCGATCCGTTCTGCATTGGATCTGGTTTTCTTGTGCATCAGCACCGCAAATGGCCCACGCGGGTTTTTCAGTGCCATGGCAAGGTTCTGACGGACGGTCTGCGCCTCGAATACGGTCGGTTTCTGGAATTTCCGCCCGATCCCTTCGCGGGCAATCTGGCTTTCGGACATGCCAAGAAGCGAAATATTCCGATCACCCCAGATCACATGCCCCGTGTCCGGCTTTGTCTTGCCGGTCACGATATCCATAAATGTCGTCTTGCCGGCACCGTTCGGGCCGATAATCGCGCGCAGCTCGGTCGGGGCAAAGTTGATCGACAGGTTGTTGATGGCCCGAAATCCGTCAAAGGTGACAGTGACGCCCGAGACTTCCAAGAGCATGCTCATGATTGCTTCCTCACCAGCAGGTCAAAGAGGCCGCCAATCCCTTTGGGGAAGAACAATGTGACGGCTACGAACGAGAAGCCCAAGAGCACCAGCCACCAATCGGTCCATTGGATGACGTAAAATCCGAGGTTGATGTCGGGCGCGCCGCCGCCGGTAAACCAGCTCGACAAGAGCGACACAAAGGCCGCCCCGATCACCGCGCCATAGAGCCGCCCGCGCCCGCCGATGGCGACCCAGACCGCCAGATAGATCGACGCAATGGGCGCGATTTCACCGGGGTTGATGATGCCTGCCTGCGGGTAATAGAGCGCGCCTGCGATGCCTGCGACGACTGCCGTGGTCGTAAAGACAAAGAGTTTGTAGCTTTCCACATGGTAGCCCAGAAAGCGCACCCGCGCTTCGTTATCGCGGATCCCTTTGATGACGCTGCCCATCTTGCCCGACACGATCCACGCAAAGAACACATATCCGGCGGCCAGTGCGACAGCCGAGGCGATGAAGAAGACAATCGAGATGCTTGCCTGCGACGCATCCTCAAACCCAGGGATATTCTGTAGGCCCGACAAACCGTTGTTGCCGCGCAAGCCGCTGTCGTTCTGGAAGAGGTACAGCGCAAGGGCCAGCGTCATCGCTTGGGTGAGGATCGACAGATACACGCCCGTCACCCGCGAACGGAACGCCAGCCAGCCAAAGACCAGTGCCAACAGACCCGGTACAAGCACGACCATCAGCAATTGCAAGAACAGACTATCCGCAAAGCCCCAGATCAGCGGGAATTCGGAACTGCCCACGACCCCAAAAATCTGGTTACCGATGGCGTCAGACACTTCCTGCGGGGTCGGCGGTATAGGCTGGCCTGCGAAGCTTTCAATCACGATCCCTTCGGTGCGGGCGTACATCAACCACATGCCTATGGCATAGCCGCCAATACCGAAGAAGGCGAAATGCCCCAGTGACAGGATTCCGCAATAGCCCCAAACCACATCCATCGCGATGGCGACAAGACAGAGACACAGCGTCTTGCCCAGTGTTTTGACAAAAGAAGTCGATATCAGCCCGACCCCCGTCACCTCGGACAAGAGCGTGACCACGAGAGTGAATACCGCAAGGATCGCGATGAACCACAGAACAGATGGATTTTCGGCAAGGAATGATTTCCGCATGAGTTAATCCGCCGCCGCGCGGCCCTTGAGGGCGACGATGCCCTTTGGCCGGAATTGAATGAACAGGATGATGAACAGGATCATATAGGTCTGTGCGGCAAGCGTGTTGGACGGGTTCAGCCACTCGATCCCCTTTTGAAGGAAACCGATCAGCGACGCGCCTGCGAGCGTACCCCAAACATTGCCGACACCGCCCACGACCACGGTCATAAAGCTTTGCACGATGTAATCCGCGCCCATCTCGGAGGTAACCTTGGCATATAGCCCGATCGCGACACCGGCGATGCCGGCGATGCCCGAACCCAAACCGAAAGTCAGCATGTTGATCTTGTCAGGGTTGATCCCCATCGAGGCCGCCATGCCGGGGTTTTGCGTCACAGCGCGCACTTCCAGCCCCAGCCGCGTGCGTTTGAGCACAAACAGGATCAGTCCCAAGAACAGCAGCGCCAGCACGAAAATCGCGATACGGATATAGCTGATTGCGATCACGTCGTTGAACACGAGCGCCCCGTCCAGCCATTCAGGTGACGTCAGCGGGCGCGCTTGGGTGCCGAAGATGTTCTTGGCAAGCTGCTGCAAGGCAATCGAGATGCCGAATGTTGCCAAGAGGGTTTCAAGCGGACGGTGATAAAGATGCCGGATGACCAAACGCTCCATCGCGACACCAGCGCCGAAGGTGATCGCAAAAGCCAAAGGCAATGCGATGATGATCGACAGCGTATAGTCCGGCACAAACTGCTGCACGACGAAGCCGGTGTAGGCCCCCATCATGATGAATTCGCCATGGGCCATATTGATCACGCCCATCACGCCAAAGGTGATTGCAAGCCCGATGGCCGCGAGAAAATAGATCGAGGCCAGCGACAGCGCATCCAGCCCCAGATCAATGCCCTGGCTCACGGCAACGCGGGTTTCAACGGCTGCCAGAGCCTGCTCGGCGGCATCGGTGATGACTGGATCAGGTTCATCGTATTGCAGATAAAAGACATGTGCCGCGATGGCGGCCTCTTGTGCCTCGGGCGTCACGCGCGGGGCGACCAGCCCCTGACCGGCAAGCGCGTCATAGGCTTCCGCGCGGGCCGCATCGGTGTTCAGCGCGCTGACAGGAACCCCACCCACCATGCCGCCTTCGATATTGGCGACAAGCGCGTCGCGGATTTGGGCGCTTGTCACAAGCGCAGGTGCAAGCTCTGCTGCGACCAGTCGGTCATAGGCCTCCTGCGCAGTCAGGTCGGCACCAATGGTCAGCACCTGTGCGACATTGGCATCATCGGGAAGGGCTACGGCAACCTGCGGCTGGGTCGACAAGACGGTGTTCAGCACCGCACGGACATCAACCGAAAGGTCATCGGCCATGCCTGCGATGGCGGCGATGCGCACCTCTTGTGTTTCGCCAAACAGGACCGCAAGCATTCCTGCCAGCCGCTCTTTGGTGTCTTTCAGGGAAGGGTCAGGCTCGCCTGCGATCGAAGCCTGCAACGGGCCTAGCTGGCTAGCATCCATGCTGCGGGCGATCGCATCAACGGCCGCTTGGCGTTTGGTGATATCGGGATCGGAAAGCTGGAACTGCACGAGTGCATCGCCGATGGCGCGGCGCACACCGCCATTGGGGCGCGCCTCGGTCAGGCCATCGTCATTCGCAACTGTGATTGTCGTGCCTGTATCAAGGTCTACAAGCGTAATCGCGTCATCTTCTTCAATCGCACGGAAGAACAAACCGTCACTGTCACGCTGCACAATCTCACGGTCGCGCCATGCCTCAAGAAACGGCAGCGCCTGTGGCAGTCCGCTGGCAACCAAATCGTCGAGCACCACACCGACGCTTTGGCGACCGGGGCTCAACACCTCGTCCTGATGGGTTTGCAGGATGTCTTGCAGGGTTTGCGCTTGCAAAGATGCAGGCAAAATCAGGCACATGGACAGCGCCAATGAGAGCAATCGCAGCATGTGGATTCAAGCCGATATTGTGAGGGAGGGGTTCAGGGACGCATTGGATTATGCGTCCCTGATCGGCTGCTTTAGTAGTTGGAAGTCAACTGCACACAGGTTTCGGTTTCGGTGTTATACATCCCGCAACCCAGTGTTTGCCAATCCGACACCAGCACCGCAGATTCCGGCAGATAATCGGTCCATGCATCACCTGGCACCTCAGAGGTCTGGCTGATGATATCGAACTGGCCGTCAGCGGTGATCTCACCGATCAGCACTGGCTTGGCGAGGTGGTGGTTTGGCAGCATGACCGCCGTACCACCTGTCAGGTTCGGGAATTCCTGCCCGTACATGGCTTCGCGCACCGCATCAACGTCGGTCGTACCCGCCTCGGTCACCGCGTTCACCCACATGTTGAAGCCGATATAGTGGGCCTCCATCGGGTCGTTGGTTACGCGGTCTTCGCCCATCTTGGCTTTCCACGCTGCGACCCATTCGTCGTTCAGCTCGGATTCTGCGGACTGGAAGTAGTTCCATGCAGCCAGATGGCCGACAAGGTCGGATGTATCCAGACCCGACAACTCTTCCTCGCCTACCGAGAATGCGACAACAGGCAGGTCATCGGCAGAGACACCCGCCGCCGCCAGTTCTTTGTAGAAACCGATGTTCGCATCGCCGTTTATGGTTGAGATGACGCCAACCTGCTTGCCATCCGCGCCCAGCGCGACAACGTCAGCAACGATTGTGGCCCAGTCGGAATGACCGAAAGGGGTGTAGTTCACGAAGATGTCTTCTGCAGGAATACCTTTGGACTGCAGATAGGCCTCAAGAATGTTGTTCGTTGTCCGTGGATAGACATAGTCCGTGCCCAGAAGCGCGAATTTCTCGACGCCCAGTTCCTCAAGGAAATAATCCGTCGCAGGGATCGCCTGCTGGTTAGGCGCCGCACCAGTGTAGAAGACATTGCGCGAGCTTTCCTCGCCCTCATACTGCACCGGATAGAACATCAGGCCGTTGAGCTCTTCCAGTACAGGCAGCGCGGATTTCCGGCTGACGGATGTCCAGCTGCCAAAGATCACATCGACTTCGCTGACGGTCAGCAGTTCGCGCGCTTTTTCGGCAAAGAGCGGCCAGTCGGATGCCGGATCGACGACAACAGCTTCGATTTCACACCCGAGCAACCCGCCAGCGGCGTTCTGGTTCTCGATCAGCAATTCCATTGTGTCTTTGAGCGTGGTTTCGGAAATCGCCATCGTGCCAGAGAGCGAGTGAAGCACACCCACTTTGATCGGATCAGCGCATTGCGCGGCAGCCATAGATGTCGTGCCCAGCAAGGCAGTCAAAACAAATGCAGAAGTTCTAAAGGTCATAGTCTTTTGGTCCCCGTTGTCGTTGCGGGATGCTGCGTCAGGAAACCAATTCCCTATGCAACCCTGGACCGACCAAGTAGGAAGGACCCGCAACAGTGATGTTGTAGTCGCGTGAAGGGAACGATCTTGCAGGATAGCCCTTTGCGCGACGCCGAAGTTTTCCTCGGACGCCCCAAAGTGGTGCTGCACTGCAGAAATATGCTAGCAATTTCGCGTTGAACCCGTCGCCTCACGCCTCAGCGCCTATAAAAATCGCAAAAACTGTGATCCAGCCTATTTTTTGATCACGTTAAATGCCCTGACATGAACGTGAAGTGAATTTCGGGACCCCGCTTCCAGGTGATTCCGACGGATCACGGCATTTCTGTCGAAAAGGATCGCGTCGGGGCCGCCCTGCTTAGCTTTCCGCCTCCGCAATACCCTGCGTCAGGGTGCCAACAACCGTGCCATCGCCATCAAGCAAAAACAGATCATCGGTCAACCGCCCCAGCACGCGCGCCAACCGTGGCTGTCCGATCAATGTAGCGGGTGTCGTCACGACCATACGCAACGCATCCGCAAGCGGGATCCCGACATGCTGCACCAACCGCCGCATACCTGCGGCCTGTGTGATATGCGCGCCTGCCAGATTCCCTTCGGCGTTGACCAACCGCCCCTCTTGCAGGCGGATCGTCTGGCCATAGAGCGTGAATTGTGTCTCTCCGCCAACTGTCGCCATCGCATCCGACACCAGAAACGGCGCTGAGCCTCCGGCACAGGCCCGCAAGGCAAGGCGCAACATGCGGTCATCCACATGGGCCCCGTCACAGATCATGCCAAAGGCAACTCCCGCATTCAAGATCGCACCCACTGCCCCCGGTGCGCGGCTCGTCATGGGTGACATGGCATTGAACAGATGCGTTCCACAGCGTGCGCCTGCCTTGATCGCCGCCTCGACCTCTTCGGCGGTGGCATCCGTATGCCCCAGCGAGACAACTGCCCCCATTTCGGAGAGTGCGGTGATCTGCGCAAGTGTCGCAGCCTCCGGTGCGAGGGTGATCATCACGGCGACGCCTGCACTACGCAGATCGGAGACAATTGTCAGCGTATCCTGATCGAGGGGGCGGATGCAGTCCGCGCGATGCGTCCCCCGCTTTGCGACGCTGATATGCGGGCCTTCGATGTGGAGGCCCAGAATATCCGGGGCATCTTTCGCGGCAATCGCGGCGGCGGCCGCTTGTGCAAGCACATCCGGATGGTCGGTGATGACCGTTGGCAGAATCGCGGCCGTCCCAAAGCGGCGGTGCGCAGCCGCAATCTGTGCCATGCCGTCAGCTGTGGGGGTGTTGTTCAGAAGGACGCCACCACCGCCATTGACCTGCAAATCGACAAAGCCGGGTGTCAAAAGCCCGGAAAGCGCAGTGGCCGGAATAGGCGCGCGCGATGTCTCGACGATCGCACCGTCTGCTACGCGCACGGCCAAGTCGTCCACGATGTCCTGACCGTCAAAGACACGGTCGGGTTTGAACCAGCCGTCCGTCATGCCTTGATCCCCGCGGCATTGCGATGATCCATCCACGCCGCATAGGCGGCACCACGTGCACCACTGGCGTCACCCCCTTGCGCCAAGGCAAGTGGGGCGGCAGCGAAACCGTCAATCTGCGCGTTCTTGGCGGCAACCCGCAAATCGGCAATCACATCAGGGATAGCCGTGAGCCCGCCGCCCAGAATGATCACATCGGGATCAATTGTGAGCGTGAGGTGATGGAGCACCTCAGCCACAAGCGCGCACCAAATCGCCCAGACCTGCGCCATATCCGTGGTGCGCCGCGCAGCAATCTCATGCGTGCTCAGGTCCATTCCCGTGATGAATGCGGCCAGACGTTGCAGGCCAGGCCCCGAGATATAACCCTCGATACATCCTTTTCGCCCGCAACCGCAGTCATAAACCGGCAGGCCATGAGCGGCGATGATATGCGCAGGGGCCGCGATATGGCCGATTTCGCCACCTGTCGCCGTCGGCCCTGTGCGCCATTTTTGGTCGACGATCAGCCCACCGCTCACACCTGTGCCAAGGATCAGCGCCATCACCACCGATTTCCCCTGCCCCGCGCCGAACACCGCCTCTGACAGGGCCAGCGCGCGGCAATCATTCAGGAACGTAATTTTGCGCCCTGCCCGCTGTTCTATATCGGCGGTAAAGGGCCGCCCGGAGGCCGGCAGATTGTTCGCCAGCGTTAGGCCGGTTTGCGGGTTCACAAGGCCTGCGGCCCCGACACCCACCGCCGCAATCGTGCCCGCAGCGTTCGAGGACCACGCGATCTGATCAACGACCGCATTTACGAGTTGGTCATAACATTCGGGGGTCGGGATCCGGTGGCGGGCGATCTCTTGCCAAGCGGCATCAAAGATACGCGCCTCTATCTTTGTCCCGCCAAGATCAATGCCAAGGGTGTTCATTACAGGGGTCCATCGGATCAAAGGGGCAGGATCATCTTTTCATTGCCTGCCATCGTCGCGGTTTTCGGCAAGCAAGACAATGACAGGTTTTACCGCAGCTCTTAGTGATGCAGCGCCGCGACTGTCTTGAGTACAGAAAAGCCGTAAAGCGCCTCGAAGCCCTTTTCGCGCCCATGACCGGACAGGCCCCGACCGCCAAAGGGCAGCTCGACCCCGCCACCTGCGCCATAGTTGTTGATAAACACCTGCCCCGCCCGCAGCGCACGCGCCATGCGCATCTGCCGCGCTCCGTTTTCAGACCAACAAGACGCGACAAGGCCAAACGCGGTGCCATTGGCGATGGCGATTGCCTCTGCCTCATCCTCGAAGGGAATAATGACCTGCACGGGCCCAAAGATTTCATCCTGCGCCAGCGTATGATCAGACGCGACATCTGCAAAAAGAGTAGGTGCAACATAGGCCCCACCTGCAGGTGCGTCATCAAGGATCTGCCCGCGCGCTGCCACCTCCAGATCGCCACCCTGCGCCAGAAAACCCTCAACGATCTCTTTTTGCCGCAGCGACACCAAGGGCCCCACATCCAGATCCGCCAAAGCGGGCCCCGCCCGCAGCTGCGCGTAGCGGGTGGCCATTTCGGTGACCACCTGATCATAGACACCACGCTGCACCAATATCCGCGATGCGGCGGAACAGGTCTGTCCCGCGTTCTGAATGCCTGCATTCACCAAGAACGGCAAAGCGGCCGCGATATCGGCGTCATCAAACACCACCTGCGGTGACTTCCCCCCGAGCTCCAGTGTCACCGGCACAACATTTGCGCCGGCACTTTGCTGGATCAGTTTTCCCACGCCGACCGATCCGGTGAACGAAATGTGGTGCACGCCCTTATGCGCAGACAAAGCAGCCCCCGCCTCGGCACCCAATCCCGGCACGACATTCAGCGCGCCATCAGGCAGCCCCGCCGCACGGGCGATTTCGGCAAAGGCCAAGGCGGTCAGGCAGGCTTCTTCGGCGGGCTTGAGAACACAGGCATTGCCCATCGCCAACGCAGCCCCCACCGAGCGCCCGATGATCTGCATAGGATAGTTCCAAGGGATGATATGGCCGGTCACACCATGCGGTTCGCGTAGGGTATAGACGGTATAGCCGTCCAGATAAGGGATCGTCTCGCCATGGACCTTGTCGGCAGCACCACCATAGAATTCCAGATAGCGTGCAAGCGCCAACACATCGGCGCGCGCCTGTTTCAAGGGCTTGCCTACATCCATCGCTTCCAGTTGCGCCAACTCATCCACATGCGCCAGCACCGCCTGACCAATCTTGGCCAGCATCCGCCCGCGTTCTGCCGCCGTCGCTTTGCCCCATGCGCCCGAGAGCGCCCCTTCTGCCGCCGCGATCGCCGCAGCGATGTCATCAGCCCCGCCACGGGCGATCTCGCACAGGGTGCTGCCATCAGAGGGGTTGATCAGGGCAAGGGTCTCGGCCGAGAGCGGCGCGACCCAATGGCCAGCGATCAAGCATTTGCAAGGATCGATATTAAGAGGTCGTACCGTCATATTCTTTCTCGATTCTCAAAGGCAATGAGAGGCAAACCGACATCCGGCAACTACACGAGTAAAACAGCATGGAGAGCGCCGCAAAATACACTCGGGAAAATATCACCTCGTTGTTCATTCGGCAATCATGAGGCCCAAAGGCGGGTGTCTGGCAAACAATGACTGGCACTAGGGCGGTGAGTTGCGCTGCTCGCAAAGTTGCAGATCGCAACTGGCATATGGTCAACATATGATTTCTATGGCACAACCCCTCACCACAACTTCGCAGCGAGCGCGCTTTCGATTTGGTTGCCTTCTGCACCCTAAAAAACGATATGCCATAGAAAGAAAAAACGATTGGTACCTCTTTGGAAAATAAAACACGAACTCAAGCGAATTCAGCGCCAAATGGCCAATATACCGATTGATGCGGCAACTTATTTCTTTGGCGCCGTATACTATGATCATGTTTTGTCGAAAAATAGGCGCTCTGTCTTGGGGAGACAACCAACCGCGGCAAAGAAGGCCATCTATCTGATCTATCCCGCGCATGGATTGCTACCTTCGCACCTGCGAACCTTGGCGTATTTTAGAGCAAAGGGGGTCAGTGCAACAGTCGTCTCAAACTTGCCATTGCCTCTGGAAGACGAAGCAAAGCTGCTGAACCTATGTACAGCCTATATCGAGCGGCCCAATTTTGGGTATGATTTCGGTGGTTACAGGGATGGTGTGCTCTCGCTCGAACATGATCTCGCAAATACGGAGCAGCTAGTCCTAATGAATGATTCCAGCTGGTTTCCGCTTTACCCCGAAAGTGATTGGCTCGCTAATGCAGAGGCGCTAGGTGTCGATTTTGTAGGATCAGTCTCCAATGGATATAAGTCGGCCTTCCCTAAGGTAATGGACCCGGTGTTCAATCGAGGATACCGCGATGACGACAAGCTGTTTCACTATGGCTCATTCGCACTTTGGATCGGACACCAGGTTCTCCATGATCCCAAATTCATGCTTTTCTGGAAAAAATTTCCCCTTTCAAACCGCAAAAGACAGGTGATCATGCGCGGCGAAATAGGACTGACCCGGTGGGTACGCAAGAATGGTTTCTCGCATGGATCGACATTCGACGTCACAGGGCTCGAAGTGATGTTAAAGGATCTGAGCGACGCGCGGCTTGCCGAGATTGCGCAGAACATGATCATTCTAGGCAACCCAAGCCTAAGCACGCACCATTACCAAACCCTTCAACAGATGGCACCAGCATCGCGAAGTGAATTGATCAAGCGCATTCTAACCATCACCGATCGCCAAGGTGCAGGATACTCACTAGCATTTTTTTTAACGCTCGAGTTGAAGCATCCGTTTCTTAAGAAGGCACCTTTGCGGGATAGTATGCAGGCCGCCCAAATTACGCTCCGTGTTCTTGAAAAGATCCAAACCGAGGCGGCATCTGAAGCACTTGACGAAGCGAAAAGGCATCACCGACAATTACTAGACGAATAAGGGGGGAAAGGCTGTAAATTCGGTGATGGTGCCCGCGGCCGGACTCGAACCGGCACGGCCTTACGGCCAAGAGATTTTAAGTCTCCGATGTCTACCATTCCACCACGCGGGCACGGCGCTATTCCTATGACGCTCTGCCGCGGTGGGCAAGCCGTGATCAGAGTTCTGTGCCCAAGGGTGGATCAAGCAGCGCGCGTTCCGACAGCCACGGGTTTAGTGCAACTGCCGCGCGCAGAACCGCCTGCCCTTCTTCGTTGCGCCCCATGGCAATCAGGGTCAGCGCCTTGCCGGACAACGCACCTACGTGGTTTGGAATAATCTCCAGGGTGCGGTCAAGGTCGGCCAATGCGCCTTCGTAGTCTTCGCTGAGGAAACTGGCGAAGGCACGTTGATTGTACCCTTCGGCATAATCGGGGCAGTAGTCGATCAGACGCGAAAAGACAGTGCGCGCGCCCAGAAAGTCATAAACGCCGCGCCGTGACATGCCCTCGTCCAGCATCGCTTGTGCTGTGGCGTCGGGCGCGTCGGTCCAAAGCTCCCAAAGACCATTGGAAAGTTCGCGGCCCGCCATTTCAGTCTGTGCATTTCCGAGTTCAGACAAAATCTCGGACATGCGTTCGCTGTGGTCAGGCGCCTCAGGGCAGGTTTGTGCCAGCGCAGGCGTGGCCATCAGGCAAAGGGGGATCATCCATTTCATAAACGAAGTATCTGCGCCACAACGCGGTTCCGTCAAGCACCACCACCCGCGCCGGGGGCGACAGGTGACAGCCCTTCTTCTTTAACCGCCTGCATCGCGACATAAGTCGAGGTGCTTGCGACATGCGGCAAGGTCGATATTTTTTCTGCCAAAACAGCGCGGTAGCCCGGCATGCCTGCGGTGCGGACTTTCAGCAGATAGTCAAATGCCCCTGCGATCAAATGACACTGCTCGACTTCCGGAACCAGCATCACCGCACTATTGAATGCGGCTAATGCGCGTTCGCGCGTATCCGACAGCTTGACTTCGACGAAGGCAACATGGTCGCGGCGCAGCCGGATCGGATCATAAAGCGCGCGGTAACCGCGGATAATACCGTGATCTTCCAGTCTTTTCAGCCGCGCCTGCGTGGGCGATTTCGACAAACCGATCCTGCGGGCAAGCTCGGTGACGCTGATCCGGCCCTCAACCGTGAGAATATCAAGTATCTTGAGATCAAACCGATCCAGCCCAACAGGCGTTTCAGCCATGATTCATCCAGTTAATAAGTAAAACCGCCCGCGAGATTGGCACATTGCAGTGAGAATGGCCATGTATTTCTTGCTAGGGTAGGACAAATTCAGAAAGGAGCTTGCCATGCCCCGCGATCATTCAACAGATGTCCGCCACCAGATTGACTTGTCCATGTATCAGGATGAAGACAGCGCTGTTGAGGCGCTTGTTGCGGCAGCCCAGCTGACGCCGCAAGACCGCACGCGGATTTGTAAGCGTGCAGCAGAGCTCGTCACCCAAATACGCAACAGCTCTGATCCGGGGCTTATGGAAGTCTTTCTGGCCGAATACGGCCTGTCCACCGATGAAGGCATCGCGCTGATGTGTCTGGCCGAGGCGCTCTTGCGCGTACCGGACGCCGATACGATGGATGAGCTGATCGAGGACAAGATCGCCCCCTCTGACTGGGGCAAGCATCTGGGCCACTCCGCGTCATCACTGGTCAATGCCTCGACCTGGGCCCTGATGCTGACGGGCCGCGTTTTGGATGATGAAAAGCCAGGCATGACCCGCCACTTGCGCAGTGCCATGAAGCGGCTGGGCGAACCTGTGATCCGCAGTGCCGTGGCCCGTGCGATGCGCGAAATGGGCCGGCAGTTTGTGCTGGGTGAAGATATCGGCAAAGCGATGAAACGCGCACAAGGCATGCAGGACAAGGGCTTTACCTACAGTTATGATATGCTGGGCGAAGCCGCGCGGACTGAGGCGGACGCGAAGGGCTATCACCTGTCCTATTCGCGTGCGATCAGCGCGATTGCCGAACACTGCAAATTCGACACCGTCGCGGAAAACCCCGGCATTTCGGTCAAACTCTCGGCCCTGCATCCGCGCTATGAAGTCGCGCAAGAGGCCCGCGTTATGGAAGAGCTGGTACCACGTGTTCGTGCGCTGGCGCTTCTCGCGAAGTCTGCAGGCATGGGCTTTAACATTGATGCGGAAGAGGCTGACAGGCTCTCGCTTTCGCTCGATGTGATCTCTGCGGTGCTGTCCGAGCCTGCCTTGGCGGGATGGGACGGTTTCGGTGTTGTCGTGCAGGCCTACGGCCAGCGCGCGCCTCTGGTGATCGATTGCCTATACGAGATGGCCACGCGGCTTGACCGCAAAATCATGGTCCGGCTGGTCAAAGGCGCCTATTGGGACGCCGAGATCAAGCGTGCACAGGTCGAAGGTATCGACGGTTTCCCTGTCTTCACCGCCAAACAGCACACCGACATCAGCTATATCAGCAACGCCCGTAAACTGCTGCGCATGACGGACCGGATCTATCCGCAGTTCGCCACGCATAACGCGCACACTGTTGCCGCTATTCTGGACCTAGCCCAGCAACTGGAGCGCAGCAGCAACGACTATGAATTCCAGCGCCTGCATGGCATGGGCGAGACATTGCATTCCATCGTGCTGAACGCCGAAAAGACCCGCTGCCGCATCTACGCGCCCGTTGGCGCGCATGAGGACCTGCTGGCCTATCTCGTCCGTCGCTTGCTTGAGAACGGTGCCAACTCGAGCTTCGTGAACCAGATCGTCGATGAAGACGTCCCTGCCGAGGTCGTCGCGGCCTGTCCTTTCGACTATGCGGGACAACGGCCTGCGTTGAAGACCGGCCCGGAACTTTATGAACCCGAGCGCGTGAACTCGAAGGGGTGGGATCTGACCCATACGCCTACGCTTGCAGAGATTTTCAACAGTCGCACTGTGTTGCAAAAAGCCAAATACAAAGGCCATGCATTGACGACGGCCGCCTACAAATACCCCAAGGCGAAACTGCTGAACGCCCAACCCGTCAAGAACCCCGCCATGCCGGGTGATATCGTTGGTCAGGTTCAGGTCGCGACCGAGAAAGAGATCGCAACAGCACTTGAAACCGCCACCCCTTGGCACGCGGATGTTGCCGCGCGCGCAGAGATCCTGAACGCCGCTGCGGATGCCTATGAGGCCAATGCGGGCGAGCTTTTCGCCATTCTGACGCGCGAGGCTGGAAAGTCTCTGCCTGATGCGGTGGCGGAATTGCGCGAAGCGGTGGATTTCCTGCGCTACTACGCAGCGCAAGCCACCAGCCAGCAGCAGGCACGCGGTATCTGGACCTGCATCAGCCCTTGGAACTTCCCTCTGGCGATTTTTACCGGCCAGATCGCAGCAGCACTTGCTGCGGGCAACGCTGTACTGGCAAAACCGGCCGAGCAAACCCCGCTGATTGCGACCCGCGCAACAGCTTTGCTCCATGACGCAGGAGTCCCGCCCAGCGCGTTGCAACTCTTGCCCGGTGGTGGTGAAGTCGGCGCGGCTCTGACAGCGGATGCGCGCATCAATGGTGTGGCCTTCACCGGCTCGACCGCGACAGCGATGAAGATCCGCAGCACGATGGCCGCCAATTGCGCCCCAGGCACACCGCTGATTGCAGAAACAGGTGGTCTGAACGCGATGATCGTGGACAGCACCGCCCTGCCCGAACACGCCGTGCGTGACATTATCAATGGGGCGTTCCAATCCGCCGGTCAGCGGTGCTCGGCGCTGCGCTGCCTTTATGTGCAAGAGGATATCGCCGATAACCTGCTGAAAATGCTCAAAGGTGCGATGAACGAACTCAATGTGGGTGACCCCTGGCATCTGTCCACAGATGTGGGCCCCGTCATTGACGAGGCCGCCTATACCGGTATTGCAAACCACATCGCGCAAGCCGCGAGCGAAGGCCGCATCCTGCATCAGATCAAGGTGCCATCCACCGGTTATTTCATTGCGCCCACAGCTATACGGATTAACGGTATTGCGGACATGACCAAAGAGATCTTCGGTCCGGTTCTGCATGTGGCAACCTTCAAGTCATCCGAGCTGGATGACGTCATCAACGCGATCAATGCCACGGGCTATGGTCTGACGTTTGGTCTGCACACACGCATCGACGACCGCGTGCAGACGATTGTCGAGAAGGTTCACGCCGGCAACATCTATGTCAATCGCGACCAGATCGGCGCAATTGTCGGCAGTCAGCCCTTTGGCGGCGAAGGCCTGTCAGGGACGGGTCCAAAGGCGGGCGGCCCACACTATCTGCCCCGCTTTGCCGCACGGCCCGCACCACAAACAGAGGCTACTTGGTCTGCGTCTGCCGACATGAAGGCGCTGAAAAAGCGGATCGCAGAGGCAACGGCCCCGACGCCGGCCAAACCAATCGATCTGCCCGGCCCAACCGGCGAATCCAACCGCCACAGCACGACGGCGCGCGGCCCGATCCTTTGCATGGGGCCGGGGGCGGATGTCGCGCAAGAGCAGGTGGCCGCTGTCAAAGCACTCGGTGGTATCGGGATCAGCACCGAGGGCGCTTTGACAGCCTCGCAACTGAGCGAGATTGCTGATCTGGGTGCCGTGATCTGGTGGGGCGACGCCCAGACCGGGCGGGCGCTTGAGACGGCTCTGAGCACGCGTCAGGGACCAATCACCGCGTTGATTACAGGGATGCCCGATGCCGCGCATGTGCTGCACGAACGCCATGTCTGCATCGACACGACAGCAGCGGGCGGAAATGCCGCACTTTTGGCAGAAGTTGCAGAGGTCGCCACCCCAGCTTTCTCTTGACCGCTGGGGCGGCTTCGGGGACGGTCGCGCTATGTTTCCAATTCGCGACCACAACCCCTCTGAGCGCACGCCCTACGTGACCCTTGTATTGATCGCGGCGAATGTCGCGATCTTTCTGGCAGGGCTGGTCCTGTTTCAGGATCAGCGGGCCTTGTCCCAGCTTTATTATGACTATGCCTTGCTGCCGATCCGCCTCTCGAACGGGGAGAACTACGCCGCACTTGTGACATCTATTTTCCTGCACGGCGGCTTTATGCATCTGGCAGGGAATATGCTGTTTCTGTGGATTTTCGGCGATAACCTCGAAGACGAAATGGGCCACATACCGTTTCTGGTCTTCTATCTGGTCTGCGGGATCGGCGCATCCTTGGCGCAATACGGGGCCGATCCGCTTTCCACCATCCCGACGGTCGGTGCATCAGGTGCGATCGCGGGCGTCATGGGGGGCTATCTGTTGCTGTTCCCGAAAGCACGGGTCGATATCTTTATTTTCTTTATCGTCTTTTTCCGCATTTTACCGATCCCTGCGTGGATCATGCTGGGGCTCTGGTTCGTCATTCAGCTTTTCAGCGGCATCAACGTCGACACCTCAAACGGCGGTGTAGCCTATTGGGCGCATGCGGGTGGGTTTGTTATCGGGGCCATTCTGACGGTCCCGCTTTGGATCAAGCTAGGCGCCACGCTGTTTTGGCGGCAAACGCACGGGCACCCGCCCCACCCCGAGGCCGAATATACCCGCAGCAATATTCCGATCGTGCGGCGTTAGACCTTGCGAATGACTTTTGCAAAAGTCTCGAAGATAGGCTCGTTGGCGCAGATCAACTGACCATCGGCAATCACATCGCCTTCGGGATTGATGGGCTCGAGGATGCCGCCTGCTTCACGCACGATCACGATACCTGCAGCAATATCCCACGCATTCAGCCCACGTTCCCAGAATCCTTCGTAGCGGCCGGCGGCAACGTAGGCCAGATCCAGTGCCGCGGCGCCAAAGCGGCGGACACCCGCACAAGCCGGCAGAATGCGCGCAAGGTCTTGGATCGTTTCTGGCAGATCGGCGCGGCCGGCAAAAGGGAGCCCCGTTGCGAAAATGCTTTCAATCATGCGATGCCGGCCGGACACACGCATCCGGCTTTCATTCATCCACGCACCACCGCCTTTTTCGGCATAGAACATTTCATCCTTGACCGGATCGTAGATCACGCCAGCCACAATCTGGCCTTTATGCTCAAGCGCAATGGAAACGGCCCAATGCGGCAATCCGTGCAGGAAGTTTGTCGTTCCGTCCAGCGGATCAACGATCCAGCGGCGGGTTGGGTCCTCGCCCTCGATTTCTTTGCCCTCTTCGCCCAGAAAACCATAGGTTGGACGGGCATGCAGCAGCTCTTCCATAATCATTGCTTCTGCGGCTTTGTCGGCACGGCTGACAAAGTCGCCGGGGCCCTTTGTGCTCACCTGCAGGTTCTCAACTTCGCCAAAATCCTTCAGCAAACCGCGGCCTGCTTTGCGGGCGGTTTTCATCATGACGTTTAGGTTTGCGCTGCCAGCCATCTGTGAGGTCCTTCATAGGGGATCAAGCGCGGCGTATAGGCCGTCGGGCTAGGCGGAACAAGAGGCAAGCGACTTTCCAGTACAATCACATAATTTGGAGATATTAACGGCTTGTTTGCTGCTTGCTTGCATAGTTGCCCCTAGTGACGAGTAGGACAGTATGAAACCGTACCGGATTAATCTTTTCCTGCATGAAACGCAGATCGTCGGCCATATTTCAGGTCGGGACATCATAAAGCGCGTGGGTGCGGCTGTCTTGATGGCTGGTATCTGCATTCATGCAGGGTTAGGGGCGCAGGCGCTCACTGTTTTGACCGTTATCGCCATTCTGGAAATTATCTCCTATCCTCTGAACAAACGGGCCTCAAAATTTGACCCCCCGCTGCAGCTGCCGTCAGGGCTTGCTGTGTTCCTTTTCAATTGGTTGGCCATGTTCCCCTATCTGGCGCTTGGTGTGATTCTCTCACAAAGCGACAGTCTGCCCTATGTGATTACCGGTTATCTTTGGGTTTTCGGGATATACGTTCACGTCAGCAACGCCTTCGGACTGCTTCCGTTTTATAACTGGAGTCAGATGCTCGTCGCTTTTGCCGCGATGTTTCTGATGCATTGGACCCTGATGCACAATCCCGCTTTTGCGCAAGACCCCACAGCGTGGATCCTGACGTCAATTTCGACTTTTGTTTATATTATGAACACCTTTGATACGATGAACCTGCAAAAGGATACACATCAAGCGCTTGAAAGAGCGCGACAAGACGCCAATGCGCGTCTTGCGGATCTTGAGAAGCTCTCGCGCATCGACAGCCTGACCGGTTTGATGAATCGTCGCGCCTTTGATGAAGTCGTCCAAAGCATGATGTCCCAGCATGCCAACAAACAGGGTGTGACCGTTTTTCTGATCGATTTGGATGGGTTCAAACCCATCAATGACAGCTATGGACACAAAGCCGGGGACGCCGTCCTTTGTGCAATTGCGTCAAGACTGGACGCACTCGCAGTGCGCGGTGATCGTGTTGCGCGCGTCGGTGGCGACGAATTCGCACTGTTATCGGCGAATATCACGTCCCTGAAACAGGCTGACTCTTTCGCGGCCCATCTTGTCGACAAGCTACGAGAGACCATTCCATTCGAGCAAAAGCAGCTTGATGTCGGCGTCAGCATTGGCATCGCGCGGCAGGGACCGGATGCAAGTACACCGCCGGAACTGCTCTCGGGGGCGGACCAGGCGATGTATCGCGCCAAGCAGGATTCAAACACAAACATCATGATCTATGACAAGAATGCGTTTCCTGTTCGCCCCACATTGAAGGACCGCGAGATCTTGTTGGCAGCAATGCGCAACGGAGAGATCTTGCCTTACTATCAGCCGAAAGTGCGGATCGATACCGGTGAAATCATTGGCTTTGAGGCACTTTCGCGATGGGAACATCCACAGCGCGGCCTTCTTGCACCATCACAGTTTCTTCCCATGATCAACGAGCTGGCATTGCAAGGCAGCTTCATGGCCAGCACCGCTGAACTGGTACTGCGGGATCTTGCCCAAATGAAGCAAGAAGGACTCGATCCCGGACAGGTCTCAATCAATATGTCAGAGGTCACGCTGGCGACACTCCTGGGCCGTAAGGAACTCTTTGCGATCCTCGACCGGTATCCCGAACTGCGGCACCATCTGACATTCGAGATTACGGAGGACATTTTCATCGCACGCGCGGGCGAAATTATCCGTCGCTCGATCCAGCTTTTCCGCGATGCAGGCGTGCGCATTTCGCTGGATGATTTTGGGACCGGCTATGCCTCGCTTCAGCACCTCAAGGAGATGGAGTTTGATGAACTCAAACTCGACACGGGCTTTGTGCGTGATCTGGGGTTTGATCCTGCCGCAAGAGTGCTGATCGAAGGACTGGTAACAATCAGCAAAGGCCTTAAGGTCGACTTGATTGCAGAAGGCGTCGAGACTGCACAACAGCGCGACATGCTCCGCGACATGGGCTGCAAATATGTCCAGGGCTATTTCTACGGCGCCGCGATGCCCTTACACGAAACATGTTTGCGACTTCATGCGCGCAGGCAGGGTCTGATCGCCCCCACCGGCATCACAACAGCGGCCTAGGCGCGCTGCATTTTCACCGCTTCCTGCCGGGCAAGCCGTATCAAATGCGCCATGAAAGGACGGCTTGTATCCTCTGCCCGCGTCGCTGCGTAAAGTCGGCGCGTGATGCCTTCTTTCGTCAAAGGACGCGTCACATAATCCGCATTGAAACGCACCTGCCTGACAACCCAGTCCGGTAGAACCGCGACACCGCGGTTAGAGGCCACCAAGAGAAGGATTACAGCCGTGAGTTCTACCTGTCGCACTGCTGCGGGCTCGACTTTGGCGGGTGTCAAAAGCTGCGAAAAGATATCAAGCCGCGCGCGATCGACGGGATAGGTGATCAGCGTCTCACCGCGAAAATCCTCCGCTTCGATGACGTCCTTTTGGGCCAAAGGATGATTGGCCGACGCCACAAAAACCGGTTCGTAGTCAAAAAGCGGTGTAAAATCCGTCTCTGGCAAATCCTCGGGATCAGAGGAGACAACCAGATCAACCTCTTCCTTGCGCAAGGCTGGCAGAGCATCAAACGCGAGGCCGGGGCGAATATCGACATCGACCTCGGGCCAGGCTTTGCGGAACTGTTCCAAAACAGGAAAGAGCCATTCGAAACAAGCATGACACTCGATCGCGATATGCAATCTGCCCGCACTGCCAGCCACCAGACCAGAGAATTCAGCCTCCAGCGCCGCAACTTGCGGCAGGATCTGCTCGGCTGCGGCGAGCATCTTCATCCCTGCGGCAGATAGTTTCAGCGGCTTTGATCGCCGCACGAAAAGCTCTACACCCGCCTGGTCCTCGATCCCCTTGATTTGATGGGACAGGGCCGATTGGGTAATGTTCAACTGGTCCGCTGCCCGCGCGAGCCCGCCGGTGTCATGGATGGCCTTGATTGTCCGCAGGTGTCGAAACTCGATATGCATATATGAGGCGTCCTCATGACCTTGGTGAAGTTTATGAAATTGCGTCAACTTCATACTGATGACAAAAGATCAAGGCAAGCAAGAGGTGCATCATGTCCAAGCCGAACGTTTCCTTCGAATTCTTTCCCCCCAAATCCCTTGAGGGGTCTTTTCGTCTGTGGGATTGCGTCAACACGCTTGCCCCTTTGGACCCCACTTTTGTTTCCGTGACATATGGTGCCGGCGGTACGACCCGCAAACTGACGCACGAAGCCGTCACGACAATCCACAAAACCAGCGGTTTGAATGTGGCAGCACACCTGACATGCGTGGACGCGACACGCGCTGAGACCTTGCAGATCGCAGAAGACTACGCCGCCGCAGGTGTGCGCGAAATCGTGGCGCTGCGCGGCGATGCCCCCAAAGGGGCCGCGAAATTCACCGCCCATCCCGACGGTTTTGACAGCTCGGTCGCGCTGATCGAGGCGCTGGCCGACACCGGCCAATTCACCATCCGCGTGGGCGCCTACCCCGAGAAACACCCCGAAGCGACCGACCACGCCGCTGACATCGCCTTCCTCAAGCGCAAGTTTGACGCCGGTGCGACCTCGGCTATCACGCAGTTCTTCTTTGAGGCCGAGACGTTTTTCCGTTTCCGTGACGCCTGTGTAAAGGCAGGCATTGATGGCCAGATCATTCCCGGTATTCTTCCGGTCGAGAACTGGAGCGGGACCCAGCGCTTTGCAAAACAGTGCGGCACGCATATTCCGCAGGTGATCCATGACGCATTCGAGAATGCTACCCGTGATGGCAGCACCGAACTCTTGGCGACCGCCGTCGCGACCGAGCTGTGCGATGACCTGCTGCAAGGTGGCGTTGATCATCTGCATTTTTACACGCTGAACCGTCCCGAATTGTCACGTGACGTGTGCCATGCGCTTGGTGTGACGCCAAAAGTCCGGTTGCAAAACGTGGCCTGACGCGCCAGCTTCGGGCGAAAATACTGTCCGGAGCGCCAATGTTTACTGCAACCTCGCCTGAAGAAATGCCCGACCTTGATACAACCCTGTCAATGTCGGGGCTTGAATTCATGCAAGCAATGCAGGACGGGCGCATCTCTCGGCCACCGATCTCGGCCTTGATGAACTATTCATTGGAGGCAGTGGAGGCAGGCAAAGTCACCTTCCGCGGCAAACCGGAATTCCAGCACAGCAATCCTGCGGGCGGTGTGCATGGCGGGTGGTACGGGACCTTGCTTGACAGCTGCATGTCCTGCGCCGTGATGACGATGACACCCAAGGGCTCTGTCTATACCACTTTGGAATATAAGGTTAATCTGGTCGGCGCTATTCCGGTCGGGGCCGAGATCCTTGCAACGGGGATCATCGAACATGCCGGGCGCTCCACCGGAGTGGCGCGGGGCGAGATCCGCGACGCGACAACAGGCAAGCTTTATGCCACCGGCTCAGCCACTTGTCTGATTATGAAGCTGCGAGGCGACTGAGGCTTGGGCCGCGTCACCGCTGATGCTTTCGTGCAGGCGTTCTGAGCGGTCCTGACCCACGATCCGCCTGCGCCGCGACAAAAATACCTTGGCCCAGGCCCGCCAGTTTCCGATAGACGGGGCCGCCGGATCTTGCGCAAAGCGCCCGCGCCAGCCGTCGGGAAAAGGAACTCCGCACTCTGACAAACGCTCCAGCATCCACACCAAGGGGATATTGGCCAAAGGCCGCGATGGCGGATGCTGCCAGACCTGCCCGCCCACGTCACCATGATTTCCGCGAAACCAGACTTGCTCCACATGGCCGGACCAGCCGTCGGGAAACTCCCACATCACAGGGGCATAGGCGCGGCGGGTCTCGTCAACCGCCAAAGCGTGAAAGCCGTTGCGAATATGCGGGCCGAGCGCGTGATTGTGAAAATTGTGCTGTGCTTCCGCCCAGCGCCAGATGACCGGCAACCGGAGGCCCAGCGCTTTGACCGTATCCCAAACCGCGACCGCTTCGACCTCGATGGACGGGTGGCAATAAAGTGACCGGAACGCGTCTACTGTCTGGTCTTGTGCGCCGCAGCGGTAGTGACGGTATGCTTGGCGGATCGTCCTGATGGTGGCATGTTCGGACCGCACCAGTCCGACCATATCAATGACGCCTGCAAGCGAGCGCACGGCATATGCCCCCCTTGAATAACCGACAAGAACGATCCGGTCACCGGGACGGTACCGCGAGGCGACGACGCCATAGGCGCGCTCGATCTGCCGATTGATCCCTTTGCCGGTCATGACGTCCCATGTGCTTCTCCAGTCACGCCATTGGATCCCGGCCTCGTAATGGACAGTCACATTGGCGGTGCGTCCGACCTCACACAAGAGTTTGAACGTCAGCCCCGCGTTCGTTTCGCAACCTTCGGCAAGTGATGACATTGTCCCGTCAAGGATAACCACATGGATCGCAGGGCCACGCCCGCGCACAGCACCTTCTTCACTGCGTGGGCGTCTGTCAAAAAGCCCGAAGAACCAGTCACGCAGCTGCACGCGCATCCTTTGCTTTCCGGATCGTTTCCCAGACACGGTGCGGGGTGAACGGCATTTCCACCTCGCGCACACCTATATCCCACAGCGCATCGAGCACAGCATTCGCCATTGCGGCAAGCGCGCCAACAGTGCCAGCCTCACCACAGCCTTTCATGCCCATGGGGTTGTAAGTTGACGGCACACATTCAGTTGAAAACCTGATCATAGGCAGATCATCCGCGCGCGGCATCCCGTAGTCCATAAAACTTGCCGTGAGCAACTGGCCATCCGCATCAAACACTACCCGTTCGGTCAACGCCTGACCGATGCCCTGCGCCACACCGCCATGCACCTGTCCCTCGGCCAGCATCGGGTTGATCAGATTGCCGAAGTCATCAACGACAGTATAGCGGTCGACAGTGACAACGCCGGTTTCGGGATCAATCTCGACCTCGACCACATGCGCCCCGTTCGGAAAACTGCGGTTGTCGAGCTTGATCGTCGCCGAATGGCGCAACAGATCATCGCGTCCGGCGGCCCGCGCCATATCCGCAACCTCAAGCATCGTTGGCGTCAGGTTCGAGCCTGCGATCCGGAAGCGTTCATCATCAAAGCTGACTGCACCGGCATCGACACCTTCGGCATCTGCAAGAAAAGCGGTAAAGCCCTCAAGCATCACATCAACCGCTGCGAGCGTTGCTGTATTCTGCACGGTAACCGACCGCGACCCGCCCGTTCCACCACCAGTGGCGATACGGTCGCTATCGCCTTGCACCACAGTGATTTGGCCCGCTGGAATACCGGTCTGGTCGGACAGGAATTGCGCATAGACGGTTTCATGTCCCTGCCCGTTCGACTGGGTCCCGACATAGATCGTGGCACCCTCGGGCGTGAATTCGACCGCCGTTGTCTCGGACGGATTTCCGAGGATGCTTTCGATATAATAGCAAAGCCCCTGCCCCCGCAGTTTGCCAGACTTGGCCGATGCAGCCTTGCGCGCCGCAAAGCCTGCCCGGTCGGCCTCGCGGCCTGCACTGGCCAGAACCATCGCGAAATCACCCACGTCATAGGTCACCCCTGACACGGTCGTGTAAGGAAATTTGTCAGGTGCGATGAAGTTCTTTTCGCGTAATGCCCAAGGATCGACGCCCAGCTGTCTTGCCGCCTCATCCACCGTACGTTCCAGCACGAAAATCGCCTCGGGCCGTCCGGCACCGCGATAAGCGTCAACCGGTGTCGTATTGGTATAGATCCCCCGCGTGCGCATGTAGGCGGTCTGAACGTCATAGGTGCCCATCAATACCTTGGAAAAGAGATCCGTCTGGATATTTTGCGCGAACTGCGAATTATACGCACCCATATTTGCAATCGTATCAAGCTGGTACGCCGTGATGCGATAGTTATCATCAAAGGCAAGTGTTGCCGTCGAGGTCAGATCACGACCGGCATTGTCCGATAACATCGCCTCGCCCCGGTCCGACATCCAGCGCACGGGGCGGCCCAGGACGCGGGCGGCGTGGGCGACACAGAACGGCTCGGGATAGCGCATCGCTTTCATCCCGAAACCGCCGCCCACATCGGGGGTGGTGACGCGGATATCGGCAGGGTCAAGGTTGAAGTGCCGTGCCAGATCGCCCTTGGGAACCCAGACGCCCTGCCCGTTCAGCGCCACGTGCAAACGACCGTCCGCGACCTCGGCATAGCATCCGCGCGGCTCCATTGCATTGGCAATGATGCGGTTGTCCATCACATCGACGGTCACGACATGCGCGGCCTCTTGGATGCGGGCCTGTGTGGCGGCTGCATCGCCAAGCTCCCAGTCGAAAGCCAGATTTTCGGGCGCTTCCGCATGGATAGCTTCACCCCCAACCGCCAATGCGACATGCACCGGCAGATCATCAACTTTCACGAGGATCACCTCTGCGGCATCTTTGGCGGCCGACAAGGTTTCAGCGACGATCATGGCAATGGCCTCACCCACATGGCGCACACGGCCCCGCGCAAGCAGAGGGCGCTCGGGTGCGGCCCCCCGCGATCCATCACGGTTCTTTACAGTCGCCCCAGCCAAGCCCAAAACCACACCGGCCGCCGCAAGGTCATCGGCGGTCACAACCAGATGGACGCCAGGCATCGCGCGCGCCTCATCGACATCAAGCGTCGTGATCTCGCCATGGGCGGTTGTGGCGCGCAGGAAGTATGCGAATAGCGCATCCGATGGCGCGATATCATCAATGTAGCGGCCATAACCGGTCAAAAACCGCTGATCCTCGACCCGTGTCACCGATTGGCTTTTGCCGAATTTTTCCATTGCTGCACCTCGCTTGCTTGACGCAGACCCTAGCGGTGGATCGGTCCAAGTCCAGCGGCAACACTGAAAAGCCGTTTTTCATCAGGTAAGGTGGGTTTAAACCCACCTTACTCTTCCCCTCACCCCATCAGCGCGTTATTTGCCCTGCGTACACAGCAAGGACCAAACCGATGCCGATGGAAAAGACATTCGACGCCAAGACAGCAGAACCCCGCCTTTACAAAATGTGGGAAGATGCAGGCGCTTTCAAAGCAGGCGCAAATGCCAGCCGCGATGAAACTTTTTGCATCATGTTGCCGCCCCCCAATGTGACGGGGCACCTGCACGTCGGCCACGCCTTTAACCACACCATCATGGACATGCTGACCCGCTGGAAACGGATGCAGGGCTACGACACGCTCTGGCAACCGGGGCTGGATCATGCGGGTATCGCCACGCAGTTGATGGTGGAAAAAGACCTTGCGGCAAAAGGCCTGCCCAAGCGTACCGAGATGGGGCGCGAGAAATTCCTCGAGAAAGTCTGGGAATGGAAGGCCGCCAACGGCGGGCAGATCGAACAACAGGCGCGGCGCTTGGGCGACAGCATGGACTGGTCCCGTTCGGCCTTTACCATGTCCGGTGCCGAAAGCGCGCCAGCAACGGAAAAACCCGGCAATTTCCACGACGCTGTGCTCAAGGTCTTTGTCGAGATGTACAACAAGGGCCTGATCTATCGCGGCAAGCGTCTGGTCAACTGGGACCCGCATTTCGAGACCGCGATTTCCGATCTCGAGGTCGAGAATATCGAAGTCGACGGCCATATGTGGCACTTCAAATACCCGCTGGCCGGTGGCGAGACCTATGAATACGTCGAGAAGGATGAAGACGGCAACGTGACCCTGCGCGAAACCCGCGACTATATCTCGATCGCGACAACCCGCCCCGAAACCATGCTCGGTGACGGCGCCGTTGCCGTGCACAAAGACGACGAACGCTATGCGCCCATCGTCGGCAAGCTCTGCGAAATTCCCGTCGGGCCGAAAGAGCAACGCCGCCTCATCCCGATCATCACCGACCCTTACCCTGACATGAATTTCGGCTCCGGGGCCGTGAAAATCACCGGTGCGCATGACTTCAACGACTATGAGGTCGCCAAACGCGGTAATATCCCGATGTATTCGCTGATGGACACCAAGGGGAACATGCGCGCAGACGGCAAACCCTACGCAGAAGAGGCCGCGATAGCCCAAGCCATCGCCAATGGCGAACAGGATTTCGACGAGGCGATGATCGCCGCGATGAACCTTGTGCCCGACGAATATCGCGGGCTGGACCGGTTTGAGGCGCGCAAGCGTGTGGTTGCGGATATCACGGCAGAGGGTAACGCGGTGATGGTGCCCAATCCGGCGGCAAAAGGTCCCGGCGCGGAGACCGGGACTGCGTCAGAGGACGCGGCAGACCGCAGTCCCGGACTTGATCCGGGACCTCAACCCGACGTGCCCGCCATGATCCCCTTCGTCGAATCCAAAAAGATCATGCAGCCCTTCGGCGACCGCTCCAAAGTCGTCATCGAGCCGATGCTCACCGACCAATGGTTCGTCGACACCGCCAAAATCGTCGGCCCCGCGCTGGATGCAGTCAAGGAAGGCCGCACCAAGATCATGCCGGAAAGCGGCGAAAAGGTGTATTACCACTGGCTGGAGAACATCGAGCCTTGGTGCATCTCGCGCCAGCTTTGGTGGGGGCATCAGATTCCGGTTTGGTATGGGCCAGACCGAGATTATCTCAAAGACTTTGAGGCAATTCGCTCATCTGGCTCACTAGGCGTGCCAGACCGCCAGAACTCTCTGCAATACTTTTGTGGCGCAAGCTTCTCAGAGGCGAAGGCTAAAGCGGCTGAATACTATGGTGAAGAATACAAAATTGATGAGCTAGCACCGTCTGACAATCCCAGCATGTTTGCTTTCGGGAAGGCGGACGCTCAGAAACAGCTTAGTCTATCGCGCGACCCCGACGTCCTCGACACATGGTTCTCCTCCGGTCTCTGGCCTTTCGGCACCCTCGGCTGGCCAGCGGACGATGAGGCGATGAAATACTTCCCCGGTGATGTCCTCGTCACCGGTCAGGACATCCTGTTCTTCTGGGTCGCCCGCATGATGATGATGTCCGAGGCGGTCTTGGGCCAGGAACCTTTCCACACCGTCTATCTGCACCAGCTCGTCCGCGACGCGAAGGGCGAGAAGATGTCCAAGACCAAGGGCAACGTCATCGACCCGCTCGACATGATCGACGCCTACGGCGCCGACGCCCTGCGCTTTTCCAACGCGCAGATGGCAGCCTTGGGTGGTGTGCTGAAAATCAGCGAAGACCGGATCAAGGGCTACCGCAACTTCGGCACGAAACTGTGGAACGCCTTCAGTTTTGCCGAACACTATGACATCCCCTACCCCGGCGATGCGGCACGGCTTGACGCGACCCAAACGCTGAACAAATGGATCATCGGCGAAACCGGCAAGGTGCGCGAGACCATCGATGCCGCGATGGAGGCCTACCGCTTCAACGACGCCGCCGACGCGCTTTATGCCTTCACATGGGGCAAGGTCTGCGACTGGTATCTGGAATTCTCCAAACCGATCCTGCAAGGCGACGATGCGGCGGCCAAGGCCGAGACAGAACAAACCCTGCGCTGGGTGCTGGACCAATGCCTGATCCTGCTGCACCCGATCATGCCGTTCATCACAGAAGAGCTGTGGCAACAGGCGGACAGCCGCGCCAAGATGCTGGTCCACGCCGATTGGCCGACCTATACGGCGGCCGATCTCGTGGATGCCGACGCCGATCGCGAGATGAACTGGGTGATCGATCTGATCGACAACGTGCGCTCGGCGCGCGCGCAGGTGCATGTGCCGGCGGGTGCCAAAGTGCCCCTTCTGGTGTCAGGGCTGGACGCCAAAGGGCAATCCGCATGGGACAACAACCATGTGCTGATCCAGCGCCTTGCCCGCATCGAAAGCCTTTCACATGTGGATGACTTCCCCAAAGGCTGCGTCACCATCCCGATGGAAGGCGGCACCTTTGGTATTCCGCTGGCCGATCTGATTGACGTGGCCGAGGAAATCGCGCGGCTCGAAAAAACGATGCAGAAACTGGGCAAGGAACTGGGCGGCCTGCGCGGGCGTCTGAATAACCCCAAATTCATCGAATCCGCCCCGGATGAGGTTGTGGCCGAGGCCAAGGCGAACCTTGCCCTGCGCGAAAACGAGGAAGCACAACTCAAGGCCGCCATCGCGCGCCTGGCTGAGATCGGCTAGACTAAACAGGGGGCGGTCGTGTCACTGCCCCCTGACTTTCCATGTCTTTTCAAACTTCCGCCGGAGGCAATCCTCAGGGCACCACACGCTCCACCGCGCGCATCATCCCCAGGGTTTTATCATAGACAAGAGTCAAAATGCGCCGCCCACCCGTCTTGGTCACCACCTGCGGCATAGACCGTACCGCAAGTGCCGCGCCCGAACTGACCAAAAATCCGCGTCTACTCAGTTTCATGCGACACCCCCCTTAATGAGAACCGCTCGCACATAAGAACAGTTGCACAGAATTCAAGCACAGGCTTATCTGACCCCATGACAAAACCCGCCCTTACCCCCCTCGCAGAAAGCCTGCCAGCCTCGGTCCCGTTCGTCGGCCCCGAAGCGCAAGAACGCCAGATGGGCCGCGCATTTACAGCGCGCCTCGGTGCAAACGAGAGCGCCTTTGGCCCCTCGCCAAAGGCCATCGCAGCCATGCAAAAGGCCGCAGGCGAAGCATGGATGTATGGCGATCCCGAAAGCCATGACCTGCGCCACGCGCTAGCCGCGTATCACGGGGTTGCGCCTGAAAACATCATGGTCGGCGAAGGCATTGATGCGCTCCTGGGGCTTCTGGTCCGCCTTTATGTTGGCGCAGGCGACGCCGTCGTCACTTCGGCAGGGGCCTATCCCACCTTCAATTATCATGTGGCAGGTTTCGGCGGGACACTCCACACTGTGCCTTACAGTGGCGATCATGAAGACCCAGACGCGCTGATTGCCAAAGCAACCGAAGTGGCGGCGAAACTTGTCTATATCGCCAATCCCGACAATCCGATGGGCAGCTGGCACACAGCAGAGGTGATCCAGCATATGATCAACCGCCTGCCGTCCGGATGTATGCTGGTTCTGGACGAAGCCTATATTGACCTCGCTCCGGATGGTACCGCGCCTGCGATTGACCCAAACGCGACAAACGTCATCCGCATGCGCACTTTTTCGAAAGCGCATGGAATGGCCGGTGCGCGTGTCGGCTATGCGATCGGATCGTCAGAGGTGATCAGCGGTTTCAACAAGGTCCGCAACCATTTCGGCATGTGCCGGATCAGTCAGGAAGGCGCATTGGCCGCGTTGCAAGATACCGGTTGGCTCTCCCACGTCCGGAAAGAAGTTGCACAAGCGCGCAACCAGATTAGTGCGATTGCGCAAGCGCACGGTTTGCATCCGCTGCCCTCAGCCACCAATTTCGTCACGATTGACTGTGGACGCGGCGGCGATTTTGCCCGCGCCGTTCTGGCCGCCCTTGTTGCAGAGGGCATCTTTGTGAGAATGCCCTTTGTCCCCCCGCAGGACCGCTGCATCCGTGTCAGTTGTGGTACTGAAGCACAGCTCGACGCCTTTGCGCAGGCCCTCCCAAAGGCGCTGGCACAAGCACACGAAAAATTAAGGTGATTTTTATTTTGGGCTGATTATCCTTCCGCAACCGCAGAAGGATTAATCATGTCGCATCGTCGCCCTGTGCAAGCCGTAGAAGACTATACAGATGCGTTTCTCGGAACGCTTTGGGTTTTCTTGTTCATGGGCTTCTGGGTGATCGCGGCTGCCGTTGGGTACCTCTGGGTCGCCGCCACCGCCTACGCCATTCTTCAGTGCGTCAAATGGATTGACCGTATCAAGAACGGCTAGGCGCGGGCCGCAATGGCCTTTGCGGCAGCAGACAAGGCACCTTGCCCATGTGGAATGTTCAATGCATTCAACCCCGCTTCGATTGTGCCGAGCGCGCCCATGATCATATGGGCATTCACATGCCCCATGTGGCCAATCCGGAAATAGGCGTCAGCCGGCGACCGGCCCAGCCCGATTCCCAGCGTCAGACCGCATTTATGTTCACACCAATGGCGCAGTGCATCCCCATGGGGCGAACCGATACTGACGGACGTCACCGCATGGGACCGATGCGCAGGATCAGCGATATTCAGGTGCATTGGCCCTTCCGACGACCAATGGTCAAAGGCCGTCCAGATGACCTGCGCTAGCTTTTCATGCCGCGCGAAAACATTGTCCAAACCCTCCGCCTTGATGAGGTCCAGCGCCGTGCGCAACCCGTAGAGGTGGTGCGTCGGGGCAGTGCCGTCAAAGTACTGAAAATAGAACTCTGGGTTGGTGCGCGGCCGCCAGTCCCAATAGGTTGTCACCCGGTCACCACGGGCTGCATCGGCTTTGTCGTTGAACCAGACAAAGCTGATGCCCGCAGGCGTCATCAGGCCTTTTTGGCACCCCGCGACCATGACATCCACGCCCCAAGCGTCCATTTCAAACCGGTCACACCCTAACGACGCGATGCAATCTGCCATAAGCAGCGCCGGATGCCCAACGCGATCCATGACATCCCGCAAGGCCGCAATATCGTTTTTGACGCTGGTTGAGGTATCAACATGCACTGCGAGAACCGCCTTGATCCGGCCTTCTTTGTCGTTGGCCAAAACCTCTTCCACCTGTGCAAGGCCAATCGGTGATTGCGCGCCATAGTCGATGGTCTCGACCTTTGCGCCTAGCCCCGCGGCCATCTCCCCCCAACCGATGCAAAAACGCCCTGTCGCCAGCACCAGAACGGTGTCGCCAGCCGAGATCGTATTGGCAAGGGCCGCTTCCCAAGCGGCGTGTCCGTTTCCAATGTAAATGGCCACGTTGCTGTCTGTCATCGCTATCTCTTTAAGATCCGGCACGAGACTGGCGGTCAAGTCATGCAGCTCACCCTCGTAAATGTTGGGCGATGCGCGGTGCATTGCGCGCAAAACGTCATCAGGAATGACTGACGGACCAGGGATGGCCAAATAAGCACGACCTTGAGACAGCGACATGTTTTGGTGGCTTTCTTTATAACTCGGCAGGACCTTAATGAAGCGCCATGCAACGTCAACCTTGCCTCGCTTGCTCTATGCCCCCATTTCCGCGTAGACGAGAGAGAGCAGAGTTTGCAAAAGGCCAGTGATGCCCCCTCCTACCCCGAAATCCGGCTCCAAAAAGCAGCAATCTGCCACCAAACTCTTTGGTTGGCTCTGGCGAGATTACTTGCGGGAGCACAAGTGGCTGCTCGCTGCAGCCGTCGTCCTGATGATGGTCGAAGGGTCAATGCTGGCGTTGATCAGCCGCATGATCCAACCAATGTTTGATGATGTTTTCGCCCAAGGCGACCGGAACGCCCTTTATTTTGTCGGGTTCGGGATCATGACGATCTTTTTCGTCCGCGCGTTCACATCCTCTTGTCAGCGCATCTTGATGCAGTGGATCAAAGAGCTCGCGTCAGCTGCCATGCGCAAACATTTGCTGCGGCATATGATGTCACTCGACAGCGGCTTTTTTCAAATCCACCCACCAGGCCAGTTGATCGAACGTGTGCAAGGCGACGTGAATGTCATCAACTCGGTCTGGAGCAGTTTGCTGACGGCTGTCGCGCGCGATCTGGTGTCATTGATCGGTCTGCTCGCCGTCGCGATCTGGATTGATTGGAAATGGACCTTGATTGCGATCATCGGCATTCCACTCTTGATTCTGCCATCCATTCTTGTGCAGGCCTATATTCGTCGTCGTTCACGCAGTGCGCGTGAAATTGCAGGCAATGTCTCGACCCGACTTGATGAGGTGTTTCACGGCATCAACCCGATCAAGCTCAATGCGCTCGAAACCTATCAGGCAAAACGGTATGACGCGCTGATCCAGCAGGGTGTTACGGCAAGTATGCGCACGACAGCGGGGCAAGCGGCGGTGCCTGCATTGATTGATATCATGACAGGGATCGGTTTTTTGGCAGTCATGCTCTATGGCGGGTCCGAGATTATCGCCGGCGAAAAGACCAACGGTGAATTCATGGCGTTCTTTACGGCCATGTCGCTTGCCTTCGATCCACTGCGTCGCCTTGGCCTGATGAGCGGGCAATGGCAGATGGCCGCAGCGAGCGTAGAGCGTCTGCAATATGTCCTGAACCTGCAGCCGACGATCCTGTCACCTACCAAAGCCAAAACGGTCCCCCACAGTGCCCCGGCGGTCGCTTTGGAAAATGTGTCCATGAACTACGGTGATCTGCCTGTTTTGCGCGGGGCTAGCTTTACCGCTGAAGCCGGTAAAACCACCGCGCTCGTCGGCGCATCCGGGGCGGGCAAAAGCACGGTCTTTAATGTGCTGACCCGTCTGGTCGAGCCGCGCGAAGGGGCCGCGATGGTCGCAGGCGTTCCGATCACAGACTATGATCTGGCCGACCTGCGCAGCCTGTTTTCTGTCGTCACCCAGGACGCCGCCCTTTTTGACGAAACGCTGCGCGATAACATCCTGCTGGGCCGCGAAGGGGTGGATGAGGCGCATTTGAAATCTGTTCTTGATGCAGCCCACGTCAGTGACTTCCTGCCGTCCTTGCCCAACGGGCTCGATAGCCCCGCCGGACCACGCGGATCAAATCTTTCGGGTGGTCAACGGCAGCGTGTGGCGATTGCCCGCGCGCTCTTGCGTGACACGCCCATCCTGCTGCTGGACGAGGCGACAAGCGCGCTGGATACAAAATCCGAAGCAATCGTGCAGCAAGCGCTTGAAAAGCTTTCGACAGGGCGAACAACCTTGGTCATCGCGCATCGGCTTTCGACGATCCGCAACGCGGATTCGATCGTGGTGATGGACCACGGCCGCGTAGTCGATCAGGGCGACCATGAAACGCTTCTGGCGCGTGGCGGTATTTATGCAGACCTGCACCGCCTTCAATTTTCGCAAGAGGAGAGCACAGAGAATGTCTGACCGGACCGTCCTTTCCGTTGGTGGTGATGACCGCGTATCGTTCTTGCAAGGTTTGGTGACGAACGACGTGCGGCGCGCAGACGGTGCGATCATCTACACGGCGCTGCTGACGCCGCAGGGCAAATTCATTGCTGATTTTTTTGTCATCGGCGAGCAGGACCGCCTGCTGATTGATGTCGCAACATCCCATGCGCAGAAGCTTGGCCAGCGGCTTATGATGTACCGGTTGCGCGCGGCGGTGACGATTGAGCAGACCGATCTGGTTGTGTCACGCGGCACGGGCACCGCACCCGAGGGCGCCTATCAAGACCCACGCCATGACGCACTTGGCTGGCGCGCTTATGGCGATACAGATATCAGCGACGAAACCGATTGGGATGCGCTCCGCGTCGCAAACCTGATCCCTGAAACAGGCATCGAACTCGACAATGAGACCTATGTCCTGGAAGCTGGCTTTGAGCGCCTGCACGGCGTGGACTTCAAAAAAGGCTGTTTCGTCGGGCAGGAAATTGTTGCCCGCATGCAACACAAAACAACGCTGAAGAAGGGATTGGCGCTTGTTTCTGTCACAGGCACAGCAGTGCCAGGGGATCCGATCACCGCTGACGGGAAACCGGTGGGCACCTTGCATACGATTGATGGCGACAAGGCGCTCGCATTTCTGCGCTTTGACCGGGCCGAAGGCCCGATGCAGGCAGGCGAGGCAACCCTCACCCGCCTGAAGTAGGTTTAGGCGCGTTCGGCGTATTCGAACGTTTCAGTGTTCACCACGATATCTTCGTCCTGCCCGACAAAGGGCGGGATCATGACGCGCACACCATTGTCGAGAACGGCTGGCTTGAAGCTGTTTGCGGCTGTCTGGCCCTTCACGACCGGCTCGGTCTCAACAACCTTGCAGACAACTTTCTGCGGCAGGCTGACGTTCAGCGCCTCTTCGCCATAGTATTCGATCTTGACCATCATACCGTCCTGCAAGAACGGGCGGCGGTCGCCCAGAATATCAGACGGCAATGCAATTTGCTCATAGGTGTCGCTGTCCATGAATGTCAGCATGTCGCCCTCTTCAAACAGGAACTGCTGGTCCTTCTGGTCCAGACGCACACGTTCAACCTTGTCGGCGGACCGGAAACGCTCGTTCAACTTGCGCCCGTCGCGCAGGTTTTTCAGTTCCACCTGTGCAAAGGCGCCGCCTTTTCCGGGCTTGACGTGATCTACTTTTACAGCGCCCCAGAGACCGCCTTCGTGTTCAAGGACATTGCCGGGACGAATTTCATTACCGTTGATTTTGGGCATGGGTCTGAGGCTCTTTAGATTGTTAAGAAAGGTTGAAAGGTTTCAGTCGCAGCCTATATCCAGCTGGTGGGGAGCTGGCAAGTTCAACCAATCGTGGTCTCTTTTTGCGGCACAAGCCATGCACTGAGCGCATACCTGCCATTCCAAAAGAGAACCCCCGAATCGGATCAAAACGGGCATAAGGGCCCCTACGCGGGAACTACAAGAGCAAAAAAAGGAAATATGATGAGAGATTTCGTCGACGGTACAGCCTTTAACAACGAACAAGGCAACCGTGCCCGCAAACTCTTTGCTGCCGTGGTACTGGCAGCTCTCGACGATGCTATTGCAGATGACAAGAAATACGGAAATGGTCCAGAGCAGATTGCGCGTTGGGCGCGTTCACGTGATGGACGTGAAGTATTGTCATGTGCAGGTATCGACCCGAACGAGCGGGTTGTAAGCGGTTTGATGGAATTCGTGGGTAAAGGTGTGCGGACATCCGTTGCACTGTCACGCGAAGAAAGCGAACGTCGCAATGCAGCTGAGCAAGAGGCACGTGCTGCCTAGGTTTAGAGCAGCAGTTTTGCGTTAAAGACGCGGCCCAATGGGCCGCGTTTTTTGTTTACGGTCCTGCAAACATGATCGCGAAGAGAACAAAGGGTGCGAGTTCACTCACACCCAGCAGTGCAATCAATCCGCGCATCCAAGGGCCCCGATAGCGTCGCCAAAGAATACCGCAACACAACAGTGACAATGCCACCTCAACCGCGCCCGCGATATTGCCGTAGTGCCGTGGATCCCAATAGCTTACGGGGCTCTGAAAGACCCAATTACTCATTGGCCAGAAATGTGCACGCGCGTCATCGTTGTGCAGCAAAAAATCAAACCCCAGATGCAGCAACGCAGCGCCACAGAGCGCGATCATCACAGGCGCGCGGTAAAGCCCCGCAAGCGCAAGTGCGATCCCCCATATGATAAAGGAATTGTCGATCCGGAAGATGCTTTGCCACGCGGCCGAATAGTAAAGCTGGCCAAAAACGATATCGGGCGATGTCCCCAAAAGTAGCAGGTGCCAACCCGCCAGCACATAGAGCGACAGGTCAGGGATCAAGGCACCGGCAAAAGCGGCCCCAGTGATTGCAGGACGCTCCGCCTTCCCAAAGGCAGTAAGCCCAAAAATCAGATGCGCTGGCGTGTTCATGCTCTTTCCCCGCGCCCTCTGCGCCCCTATGAAGTTAGCTAAAGGAGCACCAATGACCAGAGCGATCATGATCCAGGGGGCTGGCTCGAACGTGGGCAAATCCATGCTCGTGGCGGGCATCGCGCGGGCCTGTGTCAAACGCGGCATGTCTGTCGCCCCGTTCAAACCGCAGAACATGTCCAACAACGCAGCCGTCACCGCTGATGGCGGCGAGATCGGGCGCGCGCAGGCGTTGCAGGCCTTGGCCTGCGGGCTGGAACCGATGGTCGATATGAACCCTGTGCTTTTGAAACCTGAAACAGATATCGGCGCGCAGGTGATCGTGCAGGGCAAACGCTTTGCCACGATGAAAGCGCGCGACTACGGCAAGCAGAAAGCGAAACTGCTGCCGCCTGTATTGGAGAGTTTCCAGCGGATTGGCTTGGGCCGTGATCTGGTAATTGTCGAGGGCGCCGGAAGTCCCGCCGAAGTGAACCTGCGCGCAGGCGATATTGCCAATATGGGCTTTGCCTCGGCTGCCAATGTGCCTGTGGTCCTTGTAGGCGATATTGACCGTGGCGGTGTAATTGCACAACTGGTCGGCACTCATGCGATCCTGCCACCTGAGGACCTGGCCCTGATCAAAGGCTTTGCCATCAATAAATTCCGCGGTGATCCCACCCTCTTTGCGGCGGGCATGGATATTATCGCCGCGCGCACAGAGTGGACGCCCCTCGGTATTGTGCCATGGTTTGCGGATGCGTGGAAACTGCCTGCCGAAGACGTCATGGACATCGCCAGCCGCAAAGGCGGTGCCATCAAGATCGCTGTACCACGCCTGAACCGTATCGCGAATTTTGATGACCTCGACCCGCTTACTGCGACACCTGATGTGACAGTCGAGATCATCGAGGCAGGCCGCCCCCTTCCCGGTGATGCTGATCTTGTCATCATTCCAGGGTCCAAATCCACGATTGCCGATCTGGCACATTTCCGCACGCAAGGATGGGACATTGACTTGCAGGCCCATGTGCGGCGCGGCGGGCATGTCTTGGGCATTTGTGGCGGCTACCAGATGCTGGGCAAAGAGATTATCGACGACGACGGGATCGAAGGCCCCCCTTCACGCGTCAGTGGTTTGGGCCTTTTGGACGTTCGCACAGTCATGGCCCCGCAAAAGCGGTTGGCCCTGTCAAACGCCTCTTATATGCCCAGCGGGGACAAGGTCAGCGGCTATGAGATCCATATCGGCCAGACGGACGGCCCCGACTGCACACGCGCGTGGCTGTCGTTGGATGGGCGCGGTGAAGGGGCGGCATCCCCTGACAGGCGGGTGATGGGGTGCTATCTTCACGGGTTGTTCGCCGCGGATGCTTTCCGCGCGGCGTTTCTGGCGGATATCGGCAAACCCGTCACGCATCATGACTATGCGCAAAGCGTGACAGACACGCTTGACGCACTGGCCGACCATCTGGAAACCCACATGGATATCGACGCGCTACTTGGCTTGGCGCATTAGTCTTGGCCCATTTCACGGCTGGTCAGAACGCGGTTGATCTCGCGTCGGACCAGTTTGCGCACATTGCGGGTGATCCGTTCACCAAGCTCTCCGCCCAGTTCCTCATGGACAATCTCGGCCACGAGGCGACGCAGCGCCTTATCATCAAGGCCGGACATCACAGAGGCCACAACGGCATCTTTCGTCGCTTCGACGGTGGATTGATTAGGTAATGACGGCTGCAAGGACTGTGGCTCGACCGCATCAGTTTTCTGCACGGCGTGCACAAAAGGCGGCTCTGGTTCAGCAGCTTCTGACGAATCAGTCTGCGGCTTCTGGAACGCGCTGGCGGCCCATGCCGCCTTGGCAAAGCGCTCACCCTCGTCGGCCTCCCAGTCATCAAACTGCGCTGTCACTGCGGCCTCGAGCTCTGCAATCGTGGCTTCCAGACCTGCCTTGTCATAGGTCTTGACCGGTGGCAGCGTCTTCACCGCGACTGGCGGTGATCCACCATTCTGGGCCGCATTTGTTGGGCTTTCCGGTTGATTGCCTCCGTCGATACGCAGGTCAGGCGTCAGGATAAGACGGTCTAACAGGATCCGCGACCGTGAACGCTGCGGTTCTTTATGCGAGACGAAATCACGCACTGACGAAACAAGGTCATCAATGTCTTCATCATGCGCCATTCTTGACATCCTGCTCATCCCGAATTTGCACCCAGTTGCAGAATTTTAGCGAAGGCCGATGCCTCGAACAACTGTGCGATTAATCTTTTCCAATCGCCTGCAAAACACGGTCCAGCGCCGCGCCCTGAGACGAGAGGGCAGATGGCGCATCTTTGACCAGATTATAGTAGGCCGATGGATCATATTGCTGCACCGGCAGGTTCAAATGATCAGCTGTCAAAAGCCCCATGGCGGACAAAAGTGCATAAGAGGCAATCACTTCGTTTGACTGGGCAGCAATCCGGTTCGCACGCGCATCAAGCAGTTCCTGTTCCGCGTTCAACACGTCCAATGTGGTGCGCGAACCAAGGGTCGCTTCCTCGCGCACACCTTCAAATGCCACGCTGGCCGCGCGGATCTGCTGTTCGGACGCCTGACGTGATGCCTGCGCCACCTGCAGCGAGGCAAAAGCATTGCCCACCTCTTGTTCGACAGCCATCACACGCAGGTGCAACCCAGAACGGGCCGCATCACGGTTGGCCTGCACTTGGCGGAACTGGCTGAGGATCTGGCCACCGCGATAGATCGGGCCGCCAATGCTCAGGCCAACCTGGGCAGAGGTGTTTGCTTCGTCGTCCGTGCTCACCGAACCGTTCAAGGAAACCGAAGGTCGCGTGGCAGATTCGGCGCGCCGGATGTTGATTTCTGCAGCGGCAACCGAATGCTGTGCCTCAAGTACGCTGGGGTGGTTGCGCACTGCAAAGGCCTTGGCATCATCAAGTGTGCGCGACACCGGCGCGGGGCTGACGGTCCGTGGACCAGCTGGCGCGCGGCCGATCGCCGCCTGATATTCCTCGGCTGCTTGCGCCAAATCGCCCTGCGCTGCTGCCAACAGGCTGCGTGCAGCGGCAAGCCGCGCCTCGGCAAGAGCAACATCTGTCCGCGTCACTTCACCGACCTCGAACCGGTCCTGTGCGGCGCGAAATTCCTGCGTGATCAGGCGCACGTTGTTCTGGCGCAACTGGACAAATTCGCCTGCACTCAGGACATTCATATAGGCCTGCACCGCGCGCAGCAGCACATCCTGCTCAACGCCCCGCAGCGACTGCCGTGTGCCAAGCACCACTTCTTTCTGGGCCTCGATTCCAAGCCGCCCGACACCAAAGTCAAACAATGTCACATCACCCGAAATCTGTGCCAGAACAGAGTCCGTTGTCGTCACCACAGGCACTTCAACGCGCCTTCTCGTGGCCGAAATCGACCAGTTGATCACAGGCAAGGTTGCCGCAACGGATTGGGCCACACCTTCGTCAGCGGCGCGCAACAGAGCGCGGTTCTGCTCGAGCAGGCCGGAATTATTGTAAGCGGCGGCTAAGGCATCAGCCAGAGTATCCGCCTTCAATGCGGGTGCGCCGATAAATGTCAGCGCGATCGCGACAACGGCCAGTCCCTTAGATCTCATCATGCGAAACTCCAAAGCTTTTAAAATATTTACGTGATGACGCGGGCGATTGATCACTCTTTAGAGTGCAAAAGCGCGGTCCTTTTCAAAACCCTTCAGCACAGGTGCGCTGGCATTGAACGAAAAGCGCCAATTCACGACGCCGTCAATCTTATGGCCGATGCGCACGACGCCGAGCGTTCCTTCTGCAAAAACAGCGCCAATCCGGCCACCTTCGCGCAGCTGCTCCAACAGCGCGGCAGGAACCTGCTCTGCACCACCTTGCAGGATGATCACGTCATAGGGTCCGGACTTGGCCGCACCGTCTGCCAACGGGCCAAACATCACCGCCGCATTGTCAACGCCCTGCCCCGAAAGAAGCGTTTGCGCTTCTTCGGCGCGTGCCTCGTCATCTTCAATGGCCACAACAAAGTCGCACATGTGAGCCAGAACAGCCGTCGAATACCCAAGTCCACAGGCCACATCGAGCACAACGTGACTTGGCTGGATATCCAGCGCGTCAATCATTTTGGCCAAAGTGCGCGGTTCGAGCAGCACGCGACCACCGCCAATTTCAAGGTTTTCACCAACATAGGCCGCTTCGCGTTTGCCGTCCGGCACAAACGCTTCGCGTGGTACCGACAACATTGCATCAATGATTGGGAATTTTGTCACGTCCGAAGGGCGCACCTGTGTATCGACCATCATTGTGCGGCGGGAGGTATAGTCAGTCACGATCTAAACTCTTTCGTTCAGTTTGTTTGATGTCTCATGCCATAGATGGCACGACACGGCAACATTGAACATCGCATAAACCAGCACAGCAAGACAAAGCCCGCCGCCTGCGCTGCATCTTTGTTATCTCTTTACGCGCCTGCGCTCGCAGATGCCTGCCTGGGCAGCATTAGTTGGATGGCCGCGCGCTGCGGCTGACAACCTCGTAGCGGCCACCTGCCCCGTTGATTTCACGGCTATCGAGAAGCTCAAAACCCGTCAGATCAAGTTCGTCCAGATGGCGCTTGCGCCCTGCGATCACAATCGCACTGTCCGAAGCAATCAGCGCCACAAGTTCATTCTGGCTATCAATCTGCACAACATCGCGACCAGCGTAATATGAAAAGATCCCAGGATAGGTCCGATAGGCCACAGGGGTATAACCGTTCTCTGCAAGCCTGCCCAGATGCTCTGCTGTGATGCGGGTCGATGCGCTTTCATTCATCCCCGGCAGCAGGACAGCCGCAAGCAGGAGACTCCACCCAACCATCACAGCCGATTGCACGAGAAGGGCCGCCTGACCTGATTTGCGCAACCAGACCAAGAGGCCCGCGAGGACAACCAAAAGCCCACCGCATAGCAGCGCGCCAAGTTGGTAGGCCGCGGCTTCCTCGCTGAACGAAAACGCCATTAATGCCGCCCCGAAGATTGCCATCATCCCCGCGACGCCCACCCATGCGCGCGGCACAAAGCCTGAGGCAAGGAGCGCACCAATCAGCAATGACACCTGCACCAGGATGGGCAGAACATAGACCCCGACTTTGCCGTCAAGCAGCGACAGCGTCATGAAATGCGCAAAAGCACCGATTGCGAGAATGCCAACAGGGTTCAACTGGCGGCGGGTTCTCCACATCGCAGCAGGCCACTGCAAAACGCGGGCCCAAGGCAGTGCCAGTGCAAAGCCTGTCCAAGGCAAAAGCAAAACGGGTAGCACGATAAAGTAATAGATGAACGGTTCGCTATGATGGAACGTATCTGTGGCCCGCGCGACAACTTGTTGGCCGATGATCTGTTCGCTGAAAAACGCCCAGCCCTCAACCATGATGATACCGACGGCCCAGCTTGCCATGACCAGTACGGACAGCAGCAACCCCAGAAGCGTCGTCAATCGCAAGATCGCCGCACCGCGCCCTGCCCAAACTGCGGCACCCCAGACAGCAACCAGCGGCAACAAAAGCCCCAGCGGGCCTTTGACCAGCACCGCAAGACCGCAGAGCGCAAAGCCAAGGTAGGCATGTCTTGCCGCTTCCCCGTTGTAGTAGTGTCGGTGCAGATAAGCCTGTCCACCCATCATCAGGGCCACGAAAAGCAAATCCATGCGCACGTAATGCAGCAAGAGCACCATGCCAAAGAGGCTGAGTTGCACGAGCATTCCGGCGGCAAACCCCGCGCGGCCGATACCAACGGCATTTGCCAGCGCACGCATCGCGAAAAGCAGGAAAATCGCCGACACGGCAGAGCCAAGCCACATGAGCCCCGGCATCTCGACGCCCGGGATCAGATCCAGTGCTGCGAGGAGCAGAAAATAGATGGGCGGCTTGTCCGGGTAGGCTTCACCATTGAGGTTCAGGACAATCCAGTGACCATCACGCACGAGGTTTGAATAGACTTCGGCATAGCGGACTTCATCAGAAAACCACAACCACCGTGCATCGAGTACAGGCAGCGTTTGCGTCAAAATCAACGCGATCCCGATCATCACCGGGAAACGCACCACAAAATCCCATAGTTTTATCATTTTATCCCAAACGTTCGCGACGGATCAGCCATAGATTGCGCGAATAAATAATCACGCCCATGGACTGCCCCAGAATAAAAACCGGATCGCCTCGGTAGATGGCGTAAGACAGCAATACCGTCCCCCCAACGATCGAAAAATACCAAAAGGCGACAGGCACAGTTGAGCGCCCCGCCTTTTCGGACGCGATCCACTGCACTAAAAACCGCGCTGTAAAAGCCATCTGTCCGCCAAGGCCGATCATGACCCACGTAAATTCAGCCCAACTATCGACATTCAGAAACTCAAACATGGGGCAAATTTCCTGTGTTATGCCGCAGCACTTCCGACATCTTATTGACGCGCTTGCGCCGACGGATCAGCCAGCTGACCCCGATCAGATCAAAGATCCCGACGAGCCCGCGCTGGAAGTTATTGTATTTTGAACGGCCTGCACCGCGTTCACGGTGACTGACGTCGACATGTGTAATGTCCCATCCGTCACGGATGAACAAAGCCGGCAAATAGCGGTGCATGTGGTTAAAGACCGGCAGCACCAGAAATGCGTCACGGCGAAATGCCTTGAGCCCGCAGCCGGTATCGCGGGTGCCGTCTTTCAAAAGCGCCGAGCGCAGCTTGTTGGCAAATTGTGATGCAAGCCGTTTCGAAAGCGTATCGCGCCGCCCCACACGCTGGCCTGCGACCAACGCCAGATTGCCGGACGTATCGGACAGCAAAGGCGCAACCAGCTTGGACAGTTCGAACGGCGGGTTCTGGCCATCCCCGTCAAGCATGGCAATGATTGTCCCCGTTGCGCGCAAGACCCCACTATGGATCGCGGCACTCTGCCCGCCCACATGCGGGTGTGTCACAATAACAAGACGCGGTTCTTCGGCTTGCAGGGCGCTCAAAACCTCTTGTGTGTGGTCGGTCGAGGCATCGTCGACAAAAATGATTTCATGCAGGGGATAGGCCGCGCCGGTTTCCAAGATCTCAGCCACCAATGTGCCAATGTTGTCAGCCTCGTTATGCACGGGGACCACGATTGAAACGTTTTGCATGTGTCTCTCGAACTCTCGTTTTGCCACTGCCAGTGTAGAATAAACCCACCTTGCAAGAGCAGACATGCTCAAAGTCGATGCGCCAGACCCAAACCCCACAAGTCACACAGGGGCCTTTACACGTGACTGTCGGCTAGCGAAGGGCACAAAAGAAGTCAATCTAGATCACGGCAACGTTGCCTGCGCCAACGGTCCATCCGTGGCGCATATGTCGCTTGTTGAACGGGATATCTGCGCCCAGAGGCAAACTTCCGCCCATGAACCGGTGCGCCAGCACGCGTGAGCTAGAAGGATTGCCCAGGTGGCATCACACTCTGAACGCGCGCAAGTGAAAACGACATTTCATGTTGGAGGTAACAATCCCGCACCGAACAGCCTGTCAGGTGAGGTTCATAAATTCATTTTGGAGGCGAGTACCGGAATCGAACCGGTCTACACGGATTTGCAATCCGCTGCATAACCTACCTGCCCACTCGCCTCGTAGACACGTCACCTAAGGATGACGCCAGATAAGGTCAAGCGCTTAGATAAACGCAGCTTACGACTTGGGCAAGAACTGAACGCGACCGGGGCCAAAGCCCGTTTCCTTTCCGGCGACACCACGGTAACCTTCGTCGCAACAAGGATCGGGTCATCCGATAGCGTATTGATTTGGAAGTCGGGATGCCGCGCACAGTTCTCTTTGTCACCGGAACACGGGCCGATTTCGGCAAGCTTGAGCCTTTGGCGGTTGCCACGCGAGATGCGGGCTTTGATGTCTCGTTCTTCACAACCGGAATGCACATGCTTGAACGCTACGGGCTGACCAAGCTGGAGGTGCACCGCACAGCAGGGGTGCAGGTTCATGAATTCCTCAACCAGCGGCCCGGCGATCCGCAGGACATGGTGTTGGCCAAGACGATCATCGGGTTTTCGGATTTCGTCAAAGAGCACACGCCGGATCTTGTCGTGATCCATGGCGACAGGGTAGAGGCGCTTGCTTGCGCGCTTGTCTGCGCCACCAACTACATTCGTTGCGCGCATATCGAAGGGGGCGAAGTATCGGGCACGATTGACGAGATTTACCGCCATTGTAACAGCAAACTGGCCAGCCAGCATTTTGTATCTTCTCAGGATGCCGCACGGCGCGTGATGGCGCTGGGCGAGCCTGAAGCGAATATCCGCGCCATCGGATCGCCCGAGCTGGATTTTCACGCAGGGCCCTCTGGCGTCGCCCTTGCCCAAGTCCGGGAGCGCTATGCCATACCTTTCGATGATTACGGCATTTGTGTTTTCCACCCTGTCACCTCCGAAGCCGACACGATGGGTGCACAAGCCGATGCGCTTTTTGGCGCACTTGATGAATCGGGTCGAAATTTTGTGGTCATCGCCCCGAACAATGACCCCGGGTCTGCTGCCATTTTTGATGCGATTGCCCGCTTGCCCAACGAGCGGTTCCGCGTTCTGCCATCCATGCGTTTCGCTCACTTCTCGGAACTGATGAAGAATGCCAAAGCGATGGTCGGCAATTCATCGGCAGGTGTACGCGAAGCCCCGTTCCTTGGTCTGCCATCCCTTGATATTGGCACACGCCAGACCAATCGCGCCAAATCTCCGTCCGTCTTTTTCGCCGATGCGACCGATACCGCAGCGATCAATGCTTTTTTGCAAAACAAATGGGGTGAAGCGTATCCGCGCCACAATGCCTTTGGCGGTGGCAGCGCGTCCGAACGGTTTGTGGACGCCCTGAAATCCGAGGATTTCTGGCAGAGTTCCTTGCAAAAGACCTTTCATGACATCCCAAGCTGACATGCATCGGGGTTTGGCGTTGCGCGGCTATCTGGCGGCAAGCCATCTGATTGCGCTGGCAGCCAAGCCCGTGCTGCGCCGTCGATTGCAGCGCGGCAAAGAGCACCCGACGCGCTGGCAGGAAAAGATGGGCAAGACCCTCGCCCCGCGCCCTGAGGGTTCACTGATCTGGCTCCACGCGGTCGGGTTGGGCGAAGTCCTTTCTCTGCGCGGCCTGATCGCACGTCTGGGGCAGAAACGGCCTGATCTGTCATTCCTTGTGACATCGACCACGGCTATCTCGGCCGAAGTCTTTGCCAAGAACGCCCCCCCCCGGACGACGCATCAGTTCTTACCGCTTGATGCACCCGCCTTTCGCCGCCGTTTCCTCGATCATTTTCGCCCTGATCTCTGCGTCTGGGTCGAACAGGACCTCTGGCCGGGCATGGTCAGCGATCTGGCAAAACGCCAGGTGCCGCAATGTATGGTGGCCGCGCGCATGAATGCAGCATCATTCCGGTCGCACCAAAAGGCAGAGGGGCTTTACCGTGACCTTTACAGCGCGATGGCGATGATCACGGCACAGGATGACGCGACCGCAGCCCATCTCGCCTCACTTGGTGCGAAGGTGAAGGTCACTGGGTCGCTCAAACCTGCCGCGCCATTGCTGGCCTGTGATAGGGCGGAGTTGGAGAGGCTGCAGAAAACGCTCGGCCAGCGCACCATCTGGGCCGTTGCCCCCGCGCATCACGACGATATTGCTCTTGCGTATGATGCCCATCAGAAACTGCGTGAGACCGACCCAACTGCCCTTCTCATAATTGCTCCCAGACTGCCGCAGGACGCCATTGAAGAGCTTGGCCCGCGCAGGTCCAAGGGTGAAGTTCCCGCAGCGGGCGATGCCGTCTGGCTCTGCGATACTTTCGGTGACCTGGGCCTGATCTACCGCCTTGCGCAGACCGTGTTGATCGGCGGGACTTTCGGCGATGTCGAGGGGCATAACCCGTGGGAAGCAGCCGCTTTGGGCTGTGCAATCCTGCACGGACCGCGGGTGGCAAACTTCAAAACCGATTATGCCCAACTGGCGGCGGTTTCCGGCGCAATAGCGGTCGCAACGGCCGATGATATTGCCGCTGCACTGGTGTCAGCGGATTTGTCGCGCATCGCAGAAAACGCAGGGCAGGCGATCAAGTCAGCAAGCGCACAAACCGATGTGCTGGCCGCAGATGTGCTTGATCTCTTCGACCGCACCACAGCAACCTAGCTATTGCCCGATATCTTCTGGCCCCACAGCAGTCGCCTTGATGATGGCATAGACTTTCTGACCCACCGCCAGATTCATCCGCAATGCGCTGCGCCGTGTCACCCGCGCCAAGAGGTGATCGTTCCCCGCACGCAGCCCGACCGCGACACCGGGGCCGCGCCCTTGTTCAACGCGGGTGATTTCAACGGGCAGGACATTCAGCGCGCTTAATCCCTCAGGGGCGACCGTTGCGAGGATCACATCCTGCGCCGGAATACGCACACGGATTGTTTGGCCCAATACACCCAAAATCCCCGGCAAGATCAAACGCCCGCCCGAAAAGGCAAGCTCGGTCAGACCATCGTCCAGCAACCGTCCCGCAACTTTGGTGGTGATCACCGCACCCGCTGCGCGGACGCCGACCAACGGCATCGTTTCGGGCTGGGACAATACCTGACCTACCGGTCCAGAGGCCACAACATGGCCTGCTTCAAGCACCACAAGTGTCGTAGCCAAGCGGGCGACCTCGGACACATCGTGGCTCACGTATAGCATGGGTGTTTCGACCTCATCGCGCAGCCGTTCGATAAACGGCAGGATTTCAGCCTTACGCGGGGCATCAAGGGCAGCAAGCGGTTCATCCATCAGTAAAAGCTGTGGATCACACATCAGCGCACGGCCCAGAGCCACGCGCTGGCGCTCGCCCCCTGACAGACCTGCTGGCATCCGCTCGAGCAAATGCGAAAGTCCCAGCACATCAATCACGCGGGCCGCATCATGGGCCCCACCATAGGTCAGATTGCGCTGAACAGTCATATGCGGAAACAGACGCGCATCCTGGAACACATAGCCGATGCGCCGTTTGTGCGGCGGCAGGTGCTGGCGCGTCGCCCCATCAAAGAGGACGGCATCACCGACAGTTATCCGCCCCGTATCAGGGCGCAAAAGCCCTGCGACAGCATTGACCAGTGACGTTTTACCCGACCCCGAACGCCCGAAAATCGCCGTCACGCCTTTAGGTGCCTCGAATTGCACATCGAGGTCAAACGTGCCCAGCCCCTTTTGTATATCGACCGTGATCATCTGCCTGTCACCCGCTTGGCCATGCGGCGTGCCAGCCACTCGGACAGGATGAGCGCGCCCATCGCAAGGATGACCGACACGATTACCAGTGACAGCACCGCAGGCTCGCTCCCGGGGACCTGCAACAGACCGTAGATCGCTGTGGGGATGGTCTGGGTCTCGCCGGGGATCGCGGCGACAAAGGTGATGGTCGCGCCAAACTCGCCCAGCGCCTTGGCAAAGCCCAGGATCGCGCCCGCGAGTATACCCGGCACCACCAAGGGCAGTGTCACCGTGCGCCAAACCCGCATACGCGACGCACCAAGGGTAGATGCGGCTGCCTCCAAGCCCGGATCAACCGCTTCGAATCCCAGCCGGATCGCGCGCACCATCAGGGGAAACGCCATGATTGCGGCCGCCAGCGCCGCCCCTGTCCAGCGAAAGGCAAAACTGATGCCAAAGGTCTGGTACAGCAGACTACCCACCGGCCCTTGTTGGCCGAAAAGCACCAACAAAAGATACCCCGTGACCACAGGCGGCAAGACCAACGGCAAATGCACCAGCCCGTTCAGCAGCTGGCGACCCGGAAAGGATTTCCGCGCCAGGATATACGCCACCCAAATAGCCACCGGGAGTGCCGCCAAGGTCGCCACAAGCGCCACACGCAATGACAACCAGATCGCGGTCCATTCCGCGGGTCCGAGCGCGTTGATCATGACGGATCATCCACAGGCGGCAGCAAACCGGCCTCTGCCAAAATGGCCTGGCCCTCCGGTCCGCGCAGATAGGTCAGCACGTCTTGCGCGGCGGTGTCAGCGTCATTGGTCAACGCTCCAACATAGCGTATCGGCGGGTGGCTGTCGGCCGGAAACAGAGCAACCTGGGCAACATCCCGCGTGATCCGCGTGTCGCTTTGATAAACGATCCCCAAAGGCGCCTGCCCGCGCGCCACCAACGCCAGTGCGGCACGCACATTGTCCACTTCGGCCAGCTTGTCCTCCAAGTCCTCCCACAAGCCCAGCGACTGCAACGCAGCCTTGGCGTATATGCCTGCCGGAACTGCCTGCGTAAGCCCGACGGCCATGCGCCCTGCCTCCAATGCGTCCAAGATCGCCTCTGATGTCAGCGGCACGGGGCCGGCACCTTCAGGCCCGATCATCACCAAGCGGTTGCTGGCAAAATCAAACACGCTCTCGGCTTGCACATGATCGCCCGCGACCAGGACATCCATCCAATCGGTATTCGCCAGAAGCACAATGTCCGCAGGCGCACCAAAACTGACCTGCCGCGCCATGGTGCCACTGCCGCCATAAGAGACAACAACATCATCAAACTGCGCCGCAATCAGGTCGACGGGTTCTTTCAAGCTGGCTGCGGCAAAGATCAGAACCTCGGCCCGCGCGGCGGCGGCTGAAAGTGTCAGAGCAAGGCTGATCAGAAGTGTACGTAATCTCATGGCGCGACTATCGGGGCGTTTACGGCCCCTTGCAAGTGTCAGGCCCAGCGCGGGCGACGCGTCGCCAATATCTGCACACCGGTGCGCACAGCATCGCTGATCGGTCCCTCACGCGGGATGTCACGCAGCGTGGTGATCCAATGCGGCTCGGGGTGATGCTTGCGCAGCGGACTGCTCCACGTCAAAGCACCGAGGATCGCTTGGGACGCGGGCGGCAAGACATCTGGAATGTCGTGGCCATTCAGCGTCGCCCAAACCCCTGTCCAAAGCCGACCCACCGACCACGGGTTATATCCCCCTCCCCCGAGGACCAGATAACGGGGCGACAGCGGGCGCAGGGCTGCGACAATCGCCCAATGGGCGTTGTTTGACAGGGCCAGCCGCGATTGGCGGTCTTCTGCCACCGCGTCAGCACCGCATTGCAGGACAATCGCATCAGGGCCGAAATCAGCGACCAAAGGCAAGATCAGCGCATCGCGGATCAGCGCCATTTCGGTATCGTTCAAACCTGCTGGCACGGGGAGGTTATAGACCTGCCCCACCCCCTTGTCCGTTAAAGCGCCTGTCCGCGGCCAGCGGTTTATCTCATGCACCGAGATTTGTAGCGTGTCCTCGTCAGTGGCAAAAGCGTGCTCGACCCCGTCGGGATGGTGGGCGTCGATATCAATATAGGCAATCCTCTTGGCACCGTTGCGCCGCAGGGACTGGATCGCCAGCACCGGATCGTTGAGATAACAAAAGCCGTTCGCGCGGTCCGGCAACCCGTGGTGCGTGCCGCCTGCGGGGGAATAGATCACACCGCCCCCGCGCAGCAACTCGCCCGCCAAAAGCGACGCACCCGCAGACGTGGCAGGCCTGCGGAACATTTCCTTGAAGATGGGGTTGGACGGGGTGCCCAGATTGTGTTTGCGGCGTATCTGCTCACTCACGCTCTGCGCCGCCTCGGCCGCCTGCAACGCGGCCAGATAGGTCGGCGTGTGATACCCCATAAGCGCCGCCGCCTTGGCGCGGGGACTGGTGATAAACTGCGCAGGCGGCAGCCAGCCCAGGCTGCGCGGAAGATCCATCACTGTCGAGACACGCGGCACGCGCAACGGATGCCACGCCCCATAGCTGGAGTGCCGATAGATCTCGGAACCGATAAAACGCGCATGTGGGGTTGCGTGTGGAATGGATGCTTGCATAACGTCTGACATACAATCTGATGTAATGCGATTTGCGGCGGAGAACATGGCAAAACCAGTCGCAAAACAGCTCCCCTTGAAGCTGCGGACCGGACACAAGACAGACGTACGGGCCCAGTTTGCGGCCCTCTGCTGGCGTGTGAAAAACGACAAGGTCCAGATTTGCCTGATTACCAGCCGCACGCGCAAACGCTGGATCATCCCCAAGGGCTGGCCCATGCACAAACAAACGCCCGCCAGCGCTGCCGCTACGGAGGCCTTTGAAGAGGCGGGGCTAAGTGGTGAGGCCATTGATTTCTGTCTTGGGGTGTTCAGCTACAGCAAGCCGCAGAAAGTAGATAACGCCCCCATCGTCACGATGGTTTATCCGCTTCATGTCACCCACGTGCATGCGGACTGGCCGGAAAAAGAGCAGCGGCGGCGCAAATGGATGTCGCCCGCCAAAGCCGCCAAGAAAATCAAAGAGCCTGAACTGAAGCGCATTGTCGCGGGGTTCAAGCCACATAAGATCCTGCGCTAGCAGCCGCTTGCAGCGCTGTATAAAAGGCCTATTTATCAGTATGACGTAAGCAATAGGTTGTGATGATCCGTTTCCACCTCAAATGTGAAGAAGACCACGAATTCGAAAGCTGGTTCCAGTCGGGCGAGGCATTCGACAAGCTTGTCGCGGCCAATATGGTGAATTGCACCGCTTGCGGCACCACCAAGGTCCGCAAGACGATCATGGCACCAGCTGTGAGCACCTCATCGCGGATCACGGCTCCGAAACCGTCCGAGGCAGACCTCGCCGCGTTGCGTGAGAAAGTCGAGGCGCATTCCGACTATGTCGGTAAGGGTTTCGCAAAAGAGGCCCGCGACATGCATGACGGCCTTGTCCCCGAACGCCCGATCTACGGCGAGGCGAACCTGAAAGAAGCCCGAAAACTGGTCGAAGACGGGATTCCCGTTGTGCCGCTGCCTTTCATGCCACGCAAGAAGACGAACTGATTCCACAAAGACAGGACCTCCTATGACGACACTGATCACAGGGGCCAATCGCGGAATTGGTCAGGCACTCATGGGCCTTTATGCTGACGCAGGTGAACCTGTCATCGGCACGCATCGCGCGGCTGATGCGGGGACTATGTATGAACTTGATGTCACAGACCCCGCATCACATGCCGCCTTGGCGGCGCGTCTCGGGGATAGGCCGATTGATCTTCTGGTTTGCAACGCAGGTGTCTTTCTCGACAAAGGGCAAACACTGGCCGGTGGCTACCCCGCAGACATGTGGGAACAGATGTTTGCTGCAAACGTCACCGGCGTTTTCCTCACGATCCAACACCTGCTCCCTCATTTGCAGCGCGCCAATGCAGGCAAAATCGCGATCATCTCGTCGCAGATGGCGTCACATACGCGTGCCCCCGGTGGCAGTTACATCTATCGGGCCAGCAAAGCTGCAGCGCTCAACCTTGGGCGCAATCTGGCCACTGATCTGGCACCCGAAGGTATCGCTGTCGGCATCTATCACCCCGGCTGGGTACGGACGGACATGGGCGGCGACAGTGCCGACATCTCGATGGAAGAAAGCGCCGCAGGACTGGCCGCAAGATTTGCCGAACTGAGCCTGGAAACGTCAGGCTGTTTTCTGACGTGGGACGGGCAGGAACACCCCTACTAACTATTTGCCCTTTGCAGCCACGCGCTTTAAAGGGAGCGCTGATTATTCAGACGTTATCGAAAGACAGCCCATGCCAACGCTCGTGATGAAATTCGGCGGCACTTCGGTGGCCAACCTTGACCGTATCGCACGCGCTGCAAAGCGCGTGGCTGTCGAGGTCGCCAATGGCTATGATGTGATCGTTATTGTCTCGGCGATGTCAGGCAAGACCAATGAGCTGGTCGGCTGGGTCAATGAAACATCCCCGCTTTATGATGCCCGCGAATATGATGCGATCGTGTCATCGGGCGAAAACGTGACCGCGGGCCTGATGGCACTGCGGTTGCAGGAAATGGATATCCCCGCGCGCAGCTGGCAGGGCTGGCAGGTGCCGGTCAAAACCACCTCGGCCCATTCGAACGCGCGCATCGAAGAGATACCCACCGAACGGATCAACGCCAAGTTCGGCGAAGGCATGAAAGTCGCAGTCGTCGCGGGCTTTCAGGGCATCAGCCCCGAAGGCCGCATCACCACATTGGGGCGCGGTGGCTCCGATACAACGGCCGTGGCCTTTGCTGCCGCCTTCGGGGCCGAGCGTTGCGATATCTACACTGATGTTGACGGCGTCTACACGACCGATCCGCGTATCACGAGCAAGGCGCGCAAGCTCGACAAGATCGCCTTCGAGGAAATGCTGGAACTGGCCTCATTGGGTGCAAAGGTTTTGCAAACCCGCTCGGTCGAACTGGCCATGCGCTATAAAGTGCGCCTGCGGGTGCTGTCATCTTTTGAGGAACCATCGGACAGCGCCGGAACGCTGGTCTGCGATGAGGAGGAAATCATGGAATCCAATGTTGTGGCCGGTGTCGCCTATTCCCGCGACGAAGCGAAAATGACCCTGATCTCGGTGGCCGACCGTCCCGGTATCGCCGCCGCGATCTTTGGGCCATTGTCCGAGGCCGGCGTGAACGTCGACATGATCGTGCAGAACATCTCGGAAGAGGGGCGCACGGATATGACCTTCTCTTGCCCGACCGATCAGGTGAAACGCGCCGAGAAGGCGATGCAGGATGCCAAGGCCAGCGGCGCGATCAACTTTCACGACCTCGTTGCTGATGAAGGCGTGGCCAAAGTCAGCGTCGTGGGGATCGGCATGCGCAGCCACACTGGTGTTGCCGCCAAGATGTTCCGTGTGCTTTCTGCTGAAGGTGTGAACATTAAGGTCATTACAACCTCAGAGATCAAGATTTCCGTATTGATCGACAGAAAATACATGGAACTTGCCGTGCAAGCCCTGCATGATGCTTTCGAATTGGAAAAAGCAGGCTGACGCATTTGTGTGCCAGCCCGTTCCACAGGAGGGGCTATGCCACATCGGCTAGAAAGCGAAAGCCGCAAGCTGCTTGGACGGCTGCGCGAGGCGCTCGCAGCTGACAATGAAGGTCAGGCGCGGCTCGATGCGGTTGTGAACCTTATTGCAGATTCGATGATGACCGAGGTCTGCTCGATCTATCTGTTCCGTGATGCCGAAACGCTTGAACTTTGCGCGACCAAAGGTCTCCAGGCCGAGGCAGTGCACCAGACGCGGATGCGCCTGGGCGAAGGTCTTGTCGGACGCACCGCCAAAAGCCGCACAGTCATCAACACAGCCGATGCACCAGCCGCCAAGGGCTTTCGCTATATGCCCGAGACAGGGGAAGAGCGTTATTCGTCTTTCTGCGGCGTCCCGATCCAGCGTCTTGGCGATGTGCTGGGCGTTCTGGTCGTCCAATCCAAAGCGGCCCGCGAATATACCCCGGATGAGGTCTACGCGCTTGAAATCGTGGCGATGGTCATCGCAGAGATGACCGAGTTAGGCGCCTTTGTCGGTGAAGGGGCAGCACTTTCCGCCCGCCACCAACAGCCTGTCATGCTGCGCGGCTCGATTGCGCAGGAAGGGGCCAGCGAGGGTGTCGTCTACCTGCACGAACCCCGCGTTGTGGTCACGAATCCGATTTCGGAAGACCCCGAAACCGAGGCCGCGCGCCTGCGCGACGCAATTGAGGATCTGCGCAAGGGCGTTGACAATATGCTGATGGGGGCACGCTCGGTTGATACCGATCAGGTGCAGGTGCTTGAGGCCTACCGCATGTTTGCCAATTCAACCAGTTGGCTCAAGCGGATGGAAGAGGACGTCAAAAGTGGTCTCTCCGCGGAAGCCGCGGTGGAAAAAGAACAATCCCACGCCCGCTCCCGTCTGTCGCGTGCGGCAGACCCCTACTTGCGCGAACGGCTGCATGATCTTGATGATCTCTCGAACCGCTTGCTACGCATTCTGACCGGCCAAGGGGCTGAAGCCCGTGCAGACATGCCGGACAATCCGATTCTTGTGGCCCGCAATATCGGGCCCGGTGAACTACTGGAGTATGGCAAGAAAATCCGGGGCATTGTGCTTGAAGAAGGCTCGGTCGGCAGTCACGCAGCAATTGTGGCGCGGGCATGGGCGATCCCGCTCATCATCAACGCCAAAGGCGTCACCCGTGAGGCCTTGAATGGCGATCCGATCCTTGTGGATGGCGACCAGGGTATCGCGCATCTACGCCCTGACGAGACCGTACAAGCCGCATTCCGCGACAAAATCGCGATGCAAACGCGCGCGCAGGAACGCTATGCCTCAATCCGCGACCTGCCTGCGGAAACAAAATGTGGCACGCGTATCTCTTTGCAGATGAACGCAGGCCTTATTGCGGACCTGCCATCGCTGGCGGGCTCGGGCGCTGAAGGCGTCGGGCTCTTCCGGACTGAATTGCAGTTCCTGATCCGCACCCAGATGCCGCGCCGTGCCGAGCTTTCAGCGCTTTATGCGCGTGTGCTGAAAGCCGCAGACGGTAAGCGGGTGGCGTTTCGCACACTTGATATCGGGTCGGACAAAGTGCTGACCTACATGAAGCCCAACGATGAACCGAACCCCGCAATGGGTTGGCGCGCGATCCGTGTGGGACTTGATAAACCGGGCGTGTTGCGGATGCAGTTGCAGGCACTTCTGCGCGCAGCAAACGGTCAGCCCCTGACGGTAATGTTCCCTTTCATCACCCAGATGAATGAATTTCGCGCGGCACGCGCCGAAATGGACAAGGCGATGGCGCGCGAAACCAAATTGGGCCATGCCTTGCCCTCCAAACTCGACGTGGGCGCAATGCTGGAGACACCCTCGCTCGCCTATGCGCCGGATGCGTTTTTCGAAGAAGTCGATTTCATTTCCATCGGCGGTAACGATCTCAAACAGTTCTTCTTCGCTGCCGACCGCGAGAATGAGCGCGTGCGCAAACGCTACGATACGCTGGACACCAGCTTTCTGGCCTTCCTGAGCCATGTCATCAAACGCTGCGAGAAAAGCGGAACACCGCTGTCCTTCTGCGGCGAAGATGCGGGGCGCCCTGTCGAGGCGCTTTGCTTTGCCGCACTTGGTCTGCGCACCCTGTCAATGCGCCCTGCCTCGGTCGGTCCGGTCAAGCATCTCTTGCGCCGCGTTAATCTGGATGAGGTGAAGGCGGTGATGGATGAAGCGATCGCCAATGGCGACCAGTCCGTGCGGCGTGCAGTAGCCGACTGGCTCGTCTATCAGGTCTGAGGCAGCTTGCCTGCGGCCAGAACCGCATGGAAGTGATCCGTGACTGCCTGCTCGCCATAGATGCGGGCCAAGCGGCGCAGCCCGAAATGCACATGGGCCATCGAGACGTAGTAATCGACGAAAGCGTAGTTGGTCCCTGCCCCGGCCGCTGCTCCGAGGATCGGCACCGCCTGCGTCGCCAGCTTTTGCGAAAGGACAGCGGCGAACTTAGGGGCCACTTTGCTGATCAGCCCGTTCACAGCAGCACCCGAGATACTGAGCCGCGCACCGATAAAGGCCGTGTCGATCCCGTCATCGCCACTCCCCGGTCCGCCCGCACCAAATACGGCAAGGCATTCGACCTTGGTTTCTTCCGCATCCGGATCTTCCCCGTAGGTCACCGCCACATGATGGACTGCACGGAAGATCACAGTGGTCGCCACGGGCAATTCGGCAAGTGCAGTTGGCAGACCGCCAACACCACCAAAGGCACCTGAAATCGTTCCCAAAATCTTGTGGATACGGTCGGAGCCAATCGTCTGCCCGCGCCCCTTGCGCGACTGGCTTGCGATGTCAAAACTATGGCGCAATGCCGTGCGTGCCAGATCGTCCATCTGGCCACGGACACCTGCGGGCAACATTTTGAGCCCGTCTTCGACCTGCCCGCCGACATAGTTGATTGCGGTCATCAACATGCCATTTGCCTTGCGTTGACGCGCGGCCAAAGCAGCAATCTCGGCCTTTGCCGCATCGCTGAGCGGTGGGGGCGGGTTCGGTGGATTGATCTCTTTCATCACGGCGCTTTTGTCATCCATCCCTTTGAAATGGGAACAGGGGAAGCCAATTTCAATCGCGCAGAGATGTGACCACGCCCGTCACACCATCCCAAGCATCGTCAGAAAGAGCGATCCCCAGCACACGATCAGGGTTCGTCGGCGGTGGCATGGTAACACCGTCGAGCCGTTCAAACCCGAAACGTTGATAGTAAGGCGCGTCACCGACGAGCATAAGCCGCGACCATCCGAGGGTGCGCGCATCTGCCAAGCAGCGCTGCATGAGCATTGCAGCTACACCCTCGCCCTGTCGCGTCGGGTGAACGGCGATTGGGCCAAGCAGGACCGCCTGTTGCCCCCCCACCAGAACAGGCCAGTTGCGCACCGCACCTGCCAGAATACCGTCTGCGTCACGGGCGGTCAGACACAACGGGCGGATCGGTTCAACACCCTCGCGCAGACGATAAGAAGACAAGGCAGACCGCCCGGGTGCAAAGCAGAGATCATAGAGCGCTTCGATTTCCCACCAGTCATCCGCTGTTTCCTGGGCCAATGTAATTGCCGTTTGTTGCATTTGTCTTTCATCTGGCCACGCGATAGTCAGACGCTACCTGTTGGGCAACAAAACGAAAAGGCATTGCATGTTCTACGAACCTAAAAATGGCCACGACCTGCCACATAACCCGTTCAACGCCATTGTATCGCCCCGCCCGATTGGCTGGATTGCAACGCGTGGTGCAGACGGCAAGGATAACCTTGCGCCCTATTCCTTCTTCAACGCCGTGGCCTACGTGCCGCCTCAGGTCATGTTCGCCTCAACCAGCAGCAAACCCGACCGCGAGGGCACCAAGGATTCCGTCGCCAACATCCGCGATACCGGCGTCTTTGCCGTGAATGTTGTCGAATACGCCGCGCGTGACGTGATGAACCAGACGTCCGGTGCATGGGACCGCGACACGGATGAATTCACCCTTGCCGGTATCGAAAAAGGGGAATGTGAAACGATCAATTGCCCGCGCGTCCTCAACGCCCCCGCGACGCTCGAATGCAAACTGACCCAGATCGTGCAACTGCCCGGAGAAGCGAATTTCGCCGTCTTCGGCGAGGTCACAGGCGTGCATATCCGCGACAATTGCCTTGTGGATGGCATGTTTGATGTGACCACGTTCAACCCGCTCACACGGCTTGGCTATCGCGATTATTCCACCATCCGCGAGGTCTTTAGCCTGCAACGCCCCGGTGAATAACGACTAGTGCCCGCCGATGATGCCGGTCTTCACGCCGTAGTCCACGGCGAGGGCATAGTCGGGATCATCGTCGCTATCGACCATGAGGTGGCCCGCTTTTGACAAAAGCTTGTGACAGTCGCGGCTGAGGTGCCGCAACTGGATGATCTTGCCGGCATCCTCATACTTCTGGGCCAGTGCCTCGATAGCCTGCAACGCGGATTGATCGGCCACGCGGCTATTGGCAAAATCGACGATGACCACATCAGGGTCGGATTCGACGTCAAAAATTTCCATGAATCCGTCAGATGAACCGAAAAACAGCGGTCCCTGGATTTCATAGACCTGCGCGCCAGCCGAAGTACGGCTTTCGCGCTTGATGGCGTGAATGCGGGTTGCGTTGCTCCATGCATAGGCCAGCGCGGAAACGATCACACCCACTACGACTGCCGTTGCAAGGTCCGTTGCCACAGTCACCACCGTCACAAGGATCGTTACGAAAGCATCCGTGCGGGGTACCTTGCGCAGGATACGCAGCGAGTTCCACGCAAAGGTCCCGATGACGACCATAAACATCACGCCGACAAGTGCAGCCAGCGGGATACGCGCGATCAGACCACTGGCGAACAAGATAAATGCCAAAAGGAACAGAGACGCCGCGATTCCGGCAACCCGTGTCCGCCCGCCAGATTTCACGTTGATCATTGACTGTCCGATCATCGCGCAACCGCCCATGCCGCCAAAGAAACCGGTCACTGTATTGGCTGCGCCCTGGGCCAGACATTCCTGGCTTGCCCCGCCGCGCTTGCCGGTCATCTCACCGACAAGGTTCAGGGTCAGCAGGCTTTCGATAAGACCGATCGCAGCGAGAATCAGTGCATAGGGCAGGATGATTTCAAGCGTTTCCCATGTGAGCGGCACCATCGGCACATGGAACGCAGGCAAGCCGCCTTCAATGTCTGCAAGATCACCGACAAGCGGCACATCAATCCCGAAACCGATCACAATCGCAGCCACAATCCCGATCCCTGCCAGCGGTGCAGGAATCGCATTCGTAATCTTGGGCATGACCCAGATGATCACCATCGTCAGCGCCACGAACGCCAGCATCAGATAAAGCGGTGCACCTGACAACCATTGCCCGTTGGCCATGCCGTGGCCCGCGCTTTCGGCGGTGCCGGGCACCTGAAACTGGCCCAATTGCGCAAGGAAGATCACAATCGCCAGACCATTCACAAAGCCCAGCATCACCGGATGTGGCACAAGGCGGATGAATTTGCCCCATCGCATGATCCCGACAAAGAGCTGGATCAACCCCATCAAGACAACCGTCGCAAAGAGGTATTCGACACCATGCACGGCAACAAGGCTGACCATCACAACGGCCAAAGCACCCGTCGCGCCTGAAATCATCCCCGGACGCCCGCCAAAGACCGCAGTAATCAGGCCGACGATGAACGCAGCATAAAGCCCGACCAAAGGCTCAACGCCTGCAACAAAAGCAAAGGCGACCGCCTCTGGCACCAGCGCCAGAGCAACTGTTAGACCGGACAGAATTTCCACCCGCCATTGACCAGCCGTCAGCGGGGCATCCGGGTCGGTGAGTTTGAGACTGTCAGCGAAAGTCGCCAAAAGGGCGCGGGCCATGTGAAATCCTGTGCATGGGGAATTTACGGGTGGCCTAAAGCAGCGCCCCGTGGATGTCACCCCTCAACCCCGACCGATCATGCGGTGTTGCAGCATTGGCACGGCGCACAGGCTTCCATTTGGGGTTGATCCGCTTCAATGTAGCGATGAAGCGACAGCAGGGCAGGTCATGCAGACAAGAATCGGAATCATCGGTGGTTCGGGCATTTACAATATGGACGGGCTGGAAAATGCCGCTTGGGTCACAGCCCCAAGCGCATGGGGCACCCCTTCTGACGATGTGTTGACGGGGCAATTGAACGGCGTCGAGATGGTCTTCTTGCCGCGTCATGGACGCGGCCACGTGCATTCACCCACCACTGTGCCTTACCGCGCAAACATCGACGCGCTCAAACGGCTGGGTGTAACGGATATCATCAGCGTAAGCGCCTGCGGGTCTTTTCGTGAAGACATGGCGCCCGGTGATTTTGTGATTGTCGATCAATTCATTGACCGTACCTTTGCCCGCGAGAAGTCCTTTTTCGGCACCGGCTGTGTGGCCCACGTCAGCGTGGCGCACCCGACCTGCGTACGCCTGTCAGAGGCCTGCGCAACTGCCGGCCACGCTGCGGGTATCACGATCCACACCGGCGGAATCTATCTTGCGATGGAAGGGCCACAATTCTCTTCCATGGCTGAAAGCAAACTCTACCGCGCATGGGGCTGCGACGTGATCGGCATGACCAATATGCCCGAAGCCAAACTCGCCCGCGAAGCCGAGATTTGTTATGCCTCCGTCGCGATGGTCACCGATTATGACAGCTGGCACCCGGATCATGGCGCGGTCGATGTCAGCGACGTGATCAAGACGCTGCAAGGCAATGGCACCAAGGCCCAAGACCTGATCAGCCGCTTGCCCGCCCTGCTCGGCGCAGACCGCGCCCCCTGCCCCTACGGCTGTGACCGCGCGCTCGAATACGCGGTGATGACCGCCCCCGATGAACGTGATCCCGCGCTGGTTGCGAAACTCGACGCCATCGCTGGCCGCGTCCTTTAGGAAGAGATAATGAAAACCGTCCAAGACTATATCCGCACCATCCCAGACTTCCCGCATGAAGGGATCATGTTCCGCGATGTGACCACGCTGTTCAGCGACGCGCGCGGTTTCCGCATCGCGATTGACCAGTTGCTGCACCCCTATGCAGGCCAACCCATCAACAAGGTCGTGGGACTGGAAGCGCGCGGGTTCATCCTTGGCGGCGCAATCGCGCACCAACTGTCGGTTGGTTTCGTGCCGATCCGCAAGAAAGGCAAACTCCCCGGCAAGACAATTGAACAGGACTATACGCTTGAATACGGCCAGGCCACGATGGAAGTGCACGACGACGCCCTGCAAGCGGGTGAGAAAGTCCTGCTCGTCGACGACCTTCTTGCAACAGGCGGCACCGCAGAGGCAGGCATAAAACTGATCGAACGCATGGGGGCCGAAGTCATCGGTTGCGCCTTCATTATCGACCTACCCGATCTGGGCGGGCGCAAAAAACTGGAAAGCCTCGGCATGAACGTCCACGCGCTCTGCCAGTTCGAAGGCGCATAGCCCCCAATTTCCATGTCCCTTCAAACTTCCGCCGGAGGCATCTGCCTTTGCCGCAAAACGGCACCGGGGTTCATGATCCCCAGCGGGTCCAGCGCATCTTTGATCGCACGCAGCATGTCGAGCTTCACCGGATCGCCATAAGTCTCAAGGTCTTTGACCTTGAGACGCCCGATTCCGTGTTCCGCGCTGACAGACCCTGCCATGGCATGTACCAGATCATGCACAACGCGCTTCACTTGGGGTCGCTCGGCCTCATAGTCCGCACGGCTCCGCCCCGGCATTGGAAAGACGTTATAGTGCAGGTTACCATCGCCCAGATGCCCAAAGCAGTTGATCCGGAACGCGCCAACTTCTGCCAAAGCCTTCTCGCCCTGCGCGATGAACGCGGGGATCGCGCTCAGCGGGAGTGAGATATCATGCGAACTGACGGACCCGATCCGCCGGTTCGCTTCTGGAATGCTTTCGCGGATATGCCAAAAAGCATCTCGCTGCGCATGGCTTTGTGCGATCACCCCGTCGGTCACCAACCCTGCCTCGAACGCTTTTTCAAACACCCCCTCAAGCGCCGCTTCGGGGCTGATCCCTGCTGAAAGCCCGACATCGATCAACACACACCATTCCGGCACTTCAGCGAAGGGTTGTTTATACTCCGGCCCGACCTCAGTCAGGAAATCCATGCCCTGACGGTGCATGATCTCAAAGGCGGATACACCCTCGCCGATCAACGCACCCGCAAGCGCCAGAAGCTCCAAAGCTGCCGCAGGTGAGGGCACCGCCATCATCGCCGCTCCCACGCCAACTGGGCGCGGCACCAGCTTGAGTGCGGCACCGGTGATGACCCCCAATGTCCCCTCTGCGCCGATCATCAGGTCACGCAGATCATAGCCCGTATTGTCTTTGCGTAGCCGCGTCAGCCCGTGCCAGATGCTGCCATCCGCACGCACCACCTCAAGCCCCAGACAGAGAGCGCGCGCATTGCCATAGCGCAGCACATTCACGCCGCCCGCGTTGGTGCCCAGCAACCCGCCAACCCGCGCCGACCCTTCCGAGGCCAGTGACAGCGGGAACAAACGCCCCACGTCTTCTGCCGCTTTCTGGACATCGGCCAGAATGACACCTGCATCACAAACGAGAACGTTTTCGGATGCGTAGACCTCGCGGATGCGGTTCATCCGCTCCAGAGACAGCACCACCGGCCGCGCACCTTCCTGCAACAACTGCCCACCTACCAAACCGGTGCCACCGCTATAGGGGACGATCCCGATACGGGCTGCGGCGCAGGCTTTTACGATGCTTGCGACCTCTTCGGTGCTGGCGGGCGCCACGACAAACCCCTGCCCTGCCCAGCGGCCACGCGGCTCGGAGAGGTAGGGTGTGGTGTCATTCTTGAACGTGGCCGCAGGCAGCAAGGCGCGCAGGCTAGCTTCTAATTCCGGCGTCACGGGGTTAAGCATATGATATTCCCTCAGAACAGCCCATTACATGGACCGGATTTGGCGACTGTCCAACACGATTAATCCGCCGTCCAGCCCCCGTCGATCAGCATGTGGGTGCCGGTCATCATCGCCGCGGCATCAGAGGCCAGATAGACCACAGGACCCATAATGTCACTGACCTCGCCTGCACGGCCCAGTTTGATCTTGCTCAACAGCCAAGTCACTTTGTCAGGGTCAGAAAACGTCACTTCGGTCAGCGGCGTGCGGATAAACGTGGGGCAAATCGTATTCACGCGGATACCCTGCTTGCCCCACTCGATCGCCATCGCCTTGGTAAAGCCCTCAACCGCAAACTTCGTGGCGCAATAAACAGCGCGGTCGTTTCCGCCCACATGGGCCATCTGGCTGGAAATGTTGATGAGACTACCGGGCTTGCTAGCAGCGATCAGGCCCTTAGCCACGGCACGTGTCAGGAAATAGGCCCCTTTGAAATTGATGTCCGAGACAACATCGAAATCGGCCTCCTTCGTCTCGACAGCAGGCGCGTGGATCGCAAAGCCTGCCGCGTTCACCAGCACATCAAAGGGGCCTTCTGCCAGCACCGCCGCCTCGGTCGCGGCAACATCAGCAACATCCATCACCATCGCCCGCGCCAGCATCCCAGCATCCGTCATCTCCGCCACCACTTGGCTGACGCGGGCCGCGTTCCGCGCGGCCACCGTCACCTCGGCCCCTGCATCAGCCAGCGCCACCGCACAGCCGAGCCCGATGCCGGACGAGCCGCCGACAACCAAGGCCCGTTTGCCGTCAAGCCGGAACGACGGTGTTTGCGGAAGTGTCATGGCCGTTTTGTCCTTATCAGGCGCGCGCCCTACCCAACATCGGTCTTGCCGCGCCGGTCACTGCGCAGGTTGGCGTAAAGCACATGATTGCGCCAGCGTCCGTTTATCTGCAGATAGCTTTGCGCCACACCTTCGTATTTATAGCCACACAGCTCGAGCAAACGGCGCGAAGCTGTATTCTCAGGCAGGCACCCCGCCTCGATCCGGCTGAGATCCATCACCGTGAACGCATGATGCACAACCGCCTGAATGGCCTCACGCATATAACCTTGGCGGGCAAACGGCTCACCAATCCAATAGCCTGTGATGCCCGATTGCGCCGGACCTCGGCGGATGTGATCAAGCGTGATTGCGCCGAGTAACCCGTTGTCTTCGCGCCGCACCAGAAAAAGCGGCATCGCCGTGCCGTTCGCAATCGAGCGCTGCGCCCAATAGACACGATTGGTGAAGGCTTTGCGCGACAAGTGGTCAGGTGCCCAGGTCGGCTCCCAGGGTTTCAGAAAGGCTTCGCTGTCGCGCCGCAGGGCCGCCCATGCACGAAAATCACTATGTATCGGCGGGCGCAATGTCAGCCGCTCGGTTTCGATCCGGACCTTCTTCTTGGCCCCGAGCATTAGGCCGCCAGTCGCGCTTTCAGCGCTTCAAGTGACGGGGCCGCCGCGGCGGGGCCATAAAATGCAAGCGCCGTACCGGCCTGTCCCGCCATCTGCCCTGCAAATTCCTTCACATCACCGGTTGTGACGTCATCAATATGCGCAACCGTTTCGCTGATACTGGGAATGCGCCCCCAGATCGACAAGAGCCGTGCCAGCCGTTCGGCACGGTTCGAGGGGCTTTCCAGCCCCATCAAAAGCCCTGCTTTCATCTGCGCGCGCGCACGGGCGACTTCCGCAGCACTCATATCATCGGCGGCGCGCTTCATCTCGTCCATGGTGACATTCGCAAGCTCTGCGATTTGTTCGGCGCTCGTGCCTGCATAGATCGTGGTCAGGCCCGTGTCCTCATAGGCCCCCGCCTGCGCAAAGATCGTGTAGCACAGCCCGCGTTTTTCACGCACTTCCTGGAAAAGGCGCGACGACATGCCTCCGCCCATGACGCTGGCATAGATTTGCGCGGTATAGATCGCGGGGTCCAGATAGGTTGGCCCTTCCAGCGCCAGCGCAAAATGCACCTGTTCGAGGTCCTTGATCTCGCGCCGCTCACCGCCGCCAAATTTGGCAGGCTGCATCAGTTCGGGCGCACGCGGCACGGCGGCCAAATGGCCGAAGAGCGCCTCTGCCTGTGCAACAATCGCATCATGGTCTATCGCACCGGCAGCAGACAGGATCATCTGGTTGGGGCCATAGTGTTCGGCAACAAACCCTTTCAGATCTTCGCGGTTAAAGCTGCTGACGCGTTCGGTTGGACCAAGGATCGTGCGGCCAAGCGCCTGATCAGGATAGGCCACTTCTTGCAACCAGTCGAAAATGATATCGTCGGGCGTATCAAGTGCCTGCCCGATCTCTTGCAGGATCACGCCGCGCTCCACTTCGATCTCGGCCGGATCAAAGACGGGATTCAACAAGATATCCGAAATCACATCCAGCCCGAGGGCAACATCGTCCTCAAGGACACGCGCATAATAAGCGGTCATTTCACGGCTGGTGTAGGCGTTCATATAACCGCCCACATCCTCGATGGCTTCGGCAATTTGCAGCGCGCTGCGGGTCTTGGTGCCCTTGAACGCCATATGTTCAAGAAAATGGGCAATTCCGTTCTGCTCAACCCGTTCGTGCCGCCCGCCTGCTTGGACCCAGATGCCAATGCTGGCTGATTTCAGTCCAGGCATATGTTCGGTCACGATTTGAAAGCCGTTGGACAGCGTGTGCAGTTGAATGGTCAATTCTGGATCCGTTCCTTGATGACCGCCTGAATGGCAGCCAGATCATTGCCGACGCGTGTAACGCGCTCGGGTCGGTCATACAGGTCCGCCATGCGCGGTGGAAGAGGGGCCGCAACACCAGAGGCCGCTTTCACCGCATCGGGGAATTTCGCGGGGTGTGCCGTGGCGAGCGTGACCATCGGTGTAGCGCCTAGATATGCTTCGGCCACATGCACACCGACGGCGGTATGCGGGCACAAGAGTTCGCCATGGTTTGCCAGATAGGTCTTGATCGCAGCCTGTGTTTCTTCCTCAGAGGCGCGGCCTGATTTGAAGGTATCCTTCAACATCTGATAGGCGCCTTGGCTGATCTCGAAACCACCCTTTTTCAGATCTTCCATCTGGCTGGCAACAGCGGCACCATCACGCCCGTAGGCATCAAACAAAGCGCGCTCGAAGTTCGAGCTGACTTGAATATCCATCGAGGGGCTGATGGTAGGTTCCACGCCTTCTTTGGTGTAGGCACCGGTTTGCAGCGTGCGGTGCAGAATATCGTTGCGGTTGGTTGCAACCACCAGATCAGCAATCGGCAGACCCATTTTCTTGGCAATGTAGCCTGCGAAAATATCACCGAAGTTTCCTGTCGGTACTGTAAAGCTGACTTCGCGGTGCGGTGCACCAAGCGATACAGCGGCTGTGAAGTAATAAACCACCTGCGCCAGAACTCGGCCCCAATTGATCGAGTTCACGCCGGCCAGCTTCACCTCTTCTCGGAAAGCGAAATCGTTGAACATATCTTTGACGGCGGCTTGGCAATCATCAAAATCACCATCCACGGCCAGCGCATGCACGTTGCTTTCGTTTGGCGTGGTCATCTGGCGGCGCTGCACCTCGGACACGCGACCGTGGGGGTACATGATAAAGACATCGACGGCCTTCAGACCGCGGAACGCCTCGATCGCGGCAGAGCCCGTATCACCCGAGGTCGCGCCCACGATTGTCACGCGATCCCCCGACCGTGTCAGCGCAGCCTGAAACATCTGGCCGATCAGCTGCATCGCGAAGTCTTTGAACGCAAGCGTGGGACCGTGAAACAGTTCCAGCAGGAAATGGTTGCTATCGAGCTGCACCAAAGGCGCGCGCGCTGCATGGCCGAAACCGGCATAGGCCTGGGCAATCAGCTTGCGGAATTCGGCATCGGTAAACGTGTCACCGATGAAGGGGCGCATCACGTCAAAGGCCACATCTTCATAGGATTTGCCTGCCATGGTCGCGATCTGCGCATGGCTCAGCGTTGGCACTTCTTCCGGTACATATAGCCCGCCGTCGCGCGCCAAACCGGTCAACATCGCTTCTTCAAAGCTTAACGAGGGTGCTGTCCCGCGGGTCGAGATGTAGCGCATAACTGTCAGGCGTCCTTTTGGCGTGTCGTCCGGAATATCAGGAACAGGGTCATAATCGCCCAGACTGCGGCCAGCAAGAACCATGTGACAGCATATTCAAAATGGTCATTCTTGATGGTTGCCGTGTTCACAGGCAGTGGCGTCAGCCGCGGATCGGCGGGTGACGTCTGGCTGACCACAACCATCAGTGGCTGGGTATCGAGCGCCTCGGCCATGGTTTCGACGTTACGGGCAAACCAGATATTGCTGGCGAGATCCGGTTCAGGCGTGCTGTCGTTCTGGTCATCGGGCCACAAGAGTGTCCCAACCATCCGCATTTGCACAAGCAGAGGGGCTGCGTCCTTGTCCTCGAGCGGTAAAAGACCCTGATCCAAGAGGATCGGTCCGATATCGGTTTCGAACCGTGAAATCACACGGTATCCGGTCCCCGCCTCGGTGCCCGACACCAACACGTGAAGCTCTTCTCCGGTCGGGCGACCGGTGACGGAAACACGCGAATACTCATCACTTTGTTCATTCACAAACCGCGTCAAAGGGACGGGCGCTGCGGCCAAGCGCTGATCAATCTCGGCGAGAATTTCTTCTTTCCATGCCAAACGCTCAACCTGCCAAAGGCCGAGACTGACCAAGACTCCACACCCGGCAATGCCAAGGATCAGGGGGAACAGAATTTTACGCAGCATCTTGCGCCCTTGATTGTAAAAACGCGCGAGATTGAACCCGCGCGTTTGTGAATTTTGCACCGTGGATCAAGATCTACCTTACATAAGGCGCACTTAAATGCCCCAGATGTAGACGGCGAAGAACAGGAACAGCCAGACCACATCAACGAAGTGCCAGTACCAGGCTGCTGCCTCAAAACCGACATGCCGTTCCGGTGTAAAGTGCCCTGCCCGTGCGCGCAGATAGCAAACGAAAAGGAATATCGTACCGATGATCACGTGAAAGCCGTGGAAACCTGTGGCCATAAAGAAGTTGGAGAAGAACTTGTCGCCGCCGAATGTCCAGTCCTGCTCGACCAGCAGATACCAGTATTCGTAGGCCTGAAGGCCGGTGAACAGGATGCCCAGAACAACCGCCAGCAACAGACCGTTCTGCAGGTCTTTGCGGTTGTTTTCATGGACCAGTGCGTGGTGCGCCCACGTTACTGCCATGCCGGAACACAGCAGAACGAGTGTGTTGATCAGCGGAAGGTGAAACGCATCGACCTGATAGAACTCGGGGGCAACGTATGTTGTGCCCGCATATTCGTTCATGGGATAAAGCGTGTGCTTGAAGAACGACCAGAACCATGCGGCGAAGAACATCACTTCCGACATGATGAACATGATGAAACCGTAGCGCAGGCCGATCCGGACAACCGGTGTGTGATCACCTGCGTTGCTTTCAGCAACAACTTCTGACCACCATGCGAACATGACGTAGAGAACAGCCGCAAGGCCGATCAGGAACATGTATGGCCCTGATCCGTGCATCCAGATGACGGCACCAAACAGCATGATGAAAGCGCCCAATCCGGACATAAGCGGCCAGATTGATGGTGGCAAAATATGGTAGTCGTGGTTCTTTGCATGCGCCATGTGGTGCGTTCCCTATAGGCTGGTCTTTAGTTGTTTTGTATGGCGTCTTGTGACGCGGGTGTCAAAGCTTGCGGTGCAAGTGAGGCTTGGATTTCTTCTTCCGGCAGGTCGATTTCGTAGAAGGTATAGCTCAGCGTGATCGTATGCACGTACTGCCCTTCGCGGTCATCCACGATGGCGGGGTCCACAAAGAAGCTCACCGGCATCATCACGGTCTCGCCTGGCATCAGGACTTGCTCGGTGAAACAGAAGCATTCGATCTTGTCGAAAAACGCACCCGCCTCGTAAGGGGTGACGTTGTAGGCCGCCTGCCCCGCAATCGGCACATCCAGCGGGTTGTGCGCCTCGTAAAACGCGAGCCCCGTTTCGCCGATACGGATTTCCATTTCGCGGACTTCAGGTTTGAAGGTCCACGGCATGTCACGGGCAAGAGAGGCGTCAAAACGGACCTTGATGGTTTCATCAAGGATCACATCGCTGCCTGTTTCGGCGACATTGGTCGCGCCGCCAAACCCTGTGACACGGCAGAACCAGTCATAAAAAGGCACCGATGCCCAAGCAAGGCCGCCCATGAGGATCACGACCGAGACTGTCTGTACCAGCGTTCTGTTTGTCCCTTGCAGGTTAGGAAACAGTTTCATTCGCCTGCCCCTTCTTCTGGAATAAGCTGTGGTCGGGCCACGTGGTCAAAACGTTCGAACTGGTTCGCGTTTCCCAGTTCAAGAACTTTCACCACAGTCAGACCAAAGATCACGGCGATAAAACCCGCCAAGATAAGCCCAAGCCCATAGTTGCGGCCTTTGCGCCGCGTATGCAGTTCGTGTTCGACATGCAGAGTCATGACCAGCCTCCAATCCCGTAAAGCCGCAGTGCCGCTTCGACGAGGAGCGCACCGAAATGCGCAAACAGATAGTAAAGAGAAACCTTGAAGACCTTGATTTCGACCTTGTGCTTGTCGGCTTCGCAGGCCGCGTCATCACGCCGCCAGATATCAAAGGCCCCCTTGAGGAACCACACATTCATCCAAACCGCAATCGCTAGATAGAACGGGCCACCGATCGACGTGAAACCAAGCCCGATTGCGACAGGAACCAGCAGCAGCGTGTAGACCAAAACATGCCGGCGCGTTGAATCCCGCCCGTGCGTTTCGGTCAGCATCGGTATACCGGCGTTCCCGTAGTCCGACTTTACAAACAGCGCGAGCGCCCAGAAATGCGGTGGTGTCCACATGAAAATCAACGCGAACATCAGCACACTTTCGATACTGACGCCGCCGGTCGCCACGGCCCAGCCGATCATCGGCGGGAAGGCACCTGCCGCGCCACCTATGACGATGTTCTGCGGGGTCGCCCGTTTCAGCCACATCGAGTAGACGACGGCATAAAAGAAGATCGTGAAAAGCAGCAGGAACGCCGCGAGGAAGTTTGTCGCCAGCGCCAAAAGCACCACCGCAAACCCGGAGAGTGCCAAACCGATGCCCAGTGCCTCACCCGGTGCCACGCGCCCCGAAGGGATCGGCCGTCCGGCAGTGCGGCGCATGCGCGCGTCGATGTCAGCATCCCACCACATGTTCAGCGCGCCCGACGCCCCTGCGCCCACGGCGATACACAGGATTGCCACGAAACCGATAAAAGGATGGACCGGCACGGGCGCGACAAGCAACCCGACAAGCCCTGTGAACACAACGAGTGACATGACACGCGGCTTTAACAGGGCAAAGTAATCGCCCATGTTCGCCTCATATGTGCTTTCAGATGCGCTAATGTCGCTCATGCCAAACCTTGTCATAGGGCGGTGGGTGAACACCCACCTTATGTTTTGGACCTGTCAAAGAATGCAAGGCGGGTCTGAACCCGCCCTCACACTTAGGATGTGCCGGTCGCCTCAGCGAGCCAAGCGTCATATGTCTCTTGGCTGACGACTTTTACGGTAATCGGCATATAGGCGTGGTCTTTACCGCAAAGCTCGGAACACTGGCCGAAGAAGATCCCTTCACGCTCAGCAGCAAACCACAGTTCGGCCAGACGGCCGGGCACCGCGTCCTGCTTCACGCCAAAGGCCGGGATCGTCCAGGAGTGGATCACGTCAGCCGCAGTTACCTGCATCACAACTGTTGCACCGACAGGCACAACAACCGCCGTGTCAGTTGCCAAAAGATACTCTTCCTGACTGTAGCCGTATTCTTCGAGTTCTTCGCGGGCCAGCATGTAGCTTTCGAAACCGAAGTCATGATCGACGTACTCATAACCCCAGTACCACTGATAGCCGGTGACCTTGATTGTAATATCCGCCTCGGGGATCTCCTGCTGTTTGAACAGCACGGGCAGCGAAAACGCACCGATAAAGACAAGGATCACAACCGGCACTACCGTCCATGCGACTTCGAGCGGCGAGTTATGCGTGAATGTCGCGGGTTCAGGGTTGCGCTTGTGGTTATAGCGGATCACGACCCACGCCAGCAGTGCGGTTACAAACAATGTGATAATGGTGATAATCACCAAAAGCATGTTGTCGAGCCAAACCACATCGCGCGCCAGTTCGGTTGCAGACGGCTGAAAGCCCATGCCGCGATCAACTGGTCGGCCCACAATCTCAAGCTCTTGGTTTACCTGCTGTGCTGTTGCTGATGTTCCCGCCATCAGCAGACCGGCGGTGGTCCAAAGCGACGTTGCAAAGGTGTTCAAACGCATATCGTACCCTATCTTATTTGCACCTGCGATGGTGCGTCTCCCGGGCGATTCCATTCGGGCTACGGACGGAATCCCATTGTATTCGACAGACCGTGTCCCATATCCTAACGCACAACTCAAGAACTGCTATTGCGTCAAACAGACGCTTTCGTGACAAAATTCACGCCGCACAAGGAAAAACCCATGTCCGCAGACCCGTTTCGCCCGTTTGAAACCAATCTAGATCAGGATACGGCACTTTTGCTGTTGCGTGAAGCGACCGCTGGCGCCGATGATGGTGAGCTCTTTCTGGAACGGCGCAAGTCCGAGGTGATCTCGTTTGACGACGGGCGCATCAAAACCGCCAGTTTTGATGCATCCGAAGGGTTCGGCCTGCGCGCCGTGCGGGGAGAAACCGCAGGATATGCCCATTCCACCACCATTGACGAACATGCCCTGAAACGTGCCGTTGCCACCGCGCGGCTTGCCGTCGGAGACGGCGGCGGCACCATGTCCGCAGCCCCTGCCGGTACAAATCGTAAGCTCTATTCCGATGATGACCCAATGCTGCAGGCCACCTTTCCTGCGAAGATCGACCTTCTGCGCGAAATAGACGCCTTCGCCCGTGCACTTGATCCGCGTGTCGTGCAGGTATCAGCAACCATCGCCGCGTCTCACCAGGAAGTCCTGATTCTGCGCCCCGAAGGCACGCTTGTGACCGACACCCGCCCGATGTCGCGCCTCAACATCAGCGTGATCGTCGAGGAAAACGGCAAGCGTGAAAGTGGCGGTATGGGCGGCGGTGGTCGTGCGGGCCTGATCGGGCTGATCGGGCGTGACCATTGGGAACCTGTTGCACGCGAAGCGCTGCGTATTGCCTTGGTCAATCTTGATGCCGAACCTGCGCCTGCGGGTGTTATGGATGTCGTGCTCGGCCCGGGATGGCCCGGCATTCTGCTGCACGAGGCAATCGGCCACGGCCTTGAGGGTGATTTCAATCGCAAGGGATCAAGCGCCTTTGCAGGCCTGATGGGCCAGCAGATCGCCGCCAAAGGTGTGACCGTGCTGGATGATGGCACAATCCCTGACAGACGCGGGTCGATCACGGTAGATGACGAAGGCACGCCCAGCGCCAAAAACACATTGATCGAGGACGGTGTTTTGGTCGGCTATATGCAGGACCGCCAGAACGCCCGCCTGATGGGGGTCGCACCGACTGGCAATGGACGGCGCGAGAGTTTCGCCCATGCGCCCATGCCGCGCATGACCAATACCTATATGCTGGCCGGTGACGCCGCACCTGAAAGCCTTGTCGCTGATCTCAAGGACGGGATCTATGCTGTGGGGTTTGGTGGCGGTCAGGTCGATATCACCAACGGCAAATTCGTCTTCAGCTGCACCGAGGCCTACCGCGTCAAGAACGGTGTGGTCGGTGCCCCCGTCAAAGGCGCCACATTGATTGGTGACGGAGCGACGGCGCTGAAACATATACGCGGGATCGGCAATGACCTTGCGCTTGACCCCGGGATTGGCAACTGCGGAAAGGCGGGCCAGTGGGTGCCGGTTGGTGTCGGGCAGCCAAGCTTACTGATCGGCGGGCTAACGGTGGGTGGCGCGGCTGCATAATTGGGTGCCGCCATTGGTTTGGCGCGGCAGAGTGGAGCTATTTTTCGGTATTGCCGCGCAAGGACTTCGGGAAACCTGCATTTTTGACGAATTTAATGCAAATCCGGTAAGAACTCGTTAACCCCGTTCATCCTAAAGTAGCTTTGCAATATGGCGGAGCCTACAGGATGACCGGAACACAAGTTTCTTCCACTCACCCCCCACTCCTACCCACCACGGAAGAGGATCTGTTCAACCGGCTCCGCCTATTGCGATCACGTCGGGTTGGCGTTGCGACATATCACCGTCTGCTGGCAGAACACGGCAGCGCGGCTGATGCATTGCGCGCCTTGCCAGATGTCGCGAAAGCCGCTGGTGTCAGCGGCTACGAAATCTGTCCAGAAGGCGTGGTCAGGGCGGAACTCAAAGCAGGTAAGGCCGCAGGGGCGCAATTGGTGATGCACGGATCACCGGCCTATCCTTCGGCCCTTTACGACATTGCCGATGCGCCACCACTGATGTGGGTGCTGGGACAGACGGCGCTTTTACAAAGGCCGATGATCGCACTTGTTGGCGCGCGGAATGCATCGTCCCTCGGGACACGCATGGCGAAACGACTGGCCGAGGATTTGACAAAATCTGGCTTTGCGGTGGTTTCGGGCCTTGCGCGCGGCATTGATGCGGCGGCCCACCACGGCGCGCTTGCCGGCGGTACTATTGCTGTCATGGCCGGCGGTGTCGACACAATATATCCCGCAGAAAACACGCAACTGGCGCAAGACATCGCAAAACGCGGCGTGCGTCTGTCAGAAATGCCGATGGGGCTTCAGCCGCAGGCGCGGCATTTTCCCATGCGCAACAGAATCATTTCCGGTCTTGCCCGCGCCGTCGTTGTGGTCGAGGCCGCAGGAAAATCCGGTAGCCTGATCACCGCCCGCAATGCGCTGGATCAGGGGCGTGATGTTCTGGCTGTGCCGGGGCACCCGCTTGATGCCCGTGCTTGGGGGTGCAACCTGTTGATCCGCGATGGTGCAACGCTTGTCCGCTGCGCTGAAGATGTCATCGATGCATTGACACCGGTCGTAGAGGCGCCCGCACCTGATCTACCTGAAGCTGCGCCACAGGAAAGAACGCTGCGCGATATCGCGGCCCTGCATTCGGAAATTCTGTCCCGCCTCAGCGCCGCACCGATCGCCGAAGACCAGCTGATGCGTGACATCAAAGTGACAGCGACAGACGTCGCACCCGTCCTGATCGATTTGGAACTCGATGGCAAAATCACGCGGCATGCGGGTGGTTTACTGGCCCGCGTTCTCTGAGAATACGGCAGTCACGCGCAAAGATTTTTACCCTCATTGACATTCGGCAGGCAGACGCCACATCTTGCGCGACTTAAGGAACCGTATTGTCTGTAAAGGATTCTCATGCCCGTTGTCGTTGTCGAATCCCCTGCGAAGGCCAAGAAAATAAACGGCTATCTGGGCAGCAACTATACTGTTCTCGCGTCCTACGGACACGTCCGCGACCTACCGCCAAAGGATGGATCCGTCCTGCCTGATGAAGATTTCGACATGAAATGGGAAATTGCGGCGGACAGCAAAAAGCACATCAAAGCAATCGTTGACGCGCTGAAAAACGACAATGAGCTGATACTCGCAACCGACCCCGACCGCGAAGGCGAAGCGATCTCATGGCACCTGACAGAGGCGCTGATTGCCAAGAAAGCGATCAAGAAAGACACGCCCGTCAGCCGTGTGGTGTTCAACGCCATCACGAAATCCGCCGTCACAGAGGCAATGAAGAATCCCCGTCAGGTTGATGAACCTTTGGTCGATGCCTATCTCGCACGCCGCGCGCTGGATTATCTGGTGGGGTTCAACCTTTCACCTGTCTTGTGGCGCAAACTGCCCGGTGCGAAATCCGCCGGCCGCGTCCAATCGGTCTGTCTGCGCATCATCGTCGAGCGCGAGATGGAAATCGAAGCGTTCCGCAGTCAGGAGTACTGGACAGTCAAGGCGCTTTTGCAGTCTCCGCGCGGCCAGACGTTTGAGGCACGCCTGACCACACTTGCTGGCAAAAAGCTCGACAAGTTTGATTTAGGCAACGCGACACAGGCCGAAATGGCTGTGCAGGCCATCAATTCGCGCGATCTGGTCATCCAGTCAGTCGAGGCGAAACCGGCCACCCGCAACCCTTCGCCGCCTTTCATGACCTCAACCTTGCAGCAAGAGGCCAGCCGCAAATTCGGCATGGGCGCGAAACAAACGATGAGTGTCGCCCAGCGTCTTTATGAGGCGGGCCTGATTACATACATGCGGACCGACGGTATCGACATGGCGCCCGAGGCTGTCACAGGCGCCCGCGATGCGATCAAGGCAAAATTCGGCGAAAAATATCTGCCCGACCAGCCGCGTCTCTACAAGAACAAAGCCAAGAACGCGCAGGAAGCACACGAGTGCATCCGCCCGACCGAAATGTCGGTTAGTACCGAAGATGCCAAAATCGCCGACGCTGATCAGCGTAAGCTCTATGACCTGATCTACAAACGCACGATAGCCAGCCAAATGGCCGCCGCGCAGCTGGAACGCACTGTCGTTGATATCACCAGCGCCGATGAACAGGTCGTACTGCGCGCGAACGGGCAAGTGATGGTCTTTGACGGCTTCATCGCGATCTACGAGGAAGGCAAGGACGACACGGTTGTCGATGATGATGACAAGCGCCTGCCGCAACTGACCGCAGGCGAAAAGGCCGAGAAAAAGTCGGTTGATCCCGAACAGCATTTCACACAGCCACCGCCCCGCTATACAGAAGCGACGCTCGTCAAGCGCATGGAAGAATTGGGGATCGGCCGCCCGTCGACCTATGCATCCATCGTGACCACGATTCAGGATCGCGGTTATGTCGAGAAGGACAAGAACCGTCTGATCCCGCAGGATAAAGGGCGCTTGGTAACGGCCTTTTTGACCAATTATTTCCGCAAATACATCGGTTACGACTTCACCGCTGATCTCGAAAACCAGCTTGATGAGGTCAGCGCAGGCGCGGCTGACTATAAAAAGGTGCTGGCGCGGTTCTGGCGCGATTTCTCGGCGGCGATCGCCGAAACCGCCGATTTGCGCATCACCGAGGTGCTGGAAAAAATCAACGAGGTGCTGGAACCCCATCTTTTCCCGCCCACCGAGGACGGCAGCGATCCACGCCTGTGCCCCAACTGTGGCGCAGGGCGTCTGTCAATGCGCACGGCACGCTCTGGCGGGGCCTTTATCGGGTGTTCGAACTATCCTGAATGCCGCTATACAAGGCCCTTCGGCCCACCCAATCCAGAGGCCGAAGCCTCGGCCATCCCGCCAGAGGGTAAGCTGTTGGGCATTGATGATGGCGACGAAATCCGCATCTTCAAAGGCCGTTTTGGCCCCTACGCCCAGCGCGGGGAAGTGACGGAAGAGAACAAAAAACCACCCCGTCAGGGTATCCCTGCGGAGTGGGAGCCAGAGGATGTGACACTTGATCAGGCACTGATGCTGCTGTCGCTGCCACGTGAACTTGGCCCGCACCCCGAAGATGGCATTCCGGTCTGGGCCAATATCGGACGCTACGGACCATACCTGAAACATGCCGAAAGCACTTCGCATCGCGGTGGGACCAACGCCAACCTTGAGAGCATTGATGAGGTCTGGACCGTGGGGATGAACCGCGCGGTACAGCTCTTGGCGGAGAAAGTGGCGTCACGCGGTGCACGTGGCAAAGCAGCTGTGCCGATCCGTGAATTGGGCGAACACCCCGAAGCTGGCGGTCCCGTCAATATTTATGACGGCAAATACGGGCCTTACGTGAAATGGGAAAAGATCAACGCGACGATCCCTGACACCATTGAGCCGTCCGAACTGACGCTGGCGCAGGCGGTGCATCTGATTGACGAGCGCGCCGAGAAGGCCGGCAAAAAGAAACCGGCCCGCAAGAAAGCCCCCGCCAAGAAGACCGCTGCCACCAAAAAGAAACCGGCGGCCAAGAAAGCCGGCTGAGGGCAATTCTGCGTCGCGGCAATTTATTGACTCTCCCGGTGTTGGGCGGCACTACTTGTGCAAATCACGCCGGAGAGTTCGTCAATGAAAAAGATCTACCCTAACGCGGCCGCTGCTCTTGATGGGCTTTTGCACGATGGCATGTTTATCGCCGCCGGCGGTTTTGGCCTTTGCGGCATCCCCGAACTTTTGCTGAGTGCAATCCGCGATGCAGGCACGAAGGACCTGACTTTCGCGTCGAACAATGCAGGCGTTGATGACTTCGGGATCGGCATTTTGCTCCAAACCCGTCAGGTCAAAAAGATGATCAGCTCATATGTCGGTGAAAACGCCGAATTCATGCGGCAGTATCTGTCGGGCGAGCTTGAACTGGAGTTCAACCCCCAAGGCACATTGGCCGAGCGCATGCGCGCAGGCGGCTGCGGCATCCCCGGCTTTTATACCAAAACCGGCGTTGGCACCGTGATTGCCGAGGGAAAAGAACATAAGGATTTCAACGGCGAGACCTATATCCTGGAAGAAGGCATCTTTGCCGATCTTGCGATTGTCAAAGCATGGAAAGCCGATGCAACCGGCAACCTTGTGTTCCGCAAGACAGCACGCAATTTCAACCCGCCCGCGGCGATGTGCGGCAAGGTCTGTGTGGTCGAGGTGGAAGAAATCGTCCCGACAGGGAGCCTTGATCCCGATAGCATCCATTTGCCCGGCATCTATGTACACCGTTTGATCCAAGGGGATCACGAAAAGCGGATCGAGCAACGCACAGTGAGGAGCGCATAACATGTGGGACCGTAATCAGATGGCCGCGCGCGCCGCACAGGAACTGCAGGACGGCTGGTATGTGAACCTCGGGATTGGCATCCCGACGCTGGTTTCTAACTACATCCCTGAAGGGATCGAAGTGACCTTGCAGTCCGAAAACGGGATGCTGGGCATGGGGCCTTTCCCGATCGAAGGCACCGAGGACGCAGACCTGATCAATGCGGGCAAGCAAACGATCACCGAACTCCCACAGACGGCCTATTTTGACAGTGCGCAATCCTTTGGCATGATCCGTGGCGGCAAGATCGCGATGGCGATCCTAGGTGCGATGGAAGTTGCCGAGAACGGTGATCTGGCAAACTGGATGATCCCCGGCAAGCTGGTGAAGGGCATGGGCGGGGCAATGGATCTGGTCGCGGGCGTTGGGCGTGTCGTTGTGGTGATGGATCACACAAACAAGCATGGCGAAAGCAAAGTCCTCAAGGAATGCACCCTGCCATTGACCGGTAAAGGTGTTGTCGACCGCATCATCACCAACCTCGGCGTGCTGGATGTAGTCGAGGGTGGTTTGCGCATTGTCGAAACTGCCGATGGTGTAACAGAAGAAGAACTGCGCGCCGCAACCGAGGCGGCGATTGTCTGATCTCTCTGTCATGCACGAAGAGAATGGTCGCAAAGGCCGCTATTCTATTGTGCACCGATCGGGAGAAAGTGAACTGACCTATTCTGTGGTGTCGCCCCAAAAGGTCTCTGCCGATCACACGCAGGTGGCGAGTGGTCACGAAGGGGAAGGTGTTGGCCTTATGATGCTGCGCGAGATGATTGCAGATGCGCGCGGCAAAGGCTTCCAGATCCTGCCGCTTTGTCCTTTTGTAAATGCAGAGCGCCGCAAGCACCCGGAATGGTCAGATGTGTTTTCGGTCTAGATACCGTTCACATTGAACACGCAGGCATCGGTGATGAGTTCGGGGGGCGTTTGGCAAAGGCCCTTGGCAACCTGCCAGGCCGCCAGCACCTTGGGCACATAGGCCCGCGTTTCCGAGAATGGAGGCACACCATCATACCGGCGCACGTTGCCTTCCCCGGCGTTATAACCCGAAAGTGCCAGCAAAGCGTCATTCTCAAAGTGGTCGAGCAACCACTCAAGATAAGCCACGCCACCTTTGATGTTTTGTGCGGCATCCGTACTGTCATCCACACCAAACCGCGTTGCTGTATCTGGCATAAGCTGCATCAGACCGGTTGCGCCGGCTGAACTCACAGCGTCAGTGCGTCCCGCACTTTCGACCGAGATGACCGCAAGGACCAATGCAGGCGACACAGAGGTGCCGACAGTCTCGGTCAGGATACTACGTCCATGCGCCGAGGCGATATTCTGCAGTGATTGCAGTCGCGGCGAGGGCACACCCTGCCCCGCTGGAGGATTGTTAAGTTGCGCGATTGCCTTTTGGAACCGCACCGCTCCCTGCGCAGCAATGTCCGTAGGAACCGTGGTCCAGAACCATTCAAGCCCCGATGGCTGCGGCAACGCAACCGCACCGGCAGCCGCAACAGGCTCTGGCGCGGGGTCAGCATAAACCGGGCCCAGACGTGGCGCGTTTGGATCAATCTGAACGGTGATCCGGTTTGTAGAACCCGCGCTGGGAACCGGCACACGCTTGAAGGTGAAGTCCGGCAACAGGCGCTCGACCTCGGCGACCACAGGGGTTGATGCGAGAATCGCACTGATAAGTGCTACGCTCGTTAATTTACGACTCATTTTTGAACCTGCTCGAGGCTTTTTGTTCATATAAAGATGGCAGAAAGCAGCCAAAAAGCTAGAGCTTTGGGAACAATAAACTGGATTCAAACAGAATTGGCGGCTTTGTAGCAACGGACTTCTGCGAAGATGAACGAAAGATGAATTTTTCTTTCATTTAAAAACAGTCACTTACAAATTCCCCGGCAAATTTTCCGGTCTGTGGCGAAAAAAACTGATTGATGCCAAAGTGCTGCCCCATTCAAATGGCTATATCTACTCATCCAAACCGGTGCTCGCGTTAGCTTTACCAGTAAACCAGATGCCGACGCGGAACGAAACTTAATCTGCAAATACCCTGAGGAGGGATCACTATGCTTAACTTTATCAAAAACTTCCGCAGCGACGAAGACGGCGCTGTAACAGTTGACTTCGTTGTTCTGACAGCTGCAATCGTTGTTCTGGGCCTGGCAGTCGGCGCGGCAATCAGCTCTGGCGCTCAGGACCTCGCAAACGATATCGAAGAAACGTTGGACGGCCAACAGCGCAACGGCGGATAATTCCGGTCTTCGTTGAATTAAGGAAGTTGCGCCTGCGCCGCTTTGGCGCAACTTCACTCCAGAGCTGTAGTGTACGTTTAGCAATGCCCGCGCTCTGAGATTAGATGGCATCGCAATCTTAGTATAGAAGGTTCGTTTTCAACCTTCGCCTTACGTCAGATTTGAAGCCGGAGTTTCCAATAATTATGCAAATGTACCTAGACTTTCTGAGCGACGAAGATGGCGCGGTCACCGTAGATTTTGTTGTGCTTACGGCCGCTATTTGCTTGATGGGCCTTACCGTTGTAACAGCATTCAGCGGCAGCGCTGAAGATCTTGCCAATGACTCGGCGTCGTTCATGCGAGAACAATGCGTCAATCTTGCCTGCGATTAACGTCAGGCGGCCACTGGTCGGTTTTTCGATGACCACCTTCCGCAAATTAATGCAGCATAATAATAGAAGTAATTTTAACCAGCAGCGTGGTATGCTTTCCTAGACTGATTGACCTGCGGAAACAAGTCCGATCAATCACACGTCAGGCAGACCATAGCACGCATGAGTTTCGCTCATGCATCACAAACGCACATTGTGGTAACCTCACTCTCTTGTATTTTCCGGCCATGCAATGTCTGCTACGGTAACAGCCTGGCGACATAATATGAACATGCTCTTAGGTTACTTCAAAAGCGTAATCTGCGGCGGCAAAACGAGATTGGGTGCGCCATCCATGATGATGGCCCGGAAACTAGAGGTGAAGATATGCGTGCTGTTTTTGGATTAGTTCTGTTGATTGGGATGGGGCTTGCCGGTTTCGCTGTATATATGGTGAACCAGTATATGGAAACGCAAGCATCCCAATTGGAGCGAGAACGCCAGCGGTCTGCAACTGCGATTCGGACTGTAGATATCTACGCACCCTCCCGGTCGCTCACTTATGGTGATTTGCTGACTATAGATGATGTCCAGATCATAAAGTATGCGCGCGATTATTTGCCCGATGGCGTGTTTGAAACTGAGGAAGAGCTTTTCCCAGAGGGTCCGACAGTGCCGCGCGTTGTCCGTATTCCGATGCAGGCGAACGAACCAATTTTAAACGCCAAAGTCACAGAGGCCGGGGCGCCGCAAGGCATTACCGCACTACTAGATCCTGGCATGCGGGCCTTTCCATTGCCCAATAACATGACTCAAGCATTTGCAGGCGATCTCAGAACATCTGATCGAATTGACCTGTATTGGGTTGGTAGCGTGGATCGCGGACAAAGAATATCGCGCTTGGTGAAAAGCAGACTTGAAATTATTGCAATGGGTGAGACGGATGCTCGCGGCAGAGGCACCGGCGTTATTCTTCAGGTATCGCAAGAAGACTTTGCAGATCTGCAAGTGTTGCAGGCAGCAGGAACGCTTTCACTGACCCCAGTGGGGCGTAACGACCTTGCGCCCGGTGACACAACGATTGAAACCAACATCCGCGATGTTCTGGGCATTGTGGAAGAGGTGCGTGAACCGGAGCCTGAGATTGTCGAGGAAGAACGCTGCTTTGTCACCCAGCGCAACGGGACCGAACGTATTCAGGTTGAGGTCGAATGCGCCAACTGAACTGGCCACTTCACTGAATTGACGATATCTTTCTTACGCCCCGCTAAATCTTGTGTGGGGCGCAAGAACATACACACGGCCTAGCAAGTGTTGCGTTTAACCCACATTCGCTCCGCCCTCCAACACCTTGATTATTGCAATAAATATGGTTGTGGCTCATGGTCAGCGCATCATGGGCGGGAAGACCCGTTATAACGAGGCGTGATCGGAGAGGCAGGTCACTTATGAAATATGACAAATTCTTAAAGGCAGCTATTGCTGGCTTGACGTTGTCGCTAACTGCGGCAGCACCAACTATTGCACCGGCCGAAACGTTGCGCGTTCTGCGCGGCGCGGCGTCCAGCGCACTGAGCGTTCCGATGAGTCGGGCCGTTGTTGTGGAGAGCGATGTGCCCTTCACCGAACTTTCGATTGCGAACCCGGGCATTGCGGATATCTCGTCATTGTCGGACCGCACAATCTACGTTCTGGGCAAAGAGCCCGGCCGCACGACCCTAACCCTTCTGGGTGAGAACGGGCGTCTGATTACGAACGTCGAAGTGCATGTTTCACCTGACATGGCAGAGTTCAAAGAGCGTTTGACGCAAATTTTGCCGGGCGAAAACATCGAGGTCCGCACAGCAAATGACGGGATCGTTCTGTCCGGTACAGTAAGCTCGATCGCACGACTTGATCGCGCACTGGATCTTGCAGAGCGCTACGCACCCGAGCGTGTGTCAAACCTGATGACCGTCGGCGGCACACAGCAAGTGATGTTGAAGGTGCGTTTTGCAGAAATGCAGCGATCTGTCAGCAAAGCGCTGTCTTCTTCACTTTCACTGTCCGGTCTTGGATTCGGTGACGATGTCAGCATCACTGGTGGTACAAACCGCACAGTTGGCCAAGCCGCGATTAACGGTGCTCTCGCAAACACCGTCCCAGCGTCAAACTCCAACAACGGCGCGTTTGTCTTTGGCTTCGGTGCGGGTAGCCTCGAAGTGGGTATCTTGCTTGAAGCTCTGGAAACACGGGGTGTTGTGCGGTCTTTGGCAGAGCCAAACCTGACGGCGCTCAGCGGTCAGGAGGCGACGTTCCTCGCCGGTGGCGAATACCCTGTACCATCTTCGAATGACGGTGGAACAATCTCGGTTGAATATAAGCCGTTCGGTGTCGAGCTAAGCTTTATTCCACGCGTGATTGATGGCGACATCATCAATCTGGAACTCAGCGCCGCAGTATCGGCGATTGACCCTTCCAGCGGCTTCCAGGCAAACGGCTTCTCTGTCGATGCTTTTAGCCGTCGTGAAACATCGACCACAGTTGAGATGCGTGATGGCGAAAGCTTTGCAATCGCCGGGCTGCTCTCGGATGACTTCAACGACTTGAACGGTCAGGTTCCATGGGTCGGGGATATCCCTGTCCTTGGTGCGCTGTTCAGAAGCGCTGAATTCTCGCGTCGCCAGACAGAGCTGGTGATTATTGTGACGCCACACCTTGTGTCACCGACACGGGGCGAAGCGTTGGCCTTGCCAACGGATCGTGTGCGCCCACCCACCGAGCAAGGGCTCTTCCTCTTCGGCCAGGTGGCCCGGACGGGTGGTCCATCATCAGGTGGCGCAGGCGAAGTGGCACGCCAGGACTTTAGCGGGTCCTACGGCTATGTCCTTGACGAATGATTGGAGCGTAAGTCGATGAAATATATGATTACAGCAGCCATCGCGGCCGCAACACTGGGCGCCTGCTCTTCCGCTGACAGGCAAATCGCAGCTGCTTCGTTCTTTACTGAGGCAGGGTCAACGATCGACTCTGGTGATTTTGGCGAAGCCACAATGAACAACCGTCTGGTTCAGACAGGTGCACAGGATTACACGATCAATCTTGCGCGTCGTTTTGCAGCCGATGTGAACACAACGGTAAACTTTGCCTTCAACTCGACAGTTCTGGACGCCGATGCGCGTGCAACACTGATGAGACAGGCAGACTGGATCCGCCAGTTCCCTGAGGTCCGCTTCAAAGTCTACGGCCACACTGACCTTGTTGGCAGCCAGAGCTATAACCGCTCGCTTGGCTTGCGCCGCGCACAAACCGTCGTGTCGTTCCTGGCGACGCAAGGGATTGACCGCAGTCGGCTGGAAGCCGTCGTATCCTTCGGTGAAACACAGCCGCTTGTTGTGACCGAGGGCCGCGAGCGTCGTAACCGTCGCACGGTCACAGAGGTGACAGGATTCGTTGAAAACGATCCAATGCTTCTGAACGGCAAATACGCTGCCGTTATTTTCCGCGAATATGTTGCAAGTGCTGTTCCGGCAACCGAGACTGCGACAGACGGCCTCTAAAAATATGCGCTTTCGCGCTTCGTTGACGCCGGATTCTTGATCCGGCGTCAACATTTGACCAAAGAATTGCAAATCGTCGCAAATATCTGCACAGTCGAGCTGATTTGGTCCTATTATCGACAAATTTCCCAGTAATGATTGGACCAGAAGTTGGTTTTATAGCCATGGTTTAGGCAAACCTGGCCGGTATGGTAGGTGAGTCTTACTACTGGCTGGTGATTTTGAGTGAAATTAAAGTGATGGGGACATCAAGAAGATGAGTACAAGCCCGGTTGTCCAGAGTGATCCGCCACAAATCGTGGCGTGCACGATCAGTCGTGACGTGCAGAATTTTGATCTCCTGATCGAAGATATGGAAGCGGCATTGGGCGATGCATGGGGTGACCTCAGTTTTGAGGATGCCATCGCATTTCTAGGCCAGCCGGAGGCACGCGGTCTTCAGTTTGTCACACTCGCGATGGATGCCGAGGACGAAGACAACCTTTCAACCATCTCCGAGGTCATAGCATCCGCTAAAGCCGCATCTGTCAAAGTGATCCTTATCGCAGAAGATGTCAGCCCGACCGCGCTGCACCAGCTTTTGCGCGAAGGCGGTGACGAATTTGTCCCCTACCCTCTTCCTGAAAATGAATTGGCGCGCGCAATCGAACGTGTACTGACCAAGCAGGAAACACCCGCACCGCAAAGCGGTGAAAAAGGGTTCCAGGTAAGTGGTGACCGATCGGGGGTTATCATCCCCATCCATGGTCTCGCAGGCGGGACCGGTGCCACTATGCTGGCTGTAAATCTCGCCTGGGAACTGTCGAACATTGACAAGAAGGACCCGCCAAAAGTCTGCCTTCTCGACCTCGACTTTCAGTTCGGCTCTGCTTCCACATATCTTGACCTGCCCCGTCGCGAAACTGTCCTTGAACTGCTGACCGACACAGCAACAATGGATGCGGAAACCTTCATGCAGGCCACGCTGACCTATGGCGATAAGCTGCATGTACTGACAGCGCCGATGGACATGATTCCGCTCGACATGATCACGCCGGACGACATCAAACGCGTGATCCAGATGGCCGCCAGCAACTTCGACTATGTCATCATTGATATGCCTTCGACGATGGTTGAATGGTCCCAGACCGTTCTCGAATTGGCTCATGTGTATTTCGCGATGATTGAGCTTGACATGCGTTCGGCGCAAAATACGCTACGTCTCAAGCGTGCGTTGCAGTCTGAAGATTTGCCGTTCGAAAAGATCCGATTTTTGCTGAACCGCGCGCCCGGATTTGCCGATATGAACGGTAAAAGCCGCGTGAAGCGCCTTTCCGACAATCTTGGCATTTCTATCGAGGTCCAACTGCCTGATGGCGGCAAACCGGTCATGCAAGCGGCAGACCACGGCGCGCCGATGGCAGAAACCGTCCCAAAGAATGCCCTGCGCAAAGAGATTATGAAGCTCGCGAAATCGATCCATGATGTCAACCAAGCAGATACAGCCGAAGCGAATGCTTGAGAGGTAACGCTATGTTTTCAAAATATAAAAAGCCAACCCTACCAAAAGATGCTGCCACGGTCACACCGACCGCCCCTTCCAAAGTTGACGTTGCAGCTGTGCCTGTAGCGAAGGCCGATGACGGACGTAAGCCCCTTCACAAGACGACCCAGGCACGGCGTCCGGGTGAAGTGGCACCAATGGACAAGGAAAAACGCCGAAAGGAGCGTTTGGGTGAAATCAAACTGGAGCTTCACAAGGCCCTGCTGGACAACCTGAACCTTGCCGCGCTTGAAACTGCCTCCGAGCAGGAGTTGCGCACAGAAATCAACGCGATCGCCAACGAGACCCTCGAGGATATGGGGATCGTCCTGAACCGCGAAGAGCGCCAGACCTTGAGCCAGGATCTCTTCTTCGAGGTGACCGGCCTTGGTCCGCTGGAAACGCTGCTCAAAGACGAGACGGTGAACGATATTCTGGTCAACGGCCCGCAACAGATCTTTGTGGAACGTGACGGACGTCTGGAACTAACGGACATTACCTTCAAGGACGAACGACACCTGTTGCGGATTATCGACAAGATCGTGTCTGCTGTTGGCCGGCGCGTCGATGAATCCAACCCATATGTTGACGCCCGTCTCGCCGACGGTTCGCGTTTCAACGCGATGGTTCCACCTATTGCAGTGGACGGATCGCTTGTTTCCATTCGTAAGTTCAAGAAAGACAAGCTTGGCATCGAAGAGCTTGTCAAATTCGGCGCTTTTACCGAGGAGATGGCAGCCTACCTTCAGGCCGCGGTGTCCACCCGCCTCAATATTATCGTTTCCGGTGGTACAGGTTCGGGTAAAACCACAACGCTGAACGCGCTTTCCGGCTTTATCGACGACGCCGAACGCATCCTGACAATCGAGGATACAGCGGAACTTCAGCTGCAACAGACCCACGTTGGCCGGATGGAAAGCCGCCCACCGAACGTTGAAGGAAAAGGCGGCGTTTCCCAGCGTGACTGTCTCAAAAACGCCCTGCGGATGCGTCCTGACCGCATCATCGTAGGTGAGACGCGTGGTGAAGAAGTTATCGACATGTTGCAGGCCATGAACACCGGCCACGACGGATCCATGACCACGATCCACGCCAACAGCGCGCGCGATGGTGTATCGCGTCTGGAAAACATGATCGCGATGGCCGGTATCGAGATGCCGATCAAAGCGATGCGCAGCCAGATTTCTTCGGCTGTGAACTTGATCGTGCAGGCATCCCGCTTGCAGGATGGTTCACGGCGGATGACGTCCATCACCGAAATCACCGGTATGGAAGGCGATGTTATCTCGATGCAGGAAATCTTCCGGTATCAGCGCGTTGGTCTGACACCAGACAACAAAATTATCGGTCACTTCACAGCGACCGGTGTCCGCAGCCACTTCTCCGAGCGCTTCAAGCTTTGGGGTTATGATCTTCCACCTGCCATCTTTGAACCGATGGTCGCGGAGTAAACGACATGATTTCAGTCGAACCACTTATCTATGTTCTGATTTTTGTCGCCGTTCTGGCGCTTGTTCAGGGTGCCTACCTTGTCATTTTTGGCAAGTCGATAAGTATGGACGGCAAGGTCAACCGTCGTCTGGATATGCTCGACAAAGGTGGAAGCCGCGAACAGGTTCTGGATCAACTCCGCAAGGAAATGACTCAGCACATGAAGTCGCAGAGTATTCCCGTATACTCTTTGCTGGCTGATCGCGCACAAAAAGCCAATATCGCATTCACACCGGTTCAGTTGATGCTGATGATGGTTGTGCTGAGCGGCGTTTCCTTTGCCCTTTTAACTGTCATGACAGACGTTGGCGTCCCGATCCGTGCACTGGTTGCGGTCCTGATGGGGATCGGTAGCGTGTACGTATGGGTGAACAGCAAGGCTAACAAGCGTATGAACATGCTTGCAGAGCAGCTGCCGGAAGCTGTGGAACTGATGGTGCGTTCGCTGCGTGTGGGGCACCCGTTCTCATCCGCCGTCGCAATCGTTGCACGCGAAGTACCAGACCCCCTGGGCACTGAAATGGGCATGATTTCAGACGAGGCCGCATATGGTCGTGATATGGGCGAAACGCTCAAGGCAATGGCAGAACGGCTCGACAATCAGGACATGCGCTTTCTTGCGGTTGCTGTAACAATCCAGCAGACGTCCGGCGGTAACCTTGCCGAGATTTTGGATGGTCTGGCCAAGGTGATCCGGGCACGCTTCCGTCTTTTCCGCCGCGTTGCTGCGATCACTGCTGAGGCGAAATGGTCTGGTAATTTGCTTTCCGCTTTTCCGGTTGTGGCACTGCTCGGTATCAATCTTGTCAAACCCGACTATTATGATGAAGTCATGACAAGTCCGCTTTTCATTCCCGCTGTTCTGATAGTGGTTGCATTCCTCGTGGTGAACCTCATTGTGATGCGGGCCTTGGTCAACATTAAGGTCTAAGGGGCTGCAGATGGAAGATATCCAAACACTGATCACCGACATGCTGGGGCCATATGGTCCATTGATGATTGTCGGCTTGCTGGGCGTGTTTCTTATTCTGGTGACACTGCCCGTCTTGCTGAAGCGCGAAGTTGACCCGCTTGACCGGATCAAGGCGGCAAGTACGTCACCCGAAGCTGGGAAAAAGGGTAAGGGCAAGCAGTTACGCTCGGCCTCTGGTAAAGACAAACTCGAGAAATATGCCAACTTCCTCGAGCCGCAGAACGCTGATGAATACTCCGCAGTTAAGCTGAAGTTGCTGCAGGCCGGTTATCGCAGTAAAAACTCGGTGCGGATTTACAACTTTCTGCAATTCGCCTTGGGTATCTTTGGCCTTCTGTGCGGTGGCGCCTATACGCTCTTCCAGATGACAACAGGTGTCGAGGCCACGACACAGCAACTTGCGATGTGGATCTTGATCCCAGGCGGTTTTGGTTACGTCTTGCCAAAATACTGGGTGACACGTCGCCAACAAATGCGTCAGGAGGCAATCACGAACGCTTTCCCTGACAGTCTTGACATGATGCTCGTCTGCGTTGAAGCAGGCCAATCCTTGGACCAGTCCATCATCCGCGTTGCACGCGAACTGAAGTCCGGCTTTCCTGATCTCGCTGATGAGTTCGAGATCGTAAGCCAAGAATCCAAAGCCGGTAAGGACAAGAACACTGTTCTCAAGGACATGTCCGATCGCTGTGGTGTTCCGGATATTGCCAGCTTTGTCACTGTGCTCGTGCAATCCTCGCAATTTGGTACCTCCATCGCTGACGCGCTGCGGGTCTATTCCGCAGAGATGCGCGACAAACGCGTGATGCGCGCTGAGGAGAAAGCGAACAAGCTGCCAACGAAAATGACCTTGGCAACCATGATGCTGACCGTGCCGCCACTGATGGCAATGCTGATTGGCCCGTCAATCTATGCGATCGCCGTAAACCTGGGAGGCTAGCCCGCCATGAAGCTACGGCCGCTTGGTATTGGCCTCGTCATGCTATCTTTGGCCGCCTGCGCGACAGGCGGCCTTAATCGTTCTCCGGATGGCGTATTTGCGCCCGGTGTGGCCCGTGGTGAAAGTGCAGACGGCCTGATCGTTGGCCACCGCCTGATGGCGGCAGGTGAATATGAATTGGCCCTCAAAGCCTATAACCGCGCCGCCGCACAGCAGGGTCTCAATGTCGATACGATGTCCGCCATCGGTTCGGCCAACCTTAATCTGGGGCGCTTGGGACAGGCCGAACGATGGTTGCGCCGTGCTGTTGAAGAAGATCCGACATTCCCCCCCGCCTGGAACAATCTTGGCGTCATCTTGATGGAAAGGGGGAATGTCAGTGAGGCAAGCGAGGTTTTCCGTCGCGCATTTGCCGCGGATAACGGAAATTCGGACGAAATCCGCGACAATTTGCGCTTAGCACTCGCAAAATTGGAAAATCCGATCAATACTGAGGAACAAGAATATCAGAACTTTAATCTGATCCGGCGCGGTGCAGGTGATTTTGTATTGATGTCGGAACCACTATAGGCAAGAGCAGCAAGAGGACGCAGAAAAATGCGCCACCCAATTATACTGACGCTTTTTGCGGCAACCGTCGGGTTGTCCGCTTGTGATCAATCCGGCGAGGCACAAGTCGAGCGTGCCATGCAAGATATTAACGTTGTCGACGAAACCAACCTCAACGATGTAATGCTGACAGTCGGTGACCCCGATGAGGCCGTGCGCTATTTTGCCAACGCCAACGCCAATGACCCCGGGCGGATCGACCTGCAGCGCGGCTTGGCAAAGTCACTGATCCGCGCCAAGCGACCGACAGAGGCCATCACAGCATGGCAGGCTGTTGTCGCAAACGAAGATGCGACGAACACCGACCGCGTTGAACTGGCCGATGCATTCATCCGTGCAAATCAGTGGGACGAAGCGGCGGCGACGCTCAATACCGTGCCCCCGACTTATGAGACATTCCAGCGTTACCGGCTTGAGGCAATGGTCGCAGATAGCCGCCAGCAATGGGAGAAGGCAGACAGTTTTTATGAGACAGCAGTGGGGCTAACGACACGCCCTGCGACAGTTTACAACAACTGGGGTTTCTCCAAGCTGACACGGGGCGATTATGCCGCCGCCGAGCGTCTTTTTGGTGATGCATTGCGTTTCAACAGCAATATGTTCACCGCCAAGAACAACCTCGTGTTGGCCCGTGGTGCACAGCGGAACTACGCGATCCCTGTCATTCCGATGACCCAGATCGAGCGCGCCCAGTTGATGCACACAATGGCACTTGCCGCGATCAAGCAAAACGACATCACAATCGGCAAATCGCTGTTGAATGACGCGATCAATACGCATCCCCAATATTTCGAGGAAGCTGTCCGCGCACTGGAAGCTCTTGAAAACAATACTGGCAACTAGGCACAATCAGGAATGACTGCCTACGCCGCCTACTGGTTCCTTCCGGCCGTCATTCCGCTGGCATTGTTCATTTCATGGAACGACATGCGTGACATGAAGATCACCAATAGAACGGTGGCTGTCATGCTTGTCGTCTACGCGGTGCTCGGGCCTTTTGCCTTTGGATGGGAAATGTATCTGTGGCAATGGCTACACTTTCCAGTCGCACTGGTGGTCTGTATGGCGCTTTGGGCCTTGCGTGTTATGGGCGGCGGGGACGCCAAACTGATCGCAGCAATGGCCCCCTTCTTTGTCATGTCCGATATCGACGTGATCTTACGTGTTTTCGCAGCCAGCCTCCTGGGGGCATTGGTCGTGCACACATTGTTTCGCCTGACACCGCTCAAACGGCCTGTGGCTGGGTGGAAGAGCTGGAATGCCGGTCGGTATTTCCCGAAGGGCTTCCCGTTAAGCATGACGCTTGTACTATATCTTGTGCTCGCCGCAGTTTATCTCTGAAACTCGGTCAATGCCTTGGACAGGCACATGTTTATCCACTATTTTGCCATAGTTTCCACTACACTCGACGGCAACTGCCGCTGAGTCTGCGGCCAGGATGTGATTTTGATGGGCGGGACCTGACATGAATGTGCAAACAAACGGTGTAATGGCGCCTCCGGCGCCGCGCAGCCTCGAAGCCATGCTTTTGCCAATGGCCATGATGCGCGACATCTTGATCAAGACGATGTTCCGCATGAACCTCGATCTGGTATCGACGATCAGCCGCGCCATTTGCCTGCCGATTCCTGTTACGCAGGAACTGGTTGACATGGCACGGGGCCAGTTGCTGCTGGAAGCGACTGGTACACTGAACGCCAATAGCGGCAACGAAATGGGCTATCAACTGACCGACGCAGGCCGTGCGCGCGCACTCGATGCGCTTGGCCAGTCAGAGTACTACGGCGCGATGCCTGTGCCCCTTGATATCTATCGCCAGCAGATCCAACGCCAGTCAATCCGCAACATCCAGTTGACCCGCGACCAGTTGCAGACGGCTATGGGGCACCTTGTTCTGCCGGAAGACCTGTTGTCCAACCTCGGTCCGGCAGTCAGTGCCGGTCGTTCGATCCTGATGTACGGGCCACCCGGTAACGGTAAGTCCTCGATCTCGAACGGTATCCGTGACGCATTGGGCGATAAAATCTATGTGCCTCGCGCGATCGAATATTCCGGTCAGGTCATCACCGTTTATGACCCGATCGTCCACAGCGCGGCTGAAGACGACGTGGATGATCCCAACAGCCTGCGCCGCACGTCTGGCCGCTTTGACACCCGCTATGTGCGTTGCGAACGCCCCACCGTGATTACCGGTGGTGAATTGTCGCTGTCGATGCTCGACCTTGTCTATAACCCGACCGCGCGGACCTATCAGGCGCCTTTGCAGCTGAAATCAACCGGCGGCATCTTTATCGTGGACGACCTTGGCCGTCAGGCCGAACCACCGCAGACGCTCGTGAACCGCTGGATTGTTCCGCTGGAAGAAAACAAGGACATTCTTGCGCTGCAATCAGGTGAAAAGTTCGAAGTGCCCTTCGATACGCTCGTTGTGTTCTCGACCAACTTCCACCCCAACGCGATCTTCGATAAAGCGGCCCTCCGCCGTATTTTCTACAAGATCAAGATTGACGGCCCAAATCAGGAAGACTTCCTCAAGATTTTTGCGATGGTCGCACGCAAGCGCAAGATGCCACTGGACGAGGATACGCTCGTGCATCTGCTGAACGTCCGCTATCCGGAAATCGACAACGTCTACGCGAACTATCAGCCGATCTTCCTGATCGACCAGATGATCTCGATCTGCGAGTTCGAGGGCATTCCTTACCAGATGTCACCCGAGCTGATTGACCGCGCATGGGCCAACATGTTCGTGAAAGAAGAAGATATCGTTCACTAGCATTTCCCGGAATTGGCCCCCTCATGGGGGCCTTCTTCATTGCTTGGCGTTCAAAACGTAAGGTGCGTCTTGACGCACCGTCCCTGCACGTCACCTTAGCAGCATGACCGCCCTGCCCCCCATTTTCCAAGATTGGTTCACCTCCCGCGGCTGGACCATCCACCCGCATCAACAGGCCATGCTTGATCAGGCGGCAAGCCCTGCCTTGATGCTGATCGCACCCACGGGTGGCGGCAAGACACTGGCCGGATTCCTGCCCTCCCTGATCGAACTGGCAGACGGCAGGCACGAAGGCCTACACACCCTCTACGTCTCCCCGCTCAAAGCACTTGCCGCTGACATCAAACGGAACCTGCGCCGCCCTGTCGAAGAAATGGGTCTGCCCATCCGGATTGAGGACCGCACAGGCGATACCACTTACACCCAAAAACGCCGCCAACGCGCCGACCCGCCCCATATCCTGCTGACGACGCCCGAATCTCTCGCCCTGCTGACAAGCTATGAGGACGCGCCGCGCATCTTCAAAGGCCTGCAGCGCATTATCGTCGATGAGATCCATGCACTGGCCGAGAGCAAACGTGGCGATCAACTCATGCTCGCCCTCAGCCGCCTGCAAACCCTTGCCCCTGACCTGCGGCGGGTAGGCCTTTCCGCAACAGTGGAAGATCCGGCCGCCATCGCGCGCCAACTTACCCGCCACCCCGATCCTTGCGACATCATCAACGCCGATCCCGGCCCTGATCCGGATATCGCGATGCTGGTCACGCAAGAGAGACCACCATGGTCCGGCGGCGGCGCGAAATATGCGATCCCTGCCGTGCTCGAAGAGGTCAAGAAACACAAAACGACGCTGATCTTTCACAACACCCGCGCCCAGGCCGAGATTTTCTTTCACAACCTCTGGCTTGCCAATACCGACGACCTGCCCATCGGCATCCACCACGGCAGTCTTGCCCGCGAACAACGCGAACGGGTTGAGGCAGCGATGGTCGCAGGGCAGTTGCGCGCCATTGTCTGCACAGGCTCGCTCGATCTGGGGATCGACTGGGGCGATGTGGATCTGGTGATACAGGTCGGCGCGCCCAAGAACGTCAAACGGCTGGTGCAACGTATCGGCCGCGCCAACCACCGCTATAACGCCCCCTCCAAGGCGCTTTTGGTCCCTGCCAACCGCTTTGAAGTGGTCGAATGCATCGCCGCACTTGAGGCTGTCAAAGCCCATGACCTTGACGGTGACCCCAAAGGTGGCGGCCCCCGCGACGTGCTGTGCCAACATATCCTGATCACCGCTTGCGCCGGACCTTTCGACGCAGATGCGCTTTACCGCGAAATCAGGACTGTCGGCGCCTACCGTGATCTGTCGCGCGCAGCCTTTGATGACTGTCTCGATTTCTGCGCCACCGGCGGCTATGCCCTGCGCGCCTATGACAAATGGAAACGCCTGCTCCAAACCGCAGACGGACGCTGGCAGTTGCGCGACCCGCGGGCGGCGCAACGTATCCGCATGAACATCGGAACCATTCAGGACACAGATACCCTCAAGGTGCGCATGAAGGGCAATTACAAACCCTTGGGCGAGGTCGAAGAGGCTTTCGCTGCCACCCTGACCCCCGGTGATACTTTCCTTATCGGCGGACAAGTTGTCCGCTACGAGAACCTGAAGGAAATGACAGTCGAGGTATCGCGCCGCGCTGATAAAACGCCGAAAATCGCCACCTTCATGGGCACGAAATTCGCCAACTCTACGCAGCTCTCGCAGCGTATTTTGCGCATGTTCGACCAAGCCGACTGGCCCGAACTGCCCGCACATACCGCTGAATGGCTTGGCCTGCAGCGTAAATTCTCAAAACTGCCCGAGGCGGACCGTATTCTGGTGGAAAGCTTCCCGCACGAAGGCCGCCACCATCTGTGCGTCTATGGTTTCGCGGGTCGTAACGCGATGCAGACCCTTGGCATGCTTGTCACGCAGCGCATGGAAGAGTTGAACCTGCATCCCATGGGTTTTGTCGCAACGGACTATGCCACACTGATCTGGGGCCTTGATCCTGTCACGGACCCGACCCCCTTGCTGCAACCCGACAATATGCGCGCGGATTTTGAAACGTGGTTGTCTGGCAATGCGGTGATGAAACGCACATTCCGTGGTGCGGCCACGATTGCCGGTCTGATTGAACGCAACCTGCCCCAAGCCCGCAAGAGCGGGCGACAGGCCACGTTTTCCTCCGATATTCTCTATGACACCCTGTCCAAATACGATCCCGATCACCTCATGCTGCGCATCACCCGCGAAGAGGCCATGCGCGGGCTGGTCGATTTTGGCCGGATCGAAGAAATGCTGACACGCACCGCAGGTCGCATCGACCACCTGAACCTTGACCGCGTGACCCCGCTTTCCCTACCCATGTTCCTTGAACAGGGGCGGATCGCCGTTGCGGGCGCGGGCCGGGAACGCCTGATGGAGGAAGAGGCCGCCCGACTGATGGCTGCCGCTGGCGTGTCATCGCTTTGACGCTTGAACTCGCGTAGGACTTACCCCAAGAACAGAGCATGAACGCATATAACTTTGATTTTTGCGGAACCCGATGCTGCGCCCTGCCCTCGGGTGCGCTGTATTTGCCTGAACACGCAGTACTTTGCGTCTCTGACCTGCATCTTGGTAAATCCGAACGGATCGCGCGGCGCAGCGGCGTGATGTTGCCCCCTTATGAGGTGCAGGAGACCCTGCAAAAGCTGGAAACCGATATCACCACGACCCAACCCCGACAGGTGATCTGCCTCGGAGACAGCTTCGACGACCTTGATGCCGCCAACAGCCTTGATGAGGATGCGCGGCTTTGGCTGACACGTTTGCAGGCAGGCAAATCATGGGTGTGGATCGAGGGAAATCACGATCCGGGTCCGGTTGACCTTGGCGGAACACATCGGTCGCAAATGACTATTGGCACACTCATCTTCCGCCATATAGCTACGGCGGAAACAGCCGAGGTGTCAGGTCACTATCACCCCAAACACCGCGTTGCAGGGCGCAGCAGGCCGGCGTTCCTTTATGATGCGCACAGGCTGATCATGCCCGCCTATGGCGCCTATACGGGCGGGCTCTCCAGCCAAGCCGCAGACTTGCGCAAACTCTTTAGCGGACAGATCATCGCGATCATGACAGGGCACAAAGCCATACCTGTGCCCGTTTAAGCGGTCAGACCCTCCGGCTCGGCCAACCCGTTGGCGCGGCAACAGGCGGTCAGCGTATTGGCCAGCAGACAGGCAATCGTCATCGGCCCCACGCCACCAGGCACGGGGGTAATTGCACCGGCGACGGCGGCGCAACTGTCGTAATCCGCATCCCCCACCAGACGGGTGCCGCCTTCGGGCTTATCGATCCGGTTGATGCCCACATCAATCACTGTGGCACCCGGTTTGATCCAGTCGCCCGTGACCATCTGCGGACGCCCCACAGCGGCCACTACAATATCGGCCCGTCGCACGACATCGGGCAAATCCTTGGTCCGGCTATGGGCGATTGTGACGGTGCAACTGTCATTCAACAAAAGCTGCGCCATCGGTTTGCCCACGATATTCGAGCGGCCGATCACAACGGCATTCATCCCCGACAAGGACCCATGATGATCGCGCAGCATCATCAAACTGCCCAAAGGCGTACACGGCACCATGCTTTTCTGCCCCGTACCCAACAAGCCCACGTTCGAGATATGGAAGCCATCAACGTCCTTGGCCGGATCAATGCTGTTAATCACCAGATCGCTGTTGAGATGCTTGGGCAGCGGAAGTTGCACCAGAATACCATGCACAGCAGGATCATCGTTCAACTGCGCAATCAGCGCCAGCAAATCCGCCTCGGAGGTGTCTGCATCCAACCGGTGCTCGAAAGACGCCATCCCGACCTCGACGGTCATCTTGCCCTTTGACCGGACATAGACCTGGCTGGCAGGGTCCTCGCCCACCAGAACAACAGCCAGACCGGGGGTGATGCCATGATCGGCCTTCAGCTTGGCCACACCGTCGGCGACTTGCCCGCGGACCTTTGCGGCAAAGGCTTTTCCGTCAATTACTGTTGCTGTCATTACGTCTTCTCTTTGTTGGTCGGATAGGAAATGGGCGGGGCATGGCCCCGCCCGTATCAGTTAGAACAGCCCTTCGATCTCGCCTGCATCATTCAGCATGATCTGCTCGGCCGAAGGCACACGCGGCAGGCCCGGCATGGTCATGATCTCACCGCAGATGGCAACGATGAAGCCGGCACCGGCGCTCAAACGCACCTCGCGGACCGGTACCGAGAACCCTGTCGGCGCACCGCGCTGGGTGGGATCGGTGGTAAAGCTGTATTGTGTCTTGGCCATACAGACCGGCAGATTGCCGTATCCCTGCTCTTCCCACGTCTTCAACTGCTCGCGAATTTTGCCATCAACAACAACACCATCAGCGCGGTAGATTTTCTTGGCAATCGTGTCGATCTTGTCAAAAAGGCTCATGTCATCGGGATAGATCGGTGCGAAATTCGCTTCACCTGCGTCGGCAATCTGGGCAACGCGCGTGGCAAGGTCCTTGGTGCCTTCTGATCCCAGCGCCCAGTGCTTGCACAGGATCGCCTCGGACCCTTGGGTTGCGACATAGGCTTTGACCGCTTCAACCTCTGCATCGGTGTCGGTGACAAAGTGGTTAATCGCCACGACGACCGGTACGCCAAAGGATTTGACGTTCTCGATGTGCCGGCCAAGGTTGGCGCATCCCGCCTCGACCGCCGCGACGTTCTCTGTCCCAAGGTCGGCCTTGGCAACGCCCCCGTTCATTTTCATCGCGCGCACCGTGGCCACAACCACCACGCAAGACGGTGCGATGCCAGCCTTGCGGCATTTGATGTTCATGAATTTCTCGGCACCCAGATCGGCACCGAAACCTGCCTCTGTGACGACATAGTCCGCCAACTTCAGTGCAGTTGTTGTCGCGGTGACCGAGTTGCACCCATGCGCGATATTGGCAAAAGGTCCGCCATGCACAAAGGCGGGATTGTTTTCGAGTGTCTGCACAAGGTTCGGCTGCATCGCGTCTTTCAGCAGCACCGTCATCGCGCCATCGGCCTTGATGTCACGGCAGTAGACAGGGGTGCGGTCGCGGCGGTAGGCCACGATGATATCGCCCAGCCGCTTTTGCAGATCGTCCAGATTGCGGGCCAAGCACAGGATCGCCATGACCTCGGATGCCACAGTGATGTCAAATCCTGCTTCACGCGGGAAGCCGTTGGCCACACCGCCCAAAGACGTCGTGATCTGACGCAAAGCGCGGTCGTTCATGTCCAGCACGCGCCGCCACACCACACGGCGGATATCAATCTCGAGTTCATTGCCCCAGTAGATGTGGTTATCAATCATCGCCGACAGCAGGTTATGCGCCGAGGTGATCGCATGGAAATCGCCTGTGAAATGGAGGTTCATGTCTTCCATCGGAACGACCTGCGCGTAACCACCTCCCGCAGCGCCGCCCTTCATACCGAAACACGGCCCGAGCGAGGCTTCGCGAATACAAACCGCGGCCTTCTTGCCGATGGCATTGAGACCGTCGCCGAGACCCACAGTCGTGGTTGTCTTGCCCTCGCCCGCAGGTGTCGGGTTGATTGCAGTGACAAGGATCAGCTTGCCATCGGGGCGGTCTTGTACCGCGTTGATCAGTCGCTGGCTGACCTTTGCTTTGTCGTGGCCATAGGGCAGCAGATCGTCGCTCTCGATGCCCAGCTTCGCACCGATTTCCTGAATTGGGCGCTTATGTGCGGCGCGCGCGATCTCGATATCAGACTTATATTCCATGAAAACCTTACCCATTTCTTGGCAATTGCCGTGTGTGTCCCTGATCGCTTCTATCGCTTGGTTATCACCCCATGCACTGTGATTGCGACATATTCACCGCCGGAATCGTCGGCAGTCCGTCTGCTTGTGTCGGATGGGAAACCTAAGGGGCCCATGGGCGTTGGTCAGGGATATGCAACGTAACGGTATCACCCAGATGGATTTTCCCTTCACGTTCGACCCAAGCCGTCACGCCGCGTTTGCCTTTCGCCGCGGTTTTGAATTTGTCGCCTGCACCGGGATGGTCGGCATTGATCACCTTGGCGGGCAGATGGCAGGGGCGGTTCTGCATATCAACAACAATCATGGACCCGTCCGCGAATTGCAGCCGCGATGAAGGGGGCAGGTGACTAAAGTCAGGGATACCGCCAATCACCAAAGACGCGCCGATCAGCGCAGGGTCCAGCGTTTCCAACCCGCAATCCGCAGCAATCTCGGCCAGTTCCTCGGCAGAGACTACCGACAGTTGGCGCACGTTGCGGATTTCGGTGTTGCGCGGATACTGGCTTAGAACACGGCTACAGGATGGGCGCGTCAGCCCACCATGCACTTCACCCGGAATACCCGCATAGGTCAGTTCTGCCATATCCGCCGCTTGCGAGCGCAACGAAGCAAGTCGGTCAGGCACATGGCCGATCCAGACAACTTCACCGCTGATTTTCGTGGGGGCCAGTGCAGGCATAATGCGCTCCTCTTTGTCGTTGGCCTATGCTTACGGCAGACAAATGAAGGCTTCAATTGGCAGGCACCAAAGAAAAACGCCGCTCTGTAAAGAGCGGCGTTTTGTTCTTATGCAGAAGGTTCCGGTTCCATCCCGCCATCATCAGAAGCGCGCGGCTTCTTGGGCTTGGTTTTCGGAATTGCCGTGACCGATGGGGTCCCACCAGCAGACGGCGTATCATCGCTATCGTTGCCGGCCTGTGGAGGTTCACCCGCCATCACGCGCTTGATCTCGTCACCGGTCAGCGTTTCATACTCCAACAGCCCCTGCGCCAGACGCTCGAACTCTTCGTTCTTTTCGGTGATGATCTTATACGCCAACTCATAACCGGCCTGGATAAAGCTGCGCACCTCATCCTCGATCAGCTCTTTGGTGTGGGCGGATACCGATAGACCAGCGGTATTGCCGGAATACCCTTCATGCGCCTCGGAATAGTCGATGTTGCCGACCTTATCCGACATGCCCCACCGCAGGATCATGGCGCGGGCCAGTTGGCTGGCCTGCTGGATATCACCGGCAGGGCCGTTGCTGACCTGATCGGCACCGTATTTGATCGTTTCCGCCGCCTTGCCTGCCATGGTCATGGCCAGACGCTGGTGGCATTCATCACGGAACATGTTCAGGCGGTCCATCTCGGGCAGGCTCATCACCATGCCCAAAGCACCACCGCGCGGAATGATGGTGGCCTTATATACCGGATCACATTTCGGCAGCGTGATCCCGACAATCGCATGGCCTGCTTCGTGATAGGCGGTCATCTCCTTTTGCTCGGCAGTCATCACCATGGATCGGCGCTCGGCCCCCATCATGACTTTATCCTTGGCGCTTTCGAAGTCGACCATCGTCACAAAACGGCGTCCCACGCGCGCTGCCATCAGGGCAGCTTCGTTCACAAGGTTCGCCAAATCGGCACCGGAGAAACCCGGAGAACCGCGCGCGATGATGCGCAGATCCACATCAGGGCCCAGCGGGATTTTACGCGCATGCACGCCCAAAATCTTTTCGCGACCTTTGATATCGGGGTTAGGTACCGTGACCTGACGGTCAAAACGGCCCGGACGCAACAGCGCGGGGTCAAGCACGTCGCGACGGTTTGTCGCCGCAACAATAATGACGCCTTCGTTGGCTTCAAAACCGTCCATCTCGACCAGAAGCTGGTTCAGTGTCTGCTCGCGCTCGTCGTTGCCGCCACCGATGCCGACACCACGTGCACGGCCAACTGCGTCAATCTCGTCGATGAACACGATACAAGGCGCGTTTTTCTTGGCCTGCTCGAACATATCGCGGACGCGGGATGCACCCACACCAACAAACATTTCGACAAAGTCAGAACCTGAGATCGTAAAGAATGGCACACCTGCCTCGCCCGCGATTGCGCGCGCAAGCAGCGTTTTACCTGTCCCCGGAGGGCCGACAAGAAGCGCACCTTTGGGAATTTTACCACCAAGACGCGAGAATTTTTGCGGGTTCCGCAAAAATTCGACGATCTCTTCAAGCTCTTCTTTGGCTTCGTCAATGCCCGCGACATCATCAAACGTGACGCGCCCGTGTTTTTCGGTGAGCAGCTTTGCCCGCGATTTGCCAAAGCCCATCGCACCACCTTTGCCGCCGCCCTGCATCCGGTTCATGAAATAGATCCAAACACCGATCAAAAGCAGGAAGGGAAGCAGGCTGAGCAGGAATGACTGGAATACCGATGTTTCCTGGCTGCGGGCTTCAACCGGCACGCCAGCGGCCAGCAAAAGCTGCGTGACTTCAGCATCTTGCGGGCGGATCGTTGTAAAGCTGCGACCTGCTTCGGTGAAGCGGATATTCTCACCATCAATGACGGCGCTTGTTACGCTGCCACCTTCGACGGCTTCGACAAAAGCAGAGTAGCTGCGCGTCTCACTATTCGTGGCGCCCTGCGGACTGCTGAAGAGATTGAACAGGGCCAGAACCATAAGGAACAGGACGACCCAAAAGACCATGTTACGCGCGTTGCCCAAGGGGGAAACTCCTTTGAAATGGGGAAGTGGGACGACAGAGTCGCCGCACAAGCGTTTCAACTAAAATAGAGGTTAAACCTCAATCTTCAATGGCAAACGCCGATGTATGGAAATCCGCGACAATCCGCGCAGACCATTCGTTCGATAAACCGGCCAAAGGTGCCGCGATCAAACGCCCCCCCTGCCAGACCGAAGGCGAGGCCATCAGAGACGCGCGCGGGACGCCAGCATCGCGCCAATCGGGGCACTCCTTGACCCCTGAGCCCAGCGCCTTGAAGGTCAAATCATCGTGCACAGGCCCCTCAAGGAACCAGCGTTTATCCCAAAATACACCCAAGGGTCGTCCTGCATCCGATTGCAAGCGCACAGCGGAAGTAGTCGCCGCCGCCTCACGCATCAGGCGGACTGCGCCCGCTTCACAAGGTGTCATGATGCAACCGCCCAAGGTAATCGTAGCGCCCTTGCGCGCCTGCGCGACCGTTTCCAGTAATTGCTCAAAACGCGGCCGGTAGTTGCGGCTGCCCACCCAAGCAAACGCAGCAGCCATGACACGACGTGGTGCATCGGCCTTGCCAAGATCAAGTGCGGCAGGTGCCAGGATAAGATCACCTGCATCTTGCCGCACATGCAGCTTGGCAAAGCCGAGCGCAGCCTCTTGCAATGACAAATGTGCCGCCTGCATGTGGTCGACGGTTTGCAGCAACCGTTTGCGTGTCATGCCCAAGGTTTCCAGCTGTGCGAACATCTGGCGCGCGCGCACGCGGTCAAATCGTGGGTCTTCGTTGCTGGGGTCTTCGGCCCATGTGATCTTCTGTTGCGTCAACCACGCGCGAAGATCGGCCCGCGACAGGCCCAAAAGCGGACGGAACACTTGCAGACCGTCACGCTGCGTCATCGGATACATCGCAGTGAGACCATCAATGCCAGAGCCCCGAGCCAACCGCATCAGGAGCGTCTCAACCTGATCATCCTCGGTATGACCGAACCAGACCGTGCGCAGATCATGCATCAGGGCCCAGTCACGCACGGCGGCCCAGCGCCCCTCGCGGGCGGCGGCCTGTAGATTGCCTTTGCCGGCCCATGTCCAATTGACGACCGCATGATCAATGCCAAGGGTCATGGCCTGTACGGCCACCAAGGCGATCTCGTCTTTCGCTTCGGGGCGGAGACCATGATCAATCGAAATCGCGAAAAGCTTACCTGCTGGACGAAACCGCGCGGCCAACTGCATCAATGCAATGGAATCGCCACCGCCCGAAACAGCAAGGCCAATAGCTTGGTCAGATTTGCCTGAAGCCGCGATTGCAGTCTGGAACCGCGCCTCTACACTGTCCAACGGCCGGTTTACTGGCATCCCAAGGCTTGCATTTCCATCTGGGCGTCAAGCACGGTCGCGTTGCCGGGGAAACGGACGTTGACTTCGGCAAGTGTCAGGCAGGCATCTTGTGTCTGACCGATCTTGCCAAGCGAAGAGCCCAGTTTGAACAAGGCATCCGGCGCCTTTGGTCCTGTCGGGTTGCCGGAGAAGGCATCAAGATAAGCACGCGCCGCATTTGTCATTTCACCCAAACCTTCCAAAGCCTCGCCGCGCAGATAATTCGCATCAGAGGTCAGCGGACTACCCGGGTAGGTCGCGACAAAGGTCTCAAGCTGGTCAAGGGCGCTGCGAAAGTCACCCGCAGCGAGCGCCTCCTGGGCCCGCTCGATGTCGCTTTGTTCACCAATCGCCAAGGCTGGCCCGCCTGTGTTCTGGTTCGTTACCGGCGCAACAGCACCCGGCACTTCAATGCCGCCCAAAGGCGTATCGTCCAGCTGGCCGATATCACAGCCCGGCTCGAGCTCACAAAGGCGGAAGTTCAGATCACCGATACGATTATTCGCATCGGCAGTAATGCTGTTCACACGGAATTCGAGCTGTTCGGTGTTCGACGTCAGGCGCTGCAACTCCGCCTCGATCGCGTTCAGACGATCAAGCGGTGTATTGCCCGCAACGCCTGCACCAAGCCCGCCTGTCGTCGACAATTCACGTTTCAGACGCTGCACATCAACGAAAAGCACCGTCAACTGTTGCCTGATATCCGCCAAGGTTTCTTGCTGCGCAACGGCAGGAAGCGGCGAGATCAGCAAAGCGCAGACAACAGCAAGACGGTACAACATATGGGCTTCCTTCAGGTCTTGATCAGCTTGTCATCGCAGAGAACGACAGAACGGTGACGGCGCGACGGTTCTGCGCATAGCAGCTTTCCTCTGAACAAATCGCAATCGGGCGTTCCTTGCCAAAGCTTGTCACTTGCAAACGGCTCGATGGAACACCACGCGAGACAAGGTATTCACGCACCGCATTTGCACGGCGCTGGCCCAGCGCGAGGTTGTATTCACGTGTACCCTGTTCATCGGCGTGGCCTTCGATTACCGCGCGGTAATCTGCGTTCGTCAGCAACCACTGCGCCTGCCCGTCAAGAATGGTCTGGCCTGCGGGCGTGATCGTGGATGAATCCACTGCAAACAGAACACGATCACCGATGGTCTGGTTAAAGAAGAGCGGGCTTGTCGGGTCGCTTGCCGATCCGGCCATACCGACGCCCATACCTGCATTCGCGCCGGCACCGGCGCCGCCATCGCGGCCAGCGCCAAAGCGATCAGGGTTCGTACATGCTGCTGTTGCCAGCACCAAGAGCACAACCGCCGTTGTCTTAAAAAGTGTCATAGGGTTTCATCCTGTTTCATAACTGCTCGGTTTTTTTCTTACTCTAGCATGGCTTTCACCATTAGGGAATCACACATCGTTACGGCTGCAACGGGCCCCATGAAGGATCGGACGCGCCGCTTGGCAAAGGCACGGCCTTGAGGTTGCGACCCGAAATATCAACCGAATACATTGATGAGGTCCCGGCCGCCCCTTGGGTTTCTCGGCTGAACATGATGACGCGACCGTTGGGCGACCACGTCGGCCCTTCATCAAGGAATGACGAGGTGAGCAAACGCTCTTCCGAGCCATCAGTGCGCATCACGCCGATATGGAACCGCCCAGCGTTTTGTTTGGTAAAGGCCACAAGATCACCGCGCGGCGACCAGACAGGCGTGCCATAGCGCCCCTCGCCAAAGGAAATGCGCCGCGCCTCACCGCCATTGGCGGACATGATGTAAAGCTGCTGGTTGCCGGAACGGTCGCTTTCGAAAACAATCTGGCTACCATCCGGTGACAGGCTTGGCGCGGTTTCGATGGAAGGCGCCGAGGTCAGGCGCACATGCTGGCCGGTTGCCAGATCGGTGCGGTAGATGTCGGTATTGCCGCCATTCGAAAGACTATAAATCACCTGCCGCCCATCGCGGGAAAAGCGCGGGCTAAAGGCCATCTCTCCGGGGGCCGTCTGTAACTGCTGGCGGTCCACGTTGGCCACGTTCAACACGTTGATCCGCGGAAATCCGCTTTCGAAACTGGTGTAAAGCACGCGGTCGCCACTGGGGGAAAAGCGGGGGGCAAGCACAATGCTGCTGCTGTCTGTCAGGAACTGTACGTTCGCGCCATCAAAATCCATGATCGCAAGGCGCTTTTGACGGTTATCCTTGGGTCCAGTCTCAGAGACAAACACAACGCGGCTGTCAAAATAACCGCCCTCGCCGGTAATCCGGCTATAGACCGCATCCGCAACCTTGTGCCCCATGCGCCGCCATCCGGCAGTGGTGCCCGCAAATTGCAGACCCTGCCCCAGCTCTTGGCCAGAGAAGACGTCATACAGACGGAATTTCACTGTGAGCTGATCCCCGTTCACCGTAACCGCCCCGACAATCAGGGCCTGCGCGTTGATCGCGCGCCAGTCTGCAAAGGCGACAGGCTGCACAAAGGAACTGATCTGCGAAATAAAGGCCGTGGCGGGCACTTCTCGGAAAAGGCCGGTGCCCGCGAGGTCCTGCACCACAAGGCGTGAAATATCCGAGGCCGCTTGCTGTGCGGCAGGTGTTTCGGCCTCAAAACTTGGCACGGCAAAGGTGATTGGCTCAATCACACCATCCGTGATGGTCAGCCGCAAGGGGCCGCTTTGCGCCATCACCGGCCCTGCCAGCATCAAGGCCATCAAAACTGTCAAAAGTCGTTTTATCATTTTTGCCTCACTCTGCCTCACCGGAACCCTGCCCGAATCTGCACTGTCTTTCCTCATTATGGCAGGGGGAAAAAACCATTTCACCTCACCTACGCGTGTCTTTGCCTATCGCAACCGCATCCCGCTTGGATCAAAGGTGATCACAACGTCCTGCCATTGGTCGTATTTGTCGGCGGGAAGCTGATAGCCCCCGGATTGACACCGCAGGATCGCGCGGCGCGCGGCCTCAAATGCGGTGTTGGTGGCGCTCTGGTCACCGTCAGATGACATAAGGCGGACTTCGTTGCCGATTACGCGGCCCTCGCGATCAAGGCTAAAGCCCACCTCAACTGTTACACGTGCCGCAACCGATCCAGGATCAACGTTCCAGCAGCGGTTCACCGACAGGCGGAAGCTGTCACGCTCGGACCCAGTCATCGGCGGACCGGCTGCAATGGCAGGGGCATCAGCAGCACTTGCCAAAGCTGCGGCCAAAGCATCTGCGACGTCATCTTCGCGCACGGCAGGTTCCGTCTGCGTCGGTTGGGTTGGGGCAGGCTCCTGTTGCGCCGCTGCCGTCTGTTGCGGTGGCGCAGGGCGGCTGGGACGCGTTGACGGGCGGATAGATGTGGTCGGAGCCAGATCCTCGATCACGATCGCCGTTGTCGTCTCTTCAGGTGCAGTGGCCTCTTGCTCTTCGGCCACAACCTCGGCCTCGGCGCTGTTGTCCGGCACAACCTCTTCGCGCACCACATCATCCACCCGTGCATCAGGCGGAGGGGGCGCGGAAATAGTCGAGGCGACTGTCGGTGCCTGTGGTGGCGTCGGGGTCTCACTCACCTGTACATCCGGTGTCGGTGGCGGAGTGACGGGCGGCGCAGGCTCTGCGGGTGGCGCATCCACAACTTCGGCCTGCGGCGGAGCAGGCGGAGGGGGTGGCGGCGGCGCTTCTGCCGCGGGCGGCTCGATCGGCGCAGGCGGCGGGGCAGGTTCAACAGTCGCTTCTTCTGCAGGCTGCGGCGGCGGGGTCTCTTCGATCACCGGCGGAACGGGGGCCGCCGGATCAGCCAACCCTGGCTGGGGCGTCGTGCGGGCACGCATCTGTTCAAATTGATCACCGGACACCAGCGAGACATCCATCGTCTGTATCTGCAACGGTTCAGACGACATCCCCCAGCCGACAATCAGCCAGCCGATCAGCCCGACATGGCCAATCCCCGAAATGATGGTGCCCGGCGTTGTCATGATTTACCCGTCAGAGCCGCCTGTGGCGGGCGGCGCGATATCGGTCACAAGACCAATGTCCGAGAACCCGCCAGCGTTCAACAGGCCCATCACCTCGGCCACACGGTTCCAATCGTTGCGGCCATCTGCGCGCAAGAAGATCTTGTCGCTGCTGCGCTCTGCGGCAATGGCCTGCAAACGGGCGACCAGTTCGGCCTCGGTGGTATCGGTTTCCTGAATCAATACGCGGCCATCATTGGTGATTGTCACCGTCAACGGCTCTTCTTCATCACCCGGCAAAGCAGTCGCCGACGTCTGGGGCAGTTCCACCGGAATGCCGACAACCGAAAGCGGTGCGGCCACCATGAAGATGATCAACAACACCATCATCACATCGACAAAGGGTGTGACGTTGATCTCGGACATCGGCTGTCCGCGCCGCGAGCGGCGACGGCGGCGTCTGCCTCCGTCATCGCCTGATTTCATGACCCCCGCGCTCATCTTAGCTGTCCAACTGGCGGCTCAGGATCGTGGCGAATTCATCGGCAAAGGCCTCATAGCCGCTGACGATCTGGTCACTATCCGATGAAAGCTTGTTGTAATAAATGACGGCCGGGATCGCGGCCAGAAGGCCAAGACCGGTCGCCAACAAAGCCTCGGCGATGCCCGGTGCGACAACAGCCAGATTGGTGGTCTGCGCCTCGGCGATCTCGATAAAGGCATTCATGATGCCCCAGACGGTCCCAAACAGCCCCACAAACGGAGCGGTGGAGCCTACGGTCGCCAGAATTGGGAGGCCCTTTTGCAAACGCGCCGCCTCTTTCACGATCGCCACATCCATCGAGCGGTCAATCCGCGCGGTCGCACCCGCAATCAATCCGCCATCCTGCCTGTGCGATCTGCGCCATTCCAGCATACCTGCGGCAAATATCTTTTCCGATGCCCCCTCGGGGTCAGCCCCGATCTGCTCGAACAATCCGTCCAGCGGCTCACCCGACCAGAATGCACGGTCAAACACCTCAGCCTCGGCGCGCGCTTTGCGATATTGGATGATCTTGTCGATAATCACGGCCCAGCACCACACGGATGCCAGGACCAACATGATCATGACGATTTTAACAGTAATTGTGGCGCGCGCGAATAACGCCCACATGGTGAATTCGTGTGCTGCTTCCATATGCCTGCTCTGCCTGTAGGCCCGATTTTGGGTTCTGATTACGCCTCAACGTATCGCATCAACTTACAGAAATCCAACCAATCCCGCATCACTTTCGCGAAATCGAGCGGTTTTTAATGCACAAACCGGCGGATCACTGCCGGAAGACGGGCAACAGCACCCTCAACAGTCATACAAATGATGGTGACGATCGCGGAAAACAGTACGACATCACCGCGCATGACGTCTTGCTTAACAACCAGACGCGCACCCGATCCCGGCTGCATGGTCGTGTGCACCACAAGTTCATCATCATATTTCGCCGGCAGCAGATAATCGGCCTCGACCCGGCGGACAGCGAACACCAGCCCGTCTGCCTTCATCTGCACCTGATCGACACCCAACTCGCGCACCCATTCACTGCGCGCGCGTTCGATGAATTTCAGGTAATTTGCATAATAGACAATGCCCGCCAGATCGGTGTCTTCGTAATAGACGCGGATAGGAAATTGATGCGTCATGATGCCTTTTGCACCCGCGCCGCGATCCGCAAAGCATGGCTGGCATCGCGCGCCATTGCTGGCATGACCGGATCATAGGCCGCACGGATCACATCCGCGATTTCAGGACGCAACATCGCCTTATCCCCAATCATCGCCAAAGGCGGTATCTCGTCAAATGCCGTATCCGACCACAACAGTATCGTCTGCACTGCCTGGCTTAGCGCCAACGTATCCGCAGGCACCGCCGCCAGATGATCGTCCATGCGCAGAAACACAAAGGCCGCCCGTATCGCGCCCGCCTCATCAAACCGGAAAATCCGGTATTGATTGGCGTCGGCCTGCTTCAAACGTCCTACCAACGGCGCAAGATCAGGCACCAATTTGTCCAGATGCGGCACCTCGGTCATCTCGTCCCAATCATGACAGAAAAACACCATCAGGTTCGCACCCAATTCCATATCCGTCTCGGCCATCTGATGCGACGCCAGTGTCACCACAGCCTCGATCGCGCCTTTGAAAACCGCCAGTGTGGCATCATCGACCCCGAACACCACCGGCACGATCGGCCGCCCCCAGCGGGCAAACACATAGGCCTCGTCCGCGCGGGTAAAAAGCTGCTCTATCGCCTGATTTTCCATGTCCATTCAAACTTCCGCCGGAGGCATCTGCCCCTTCAACCAAATAAATCCGTCTGCGATTTGGGCGCGTTCAGCCCCAGATGCGTCCAAGCAAGCTGCGCCAGCATCCGGCCTCTTGGCGTACGCTGGATCAAACCTTTTTGCAGCAGATAGGGCTCTATCACATCTTCCAGACTATCACGGCTTTCCGACAGGGCCGCAGAAAGCGTCTCGACCCCCACAGGCCCGCCTGCGTAGCTCTCCGCAATCAGCCGCAGATAGCGACGGTCGGCATTATCAAGGCCCAGATGATCCACGCCAAGACGGGTCAAGGCACTATCCGCAATGGCCTGGGTGACCGTTCCATCCCCCTCGACAATCGCAAAATCCACCACACGGCGTAGCAAACGGCCCGCGATGCGCGGCGTACCACGGGCACGGCGGGCGATCTCGCGTGCGCCTTCAGGGGCGGCAGGTGCGCCCATCAGGCGCGCGCCGCGCGTGACGATTTCGTGCAATTCATCTTCGGTGTAAAATTCCAAGCGCGTCGGAATGCCGAAACGATCCCGCAATGGCGTGGTCAAAAGCCCCATCCGCGTGGTCGCCCCCACAAGCGTAAAGGGCTGCAATTCAATCCGCACGGTGCGCGCCGCAGGGCCTTCGCCGATCACCAGATCAAGCTCGAAATCCTCCAGCGCGGGATAAAGCACCTCTTCCACCGCCGGATTAAGCCGGTGGATTTCGTCGATAAACAAGACATCCCGCGCTTCCAGATTGGTCAGGATCGCCGCAAGATCACCCGCCTTGGCCAGAACCGGCCCCGAAGTCATCCGGAAATTCACCCCCAATTCGCGCGCCATAATCTGGGCGAGCGTGGTCTTGCCCAATCCGGGCGGGCCATGAAACAGGGTATGGTCCATCGCCTCGCCGCGCCTGCGCGCACTTTCCAGAAACACCGACAGGTTGGCCCGCGCCGCCTGCTGGCCGATAAACGCGTCGAGCGTCTGCGGCCGCAGCGCGCGGTCTTCATCCTCTGGCCGTGGGGCCGCGCGCAATGTTGGGTCAGGCTGGTCCATCGCCATCCCCTACCCCTTTGGTGCCAGCAATTTCAAGGCAGCACGGATCAGGGTCGATGTATCCGCATCCGGCGTGGCCCCTGCAGCTTCAGCCACGGCACTCGCGGCCTCACCCGGCGCATAGCCAAGGTTCCCAAGCGCCGACAACGCCTCTGCACTTGCCGGATTGCCCTGCGATACTGCCGCCTTACGCGGGGCTTTGGGCGCATCCACCTCGATCACGTCATCGCCCAGCGCCTCGGCGACAGATCCACCCATCGCCATCACACCGGGGGCCTTGTCCTTTAATTCAATCGTCACGCGCTGCGCGGTCTTGGGGCCGACACCTTTGGCCTTGGCCACAGCATTCCAATCGCCCAGCGCAATCGCGCGGCTGACGCCATCGGCCCCCAAAGTGCCCAAGATCGCCATCGACGCCTTAGCCCCAATGCCCTGCACCGACATCAATAGACGGTGCCATTCCTTTTCAACAAGCGTAGTAAAACCGAATAGCTGCAAGTTATCTTCACGCACCAACAAATCGGTATAGAGCGCCACCGCCTCGCCATTGGCGGGCAGGCCCGCCATCACGCGATCAGAGACATAAACAATATACCCCACGCCGCGCACATCAATCAGCACATGATCAGTGCTGCGATAGTCCAGCCGTCCTGCAATCTTGCCAATCATGCGCCAGCCTTTGCCAATGCGGCAGCAAGGCTGCTGGAAGACTGTACGTGAAACGAATGACAGATCGCGATGGCAAGCGCATCGGCCGCATCAGGCCCGGCCAGTTGCACACCGGGCAATTGCACTTTGACCATATGCGCGACCTGTACCTTGTCAGCATGGCCAACACCCACCACGGCCTTCTTGACAGCATTGGGGGCGTATTCACCAACAACAAGACCCGCCTGCGCAGGTACCAGCATCGCAATACCGCGCGCCTGACCCAGTTTCAGCGTCCCTGCCCCGTCCTTGTTGACAAAGGTCTGTTCGACTGCCGCCGCCTGTGGCTGGTACTTTTGCAAGACTGCAGTCAGTTGCTCATGCAATGACAAAAGGCGGTCGGCCATATCACCCACCTGCGAGTGACAGATCCCGTTGGCCACATGTGTCAGCCGTGATCCGGCCACGTCGATAATACCCCAACCCATATTCCGCAGGCCCGGATCGATCCCCAAAACACGCATCGCTCGCCTCTTTTTTTGTTCTAAGAGCATCGCTAGCACAAAACGCGAACAAAGACCAAGAGGCTTGGCATAGCGCCAGTTATGCGCCGAAAAGGTCACACCGCCTGAATGCGGCACTCAAAGGGTGAAAAGCGCCTCCATTAAACCCTTATAAATAAATACTTTGCGGCAGCATATGCACAAAAATGAGGCATGATGAAAACGCATATGACCCATGCTAAGATGGCACTAGTCAACCCGTGCTTTCCCTCATAGATGCCCCCTATCAGATCAACGCTGCACCTGCAGCATAGACAATAGGAATATGGCCATGGCCTCTTTTGACACAACCCGCCCCGTCGCTGGCCAATCCGCTGGCAAGATTTCTGGTTTCTTCATGAACATGTTCAGCGCCGTTGCTGCATGGAATGATGCCCGTATCACGCGCAATTCGCTGTCCAAGCTGACAGCCCGTGAGCTGGACGATATCGGCCTGACATATGGCGACATCGAAGAAATCGCGACACGCACCGCACGCTAAGCAAAAGCGACCGACCAAAAGCGAAAGGCCGCGTCCATTTGGAACGCGGCCTTTTCGTTTTCTGTTATGCTGGCTTAGTTCTGCGGCAGCACTGTTGCGATACCCGCAGCTGCAACCATGGTCACAGGATCGGGCTGCATCACCCAAGCGCCGGCCTGTTCAAGTACGGTGCCGCCTTGCAGTGCCGCAACGCGCTCACCGTAGGCTGCTTCGCCCAGATAAGCGAACAGGAACCCCTTGAACAGGAAGCCAAGGAAGAGAACCGCCAACAGACCTTTGAGCGGGAAGCGCGGGCGGTAGAGCCGCGGCTTGGCCACGATCAACCCGTCAGAGTTTACTGTCCGCACAACGCCGTTCGCCATTTTTTCATGGCGACGGACGATCTTTTTCAGTCTTTTATCAAAAGGGACGTGGGCTTGCACCGAATCATCCTCCAAAGTTTGACGGTTACTCATAATACAACAACATCTTTACATTCGCACCAACCGCGTGAATTTTCAATTAATCTGGGCAATATGGCCCTATTTGGACGAAACTTTGCCTAAAATTAGCGTCGTCCAGTCAACAATCACATGCCGTTCAATCAGATTGAACCCGTTTTGAGCATAGACGGCGATCACCTCGTCAGCCTGCTCATTGAGAATCCCCGATAGAATCGCATAGCCGCCGTTTGCGATATTGGCTCCCATATCCGGCGCCAGACCGATCAGCGGAGCCTTGAGGATATTCGCGAAGATCAGGTCATATGGTGCACTGTCTTTCAGGACAGGCGCTCCGAAACCGGCTGCGACAACGCAGTTCACGCGGTCCTGCAGCCCGTTGCTGACAACATTGGCCTGCGCCACTTCAACGGCGGTCGGGTCAATATCACTGGCGAGAACCGTATCAGGCAGCGCTTTGGCAGCGGCCATCGCCAGCACTGCCGTGCCGCAACCCACATCCAGAATATTCTTTCCGGCGAAACCGTCCGTCAGTAACTTGTCGAAGGCCTCGAGACAGCCCTTTGTTGTACCATGATGCCCAGTGCCAAAGGCCATGGCCGCATCAATCAGCAAAGGGATCTTATCGGCTGGCACCTTGTCTGCATCATGCGTGCCGTAGACGAAGAACCGTCCTGCCTGCACAGGGGACAGTTCCCGCTGCACTTTTGACACCCAATCCTGTTCGGGGATTTCCGAGATATTAAAGGGCTTTGCGTCATAGAGTGCCGATAGCACGGCGAGCGCTCCGGCATCGGGCCGGTCCATAAAGTAGGCCGCGACCTCCCAAAGGCCTGATCCGTCTTCAATCTCGAAGACACCTACGCCTGTCGGTTCCGGCTCGAGCCCTTCAATCGCTTCGGCCAAGGCATAGGCCGGGTCTTCACCGGTGATCGTTGTCAAAGCCGAATAGGTAATCATCATCTTGCCCTTGCGCTGGTTCACTTTCCGTTATGGCGCGCCCCGCGCCCCGTCAAGCAATTCACGGTCCGCAAGGATGATCTGCGCAATCTCCTTGGCCCAAGCCGCATAGACCGCAGGGCCGGGGTGGAACCCGTCTTCCGACATGTTCGTTTTGTCCAGACCCAGATCAATACGCGCCATCGTACAGGCAGGCCGTGCCACGACAAGCGCATGCAGATGCCTGTCGAAGCGCGCCGCCTGACGCCCCAGTACCCAACGCAAGGGATGTGGCAAGAGCGGGAACTGGCCCATCGGTGGCAGGCCCGAGACGACGATCTTACGCGCACCGCACTGTGTCGTCAGCCGATCAAGCAAAGCTGTTTGTTGTCGCTGCCATCGCCCGAGCGACACAGCCTTTGTCACGTCATTCACGCCCAAAGCGGTGACGGCAACGTCGTATGGCCCTTCTTGCAGCGTATCGAGCCACGCCAATACATCTGATGTCTTGGCACCGGTCACAGCGTGCAGATGATATGTCACGGTCGCATGGGGGGCCAAATGCGTGGTCAACTGCCCCAGCAAGGCCTGCTCTTGCCGCGCGACACCTACCCCCACGGCCGAGCTGTCGCCAAGGATCAAAAGCCGTAATGGCGGCCCCTGTCCGATCGTCCCTGTGCGATCTCCCGTTGGTTCCGGCAATGCAATATAGCGTTTGCGCACGAATACTGCCTGCCCCAGCAAGACAGGCAGCAGCAGAATCCGTGCGGCAATATGAAGTGTATCGCGCGTGTCAGGCACCCACGCCAATCGGGCAGGTCACGCCCGTGCCACCAATCCCGCAGTAACCCCCGGGGTTCTTGGCCAGATATTGCTGGTGATACTCTTCCGCAAAATAGAATGGCGGTGCATCAATGATCTCGGTTGTGATAGCGCCGTAACCGGCCTGCGACAAACGCGGGGCGAAGGCCTCTTTTGCAGCTTCCGCAGCAGCTTTTTGTGCTGCTGAATAGGCATAAATACCGGAACGGTACTGCGTTCCTGTATCATTGCCTTGCCGCATTCCCTGGGTCGGATCATGGCCTTCCCAGAAGACCTGTAGCAATTGATCATAGGAAATGACCGCAGGATCATAGATCACGCGCACGACCTCGTTATGGCCGGTCTTGCCGGAACAGACCTCTTCATAGGTCGGGTTGGGGGTATAGCCGCCCGCATAGCCCACCATGGTCGATTGCACGCCGTCCAGTTTCCAGAACATCCGCTCGACACCCCAAAAACAGCCCATACCGAACATGGCTTCTTCCATGCCCGCAGGCACCTCGCCTGTCAGCGGGGTCTCGAACACGTAATGGGTCTTGGCTGTGGGGATCGCATGCGCACGGCCCGGCAGTGCTGCATCCTTGGCTACCATTTCAGATTTCGCGCGGGACATGAAAAACATATGAACGCCTCCTATCAGGTTCGCCTTTAATATAGTGTGGTCAGGCGGATTTACTACTCTGCCGCAGCCAACAACCGGCCCTGAAACACGGTCTCGTGACCGGGGGCCGGATGGCGCGGGATCAAAAGCGAGAGCAACAGCGAAATAATCGCCATTCCCGCCGCCATCAAAAACACCAAACCCGGCGATTGCAGCCAGACATAGCCCAGCAGCGCCGGCAAAAAGACAGCCGCAATGTGGTTGATCGTAAAGGCCACCGCCGCGGTGGGCGCAATGTCCTGCGGATCAGCGATCTTTTGAAAGTAGGTCTTGATCGCAAGTGCGAGGCTAAAGAACAAATGGTTCACGATATAAAGCCCCGTCGCCAGCAAAACGCCCCAGCCGAAATAGTAAATGCCACCATAGGCGAAGAACACCAGACACAGCCCCACATATTCGAAAACCAGCGCCCGGCGTTCACCGAAGACCTGCACAATCCTACCGAGCAACGGCGCTGCAAACATATTGATCAGCAGGGTGAACATGAACAGCTTGGTGATGTCATCAACGGCAAAACCAAACTGCTCGACCATCATGAAACCCGCGAAGACGACAAAGATCTGCCGCCGCGCGCCCGACATGAATTGCAGCGCATAGTAGAGCCAATAGCGCTTGCGCAGGACCATCTTCTTGACCTGCGGGTGCGGTGCCTCAAACTGCGGATAAGCAAGCAGACACATCGTGGCGACAACGGCCGTAAACCCGCCAGAGAGCCAGTAGACAGTACTATATGTCAAACCGAACCGTTCCCAGCTCACGACGATCAGCAGATACACAATCAGCGTTGCGCCCGATCCCGCCGACAATATCCAGCCCAGCGTTTGCGGCGCGCGCTTCTTGTCAATCCACTGCAACTGCAGCGATTGATTGACTGTCTCGTAATAATGGAACCCGATCGACGACAGCATTGTTACCGTCAAAATGCCTGCCATTTCGGGAAATTGTGCCGTCACAGCCGTGGCCGCCCCCAGCATAATCAGTGCGACCAGCCCCAAGACCTGCTCGCGAATAAACATGATCAACGCAATCACACCGATTGCAAAGAAGCCCGGAATTTCGCGTACAGTATGCAGCCAGCCGATATCGGCGCCATCAAAATTCGCGACCTCAATCACAAAGTTATTAAGCAGCGCCGACCACGTCGCAAAGGCAACAGGCATCGCCATTGCCATGACAAACAAGAGCGATGTGGGCCTGCGCCACAGCGGTAAGTTTCGGGCATCTTCGAGGCGAACAATATTCATGTCGAAACGCTTACGCCTCCTGATCGCGAAAAGCGAGACTTTGGTTGCATATGCCCGTTGCTCGGTCTTCCAAACCAGACCCAAACATTCAATTTTTGACATATATCAATAGCAACACATCACTGCATCGCTACCCCTTAATAATTCCGAATCTGGAATGTGTAGGAACCACTTTGAGAGTTAGGGGAATTCGAGATGATGAAACAAAGGACAAGGTTTATCACCGCGGGATCGGTAGCAGCACTTACCCTTGCCGGTACAACTGCTTGGGCGGACACACTTTCTGAGAACCCGCTGATAGGAACATCGGGTGATGGACTGATTTTTTCCGATCCTGAAGAAGGTGTTCTGGCGCCGGGCGTCAAGGCCGTTACGTTTACACGCACGCGGGTTGACGACCCCGAAAACCCTGGCGAGTTCCTGTACCTTGATCCGTTTGAAGTGATCATCACGGATTTCTCGGACACCAGTGAGGATATCGAGTCGCGCGGTGATGTCGTGAACTGTCTGATGGCCAACAACCCAGACATTTACTGCGATTCCGCCCCTGGTTCGGGCAAGCGGATCAAGACATGGCTGACCGGTCCCGATCCGTTCGAAATGACCTTCCAGACCAACAGCGATCCGTACTTTGATGAAGAAAGCAATCTGGTTGATACGTCTTCGGTCGACTATTTCACATTCGGCAAAGTGTCGAACTTCACAGGTGCGCGCATTACCGGCTTCTCGCTTGAATTAAGGGATTCTGATGGTGTGCTGATGGACCCGTCGGACCCTGCAAATGCAGTTCTGTTCAATCTCGCTGCAACTGAAATCGGCCTTGGCGGACGGCTGGTCGATGGCCTGTTCGGCGAAGGCGGGAATGAGGGCGATATCGGGTTCTTCTCCGAGAGCCGCGCAGGCTTTACCTCGGATTTCAGTGAGGACGTTCTTGCCTTTGGCACAGCCAGCGGTGCGGACGCAGCGTTTACAAATAGCGACTACACAGCAGCGTTCGGCGATTTCTTTCTCGACAATACCATGGTGCCTGATGGCTTGTTCTGGGACGACAACGACAATCCCGATGACGAATCTGCTCTGATCGCGTGGTACAATATCGCGGATGGCGAATGGAACTACGGAAACCTCGCTCTTACGGAAGTCCCCGACGACCTTCCGGGAAGCGCCGAACCACCCGTTCTTCTGCCTGAACGTCTGGCAGAATTGGCAGCAACCCTCGGCGTCGAAGTAGCCGATCTGGATTATGCATCCGGTGTCGTGCCTGATGCTATTGTCGCCGCAGCAGAAGCGAACGGACTGTTTGCAGTCGATCCGATTGAGGATTTGCGCAATGCAAACCTGAATTACGATATTACCATTGGCACGATCGAAGACGGAGTATTCACCCTGCGCTGGGTGCCGGAATTCGTCCCGATCGTGACAGAGGCCCAGTCCGACTACCAGTTCAAACTGGCGGGTTATCTCGATGCAGCAGCGAACGTGCCCTACTGGGACGTCGGCAATGCAGAGGAGTATGAGGACGCTATCGCAGCAATCCTCGCGCTGGAACCAGCCGAGCAAGCTGCCGCTCTGACCAGCACGGGGTTCACCATTGCACCTGCTTACACTGCGATGGGCTTTGAAGCAGCGCAGGGTCATGTCGGTGCGATCACCGGTCTGGCGCCGGTTGCTGGCGGCGATAGCATCGGTGTCACGCAAAGCGGCGGAGCGCAGTCCTGGCTCATGGGCGGAAACCTCTATGGCCTCGCGTCACTGGGTGGATCGGCTGCGACCTATGATGCAACGTCGGGGTCGATCGGCTATGATGTCGACGCGACATCCTTCACTGTCGGTGTCGAAAACCGTGTGAACGCGAATACCTCGGTCGGTATCGCGGTCGGCGGAACAACATCAACTGCCGAAGCTGCTGACGGGCTTGGTGACGTTGAAATGACCGGTCTGTCCTTGATCGGGTTTGCGCGCGCGAATATGGAGACCGGCGCAAGCTTCAAGGCCCTTTTCGGGTATCAGGACGCAACCTACGACAGCACCCGCAATGTCCTCGACCAAACGGCAACCGGCAATACCGAAGGCTCGCAAACCTTTGGGGCAGTCGAAGCCAGTTATCTGCGCGATCTGGGCGGCTTTGCAGTTGGTCCGATGGCATCCATCGGGTTCTACAATGTCACAGTCGACGGCTTCACCGAGACCGGTGCTGGTGCGTTCAACCTGACAGTAGGAGAGCAATCTGGCAGCACATTCATGGGATCATTCGGCCTGAAAGGCGCATATGACATCCCCGGCGCCACGGGTCAGAACAAGCTGACAGGCAGTGTCGCCTACAACACAATGTCCAGTGATGATCTGCTGATCGAAACCGGCTTTGACGGATTGCCCGCTGCATCCTTCCCGATCGAAGGGCGTGACGACGACTTTGTCGGGGTCAATCTCGGGTTCCAGAGCCTGGTCTCATCCAGTGCCGCACGCGATATCCGGATTGAAGCGGGCTATGGTGGCGCATTCGGCGACACCTACGAAAGACACGGCTTTCAGTTCGGCCTGAACGTTCAGTTCTAAACAGCCAAGGAACGCGAAACAAACGGGGGCGGCCTACATTGCGTGGGCCGCCCCCCGCGTTCAAGGCCATTGCTATACTCCCTCGAACAGGTGACTATGACGGAAGGTCAGGCGGTGCTGGCGCAATCTAAAAGGGGTTTTTGAAGATGGCCGACCACAGCTTTAAACCGGACCAGGTGCTTGATCTGTGGTTTCCCGATAACGGGTTCTGGGAAAGCGAAGAGCGGTTCTCGGCGTGGATTGAGGAGCGCATGTATGGTGGAATGGATGAAACCATCATTCAAAACCACGCCGATCTGACGCGTGCCGCGGCGAGATCCGAACTGGATCATTGGGCCGATACCGCCGAAGGGCGCATCGCGCTGCTGATCGCATTGGACCAGTTCCCCCGCTCGCTTTGGCGCGACACGCCGGGGGCCTATGCACAAGATATCAAAGCAAATCGGCTGGTGCTTGAAGGGATCGCCAACGGGCATTTCGCAGCCGTGAAGCCGTGGAAGAAGCTCTTTTATCTGATCGCGCTGGGTCACTGTGAAGGCCCCGATCATCTGGACCGCATCGCGTTGATCGACGAGCTCTCCGAGACGCTTATCTCAGAGATGCCTGCGGTTCTGGCCAATATGGGGGACTCTCTGCGCGCGCAAAACACGCGGGTACGCGGGGTAATTGAACGCTTTGGCCGTCACCCGCACCGCAACGTTCATTACGGGCGCGTTTCAAGCGCGGATGAGGAAAGCTACATCTCCACAGGCGATTTCCCGCATCTTCCACGGACCGAACCGACCGACGGGAGTTAACCTTCGACGGTTGTTTCGGTTAGTCCACACCCCGATATGAATTTCTCTTAACGGTTGGCCCGTTATGCTTTAATCTCCGCACAGATCATCAGGACCAGTGACCAACAGTGCCAGATTTCAACATAGTCAGTGAGACGGCAACCTTCTTTGACGAAACGCCCAACGGCGGCCTGATCATCGACTTTGCCACGCTCGACAACAGTTTCAGTGTTCAAATCAACGGTGTTGATCTCTTTGTCGGCGGCCCTGCTGGCGCGCCAAACGAGGTCGAGTTTCAAGCAAACGCTACCGCAGGGCAGACGATCCGCTTCACCGACGGTCGCACATACGGGTCGAATGTCGGCAGTGATCGCATCCCTGAAATCTGGCAGTTGGGCACGGTTGACGGCGCGCCCTTGGTCCGCTTGGTGATCAACCCCGACGGCACTGTCGAACTCTTTGGCGCGCGGTCCACGGGCGGAGCACTCGAACCGCTCGAACTCTTTAACGGATTAACCGTTAACACCGCAGCGATTGATGCCGCATGGAATGACACCGGTACGAATACGATCGTTGTCAACCAAGCAATAACGGGTCCCACAAATGCCAGCGGCGAGTTTGTCGATGTCCCCTGCTTTGCCGCAGGAACTCTGATTGAAACTGCAGACGGGCAAGTCCGTGTCGAAGACCTGAAGATTGGCGATCTGGTGCTCACGTACGACCACGGGCTTCAACCCATCCGCTGGATTGGCGCATGCAGTCTCAGCTCGGACCAACTTGAGGCGAAGGAGCGGTTGAAACCGATTCTGATCCGCGCGGATGCATTGGGTGCGGGATACCCCCGACAAGACTTGATTATATCACCACAGCACCGCGTTCTTGTTTCTTCAATCATCGCTTTGCGGATGTTTGATTGCGAAGATGTCTTGATCCCCGCCAACAAACTCGTTGCGCTGGATGGCATCGACATCATCGACGATACGACAAATGGCGTGACGTATTTTCACTTCTTGTTTGAGGCGCATGAAATTGTCTGGTCAAACGGCGCACTGACAGAAAGCCTATTTACCGGCCCCGAAGCGCTCAAGGCCGTCTCTGCCGAGGCCCGACAGGAAATCGAAGACCTGTTTCCAGAATGCTGTGACCCAAATTACAAGGCAGTTTCCGCGCGCTATATACCGGAACAAGGAAAGCTGATGCGAAAGCTAGCCATGCGGCATCAGGCCAATCAAAAGCCGCTCTTTGGCGGATCAGAAGGGCAAAGCGCGTCTCTTTGAGGACACCGAGGCCGGTTCAGCGGACATGAAACTGCGACAGCGCACCGCAGGCATGACCTGTGCCTCCTTGATCCACATCAAAGAGTTTCACCGCCCACCCCTTAGAACCGGACCTGCGAACAGAACTTAAACTTGCAGGTCACCTATGTCCTCTTCCGAGAACCAACCGCTATACGCCGCGCGCGAACCTATTTTTCCGCGCCGCGTGAAAGGCTTTTACCGGAACCTCAAGTGGTGGGTCATGGCTGTGACCTTGGGGATCTACTATCTGACGCCATGGATCCGCTGGGACCGCGGCCCGAACCTGCCCGACCAGGCCGTTCTGATCGACATGGCCAACCGTCGTTTTTATTTTTTCTGGATCGAAATCTGGCCCCATGAATTCTATTTCGTGGCGGGCCTTTTGATCATGGCAGGCCTTGGCCTTTTTCTCTTCACCTCCGCACTTGGCCGCGTCTGGTGCGGCTATACCTGCCCGCAAACCGTCTGGACCGATCTTTTCATCCTCGTCGAGCGCTGGATCGAGGGCGACCGCAATGCGCGGGTGCGCCTGTGGAACGCCGATTGGAGCCTGCACAAAGCCCGCCTGCGTATCACAAAATGGACTGTGTGGCTCTTGATTGCCTTGGCGACAGGCGGCGCCTGGGTTTTTTACTTTGCCGACGCACCCACTTTGGCCGCCAGCCTTGCGAATTTCACCGCACCGCCCATTGCGTGGATCACCATCGGTGTCCTGACCGCGACCACCTTTGTCTTTGGCGGTTTCATGCGCGAACAGGTCTGCAACTACATGTGCCCCTGGCCACGTATTCAGGCCGCAATGATGGACCCCGAAACGCTGACTGTTGCCTACCGTGAATGGCGCGGCGAACCACGTGGCAAGAAACGCATCGAAGGTGCGGGTGACTGCATAGACTGCATGGCCTGCGTGAACGTCTGCCCCGCCGGCATTGATATCCGCGATGGCCAGCAGATGGAGTGTATCACCTGCGCGCTCTGCATTGACGCCTGCGATGACGTGATGGACCGGATCGGCAAGCCACGCGGTTTGATCGACTATCTTGCGCTCTCCGACCAAGAGGAAGAAGCCAAGGGCAAACCCGCCAAGAAACTCTGGCAGCACGTCTTCCGTTTCCGCACGATGCTCTACACGACCATGTGGGCCGCGATTGGCGTCGGTCTGGTCTTTGCGCTTTTCATCCGCGCCGATATCGAAATGACAGTGGCGCCGGTACGTAACCCCACCTTCGTGACCCTCTCTGATGGCACAGTGCGCAACATCTATGACATCCGCTTGCTGAACAAACACGGCGAGGACCGGACCTTCCGCCTCTCGCTGACCTCAGATGAAATTTTGCGCATCGAACTGGAAGGCACCTCGCAAAGAACCATCGTCGTGCCCGCCAATGAAACCTTTCTGCAACGCGTCTATGTCTCGGCCCGCCCGATTGACCCCGCCTCCAGCATGGACCGCGTCGATCTGCGCTTCTGGGTCGAGGATGAGGCCTCGGGCGAACGCGCCTACAAAGACGCAATCTTTAATGGGAGAGTTCCACAATGACCCGTGAATTTACCGGATGGCACATGCTGGCCCTTATGGTCGGCGGTTTTGGGATCATTATCGCTGTGAACCTGACATTGGCATGGAACGCGATTGCCACGTTTCCGGGGCTTGAGGCGCGCAACTCCTATGCCGTCAGTCAGACCTTTCAAGCAGATCGCGCAGCGCAAAATGCGCTCAACTGGGATGTCAGTGCCGATATTACAGGCGGTGTACTGACTGTGGACATCCTTGATCATCGCGGCGTCCCCCTGCAGGCAGAAATCACGCGCGCCATTCTCGGGCAAGCAACGAACGTCAATATGGATACCGTGCCAGAATTCTCCTGGACAGGGACGCAATACACCGCGCCTGTCACCATGACAGAAGGCTATTGGAACCTGCGTCTGGAATTGATCGCGCCGGACGGCACGAAGTTCCGCCGCCGCTTTCCGCTCACCGCCAAATGAGCGACGCAACCTTCTGTCCGGCCTGCATCGGCCTGCCCGAGGGGCAGCTTGAGAAAGCCGCCTCAAACGGTACATCGCAGATCGTACTTTCCTTGCCAGGCATCCATTGTGTCGCCTGTATCAATGGGGTCGAGCGGGTTTTGCGTGACATCGAAGGTGTCGCGAATGCCCGCGTGAACCTCAGCATGAAACGGGTGACCGTCGGTACGGATCAACCCATTTCACCGGAAGTCCTAATCGATACACTGGAAATGGCAGGGTTCGAGGCGCGTGTTCTCGATACAAGCCTGCTTGGCGCAGACACCGATACCTATGGCCGCGGTCTGATGACCTGTCTTGCGGTTTCGGGGTTTGCCAACATGAACATCATGCTGCTGTCGGTGGCTGTTTGGTCGGGCGCCATCGGCGCTACCATGCATATGTTCCACTGGATCACAGCGATCATTGCGATACCGACGTTGTTCTATTCCGCACAGCCGTTCTTTGAGAGCGGATGGCGGTCACTGAAGGCCTATCGTCTGAATATGGATGTGCCGATTTCGCTGGCGATCCTTCTTGCGTCCGGCATTTCGCTTTACGAGACAATTTACGGCGGGCGTCATTCCTATTTCGATGCCGCCGTGACACTGACGTTCTTCCTGCTGATCGGCCGCTACCTCGACCACCGCAGCCGCAAGGCGGCCGCCTCTGCCGCAGCGCAGCTCTCCGCGCTTGAGGTTCCCCGCGTCATGCGTGTGCGCGATGGTGTGCGTCAGATGGTCAACTTTGCCGATCTCGCGATCGGAGACCTGGTACAGGTTTTGCCCGGCGGCCGTATTCCCGTCGATGGTACGATCACCGAGGGGGCCAGCCAGATCGACCGCTCTTTGCTGACCGGTGAAAGCCGCCTCAGCAACGCAAGTGCCGGCACGACCGTCACCGCCGGTGAGGTAAACATGACCGGCCCGCTTACTATCCGCGCAACAACCGTCGGCGCGGACACGACACTGCGCAAGATGGTCACGATGGTGGACGAGGCCGAAGCCACCCGCAATCGCTATACCGCCATCGCAGACAAGGCCGCAGCACTCTATGCACCGGTCGTGCATTTGCTGGCGCTTTTCGCCTTTGCCGGGTGGATGCTCTATTCCGGCGATTTCCGCCTGTCGTTGAATATTGCGGTGGCCGTGCTGATTATTACCTGCCCCTGCGCCATGGGCCTGGCAGTTCCTGCGGTGTCCACGACCGCCGCAGGGCGATTATTCCGCGCAGGTCTCTTGGTCAAGGATGGCACAGCCCTCGAACGTCTGGCCGAAGTCGATACCGTGGTTTTCGACAAGACCGGTACACTGACCATGCCAGCAGCCGCACGCGATACGCTGGATGCCGAAACACAATCCATCGCACTCGCCCTGACCCAGAACGCGACACACCCGGTTTCACAAGCCATCGCGGCGTCCCTGCAAGGCGTCACGCCGGCCAAGCTGCGCGACCAGCAGGAGCACGCAGGCAAGGGTCTCAGTACGCATTATCAAGGCCAAACAGTCCAACTGGGCTCAGGTGCGTGGCTTGGTGCTGGCAAAGGCACCTACATCAAAATTGGCGACCGGACGCCGCAAAAGATCACCCTGCGCTCAGAACTGCGCGACGGGGCGCAAGCACTGGTGCAAGGCTGGCAAAAAGCAGGCCTTACCATCCATCTGGTCTCGGGCGATGATGCGGATGAAACCGCCAGAATTGCACGCATGTTGCACATCACGTCATGGCAAGCCGAAACAACGCCAGCAGACAAGATCGCCTATATCAACGACCTGTCCAGCAGGGGCGCCAAAGTCCTCATGGTTGGTGACGGTCTGAACGATACCGGTGCGCTCGCTGCCGCCTATGCATCGGTGTCACCGGCAACGGCAGCAGATGCCTCTCGCGCCGCTTCGGACATTGTTCTTCTCAACGACAGCCTGACACCGCTGATCGAACTGCCCTTGGTGGCACGCGCCGCGCGGGCGCGCATCAAGGAAAACTTTGCTTTATCCACACTCTACAATATTATCGCCGTGCCAATCGCACTGGCAGGCTTTGCGACACCGCTGATCGCCTCAATTGCGATGTCGACATCCTCGATCACCGTCCTGCTGAATGCATTGCGTCTGAAAGGGAAGCTATGAACATCCTTGTGGTCCTGATCCCTGTCTCGCTGTTTCTTGGCGGTGTAGGCCTTGCTGCGTTCCTTTGGAGCCTGCGACACGACCAGTACGAGGACCTTGAAGGCGATGCCTGGCGTATCCTCTCCGAAGACGACGACGCACCGCACAAGCCCTGACGGTAATACCTACCTTTCCCATTATCGGCCCGAAAATATCCTGGGGAGCGCGAAGGGTGAAACCCCTCGCTTAGCGCGCCGTGCACGCACAGCGCAAACCCACGAAAACAAAGCAGCATTCCAGCTTTTTGAGACGGATTTCAAAAAACTGAAAAATCGATGCACCGTGCTGTTGACTCACACTGATGTGATCCTTACCTACGCATCGTTATCACTCGACCCTGTTGAGTGCTAACATGGGAGAAACACGAACTGGAGAAGTTCAGAGATGGCATTTAAACCACTTCACGACCGTGTACTGGTCCGTCGCATTGAAGGCGACGAAAAGACAGCAGGCGGTCTCATCATTCCTGAGAACGCAAAAGAAAAGCCAGCAGAAGGCGAAATCGTCAGCGTTGGTGAAGGTGCGCGCAAGGACAGCGGCGAGCTGATTGCGATGTCTGTCAAGGCAGGCGATAAAGTGCTGTTTGGCAAATGGTCCGGCACCGAGGTCAAGATCGACGGCGAAGAGCTGCTGATCATGAAAGAAAGCGACATCCTCGGCATCATGTAAGCCGACCGGTCGCCCTCACATTTCCAATCATTCAAGGAGCACATGAAAATGGCTGCTAAAGAAGTAAAATTCGATACCGATGCACGGAACAAGATGCTCAAAGGCGTCAACATTCTTGCGAACGCGGTAAAAGTCACTCTCGGCCCCAAAGGCCGCAACGTGGTTCTGGACAAGTCGTTCGGCGCGCCACGCATCACCAAGGACGGTGTCTCTGTCGCAAAAGAGATCGAACTGGAAGACAAGTTCGAGAACATGGGCGCGCAGATGGTCAAAGAAGTGGCCTCACGCACCAATGACGAAGCAGGCGACGGTACAACAACCGCAACCGTTCTGGCTCAGGCCATCGTCAAAGAAGGCATGAAATCTGTTGCCGCCGGCATGAACCCGATGGACCTCAAGCGCGGCATCGACATGGCAACAGCCAAAGTCGTGGAAGCCATCAAAGCCGCTGCCCGTCCTGTCAACGACAGCGACGAAGTTGCGCAGGTTGGTACAATCTCTGCCAACGGTGAAACTGAAATCGGTCGTCAAATCGCTGATGCGATGCAGAAAGTCGGCAACGAAGGCGTTATCACTGTCGAAGAGAACAAGGGTCTTGAGACAGAGACCGATGTTGTTGAAGGCATGCAGTTCGACCGCGGTTACCTGTCACCCTACTTTGTGACAAACCCCGACAAAATGACAACAGAGCTGGAAGACGCCATCATCCTGCTGCACGAGAAGAAGCTTTCTTCGCTGCAGCCAATGGTGCCACTGCTCGAGTCTGTCATCCAGTCCGGCAAGCCACTCTTGATCATCGCGGAAGACGTTGAAGGCGAAGCGCTGGCAACTCTGGTTGTCAACAAACTGCGCGGCGGCCTGAAAATCGCAGCGGTCAAAGCCCCCGGTTTCGGCGATCGCCGCAAGGCCATGCTGCAGGACATCGCGATCCTCACAGGCGGTCAGGTCATCTCCGACGATCTGGGTATGAAGCTGGAAAGCGTCACAATCGACATGCTGGGCTCAGCCAAGCGCGTTTCGATCACCAAAGACGAAACAACCATCGTTGACGGTGCAGGCGACAAAGCCGAAATCGAAGCCCGCGTTGCACAGATCCGTGGCCAGATCGAGGAAACAACATCCGACTACGACCGCGAAAAACTGCAAGAGCGCGTGGCCAAACTGGCCGGTGGTGTTGCTGTTATCCGCGTCGGTGGCATGTCCGAAGTGGAAGTGAAAGAGCGCAAAGACCGCGTTGATGATGCGCTGAACGCCACACGCGCTGCCGTACAAGAAGGTATCGTTGTTGGTGGTGGTGTTGCGCTGATCCAGGCTGGCAAAACACTCGAAGGACTGAAGGGTGCAAACTCTGACCAGGATGTTGGTATCGCTATCATCCGCAAAGCCATCGAAGCACCATTGCGCCAGATCGCAGAGAACTCTGGCGTCGACGGTTCCGTCGTTGCTGGCAAAATCCGCGAAAGCAACGATAAGTCCTATGGTTTCAACGCGCAGACAGAAGAATATGGCGACATGTTCAAGTTTGGCGTGATCGACCCGGCCAAAGTGGTGCGCACTGCTCTGCAGGACGCAGCCTCTGTTGCAGGTCTGCTGATCACAACCGAAGCCATGGTTGCAGACAAGCCTGCCAAAGAAGGCGCTGGCGCTGGCGGCGGCATGCCCGACATGGGCGGCATGGGCGGCATGATGTAAATTGCGGTTTGGGCCCGGCCCAAACGCTGTTTACCAGCTCAGAAAACGAAGGGCGGTCCCGCAAGGGGCCGCCCTTTCTGCTTGATCGACATGTAAAAAGACTACTTTCGGTGCAAAGCGATGCAGGCTAAGCACCCGCCAGAACACGCCCAACCGGAGGGACCCGACCATGCAGACACCCTATTACCTGATCGACAAATCCCGCCTGTTGCCAAACCTCGAAAAAATCGCGTGGCTGCGCGAAAACTCCGGTGCGAAATCCCTATTGGCGCTCAAATGCTTTGCAACATGGTCCGTCTTTGACCTGATGTCCGACTATATGGACGGCACAACCTCATCGTCGCTCTACGAGGTGCGCTTGGGAAAGGAAAAATTCGTAGGTGAAACACACGCCTATTCCGTGGCATATGCCGATCACGAAATTGTCGAAGTTCTGGAGCATTCCGACAAGATCATCTTCAACTCCATCGGTCAGTTGAAAAAATTCGCCGACGCGTCGCAGGGCCACATCCGCGGCCTGCGCGTGAACCCGGGCGTTTCTACTTCCGAATTTGACCTCGCCGATCCTGCCCGCCCTTTCAGCCGTCTGGGCGAACATGATCCTGCTGAAATTGCGAAAGTCACCGACCAGATCAGCGGGTTGATGTTCCACAACAACTGCGAGAACGACGACTTCGACCGTTTCGACGAAATGCTGACCCTGATAGAGGACCGCTTTGGCGCGATCATCCACCGAATGGACTGGATCAGCCTGGGCGGCGGGATCCATTTCACAGGCGAGGGTTATCCGCTCGACAGGCTTGCGGCGCGGCTGAAATCCTTTGCGGCCACCTACGGTGTGCAGGTCTACCTTGAACCAGGAGAGGCCGCGATCACAGGGGCCGCAACGCTCGAAGTCACTGTGCTCGACACCATGCACAACGGTAAAAACCTTGCCATCGTCGATAGTTCGATCGAAGCGCACATGCTGGACCTGATCATCTACCGCGAGCCTGCCAAGATTGCGCCGAACACGGGCGATCATGAATGGATGATCTGCGGCAAATCCTGCCTCGCAGGCGATATCTTCGGCGAGTTCCGCTTTGCCGCCCCGCTCAAAGCGGGCGACCGGCTTTCGTTTCAGGACGCGGCAGGTTACACAATGGTTAAGAAAAACTGGTTTAACGGGGTCAAGATGCCCAGCATCGCCATTCGCGAACTGGATGGCACGGTCCGTTTGGTGCGCGATTTCAACTATGATGATTTCGCCGCCGCGCTCTCCTGAAACTACAACAAGAGGTCTTTTGGATATATGAAACGCAATGTCTTGATCATCGGCGCGGGTGGCGTCGCACAGGTTGTCGCGCATAAATGTGCGCAGAACAACGACGTGCTCGGCGACATCCATATCGCAAGCCGCACAATCGCCAAATGCGAGGCGATCATTGAAAGTGTGCATGAAAAATCCGCGATGAAACAGGACGGCGTTCTGCAAGCCCATGCTGTGGATGGCATGGATAGCGCGGCTGTGGCCGATCTGATCAAAGACACGAACAGCCAGATCGTGATCAACGTAGGCAGCCCTTTCGTGAACATGACGGTGCTTGAGGCCTGTATCCAGACAGGTGCTGCCTATATCGACACCGCGATCCACGAAGACCCTGCCAAGATCTGCGAAACCCCACCGTGGTATGCCAACTACGAATGGAAGCGCCGCGACGATTGCGCCGCCGCTGGCGTCACTGCGATCCTCGGTGCAGGCTTTGATCCGGGCATGGTCAATGCCTTCGCGCGTTTCGCGGTAGATGAATTCATGGACGAGGTCACCTCGATCGACATCGTCGATATCAACGCAGGCAACCACGGCAAATATTTCTCGACCAACTTCGATCCGGAAATCAACTTCCGCGAATTCACCGGCACCGTTTATAGCTGGCAAAACGGCGCATGGCAGGAAAACAAGATGTTCGAGGTGGGCCGCGAATGGGACCTGCCCGTCGTCGGCAAGCAAAAGGCCTATATGTCCGGCCATGACGAGGTGCATTCGCTCGCCACCAACTATCCGCAGGCGGATATCCGGTTCTGGATGGGCTTTGGCGATCACTACATCAACGTCTTCACCGTGCTGCAGAACCTTGGCCTGTTGTCCGAACAGCCCGTTGTTACGGCAGAGGGCCTTGAAGTTGTGCCGCTGAAAGTAGTGAAAGCCGTCCTTCCCGACCCGTCCAGCCTTGCGCCCAATTACACAGGCAAAACCTGCATCGGTGATCTGGTCAAAGGCACCAAGGACGGCGAAGAGGTCGAGGTGTTCGTCTACAACGTCGCTGACCACAAAGACGCCTATAACGAAGTCGGCAGCCAGGGGATTTCCTATACCGCTGGCGTGCCTCCAGTGGCTGTGGCCATGCGCATTGCCGACGGCACCTATGACCACGGCAAGATGATGAACGTCGAAGAGCTGGACCCCAAACCACTGTTTTCCCTGCTTGATAAAATCGGCCTGCCCACACGCGTCAAAGACGCCAAGGGCGACCGTGCGTGGGACGCAGCCTAAGCAACCCGCCTTCCCTTTTCCGGTGATCCGGTATCATATCGCCTCTGACAAAGGAGGCGTAGCATGACAAAGACCGGTATCATCGGATTAGGGCGCATGGGCAGCGCGATTGCCCAGCGGATGCGTGCGCAAGGCCACATCGTCCAGGGCTGGACCCGCAGTGGCCGCGCAGTTGACGGGATCGCCACCGCTGCGAACCTTTCCAGCCTGATCGACACCTGCGACACGCTGATCCTCAGCCTGCTTGACGATACCGCTGTGGCTTCCGTTCTCGACACCTGCCTCACTCAGGACCTCACCGGCAAGATCATCATCGACACAAGCACGGTCGTCCCCACGATCATCAAAGACCGCATTTCGCGGATTGAGGCCAAAGGTGCTCTGGCCGTCGATGCCCCGATCTCCGGCGGACCGGAACTGGTGCTTGCAGGCCAATGCAGTGTCTTTATCGGCGGCAGCGATGATGCGGCAGCACGCGCGGAACCCATCCTGAGCGCCATCTCTGGCCGCGTCTTCCACGTGGGGCCGCTTGGCACTGGCCTTGTGATGAAAACAATCAACAACAGCATGCTGCAATGCTACTTCAGCGGCCTTGATGACATGATGCCACTGGCAAAACGTGCAGGCCTTCCGCTGGAAACCGCACTTCGCATCCTCTGCGGTGGCCCTGCCGGTATTCCCATGATCGCGGACCGTATTCCCAAAATCCTCGGCGATGACGAAACGGTCGGCTTCGAAATCCAGGCAGCCCACAAAGACAACGGCGTCTTCCAACGTGTGGTCGAGGCCTACGGGCTCTCCTCTCCCATCCTGGCACTCGCAGGCGAACGCCAAAAACAGGCTCTCGCTGATGGTCTGGGCGCAAAAGACCCCGCAGCACTGGTCACGGCAGCCTACAACCGTGGATAACGCGAGCAGGCCTGCATAATGCGGCTTTTCGCCCTTGTCGCACTCACGATGTGCGCCTTTGCTGCCAATTCAATCCTCAACAGGATTGGTGTGGCGCTGCAAGGCATGGACCCGTTGGATTTCGCGACCATCCGGACAGGCGCAGGGGCGGCAATGCTGTGGATCCTGGTGATGGCCCGCAAAGCGCCAAGGCCAGAGGTCTTCACGGCGCGCCGTTGCGCAGGCGCGCTGGCGCTCGCCATCTATATGGTCGGTTTTTCTTTGGCCTACATCACGCTTGACGCGGGGCTTGGCGCGCTGATCCTTTTTGGCGTTCTGCAAATCCTGATCTTTGGCTGGGCTGTCTTCGAAGGTGGCCGCATCCCGCTTTTGCGCTGGGTCGGGGCCGCTATCGCGCTGGCAGGTCTTTGTGTCCTGCTCTGGCCCAACGGCGACATCACCGTCCCCATCGGTGGCGCCATTTCCATGACCGTCGCGGGGGCGGCCTGGGCGGCTTACACGCTTCTGGGACGGGCCGAGGCCGACGCCCTAGGCGCCACCGCCAGCAACTTTCTATTGTGTTTGCCGCTTGTCGCAGTGGTGATGATCGCAACCGGCATAGGCGGCATGCCTGCCCCCGCTATCTTTACCGCCATCATCGCAGGGGCGATCACTTCGGGGCTTGGCTATGCACTCTGGTACCGCGCCCTGCCCGCCCTGCCGACCACCATTGCAGGGATCGCACAACTCAGCGTGCCCGTTATCGCTGTAACAGCAGGCGTGCTGTTTCTGGGCGAACCGCTTACCCCCCGTCTGATCGCGGCAGGCACGCTGGTTCTTGGCGGCATCGCTGTGTCGCTGATCGCACGACGTTAGGTTTATGCACTTTTGGACTTTTGCACGCCCCCATGGATGCTACCTATGGGGTATGAGACTGATTTGGACATCACTTTTCGGCATTTTCCTCTCTGGCGCAGCGGTGGCGCAAGAGTGCGTTGTCATGCTTCACGGTCTGGCGCGGACCGAAATTTCTCTGACCTCCCTCCAGCTGGTGCTTGAAGACGAAGGGTATTTCGTGGTGAACCGCGGCTACCCCTCGACAGAGGCGGATATCCCGACATTGGTGCAACAAAACCTACCCGAAGATGTGGCCGCCTGTGGTGACCGCCGCGTCAATTTTGTGACCCATTCGATGGGCGGCATCCTTGTGCGTGCATGGCTGACCAACAACCGCCCCGCTGACATGGGGCGGGTGGTCATGCTGGGGCCACCCAATGGCGGCTCCGAACTCGTCGATATCTTCGGCGACTTCGAACCGTTCCAATGGGTCAACGGCCCCGCTGGCCTGCAACTGGGGACCGAGGCAGGCAGCCTGCCGAACCAACTGGCGGAAGTACCGTATGAAATCGGGATCATCGCGGGCAATCGCACCCTTAACCCTGTCTATTCCGCCCTGATCGAAGGGCCCGATGACGGGAAAGTGTCGGTCGCGTCCACGCGGCTGGAAGGTATGAAAGACCACCTTGTCCTGCCGGTCACCCATACCTTCATGATGAACAATCCTCTGGTCATAGAAGAGGTCGTAGCCTTCCTGCGCGACGGCGAATTCGACCGCAGTCTCAGCCTCACGGGGATTATCTTCGGGACCGACTAAGCGGGTTTTACAACCCGATTGACATGGCCCATCTTGCGCCCTGCCTTGACCTCGGCCTTGCCATAAAGGTGGATCGCCACATCAGTTTTGGCCAGTTCGGGCACACGGTTCATATCGTCACCGATCAGGTTCTCCATCACCACATCCGAATGGCGCGAACCGTCCCCCAAGGGCCAGCCGGCCACGGCGCGGATATGCTGCTCGAACTGGCAAATGGTGCAGCCATTCTGTGTCCAATGGCCCGAATTATGGACACGCGGCGCGATTTCATTCACGATCAAACCCTGCGGAGTGACGAACAACTCGACCCCCATGACACCGACATAGTCCAGCGCATTCAGAATGCGCGCAGCAATCAGCACGGCATCCGTGCGCTGGCCGGGCGTCAGTTTCGCAGGCACGGTCGTGGTGCGCAAAATGCCCGCCTCATGCACGTTTTCGCCCGGATCATAGCATGCCACCGCCCCGTCAGGCCCGCGGGCGCCAATAACTGACACCTCATGGCTGAAATTCACAAAGCCTTCCAAGATCGCAGGGGCACCGGCCATATCGGCAAGTGCACTGGCCGCATCATCCGGCGTCATGATCCGCGCCTGCCCCTTGCCGTCATAGCCCATCCGCCGCGTTTTCAGGATCGCAGGCGTGCCAATCGTGGCAAGTGCAGCGTCCAACTCGGCCGCGTTGCCGACATCCGCAAAAGGCGCTGTTTGCAAACCCAAGTCCTGCAAGAAGGTCTTTTCCGTCAAACGGTCCTGACTGGTGGCCAATGCCTGACGCCCGGGATGGATCGGGGCCAGTTTTTCAAGTAGATCAAGCGCGCTCGTCGGGATGTTCTCGAACTCATATGTGATGACATCAACCGCTTTTCCAAAGGCAGTCAGCGCTGCGATGTCATCATAGGAAGCTGTGGTCACACGGTGCGCGACATCACCCGCAGGTGCATTCGCGCCAGGTTCAAAAATATGGGTTTTCAGGCCAAGGCGGCTTGCAGCAACGGCCAGCATACGACCCAATTGACCACCGCCCAAGATACCGATCGTGGCCCCGACAGGAAGAGCGTCAGACATCGCTGGGTTCATCCGGAATAGAAGCGCTCAAATCGCTGCGCCATTGGTCCAATCGCGCGGCCAAATCGGAGTCATGAAGCGCAAGAATACCCGCCGCCATCAAACCACCGTTCTTGGCCCCCGCCGCACCGATTGCCATTGTTGCCACAGGATAGCCGCGCGGCATTTGCAGAATGGAATAAAGGCTGTCCACACCCGACAAGGCGTTCGTCTGCACCGGCACGCCCACGACAGGCACGCGGGTCTTCGAGGCCATCATGCCCGGCAAATGCGCTGCACCACCAGCACCGGCGATAATGACGTGCAAACCACGGTCCACAGCAGTCTTGCCGTATTCCCATAGACGATCAGGGGTCCGGTGCGCCGAGACAATCTTGGTCTCGTAAGGAACCCCCAAAGCATCAAGCACATCTGCCGCTTCGCGCATCGTGGGCCAGTCCGACTGGCTGCCCATAATGATACCGACAAGGGGTTTGGTCATGATATTGTCCCACCTTCAAAACGAAGCGGCACTATAGCCAAGCCCGGCGGCGCGGCAATGCCCTCTGGCGTGTTATGCAATGATATCAGGTAAAATGCGGTCTTCGAGTTGGGCAATCCGGTCTTTCAGCGCCAGCTTTTGCTTTTTCAACCGCTTGATGGTGAGCATATCAGCCGAGCCGCGCTCATGCAGGGCCTCAATCGCTTCGTCCAGATCACGGTGCTCACGACGCAGCACCTCCAGCTTGATGCGAAGGACCTCTACTTCTTCCATTTTGTTCGAAGTGTTCATCAACAGCTCATTTAGGGGCGGGATCTTGCCCCACTCTATAGTGTGAAAGCATCAAGAACCTAATACTTCCTCTTGATCAATGCCCCATCCACACCCATATTTTTAGCAACGGTCGCCGGAATGGGGCCACAACCTGACAGTCGCTTCAACAAAGGGCATGTCTTATGACAAAATTGGCTTTGGGAACGCATCCGTTCCTTTTGGGTTTTGAACAGCTGGAAAGGCTGGTCGAACGGACCGCGAAAAGCGGCAACGAAGGGTACCCGCCCTATAACATCGAACAAACGTCGGAAAACTCCTACCGCATCACGCTGGCCGTTGCCGGTTTTGCGGAAGGTGATCTGTCAATCACGGTTGAGGACAATGCGCTGGTTATCCGTGGCCGCCAGTCTGACGACAGTGAAGGCCGCATCTTCCTGCATCGCGGAATCGCGGCGCGTCAGTTCCAACGCTCTTTTGTACTGGCCGATGGCGTCGATGTCGGCGAGGCGATCATGGAAAACGGTCTGCTGCACGTCGACCTGAGCCGCGCGGTCCCGCAGCGTGTCGTGCAAACCATCAAAATCAGGAAGGGGTAAGTTATGAATACCAAATTCGATCTCGAAAAGCTCGGTCAAGGCATCGTCTATGTGAAACCTATCCTTGCAACCGACCTTCCCGAGGAAATGCGTGAACGCGTCGGTGACCTGGAAGAGCTGTTTTCAGTCCACAACGCCGATGGCGAACAACTCGCACTGGTTGCTGATCGCAAGCTGGCTTTTCATCTGGCCCGCGAAAACAACATGCAGCCAGTCACGGTGCATTGATCATGTAAGGTGGATCTTGATCCACCTTACCTTTGACACCAATGCGTTAGCCTTTGATCAAGCCAAGACTTTCAAGCTTCAGAATCACCTGATGCGCGCAGTTGTCGACAGGCACACTCTCGGTTTCCAAACGCAGTTCAGGGTTCTCAGGCACATCGTAGGGGTCTGAAATGCCTGTGAATTCCTTGATCTTGCCTGCACGTGCGAGTTTATAGAGCCCCTTGCGGTCGCGCCGCTCGCATTCTTCGATTGAAGTCGCGACATGCACTTCAATAAACGCGCCGAACTGCTCGACATCTTCGCGCACGGCACGTCGGGTCGCCGCATAGGGCGCGATCGGGGCACAGATCGCGATGCCGCCGTTCTTGGTGATCTCGGAGGCCACATAGCCGATCCGGCGAATGTTCAGATCGCGGTGCTCTTTGCTGAAGCCCAGTTCGGATGACAGGTTCTTGCGCACGATATCCCCGTCCAGAAGCGTGACCGGACGCCCACCCATTTCCATCAGCTTGACCATCAGCGCATTGGCGACCGTTGATTTTCCAGAACCCGAAAATCCGGTGAAGAACACAGTGAACCCCTGCTCTGCACGTGGGGGACGCGTCTTGCGCAGTTCTTCAACAACGGCAGGAAACGAGAACCATTCAGGAATCTCAAGCCCTTCAGACAAACGGCGGCGCAACTCAGTGCCCGAGATATTGAGGATCGTCACATCATCCTTGTCCAAGATCTCGTCCGCTGGCTCATATTGGGCGCGGTCCTGCACATAAACCATGTGCTTGAAGTCGACCATTTCGATGCCCATTTCCTCCTGATGCTCGCGGAACAGGTCCTGTGCATCATAGGGGCCGTAAAAATCCTCGCCCGCAGAATTCTTGCCGGGGCCTGCATGATCGCGACCGACGATGAAATGGGTACAGCCGTGATTTTTACGGATCAAGCCGTGCCAGACCGCCTCGCGGGGACCGGCCATGCGCATCGCAAGGTTCAGCAAGGACATTGTGGTGGTAGATGAAGGGTATTGATCCAGCACCGCCTCGTAACAACGCACGCGGGTAAAGTGGTCAATATCGCCCGGTTTGGTCATGCCCACGACCGGATGGATCAGAAGGTTCGCCTGCGCCTCTTTGGCCGCGCGGAACGTGAGTTCCTGATGCGCGCGGTGCAGCGGGTTGCGGGTCTGGAAGGCCACGACTTTGCGCCAACCCAACTTGCGGAAATAGGCGCGCAATTCGTTTGGCGTGTCGCGGCGTGCGCGGAAATCGTAATGCACAGGTTGCTGGATACCCGTGACAGGACCACCAAGATACACGGCACCTGCCGTGTTGTGCAGATAATTGACCGCAGGATGCGCACTATCATCCGCACCAAAGACCTTTTCAGCCTCATGCGCTTTGTTCGGCACCCATTTGTCGGTGATGGTCATCGTGGCAAGGATCACACCTTCCTGATCACGCAGCGCGATATCCTGACCAAGTTCAATTGTCTCGGCAAAGGCCTCTGACACATCCAGAGTAATCGGCATCGGCCAAAGCGTGCCGTCGGCCAGACGCATCGTGTCCACGACACTTTCGTAATCGGCCTGGCCCAAGAACCCTTTTAGCGGGTTAAAGCCCCCGTTCATCAGCAATTCCAGATCGCAAATCTGGCGCGGTGTCAGATCATGGCTGGTCAGCTCGGCGGCTTCCAGCTTCATCTTCTGGGCACTCTCGTAAGAAACATAAAGCTCTGGAACAGGTGTCAGATCATGCGACATAGTCTTCTCAAATACGCTAAAGGTCAGTTAGCCGTGGCATAGACGTGGCCCAAGGGGCTTGTCTAGCGGCCAGATCGAAAAAAACCGATAATGTCCACGGGCCTGAAAATACGGGGTTCACATCCTATTTTAAGGCCACAGATCAGAACACCCTCCCCAAAGGCAGCAGGTGAGGAACCTACTCGGCAGCCGCAACGGCTTGCGTATCTTCCAGTTCGGCGATGTATTTCTCGGCATCCAGCGCCGCCATACAGCCCATACCGGCAGAGGTGACCGCCTGACGATAGACGTGGTCCGTCAAATCACCTGCAGCAAAGACACCCGGGATGGCGGTTTTCGTCGTACCAGGGGCCACTTTGACATAGCCACCGTTGTGGGTCTCCAACTGGTCCTTGACCAGTTCGGACGCCGGCGCATGCCCAATTGCCACAAACACACCTTTCGCAGGGATCTCGGTCACTTCACCGGTTTGCGTATGCTTCACACGCACGCCTTCCACGCCCAAAGGACTATCGGCACCATAGACCTCGTCGATCTCATGGAACCACAGTGTCTCGATCTTGGGGTTGTTCATCAGACGATTCTGCAAAATCTTCTCGGCGCGCAGTTCATCACGGCGGTGCACCAGCGTAACCTTGGATGCAAAGTTGGTCAGGAAAAGCGCTTCTTCCACGGCCGTATTGCCGCCACCGACGACAACAATTTCCTGACCGCGATAGAAGAAGCCATCGCAGGTCGCACAGGCGCTCACACCAAACCCTTTGAATTTCTCTTCCGAGGGTAGCCCCAGCCATTTGGCACGCGCACCCGTGCATAGGATCACTGCGTCAGCGGTATAGACCGCGCCACTGTCACAGGTTGCGGTGAAGGGGCGGTTCTGCAAATCAAGCGAGGTCACGATATCACCGACGATTTCACAGCCCATCGCGCGGGCGTGCGCCTCCATCCGGACCATAAGATCAGGCCCCTGCACTTCGGTATCACCCGGCCAGTTTTCGACCTCGGTCGTGGTGGTCAACTGCCCGCCGGGCTCGATCCCCTGGATCAGGACCGGTTCCAACATCGCGCGCGCGGCATAAACGCCCGCCGTATAGCCCGCAGGCCCTGATCCGATGATCAAAACTTTGATGTGGCGCGTGTCGGTCATGGCAGTCTCTCCTAAATTTCCCTTTTGATATAGCCCTCTGCAGGCGATGATAAAAGACCAACTCGTCGCGCGCAGCCTGCGTTATTTTGTTGCTAACCCTTGAAATAATATTGCGTACAGGGCCTTCTTGGCGTAGTATTTGCAAAATATCAGGGAAAATCCGATGCCAGGGACCAAACTAGACGAAATCGACCGCATGATTCTGGCGGAACTGCAGGCCGATGGTCGCATGACCAACGTCGAGCTTGCCAAGCGTGTGGGCATCTCCGCCCCGCCATGTCTGCGCCGCGTGCGAACTCTGGAAGAGCAAGGCTATATCCAGGGCTATCATGCCGATGTCAACGCCCGCGAATTGGGTTTCGAGGTACAGGTTTTTGCGATGGTCGGACTGGTCAGTCAGGCAGAGGCAGACCTGAGTGCCTTTGAAAACCGCTGCAAGTTGTGGCCTCTGGTACGCGAATGTCACATGCTGAACGGCGAGGTGGATTTCATCCTCAAATGTGTTGCCCCTGATCTGCGGACGTTCCAGCGTTTCCTGACCGAGGAACTGACCAGCGCCGATAACGTGGCATCCGTGAAAACGTCACTGGTAATCCGTGGCGCCAAGGATGAACCCGGCGTGCCGTTTGACGTGCTTGAGGCCCGGTTGGCGCAAGAGGCTTAGAAAACTTTCTTTTGCGCCCAAAGTCGCCTAAACTCATGAGGTCAACCTTATGAGTATGCACTTTGGCAATATATTCGTTCTTTGTTTACGGCGAAGGGAATATCTCGCTTACCGGAACGCGGGTTGTCGATGGCGTTACCGTTCCCAAGACACTTGACGGGCTTGACCAGGGTGACGGCAGTCATCTGGTCGGCGAAACGCTCACGATCAACACGACAGGCAGGACAGAGATTTTTGTCGACGACAATGGTTCGGAAACGAATTTTGCGGATAATGACGGCGGTCAGAGCCTTGATGCCGATGTCACTATTGATGGTGTAACCTTTACGGCAGGCGCGGGCATTGAAGCCGAATATCAATTCGTCCTGCGTGATCCCGATGGCAACCTCTACACAGCGATCGCTGTCAATATCAACAATAGCAGTCCGAGCTTTGCGACAATCGAGGCGATCACCTTTGTTGATATCGTACCCCCGCCCAACACCCCGCTCGAGATCATAAGTGCATCTGAAGGTCCCTCAAATGGTGGCCCCGGTGCAATCGACGAATCCCGTCTTGTGCCTTGTTTCTGCGAAGGTACGCTTATTTCAACGGACCGAGGGCCGCAGCCGGTTGAGACACTCAGTGAGGGTGACCGTATTCTGCGCGCGGATCAGACATTTGGCGTCTTGCGCCGTGTCTTTACCACGACCGTTTCAAGGGATGAATTGCGCTGCAACCCGCGCCTCTATCCTGTCCGTATTGTCGCTGGCGCTTTGGGCAAAGACCTACCCGAGCGCGACCTCTTGGTATCGCGGCAACACAGGATGCTGATGTCCTCGAATATCTCGGAACGCATGTTTGGCGTGCGTGACGTGCTAATTCCGGCAATCAAATTGACCGCCCTGCCCGGCATTTACGTGGAAGAGGACGTATCCCACGTCACCTATGTCCACCTTCTGTTTGATCAGCACGAGGTGATCTTTGCCGAAGGCGCGCCAACGGAAAGCCTTTTCACCGGCCCAGAGGCACTCAGCGCCATTTCACCCGAAGCAAAGCAAGAAATTCTGACGCTGTTTCCGGAAATAGCAGACATCGACTACCGGCCGGAACCTGCGCGTTTTATCCCATCGGGGCGACAGCAAAAGCAGGCCATCGCGCGCCATCTGAAGAATCAAAAACCGGTTCTCATGTAGAGACTTCTGCGCCACGTCATTGTCAGCGATGACAACTAAATCAATCAAGAAAGAAAAGGACGCCCACTTTCGCAGACGCCCTCTCCTTCACATAGCCATCAGATATATGCGCGAACAGATGTTCCGAGGCCAGTGATCCCTATTCGCCCCCACCCAACTGGTGGACATAAGCGGTGACTGCTTTGATTTCTGCCTCTGTCAGGCGTTCGCCCCAAGGCGGCATGACACCAAAACGGGCATAGCGCACGGTTTCTTCGAGGGCATCCACGCTCCCGCCGTAGAGCCAGATCGCATCGGTCAAATTAGGCGCGCCCAGATCACGGTTACCTGCGCCGTCATCGCCGTGGCAGGCGGCACAGTTGTTGAGAAAGAGCTCTTCGCCTGCCGCTGCAAGACCCGCGTCATGCTCTTGATTGGAAATCAGACGCACATACTGGACGACCTGATCCACCTCTTCATTGCTGAAGATCTCGTCATAAGCGGTCATTTCAGAGTAACGCGCATCCCAGTCTTCCTCGTTCCGGATACCGTGACGGATCGTGTATTCGATGTTGTCGAAATCACCGCCCCAGAGCCAGTCATCATCCAGCAAGTTGGGATAGCCCACCGCACCTGCGGCACCCGACCCGTGGCACTGGGAACAGTTGTTGCGGAACACCGCACCGCCGGCAGAGGTCGCAAAGCGGGCCAGGTCCTCGTTCTCCAACAGGGTGTTCAGATCAGCAGAGGCCAGTTGCGCCGAAATCTCGGCGTTCGCATCTTCAAAACGGGCGATATCCTGCGCCACTTCGGCCCGTGTTGAATAGCCCAACAGACCAGCCGTTGCGCCGCTGATCATCGGCCATGCGGGATAGGCGATCGAATAGGCCAGCCCCCAGAAAATCGTGATGTAGAAGGTCCAGAGCCACCAGCGCGGCAAAGGGTTGTTCAGTTCCTTGATCCCGTCCCAAGTGTGACCTGTTGTGTCAGTGCCTGTGACGTCGTCGATGTCTTTTTGGTCATTGCTGCTCATTTCTGCAGCTCCTCAGTCTCGGAAGAACCGGGGCGGTCCTCGTTACGGAAAGGGATGTTGGCGGTGTCGCGGTGCAAGGCACGGGTCCCGGGGCGCAGGGCCCAGAGGATTGCGCCAATGAACAGCGTGAACATCGCCAGCAGCATCCAGTTTTCTGCCATCTGGGTCAGGAGAGATGTGTTTTCCATATCCATGCCTCCTTAGCGGCTTGCGTCTGGGGTGAAGGTCGAGAAATCGACCGTTGTGCCCAGCATTTGCAGATAGGCGATGAGAGCATCCATTTCGGACACACCGGGCGCGCCGTCGAAGTTGCGGATTTGCGCCCCCGGATAGCGTTCGAGAAGATCGTCATAGGCCTCTGTATTCGGATCGGCCTGCGCCAGTACATCCGCTGCAGCGACCTCGATCATTTCATCGGTGTAAGGCACACCAACAAACCGGTGGGTGGACACAAGATCGGCGGTATACTCCGCGTTCACCGGCGTATCGAGCAGGTAGGCATAGCCCGGCATGATCGATTCGGGCACAACCGAGCGTGGCGCGATCAGGTGATCAAGATGCCAAGCATCCGAGTATTTGCCACCCACACGGGCCAGATCGGGGCCCGTGCGTTTGGACCCCCACTGGAACGGATGGTCATACATGGATTCCGCCGCCAGCGAGTAGTGGCCATAGCGTTCAACCTCGTCCCGCATGGGGCGGATCATCTGGCTGTGGCATACATAGCATCCCTCGCGGATGTAGACATCGCGCCCTGCCAGTTCGAGCGGGGAATAGGGTCGCACCCCCTCTACCTCTTCGATCGTATTCTCAAGATAGAAGAGGGGTGCGATTTCCACGATCCCGCCCACCGTCACCACCAACAGGGAGGAGATCAGAAGCAACGTTGGACTGCGTTCAAGGATCGCGTGTTTGGAAAGGAAGCCTTTGGCTGGTGTGTTTGGTGTATCAGACATATCTCAGCCCTCCTTATTCTGCCGGCACGCCAACCGGTGCGTGGACTTTCGCCCCGCCACGGATGGTCATGTACATGTTCCACGCCATGATCAGTGCGCCGCCGAGGTACAGAACCCCGCCAAGGCCACGGACCACATACATCGGGAACTTCGCGGAAACGGTGTCGGCAAAGCTGTTCACAAGGAACCCGTTTGCGTCGACTTCACGCCACATCAGGCCTTCCATGATCCCGGTGACCCACATCGAGGCCGCATAGAGGATGATGCCGATTGTGGCCAACCAGAAGTGCCAGTTGATTGCGGACATGGAATACATCTGCGCGCGTCCCCACAGTTTCGGTGTCAGGAAGTAGAGTGCGGAGAATGTGATCATCCCGTTCCAGCCCAGCGCACCGGAGTGTACGTGACCGATGGTCCAGTCTGTGTAGTGTGACAGGCTGTTGACCGCACGGATCGACATCATCGGGCCTTCGAATGTGGACATCCCGTAGAAGGCAAGGCTGATCACCATCATCCGGATAATCGGATCGGTGCGCAGCTTGTCCCAGGCGCCTTGCAGCGTCATCAGACCGTTGATCATGCCACCCCAGCTCGGCATCCACAGGATGATCGAAAAGACCATACCCAGTGTCGAAGCCCAGTCAGGCAGCGCTGTATAGTGCAAGTGGTGTGGACCTGCCCAGATATACAGGAAGATCAGCGCCCAGAAGTGGATGATGGACAGCTTATAGGAAAACACCGGACGCCCGGCCTGCTTGGGTACAAAATAGTACATCATGCCCAGGAAGCCCGCAGTCAGGAAGAAGCCCACCGCGTTGTGGCCATACCACCACTGCACCATCGCATCCTGCACGCCCGAGAAGACCTGCACAGATTTGCTGCCCCAGATGCTGACCGGGATGCTCAGGTTGTTGACCAGATGCAGCATCGCCACCGTGATGATGAAGCTCAGCAGGAACCAGTTGGCGACATAAATGTGCTTTTCGACGCGTTTGAAGATCGTGCCCATAAAGACCGCCAGGAACGCCAGCCAAACTACTGTCAGCCAGATATCGACGTACCATTCAGGTTCGGCATATTCTTTCGATTGGGTCGCACCGAGCAGATAGCCGGTCGCCGCCAGAACGATAAAGAGGTTGTAGCCCCAGAAAACAAACCACGCGAGATTGCCACCCCACAACCGTGCGCCGCAGGTCCGTTGCACGATGTAGAAAGACGACATGATCAGGGCATTCCCGCCGAACGCAAAAATCACCGCACTGGTATGCAGTGGGCGTAGCCGTCCAAAGTTGCCATAGGGTTGCAGGACCTCGAAATTAAGGGCTGGGAAGGCGAGCTGGAAGGCAATAACCACGCCCACCAGAAACCCGACAACACCCCAAAAACCGGTGGCAATTACGCCGGCGCGGACGACATCGTCCATATAGCCGTCAGGCGTGGCGTAAACCGGCGCTTCCATCTGGCGCAACACACGCACAAACATAAAGGCCGCGACGCCCATGATGATGAGAGCATGCACGATATACGCAACATCACGCCCCCAGTTTGCAGCGAGAGCAGCAAAGAGCGTAACACCCCCCAATGCTATCAACTTTATATAGTTCCCCATAAGTGATCCCCTTTTCTTGCCGGATCGCAATAGGGTCCGACGGCTACTTGGTTCATGTGCTTATGGAATCCGGGGCGCGGCGGGTCTTTGATGTGGATCAATGGCGCGTTTGACATGGATCAAGGTCATGCAAAGCAAAGAAAGCCAGTGTTCTGGCAAGAGGCGGTTTTGCGCGAACGATCGCCCCCAACGTAAGACCGATATGGGGAAGGCCGGACCAATGTCATACAAGATTATCGCCACGATTCTCACCGACACAGACCAATCCGCAGAAGCGCTGGATGCGGCCATCGCGCTTTCAGACCGGATGGATGCGCATCTCGACGTTTATGTCGTGACAATCAGCCATACCGAAACAAACAATTACTACATCGGCGCCGAGGCGTTGATGGTGGCGCAACAAACCACCGATGCCATGGCCGAGCGCGAGGCAATCGAAGCATGGCTAACCGACCGGATGCGCGGCGAAGTCGTGCGCTGGTCATCACAGGCGGCCACTGTGCAAGGCCCTGCCCTAACAGGTTATCTGGCCCGCAAACTGCGATTCTCTGATCTGGTGGTATTGCCCCGCCCCTATCAGGACAATCCCGAGGCCGCGTCTCTTGTCGAGGCCTGCCTCTTTGCCGCCGAACGACCCGTCTTGATGATTCCCAAGGGCTGCAAAGCGCCTGATGCGGGCGGTCATGTACTGATGGGATGGAACGACGGGGCCGAAGCGTTGGCTGCGGCGCGGGCCGCGATGCCCCTTCTGGAGCAGGCCGACATCACAGATATCTGTATCATTGATCCGCCGATGCATGCCGCCGACCGGTCTGATCCGGGCGGCGCGATGGCGCAATACCTGATGCGTCACGGCACAAAATCCGAAGTCGCCGTTCTGGCCAAAACCGAACCGCATGTCAGCGATATCCTGTTGCGGCGCGCGAAAGAGGTTGGTGCAAAGATGATCGTCAGCGGTGCCCATGGCCATTCACGGCTACGCGAGGCTGTCTTTGGCGGCGCGACGCGCGACTTGCTGGAACTCGCCGACTTGCCAATCCTGATGTCGCGTTAGGATATCTGGCACCGAGTCAGAGATAGGAGCTAGAAGCCCTCTTCACCTGTCTCAGCCTTCAAGGCATCAAGATCGGGCACGCGGATATCGCGGCGTTCATCAAAAGCGATCAGCCCGTCTTTCTTCAAGGCGGACATCTGGCGGCTGACTGTCTCGATCGTCAGGCCCAGATAGTTGGCCATCGTCTCACGGGTGATTGGCAAGGTGAATGTGGTTGCTGCCGTCTCACCGGGTTTCAGCGATGCCATGCGTACCGCGATCATATGCAGCAAGGACGCGATTTTTTCGCGCGCGGTCTTGCGGCCCAAGACCAGCATCCACTCACGGGCAGCGTCCAGTTCATCCAGTGTCATCTCCAGCAGACGCTGGCCGACATGCGGCGTATCAAGGATCATCTTCTCAAAGGGTTTGCGCCGGAAACAACACAGCATGACGTCGGTTTCTGCGACCACGTCACAGTCGATCGTGTCGCGATTGGGGCGTCCCATGAAATCGCCCGGCAAAAGCAACCCCACCATCTGCACTCGGCCATCAGGCAACGTCCGCATCAGGCTGGAGACCCCCGACACAACCGAACCGACAAATTCCAGCGGGTCACCACCAAAAAAGATGGGCTGGCCCGCGGCATATGTCCGGTAATACTTGATCTCTTCCAATTGCAGCAATTCGTCCGGCTCACATTTGGAACAGACTGCACTATAGCGAATGGGACAATCATTGCAGGAGCGCAGCTTTGGAACGGCGAGCGTCATTTTGTAATTCCCCGGTCTTATTGGCTGACCCCAATATGGCGCAATTCCAGCGCAGGTTCAAAGGCGCATTTCGCACAGCACATATTGGGCCCGGTCACCGTCCGGCAATTGCAGCCAATTCGTCTGCCGCATCGCGCAATGTCTCAAGATGCTTTGTCAGTTCCGCAACCTGCACCCTTTGTTCGGGCGCATGGATCGAGAGTGTCGACAAGAGCCTCCCGCGGTCATCGAGAATGGGCACGGCAATGGCGCTCATGCCGGGCATGAATTCCTGGTCATCCGTGGCATAACCCCGCTCCCGCGTCCTCGCCAGTTCCTCTCGCAACAACGCCGGATCGGTGATTGTCTTATCCGTTTGCCGGCGCAACTCGTTGTTCTTCAGGAACCGGTCAAGGTAATCGGGGCGCAGCGTTGAAAGATACATTTTCCCGCTGGCCGTGCAGTGAAACGGAACCTGTGTGCCGACGGGCAACTGAATGCGCAGCGGCCAATGGGTTTCCACACGATCGAGATAGAACATGCCCTCGCGTTCGGGGATCGCAAGATTACAGGTCTCGCCAACCGATAGCGCCAAGGACTTCAGGACAGCCAATCGCACGGTTCTGATCCGCTCGGACGACAGTGTATTGATCGAAAGTATCCGCATCCGACGGCCGGGACTGTAGGACCGGCCGTCAATGTCGCGTTGCAGAAACCCTTCTGCCTCTGCCGTTGCAAAGAGCCTGTGGATCGTTGGCTTGGGCAGCTTCATGGTCTCGTTGATGACTGACGGCGTGACAGGGACGCCGGCCTTCGCGACTTCTTCTAAAAGCAACAAGAGCCTTAGATTGGTCGGGATTTGGCCGGCGGCCTCATCGTTTTCGTCGTCAATCATCGTCACATTATCTATCCGGCAAAATCGCGAGTGCAGTTTCCGGAACAAGTGCCACAAAGAACCAGACTGCAATCAGTGCAATAAGGTAGGGCACGATGTAGCGCAACAACCGGAAGTAGGGCACACCTGTTACACCGGAGGCGACATAAAGGTTAAGCCCGTAGGGCGGTGTTACAAACCCGATGGATGCGCCAACAAGAAAGACAACGGCAAAATGGATCGGATCAATGCCGACCGAAGCTGCAATTGGCGCAAGTATCGGCGCAAGAATGATTGTCACGGGCAAGGATTCAAGAATCATGCCAGTCACGAAAACAATCGCCATGGATGTGAACAGCACCGCATAATAGCCGCCCATTCCTGTCACAAAATCACCAATGGTTTCTTTTGCGCCCAGTGATGAAAGTACCTGTTGCATCGCTACCGAAACAGCGATCAACGGAACAAGAATACCCGTAATCTGCGCCGAGCGCGACACGATAGACGGCACCTGCGGAATCGTGAAACCCTGCACGACGAACATCGAGGCAAAGCCTTTCTGTTCAACGGGCACATCGGCGGCAGCTCCCATAACCTTGTTCAGCGGATAGCACAGCAAGCCGATGAAGACACAAAAGCCCACGGTCACGCCTGCTGCCTCGGTCGGTGAGAACTTGCCGGTATAGATACCCCAAAGCACCAAACCGATAGCAAAGAAACCCAACCAAGCGCCGATAGCAGTCTTGATCAGCCGCGAAATCGAAAGGCCGATCAGGATGCCCCAACCGTTTATCGTGCAGACGATAAAGGCTGCGGTCATCATTCCTATAACCATCAGTGTGCCAGGAATAATCCCCGCTACAAAAAGATCGGAGATCGGCAGGTTCAACAAAAAGCCGTAGACAATGAAGATGATCGAAGGCGGGATAATGATACCCACCGTACCGCCCGCAGCAGCCGTGGCCGCAGAAAAGCGCTCGTCGTAATTGCCCTTCACCATCTCGGGATGGAGCATTGAACCAATGGTCGCCGTCGTGGCCGAGTTAGATCCCGAAATCGCCGCGAACAGACCGCAGGCTGCGATAGACGCCATCGCAAGACCACCGCGCAGCCAACCCAGACAAGAATAGGCAAAATCCGACAATCGCCGCGCGATCCCCGATTGGTTGATCAGGTCACCTGTCAGGATAAACAAAGGCATGGCCAGCAGGGCAAAACCCTTGCTAAAGACGTTGATCAGTTCATTGCCGGTGTTCGCGAGGGGCAAATCAATGACAAAACTACACCCGATAACCCAGTAAAAGATCACCAGCAGGACCGGTGTCCCGAGCATAAAGAACAGCGTTACCGCCAGCGAAATGATGGTAATCCATGTGCCGTCAGTCATTACACATCTCCGCCAATAACTGCTTGTTTGATGATCTGATCGCCAGACCGGTAATTGTTCCAGTCTTCCAGCCAATTGCCGATCACACGACCGGACATCAGGGTGAAAGCAATAGGAACGGTGATGTAGAACCACCACTTCATGACGTCATCGACGCCGTCGACGAGTTGAAAGTTGTCAGCGGACAGTACCGTAAACCGCAGCGACGTAGTGATCGCGATCCAGCAGAAGCCGAACCAGAGAATAGCATCAAGTGTGAGGGTCGCCATTTGACCCGCGGGGGGCATTTTGGTTCTAAATTCGCTAAAGCTCAGGTGCGTGCGCAGCTTGACGTTATAGGAACAGGCGAACCACGCCATGACCATAAACAGGAAGGGCGGGACCGTCGTTGATCCTGACCACTGGTGCGAAAAGACAAAGCGGTCGATCACACCCCAACAGATGATCCCGGCGATGATCAGATACACAATTACCGAGAGGCCGCGCTCTAGATGGCGCTCCATGAAAGGGAAGAATTGATAGAACAAATGGGCCAGAACACCGCCCACAAAGGTCGCCACAAAACAGAACAGCCACATACCGTCTGTATCGAACGCACTCCGCATTTCCCAGGCACTTCCCGAGAAGAGAGCGGGCACAATAGCTACCGCCTCGGATAATATCGACATACAGGTCTCCCCCCGAAATCTGTCTTAGAGCTGCATTGACCGCAGCTATCTTATTGTGTGGTGAAAAAGGCCGGCCGAACTCACATTCGGCCGGCCAGATTTCTAGTCAACAGGCAAAGGCCTTAGCCTTTCCACCAGCGACGTGGTTCAACGTTTTCAGGCAACGTGTTCGCATCAATTGTGCGGACCTCGTCATAGATCTCCTGATATGTGTCCAGACCACCGGACCAGCCGTTGAGGCGCTCGCGCCACTCTTCCCAGAGTGCTGGCTGATACTCAGGCGAGCACATTTCTTCCGCCTTCTTGATCTCTTCAGGAGACAAGAACGCGTTGCGCACTCCGTTTTGTGCAAAGATCGTGTTTGGAAGCTGAGGGTCAGACTGGCCGACAGTGTTGATCAGGGCAACTTCGTTTGCCGCCTGTACATGTGTCTGTGCCCAATAGGCTGATTCCATTACCGCATCCTGCAGATAGCCTTCAAGGCTATCGAAGACCGACGCAGACATGGCTGTGTGCTCGGTACCGCAGAAGAAGTTCAGGTGAACAGACTGGGATACAACAGGCGCCATGTTGGCGTAAGCCACCGCAGAGGCCCATGTTTCCGCACCGTCAATCAGGCCTTGCTTGAGGCCATCAAGGGTTTCTTCCCACGCGATCGGAACAGGGTTCAGGTTCAGCGCTTCCATCGCGATGCGACCAAGCTGTGTACCTGTGACACGGTTCTTGGTACCGGCCAACTGCTCGACAGATGTGATTGTGGGTTTGTCGTCAAAGTTCATACCCAGCTGGATGCCGCGCAGTTCCGCATGGCTGAAAAGGAACTTCAGACCGTGACGCTTTTCATATGGTTCACGCAGCAGACGCATGGACGCCGGTGAATACAGGAAGTGATACTGGTCCGCGCGGTTACGGAACATATACGCGTAGTCCAGAACGTTCAGGTAAGGTGCACCACCGGCAGAGTTCTGTGTTGAGGCCGCATAGATATCAACGATACCCTGCTGTGTTTTTTCAACGCAGGACGTTTGACCGCAGATCTGGTTGTCACCAATAAATTCGATGCGAATTTCACCGTCTGTACGTGCCTCCAGATCACGTGCAAACTCCAATGCGCCCGCACGCTCGATCAGCAGGTTGCGGGCGTTAAAGCCGGATGCGCCAAATTTCAGGTTGTATTTTGCTTCCTTCGCGAAGCGGCGTTCGTAGGTCGATTCCGCCGCCGCGGCGAGGTTCGCAAGGCTCATGGCGCCACCGAATGTTCCCGCCGCCATAAGCGTCGAACTCATCCCGTATTGCCCTGCCAGCTTGAACAGATCCCTCCGCGAAATCTGGCTGAGTTTATCTCCAATCATCATGTTTCCTCCCATGTTGTCGATTATTGAGACTTATAGTTTCAAAAAAGCCTAGTATAGTCTTTGCGTTCTGCATAGAGTTTTTTCACATTGATGGAGAAAGAAGCAGTGGAAGCTGATTTTATAGTTGTAGGCGCAGGTTCTGCAGGCTGTGTCCTTGCCAATCGCCTCAGTGCGAATCCCGCACATAAGGTGATTCTGCTTGAGGCAGGTGGCCGTGATCTTAACCCATGGATCCATATTCCGGTGGGATATTTCAAAACGATCCACAATCCCAAGGTGGATTGGTGCTATAAGACAGAGCCTGATCCGGGCCTGAATGGGCGGTCGATAGAATGGCCCCGCGGCAAGGTTCTGGGCGGGTCTTCCTCGCTCAATGGCCTGCTCTACGTCCGCGGACAACCACAGGATTATGACCGCTGGCGCCAGATGGGAAACACCGGCTGGGGGTGGGACGATGTACTGCCGCTTTTCAAACGCGCCGAGAAAAACGAACGCGGTGCCGATGAATACCACGGCGATCAGGGCCCGCTGTCGGTTTCTAACATGCGCATCCAACGTCCGATCACCGATGCATGGGTCGCAGCGGCGCAAGCCGCAGGCTATAAATTCAACCCTGACTACAATGGCGCAGAGCAAGAAGGCGTGGGCTTTTTTCAGCTGACGTCGCGCAACGGCCGGCGGTGTAGTGCGGCTGTGGCCTATCTCAATCCGGTCAAATCGCGCGAGAACCTGCAAATCATCACCCATGCGCAGGTCGAAAGGGTCATTATCGAAGGAAAACGCGCAACAGGCGTGACCTACACCGACCGCAGCGGGACGGTGCAAACCATCAAGGCACGCAAGGAAATCATTCTGTCGGGCGGTGCGATCAATTCCCCGCAAATCCTGATGCTTTCGGGCATCGGAGAGGCGGCGCATTTGGCTGAAAATGGCATCAACGTGGTGCATGATCTGCCGGGTGTGGGCAAGAACATGCAGGATCACTTGCAGGCGCGGCTTGTATACAAATGCAACGAACCTACCCTGAATGATGAGGTCGGTTCGCTCTTCGGGCAGGCCAAGATCGGATTGAAGTATCTGATGTTCCGCGCCGGTCCGATGACGATGGCCGCCAGCCTTGCAACTGGGTTCCTGAAGACGCGCGACGACCTGGAAACGCCTGATATCCAGTTCCACGTCCAACCTCTCTCGGCCGAAAACCCCGGCAAGGGTGCCGATAAATTCTCGGCCTTCACGATGTCGGTGTGTCAGCTCCGCCCGGAAAGCAAAGGCGAGATCAGGCTGCAAAGCAGCGATCCACGGACCTACCCCAAGATTATTCCGAATTATCTGTCCACCGAAACCGACTGCCGCACCGTGGTCGCAGGCGTGAATATCGCCCGCAAAATTGCGCGGCACGCGCCACTCACGTCAAAGATCAGCGAAGAGTTCCGGCCAAATCCCAGCCTGCCGATGGATGACTACGAGGCGACACTCGATTGGGCGCGCAATAACACTGCCTCGATCTATCATCCGACGGGCACCTGCAAGATGGGCGAGGGCGAGGGCGCGGTTGTTGATGCGCGGTTGCGTGTGCATGGCATTGCAGCGCTGCGTGTCGCGGATTGTTCGATCATGCCGGAGATTGTCTCGGGCAACACAAATGCCCCTGCGATCATGATTGGCGAAAAAGCGTCAGATTTGATTTTGGAGGACGTCTAGGAAGTGAGGGACGGCCGCGACTTGAGGCTACTTGAAAAACCCGATCGCGCGTGCTCCATGCTTGATCCCGTAGATCCGAAGAGGCTGTAGTATATGAAAACAAGACAAAAAATGCAGACCTTTGACTGGTTCAACTTCGCTGCGCTTGTTGCGGTCGGTGTATTTCTTGGACTGGCAATCGATGGCTTATTCGCACTTGCCGCCAGTGGCGCCTGGGGCAGTATCTTGATGATCATCGCCCTTTCGGCAGGTTTCATCGTCTTTTATCTGATTCTGGAACGGGCGTTCGAGTTCATTTCGACAGGAAGGTTTTCGGCACCTCGACAACTCCAGAAACCCCGCAAACCGCTTGTTATGGTTTTCAGCCTACCACTTGGCGTCATTATCGGCATCATCGGGGCGCAGTTTGGTTTGGGTGATTTGCTGCTCTAGGATATGGCACGGCCGCTAACACCGGTAGATTGACACCGCCAGCTGTCAACTCTGCCCTTGACCCCTCCGCCGGAATCGCAAACACTGACAAGGATGGTTTCCATGCGCCGAAAATGCGTCTGGAATGAAAAGGGAATACGGTGAGGAAGAGCCAAAGCGCGCCGAATCCGTGACTGCCCCCGCAACTGTGAGCGGCGAGCGACCCCGATGATCACCACTGAGCGCAAGCTCGGGAAGGATCGGGCAAGCAGCGACCCGCAAAGTCAGGAGACCTGCCATCAAAGGTACAGAGATGTGCCACGAGAAACTCAAACCGGGCGGGGTGTCCGGAGCGGAGAACATGATGGTGAACACGGCTCTTTTGGCCCCACAAACATGCCCTTTCGTCCCCCCGCTTATGCGCGGAGGGCTGCATGGACCGGACAACACAACACCGCATCACGGTCTGCACATCGTGTAGACATAAGGGGACGGAATGCCGCCCCGGATACGAACTTATTGAAAAACTGCGCAAAGCGATTGCCGCAGCGGGCGATAGCATTGCCGAAGACTTTGCCATTTCGGGCGTTGCTTGCATGGCAGGCTGCGACCGCCCCTGTACGGTCGCCTATCACGGGACGCAAAAGGCGACTTACCTTTTCGGCGATATCACACCCGAGGATGATATCGACGACCTCGTCGACTTTGCCAAACAATACGCTGTGCTGCATGACGGCTGGTGTTCCTCGGTGGACCGCCCAGGCAAACTGCGTAAATCCACGCTGGCCCGCGTGCCTGCCGCAATGATCGCCCTGCAAGACAGCAAGGTGCTTGCGTCATGAGCGGCGCACATCTGAAAGTCACCGACGCAAGCTGGCGCCCCCACCGGCGGATGGATCCTGTGCTTCAGCCCACAAGTTTTGAGATCGCCGCAGGCCGCGTGCTTGGTGTGGTCGGACCCAATGGTGCAGGTAAATCAACGCTCTTGCGGCTGCTCTACCGCTATCATGCGCCCAGCACTGGACGCGTGGAAATCAATGGGCAGGACATCTGGTCCATGCCCGCACGCAAAGCAGCCCAACACGTTGCGGCAGTCTTGCAGGAACAAGCCGCAGCCTTCGGCCTGACTACCCGCGAAATCGTCGCGCTCGGGCGCACCCCTCACCGCCAAGCGTATGCCAGCCCCGGTACCCAAGACCACACCGTGATCGACGAAGTGATGACACTCCTCGACCTGCAAGGTTTGGCAGACCGCGATTTCGGCACGCTTTCGGGCGGTGAACGCCAGCGTGTCATGGTCGCTCGTGCGCTGGCACAGCAGCCACAAATTCTGATCTTGGACGAACCGACAAACCACCTTGATATCCGCCACCAGCTCGAAGTGCTCGCGCTCATCAAGCAGCTTGATCTGACCATCGTCGTGTCACTGCATGACCTGAACATGGCTGCCAATATCTGCGATGATATCCTTGTTCTGGAAAACGGCCACCCCCGTGGATTTGGATCGCCCGATACGCTTTTGACCGAAACACTGGTCTCCGACACTTTCCGCGTCAACGCGCGCCGCGAAAAACTCGCACCCAGCGACGCCAGCCACCTGTCCTTTCATCTGCCAACCTGAAGAAACCCACACATGAAACTGTATTTGACAACCGCCGTCCTCAGCTTCGCGGCAGCCAGCGCCTTTGCCCAAACCACCGTCCAAAGCTGTGAGCGCGAGGTGACTTTCGACGCCCCGCCAAAGGCCGCCGTGTCCAATGACATCAATCTCACCGAAATGATGCTGGTGCTGGGACTGACCGACCAGATGGTCGGCTACACAGGCATTTCCGGCTGGAACAAACTTGACGAAACCATGCGCGCAGGGGTCGCGGAACTGCCAGAACTCTCCGAACAATACCCCTCCAAGGAGGTTCTGATCGGCGCGGAGGCGGACTTCTACTTTGCGGGCTGGAACTATGGCATGCGCGTGGGTGGCGAAGTGACCCCCGAAACGCTCTCTCCCTTTGGCATCGCGGTTTATGAACTCACGGAAAGCTGCATTCACATAGGAGGGACAGGCGCGCGCACCGCTGCGTCAATGGACGACATGTACAGTGACCTACGCAATCTTGGCGCAATCTTTGGTGTGTCGGACCGCGCCGAGGCGCTGATCGCGGATTACCAGGCGGAGCTCGCGACTTTCCTCGCCGACCTGCCCCCCCTGGCTTCACCGCCCCGCGTCTTTGTTTACGACAGCGGCGAGGATGCGCCCTTTACGGCAGGCCGCTATGCCATGCCAAACGCACTGATCGCAGCAGCAGGCGGTGAGAACATTTTGGATGAACTCGACAAAAGCTGGACCACCGTCGGCTGGGAGGCCGTTGTCGAGGCAAACCCCGAAATTATCGTCATCGTAAATTATGGCGAAGTGACTGCTGCGCAAAAACGCGACTTCTTGGTGTCCAACCCTGCCTTCGCGAACCTCGACGCTGTCAAGAACGACCGCTTCGTTGTCCTCGAATATGTTGAGGCAACACCGGGCCCGCGCAACATCGAGGCCGTGAAAACACTCGCTGCAGCATTCCGCGTCAATTAACAGATGGATGAGGCGCGCAGACAGACCACCACGCTCAACCCCCAGAAGGCGAGACTGCGGCTGACCTTCGGGCTGGGGTTTGTCTTGCTTTTTCTATCGCTCTCTACGGCGGTCAGTGTCGGTGCGGTCTCGGTCCCGCTTCCGACGGTCTGGGGGATATTGCTGCATAAAGTCGCGCCTTTCCTGATCACCCCTGACTGGTCCGCCGGGCGCGAGGCCATCGTCTGGGACATCCGCTTTCCCCGCGCGATCCTAGCCTGTCTGGTTGGCGCGGGCCTCGCCATCGTCGGGGCCAGCCTGCAGGCAGTGACGCGCAATCCGCTGGCCGATCCGCATTTGTTAGGCATTTCCGCAGGCGGGGCGTTTGGCGCGATCCTCGCGCTTTTACACACAGGGCTTTTCCTTGGGCTGCTCACAGTGCCGTTGATGGCCTTTCTTGGTGCACTCGGCGCCACATTGATTGTTCTCGCGGTCGCGCAATTTGCCGCCACCACCACCGCCGACCGGCTGGTGCTGGCTGGCGTCGCGGTCTCTTTCATCGTGATGTCCGCCGCGAATGTGCTGATCTTTCTGGGCGATCCGCGCGCTGTGCACACCGTCGTTTTCTGGATGCTTGGCGGCCTCGGCCTCGCCCAATGGAGCCAGTTGATTTATCCGCTGGCGATCCTTTTGGTTTGCGGCGCCTACCTTTGGGCCAACGCTGGCAACCTTAACGCGATGACGATCGGGGATGAGACTGCGGCCACCTTGGGCATTCCCGTAGGCCGGTTTCGCCTGACGATCTTCGTGGTCGGCGCACTGATCACGGGCGTGATGGTGGCGTTTTCAGGGATCATCGGCTTTGTCGGCCTGATGATCCCCCATATCGTACGCCTAATTGTGGGCGGCGATTACACCCGCGTACTGCCTGTTTCTGCCATCTGCGGTGCGATCTTTCTGCTTTGGGCGGATATCATCGCACGCACAGTTATGGCCCCCGACGACATCCCGATCGGGATCGTCACCGGTCTGATCGGCGGTGTGTTCTTTGTGTGGCTATTGCGGCGCAAGCCGCTCTAGCCACATTTGGAATACCCGCAAGACCCGCAAGTCATGCAACCCTCAACCATGCGCAGGTCGTAAGAGCCGCAAGACGAGCACGCCTTGCCACGCGGGCCACCATTGATGGCGACAACATCCGCCTGAGGATCGGCTTTCAGGCCCATGCCCTCGCCTGCCAGGAAACCGGTAGCGACCATGTGTTTTTCAATGACACCACCAATCGCGGCCAAAATAGACGGCACATATTTACCCTGCATCCACGCGCCACCACGCGGATCGAACACGGCCTTGAGTTCCTCAACCACGAAAGACACATCGCCCCCGCGCCGGAAAACCGCCGAGATCATACGCGTGAGCGCCACGGTCCAGGCAAAGTGTTCCATGTTCTTGGAATTGATGAAAACCTCAAACGGTCGCCGATGGCCCGCGATGACCAGATCGTTCACAGTGATATAGATCGCATGCTCACTATCGGGCCACTTGAGCTTATAGGTCGCGCCTTCCAACTCCTGCGGGCGGTCCAGCGGCTCTGACATGTAAACAACCTCGGCGCCCTCGCCTTCATGGCGAACCTGAGCGGGAACCTCGGACGGCGATGCCTCTTGCGAAACCGACAGGACCGATCCGGTCACATCATTCGGACGGTAGGTGGTGCAGCCTTTGCAGCCCTGATCCCATGCAGCCATGTAGACCTCTTTGAAATCATCGAAGCTGATATCCTCGGGACAGTTGATCGTTTTGGAAATCGAGCTGTCGATCCACTTTTGTGCCGCCGCCTGCATCCGCACATGATCCAGCGGGGCGAGCGTTTGGGCATTCACAAAATAATCGGGCAAAGGTGCATCACCTTTCAGGTCACGCCACAACTGGACTGCGTAATCCACAACCTCTTCCTCGGTGCGCGAACCATCTTTTTGGAGAACCTTGCGCGTGTAGGCGTAGGCAAACACAGGCTCGATGCCTGAGGACACGTTACCCGCATAAAGGCTGATTGTGCCGGTCGGTGCAATCGACGTCAAAAGCGCATTTCTTATGCCATTTTGACGGATTGCTTCTTTTACGTCCTCATCCATGTGCTGCATGGCACCACTGGCAAGGAACTTCTCCGCATCGAAAAGCGGGAAAGACCCCTTTTCTTTGGCAAGCTCCACAGAGGCCAGATAGGCCGCCCGCGCGATCTGGTGCATCCATTTATCGGTTTGCGCTGCCGCCTCTTCCGACCCGTAGCGCAGGCCGACCATCAGCAGCGCATCGGCCAGCCCAGTGACACCCAGACCGATGCGGCGCTTGGCCTTGGCCTCGGCCTGCTGTGCCTCAAGCGGGAACCGCGAAGCATCCACAACATTGTCCATCAACCGCACGGCTGTCGCGACGAGATCGGTCAGGGCATCCTCATCCAAAGCGGCCGCATCTTCAAACGGGTCGCTGACCAGACGCGCCATATTGATAGAGCCCAGCAAGCATGCGCCATACGGTGGCAGGGGCTGTTCACCACAGGGGTTCGTTGCCGCAATGGTTTCACAATAGCTCAGGTTGTTCATCTGGTTGATCCGGTCGATGAAAATCACACCCGGTTCAGCATAGTCATAGGTCGAGCGCATGATCGCATCCCACAAATCGCGCGCGCGCACTGTGCGATAGACCTGCCCACCAAAGACCAGATCCCAAGATCCGTCTGCTTTCACCGCATCCATAAAGGGGTCAGTGATCAGCACGGACATATTGAACATGCGCAAACGTGCAGGATCAGACTTCGCCGTGATGAAATCCTCTACATCAGGGTGATCACACCGCATTGTTGCCATCATCGCGCCGCGGCGCGAACCGGCCGACATAATCGTGCGGCACATCGCATCCCAAACATCCATGAAAGACAGCGGGCCCGACGCATCTGCCGCGACTCCCATGACGCTGGCACCCTTGGGACGGATCGTCGAGAAATCATAGCCGATCCCGCCACCCTGCTGCATCGTCAGCGCCGCCTCTTTGAGCATGTCAAAGATGCCCCCCATGCTGTCAGGGACTGTGCCCATGACAAAACAGTTGAACAGCGTCACCGACCGCGCCGTGCCAGCCCCTGCCGTGATCCGGCCCGCAGGCAGATATTTGAAATCTGAAAGAGCATCATAGAATTTGCCTTCCCACTCTTTGGGATCATCCTCCACTGCGGCCAAGGCACCCGCGATGCGCCGCCATGTATCTTCGACCGTTTCGTCGATCGGCGTACCGCCCGCATCCTTGAACCGGTACTTCATGTCCCAGATTTGTTCAGCAATAGGGGCGGAAAACGCGGTCATGGCGGGGAATCTCCTCATCGGTACAGGCAAGACTTGCATCTTACGTGCTGGGTGTTTGGTTGGGAATGGCTAAAGCAGATCAAAATTGCCGCAGCTCGACAATACCACATATAGCGGTTGATTTCCAATATGCCACCACATAAACCTTTTTCCAGCCAGGCCTTGCCACGCAGCTTATCCACGTTAACTACCACTTATCCCGGGGGGGATTGATGTCGAAAACCGTCCATATCCTGAAGCTCTCTGTCGGCACCGAAACGGTCGCCGATCTCGCTGCATGGCAGGCAACGGCGCGTGCACAGACCCAAGACGGGCTGCCACGCCACATCACCCGCATGTGGCCGAAACGGGCTGAAGAGATCCTGAACGACGGATCGATCTTCTGGGTTATCAAAGGCGTGATCCTCTGCCGTCAACCCATTGCGCGACTTGAAGAATACATCGGCGGCGACGGCATCCGCCGCTGCGCCATCGTATGCAAACCGGGCCTGATCCGCGTCGAGGCCACACCGAAACGCGCCTTTCAGGGCTGGCGGTATCTGACCGTAGATGACGCCCCCCGCGACCTGCCTGAAGGCCGGCAGGACGAAGAGGCCCTGCCACCCGAACTTTCCAAGGCTCTTGCTGCCATCGGTGTCCGCTAGGCAGGCGGCAAACCCTGTGCCATGATCCGCGCAGGAGGAGCCCCGCATGACCATTTTCACAAGTCCCTATCCCGACGTCCCTGCAACAGACCTGACGATCACCGAGCGTGTTTTTCAAAACCTTGAAAGCCGCCCCAACGACGTTGTGCTAACTGATGGCCCCAGCGGGCGCAGCATGACCGCCGCCGCATTCATGGATCAGGTCAAACGCATGGCGGGAGGATTGGCCGCAGCAGGCTTTGGCGCAGGGCATACGGTGGCGATCATGGCCCCCAACATGCCCGAGTATTGCGTGGTCTTTCATGCTGTCGCCTGGGGCGGTGGGACAATCACAACGCTGAACCCGACCTATACCGCGAGCGAGGTCGCCCACCAGATTCGCGATGCCGGTGCCGAACTTCTTATTACGATCCCCGACTTCATGGAGACCGCTCAGAAAGGCGCAGGTGAAACCCCAATTATCGCCATGGGCACGCCGGAATACATGGCTCTTTTTGGCGATCCGATCACCGAGCAGGTGCCCGTCGATCTGGATGATTTCACTGTCGTACTGCCCTATTCCTCCGGTACCACGGGCCTACCCAAAGGTGTCATGCTCTCGCACCGCAATCTTGTGATCAATGTCGATCAATCCATCGTCGCCGCCGATTTCCAGACGGGCGAAGTAACTGCCGCCTTCCTGCCTTTCTTCCACATTTACGGTATGACCGTGCTCATGAATATCCATCTCGGTGGCGGCGGCGCTTTGGTGACAATGCCACGCTTTGACCTGCCGCTATTTTTGCAAATCAGCCAGGACTACAAAGCCCAGCGTATGTGGGTCGTGCCCCCTGTCGCCCTTGCGTTGGCCAAACATCCGCTCGTCGATGACTATGACCTATCAGGGCTGCAAGAGGTATTCATCGCCGCTGCTCCTTCCGGCGCCGATCTCTCCGACGCGATTGCAGCGAGGCTGGGCTGCAACGCGCTGCAAGGTTATGGCATGACCGAACTCAGCCCCGTCTCCCACGTGGTTCCGCGTAGCGCCCCGCGGTCAGGGGCGGCAGGCGTGACCGCGCCAAACACAGCCTGCAGGATTGTCGACATAGAGACCGGCCAAGACCTGCAAGCGGGCGAAGAAGGCGAACTCTGGATCAAAGGCCCACAAGTCATGCAGGGCTATCTCAACAACCCGCAGGCCACCGAGCAAACCATCACCCCGGACGGATGGCTACGGACCGGTGACATCGCGAAAATTGACGAAGATGGCTATATGTTCATCACCGACCGCCTGAAAGAACTGATCAAATACAAAGGCTTCCAAGTTGCTCCGGCAGAGTTGGAGGCCATGTTGGTCGCCATGGACGGCATCACAGACGCTGCGGTTGTTGGTCTGCCAGACGATGAAGCGGGCGAACTGCCCGTGGCCTTTGTCGTGGCAGGCGATCCTGCCCCCGATCAGGCCGCGATCAATGCTCATATCGCGGCGCGACTGGCCACTTACAAGCAGCTCCACCAGGTCTATTTCGTGGATGAGATCCCGAAATCCGCATCCGGCAAAATTCTGCGCCGTTTCTTGCGGGACAGATTGCAAGGCTGACACTGGACGCCCCGCCTGTGCCTTCTATAGTCAGGCACGACAATGGCATCCAAGGGCGCAGTATGAAACCAGCATCTTCCCGCGCGGCCCGCAGGCTCGCCCAGAAAAGCAATACATCAGGCGCGATCACTGTCGCCGATATTGCCGCGCGCGTGGCCAAAGCCCGCGTCAAAGGTGCCGCCAAAACGCAAGAGGATCGCGCCAAACGCATCCTCTCCTCTTTCCTGCAAACCGCCCAAACCTACGGCATGCCCGCCAAAGAAGTCATTGCGGAAATGGCCAGTGGCAAAGCCGCATGGCGACTGGGCCACGCTGTCCGTGACGAGATCATGAAAGCCCCTCCCGAGGCCGTGACAAACGCGGCCTGCACGCAAGGGTGTGCCTTTTGTTGTATCCTCTCGGGTGGCGAGGGCGGCGTCATTACCGCCTTTGAAGCAGCACAACTCCACAAAGCCGCAAGTCCGCTTGCAGGCCAACCCGATGGCCGCGCATGGCACCCACAGGCCTGCCCCGTCCTTGACCCCGAAACACGCAGTTGCCGCGCCTATGAAGCGCGCCCGATGATCTGCCGTTCATTTCTGTCGACGGATGCCGAAGCCTGCGAAAGCAATGCCGCGGGCGGGACCGAGAAGGGTGCAGGACTCCTCGGTAGCCATCTGGATTATCTGGTGATTCATGCCCTGTGCCGGCAAGCCCTGAAAGGTATCACACAGGTCCACAGCTATAGCATGGCCGCGACGGCAGCCTCTGCTGTTGCTGGCGATGACACTGAAACCGGTCTCACGAAAGCCCGCCACAAACCCTCGGCCCTGGAGATCGCGTGCCGTGACGCGATCAGGGCCGCGCAGGCCTAAATGCCCAGCACCAACTGCAGCGCTTTCAGCTTCTTGCGTTGCTCATCGGTCCAGTCATTGCGCCGCCCGCGAAACAGGGTCGCCTGGGACGCATGAATCAGCCCGTCATCCAAGATCTTCAAACCATTGGCGCGCAGTGTTTCACCGGTCGAAGTGATATCGGCAATCGCCTCGGCAGTCTCATTCTTGACGGTCCCTTCGGTCGCGCCCTGACTATCCACAATCTGATAATCTGCCACGCCCTGCTCGCGCAAAAATTCACGCACCAGACGGTGGTATTTCGTCGCGATCCGCAGCCGGAACCCGTGTTTTTGCCGAAACGCTGCCGCAGTTGCATCCAGATCATCCAGCGTATTCACATCAACCCAGGCCTGCGGGACCGCGACAATCAGATCAGCCCCGCCAAAGCCCATCGGCGCAAGTTCCGCGACACGGCTGTCCCAATTGGCCAGCTTCTCGCGCACCAGATCAGACCCCGTCACACCAAGATGGATATTCCCTGATGCCAACTCACGCGGGATTTCCCCAGCGGACAACAGCACCAGTTCAAGCCCCTCAAACCCGTCAACAGCCGCCGCATATTCACGATCAGAGCCTGATTTACGCAGGCTGATCCCGCGCGCACCAAACCAGTCAAAGGTCTTTTCCATCAACCGCCCCTTGGACGGCACACCCAGTTTCAACATCAGCGCAACCCCAAAGCCAGATCAGGGCGGATCACACCGCCCACAGCAGGCACTGCTCGGCCCTGCCCCAAGCGCGCCGTCAGCGCATCATAACGGCCACCGGACGCCACGGGCGGCTGGTCCGGACGATCAATGGCGTAAAATCCGAAAACAAACCCGTCATAGTACTCCAGCGATGTGCGCCCGTAACTGCCTTCAAACTCAAGGCTGTCAACATCGACGCCGTGGTTCGACAGCGCCTCAAGTCTGGCGTTCATTGCGGCCACGGCATCACCAATCGCAGGCATATCGACCGCAATATCGCGCAGGGCACTCAGGACATTTGGCGCCGTCTCACGCAAACCCAAGATCGCATCGATCACCGCGATTTCTTCGGTGGCAATCGGTGGCGCCGCCGCATCGGCACGCAGCGCATCAATGCGCGCCTGCACTTCCGCACGGGTGCGCAACCCGATTTCCGGGCCTGCCTGCGCAAAAGGATCGTCCGCAGCCAAAAGAGCCGCCCGTGCAGGCGGCAAGGCACCGCTGCCAAACCGCTTCAACAACGCGCGAAACCGCTGCGGCCTCCAGATATGGCGCATCAGCGCCGCCTTGCGATCATCAGTTGTCCGCAACCCGCGCACCGCCGCCATCAGCACCCCGATATCACCTGTGGCAGCCCGTACAGGAAGCCCGGCAAGCCCCTCTGCGATAGCTGCAAAAACCTCCGCATCGGCACCTGCGGGGTTAGCACCGTCAAAGACTTCATACCCCACCTGCACGAACTCATTCGCGCGGGTTTCATCGACTTCCTGCTTGCGAAACACCTTTCCGGAATAGGTGTAGCGGGCGGGGTCTGCACGGGCCTCCATGTGCATCTGCACAACAGGCACTGTGAAATCAGGGCGCAGGACCATCTCGCCGCGCAATGGATCAGACGTCAGATAGGCGCGCGCGCGGATATCCTCGCCGTAAAGATCAAGCAAAGTCCCGGCCGATTGCAGCACGTCTGCCTTGATCACCTGCGCGCCCTTGGCCGCAAAGAGATCACGCAGACGCCGGGCTTCGGTCAATGTGGCGGGTGAGGTCGGCATCAGCTGTGCGTGTCCAGAATTTCGCGGACCTTCGCAAGCATCTGGTCGCGCGGCACTTCGTATTGGCTGGGGCGATCCTTCCACTCTTCCAGCGTCGCGTTCTTGGCAATCTCGGCACCAAGGATCAGGTCCTTGATCTGCACGATGCCTTTGTCGAATTCATCACTGCCCGCGATGATCGCGACAGGCGAAGCGCGCTTGTCCGCATACTTCAACTGATTGCCAAAGTTCTTGGGGTTGCCCAGATAGACCTCGGCACGAATGCCCGCATTGCGCAGTTCGGCCACCATGGTCTGATAATCCGACATACGGTCGCGGTCCATGACGGTCACGACAACAGGACCCACAGCCGTCTGATCCATACGTCCTTTGGCGCGCAACGCGGCCAGCAAACGGTCCACACCAATCGACACACCCGTAGCAGGCACTTCTTGTCCGGTGAAACGCTTGACCAGATCGTCATAGCGGCCACCGCCAGCGACAGAACCGAAATTGCGGGGACGGCCTTTTTCGTCGGTGACTTCGAAGGTGAGTTCGGCCTCGTAGACAGGACCTGTGTAGTAGCCGAGGCCACGGACAACGGAAGGATCAATCTCGATCCGCTCGGCGGTATAGCCCTGCGCCGCCAAAAGTGCCGCAATAGTCTCTAACTCTTCGACGCCTTCGACACCAAGCGCTGATCCGGCCACCAGTTCATGCAACCGTGCAACGGTCGCCGCACCCGTATCGCGCTTGGCTTCCATAAAGCCCATGACGACCTCGGCCTGCGCATCCGCCAGCCCGGCACCCTTAGTAAAATCACCGCTGGCATCCTTGCGGCCTTCACCCAAGAGCGCGCGCACGCCTTCTGGCCCAAGACGATCCAGCTTATCAATCGCGCGCAGCACAATCCCGCGCTCAGCCTCTTTGTCGTCACCGGACAGCCCCGCGACTTCCATCACACCATTCAGTACTTTGCGGTTGTTCACGCGGATAATGTAATCCCCGCGCTCGATCCCCACAGCCTCCAACGTATCGGCCAGCATCGCGCATATCTCGGCATCTGCAGCCACGGATCCCGCCCCGACTGTATCCGCATCACACTGGTAAAACTGCCGGAACCGCCCCGGTCCGGGCTTTTCGTTGCGCCAGACAGGGCCCATCGCATAGCGACGGTAGGGTGACGGCAGATCATTGCGATACTGTGCCGCGACACGCGCCAGAGGGGCCGTCAGATCATAGCGGAGGGCAAGCCAATCGTTGTCTTCTTCCCATGCAAAGACACCCTCGTTCGGGCGATCCACATCGGGCAGGAACTTGCCCAGCGCCTCGACCGTCTCAACGGCGGATGTTTCCAAGGCATCAAACCCGTAGCGATGATACACCCCTGCAATCGTGGCAAGCATCTCATTACGCGCGGTCACATCCGCGCCGAAATAATCCTGAAACCCTTTGGGCGTCTGCGCCTTGGGGCGGGGCTGTTTCTTGATCTTGGCCATAGGCTTGGTCCTGCCGGTCACTTCTGTTCCAGCGCCGTTTAACCCGCCATTGTGACAGGGGCAATGCAGTCGGGTGCGGATCAAGGCAAAGCCCTGTCATCATCTTGCCAAAAATACTCAAATTCCGATCGCTGACACAATCCGCGGCACGGCCCTTTTCGCGGCATCGTTGCAGCGCTATGATGCGGCCATGACAAGCATCACGCACCTTGAAGAAAAGATTGCCCACCTGACCCGCACGGTCGAGGATCTGTCGGATATCGTCGCCCGTCAGGAAACCGAATTGGCTGTGGCGCAACGGCGTTTGGCGATGCTGATGGAACGCGAAGCAGGGCGTGAAATGGACGCGGGCGGCACGGTCCCCCTGGCCGACCAGCGGCCGCCGCACTGGTAGAGGCTGAACCCCATCGGGGCGGGTTTTGGAGAACTGGGCCATGAGAGCCATCTCTTGTTTTCTCGCCTCCGCGCTGAACTTGTTGGCTCCGGTAAGCGCTACGGCCCAAGAAGACATGCGGACCGTGCAAGTCCGCTTTGCTGCCGGAAGCTCTGGCACGACGATCACCGACACGATCACAGGGCGTGAAGTCGTCCTCTACAAAATCGGGGCCGAGGCCAGCCAACGTATGCGCATCACTCTCATTCCTTCAAATCTGGCCACGTATTTCAATCTCTACACTCCCGGTACTGGCCCCGGGGATCAAGCATTGGCTGTTAGTCAGATGACGCCAGAGCTGAATGCCTTCGACGGGGCCCTGCCTCTATCGGGCGAATATACGGTCTCGGTCTATATGATGCGCAGCGCCGCGCGGCGGGGTGAAGTATCTGACTATACGCTGACCATCGACATCAGTGGCGACACAGGCGCCGTTGTCCAGGGGGATTTTGCCGACGGGCTGCAGGGCGGACCCGATTTCTATCAGGTCGCGACGTCCGGCAGTACGCTGAACCTGCGCGGGGGTCCGTCCGTGGGGGCGGACCGTCTCGCCCGCCTGTCCAACGGTCAGATCCTGCGCAACCTAGGTTGCCGCATGGCCGAAGGACGGCGCTGGTGCAAGGTCGCGACGCTGGCTGATCCCGGCATTGAGGGCTGGGCCGCAGGTGACTTTCTTGTCGAAGCCAGCGGTCAAGCCACACCTCCGGTCCGACCCAAGGGAACGTTACGCGTCTCTGATCATCCTTCGCGCGAAATGGCATGGACGTCATGGTGCCTCTTGCAGAAAAGCGGCACCACACTATCGAGGCGCAATCCAGCTATTGTTCGAGATGGATCATCTGCGCAATCATGCGGCCTTCAGCGGACTTCAGGCTCATACGTGCCAGTGGTCCGAACTCGGCGAAATCCTGTTCCAGCTCTGGAAACAGCGCGAATATCTCGTCCCGTTGCGCATCATCCATGCCGGAAATGCCCACATGTCCTGGGTGGAAGCTCTCACAAGGGGCGCCATCAGCATAGACGATTTCGTGCTGATCGAACATCATGTGGAAATAGGTCACCGTGCCCCCTTCGCGGCGCAGGATCCTCTTGTCATCAACCAGATGCTTTGCCGCCACCAGCACCTCAGCGACGCCGAACAACAACTCGGCCTGCCAGCCACCCAGTAACACGCGGTGCTGCGGCGACAGGACAAGCGGCCTGTCGTTTCCAAGCACATCTGCGGCAATCACGATCGGTGCGAAGCGGCCGACGGCATCAATGGTCCGCGACCCGATCCAACGAATCGGCTGCAGGCCATTATCCTTTGTGCGCACAAGATCCCCCACGCAGAGGTCCTGCACTGCAACCTTGCCGTCTTTCGTGTCAATCAGCGTGTCATGCGCAAAACAGACGATGTCGCCCGTAAAATCGCCCAAACCGATCGCGCCTGACCGAATCCCGTTACTGCTGTTACCCGAAAACGAGATCACCACGCTGACAACGGGCGAGCCGAAGGTCACCGAAATGGAGTCCGCGGCACCAGGGCCGTCAACGTCAGCAGAACTGGTATCGGTCGCAGCGACTGTATTTGGGTCCAGCAGGACGTGATAACTCTCCAAATTCGAAAAAATCGGCGTAACCGGATTGCCATTTGCATCCAAGGCCGTGATCGTCACGACATCCGACCATCCATTGGCAAGCGCATCGAGGTCGAAAATTTCGAAAGACAGATTCTTGACACCGTCATCGAAATCCAAGGTGAGGTTGGACGATTCTCCTGCGGGGACCCGCTGAGCAAAAATCGACCCACCAAAGTTGCCGAAATAGCCCGGATTGTTGGCGCCGCCCGAGCTTGATGCCGTCGACGTAAACGTCGTTGTATTTCCTATCCCCGGCCCAGACGTATTGGTGAGGGTCGTGGTCCCGTTCGGACTTGAAAAGGTTGTCCAGTCAAAAAGAAATGGCATCGCGGCTACCTGATTAAAAATACGTTTTGCAGGCTATTACATTTAATTTAGACCATGTTAAGGAGCCGTGGAACTATCCTAGACTAAAAGAGATAAACAGCGCGCTAATCTGCCACATTTTTTCCAGCGCAAGCACGAATAGGGTCAAAAAATGCCTATTGTTACTTTACCTAGGGAAACCTCTGAACGGTTAAGTCCACGGATTCAAGCTCTTGGCCAGACGCATCCGGTCGAACTTTTTCCGGCCAGCAAGATTGTCATGGGCATCGTTTTCACAACCGCAGAAACCAAGGAATTCGGCGGCGAAGGTGGCGAAGCGATGGTTCTGGCAGTCAAAGATATGGCTGCACTCAGCGCCGCCATTCCTGAATTCGAAGAGGAACGCAGGAACTATTGTGTGATCAATCATGCGAAAGCTATCGCAAGGCTTGATCCCTTTGCCTAGGCGTCTTCCACTTCAATGACGCCGCCCAAGCTCCGCAGCGCGCCTTTGATTTGTGGATTGACCGGAAATTCTTCGCCAAGATCAAGCTCGACCTCACCGGGGAGATCGTCGCGCATCAGGCAAAAATAAATCGGCCCCCGCGCGGCACGCACAGCCCCCTTGGAAGCATTCTCAAGCACTGTGGCAACCGAACCGATGACTTCGGGCCCATCAATAAACACCCGCAAACCCGCACCTCCTGCATCGGCGACCACCGCATCCACAGGCCCTACCGAGCGCCCCAAGAGCTTGAGTTGATCCGCCTCCATCGTGGCCTCACATGTCAGGACGACCTGACTGCCAGTCTCAAGGAATTCACGGGCGTTTTCCAGGACATCTGAAAACAGCGTCACCTCATATTGGCCGGTCGGATCAGACAGTTGCGCGAAGGCAAAGCGGTTGCCGCGCGCCGATTTACGTTCCTGCCGGCCTGACACGGTACCAGCCATCTTCACCACACATGCCCCGCGCTCGGCCTTGGCGATCACTTCGTCCAGCGTCAAAATCTGCTTGCGCTTGAGCGCGCCCATATAGTCATCCAGCGGATGACCCGATAGATAGAAACCGATGGCCTTGAACTCTTCGGCAAGCCGCTCGGCAGGCAACCAGTCTGCGCCATCCATCAGCCGTGGTTCCGGCAAATCCTCGCCCGCATCCCCGAAGAGCGAAACCTGATTTGAGGATTTCTGGTCATGAATCGCCGCGGAATAGGCGGTCAGCGCATCAAGGCTCATCATCACGCGGCGGCGGTTCGAATCCAGCACATCAAAGGCCCCTGCCCGCGCCAGCATTTCGAGTGACCGTTTGCCAACGCGCTTGAGATCACAACGGCGCGCAAAATCGAACAGGTTCACAAATTCGCGGTCCCCGCGCCCTGCGACGACCAGCTTCATCGCCTCGACGCCAACGTTCTTCAACGCGCCCAGCGCATAGACAAGCTTTTGATCTTTCACATCAAACGTCGCCTGAGAGCGGTTTACACAAGGCGGGGTGTATTCAATCCCAAGGCCTTTCTTGACCTCCTGAAAATACACGCCCAGCTTGTCGGTCAGATGGATATCGCAGTTCATCACACCGGCCATGAACTCGACCGGATGGTTCGCTTTCAGCCACGCGGTTTGATAACTGACCACCGCATAGGCCGCAGCATGGGATTTGTTGAAACCGTAGTTGGCGAATTTTTCGAGCAGGTCGAAAACCTCGCGGGCTTTCTTGGGCTCAACCCCGTTGGCCTTGGCGCCCTCTTCGAATTTCGGACGCTCCTTGGCCATTTCCTCGGCGATCTTTTTACCCATCGCGCGGCGCAGCAAATCCGCACCGCCAAGGCTGTAGCCCGCCATGACCTGCGCGATCTCCATCACCTGTTCCTGATAGACGATGATACCTTGGGTTTCCTTGAGAATATGGTCAATCGAAGGGTGGATCGACTCCAGTTCCCTTTGGCCGTTCTTGACCTCGCAGTAGGTCGGAATGTTCTCCATCGGGCCGGGGCGATAAAGCGCCACAAGCGCCACGATATCCTCGATACAGTTTGGTTTCATGCGCTTGAGCGCATCCATCATACCGCTGGATTCCACCTGAAACACAGCCGTTGTCTTGGCGCTGGAATAAAGCGCATAGGATTTTTCGTCATCCAGCGGGATCGCCCCGATGTCGTATTCAAAACCTTCAGGCGCATCATAAAGCTTGGTGCCATCCGCCGCGACATTCAGCGGGCGGCCAGTCTTTTTCACCAGTTCCACCGCGTTCTGGATGACAGTCAGGGTTTTCAGGCCCAGAAAGTCGAATTTAACCAGCCCCGCCTGTTCGACCCATTTCATATTGAACTGGGTTGCGGGCATGTCTGATCGCGGATCCTGATAGAGCGGCACCAGTTCGTCCAGCGGACGGTCGCCAATAACGACACCCGCCGCGTGGGTTGAGGCGTTGCGCAACAGTCCTTCGACCTGCTGGGCATAGGTCAGCAGGCGGTCGACAACCTCTTCATTCTTGGCCTCTTCGCGCAAACGCGGTTCATCGGCCAGCGCCTTTTCGATGGAAACCGGTTTCACCCCTTCCACAGGGATCATCTTCGACAGACGGTCCACCTGCCCGTAGGGCATCTGCAGCACGCGGCCCACGTCCCGCACGGCGGCCTTGGACAGCAGCGCACCGAAGGTGATGATCTGTCCTACTTTGTCGCGTCCGTATTTATCCTGCACATAGCGGATCACCTCTTCGCGGCGGTCCATGCAAAAGTCGATATCAAAGTCAGGCATCGACACACGTTCAGGGTTCAAGAACCGTTCAAACAGAAGCGAATAGCGCAGAGGATCAAGATCGGTAATCAGCAGCGCATAAGCCACAAGGGACCCCGCGCCAGAACCACGGCCCGGCCCCACGGGAATCCCCTGATCCTTGGCCCATTTGATAAAGTCGGCCACGATCAGGAAGTAACCGGGAAACCCCATACCTTCGATGATCCCAAGCTCGAATTCGAGCCGCTTTTCATATTCGGCCACATCGGCTGCATGCGGGATGACGGCAAGACGCGCTTTCAGTCCCTCTTGCGCCTGACGGCGCAATTCCGCGACCTCATCATCGGCAAATTTCGGCAGGATCGGCGCGCGCTTATATGCCTTGAAGGCACAGCGCCTGGCAATTTCGACGGTGTTTTCAATCGCCTCGGGCAAATCGGCAAAGAGCGTCGCCATCTCTTGCGGTGATTTCAGATAGTGCTGCGGTGTCAAACGGCGACGCGGCTCTTGCTGATCGACATAGGCACCTTCAGCGATGCAGATCAGCGCGTCGTGCGCTTCGTAGAGTTCGGTTTTGGGGAAATAGACGTCATTGGTGGCCACCAGTGGCAGGTTCTTGGCATAGGCCATCTCGATATGACCACGCTCTGACAAACGCTCGGCCTCGGGCAAGCCATCACCGGGGTGCCGCTGGAGTTCGACATAGAGCCGGTCGGGATAGATTGCGGCCAGCCTGTCGAGGAATGCTTCGGCTTTGGGCCGCTGGCCTTGCCGCAGCAGACGGCCCACTGGCCCATCGGGGCCACCTGACAAACAGATCAGACCCGTGTGGTATTGCGCCAGTTCTTCAAGCGTGACCTGCGGCAACTGGCCCTGCGCATCCAGATAGGCGCAAGAGTTCAGCTTCATCAGGTTCATATAGCCCGCTTCGGATTGCGCCAGCAGCACGATCGGTGCGGGAAGTTCAGGCCGTTTACCCGGTTCTGCGGCAAGATACGTCACATCCAGCTGACAACCGATGATCGGTTGCACCCCTGCCTTGGATGCCCCTTCGGAAAATTCCAGCGCGCAGAACATGTTATTGCTATCCGTCACTGCGACAGCAGGCATTCCCATCGCCGCAATCATGTCAGGCAGTTTTTTGGTCGGGATCGCACCTTCCAACAACGAATACTCGGTGTGAACGCGCAGGTGGATGAATCGGGGATCAGAGCTCATAGACGCAAGGTAGCGAAAGCCCGCGGCGCTGCAAGCGCGGAAGCGTGCCATTGCTCATCACTTAGCCGATTGACTAACTTTATTGACAATCGGTGCTTGCCGGTGAAATCTCACCCACATGACGAAGCAACTTGATTCCTTCTTCGGCGCGATGGCCGATCCAACCCGCCGCGCTGTCATTGAGCGGCTGGCTTCCGGCCCTGCCAGTGTCAGCGAATTGCACGCACCGCACAAAATGGCGCTGCCCACATTCATGCGGCATCTCAAGGTGCTCGAAGACACTGGAATCGTCCGGTCCATCAAGAAGGGTCGTGTGCGCACCTGCCACATCGAGGCAGCTCCGCTGATTGCCGCACAGGGCTGGCTCGCGTGGCAACGCGAGATTTGGGAGAACCGGATGAACAACCTCGATGCACTGGCCCATAAGATCGCGGCAGACGAAAAGGATATTTAGATGCCACTTGATACAAAATCATTCGACATGCACCGTTTGCTTCCTCTGCCAGCGGACCGGCTTTGGCAGGTTCTGACAGATGCCAAAGAGCGCGAGAAATGGAACGGGCCGGATGCATCTACCCTTTTGGAGACCGATGCCGCCGATCTGCGTGTAGGCGGAGTGGATGTGCACCGGTTCGGGCCTGTTGATGCGCCCGAGTTTCTTGTGGAAACCCGCTGGTACAATCTGGCAGCACCGGAACGCGCCGTGTTTACGGAGACTCTGATTTTCGGCGGTGAAGCCGTGTCTACAAGTCTTGTCACCTATCTGCTGGAAAGTAAGGGCGCGCAAACCGCATTGAACATCACCGTAGCAGTCTCGTCCTTCTCTGGTCCCGATACGCTTGATGAAGTACAACATGGCTGGGCGGGCGCATTGGAAACCCTGACAAGCTTTGCCCAAAGCATTGGGCAATCGACCTAGCCAACTGCCACCAGAATAGGCATCTGCCGACTTATCCCGCAGGGTTCTTGTAAAATGCCTTGCCAAACGATCCCGACACGGGTTTCATGACGTGTGGAAAAGGGCTGATGTCTACGTCGCATCGACATCGTAGCGCCCTGACAGACATTCGGTAAGGCGACGGGTTTAAATCATGAACGTCACGTTTCTTCTCAACGGGGAAACCGTGCAGGTGGAAGCGGAGCCGACCCGCACCCTGCTAGAATGGCTGCGCGAGGATCAGGGTCTTTGCGGCACCAAGGAAGGCTGTAACGAGGGCGATTGCGGGGCCTGCACTGTCATGGTCACGGACGCGGACGGCGCGAAAGCACTCAATGCATGTATTCTCTTCTTGCCGCAATTGCATGGCAAAGCCGTGCGCACTGTTGAAGGGATCAGCGCGCCGGATGGCACACTGCACCCTGTCCAGCAGGCGATGATCGACCATCACGGATCGCAATGCGGGTTTTGTACGCCGGGGTTTATTGCCGCGATGGCAACTGGGCACCTGCAAGGGCGCGCCGATCACAACGATGTGCTGGCTGGTAACCTGTGCCGCTGCACCGGCTATGCGCCAATCGTTCGGGCGGCGCAGGCGGCGGAAACCGCACAGGTGCCCGCATGGATCAGGGATGAGACCCCCGCTGTTGATGGCGTCCCATACGCGCCGGAAACCTTGGATGCGTTGGCCGACTGGTACGCCTCCAACCCTGACGCGACGCTGATTGCGGGTGCGACGGATGTCGGCCTCTGGGTCACCAAGCAGCTGCGGGACCTGCCCAAAGTCGCTTTCCTGAACCGCTGTGCATCGCTGCGCGAGATTACCAAAACACAGGACGGCATTCATTTCGGGGCTGCCGTCACAATGACCGAAGTTCTCGCGACCATCCGCAAAACACACCCCTCTTATGCCGAAATGATCAGGCGTTATGGTTCCGAGCAGGTGCGCAATGCGGCGACCATCGGCGGGAATATCGCGAACGGCTCGCCCATCGGCGACAATCCACCCGCGCTCATCGCACTTGGCGCCACCTTGCACCTGCGCCACGGCACCAAGACGCGTGATCTGCCAATCGAGGATTTCTTCATCGCCTACGGTAAGCAGGACCGCGCCCCGGGCGAGCTGGTGACCGGCGTGACGCTGCCCAAGAACGCACCAGCGCTGCGCTGCTATAAAATCTCGAAACGCTTCGATCAGGATATTTCAGCGGTTTGCGGCTGCTTCAATGTCACTGTTGTAGACGGCGTTGTCAGCGAGGCACGCATCGCCTTTGGCGGCATGGCGGGCACCCCGCACCGCGCGCATGGGGTTGAGGCGGCGCTCATCGGCCAGCCGTGGACATCAGCGACAATCGCAGATGCCGCTGGCCTCTTCGCGCAGGACTACACGCCCATGTCCGACATGCGCGCCAGCGCGAATTACCGCCTGAAGCTCGCGCAGAACCTGCTCCAGCGCTATTTTGCGGACCTCAGCGGTCAGGCCACCTCTGTTTTGGAGGTGAAAGCATGAGCGTTGCCACCCCCCTCCCCCATGATGCCGCGACCCTGCATGTGACGGGAACTGCGCGTTACATCGACGATATCCCGACACCGGCCGGCACGTTGCATCTGGCTTTTGGCATGGCCGAGATCGCCTGCGGCACCGTTCGCGCGATGAACCTTGAAAAGGTGAAGAGCGCCGCCGGTGTTGTCGCTGTGCTGACGGCAGATGACCTGCCCTTCGCCAATGATGTCTCGCCATCGGCACATGACGAGCCGCTGCTGGCGACGGGGCGTGTGCATTATTACGGACAACCCCTCTTTATGGTGGTCGCACAGTCGCATCTGGCGGCGCGCAAGGCTGCGCGGTTGGCGACCATCGACTATGCCGAAGAAACGCCGATCCTGACAATCGACGATGCGATCGCCGCCGATAGCCGCTTTGAAGACGGCCCCCGCATCTGGACCAAAGGTGATGTGGAAAGCGCCCTGAACACCGCGCCACATCGCATCACGGGCACCATCAACATGGGCGGGCAGGAACACTTCTACCTTGAAGGTCAGGCCGCCTTGGCCCTGCCGCAGGAAGGCGGGGACATGGTCGTGCAGAGTTCGACCCAGCACCCCACTGAAATCCAGCATAAGGTGGCTGAGGCACTGGGCGTTCCGATGCATGCTGTGCGCTGTGAAGTACGCCGCATGGGGGGCGGGTTCGGCGGCAAAGAGAGCCAGGGCAACGCGCTCGCGGTGGGTTGCGCCGTGGCCGCGCGGCTGACAGGCAAGCCATGCAAAATGCGCTATGACCGTGACGATGACATGATGATCACCGGCAAGCGGCACGATTTCAGGATCACCTATGACGCAGGCTTTGATGGTGAGGGGCGCCTCACAGGCGTTGATTTCACCCAGATGACGCGGTGCGGTTGGGCGCTTGATCTGTCACTCCCCGTGGCCGACCGCGCGATGCTGCATGCCGACAACGCCTATCATCTGCCTGCCGCGCGGATCACTTCGCACAGGCTCAAGACCAATACACAGTCCGCCACCGCCTTTCGCGGCTTTGGCGGCCCGCAGGGGGTTTTGGGGATCGAGCGGGTGATGGATCATATAGCGGCCGAACTGGGCCTTGATCCTGTCGTGGTGCGTCAGCGCAATTACTATGCCGGAATGCAGGCCGAAGGGCCGGGAACCGGCAAACGATTTGGCGCGGAGCATTCGCCAAAACCCGCCGTTCAGACGACGCCCTACCATATGCCCGTCAAGGACTTCATCCTGCATGAGATGACCGAGGCGCTGCTGGCGTCATCCAACTATCACGCCCGCCGCGCCGCCATCGCCGAGTGGAACGCGGGCCATGAGGTCCTCAAGAAAGGCATCGCCTTCAGCCCTGTGAAATTCGGTATTTCCTTCACGCTGACCCACCTCAATCAGGCGGGCGCGCTGGTGCATGTTTATCAGGACGGCTCGGTGCATATGAACCACGGCGGGACGGAAATGGGCCAAGGGCTGTTTCAGAAGGTGGCGCAAGTCGCCGCCCACCGCTTTGGCATAGACGTTTCGGCGATCAAGATCACCGCCACGGATACGGGCAAGGTGCCCAACACCTCGGCCACGGCGGCGTCATCGGGCACAGACCTGAACGGGATGGCGGTGGCCAATGCCTGCGATATCATTCGTGACCGGATTGCGGCCTGTCTGGCGGAACTGCACCAGACGGATGCCGCCAGCGTGCGCTTTGAGAACAGTCGTGTCTTTGTCGGTGCCGCGCAAATGAGTTTCGCCGAAGCAGCGCAGACCGCGTACCTGAACCGCGTCAGCCTCTCCGCGACCGGATTTTACAAAACCCCCGATCTGGCATGGGACCGCATCAAGGGCACCGGTACGCCGTTCTTCTATTTTGCCCAAGGCGCTGCGGTGACAGAGGTGGTGATCGACACGCTGACAGGGGAAAACCGCATCCTGCGCACCGATATCTTGCATGATGCGGGCGCATCGCTGAACCCCGCACTGGATATCGGGCAGGTCGAAGGCGGCTATGTCCAAGGTGCCGGGTGGCTGACCACCGAAGAGCTGGTCTGGGACGACAAGGGGCGCCTGCGTACCCATGCGCCTGCGACCTATAAGATACCCGTCTGTTCGGACCGGCCCGATGTGTTCAACGTGGCTCTTTGGGATCAACCGAACCCCGCCCAGACGATCTACCGCTCCAAAGCGGTGGGTGAGCCGCCTTTCATGCTGGGCACTTCAGCGTTTCTCGCGTTATCGGATGCGGTTGCCGCCTGCGGCAACGCCTACCCTGACCTGCAGGCCCCTGCGACCGCCGAAGAAGTGCTGCGCGCTGTGAACAGGGCGCGCGCATGACGGCAATTCGCATCACGGTGACGAAAACCGCGGGGTCCGTGCCGCGTGAGGCAGGCACGCAGATGCTGGTTTGGGCGGACCGGAGCGAAGGGACCATCGGGGGCGGCACGCTGGAATGGGAGGCGATGGCCGAAGCACGCCGGATGCTGCGCGATGGACGGCAAAGCCATAATGCAACAGTACCGCTGGGCCCCGCACTCGGCCAGTGCTGCGGCGGATCGGTCAGCCTGTTGTGGGAAGAGGCGGAAGCGATGACCACCCCCCCTGCCCGTCCGCTCTGGATTTATGGCGCAGGGCACGTCGGGCGCGCTCTGGTCAACGTGATGGCACCTTTGCCGGATTTTGAGATCACTTGGGTGGATACAGGCCCGGAACGCTTTCCGGAGACCGATGTCACAACTCTTGTCGCCAAAGACCCTGCCCTGATTGTGAAACATGCCCCCACTAATGCCGATCACCTGATTCTTACCTATAGCCATGAAATCGACCTCGCCCTCTGCCACGCGCTGCTGAACCACGACTTTCACAGTGCAGGATTGATCGGATCTGCGACGAAATGGGCGCGATTCAGGTCGCGCCTCGCGGCATTGGGGCATACGCCCGCCCAAATCTCGCGCATCGCGTGTCCAATCGGGGATCCCGCACTTGGAAAACACCCTGCGGCGATTGCACTTGGCGTCGCAACTGCGATGATTAGCCCTCAGGCACGCCAGACAAGGGAGCGCACTGCATGACGGAACCGCTGTTGCGCTTATGGGGGCTGACCAAAGCCTATCCCGGTGTTGTCGCCAACAAGGACGTCTCCTTTGATATCGGGCGCGGTGAAGTCCACGCACTCTTGGGCGAGAACGGGGCCGGCAAATCGACACTGGTCAAAACCATCTACGGATTGGTCAAACCTGACAGCGGGACGATGACATTGGAGGGCGAACCCTTCCAGCCCGCCGAACCCCGCGCGGCCCGTGCGGCAGGCGTTGCGATGGTGTTCCAGCATTTCTCGCTTTTTGATGCGATGAACGTGGCCGAGAACATCGCGCTTGGCATGGAAAACCCGCCGCCCCAGGCCGAGATTGCAGCACAGGTGCGGCAGGTATCGGATCAATACGGTCTGCCGCTTGATCCGGACAGGATCGTAGGAGAGCTGTCTGCAGGCGAGCGCCAAAGGGTCGAGATTATTCGCTGCCTTTTGCAGGACCCCAAGCTTTTGATCATGGATGAGCCGACATCGGTCCTTACCCCGCAAGAGGTGGCAATCCTTTTCGAAACGCTGCGCAAGCTCAGCCGCGAAAGCACGGCGATTCTCTATATCTCACACAAGCTCGAAGAAATTCGCGCACTGTGTGACAATGCCACGGTCCTGCGGCTGGGGCAGGTCGTCGGCACCTGTGATCCGCGCACGACCTCGGCGCGGGATATGGCAGAACTGATGGTGGGCAGCACGCTGCATGTGCCGCACAAAGAAGACAAGCCTGCAGGTGAAACCGTTCTGGCACTCAAGAACCTGAGCGCGAAAGCACCGCATCGTTTTGGCACGCCTTTGCGGGATATCGTCCTGGAGGTGCGCAAGGGCGAGGTGCTGGGGATTGGTGGCGTTGCCGGTAATGGGCAGGATGAGCTGGTCGCGGCTCTATCGGGTGAAATGAAGACAGCAAAGGCAATGATCCACTATAAGGGCCAGCCCATCGGCAACCTTGCACCCAATGCGCGGCGCAAGATCGGCATTCTGGCCGCTCCAGAAGAACGGATGGGCCATGCCGCGGCACCTGATATGAGCCTCACGGAAAACGCGATCCTGACAGCCATGACGCGCGAGAAACTGACGACAAACGGGTTCCTGCATTGGGCCAAAGCACGGAAATTCGCCGAAGGGGTGATTGCCGCTTTTGACGTGCGCACGCCGGGGCCGCAAAATGCGGCGCGGTCACTGTCCGGCGGAAACCTGCAGAAATTCGTAATCGGCCGCGAGATCATGCAAGCCCCCGAGGTGCTGGTCGTGAACCAGCCGACATGGGGTGTTGATGCATCAGCGGCAGCGGCGATCCGGCAGGCGCTGCTGGATCTGGCGGCCAAAGGTGCGGCCGTGATTGTGATCAGTCAGGATCTGGACGAGTTGATGGAGATTTCCGACCGCTTTGCTGCGTTGAACGAAGGGCGGCTTTCAGCGCCGCGTCCTGCTGCAGGGCTGACTGTGGAAGAGATCGGTCTGATGCTGGGTGGAGCCCATGATATGGAGGTAGCGCATGTTGATGCGTAAGGATGCCTCCGGCGGAAGTTTGATTGGACATGGAAAGTCAGGGGGCTGCGCATGATTAAGCTGGAAAAGCGCCCGCAACCCTCAAAAAGGTGGACCTTTGCCACCCCGATTGTCGCGGTGCTTTTAACCATGTTCTTTGGTGGCGTCTTGTTCGCGGCCCTTGGCCAAGACCCGCTGGTGACGATCCGTACCATCTTCTTTGATCCGCTGTTTTCAGAGTTTGCATGGTTCTATCGCCCGCAGCTTTTGATTAAGGGCGCGCCTTTGGTGCTGATCGCGATTGGCTTGTCCTTTGGCTTTCGTGCAGGAATTTGGAACATCGGGGCCGAGGGGCAGTATATTGTTGGTGCGATTTGTGGGGCCGCTGTGGGCCTCGCCTTCTATCCGATGGAGAGTTTCATCATCCTGCCATTGATGGTTGTCGCGGGCGCATTGGGCGGGCTGTTGTGGGCGATGATCCCCGGATTGCTGCGGGTCAAATTCGGCACCAACGAAATTCTTGTGTCGCTCATGCTCGTTTACGTGGCCGAGCAACTGCTGGCCTCGATGGCACTGGGTGCGTTGCGCAACCCCGAGGGTATGGGCTTTCCCGGCAGCCGGAACCTTGCGCAGTATCCATCCGCCACAAGCTGGATCAATCAATCGGCGGGCATGCACTGGGGGGTCGTTACGGCGCTGATCGCCGTGATTTTTGCCTATATCGCCCTGTCGCGACATATCTTCGGGTTCAACGTGCGCCTCTCGGGGCAAAGCCCGCGGGCCGCGCGTTTCGCGGGGGTGAACCCGGGCAGGCTGATCCTGATCTGCATGGGGATCTCGGGGACTTTGGCAGGGCTTGCGGGCTTGTTCGAGGTTGCGGGACCTGCCGGGCAGGTCAGTATCGATTTTAACGTAGGCTACGGATTTACCGCGATTATCGTAGCGTTTCTGGGGCGCTTGCATCCTGTCGGTATCTTGCTGGCTGGCGGTCTGATGGCACTGACATATATCGGCGGTGAGATTGCCCAGTCGAACCTTGGCCTGCCGATTGCCGCAATCCAGATTCTGCAAGGCATGTTGTTGTTCTTCCTGCTCGCGGTGGATGTGCTGACCAACTACCGGATCACCTTGGCAAGAAAGGCGCACTGATGGACCTCTCTTCGATCAACCCCGTCCTTTTGCTCGCCTCCCTGATGGTCGCCGCAACGCCGATCATGCTCGCCGCGATTGGCGAGCTGGTGGTCGAACGTGCCGGCGTTCTGAACCTTGGTGTCGAGGGGATGATGATCACCGGGGCTGTCTGCGGCTTTGTCGTGGCGGTCGGCACCAATTCACCTTGGATAGGTTTTGCGGGTGCCGCCCTTGGCGGTGCGCTTATTTCACTGATCTTTGGCTTTCTGACCCAGTTCTTGCTGTCCAATCAAGTGGCAACCGGCCTTGCGCTGACGCTCTTCGGGCTGGGGCTGTCGGCCTTGATGGGACAGGGTTATATCGGGATCAAGGCGCCCGCCTTTCCGGATTGGTATATCCCGGTCCTCGGCGACATTCCTGTGATAGGACCGATTATTTTTCAGCATGATCCCATGGTCTATGTGGGCCTCGCACTTGTTGCCGCTGTCTGGGGGTTCTTGCGCTATTCACGTGCAGGGCTGATTCTGCGCGCGGTCGGTGAGAACCATGAAGCGGCCCATGCGCTGGGCTATCACGTTGTGCGCGTACGGATGCTGGCGATCATGTTCGGCGGGGCCTGTGCGGGCTTGGGTGGCGCCTACCTCAGCCTTGTGCGCGTGCCGCAATGGACCGAAGGCATGACAGCCGGTGCGGGCTGGATCGCGCTGGCCATCGTCGTCTTTGCAAGCTGGCGTCCGGGGCGGCTTTTGCTGGGTGCCTATTTGTTCGGCGGCGTCACTGTGTTGCAGCTTAACCTGCAAGCAGCGGGTGCGGCCATTGCGGTCGAGTATCTTTCTATGGCGCCCTATCTAGCCACTATCGCGGTTCTGGTTATTATGCGGGCTGGACGTGCGCCCGGGTCACTGGGCCAATCTTTCCATGCCTCACGTTGAGGCGACAACAAGACCACCAAGGGGAAAAACATGACAACGAAAACACTACTGGCCAGTGCTGCGCTCGCACTTGGCCTTGCAACAGGGGCCACCGCCCAGGACACCACGACCGTTGGCTTTGTCTACGTCGGGCCGATCGGCGACGGCGGCTGGACATATGAGCACAACAAAGCCCGTCTAGCTGTGGAAGAGCATTTTGGCGATGCGGTTGAAACCGTGTTCGTGGAAAGCGTGCCAGAAGGCCCTGACGCAGAGCGTGTGATGACACAGATGGCGCTACAGGGTGCTGACCTGATTTTCACCACATCCTTCGGCTATATGGATGCAACGATCAACGTCGCGGCCCAGTTCCCTGACGTGAAGTTCGAGCACGCCACGGGCTATAAGCGCGCTGATAACGTCTCGACTTATTCGGCACGTTTCTACGAGGGCCGCGCGGTACAGGGCCACATTGCGGGCCAGATGACCGAGAGCAACATCATCGGCTACATCGCGTCCTACCCGATCCCAGAAGTCATTCGCGGCATCAATGCAGCCTACCTGCACGCGCAGGAAGTGAACCCTGACGTCGAATTCCGCATCATCTGGGCTTACACATGGTTTGACCCTGCAAAGGAGGCCGAAGCCGCCAATGTGCTGATCGAACAAGGCGCTGACGTGATCCTGCAGCACACAGATTCGACGGCACCACAGGCCGCAGCGCAGGCCGCTGGCAATGTTGTGACCTTTGGTCAGGCATCCGATATGGCGGAATTCGCACCCTTTCCACGTGTATCATCCATCATCGACGACTGGGCACCTTACTACATCGCCCGCACGCAAGCCGTGATTGATGGCACATGGGAAAGCATGGACACATGGGACGGCATTGGCCCGGGCATGGTCGGCATCGGTGAAATCACCGACGCGGTTCCTGCCGATATCAAAGCTTCTGCCGAGGACCTGATCGAGCGCCTGCGCACCGGTGAATATCACGCCTTCACCGGCCCGATTAACCGCCAGGACGGTTCTGTATGGCTGGCCGATGGTGAAATCGCTGACGATGGCACTTTGGCAGGTATGAACTTTTACGTGGAAGGCATCACTGCTGAAATTCCGCAGTAAAGACATCGAATGAGCCTAAACAGGAAGGCCCCGCATTGGCGGGGCCTTTTCTACTTGGCGCGTTCATTTTGGACTGCGCAACACACCGTTTCCAGCAATAACGCCCTTTTTTGCAGACGAATCTTGGACGCGACACCCAAATACAGCTAGCTTTAACCATAGTATAAGGCGGTTTGTGTATTTTGCCGCTGATGTGATGAGTACGGCAAGTGGGGCTTTTCTTCCGCGCTTGCCTTGATGTTAATCGCCAGGGTTTCTGCGCCCTGCTGCCGAGGGAAGAAATCTATGGCCCGTCCTGTAAGTTCCTGTCTTGCCGATATTGCAACCTATGCCCGTGTGATCTGTGCCGCTGCGGCCGTCGCGTGCAGCCTGCCAGCACATGCGCAAACAACAGCCACCTATGAAAACGGCACGCTTCGCATTTCATTCACAGAGCATACCAGAGAAGCCGACACGAACAGGCGAATCGATCTATCGGGTAAACTGCGTATGCTCAGCCAACGCGTTGTTGCCGACGCATGCTTTGTGCAAAGCGGAATCGCAACAGAAGACGCCCTTCCGATGCTCACTGCCACGATTTCAGAAGTCAGCGCCATTACACATGCGTTGGAATTCGGCGACACTGGCCTTGGTATTTTCGGGGCCGAAGAGCGCCGCATGACTTTGGCGGCCATCGGCCAATTCAATGACGTCTGGGCACCGATGCAGATCAACGCCCTGTCGATCGTGCAGGGTGACAGCTCGCATGATGATGTTCGGCGGCTCAACGCGCAAAGTGCCGAACTGCTACAAGTTGCCCATCAACTGGTATCGACGGTCGCCGCGCAGTACTTCAATCCTGCTGAAACCCGGCTGGCCGATGCATTGTTGATTGATATCGCCGAACGGCAGCAGTATTTGGCGCAAGACATTGCAAAGAATGCCTGTCTTGCCAACGCCGGCATCGGCACCGACGGCCCCATTGACGCGCTATGGTCTGCCCGCATGGCCTTCAACAGCTCAATTGGTGCTTTGTCTCTGGGCATGCCGAGCCTCGGCATTCAACCTCCCCCCACGAGCAAGATTGACGCCAGCCTCGCGGCAGTACGCACCGCATGGCTCGATATGCAAAAGCCGATCGATGCACAGCTATCCGGTGATGCCCTTTCTCAAGACCAGTTGGAAGCAGTGTTTTACGGCGCGAATGACATGACCCGCCAGATGGGCAGCGTCATCAGTCTCTATGCTGAAGCCTCACGGTTCGGATCCTAGGCACTGCGGCATCAGACCTACAGACCACAAACAGACAAACGGCATTTTGATAACCATGGAAGGTCCTGCTGTATGAGCGACAGCGCATCTGGTACGACATTTTAACCGCGCACAGCGATTGCCCCTACCCCATCGCATCGCTATCTAGGGCAAAACCCTATCCAAGCGGAGCGTCCCTCATGGCTGCCAATCAATTCGTCTATTTCATGGACGGCGTGTCCAAAACCTATCCCGGCGGGAAAAAGGTTTTCGAGAACATCCGTCTGAACTTTCTGCCCGGCGTGAAAATCGGCGTCGTCGGTGTGAACGGCACCGGTAAATCCACCCTGATGCGCATCATGGCGGGGCAAGACAAGGAATTCAGCGGTGAGGCATGGGCCGCCGAAGGCGCGCGTGTCGGGTATCTGCCGCAGGAGCCGGAACTCGACCCGAACCTGACCGTACGTGAAAACGTCATGCTGGGCGTGGCCGACAAGAAAGCGATCCTTGACCGCTATAACGAAGTCGCCATGAACTACTCGGAAGAAACCGCCGATGAAATGGCGCAACTGCAAGACCAGATCGACAGCCAGAATCTCTGGGATCTTGACGCACAGATCGACATCTCGATGGAGGCGCTGCGCTGCCCGCCCGATGATGCGGATGTCACCACGCTTTCGGGTGGTGAAAAGCGCCGTGTCGCGCTGTGCCAGCTCTTGCTGGACGCGCCTGATATGCTGCTGCTTGACGAACCGACCAACCACCTTGACGCCGAAACGATCGCGTGGCTGCAACAGCACCTGATCGACTACAAAGGCACAATTCTGATCGTCACCCACGACCGTTATTTCCTTGATGCCATCACCGGCTGGATTCTGGAACTCGACCGCGGCTCTGGCATTCCGCATGAAGGCAACTATTCAAGCTGGCTTGAGGCCAAAGCCAAGCGGCTGGAGCGCGAAGCAAAGGACGACAAATCCAAGCAACGCACCCTGCAACGCGAACTGGAATGGATGCGCCAAGGTGCTAAAGCGCGTCAGGCGAAATCCAAGGCACGGATCGCGGCCTATAACGAAATGGCCAACCAGTCCGAGCGCGAGAAAATGGGCCGCGCCCAGATCATCATCCCCAACGGTCCACGGCTGGGCTCCAAGGTGATCGCGGTGGATGGTCTGAAAAAGGCCATGGGCGACAAGCTCTTGATCGAAGGCCTCAGCTTTGATCTGCCCCCCGGCGGGATCGTCGGCGTGATCGGCCCGAACGGTGCAGGTAAATCCACTCTGTTCTCGATGCTGACCGGTCAGGCCCAGCCTGATGAGGGCACCGTTGAATATGGCGAAACCGTCAAACTGTCTTACGTCGACCAGTCGCGTGACGCGCTGAACCCCGACAGCACGGTTTGGGAAGAAATCACCGGCGGGGCCGAGATTATCGAACTGGGCGATGCCTCGATGAACTCTCGCGCCTATTGCTCGGCCTTCAACTTCAAAGGCGGGGACCAGCAAAAAAAGGTAGGGCTCTTGTCTGGCGGTGAACGTAACCGCGTACATATGGCCAAACTGCTGAAATCCGGCGGCAACGTCCTGCTGCTTGACGAACCGACGAACGATCTGGACGTGGAAACGCTCCGCGCGCTCGAAGACGCCTTGGTCGATTTCGCGGGCTGCGCTGTGGTGATCAGCCACGACCGCTTCTTCCTTGACCGGATTTGCACGCATATCCTTGCCTTCGAGGGCGACGCCCATGTGGAGTGGTTCCAAGGCGCGTTTACCGACTATGAGGAAGACAAAAAGGCGCGGCTAGGCGCAGATGCGCTTGAGCCGAAGCGGATGAAGCATAAGAAATTCGTGCGCTAAAGCCGCCCGATTGATGCCGCGTTAATCGTCCGCCCAGCCGTGGATCAGATTTTCGCGCATCAGTCGTTGCGCCAAGGTGCCCCGCGCGACGGAAATCTGCGCGAGGTACTGCGCCTTTTGCTGCGCATAGTCGCGTGCCGCATCAACAGCTTGCTGCGTTGAAACAGACGCAAAACGGATTTTCTGACCTGCGCGAAGCTGGGTCAGCCGGTCTGTGTCACATGAAATCACAGTCGCTATTTTCGGATAGCCGCCTGTGGTTTGATGATCGGCCAACAGCACCGTTGGCGCACCGTCGCCCGATACCTGAATGGACCCGCGGACAATCGGCTCTGAAGGGATCGACAAAGCATGCTCCATCTCAAGGGTCGGTCCATTCAGCCGCATTCCCATCCGGTCATAGGCATCGGAAACGGCGAAAGGCGCGCTCAAAAGGTGCTCTAGTGCCTCAGCTGTAAAATACCGATCCTGCGGCCCGAGTACGACGCGCATCGCGCCGTCAGACGCAAATTCCGGCTGCGCGATCTCGCCTGCCCGCTCTTCGCGGACCGCCGCATCTGCCACGACCAGCGTCTGTCCGCCTTGCACAACACCCCCACCAAAGCCCGAGGAGGCGTGGGTGGCCTGGCTACCAAGCCACTTTTCAGACGCCAGATCACCGGCGAAAGCCAGATAGGCCCAACTGCCGGCCTTGCCCGCACGGATGGCCAGCTTCTCGCCCTTGCGGATTGTCAGGATAGTCCATGAACCTGTCTTTTGGCCTGCATGTTCCACGACAAAATCACCACCGGTGATCGCCACGCTGACCGATCCTTCGGTGCATTGCAGCATCAAGCCACCAAGGGAAATCTCGATCGCGTTCAGGCCGGCCTTGTTGCCAAGTGCCGCATGGGCCGCATCAAAGGCCAGACGATCCATAGGGCCGGACGCCGCAACACCATAGCGCATGTTACCCGGACGGCCCGCATCCTGCATTGTGACCAATGGCCCTGCGAATGAGACAGAGAATTTTGCGCTAGCCATCGACCTGTTCCTTGCAGAGCTCTTCATAGGTCTTGAGGTCGACACGCTCAAAAACCACGCTGTCGCCCACATCAAACAGGAACGGATGGTCGGGGTTTCCCGTAAAGATCGGCGTCGGGGACCGCCCGATGATCGACCAGCCCGTGGGCATCGTCAGCGTGGTAATCAGGCATTGTGGCCCCGCGATAATCACACTGCCTGCGGGCACGCCGCGCACGGGGGCAGGTTTGCGCGGCACCTGAATCGCCTTGGGCACGCCGGACAGATAGGCGTATCCGGGCGAAAATCCGTACATTAGAACATGGAAATCCCCAGCCAGATGCGCATTGATCACCGCCTCTTGGGACAGCCCTGTTGCCGCGGCGACCGCTTCCAGATCAGGGGCGAAAGGGCCCTCGTAGCAGACCTGGACATGCCGGTCGACGCCAATGATCTTCCGGCTCTCCAAACCTTTAAGCTGTGTCCGCAGATGGCTTTCAACGGTGCTATGATCCGTCTCGATCGGGTCAAACGACACCAGAAGATTGACCAGCGCCGGTACCGTCTCAATCACACCGTCCGGCGCATCAGCTGCGATGGCCTGATCGAGGGCGATAACAGCTGCATGGGCCTCTTCGCTGATTACGTCAGAGAAAGTCACCAGCAAAGCGTGATCGGCAACAGGTTTGAAGCGAGGTTCCATAGGTATCCTTAGGGCGCGACAAACGGTCTGACCGCGACAGCCTGCGCTGTGAGATAGTTAGAAATTGCGCGCGTCATGTCCACAGCCCCCGGGCTGTCACCATGCACACAGATCGAATGGGCTGCAAGTTTGATAGGATCGCCATCCACTACAGGCATCAGTCCGGTTTGCAGAAATGACATCAGGCGCGCCGCCGCTTCGTCCGCGTCATGGATCATTGCACCGTCATGATTGCGCGGCACGAGCTGACCCGAGGCGAGATACCCCCGATCCGCGAAGATTTCAGAGAATACAGACGCACCTGCCGCCCGCGCCGCCGCTTCGCTTTCGGTGCCGGAAATTGCGAGGATCGCCAGTTTTGGATCAACCCTGCGCACAGCCGCCACAATCGCATCGGCAGTCGCACGATCCCGCGCCGCCAGATTGCCCAGCGCACCATGTGGTTTGACGTAAGTCACTGGCACCCCGACCAGTGCAGCAACACCCATCAGTGCACCGATTTGCGCGGCACACATGCGGCCGATCTCATCAGGCGGCATCGGGATCACGCGGCGGCCAAAACCTTCGCGGTCGGCATAGCCGGGATGCGCACCCACATTGACCCCGTTTTTCTTGGCCTGCATCAGCGTGCGGTACATCGTTTCGGGATCGCCCGCATGGCCCCCGCAGGCGATACTGGCTGAGGTGACCAGCGACAGCATCTGGGCGTCATCACCCATGGTCCATGGGCCAAAGCCTTCTCCAAGGTCGGCGTTCAGGTCGATCTGCATCGGCTTTGGCCCTTATTGCAGGAATGTCGGAAGGAACAACGCGATGCTTGGGAAAGCGATCAACAGGAAAGCCATCGCCAGCATGGTCAGGCAATAGGGCAAAGCCCCCAACATTACTTCGTTCAGACTGCCCGACTTGCGCGCGCCTTGCACCACATAGAGGTTGAGGCCAACAGGCGGCGTGATCAAGGCCATCTCGATCAGGACAATCATCAGGATGCCGAACCAGATCACATCATAACCTTGTGCGACCACCAGCGGCACGATGATCGGAATAGTCACAACCATCAGCGACAGGGTTTCGATAAAGAAGCCCAGCACGATGTAGAGGACAACAACCACCAGAATGGTCTTCAGCGGCGTCAGACCAAGCCCGTTCATGAATTCTGTCAGTTCCCGCCCAAGCCCTGCCGAGGCCAGCGTGAAGTTCAGGAAAGAGGCACCAATCACGATCAGCATGATCATGGCGGTGATCTTGACCGTGCCTGTCAGACTTTGGGTCAGCATGTCCCAAGACACCCCGCCAAAGGCCAGCGCGATCACAAATGCACCTGCGACACCAACGGCGGCAGCCTCGGTCGGCGTGGCCCATCCACCGTAGATTGACCCCACAATCAGACCGAAAAGGATCAGGATCGGGATCAGATCAATCAATGCGCGCAACATTTGCGGGAAGGGAAAGGTACGGCGGACGCCGCCCAGATCAGGCCGGATCACGCAGATCATTGCCGTCACGACCATAAAGGCAATCGCCAGCGCAATGCCGGGGATCAACCCGGCAAGAAAGAGTTGCGGGATCGAGGATTGCGTCAGGAATCCGTAAACGATCAGATTGATCGAAGGCGGGATCATAATGCCAAGTGTACCACCAGCGGCAATCGCGCCTGAAAAAAGTTTGGGGTCATAACCCAGCTTCTCGGCCTGCGGCATGGCAACGGTCGCCACAGTCGCAGCCGTGGCCACGGACGAGCCTGACGTGGCCGAGAACATTGTAGAGGTCGCGATATTGGCGTGAACCAGCCCACCCGGCAGCCAAGACACCCAGCGGTCAAGGGCGGCATAGGTGCGTGTTGCAACCCCGCTACGCATGAGGATTTCACCCAGCAGAACAAAAAAGGGAATAGCTATCAGTGTGGCCGAATTTGACGACGACCAGACCATATTCCCAAGACCCCGCGTTAGGGGAAAACTGGAGAAAAAGACATCAACGCCGAAACCCAACAGGAACAACACGATCCCGACGGGGATAGAGAGCGCGAGCAGCCCCAGAAGGCCGATAGACACATAGCCGATCATTGAAGTGTCTCCTGCTCTGCAAAGGCACCGATGATGCTTTCGGTTTCGGCATGCCTGCGTTTGGCCAGCAAGCTGAGTGCGGCAAGGGTCGTGATCGTGGACATGGCTGCAAACCAGACCCAGCCTGCAAACCAAGGCAGCTGAACCCACGCCAATGGCGTTTCAAGTGGCGTGTTCGCCCGCGATCCGTTCGTGATCGAACGTTCCACGACAGGCCACGCCTTGATCGCGATCGTGATGATCACGCCCGACATAACGATCATGGAAAAGACATCAAACAGCGCCTTTCCAAACGACTGGAATTTCGTGCGCAGAAGATCGATGCGGACGTGCCCCAACTCTAACAGTGCATAGGACATGCCCCATGAGGTTGCGAGCGCCATCGCATAACCCGCAATCTCTTCTGTGCCACCAAGGGACGTGCCGATCTGGCGCATGATAATATCCACGAGCACAAAGGCAGCGCACAGAAGCAGGCCGAAACCCACGACCAGTGCGACACCTTTGTTGATCACCCGCAGACGATGAATCAGCTTTAGTTCCATCTCAACACGTCCCCTGACTTTGCTTTTAGTTGATTGTCACACCGACAACCGCACCGACACTCTCGTTCCAACGGGCAGCCCAATCGCCGCCTGCGCGCTCTGCCCATTCAGGAAGAACTTCGGTCGTCAGAATGTCGCGTGCCCGCTCAAAGTCTGCGTCGCTCACCTCCACCAATGTCATGGAGCGCGCGTCACCGGATGGGCATTCACCGTTGCCGGTCAGGCAGGCAATGTCATTGACCAATGCGTCCTGTGCGCTGGCCCATGCCGGATCTTCAAAACCAGTGATAATCTCGCTTGAGATCAGCGCTTGGTTTTCCGCGCTCAGGCTGTTCCACTTATCCAGGTTGATCGCAGTCACAACCGAGTCCCAACCGCCAAGCGGAATAGGCAGCAAGTGCGTGGAAACTTCCCACCAACCCGCGCTATAGCCCGAACCGGCACCTGTGACGGCACAATCGACAACGCCGTTTTGCAACGCACCTGGCACCTCGGCGAAGGAAACGTTCACGCCTTCCGCGCCCAGTGCCTCAAGCAGTTTTGCAGTCATACGGCCAGAAGCGCGTACTTTCAGACCCTCAAGATCAGCCAGGTTTGTGATCTCGTGGTTGCAGAAGACGACCTGCGGCGGATAGGGCGCAATCGCCAGCACATGTGAATTGAAGCGGTCACGGTAGATGTCCGACACCATCGGGCGGGCAGCATCGACCATGGCACGGGCCTCATCTGCCGTCAGTGCGACAAGCGGCACATCCAGACCTTCCAGTTCCGGCGCATCGGCAACGGCATAGTCGGCCACTGTCATCGCAACGTCATAGACGCCCTGACCCAGCAGCGGATAAATATCACCAAGACCCAGGCTCATCTGGTTGTGCGTTGTCAGCTCGACATTGATGTTACCGCCAGAGGCTTCGGGCAATGTCGTGCTCCAGAATGGTGCCTCATATTGGCCGTGCAAAGGCAGGCTGGACCAGCTACCGACGACGGACAGATCTTCGGCTAAAGCGGGTGATGCAAGTGCGGTGGTCGCCGCGAGGATGGATATGACTTTTCTCATGGTTGGTCTCCTTGTTGGATCGTTTGTTTATTGTTTTAGAATTGTTGTTTCCGCGTCTTCGGCCACATCGGCGATAAGCATATGACCAGGGGAATGGGTAATACAGAGCGGCAGCCCCGCATCCAGCAGGACATTTTGAGGTGTCACACCGCAGGCCCAGTAAACCGGCACTTCTCCGGCCCTGATCTCAACCGCGTCCCCCCAATCAGGCTGCATCAGATCCGCAATCCCGATCTTTTCCGGATCACCGACGGCAATCGGCGCACCATGAGCCTGAGGGAAACGGCGACTGATTTCATGCGCTTGGGCAACCTGATCTTCAGGAATAGGGCGCATGGTTACGACCATTTGACCGTGAAACCGGCCCGCCGGCACCAGATCAATGTTGGTGCGGAACATCGGGACATTCAAACCTGTCTCGATATGACGCACCGGAATACTCGCGTGCAGCAGCGCATTCTCAAATGTAAAGGAACATCCTAGCGCAACCGTCACAAGATCATCAGTCCATTCATCACTGATCTCCGTGACTTCCTCACTTAGTCTGCCATCCCGGAACACACGGTATTTCGAAACATCACTTCGGATATCAATATCACGGCCCAGCGTTGGCAACGCCGGATTGCCGGTATCGCTCACACCGACCACCGGACAAGGCTTGGGGTTGCGCTGGCAAAACCGCAGGAAATCCAGCGCATAACGCTCTGGCAAGATCGCGAGATTGCATTGTAGTTTGCCTGCCGCCAGCCCCGCCGTGTGTCCCGTATACGCCCCTGACCGTATCGCAGCACGCACTTCAATCGCCGTGGCGGCGATCAGGTCGGTATGGGAAACAGGTTTCGCGTTCATGGCAGCTCCGCTCTTCTTTGCAAAGCATCACATGCGCGGACCGTTCCACGCAAATTATCATTTTATATCAATACCTATAAAATTTCTGAATTCAGCGAACATGCCGAACATCCCAGTCTTGCGCTACGGTGCGGGCAATTTTCGCACTGGTTTCAATAAGAAAGCTGCGTGGCTCGGATAGATATGAGGCCGTGAAGTCCAGCGGACTGGGGCGAAAGCCCGGATCAAATTCAACAATCTGGCCCGCCGACAACAGGTCATCAGCCAGCGCGCGCGGATAAGGACCAACGGCGATTCCCGCTGCGATCATCTTGAGGCTCGCAGACAGAGAAGCCGAAGAATAGACCCGCAGCTTCGGCCCGATCCGACGCGACAGTTCCGACATCAGTTCACGGTGCGGCCGGGTCTGGCTTGAATAAGAAATAATCGGGATCTGGCTCAGATCCTCTTGTGGGTTGGATGCGCCGCGGTACCACCTCAGATCGAAGGTTGGCAGAGATACGTTTTCAATCGAAAACTCTGAAACCGGCCCCATCAGCAGGGCCAGATCAAGTTTTCGCTCCACGAGGTCGGCACGTAGATTGAGCGAAATATCGACCGTCAGGTCTACATTTACGCGCGGGTATTGTTCACTAAAGGCTTTCAGAAAATCAGGCAGCCAAGCTTGAGCAATGGTTTCGGATGCTCCAACACGGAACAGGCCTTCTGTTTCGGAAGGGTTCGCCACGCGCTGCTTGATCTCTTCTTCAACGAACAACATCTGCTCGGCGTAAGACAGCAAAAGTGCGCCGTGTTTTGTCAGAACCGGTTCACCCAAGCCGCGCTCGAAAAGAGGCACCCGGAGTTCCTGTTCAAGGTTCGAAATACGTGTCGACACAGCAGGCTGTGACAGGTTGAGTCGCTCCGCCGCTTTACGAAAGCCACCAAGGCGCGCCACCCAGAGGAAGGTTTTAATCTGATCAAATGTCATGCCTCATCCATATAATGGATCACAATGGGCGCAATATGATAATGCAGGCAAAATATGCCTACTGATGTCTGTGGCATGTCAATGGCGCAAGCACACAACAAAAAAGGCCCCCGCAAAGCGAGGGCCTTTCTTAGTTCAGAGAGACGCTTGTTTATGCGTCGTCCTCGGACGTCTCAACGGCGGTGCCAAACACCTGATCTTCCTCGGACTGTGCTGCCATCTCCATCGGGGCTGCAAGGCGTGCGGCCTCTTCGGCCTCTTCGCGGCGTGCTTCGATGACGACATTGTCCCGATCTGCAGCAACACGGCGGATTTGCTGTGTTGCACCACCAGTACCCGCAGGGATCAGGCGACCAACGATCACGTTCTCTTTGAGACCGATCAGCTTGTCACGCTTACCCTGCACCGATGCTTCGGTCAGAACGCGTGTCGTTTCCTGGAACGATGCCGCAGAGATGAACGAACGGGTCTGCAACGACGCCTTGGTGATACCCAACAAGATCGGCTCGCCTGTCGCAGGGCGGTCGCCCCGTGCCAGTGCCTTGGCGTTGGCTTCATCAAACTCGGCCTTGTCGACGTTCTCGCCCTTCAGCAGAACGGTGTCACCGCTGTCCTGAATCTCCCACTTCTGGAGCATCTGGCGCACGATCACCTCGATGTGCTTGTCGTTGATCTTCACACCCTGCAGGCGATAAACGTCCTGCACCTCGTCGATCATATAGTCAGCAAGGGCCTCGACCCCCATAACCGCAAGAATATCGTGCGGGGCCGGGTTGCCATCCATGATGTAGTCACCCTTCTGGACAAAGTCACCTTCCGCAACGGGAATGTGCTTGCCCTTGGGCACCATGTATTCGACCTTCACGTCTGCATCATCCGAAGACTCAATCGCGATGCGGCGCTTGTTCTTATAGTCCTTGCCAAAGCGCACGTAGCCATCGATTTCGGCAATGATTGCGTGATCCTTTGGACGACGGGCTTCGAATAGTTCGGCCACACGTGGCAGACCACCGGTAATGTCTTTTGTCTTGGCACCCTCACGTGGGATACGTGCGACAACATCACCCGCTTTGATCTCTTCGCCGTCTTCGACGGACAGAACAGCATCCACAGACATCGGATAAGCAACGGGGTTGCCGTCCTCTTTGAGGACAACTTCGCCATCCTTGCCAAGAACGATGATCTTCGGGGCAAGCTCATTGCCCTTTGGTGCCGCACGCCAGTCGGACACGATGCGCTGGGTCATACCCGTTGCATCATCGGTGTCTTCGCGGACAGCGATACCGTTCACCAGATCGACGTATTTCGCTGTACCAGAGGCTTCTGCGATGATCGGGAGTGTATATGGGTCCCATTCAAAGAGCTTGTCGCCGCGAAGCACATCTGCGCCTTCCTTGACAAACACCTTGGAGCCATAGCCGACCTTGTGGGTCGCGCGCTCTTCACCCTCGGATCCAAGGATTGCCAGCACCATGTTCCGGCCCATGACCACCATTTCGCCAGCCGCGTTTTCAAGCAGCTGCGCGTTACGGTATTCAATCTTGCCGGGCTGAGAAGCCTCAAGGAACGACTGCTGGCCACCTTGGGCAACACCGCCAATGTGGAATGTCCGCATTGTCAGCTGTGTCCCTGGTTCACCGATGGACTGAGCCGCGATGATACCAACTGCTTCGCCGATGTTGACGCGGGTACCACGGGCCAGATCACGGCCATAGCACATCGCACAAACGCCATCTTCGCTTTCACAGGTCAGCGGGCTGCGGATACGCATTTTGCCGATTGCTGCTGCGTCGATCATGTCGGCTTTGCGCTCGTCGATCAGCTCGCCTGCTTCGACGATCACTTCGTCTGTTCCCGGCTTAATGACGTCGTCCGCAGAGACACGGCCCAGCACACGCTCGGCCAGTGATGCAACGACTTCACCATCGTTCACGGCGGCTTCTGCAGTGATCGCACGCTCGGTTCCGCAATCGACTTCACGGACGATGCAGTCTTGGGCAACGTCCACGAGACGACGCGTCAGGTAACCCGAGTTCGCAGTTTTCAACGCCGTATCCGACAGACCCTTGCGGGCACCGTGGGTCGAGTTGAAGTACTCAAGAACGGTCAGACCTTCCTTAAAGTTCGAGATGATCGGCGTTTCGATGATCTCGCCGTTCGGCTTGGCCATCAGACCGCGCATACCGCCCAACTGCTTCATCTGTGTGACCGAACCACGCGCACCGGAGTGGGCCATCATGTAAACCGAGTTCGGCTCACCTTCGGCACCATCCGCCAGAAGCGGTGTGGTCGAGATTGTGGTCATCATTGCGTCGGTGACTTTGTCGTTGGCCTTTGACCATGCATCGACAACTTTGTTGTACTTTTCGCCCTGAGTGATCAGGCCGTCCATGTACTGCTGTTCAAAGTCTTTGACCTGCTCGCGTGTTTCATCGACCAGTGCCCACTTGGTATCGGGCACAACCATGTCGTCCTTACCAAACGAAATGCCTGCCTTGAAAGCTTCACGGAAGCCCATGGTCATGATCTGGTCACAGAAGATGACAGATTCTTTCTGGCCGCAGTAACGGTAGACGGTGTCGATGACCTGCTGCACTTCTTTCTTGCGCAACAGACGGTTGACCAGCGCAAACGGCGCCTTGGCGTTCAGCGGCAGCAACGCACCCAGACGCAAACGGCCCGGTGTGGTTTCAAAGCGCGTCATCACTTCGTTGCCTTCGTCGTCGATCTGGATCATTCGCGCGGTGATCTTGGCGTGCAGGTGCACTTCACCAGCGGTCAATGCGTGTTCAACCTCTTCGATATCCGCGAAGGACATGCCCTCACCCTTCATGCCATGACGCATGATGGTGGTGTAGTAGAGCCCGAGGATCATATCCTGTGATGGCACGATAATCGGCGCACCGTTGGCAGGAGACAGCACGTTGTTTGTCGACATCATCAGAACGCGCGCTTCCAACTGGGCCTCAAGGCTCAGAGGGACGTGAACCGCCATCTGGTCACCGTCAAAGTCGGCGTTGAAAGCGGAGCAGACCAGCGGGTGCAGCTGGATTGCCTTGCCTTCGATCAGCACAGGTTCGAACGCCTGAATGCCCAAACGGTGCAGCGTTGGCGCACGGTTCAGCATGACAGGGTGTTCGCGGATGACCTCATCCAGGATATCCCAAACCTCTGGACGCTCTTTTTCCACCAGTTTCTTGGCTTGCTTCACTGTGGAAGACAGGCCCTTGGCTTCAAGGCGCGAATAGATGAATGGCTTGAACAGTTCGAGCGCCATCTTTTTCGGCAAACCGCACTGGTGCAGTTTCAGTTCCGGACCGGTCACAATGACCGAACGACCAGAGAAGTCGACGCGCTTACCCAAAAGGTTCTGACGGAAGCGACCCTGCTTGCCTTTCAGCATGTCGGACAGCGATTTCAGCGGACGCTTGTTGGCACCGGTGATGACACGGCCACGACGACCGTTGTCAAACAGCGCATCCACAGATTCCTGCAACATCCGCTTTTCGTTGCGGACGATGATGTCAGGTGCGCGCAACTCGATCAGACGCTTCAGACGGTTGTTGCGGTTGATCACACGACGATAAAGATCGTTGAGGTCAGAGGTCGCAAATCGGCCGCCGTCAAGCGGAACCAGCGGGCGCAGTTCCGGCGGGATCACAGGGATGACGGTCAGAACCATCCACTCGGGGCGGTTACCACTTTCAAGGAAGCTTTCGACGATCTTCAAACGCTTGATGATCTTCTTGGGCTTCAATTCGCCTGTCGCCTCTTTGAGGTCGGCGCGCAGTGTTTCTGCCTCGGACTCAAGATCAATCTGGGCCAGCATTTCGCGGATCGCTTCGGCGCCGATATTGGCCTGGAACGCGTCCATGCCATAAAGGTCCTGTGCGTCGTTGAACTCTTCCTCGGTCATCAACTGACCGTAGGTCAGGTCGGTCAGGCCGGGTTCGATCACCACGTAGTTTTCGAAATACAGAATGCGCTCGAGATCACGCAGCGTCATGTCCAGCATCAGGCCGATGCGGGATGGCAGCGATTTGAGGAACCAGATGTGTGCCACGGGTGCGGCCAGTTCAATGTGGCCCATCCGCTCGCGGCGGACCTTTTGCAGGGTGACTTCCACACCGCATTTTTCGCAGACAACGCCGCGATATTTCATGCGCTTGTATTTGCCGCAGAGGCATTCGTAGTCTTTGATCGGGCCAAAGATACGTGCACAGAACAGACCGTCGCGCTCGGGCTTGAACGTACGGTAGTTGATGGTCTCGGGCTTTTTGATCTCGCCGAAGGACCACGACAGGATCCGCTCGGGCGATGCCAGCGACACCTTGATTTCGTCAAACGTTTTTGCCGGTGTGAGCGGGTTAAACGGGTTGTTTGTCAGTTCCTGGTTCATCTTCAATTCCTTGAATTGGGGTGCGTTGGGGAGGGAGGCAGACTTTCATCGAAAGTCTGCCCGCAAAGTCTCAAGGAGACTTTGACTATTCCTCATCCTCCGCATCCAGGAGTTCCATGTTGAGGCCGAGACCCCGGACTTCTTTCACGAGCACGTTGAACGATTCCGGCACGCCGGCCTCGAAGTTGTCCTCGCCCTTGACGATGCTTTCGTAGACTTTCGTCCGCCCTGCCACGTCATCCGACTTCACAGTCAGCATTTCCTGCAGGGTGTAAGCCGCGCCATATGCTTCCAGTGCCCAGACTTCCATCTCCCCGAAACGCTGGCCACCGAACTGGGCTTTACCACCCAGAGGCTGCTGCGTGACAAGGCTGTATGGGCCTGTGGAACGTGCGTGGATCTTGTCGTCGACAAGGTGGTGCAGTTTCAGCAGGTACTTCACGCCCACGGTCACTTTGCGCGAGAACTGCTCGCCCGTGCGACCGTCGAAGAGAACCGACTGACCCGAGGTGTCGAAACCGGCACGCGTCAGCGCGTCGTTCACGTCAGCCTCTTTTGCACCATCGAAAACAGGCGTCGCAATCGGCACACCGCGTGTGACGTTGCCTGCTGCTTCTACCAGATTTTCCTCATCCATGCCAGCGATGCCTTCTTCATAGACATCATCGCCATAGGCAATACGCATTGCCTCACGCACAGGTGTCAGATCACCGGAGCGGCGGTATTCACCCAGCGCCTCGTCAATCTGGATACCCAGACCGCGTGCGGCCCAGCCCATGTGTGTTTCAAGGATCTGACCGACGTTCATACGCGATGGCACGCCCAGCGGGTTCAGACAGAAGTCCACCGGAGTACCATCCGCAAGGAACGGCATGTCTTCCATCGGCACAACCTTGGAAATAACACCTTTGTTGCCGTGACGACCGGCCATCTTATCGCCGGGCTGCAGCTTGCGCTTCACAGCCACAAAGACTTTGACCATCTTCATCACACCCGGAGGCAGATCATCGCCGCGGCGCACTTTCTCGACTTTATCCTCGAACCGCGCATCCATTGCACGCTTCTGGATTTCGTACTGTTCGTTCAGTGCTTCGACGATTTTCGCATCATCTTCGTCTTCCATGGCGAGCTGCCACCACTGTCCACGGGACAGTTCTGCGACGCTTTCCTCGGATACAATCGAACCAGCCTTGAAGCCCTTCGGCCCCTTGGCGGCTTTCTTGCCCGAGATGATGTCCCACAAACGCGCATAGATGTTGCGATCAAGGATCGCCAACTCGTCGTCGCGGTCACGGGCAAGGCGTTCAACCTCTTCACGCTCGATCTGCAGGGCACGTTCGTCTTTTTCCACACCATGGCGGTTAAAGACGCGGACCTCGACCACGGTGCCAAAGTCACCGGGCGGCAGGCGCAAGGATGTGTCACGCACATCGGATGCTTTCTCACCAAAGATGGCGCGCAGCAGTTTTTCCTCTGGCGTCATCGGGCTTTCGCCTTTTGGTGTGATCTTGCCGACAAGGATATCCGCAGGGCCGACTTCGGCACCGATATAGACGATCCCCGCTTCGTCGAGGTTGCGCAGGGCTTCCTCGCCGACGTTTGGAATATCGCGTGTGATTTCCTCTGGCCCAAGCTTGGTGTCACGGGCGGCGACTTCGAATTCCTCGATGTGGATCGAGGTGAAGACGTCGTCGCGCACGATACGCTCGGAGATCAGGATGGAGTCTTCGTAGTTGTAGCCGTTCCACGGCATAAACGCGACGACCACGTTCTTACCAAGGGCCAATTCACCGATATCGGTGGACGGACCGTCAGCAATGACCTGACCCTTTTGGACAGTGTCACCCACTTTCACCAGCGGGCGCTGGTTGATGCAGGTGTTCTGGTTGGACCGCTGGAATTTACGCATACGGTAGATGTCAACGCCTGCGTCACCCAGCTCAAGGTCGGATGTCGCACGGATCACGATACGCTGCGCATCGACCTGGTCGATGATACCGCCACGTTTCGCCATGATCGCCGCACCACTGTCGCGCGCAACCACTTCTTCGATACCGGTCCCCACCAACGGGGCCTCGGCCTGCAAGAGTGGTACCGCCTGACGTTGCATGTTCGAGCCCATCAAGGCGCGGTTGGCGTCGTCGTTTTCCAGGAACGGGATCAAGGACGCCGCAACCGAGACCAGCTGCTTTGGCGACACGTCGATCAGGTCCACGTTTTCACGCGGGGACAGTGTGTAGTCGCCATTCTTGCGGGTCGAAACGAGCTCGTTATTGAACGACCCATCAGGCGCCATATTCGCGTTGGCCTGCGCCACAGTGTGACGCATTTCCTCGGTCGCGGACATGTAGGACACTTCGTCCGTGACCTTGCCGTCTGTGACCTTGCGGTATGGTGTTTCGATGAAACCGTATTTGTTCACGCGGGCAAATGTCGCCAGCGAGTTGATCAGACCAATGTTCGGGCCTTCCGGTGTCTCAATCGGGCACATGCGGCCATAGTGGGTCGGGTGCACGTCGCGCACCTCAAAGCCCGCACGCTCGCGTGTAAGACCGCCGGGCCCAAGCGCGGAGAGGCGGCGCTTGTGCGTCACTTCTGACAGCGGGTTGGTCTGGTCCATGAACTGTGACAGCTGCGAAGAGCCGAAGAATTCGCGCACAGCCGCAGCAGCAGGCTTGGCGTTGATGAGATCCTGCGGCATCACGGTGTCGATTTCGACAGAAGACATACGCTCTTTGATCGCGCGCTCCATGCGCAGCAGGCCAACGCGGTACTGGTTTTCCATCAGCTCGCCAACGGAACGGACACGACGGTTCCCAAGGTGGTCGATATCGTCGATATCGCCCTTGCCATCACGCAGTTCGACCAATGCTTTGATACAGGCGACGATGTCTTCCTTGCGCAGGGTGCGCATGGTGTCTTCGGCGTCCAGATCGAGGCGCATGTTCATCTTTACGCGACCAACGGCGGACAGGTCATACCGCTCGCTGTCAAAGAACAGCGTGTCAAACAGCGCAGATGCGCTATCAACGGTCGGCGGCTCACCCGGACGCATGACGCGGTAGATATCCATGAGCGCGGTTTCGCGGTTCATGTTCTTGTCCGAGGCCATCGTGTTGCGCATGTAGGCGCCCACATTGATGTTATCGATATCCAGAACAGGGATCGTCTTGATGCCCGCATCGACCAGATCCTTGAGTGTACCGCCGATGACTTCGCCATCCTTGTCCATCTCGAGTGTCAGCTCATCACCGGCCTCAACGTAGATCGCACCGTTTTCTTCGTTGATGATGTCTTGTGCGACGAACTTGCCGACGATGTTTTCGTAAGGCACCAGCAGCTCTTTAACGTCACCTGCATCAATCAGCTTCTTGACCGAACGCGGCGTAACCTTTTCGCCGGCTTTCGCGATGACTTCACCGGTATTCGCATCAACCAGATCAAAGACAGGACGTGTGCCACGAACACGCTCTGGGAAGAACTTGGTTGTCCAGGCCTTGCCCTTTTTGTCCAGCTTGTATTCGACGGTATCGTAGTAGGCATTCATGATGCCTTCCTGATCCAGACCCAGCGCATAAAGCAGCGTCGTTACAGGCAGTTTGCGACGGCGGTCGATCCGGCAGAACACGAGGTCCTTGGCGTCGAATTCAAAATCAAGCCAGCTACCGCGGTATGGGATAATGCGGCAGGCAAACAAGAGTTTACCAGAAGAGTGGGTTTTGCCCTTGTCATGATCAAAGAAAACGCCAGGCGAGCGGTGCATCTGGGATACGATTACGCGCTCGGTGCCATTCACAACGAAGGTGCCGTTCGGTGTCATCAAAGGCATATCGCCCATGAAGACGTCTTGCTCTTTGATGTCTTTGACAGATTTCGCACCTGTGTCTTCGTCCACTTCAAACACGATCAGACGGAGGGTCACCTTGAGCGGCGCACTATAGGTCATATCGCGCTGCTGACATTCCTCAACGTCGTATTTCGGCTTTTCCAGCTCGTACTTGACGAATTCAAGGACGGCTGTCTCATTGAAATCCTTGATCGGGAACACCGACTGGAAGACACCTTTGATGCCTTCGCCGTCGAGTGGCGTGTCGCTGTCGCCGGAGCGCAGGAACAGATCATAAGAGGATTTCTGAACCTCGATGAGGTTCGGCATTTCAAGCACTTCACGGATTTTGCCGTAGTACTTACGCAGGCGTTTCTGACCAAGGAAAGTAGAAGCCATGTGCGGTGTCACCTTTTGTTTGTCTCTCGAGTTCCACATCGCCCGGGCCGCGACGCTTCACCCATTTGACCGGGGGTTCTAAAGTCTATTCGTGGCTGCCGTCCCACCGGCACCCTCCCGACTTTTGGAACCTACCCAAGAGGACGGTCAACGCATTGGCCGACCTCTAAGACAGGTTTGGCTGGACCCGCAAAATGCGAGTCCAGCCTTGTTTACAGGGCGAATTGTGCTTCGCCAAAAGCGGGCTTAGGCCAGCTCGACCTCGGCGCCAGCTGCTTCCAGCTTTGCTTTGATCTCTTCGGCTTCGTCCTTGGACGCGCCTTCTTTGATTTTGCCACCGGCTTCGACGAGGTCTTTGGCTTCTTTCAGGCCAAGACCTGTGATGCCGCGGACTTCTTTGATGACGTTGATTTTGGATGCGCCAGCATTCTTGAGAACGACGTCGAATTCTGTCTTCTCTTCTGCAGCCGCACCAGCGTCACCAGCAGGACCAGCCATCATGACAGCGCCACCGGCTGCTGGCTCGATGCCGTACTCGTCCTTCAGGATGGTTTTCAGTTCTTGTGCTTCGAGAAGTGTCAGACCAACAATCTCTTCAGCCAGTTTTTTCAGATCAGCCATTTTATGCTTTCCGTTCGTTTTAAGTGTGTTCCAACGTGAGGGTGAAACCCCAAGTCAATTCAGATGCTTTATGCAGCTTTCTCTTCGATGGTTGAGAGAATGCTTGCGATGTTCGAAGCAGGCGCGCCAATGGCCCCGGCGATGTTGCTTGCAGGTGCACCGATGCAGCCCACGATAGAAGCAATGAGCTCCTCGCGTGATGGCATACCGGCAACCGCTTTCACACCAGCGACGTCCAGCGCTGTATCGCCCATAGCACCGCCGAGAATGACAAGTTTTTCATTCTCTTTGGCATACTTGTCGACAACCTTCGCCGCAGCGACGGGGTCTTCAGAGTAAGCGAGTACAGTCATGCCTTCGAGGTACTGGGCGATGCTTGCGCATGGCTTGCCCTCGAGGGCGATTTTGGCGAGCTTGTTCTTGGCAACGCGCACGGACCCACCTGCTTCACGCATGTGCGCGCGCAGGTCCTGCATTTCAGCAACTGTCATGCCTTCGTAGCGGGCAACCACTACAACGCCAGAGCTTTCAAAGATCTGGCCGAGATCGTCGACCAGCTGTTCTTTTTGTGCTCTATCCACAGTTTTACTCCAAGTTTGGCGCCGGATTTGATCCCGGCACCGGCTCTACTTTTGTCAAACGGCTCAGGCCGCCCAACAGTCTACAGTCCATGTGCAAACGGGGCGAGCCAGAGGGAACCGAGGAGAGCCTCAAGAATTCTGGTCTTCCCGTCTCAGGCAGGAATTAATGGCATGAGGCCAACCCACCGTCTCGGACGAATAAAGGCCCAGACGAATCAATCGCGCGGGCCTGAAAGACCGTTTAGTGGTCTATGAGCAGAAAGCCAAGTGCCACACCTGATTTAATGAGGGTTTTTGTCACGAGGACCATTCCACATAACCTACTGGAAAGGTGTCGGCAGATAAGATGCGAAATGAACAACAAATAAGACTTTGCCGGCATCGCGTTGGCAGTGACGTCTTTCTTATTATTCTGAACCGGGATGTGACGACAGAACTCTCTACCCGGATTGGTGATACAATCATTGAGTTGATGGAAATCCCCGCAGAAGACGCGCAGCAGATCACAAGTGCCAGCGCAAGTTACCGGTTTGCTGCCTGTCCGTCCGGGCCAACTCAGAACCGAACGCGCGACCTGCCTTGTTGCGAGTCACTGCAAGGCAAAAATGCAAACGGCAGGCCAATTTGGCCTGCCGGAGACTGCTTCAAACTGAAGACAGGAATTTAGTTGCCGGTCGCAGACGCGACATCAACAGAGACGCCCGGGCCCATTGTCGAGCTGACGGAAATCTTTTTCATGTAGGTCCCTTTTGCGCCTGTCGGCTTGGCCTTGCCAACCGCATCAACAAAGGCTTTCAGGTTCTCTTCGATCTGCTGCGCAGAGAAAGAGGATTTGCCGATACCGGCGTGAACCACACCAGCTTTTTCCGCTTTGAACTGAACCTGACCGCCCTTTGCTGCTTCCACAGCTTCCTTGACGTCCATGGTCACTGTACCAACGCGCGGGTTTGGCATCAGGTTACGTGGGCCCAGAACCTTACCCAGACGACCGACAACAGCCATCATATCAGGTGTCGCGATGCAGCGGTCAAAATCGATCTTGCCGCCCTGAACAGTTTCCATCAGGTCTTCTGCACCAACGATATCTGCGCCAGCCGCTTTCGCTTCTTCCGCTTTCTCGCCGCGTGCGAATACAGCCACGCGTACGGTTTTACCTGTACCATGTGGCAGGTTCACTGTGCCGCGAACCATCTGGTCGGCGTGACGTGGATCAACGCCCAGCACCATTGCGATTTCGACGCTCTCGTCGAACTTTGCGTTGGCGTTGTCTTTCACCAAAGCAGCCGCTTCGGACACTGTGACGTTCTGTTTGCCTGCGAATGCAGCACGTGCTGCAGTTGTACGCTTACCAAATTTTGCCATTACTTCACCTCGATGCCCATAGAGCGAGCGGAACCCGCGATGATCAGCATTGCGCCTTCGATGGACGTCGCGTTGAGGTCCTTCATCTTCGCTTCTGCGATTTCACGAACCTGCTTGCCTGTGATTGTACCAGCAACATCCTTGCCAGGTGTTTTGCTGCCAGACTTCAGGTTCGCGGCCTTCTTGATGTAATAAGACGCAGGTGGCGTCTTGATTTCCATCGTGAACGACTTGTCCTGATAGTAGGTGATTACTGTCGGGCACGGGGCATTCTTTTCCATGCCTTCTGTCTTGGCGTTGAACGCTTTACAGAATTCCATGATGTTGATGCCGCGCTGACCCAATGCTGGGCCGACGGGTGGGGAAGGGTTAGCAGCTCCTGCAGGAACCTGCAGTTTGAGCGTACCCATAATCTTCTTGGCCATGAAGCCATCTCCTATTCCAACGCCCTTTGGTCGCGACCGCAGGGCTTTTCGTTGTGTGGTCCGGTCTGGCGCACGCGTGCCCCTCGCCTCCCACATGAGTGCCGCCTCAAGGGCGACAAGAGCGCCGTTTAGTCGGGCAACCCCCATTTAGCAAGTGGTTTTCGGCACGAATGCACTGAAAATCCATCGTTGCGGCAGCCAATAACGCCCACGTGATCCACCACGGCGTTGCCTTTAGGGAAACCGTAATAAATCGATCTCAAAGGAAAGCGTTATGACCTATACAAAAGCTCAGATCATTTTTCACTGGCTCACTGCTGCCGTTCTGCTCGTGATGGTGTTAACGGGCCTCGCTTATACATATGATTGGGTTGATGCAGGCACGATGCAACTGCACCAGATCTCGGGCCAGATCCTTATCGTGCTGGTTATTGCGCGCGTAATCGCCCGCTTCTGGCACCCTGCAACACCAGCCGTCAAACCCCACCATCCACTCGAGGCTGTCATGGCGAAAATCGTCCATGTCGGGCTTTATATCTGCCTTATCGCCTATCTGGTGACCGGATATATCGCCGCCTCGGGCCTGCGCGATCCACTGCTGATCGCCGCCGTTGACCAAGGCTTTGCGCGCTCGGACACGGGAGAATGGTTTCTTGAGGCGCATTTTACGCTGAAGTGGATTCTTTTGGCGCTGTTTGCCATCCACATCATCGCCGTTCTGAAACACCGATTTTGGGACAAAGACTTGCCCTTGTCGAATATGACCCTCACCCCACGAAAGGAATGACTATGCAAAAAATGACCCGCCGCCATGTGATGACGACAATTTCCAGCACAGCCGTTTTGCTCTGCCCTGCAATCTTGAATGCGCAAACAAATTTCGAGGCCGAATGGGCCGGCTTGCCAGAAGACCGCCCCACAGGTGAAAACCAGTTGATTACAGTCTCTGCAGGCGCAGCCGAGGTCGAGATATCGGCCTTGCAACCCGGTGAAGTCGCCGTGATCGCGCGCCCCACAGATGACGCGGAGTTTTCGGCAACGGGCATGATGCAATATGTGGCGGTGCATCGGCGCACGGCAGAGCAGGTCGCCTTTGGCGCGGCGAATGATCGGGCGGGCACGGTCCAGAACCCCGAATACTTTGTCGTAAACCTGCTGTGTACGCATCGTGGCAAGGCGATTGGTTTGACAGGTAACCCGAATGCGCCCTTTGCCTGCCTTGACCGCGGATCGCGGCACGGATCGGTTTATAATGCCGTCGGCATGGGGGTCGCTGGCGCATCAGAAGGCGAATACCTGTCGATCCCTGACTATACGCTGACAGCAGACGGCACTCAGGTTGTGCTTTCGCTGTCCTAAAGAACACAACAGCAGAAACAAAAAAGGGGAGCGTCCGACGCTCCCCTTTTTCAATTGCTGCGGTCGCCGTTACTGCTTGGAAACCTGCGTAAACTCCAGCTCGACCGGTGTGGCGCGGCCAAAGATAGAGACCGTCACCTTCAGGCGCTGGTTCTCTTCGTCGACTTCCTCGACCATACCGTCGAAGTCTTCGAACGGACCATCGTTGACTTTGACCTTCTCGCCGATCTCGAAGTGGATGAGAGTCCGTGGCGCATCCTCACCTTCCTGAACGCGGCCAAGGATTGCCTGTACTTCGGCATCGCGCATTGGCATCGGGCGGCCTTGTGGGCCAAGGAAGCCTGTGACGCGGTTGATCGAGTTGATCAGGTGATAGCCCTCGTCCGACATTTCCATATGGACCAGAACGTAACCCGGCATAAAGCGGCGCTCGGCGGTCACTTTCTTGTTGCGGCGGATCTCGATCACTTCCTCGGTCGGCACCAGAACCTCATCGATCTGATCGCTGAGCCCCTGCTCTTCTGCCTTTGTGCGGATCGCTTCTGCAATCTTCTTCTCAAAGTTTGAGAGAACGCTTACCGAATACCAACGTTTGGCCATCTGTCAGAGCACCTTGTCGTCACGCAGCCACAGGGCCGCTATTGCATTTCAGTTCGGCAGTTGAACCGCCAGTCCCGAAAATAAAATCGGCGTGCAACTTGATTCGCCGCACGCCATTTTCGGAAGTTGTTGGCTCTTACCGCTGCCTTACGGGGTTTTCAAGAGGCGGGCGGGAAAAGCGGCGCATTAGCTACCAAAGTAAGTCAAAACGCCGTTCAGACCTGTCCGGATCAGAAGATCGACCAAAAAGAAGAAAATCGCTGTCAGCGCGGCCATAATAAACACCATGATCGTGGTCATCACCACTTCACGGCGGGTCGGCCATACGACTTTGCCCACCTCTGAACGGACTTCCTGGATGAACTTAACGGGATTGGCGAGTGCCATGGCTGATCGTCCTTTGTAAAAACATGACGGACTTACGGCCTCTGCCCCACAAATTCAAGCCCGTTAGGACCGACTGGTCATCATGAACGCGTCAGTGCTTGTCGGGATCCAGCAAGGTAACGCCATCCATCTGTGCAATCGTCGCGATCTGGCGCGCGTAGGCCGCATCACTGATGGCGTGTTCTTTTTCCGAGAACCCGTCAAAGGGCGGATGTCCATCTTCCACGGAAAGCGCCTTGCGGGCCGCTCTTGCGGAATTCTCTGCGGTCACGTCACCCGCCTGTTCCAACACCTGCGCAACAGCAGCAGCAGACAGACCACGGTTCATACGTCGTCGTGGTGGTCGCACAGCTGCGGCGGCATCTTGCCCGACCAGTCCGGAGATAATTTGCGGAAACAGGGCACCATAGTCCTCGTATCGCCAGACCGTGATAGCCCCCACGCCATGTGCAGCGCGCAGTCGACCAACCAGATCCACCCAATCGACGGTGCCTATGCCATGACTTTTCAGGTAGGATTTCAACGGTTGTACCCTGCCACCCAAGAGCAGCTGGCAATAGGCTGAATTAAGAAAAGCCGTTGGGCGGCGCACGGCAAGGTGGACATCAATAGTCTGGCCAAGTGCCCCTGACAGCCCCGTAAGGCGCGCGCCTGCGGACTTGTAGCGGCGCTTCATCTTGCGGCCGTTCGGCGTATTCAAAGCGCCGATAAAATTCTCCTCGCTGAAGACCAGCCGATGGCCATCCTGGCGCAGCCTTGCCAGTTGCTCGCCAGCTGGACGCTTTTCCATATCGTCCGGTGCTTGATGCTTCAGCCCGAAGAGGGATTGCAAAGACCGCCCCGGCAATCGCAGCGTATCGGGGCCATAATACTGCACGCCATGCTCTGCCAACTGCTTGGTAGCAGATTTGAGCGAGCGTTGCAGATGCGTGGTGGCCGTCTTGTGTGCCCCGACATGGAACGCAACGGAAAGAGGTCTGGATGTCATAGAAACTAAATGAACCTCCGCGCACAAGCGTGTCGGTGATCTGGTCTGGCAGGGGCACCAGGACTTGAACCCGGGACCTACGGTTTTGGAGACCGCCGCTCTACCAACTGAGCTATACCCCTACGACCGAGTAGCGAGGTAGTCCGAAACTCAGGCAGGATCAAGAGGGAAGGTGCCGCGAAACGGCTGGACCGTCCGATTTCGGTTTGGGAACGGTCCGCGCCGATACCCGATCGGCGCAATCCATATCTAAACAGGCCCAAGAAGCCGGATTTTTGCGACCTTCGGCCAGGACTTTAGCGGGAAGCGATCACTACCGGCGCAAAGGCTGCGTAATCAAGGACCACTTCATAGTCAGCATCGTATTTGCCCAGAAGCGGCGGAAACAGATCCGCGTCCGTCAGATAAATATCATAGCTGGCATCATATGATCCGTAGACGGCTGCACCAACTTCAATGCCATTCTCGGCAAGAACGGCTTCATAGTCAGCCTCATAAAGTCGGCTCTTGTCATTGCTCAAAACGGCTTCTGCAAAAACAGGACCGGCAAAAACGTTGACGGCAACAAAAAGCGCAATTGATTTCAAGGGGGTCATTTCAGGCTCCGTAACTCGATAAATAAAACATGGCACAGGCACCATGAGCACAGGCAAAAGATAAAAAGCCAAAATGGCAGACTTAGGCCCAAATCATGCTGATTTTAGTCGAATTGTGTTCATGTGCGGCGCGGTTCAGGACGCTCGCAGCTTGTGTTCAGGTGCAGACCTGCGAAAACAGAGGATGACACGTAAACAAAGGCACCGCCCAAGATGTCACTGCGCAAACGCATCGAGAATTCAGAACGGCTCGTGAACGCGGTCGGACGTTTGGTCTTGCTGTACCTCAATCTGGTCCAGCGCACGACGCAGTGGCAGTCCGACGGCGTGGAAGAATTGCGCGCCGCAATGGCGGAAGGGCCTGTATTGCTTGTGATGTGGCACAGTCGGCTCATGATGATCGCGCACCACTGGCCAGTCGAAAGCGGATCGCTCTCCAGCCTGCATGATACCTCGCCAATTGCGCGGGTCGTCGGTGCTGTTCACCGACAAAGGAGGCTGCAACCTATGAAAATGTCAGTCAAAGTGTCAAACATCGTGGCATCACGCACGGTACTCAAACGCGTCAATGAAGGCGTAAGTATCGGATTGACGGCCGATGGACCACTCGGGCCTGCACTACAGTTGAAGGATCCACCGCTTGAGTGGGCGCGCGCGACCGGATTGCCGATCTTTTGCTACGCTTTTTCAACCACCCGTCAGCGACGCGCGGCGTCATGGGATAAGTTGCTGATACCGCGGCTATTCGGCAAAGGCGCCTATGTCTTTGCCCGCTTTCCCCAAAAGGTACCACGCAAGCCAGACGGGGACGAACTGGCAAATCTCCGTAAGGATATCGCAAGTTTCATCGACGCCAGCACCGCGCGTGCGGATGCGATGATCGATCTGCCGCACGGCCCCTAGACTGTCGCGCGCCTGAAGAACAGCAAACACACCGCAGCCGCAAACGACATCCCTGCCCCGGCCAGTATCGCCATTCCCGCATCACCTGCTGCGTCAGCCAGTCCGCCGCCAAACCGTGGGCCCACCATCATCACGACATAGTAGATCGTAAAAAAGACGCCCATCCCCAACGAACGCGATTTCGGCGTAAGCACATCTCCGGGCAAGGTCATTACCGGCCCCGCGCCCAATGCGAACAAGATGCCCAACACGCAAAATACGGTGAGCGCCAAGGCCGGAGCATAAAGGATGACAGGCATCAAGACTGCAAAGCTGATCAGGCTAAGATAGATAATCGCATCCTTGCGGCCGGTCCGATCCGCAATAATGCCACCGATGGGCAACGCGATAGAAAACAGCACCATGAACAGACTGGTCACAGAGCCCGCTTGCGTCAGCGACCACCCTTGCTGCACCAGAAGAGCAGGACCAAAGCTGAACACCATCGCGAGCGCGGTGTTGTAGAGCGCCCAAACCAAACCCGCCAGTGTCAGCGCAAAATAGGGAAATGACACCCGTTCCAGCGCAGCGGTCGTCACCTCAATCCCCTCTGGAGAATGATAGAACAGCGCAAAGATCACAAAGGCGGCGGCAACCAAGCCCCAAAGCGTCCACCACGCGAAAGCGATGCCACCGGCATTGGCCAATAAAGGCAGGAGCATGAGTGCAAGCGCGATCCCGACAGGCCAGGAATTGATGTAAATCGCCATCGCCGTCGAAATTTCACGACCCGCAAACCAATCCACCAACATCTTGGTCATAAGGACGTTCAGGATCACGCCGCCGGTCCCCATGATGAACCTACCAGCCACCAGCACATTCCAGCTCTCGGTCACTGCCACCATGGTGCCTCCAAGCAGCATCAAGAGAAGACCGGCACCCACGATACGTTTGTCACCAAATCGGGCAGCCACGGCACCGCCGGGAAGAGCAAAGAAGATGCCCGGCGCAAAATAAAGTCCGATCAGAAAGCCAATTTCGGCCAATCCGATGCCGAACGTTTCCATCAAGAGCGGCGACAGCGCAGCAACGGCCTGAAACTGGAAAGCCATTGTAAGCCGTGCGAAAAACAGGATGGCCAGAATCAGCCAGCGATTAGCGGTCATGCATCACCCTTTCCGAGATTCATCATTTGCGCAACTGAAACGCATATCACAGCCCACGGCCACTGGGCCTTCAGTGCAGGTGCGTTTGCGCGATGACGCGGATGACTTTACGCGGCACCGCTCCGAAGCTTGGCCAGATCAGCGCCGACAATCGCGGCCTCTTGGGCAATAATCCTGCCGATATCCCAATCCCACCACGCGATCTCAAGCAGGGCTGCAATCGTCTCATCGTCAAACCGCATCCTGCTGATTTGCGCAGGGTTGCCCCTGACAATCGCGTAATCCGGGATTTGTCCGCTCACAACTGCACCCGCCGCAACGATCACGCCGTTGCCAATCCGGGCACCGGGTAAAATGGTGGCACCCTGTCCGATCCAGACATCGTTGCCGAGAACAGTATCGGGTCCGGGATCAGGCATGGAAGGGCCGTCCGGACCAGTGCCTGTAAAGATCATAAAGGGAAAAGTCGAAAACCCATCGTAACGATGGTTCGCCGACGACGTGATAAACGTCACGCCATCCGCGAACTGGCAGAATTTCCCGATCCGAAGCTTCTCGGGCGAAAACGCATAGAGGTAGGGCGCGAGATGCGCGGCCCAATCATCGGGTGGCTTGTGCGCGCTGGCATATGTGTAGTCGCCAATCTCGAAGCGCGGATGATCAACAGCCGCGGAAAGAAAGACTGTGCCTTCATGTGCGTTGCCGTCAGGCAGAACAACCGGATTTCGGGTTTTGGGGGATGGAAAGGTCATGGGACATCCTTGTGCTGAATTGAGAAAAGGTTACAGCGTTGAATGATCCATGTCGGCCTCCATTGGTTACGCAAGCCGCTTAGCACATATCAGCGAAAACCAAAAGGCCGCTCCAAGTGGAGCGGCCTTTCGTTTGTTCTGTCCGATGTGTCGGGGCGGGCCCCGACCGACGGGTTATTCTACGATCTTCGATACAACACCGGCGCCGACTGTGCGGCCGCCTTCGCGGATCGCAAAGCGCAGGCCGTCTTCCATCGCGATCGGTGCGATCAGCTCGACGTTGAACTTCAGGTTGTCGCCCGGCATCACCATTTCGGTGCCTTCGGGCAGAACAACTGTGCCGGTCACGTCAGTGGTCCGGAAGTAGAACTGTGGACGGTAGTTCGCGAAGAATGGTGTGTGACGGCCACCCTCTTCCTTGGTCAGAATATAGGCTTCTGCCTCGAACTTTGTGTGCGGGTTCACAGAGCCCGGCTTACACAGAACCTGACCACGCTCAACACCTTCACGGTCCACACCGCGCAGCAGTGCGCCGATGTTGTCGCCGGCTTCACCACGGTCCAAGAGCTTGCGGAACATCTCGACGCCTGTGCAGGTCGTCTTGGTGGTGTCACGGATACCAACGATGGAAATCTCGTCGCCGACGTTGATCACGCCACGCTCGACACGGCCGGTCACAACCGTACCACGGCCGGAGATCGAGAACACGTCCTCGATCGGCATCAGGAACGGCAGGTCAACCGCACGGGCAGGTGTCGGGATATATGTGTCGACAGCTTCCATCAGCGCTTTGATCGAGTTCTCGCCGATCTCCGCGTCACGGCCTTCCAGTGCGGCCAGAGCCGAACCCGGGATCACAGGAATGTCGTCGCCAGGGTACTCGTAAGAGGACAGCAGTTCGCGGATTTCCATTTCAACCAGCTCGAGCAGTTCTGCGTCGTCAACCTGGTCAACCTTGTTCATGTAAACGACCATGTAGGGGATGCCCACCTGACGGCCGAGCAGGATGTGCTCGCGGGTCTGTGGCATCGGGCCGTCGGCTGCGTTCACAACCAGGATCGCGCCGTCCATCTGGGCGGCACCGGTGATCATGTTCTTCACATAGTCAGCGTGGCCGGGGCAGTCGACGTGGGCGTAGTGGCGTGTCTCTGTCTCGTACTCGACGTGTGCGGTCGAGATTGTGATACCACGGGCCTTCTCTTCGGGCGCGCCGTCAATCTGGTCGTAGGCTTTGAAGTCACCGAAATACTTGGTGATCGCAGCGGTCAGGGTGGTCTTGCCGTGGTCAACGTGGCCGATTGTGCCAATGTTTACGTGCGGCTTATTACGTTCAAACTTTGCCTTTGCCATTTTGCAGGGCCCTTAATTCTGAGGGGCCACAAGCGGCCCGGTCCAACATCGCGGGCGATGTATTTGGAAATGGATGGGAAATCAAGTGGCGCATTTGCGATAACGGAAACGAAATGCAAATCAGTCAATCCGGTTGTTGGGCAATTGCACGATGGCGCTGTGTCCATACAGGCCTAATCGATACCGTTCTCAACCTGAAGCGCGCGAATATATGAAATAATCATCTCAACATCAGCGCGCGTCAGGCCCTCAACTGCGGCCATGTTCCCGAACGGCCAATGGTGCGCCCGCACGCCAAGTGCGACAGCCCGCTGAAATGCCTCATCGCCGTGATGCGACGGTTCATAAATCTTATGAACCAACGGAGGACCGACGCCATCACGCCCAACTGCATTTACCCCGTGACACACCGCGCAATTGGCTTCAAAGGCAATCTGCCCCATCGCCTGCTGCTCGGTAAAGCGCGCTGGAATTATGACATCAACCAACGGGCCAGCCTCGGCTGCAGGTTTTGTATCAGCGACGTTTGGCGCATCAGCGGCACCCATCATCAGGTAAACCCCAGCGCCTACGACCGCCGCAAATACACCGATTGCAACTCTATTCAAAACCAGCATCGCTCATTTACAACTCCGTTTGCGGACAAGCTAGGAACTTCCCGCGCTGGAAGGTCAAACGATTAAATGAACCGGTTGTTCTTGGGGAAACCATGTGGCGGGCGCTTGCCGACACCGGCACGCGCGCCTTTCCACTCTGTCATGTCCGGCTCGGTCCGTGTTTTGCCACCACCCATCTGCCAGGACAGCCCGTCTTCCCAAGCGAATGTCGTGATGTCCGACAACCCGCCATCCAACTCAAGCATACCCTGCCGCCCGGCCGCCTTTTTATATTTCTGGATGCGCACGCCTTTGCCACGCCCCATTTCAGGCAATTCACCGATTTCAAAGACCAATAGCTTGGCGTTCTCGGACACCACCGCGACATGGTCGCCCACGACGCGGCGGCAGACCTTCGCGACAGTGTCTTTGACATTCAGAACCTGCTTGCCGGTCCGCGTCTGCGCCAGAACTTCTTCTTCGGGCACGATAAACCCGTTGCCCTCAGCTGAGGCAACCAACAGCTTTTCACCCGGTTTATGGATCAGGAAATCGACGATCGCGACATCATTGGGTAGATCAATCATCAAACGCAACGGCTCGCCCATACCGCGCCCGCCGGGCAGATTGGCGGCGCCGACTGTATAGAAACGGCCGTTTGCGCCAAAGACGAGCAGTTTATCGGTGGTCTCCGCGTGGAAAATAAAGCGCGGGCCATCGCCGTCTTTGAATTTCAGCTCGCGGGTCAGATCAATATGACCGGTCATTGCACGGACCCAGCCCATCTCAGAGCAAACCACAGTGATCGGCTCGCGCTCGATCATTGCCTCAAGCGGGACATCCACAACCTCGGTCGCCTCGGCGAATTGCGTGCGACGCGCCCCGCCTTCGCTATCGCGGCCAAAGATTTTGCGGGTCTCGCGCAGTTGCTCGGAAATCCGCGCCCATTGCAGATCATCGCTTTCCAGCAAATCCTCGATGCCTGCGCGCTCTTCCATCAGTGCGTCACGCTCGGCAATCAGTTCCAGCTCTTCCAACCGGCGCAAGCTGCGCAAGCGCATGTTCAGGATCGCTTCGGCCTGTACTTCTGTGAGCGAGATTTCCGGATCCGCCCCCGGCACGATCGGCGAACGGTAGTCCGCCTCGGACGTGGCGCGCCCATGATCCTGCCCCCAATCCTCGATCATCAAGGCCTGTTTGGGATCGTCGTCGTAGCGAATGATATCAATCACGCGGTCGAGATTGAGGAAGGCAATGATAAAGCCCTCAAGCACCTCAAGCCGGTGGTCGATCTTTTCCAGACGGTATCTACTGCGGCGGATCAGGACGTCGCGGCGGTGGTCAAGGAAAGCCCGCAGCACTTCCTTGAGGGAACAGACCTTGGGCGTCAGCCCGTCGATCAGCACGTTCATGTTCAGGCTAAAGCGCGTTTCCAGATCGGAATTGCGGAACAGCATCCCCATCATGACCTCGGGATCGACGGTCTTTGCGCGGGGTTCGAGGACCACGCGGATATCCTCGGCGCTCTCGTCGCGGACATCGGCCAACAATGGCACCTTCTTAAGCTGGATCACTTCGGCCAGCTTCTCGATCAGTTTCGATTTCTGCACCTGATAAGGAATTTCGGTCACGACAACCTGCCACTGACCACGGCCCAGATCCTCGACTTCCCATTTGGCGCGCAAACGGAAAGACCCGCGCCCTGTGCGGTAGGCCTCGGCGATATTCTCTTTGGGTTCGACAATCACACCACCGGTCGGAAAATCGGGACCGGGGATGTAGTTCAGCAGCGTATCATCGCGCGCATCGGGTGTTTTGATCAGATGCAGGCAGGCATCCACCAGTTCATGCAAGTTGTGCGGTGGAATATTCGTCGCCATCCCCACAGCGATCCCGCTTGATCCATTGGCAAGAAGGTTGGGGAATGTGGCCGGCAAGACTGCCGGCTCGGTCAGCCGCCCGTCATAGTTGTCGCGGAAATCGACACTGTCCTCGGACAAACCTTCCAGAAGCGCCTCGGCGGCGGCTGTCATCCGCGCCTCGGTATAGCGCGAAGCGGCAGGGTTATCGCCGTCGATATTGCCGAAGTTCCCCTGACCATCGACCAGCGGGTAGCGGACGTTGAAGTCCTGCGCCAAACGCGCCATCGCATCATAGATCGCGGCATCACCATGGGGGTGGAAATCACCCATCGTGTCACCGCTGATCTTGGCAGATTTCAGAAACCCACCCGTGGGCGACAAGCGCAGGCGCGACATCGCATAGAGGATACGACGATGGACCGGTTTCAGACCGTCGCGAGCATCGGGCAAGGCACGATGCATGATCGTGGACAGCGCATAGGTCAGATACCGGTCGCCGATGGCGCGGCGGAGGCTTTCGGTCACGTCGTTGGGCCCTAGGCCGGTCTCGATCTCATCATTCATGGGACTGGTTTAGCGGGCCTCGATTCTGGCGTAAAGCGGCGAATATACACTGCGTTGCGCAATCTCGATTGACAACAGGCGTTCGATCGCCGTTGCAACGCGCGGCCACTTGTCAGCTGGCAATCCGCGGTGCAAAGACAAGCGCATGATACAGAAATCCATTTTGATCACGGGCTGTTCCTCTGGCATCGGCTATGACGCCGCATATGGGCTGCGCGCCGCGGGCTGGCGTGTTTTTGCGAGTTGCCGCAAGCAGGAAGACTGCGACCGGCTGCGCAGCGAAGGGTTCGAGAGCCCGCGCATTGACTACGCCGACGCCGACAGCATCGTCACCGGCCTTGCCGAAACACTCGAGGCAACCGGCGGCACGCTGGACGCGCTCTACAACAATGGCGCTTACGCCTGCCCCGGTGCCGTCGAGGATTTGCCGGTTGGCGCCCTGCGCGAGATTTTCGAAACCAACGTCTTTGGCTGGCATGAGCTGACACGGCTGGTCATTCCCGTGATGCGCACCCAAGGGCATGGGCGGATTATCAATTGTTCATCCGTTTTGGGGTTCGTCGCACTGCGCTGGCGCGGGGCCTATGTGGCGACCAAATACGCGCTTGAGGGCCTGACAGATGTCTTGCGCATCGAAATGAGCGATACGCCGATCAAGGTGATCCTGATCGAACCCGGCCCCATCACAGCCAAGATCCGCGAAAATGCGATCCCGCACTTCGAGAAATGGATTGACTGGGAAGGATCGGCCCGGGCCGGCCAGTATGCGCAGTTGCGATCACGGCTCTATGACGACAACGGACCGGACCGTTTCGAGTTGCCTCCCTCCGCGGTGACCAGAAAAATCCTGCACGCCCTGACATCCGCGCGCCCGAAACCGCGCTACTATGTGACAACCCCCACCTATCTGATGGGTTTTTTGCGGCGCGTGTTGCCGACGCGGCTTCTTGATGCGGTCATTTTGCGCGGCTGAGGGTTTTCTTTCCGGCACGCCCTGCTACATGCGAGAGGAATTAAGGAAGGATCGAACCAATGGCCAATGACCCGCTTTTTTGGGCGATGTCTGTGTCAGTGCTGGTTGTGCTCGTCATTTTGATGTGGGGTATCGGCAGCTTTGGCAAGGGCGGTGAGTATAACCGCAAACACGCAAACAAGATCATGCGCTGGCGCATTGGTGCACAATTCCTTGCGGTCGTGATGATCCTGATTTTTGTCTATTTGCGCGGTGGAGGAAACTAACCGATGGTCGTTCTCAACAAGATCTACACAAAAACCGGAGACTCCGGCGAAACGGCCCTTGGTAACGGCAGCCGCGTTGCCAAACACTCGATGCGGGTAACATCCTACGGCACGGTCGATGAAACGAATGCAACCGTCGGACTGGCACGCCTGCATGCCACCGGCGAGATGGATGCCCAGCTTGCCATGATCCAGAACGATCTGTTTGACCTTGGCGCGGACCTTTGCCGCCCTGATATGGAAAAAGACGGCGAAGCAGAATACCCCGTACTGCGCATGACCGATGCGCAAGTTGCGCGCCTTGAAAGCCAGATTGATACAATGACCAAAGAGGTCGAGCCCCTGCGCAGTTTTATTCTGCCTGGTGGATCGGCGCTCGCGGCCCATTTGCACCTTTGCCGTACCGTGTCGCGCCGTGCCGAGCGGTTGACCGTCGAATTGGCGACGTACGAGTCGGTCAATCCAGCGGCGGTCAAATACCTTAACCGTTTGTCTGACTGGTTTTTCCAAGCCTCGCGCATCGCCAATAACAACGGCAATGATGATGTGCTTTGGGTGCCCGGCGCAAACCGCGGCTAAGCGATTTTTCAGCAGAAAAACCGTCATCGGACCTGATCCGCTTATTACATACGAGACCCTGTCCCAGGGGTTTGACCTTACGTTCGCGTCAAGAACGTGGCGTCGGTGACATCTGCCGCGTCGATTTTGCACTGTTTTCACGCGGCAGCGCAGGCTAACAACGGGGCGAGAAGTGTAATTTTCAGATTCTTGGGAGAGAAACGCATATGAAGGTCCTCGTACCCGTCAAGCGCGTGATTGACTACAACGTGAAAGTTCGTGTGAAAGCGGACGGCTCCGGTGTCGATCTCGCGAACGTCAAGATGTCGATGAACCCGTTCGACGAAATCGCTGTAGAAGAAGCGATCCGCCTGCGCGAAGCGGGTAAAGTTGAAGAAATCGTCGCGGTCTCGATTGGCGTCAAACAAAGCCAGGAAACACTGCGCACCGCGCTGGCGATGGGTGCCGACCGTGCGATCCTTGTTGTTGCTGCTGACGATGTGCACACCGACATTGAACCGCTGGCTGTTGCCAAAATTCTTGCCGCGATCGTCAAGGAAGAAGAGCCGGGTCTGGTGCTGTGCGGGAAGCAAGCAATCGACAATGACATGAATGCCACTGGCCAGATGCTGTCGGCCCTGCTGGGCTGGTCACAAGCGACCTTCGCCTCTGAGGTTGATGTTGATGGCGACAATGCGACCGTCACCCGCGAAGTTGATGGCGGCCTGCAGACGATCAAGGTGAAAATGCCAGCAATTGTGACTGTGGACCTGCGCCTGAATGAGCCGCGCTATGCGTCGCTGCCCAACATCATGAAGGCCAAGAAAAAGCCTTTGGATGAAAAGACACCTGCCGATTACGGCGTTGATGTCGCGCCGCGCCTCAGCATCGTGAGCACCACAGAACCAGCGGCCCGCAAGGCCGGTATCATTGTGGGTTCGGTTGATGAACTTGTCGAGAAACTCAAAGAAGCGGGGGCTGTATAATGGCTGTTCTTCTGATTGGTGAAGTAACTGACGGCACATTGGCCGTTGATGCGACGGCAAAGGCCGTCTCTGCGGTGAAGTCTTTGGGTGATGTGACCGTGCTTTGCGCGGGTGCCTCAGCGAAAGCGGCCGCTGACGAGGCAGCAAAGATTGAAGGCGTCTCCAAAGTACTCTGCGCTGAAGATCCGGCCCTTGGTCACCGCTTGGCCGAGCCTACCGCCGCTCTGATTGTATCACTCGCAGGCGATTATACGCATATCGCCGCCCCCGGCACCACGGACGCGAAAAACGTTATGCCACGGGTCGCTGCACTCTTGGACGCGATGATCATCTCTGAAATGACTGCCGTGGTTGACGCGGACACGTTCGAGCGTCCAATCTATGCAGGCAACGCGATCCAGACAGTCAAATCCTCTGACGCTGTCAAAGTCATGACCATCCGTACCGCTGGCTTTGATGCTGCGGCGATGGGTGGTTCTGCATCCGTTGAAAGCATCGGTGCCGCCGGCGATCCGGGCCTGTCTGAATGGGTCGAAGACAAAGTAGCCGCTTCTGATCGCCCCGAACTGACGTCTGCCGGTGTTGTTGTTTCCGGTGGTCGTGGCGTCGGGTCGGAAGAAGACTTTGCACTGATCGAAAAGCTGGCCGATAAGCTCAACGCCGCTGTCGGCGCATCCCGCGCTGCTGTGGATAGTGGCTACGCGCCCAATGACTGGCAAGTGGGCCAGACCGGCAAGGTCGTAGCGCCTGAACTCTATGTGGCCGTTGGCATCTCGGGTGCCATCCAGCACCTTGCGGGCATGAAAGACAGCAAGATCATTGTTGCCATCAACAAAGATGAAGAAGCGCCTATTTTTCAGGTTGCAGACTTCGGCCTCGTGGCAGACCTTTTTGATGCCGTACCGGAACTGACCGGCAAGCTCTGATCAGTTGCGCCATTGCGCATGAAGGGCCCCGGCAGTGCCGGGGCCTTTTTTATATGGCATAAAGCTGGTTTCTAATGGATTGGATCAGGGCCGCGCCTGCCTCGACATGGCAATCAACACCCAGCATTTCTGAGGCGGCTTTCGTCTGGCTTGGTGGAAAGTACATGCCGCGTGAGCCCTGCGACAAGGCACGTTCCGTCGGGTTCACGACGACAACGTCTTTGACCAGAGGCCGCAACTCATCAATCATTGACGCTGTGATGAACAGCGGATCAACCTGCAACTGGCCCGGGCGGTCGGCCCAATGCGTATCTGTCATGGCATCTTCGGAAAACCACAGCAGGATGGTCCGACGCCCGATCTGGCCCAGCATATTGCGCATGCGCGCCAACCAAGCCGCGCGCAGTTCAATCACGACAGTGTCAAACCGTTCGAGAGATGTGGCATGCAGCGCACCCAGCATATGGCGCGTAAAGGAAAACTCCGAAAAATCGATCTCTTGATAGATCGCCTGCAAGACGGTTGATGCGCGCAGGAACCGGTCGTTTCGCCGCGGATGGACCGAATAGAACCGGTTTGAAAGAAAATTCGCCCCCATCACCTGCACTACGGTCAAATCGGCTTCAGCGCAGATATCCATGATCGTCGGATCATTGACAAAGGCATCAATCCCGCCGTTGACGCACCCAAAGTTCACGCATGTCTGGCGCATGGCCTTTTCAACAAGGGTTGGAAACGGCTTTTCGATGAATTTGCCATAGGTTTCGGTGCCACCGATGAAGGCAAGATACGGCAAATCAAGTCGTTTGCGCGGCCCGCGAAACAACATCCGTGAATTCCCGTAACGGCACGGCGAATACGAAAGTTCACCTGTTTCAATCGTTTCATGTCGCATGGCTACCGCCCCTTTCTGTCATCACCCAAGGCGCAGATTCGCCCAATTCTTTTGCGAATTTGCTAATGACGGCATTTGATAAAACTTTTACCTACACGCCCGACTTGAAGGTGACCCCCGCAGGGGCCTATGGTGCGGCCAACCGTTAAAGGAATGATCATGACAATTGAGAAGGTAGGCATCGTTGGCGCAGGTCAGATGGGCAACGGCATTGCCCATGTTTTTGCCCTTGCGGAATATGAAGTGCTGATGACCGATATCAGCGAGGACGCGTTGAGTGCCGCCGTCGCGTTGATCGAGCGCAATCTGGATCGTCAGGTCAGCAAAGACCTGATCACCCAGGCGCAAAAAACCGACGCGATGAAGCGGATCACAACGACACCAACTCTGACCGATCTGGGCAAGACAGACCTGATTATCGAAGCCGCGACCGAGCGTGAGACGATCAAGACCGCGATTTTCGAAGATCTTGTGCCGCACCTCAAGCCGGACACGATCCTGACGTCGAACACCTCGTCAATTTCAATCACACGGTTGGCATCACGGACAGACCGGCCCGAAAAATTCATGGGGTTCCACTTTATGAACCCTGTCCCGATCATGCAGTTGGTCGAACTGATCCGCGGCATCGCGACCGACGAAGCCACCTTCAAGGCCTGCCACGCGGTTGTGGAACGCTTGGGCAAAACCTCTGCCACCGCAGAGGATTTTCCCGCCTTCATCGTCAACCGTATCCTGATGCCGATGATCAACGAGGCAATCTATACGCTCTATGAAGGGGTAGGGTCGGTGCAATCCATTGATACCTCGCTCAAGCTGGGTGCAAACCACCCGATGGGGCCGCTGGAACTGGCCGATTTCATCGGTCTGGATACCTGTCTGGCGATCATGAACGTGCTGCACGACGGTCTGGCCGATACCAAATATCGCCCCTGCCCCTTGCTCACCAAATATGTCGAGGCAGGCTGGCTGGGCCGTAAATCGCAACGCGGCTTCTATGACTACCGCAGTGGCACGCCTGTACCCACGCGCTAGTCTTTCAGACGCAGCGTTTCTTGCCGCATCCAATCCATACAGGCGCGTTGGTCACTCAGGCGTGACCTGACTTCCTCTGCGTCAAACGGATGGCCAATCACAGGCTTTTGCGGCTTGCCGCAGGCCCTGACGATTTCATAAATCAACAGGCTTTGGCGCAGGGTGGGCGATAGGCGGTTGGCCATTTGATACCAGCGCGAATTCGAACCCGGAAAGAAGAGCGGTACAACCCGCGCACCTGACATCCGGATCATTTTGGCAGTAAAAAGGTTCCATTCCCTCTCGATCATGGGTCCGAACAGCGTGTCAGACGATGCGACGACCCCCGAAGGGAAAACGGCTACGACGCCACCAGCATTCAAATGCGCCATGGCTTGCTTGCGCATCTCGACCATCTTTGCCTGTGCGCCTTCTTCATGCGGAAACGGGACAGGGATGAGGAACTTACCTGCACCTTCATCAATATCGGTAAGAAAAGCGCGGGTCAGGATACGGTAGTCGCTGCGCACCCGCCCGATCAGTTCGGCAAAGATCATGCCGTCAACCAGCCCATGCGGATGGTTTGCGACAACAACGACAGGCCCGGTTTGGGGAATGCGCGCCAACTGCTCGTCCGGCGTCGTCACATCAATCCCCATCACATCCAGCGCATTACGCCAGAACGCCTGACCGTGGAACTTGCCCCGCTTTTCAAATTCGCGGACCATCCGGATAATCTTGATTTTCCCTGTAAGCCATTCAATCGTCTTGATCACGGTGCGCCGCACGGGGTGATCAAACGTTTCCGAATAGGTCAGCGCCCGCCGGTTATACACGTGCGGGACAGGCTTTGAGACGGCGGGCTGTGCAGGGGCCTTGGGGGTCGTATCGGTCAATGCACTTGTCCTATCCGATCCTGACATTCATCAGTCGCCTTCACCGAATTTATCGGCAACAAGATTTTCAATTGCCGCAGCAAGCTCTTTTTCCTGCGGTCCGCGTGTTTCCACGTCAATAAAGGTTCCGATAGAGGCTGCCAACATCAAAAGCCCCATGATGCTGTCGCCGCTGGTGCGTTCCCCGTCCTTACTGACTATGGCCTCGGCATCAAAGCTTTCGACAACCTCGACCAGTTTGGCGGACGCGCGCGCGTGCAGACCTTTGATATTCTCGATCTTCAAACGCATCTGGGTCATTGGGGAAGCCCCCCGTTGTGACTATTGATGTATTTGTGCGCCGCAGCAATGGCCGCTTCGACAGCATCCGGCACGCTGGCCTTGCGGGATTTGGCAAGTTTGATGAGCATCGGCAGGTTTGCTCCATAAAGGATGCGGCGGTTTTCCGGGCTACAGGCCTTGAGCGAAAGGTTGGTCGGCGAACCACCAAACATATCCGTGACGATGACTACACCGTCACCGGTATCGACATCATCTGCAGCCTGGCAGATCTCGGTCTGTTTCGCCGCGCGGTCATCTTCGGGGCCAATTGCAATACTGACCATGCCGGGCTGCGGCCCGACGACATGCTCGACCGCGGCGTGATATTCCTGCGCCAACCCCCCATGCGCCACGATGACGATACCAATCAAACTACGTCTTCCCTTTTCCCTTGCGCATCGCGCCGCTCTAATTCGCGATGTCGTTTAGACACATGCCACCCGTCTTGTGCAAGTGCCTCTGCAAGCCGTTCTGTCATTGCAACCGAGCGGTGTTTGCCCCCTGTACAGCCAAAGGCGATCGAGAGGTGTGCTTTGCCCTCATCCTTATGCGCAGGAAGAAGCAAATCCACGAGGCCCTTAATCTGGGCAAAAAACGGCGGAAAGCGCGGATCAGCCGCGACATAGGCCGCCACGGCAGGATCGCGGCCGTCAAGGACACGCAGGTCTTCTTCCCAATGGGGGTTTTGCAGAAAACGGCAATCAATCACGATGTCCATGCCACGCGGCAGACCGCGTTTGTAAGAAAAAGAATGCAATGTCACGCCAAGCTTGGCACCGCCCTCGCCTGTCCTGAACCATCGCTCAACCTCAGCCTTCGCGTCATGGGGCGACATGCCCGTCGTATCAATCAGCACATCGGCACGCGCACGGATAGGGATCAAGAGGTCCCGCTCGGCCTGAATACCGGCAAGCGGCGGACCAGCCGGGGCCAAAGGATGCCGCCGCCGCGTTTCGGAATAGCGGCGCACAAGCTCTTCCTCATTGGCATCCATATAGAGAACCTGCGCCGGAAACTGCCCCTTGCCTGTCAGCCGGTCAATTGTGTCGATCAACGCACTGATGCTGAAATCACGGTTGCGGACATCAATACCCAGAGCCAGCGGACGCACGGGCGGCGGACCATCCAGCAAGCGCGGCAAGAGCGACAAAGGCAGGTTGTCAATCACCTCATAGCCCAAGTCCTCAAGCGCCCTGATTGCCGTCGAGCGCCCGGCACCGGATGGACCGGTGACCAAGACCACACTCGCGGCCTGATCTTCTGGGGCTGCTCCCGCATTGGTCATCGATCGCTCCAACCGGATTTGAGAATTTGCAATACTGCTGCAGCAAAGTGTGGCGCGTCCACGCGGCATATCAAGGGGAGATTATGTCCCAGTAGTTCAAAAAACCGCGCCTCGGGCATGCGCGCGGTTTCGGATTGATCAAGGTCTACCACCAAAACAACCCTTGCGCGGCTCTGCACTTCTGCATTCAAGATGCCGATACCGCGTGCTTCTATTAGCCCTTTGATGGTGTCCGGTGCCTGCGCGAACACAAGACCGTGCTCCGACATGAGGCGCACGCCATCATCCGCGACCAGTTTACAGCCCAGCGCCATAAGCTGCAGCCCCAAGGAAGATTTACCCGACCCTGATTTCCCCACGATAATGACGGCGCGATCGGCCCAAGCCACACAGGTCGCGTGCAGGGTTCGGGATGCTGCCATAACGGATGCCCCTAGATCGGCAGGCCAACAACAAAACGGGCACCCAACGGCTCAGATGTTGGGTCAGCATCTGTTGGCCGGATATTCTCGGCCCAGATTGCGCCACCGTGGGCCTCTACGATCTGCTTGGAGATCGCCAAACCTAGGCCGGAGTTGTTGCCGAACTGTCCTTCGGGGCGCTCGGAATAGAAGCGTTGGAAAATCTTGGTCAACGCATCATCAGGAATGCCGGGGCCAGTATCTTCGACCACCACCAGCACCCGGTTCTGACGGGTGCGCGCCCAGATGCGGATTGCATCGCCTTTGTCACAGAACGAAATCGCATTTGTGATCAGATTGACAAAGACCTGCGCCATCCGCCCTTCGAGGCCCTGGACCATAAGCGTACCTTCGGGCAGGTCAGTGACGAAATCAACGCCACGAAGCCTGGCGTCCTTGCCAAGGAATTCACCGATATTTCCAAGCATCTTGATCAGGTCGAAGGACTCCTCCTCTTCCTTGACAAGCTCGCTGTCGAGCCGTGACGCGTTCGAGATATCGCTGACAAGACGGTCCAAACGCTTCACATCATGTTCGATCACTTCCAGCAAACGCTCGCGTTGATCGTCGCGTTTGGCCACGCGCATCGTGCCCACAGCAGATCGCAGCGAGGCCAAGGGGTTCTTGATCTCATGCGCCACATCTGCGGCAAACTGCTCGTTTCCCTCGATCCGTTCGTAAAGGGCCGACACCATGCTGCGCAGTGCCGCGGACAAACGGCCGATTTCGTCAGGGCGCCCGCTCAAATCAGGGATACGGACACGGCCGGGGGACATTTTGCGCGCATTCTTTTCCTGACTAGCCTCTGCGGCAGTGGCCAGTTGTGCCAGTGGATTGGCGATGGTCGAGGCAAGAACCAGACTGAGACCCACACTGACCAGAATACCCACAAAGAACAGGCGCAGGAATTGCTCGCGTTCGCGGCGGACAAGGCTGTCAACCTCGCCAGCGGCTGTTGTAACAGCGATTACCCCCACGGCCACATCGTTGCGCATGATCGGCGTTGTGACGATAAAAGTTGTCGCACCGTTGATTTGCGACGCTTCCAGTTGGGTGCCGTTCAGGATCGCGTCTTGTACATTCTCTTGTGACAGCCGCACGAGCGCATCCTGCTCGCTAACGTCTTCCTGTCCGAACGAGCCAAGGCTGATCAGCCCATCCCAAACCGAAACAAGGAAATCGAGAATGAACGTTCCACCGGTTTGCGCTTCCAACTCGGCAATCTGTTCTTGGTTGAGGCTGCCGCTTGCGCGCGCCACCAATGTGGTATCTGGCGCAAAAACCGAAACCTCGACCCCGCCCCGCAGATTCAGACCTTCCAATGTGGCTGTCGGATTGATCCCGTCAGCAGTGACGAGGTTCACCGGCGCAATTCTGGGCAGCTGCCCTTCAAAAACATCGGCAATCAACTGCGCCTCGTTGACCAATCCGTTGGCACGCTGAAATGCGAGGCTGTCACGCGAGGGGCTGAGATAAAGCACGCCGGAAATCAGCATGATCAAAGCGATCAGGTTGAAGGTGATAATCTTGCGTGCAATTGGCGACCGCCGCAGTGCGAACAAACGCCCGCCCGGAATCTCGTCAACTTCGATCTCTTCGGTGACAAAGTCCGGATCGACCCAATCATCGCCGAGCACAAGATCAGGCGTACGCGCCGCTGCGCGCACGGACTTGAGGTCGCGTACGTCAATTTTGGGCGAAGCCGTCATGGCTTACTCTTCGTTGTAGCGGTACCCGATTCCGTAAAGGGTCTCGATCGCAGAGAACTCGTCATCTGTGTTACGCATCTTTTTCCGCAGCCGCTTGATGTGGCTGTCGATCGTCCGATCGTCCACGTAAACTTGGTCATCATAGGCAACATCCATCAACTGATCCCGGCTTTTGACAAAGCCGGGCCGCTGGGCCAGCGCCTGCAACAACAAGAATTCCGTCACCGTTAGGGATACGTCTCTCCCTTTCCATTTCACTGCGTGACGGAGCGGATCCATCACCAACTCACCGCGGACCATCACTTTGGTGTCTTCGGTTTCCTCAATCTCTTCGCCCGCAATCGCATCTTGCCTGCGCAAGAGCGCGCGGATTCGTTCGACGAGTAAACGCTGAGAAAATGGCTTTTTTACGTAATCGTCAGCGCCCATGCGCAAACCAAGCACTTCGTCGATCTCATCGTCCTTGGAAGTCAGGAAAATAACGGGCATGGAGGTTTTTTGTCGCAGTCTTTGCAACAAATCCATTCCGTCCATCCGTGGCATTTTGATGTCCAAAACAGCCATGTCAGGCATCCGTTTGTTGAAAGCCTCGAGCGCTGAGAGACCGTCATTATAGGTCTCGACCTCGAAACCCTCCGCCTCTAGTGTCATGGCAACGGACGTGAGGATGTTCCTGTCATCGTCTACAAGTGCAATTCTCGACATGGTGGAAACCCTTCTTTCGATATGCTCGGCGCTCTTCGAGGCGCTGACTGAGACTTTTCAACGTTTTACCTAAGCGAATCAACACTTAACTCATCCTACGCCACGAAAATGCCATATTTGCGGTACTTTTGCCGAGAATACGGAAATCCCCCTGACATTATTCCGGCCGCATCCGGCCCATCCGGCATATTGGTTGCGCTAACATCGGATTGGTTGCGCTAACGATGCGAAACGAGGGTATCGGCCCTTGAAAACTTGGTGCTATGGATGTGCATCGCTAGCCACGTCGGCCATTTCAAAAAGGAGCGAACCCATGGACCAAGGTACGGTCAACCCATCGATGAAACTTGAGGATCAAGGCATCACAGGGCTGGGTTATGTCTATTACAACCGCTCTGAGGCCGAACTGCACGAGGCAGCCGTTGCGGCGGGTGAAGGTGTGACAGGCAAAGGCGGAACATTCCTTGTCACCACAGGCAAGCACACAGGACGCTCGCCCAAAGACAAGTTCGTCGTCAAAACCGATGGCGTCGTTGATACGATCTGGTGGGAGAACAACCCCCCGATGGACCCCGCGAAATTTGATGTGCTCTACGCGGATATGCTGGAGCACATGAAAGGCGGCACCTACAACGTGCAAGATTTGTTTGGTGGCGCCGACCCGGCACATCGTCTTGATGTGCGCGTTGTGACTGAACTGGCTTGGCATGGATTGTTCATCCGCCACCTGCTGCGCCGCCCGGACGCAGCAGAGCTTGAAACCTTTGTGCCGGATTTCACAATCATCAACTGCCCCACGTTCCAGGCAGACCCCGAAAAGCACGGATGCCGGTCCGAGACTGTCATCGCACTGAATTTTGAGGCCAAGCTGATCCTGATTGGTGGCACGGAATACGCGGGCGAAAACAAAAAGTCCGTTTTCACCCTGCTCAACTACCTGCTGCCTGAAAAGGGCATCATGCCCATGCACTGCTCGGCCAACCATGCCCCGGGCAATCCGGTCGACACAGCCGTATTCTTCGGCTTATCAGGGACAGGTAAAACAACGCTTTCCGCTGATCCAACCCGGGTTCTGATCGGTGACGATGAACACGGCTGGTCCGAGCGCGGCACTTTCAACTTCGAAGGTGGCTGCTACGCCAAAACAATCGGCCTCGACCCCGAAGCAGAGCCGGAAATCTACGCCACCTGCTCTATGCCGCATACGGTGATCGAAAACATGGTTTTCGATCCTGAGACGCTGGAACTGGACTTTGAAGACGACAGCCTGACTGCAAACATGCGTTGTGCCTACCCGCTCAACTACATTTCCAATGCGTCTGAAACGGCCTTGGGCGGTCACCCCAAGAATATCATCATGCTGACCTGCGATGCTTTCGGCGTGCTGCCTCCGATCGCGCGACTTACGCCAGCGCAGGCGATGTATCACTTCCTGTCCGGTTTCACATCAAAGGTTGCCGGCACAGAACGCGGTGTAACCGAGCCCGAACCCACATTCAGCACCTGCTTTGGCGCCCCCTTTATGCCGCGCCGTCCTGAGGTTTACGGCAACCTGCTCCGCTCGAAAATCGCAAGCCATGGTGCAACATGCTGGCTTGTGAACACCGGCTGGACAGGCGGTGCATACGGAACAGGATCACGGATGCCGATCAAGGCAACACGTGCGCTTCTGTCTGCGGCGCTCGACGGGACACTGATCGAAAGCACCTTCCGCAAGGATGCCCACTTCGGATTTGAAGTGCCGATATCCGTGGATGGTGTCGACGATAAGCTGCTGAACCCGCGTGACACATGGGCAGATAAAGAAGCCTATGATAAACAAGCGGCCAAGCTGGTCACAATGTTCAGCGACAACTTTGAAAAGTACGTCCCTTTCATTGATGACGACGTCAAAGCAGCTGCAATCGGGTAAAATAACGTAAGGTGGATCTTGATCCACCTTCCCCCTTCCCTACCCCATCAGCCCGCGCCGGATCAGGTTGACGCCTGCAATCACGAGTACCCAAAGCGTGACACGCCGGAATCGCTCTTGATCAAAGCGGTCACCCAAACGGAACCCGAGCCACATTCCTATCAGTGCAGGCAATACAAGTGCTGCGGAAAATCCCCATGTCTGGGCATTCAAGATGCCTGACTGCAGATGCCCCAGTAAAAGCATCACGGACCCGAGCCCGTAAATCACACCCTGCACAGACATCTGGCTTGAACGCGGTGTGTTCAATGCAAGCAGATACAGAACTGTGGGTGGTCCCCACGTTCCTGCCAGTCCGCCGAGCGTTCCTGCCAGTGCGCCTGCAATCCATTCAAAAGGCCGCCGCCATCGTGGTGAGATCTGAGGGCGCCACCCGACGAGTTGAATAATGCAGAGACCGACAACCGGCACGCCAAGCACGATAAACATGACATTGCCGGGGATGCTGCGTACAAATTGCGCTGCCACAAGGATCATCACGCAAACCACCAGCACGTAGCGCCAGTGATCTTTCAGAGCTGCCTGTGCATTGCCAAACCCCGAACGCGCTACCTGTAGCGCATTGCTGATCACGATGGGAAAAACAATGCCAGCAACAACCAGTTCAGGTGGAATCAGAATACCCATGCCGGAAATCATGATCAGCGGCATTGCGAACCCAACGGCACCTTTGACAAATCCGCCCAGCATCGTAACTGCAAAGGCGAAAAGAAAAATCATAGGGGTGAGAAGAGGCGAAAATTCAGGCATATAGTCTCTTACGACATTGGATACAGCATGCCAGCAGGAAATTCGCTGCGACACTTTTGTTCGTTTAATGATATATTTGTGAATATTTATTGCGCTGCAACTGCATTATGATTATCTCTGCACCTGCAAATTGAACGGAGTCGAAAAATGCCGCATGATGGACAGGATATGACGTTGAACCAAAGCCCCCTACTGGGCGACCTTTTGGCGCTCACCGCTGCCTCCATTCCTGCGGTCGAAGACGTGCTTGCACGCGCCAAGGAAGCTGTGCGCGCGATTGTCACCGACGGCGCGCGCATCTCGGGTGCGCTGATCGAAGAGAACCAGACCGCAGCACATGGTCTGGCATGGCTGGCGACCTACGCACAGTCTTTGCAGCAAATGCAGAAGTGGGCCGAACGTCTGCAGGCCGAGGGCAAATTTGGCGAAGTTGAGCAGTTGCTGCACCAGATCGCCTTTGGCGAATATCTGGCGCAAATCTCTGGCGGCATCCCGATGAGCCAAGGAGAAATTCTGCGCCTGCAAGACATCGGACTAAACCAGGATGACATGCCCGCACTGATGGAACCCGCCGTCATGACGTTGACGCGGTCCGGCAACACGCAGGCCGCCCGCATGCGGCTTGTTACGCTGATGGAAGAGCAGTCGGCCAATATCACCGTCGGGGCTTCCGGCCTTGATGACGAGCTTGAGATGATCCGCGAGCAGTTCCGCCGTTTCAGCATCGACCGCATTGAACCACACGCCCACGAGTGGCACCTCAAAGACGAATTGATCCCGCTCGAGATCATCGACGAGATGGCCGAGATGGGCGTCTTCGGTCTGACGATACCGGAAGAATACGGCGGCTTCGGCCTTTCCAAAGCGTCAATGTGTGTGGTGTCAGAAGAATTGTCGCGCGGTTATATCGGCGTCGGTTCGCTCGGGACACGTTCGGAAATCGCAGCAGAGCTGATCCTCTGCGGCGGCACCGAAGAGCAAAAACAGAAATGGCTCCCCGGCCTTGCATCGGCCGAGATCCTGCCGACGGCCGTTTTCACAGAGCCCAACACAGGGTCCGACCTTGGCAGCCTGCGCACCCGCGCCGTCAGGAAAGGCGACGACTGGGAAGTGACCGGCAACAAGACGTGGATCACCCACGCCTCGCGCACGCATGTGATGACTTTGCTGGCGCGCACCGATCCTGACACCACCGATTATCGCGGCCTGTCCATGTTCCTGGCTGAAAAAACACCCGGTACGGACGAAAACCCCTTCCCGACCCCCGGCATGACCGGCGGCGAGATTGAGGTGCTGGGCTATCGCGGCATGAAGGAATACGAACTAGCCTTTGACGGCTTTGCAGTGAAGGGTGAAAACCTGCTTGGCGGAGAAACCGGCAAAGGGTTCAAGCAGCTGATGCAAACCTTCGAGAGCGCGCGCATCCAGACCGCTGCCCGTGCTGTCGGCGTTGCCCAATCCGCACTGGATGTGGGCATGCAATACGCCCAGGACCGCAAGCAGTTTGGAAAATCCCTGATCCATTTCCCCCGTGTTGCCGGCAAACTTGCCATGATGGCGGTCGAGATCATGGTCGCGCGGCAACTGACGTATTTCAGTGCACATGAAAAAGACAACGACCGCCGCTGCGACCTCGAAGCAGGCATGGCGAAACTCTTGGGCGCGCGCATCGCTTGGGCCTGCGCAGACAACGCGCTGCAAATCCATGGCGGCAACGGTTTCGCGCTTGAATATAAAGTCAGCCGAATTCTTTGCGACGCGCGGATTCTGAATATCTTTGAAGGTGCGGCCGAAATCCAAGCCCAAGTGATTGCACGCCGTTTGCTGGACTAAGTTGCTTTTGCCTCACGCGCGGCTAATTGGTTGCGCGTGAGTGATAAGGAACGCCAAGTGCCCAAAACCGTCCTGCTGACCGGCGCATCCGGCTATATCGCCAAGTATATCGTGCTCCAGCTTCTTGAGGCAGGGTATCATGTGCGCGGCACCGTCCGCAGTCTTGAACGTTGCGCGGAAGTGATTGATGCCCTGCGCCCGCACCTGAGCGACCCTTCCATGCTTGATGACAGGCTGTCCTTCATCGCCTTGGACCTGACAGCGGATGACGGCTGGGAGAGCGCAATGGACGGGGTGGACGTGCTGATGCATACCGCCTCACCCTTCCCAATGACCCAACCCAAGAACGAAGACGACCTGATCCGGCCTGCCGTTGATGGTGCGCTGCGTGCACTGCGTGCGGCCCATAACGCCGGTATTTCGCGTGTGATCCTGACGTCCTCCACCGCCGCGATCAGCGGCTCCGCCTTGCCCGCAGGGGACACATCCTTTGACGAAACCAACTGGACCGACCCCAGCGATCCGGACACATCTGCCTATACGCGATCAAAGACACTGGCCGAGCAAGCGGCGTGGGATTTTGTGCGCGACATTGCGCCCGACCTGCACCTGACAGCCATCAACCCCGGCTTTGTCATTGGCGCGCCACTCGACCATAAATTCGGCACATCCGTTTCAGTGATTGAACGGATATTGCGCGCCAAAGACCCGATGTTGCCGAATTTCGGTTTCCCCACTGTCGACGTCCGTGATGTGGCAGAAATGCATGTGGCCGTAATCGACAAGCCGCAAACATACGGCCAACGGATCATGACAGTCGACAGGTTCATGCGCTTCGTCGATTTGGCAAAAGCGATCAAGACAGCCTATCCTGACCGCAGGATCGTGACCCGTGTCGCACCCGATTTCGTCGTGCGGTTTCTGGCAATTTTCGACCCAGCGATCAAATCCATCACCCCGGGCCTCGGGCGTGTGGACAAGCTGAATAACGCGCGCGCAATTGCCACACTGGGGCGTGGAATGCGACAAGCGCATAAGTCTGCCGTTGAGACAGCGGCCTATCTAATCGACAACAAACCGGCCTAGGCCCGCATGATCGCATCAACCAGCCGCGCACGGGCACCTGGCATCGGGCGCTCGCCCAGGCTTTTGATCAGACGATGTTCGATGAAATAACCTGTGGTCCCCAGCGCCTTGGCGATCTCGGGATTTGAGGCATCCCCCTTCCCGGCTAATACCGGCGGCAGCGGAAGCATGCGGTCGGCCCATTCACCCGCAGCCTCGCGGCTGACAGCACGGCCCGATTTCGGAGACACAAAGACGAGGTCTTCATTCACACCGCGCACGGCACAGGCCGAGAGATCAAGGCCAAATCCCATTTCCTCCAAAAGCGCCTGTTCCCAGCGCAGATAGGCCAATGGCCAGATCTCGGACTGCCCTAAAAGATCAAGCAGCCCGATCGTGCGATCATAGAGCGGGCCGTGTGTCTCGCGTTCCGGCAAGACCATGGTCAAGAGGCTACACACCGCATTCAGCCCCGCCAAAGCGAGCCTGTCACCCATCGCCACCGCTGCACGGCTTCGGATCGGCTCAACCGTAAAGCTCCCAAGATGGCTATCCAGCCGCGCTTTCCAGGCCACCGCCACTTGCGCACCGGGTTGCAGGACTGGTGCCAGCTTGCGACTGGTCCCGCCACGCACAACGCCCGCATGACGGCCATGTGCCGCGCTGAACACCTCGATGATTACAGAGTTCTCACCAAAGGGGCGCGACGACAGAAGTGCGGCTTCATCTCGCCATTCAATCATAGGGAAAACGTCCGTTTCATTTGCGCATAACAGACCGGGATCGGCGCAGTTGCAAGCGCCGCGTTGCCTGCACAGGTGCGTCGCCTCCGACGGGGGAGTATTTGGGGCAAGATGATAACGACCACCTTGCCCCAGAGACGAACCAAAGCTCATCACCTCGCGTGGCCATCGGCTCTCCAGCCTGTACCGTGACAGCAGTCTCGGATGACTTGGTTAAAGATGTCTTATCATCTTGCCAAAAATACTCCCGCCGGAGGCATAAAAGTCAATCTAACCCCGGTTCATCCAGCAGGTGACGTCCTTGGCGATCTTCCACCTCGATCACCCACAAATCCGGATCAAAGCCACGCTGCCTGACGATCGAGGCGTCAACCTCCGCCTCATCGCCCTCAACCAGCACCATCCATTTGCGTTCGCCGGTCATCAGATCAAAGCTGCGCTGATAGCAGCAGGCCTGCCCATCCAGTGTATTCAGCTTGACCAAGACGGCACCTGCGGTGCTGTCGCCGCGCTGAACCACAAAGGCGGGAATTTCAGTCAGGCGCAGCCGCGTCAGATAGGCCGAGACCCAGATGTCCGCCGTCAGCTTCAAGCGTTGCCGTCTTTGAAATCAAGCCCCATCTCGGAATACCGTTCGGCGTCTTCCAGCCAGTTGGGGCGAACCTTGACCTTCACAAACAAATGGACACGACGACCAAGGAATTCTTCAAGCTCTATCCGTGCAGCCTGACTGATCGCCTTGACGGTCTCGCCGCCTTTGCCCAGGACAATGCCTTTATGACCGTCGCGCGCGACATAGATCAGCTGGTCAATGCGCGCCGATCCATCGGGGCGCTCTTCCCAGTTTTCGGTTTCAACCGTCAACTCGTAAGGCAGCTCCTGATGCAGACGCAGGGTCAGTTTTTCGCGGGTCATCTCGGCGGCGATCATGCGCATTGGCAGATCGGCAATCTGGTCTTCAGGGTAAAGATACGGGCCCTCGGGCACCTGTGTGACCAGCCAGTCGCGCAGCGCGTCACAGCCATGGCCACGTTCCGCCGAGATCATGAATGTCTCGGCGAAGGGAAACGCCTCATTCATCTCTTTCGTCAGTGCAAGCAGCACTTCGGATTTCACTTTGTCGATCTTGTTGATCGCAAGGGCCACCGGCGATTTGCCTGACCGCTCGGACAGGGTTTCCAAAATCGCCTTCACACCTGGGGTGACACCACGGTGCGCCTCGATCATCAAGACCACAACATCCGCATCGGCGGCCCCGCCCCAAGCAGCGGCCACCATCGCCCGATCAAGGCGGCGGCGCGGTTTGAACAGGCCGGGTGTGTCGATAAAGATCAACTGCGCGTTTTCCGCCATAGCCACACCGCGAATACGGGCGCGGGTGGTTTGGACCTTATGGGTCACAATCGACACTTTCGCGCCGACCATGCGGTTCAGAAGCGTCGACTTTCCGGCATTGGGTTCGCCGATCAGGGCGACAAATCCGGCTTTGGTTGGGACGTCAGTCATTGATCGACTTTCTTTAAAAGAGCGCTTGCCGCCGCTTGTTCGGCCTGGCGTTTTGAGCCGGCTGTGGCCTGCTCGGATGCGCCAGATGCCAAGCGCACCTCAATGGTAAACATAGGCTGGTGGTCAGGTCCAGTGCGGCCCACCTCGATATACTGCGGTGGCACCTCACCGCGGGCCTGCGCCCATTCCTGCAGGGCGGTTTTGGCATCGCGCGCATCATCGGCGACGTTGGTGATCCGCGCGCCCCATAACCGTAGAATGGCAGCACGTGCGGCGTCGAAACCGCCGTCCTGATATATCGCCGCAATGACCGCTTCCATCGCATCGGCAAGCAGCGCCTCTTTCCGGCGACCGCCCGATTTCATCTCGGAGCGCCCCAGTTTCAGCACCGCCCCCAGATCAATCTGGCGCGCCACATCCGCACAGGCCTCGCGGCGCACCAACGCGTTATAGCGCGGAGCAAGCAGGCCTTCTGGCGCAGAAGGGTCAGCCGCAAGTAGCGCCTCGGCCATAACGAGCCCCAAGACACGGTCACCCAAGAACTCGAGCCGCTGGTTGTCATCCCGGTGCGGGCTGACGATGGACGAATGGGTCACCGCCCGGATCAGCAACTCGGGCGTTTGGAAACTATACCCTAGCCTTTTGGAAAAGGCGGAAAGTTCGGCTGAGAGCTTCAATCGAGGGCCGTGAGAAAACGGTCAGAACGCCATGTCCAGAATGCGAACATCGAACGCCCTGCAGAAGAGAACATCACACGGTCAGCACGTCCCACGATATCCTTACGCTCGACAAAGCCAACACCGTTTGCCGCTGGAGACACGCGGCTGTCGGTCGAATTGTCGCGGTTGTCACCCATGAAGAAGAACTGCCCTTCCGGTACGGTGAAGACGCCCGTGTTGTCCGTCGGACGCGGTCCAATATCCAAGATCGCGTGGCTGACGCCATTCGGCAGCGTCTCGATCGCGCGGTTCTTTTCACAAGAAGCGCCGGAGCCGACCGGACCGTTCGCACACTGCGGGCGCAAACCAAGTGGGCCTTGTGGTGCCATGGTTTCGGTAAACACACCTGCGGGTTCAACCTGAACCGGAACATCATTGATCTGCAGCACACCGTCGACCATCTGAATACGGTCGCCAGGGACACCGATCAGACGCTTGATGAAATCCCGGCCGTCTACAGGGTGACGAAAGACCACGATATCACCGCGTTCGGGGTCCGAACCGAAGATACGATCTTCGCGATCCTCGATAAAGCCGCAGAAATCATCCGCACCGATATCAATGCCCAACCCCTGAATGCGGATCGACGGACAGGATGCATAGGAATAACCGTAAGCCATCTTGTTGACGAAAAGGAAGTCACCGATCAGCAGCGTATCTTTCATTGATCCCGAGGGAATCCAGAACGGCTGAAAAAAGAGTGTGCGGAAAATGCCGGCAATCACCAGTGCCCAGAATACGGTTTTCACTGTATCAATTAGCCAGGCGATAAATCCTGTTTTCTCGGCCATTTTCTGATCCTTGCAATAGGTTTGTGGCTACATGAGCCTGTGGGACTGCCCTGTCAAGCGATGGGGCGTGCCTCGATCACCACAAAGGCCTGTGCCCAAGGGTGATCGTCGGTCAGCGTGACATGAATAATGGCCTCATGGCCCTCCGGCGTCATCTGGTCGAGGCGCTCTTTGGCCCAACCGGTGACAGCCATGACCGGTTGGCCTGTGCGCAGATTGGACACCGCCATATCCTTCCATGAAATGCCCATCCGCAAGCCCGTACCCAAAGCTTTCGAGCACGCTTCCTTGGCGGCCCAGCGCTTGGCGTAAGTGCCCGCCACGTCTTTGCGGCGCTCGGCCTTGCGCTGCTCGACGTCAGTGAACACGCGATCGCGGAAACGGTCACCGAAGCGGTCCAATGTGCCTTGTATCCGTTCGATATTCGCAAGATCAGTGCCAATGCCCAAAATCATGCGTCACCCTTTGCCGCATAGATATGCGCGACGCGCTCTTCCTGAACACCGCCAAAAAAATCGAACGCCCTGTCGCAAGCCGCATGGAAATCCGAAATCTTCAGCTTCGGAAACCGGAAATAGGTATCTGCTATATTTTCCTGTTGGGCCGCAAAAATCACCCGCCCGATCCCGGCCCAGCGCATCGTTGCCAGACACATCTCGCACGGCTGACAGGATGCAAGAAGCGTTGCCCCCGACAGATCGCGATCACCGGCGGCTTTGGCGGCCTGCGCAATCGCCACAACCTCGGCATGGCGGCTGGGGTCGTCGCTGTCACTCACTTCGTTGCGAGCCGTTGCGATAACTTGACCGTCCAGAACGACAGCAGCGGTGAAAACGATGGCGCGGCCTGCCGCATGCAGTGCGCAAGCATGATCCGTCACAGCACGCATCGCGTCCTGTTCTACCTTAGTCATGGTCATCTGCTTGGCTGTCACGCCCGCGCCTCATCCATGATGCGGCGCATCTCGGCAATTGCCGGGCCCAATCCGCGGAAAATCGCTTCACCGATGATGAAATGCCCGATGTTCAGTTCCATCACCTGCGGCAGTGCAGCGATTGGGCTGACGCAGTCATAGGTCAGACCATGACCTGCGTGAACTTCAAGGCCCAGATCATGGGCAAAAGCGGCCATATCCGTCAGCTTGCGCAGCTCGTCATCGCGCACATCAAAGCGACCTTCTGCATGGGCGTCGCAATAAGCGCCGGTATGCAGTTCGATCACTTCGGCGCCGATGCGATGCGCCGCTTCGATCTGGCGCTGGTCGGCGGCGATAAAGATCGACACACGGCATCCGGCGTCGCGTAGCGGGGCGATATAATGGGCCAGCGCGTTTTCCTCGCGCGCGACCTCCAGTCCGCCTTCTGTTGTGCGCTCTTCGCGCTTTTCCGGCACAATGCAGACAGCATGGGGCTTATGACGCAAGGCTATCGCCTGCATCTCTGCCGTAGCGGCCATTTCGAAATTCAACGGACCTTTGAGCGCGGCCATCAAGCCTTCGATATCGGTGTCCGTGATGTGGCGGCGGTCCTCGCGCAAGTGTGCAGTGATCCCGTCAGCGCCGGCCGCTTCAGCCATGATCGCTGCGCGCACAGGATCGGGCATGGCACCGCCGCGCGCGTTGCGGACAGTGGCAACATGGTCAATATTCACACCAAGGCGCAAAGCATTTGTCATCGTTTTTCGTCCTTCCGTTGGTCAGGCTATTGGCCGGATCCTTGTTCAGGTGATGTCTTTTTCTTCAACTGGTCAAGCTTTGCCAGCAGCGCTTTTTTGCGGCGGGTCTGATAGGCGCTGATCACCGGAACAGCCAGGTAATAGGCGATCGTTGCGGTAATCAGCCCCGGAAGGATGCCGCCCACCAGATAGGGAAAGAAAACATCGTCATAAAAGACCTGCAAACCGCGCCAGTTGATCGGGTCCGGCGTAAATATTGCAACGACGTTGTTCCAGAGGTCATAGCTTGCATCAGCGAACTTTTGACCAAGATGGTCATTGCGGCCGGGTGGCAGCCCCAAAAGCCATGAGCCCAGACTGATCGACAGAAAGCCGATGGGCGGAAAGGTCAGCGGGTTGCCAAAGAACGTCGCCATCAGGGCGGCAAGGATATTGCCACGCATCAAACGCGCGATGATCGCGGCAAAGACAAAGTGCAGACCAAAAAGCGGTGTAAAGCAAACGAACACGCCGGCCCAGATACCACGGCTGATTTTCTGCGGTGTATCGGGCAAACGGCGGACGCGATGTTTGACGTACTCGAAGGCACGGGTCCAACCACCACGAGGATAGAAGAAATCCAGCACGATCTGCCAGATCGCCCGTCTATCCCTACGTTTGAAGACCAATACTCGTCATCCTTCCCTGCGCGGCGTACCCGCTCCCAAGATCGCTAGTCCTGGATCTTTGTGGCGTTTGATTGACGACACATTACTTTCCGCCTCAAGCGCTGTTTGCACGCGGTGCAGATGCTCAGCGTCGCGCAAATCGACATCAATCAACAATCTAAAATAGTCTGGCTTGCGGTCAATGAACTTGAGGTCAGAGATATTGGCGTTCTGTTCGCCAATCAATGTGCAAATACGCCCCAGCACGCCCGAGTCGTTCGCGATCGTCGCATCGAATGTCACGGTGTTGACCGCGCCATGTGTGCCCTCCTGCCAATGCAGGTCGATCCAGCGCTCCGGCTGATCTTCGTAATCCACCAGTGCCGCGCAATCAATCGCATGCACGACCACCCCGTGACCACGAAAGGTGATGCCCACAATCCGTTCGCCCGGCACAGGTTGACAGCACGCACCACGCTGCTGGATCTGATCCGGCGCAAGGCCGACCACGGCCCGCCCCTGATCAATCTCTTCGCCCTGCGCATTCTCAAGCTCTGGATAGATCGCGGTGACCACCTTGCGTCCGGTGATTTCGGCACTGCCCAAGCGGGCCAGCAATTCGTCGACGCCATCAATGGCCAGCGCCTTGGCTGCCGTCTTGAGCGCCTTTTCGGTGCTTTTCTTGCCCACATTTTCAAAGGCCACGCGCGCGAGTTCGCGCCCCAGTCGGACAAAGCGTTCCCGGTCTTCTTCGCGGAGCGAGCGGCGAATAGCGGTCTTGGCGCGGCCGGTGACCGCGATATCAATCCAAGTGGCCTGCGGCGTTTGCCCTTCGGCGGTAATGACCTCGACAGACTGACCATTCTTCAGACGGGTCCAAAGCGGCACGCGCAACCCGTCCACCTTGGCGCCCACACAGGCCGAGCCGATCCGCGTGTGGATCGCATAGGCAAAATCAATCGGCGTCGCCCCGCGCGGCAGCTTGATCACATCGCCCTTGGGCGTAAAGCAGAACACCTGGTCCTGATACATCTCGAGCTTGACGGCTTCGAGGAATTCGTCGTGGTCCTGATCTTCGTCCAGACGTTCCGTCAGCGACGAAATCCAGCGCACCGGATCAACGGCAAAGCGGTTTTCAACCCGTTCACCGTTCTTATAGGACCAATGCGCAGCAACGCCTGTTTCGGCAACTTCATGCATCTCGCGGGTACGGATCTGCACCTCGACCTGCTTGCCGTCACGGCCCGACACGGTGGTATGGATCGAACGATAGCCGTTGGATTTCGGCTGGCTGATATAGTCTTTGAACCGCCCCGGCACAGCACGCCAGCGCTGATGGATGACGCCCAGAACGCGGTAACAATCCGCCTCGGTCGCCACGATCACGCGGAAACCGTAGATATCGGACAGGCGGCTGAACCCCTGTTCTTTCTCCTGCATCTTGCGCCAGATTGAATAAGGCTTTTTCGCGCGGCCCGCCACGTCGGCCACGATGTTGGCCTTTTCCATTTCGACACGCATGTCGGCAGTGATCTTCTGAATCACATCGCCGGTTTCACGTTGCAGCGTGATAAAGCGGCGAATGATCGAATTGCGGCCTTCGGGATTAAGGACGCGGAAAGACAGATCCTCGAGCTCTTCGCGCATCCATTGCATACCCATGCGACCCGCAAGCGGGGCGAAGATATCCATCGTTTCACGCGCCTTCTGGGCCTGTTTTTCAGGGCGCATGGATTTGATCGTTCGCATGTTGTGCAACCGGTCGGCCAGTTTGACCAAGGTCACCCGCAAATCGCGCGACGTCGCCATAAAGAGCTTACGGAAATTCTCGGCCTGTTTGGTCTGAGTCGAGGTCAGTTGCAGATTGGTAAGCTTGGTGACACCGTCAACAAGCTCTGCGATCTCGCGGCCAAAGCGTTTTTCGACTTCGGCGAAAGAAGCTTTGGTGTCTTCAATCGTGTCGTGCAGCAAGGCTGTGATGATGGTGGCATCGTCCATCTGCTGTTCGGCCAGAATACCCGCGACAGCAACAGGATGCGTGAAATACGGCTCACCCGAATGGCGGAATTGCCCTTCGTGCATCTCTTCACCAAAGGCGAAGGCATCGCGCAGCAAGGCGTGATTCGAATTTGGATTGTAAGTGCGGACCAGCGCGATCAGATCATCTGCAGTCGTCATCCGGTCGCGCGCCTATCTATGTCAGGCCGGCGAGGCGACCTTAACGCTGTCCTTGCGCATCCATCAATGCGCGCAGCAATTTCTCTTCTGACATATCGTCATCAGCAGGTTTATCGGTCTCGGCGCCCATCAAGAGAGACATGCTGTCTTCTTCCGGCTCGTCGACTTCAATCTGCGACTGGTTGGCCTCGATCATGCGCTCGCGCAGATCAGCCGCTTGCTGGGTTTCGTCGGCAATCTCGCGCAAGGACACGACAGGGTTTTTGTCGTTATCACGGTTCACTGTGATCGGCGCTCCGGCAGAGATTTCACGCGCACGATGTGCCGCAAGCATCACAAGCTCAAAACGGTTTGGAACTTTATCGACGCAATCTTCTACGGTGACGCGGGCCATGGGACGTACTCCAGTCGAGTAATAAGGACTTTGGAAGCCGCCTACTTAGAACCTTCCGCTTAGATTGACAAGGGCCTGCGCGGCGTTTGCGCGTTGTTTTCTATGGCGCGTTCGGGGCAATCAAAGGCGTGACCTCGGCGCGGGCGGCCGAAGGCAGGTCTGCACAGATTTGCGCGACTGAACGCCCCAGCACAGGATGCCGCCAATCCGGCGCCACATCGCACAAGGGAACCAGCACAAAAGCACGGTCCTGCATGCGCGGATGCGGCAGGATGAGCTGTGACGGCGTTTCGACAAGCTGATCCTGCAACGACAAATCACGCCAATAGGCATAGGTTTCCGCGTCAGGCAGAATCGAACCCCCGACAGCAATCAAATCAAGATCAAGTGTGCGTTGCCCCCACCGCTTGACGCGTTGCCGCCCTGCTGCGGCCTCGATCTGGTGCAAATGCTCAAGCAAGGCCAGGGGCGACAGCGTCGTGAAGATGATCATGGCAGCGTTCACAAAGTCCGGTCCGGCACCGGCAGGAAAGGCGGGTGTCGCATACAAACCGCTGGACTTCGCGGGTATTTCTGACAGGACACCCACTTTGAGCATAGCTTTTTGTACAGTCGCCATAGCATCGCCCCATGCCGATTCTTCGTTGCTACCAAGGCAAATGAGCGCAATTTGGGTTTCAGAGCTGATCATTTCGCGGTTGTCTCACCTGCTTAATATATTACTTAGATGAAATACTTGCGTTAACCTAACAACACTCACGGAAATACAATAGCGCAAGGTTCGCATTTGGAAGGACTACTTATGTTTTATCGGGACGAGCGATTGGCGCTCTTCATCGATGGTTCAAACTTGTATGCCGCAGCGAAATCGCTCGGTTTTGACATCGACTACAAACTTCTGCGGCAGGAATTCATGCGCCGCGGGAAAATGCTTCGGGCATTTTACTACACAGCCTTGTTGGAGAATGATGAGTATTCACCGATCCGCCCACTCGTGGATTGGCTGAATTACAACGGCTTCACCATGGTGACGAAACCGGCCAAGGAATATACTGACAGCATGGGCCGCCGGAAAGTGAAGGGGAACATGGATATCGAACTCACCGTCGATGCCATGGAGCTTGCACCCCATGTCGATCACGTCGTGTTGTTTTCGGGCGACGGTGACTTTCGGCCATTGGTCGAGGCGCTGCAGCGCAAAGGCGTGCGTGTGTCGGTTGTTTCAACAATCAGGAGCCAACCACCTATGATCGCGGACGAGTTGCGCCGTCAGGCCGACAACTTCATCGAACTCGACGAATTGCGCGATGTCGTCGGCCGTCCAACACGTGAACCACGTGTTGAAACGCAGGACGACGATGAAAGTGACGCGGACTAGATGCCGCCGCATTGAGGCGCATTCTCCCCGCGCCTCAATGCGTCGCAGCATCTGATACTGGACCTGCCCGCGTCAAACCCTTACCTCTGGTGGTGAAACCGGAGATCAAGATGACCAAACCACCCCTAAAGCTCTATCTCGCCGCCCCGCGCGGTTTCTGTGCTGGCGTTGACCGCGCCATCAAGATTGTCGAGATGGCGTTGGAAAAGTGGGGCGCACCCGTCTATGTGCGCCACGAGATTGTGCATAACAAATTCGTCGTTGATGCCCTGCGCGACAAGGGCGCGGTCTTTGTGGAAGAGCTGGACGAATGTCCCGATGACCGCCCCGTGATCTTTTCCGCCCATGGCGTGCCCAAAGCGGTGCCTGCCGCCGCCGCCGAGCGCGAGATGGTCTATGTTGACGCGACCTGCCCGCTTGTGAGCAAAGTGCATATCGAGGCGCAGCGCCATGCGGATAACGGCCTGCAAATGATCATGATCGGCCATAAGGGTCACCCTGAAACAGTCGGCACAATGGGGCAACTGCCCGAGGGCGAAGTGCTTTTGGTCGAGACCGTCGAAGACGTCGCCACCGTTGAGGTGCGCGATCCCGCTCGGCTGGCCTTTGTCACACAAACCACCCTTTCGGTCGATGACACCGCCGATATCGTCGCGGCCCTTCACGCCCGTTTCCCCGGCATCGTCGGGCCGCATAAGGAAGATATCTGCTACGCCACCACCAACCGGCAGGAAGCGGTCAAAGCGATGGCGCCGAAATGCGATGCGATGCTGGTCGTCGGCGCGCCGAATTCCTCAAACTCCAAACGATTGGTCGAAGTGGGCGCGCGGGCTGGCTGCAATTATGCGCAACTGGTGCAGCGGGCCACCGATATTGACTGGCGGGCGCTTGAAGGGATCACATCAATGGGGATCACGGCGGGTGCATCGGCCCCCGAGGTGCTCATCACCGAAGTGATCGACGCCTTCAAGGACCGCTATGACACCACCGTCGAAATGGTCGTGACCGCCGAAGAAAACGTTGAATTCAAAGTGCCGCGCGTGCTGCGCGAACCTGCTTAGATACAATGAACACGATCCCGCGCTCCGCACTTCTCCTTGGCCTCGCAGGTCTGCTTCCGTTTCTTTGGGGCGCGGCGACTGTGCTGCTGCCTGATCTTGCCATGTGGGGGCAAATGACGCTCGGCGGCCGTTTTATCGGCCCCTATGTCCAGCTCTTCTACGGCGCGATTATCCTGTCGTTTATGTCAGGCGTCCTTTGGGGCTTTGCAACGAAAGCCACAGGGCAGATGGCCACCGCCAGCTATGTCCTGTCGGTGATCCCTGCGCTTTGGGCGTTCTTTATGACAGGCGGCGGGCCGACAACGGCGGCGGTAAACCTGATCGTGGGTTTTCTTGGCCTGCTTTTGCTGGATTGGCATTTCTGGCGCTTGGGTCTGGCGCCGGCATGGTGGATGCATCTCCGCGGATTGCTGACAGCGATCGTGATCATCTCGTTCCTGCCACTCGTCTTCTGATGGCGGATGCACGCACGATTGCGACCTATGATGCTAAAGCGGCCGACTATGCGCAGATGGTGGCCAGCGACACGCCTGATGCGACGCTGCAAGCTTTCATCGACCTGATGCCACAAGGCGGGCATGTGCTTGATTTGGGCTGCGGCCCGGGGACAGCATCGGCGCATATGCGTGCCGCTGGGCTGGTCCCTGATCCGGTGGACGCATCGCAAGGCATGATCACGATTGCCAAAGACAAATTCGGGCTTCCCGCGCGACTAGGCGAATTTGACGATATCGACGGCAAAGAGATCTACGACGGTATCTGGGCCAATTTTAGTCTGCTACACGCAGCACCTGATGATTTACCGCGTCATTTCGATGCCCTCTTCAAGGCAACCAAACCGGGCGGCATTATTCATGTGGGCATGAAAACAGGCACCGGTATCGCACGCGATAAAATCAACAGGCTCTACACCTACGTCACTGTCGATGCGCTTATGGCGCTGCTGACCTCGGCAGGCTATCAGGTGACCTATATGAAAGAGGGAACAGAGGCCGGTCTTGCCGGCACGCTTGATCCCTTTGTTATCATGCGCGGACAAAAGACCTGATCATGCCGAAACTCTATGCTTACACAGATGGTGCCTGCTCGGGCAATCCGGGCCCCGGCGGGTGGGGTGCACTTCTGGTTGCGCGCGAGGGCGATACCGTTGTGAAGACCCGCGAACTCTCGGGCGGTGAAGCGGAAACCACCAATAACCGGATGGAGCTCTTGGCGGCCATTACCGCGTTGGAGACTCTGTCAAAGGGGGCAGCTGTCACGGTCGTGACAGACAGCTCTTATGTCAAAGACGGGATCACCAAGTGGATCCACAGCTGGAAGAAAAGCGACTGGAAGAAAGGCAAGGTCAAGAATATCGACCTTTGGCAACGGCTGGACGCCGCAACGGCCCGACATGACGTGACATGGGAATGGGTCAAAGGGCACGCGGGCCACCCCGAGAACGAAAAGGCCGACGAGTTGGCGCGTGCGGGGATGGCGCCGTTCAAAAAGTGAGCCTTAGCTGACCTTCAACACAATCTTGCCGATATGTGCGCTGCTTTCCATGCGGGCATGGGCGGCAGCGGCATCTGCAAGCGCGAATTCCTGATCCATCACAGGGGCAACCTTGCCCGCCGCAAGCAGCGGCCAGACATGCGCACGCAGTTCATCGGCAATCCGCGCCTTGGCCAGATCGGACTGCGGGCGCAGGGTTGATCCGGTGATCGTCAAACGCCGCGTCATCAATTGCACAAGGTTCAATTCCGCCTTCGGCCCTTGCAGAAATGCAATCTGCACGAGTTTTCCATCGTCGGCGAGCGCTTTCAGATTGCGCTGGATATATGGGCCCCCGACCATATCAAGGATCAGATCTGCCCCGCCCAGCGCTTGCAGTTTTTCAACAAAATCATCCTCGCGGTAATTGAAAGCATCCTCTGCCCCCAATGCAACACAAGCCGCGCATTTGTCGGCTGATCCCGCCGTCGCAAACACCCGCGCGCCGAAAGCCTTTGCAAGCTGAATGGCGGTTGTCCCGATGCCCGAACTGCCGCCATGGACCAAAAAGCGCTGTCCCGCCTGCAAGCCACCGCGCATGAAAACGTTGGACCAGACGGTAAAGAAAGTCTCGGGCAGGCAGGCCGCTTGTTTCAGGCTCAGACCCTCGGGAACGGGCAGGCAATGTGCCGCAGGGGTCGCCACATATTCGGCATAACCGCCCCCGGGCAATAGCGCACAGACCTGATCGCCCACACGCAAGCCGGTCACCCCTTCACCGCAGGACACCACCTCACCCGCCGCTTCCAGACCGGGCAGATCACTGGCACCTTTGGGCGGATTGTAGAGGCCCGCACGTTGCAGGGCATCGGGGCGGTTCACGCCCGCGTAGACCACTTTGATCACCACCTGATCATAGGCCGGTTCCGGCATGGGCCGCTCGGCAAGCATCAGCACATCAGGCCCGCCGGGCTTGGAAATCTCGATAGCCTTCATGAATTCTTGTCCTTACTGCGGATCACGCCAGACGCCCGGCAGATCAGGGTCGCTATGGGTCGCGGGTGCTTTGATGCCGCTCATCATCCGTTCCAGCGTGCCGGCAACGGGTTTGAACAAGGGGTTCGCCTTGGCCTGTGCCTTGAATTTTTCGAACTGCATCACATTGTCGATGCGGCGGTCGATAAAATCGTCGGTGGCCTGCATGTTCAGACTGTCGTCGCCCAGCCAGAAGAGAATCACCGCGCTGTAGACCGCCGAAAGCGTCATCCGTTTGGTGTACCAATTGGCATCGCGCGACGTATCGCCCAGCGCGTTCCAGATCGCGTCCGCCGTGCCCCAAACCAGTTTCGCCCCGTCCGCCGCCATATGCGGCAGCGCAAAAAGGGTGGTGCCACGGCGCACCGCCTCTTTATCGTCGATCACCTGCAGGCGCAGGCGGATCGCATGGGCCACCTTGTCGCGAAAGCGCATATCGCCCAGATCGGCGGCCTTGAGCGCCGCAATCATGGCCGCATCACCCCTTTTGTGATAGGCAATCGCCAGATCAACCGCACCGCGCGGACACAGCGCCTCGGCGACCGCGGGATCAACCCCTGCGTCACGTGTGGCGGCGGCAAATGTCTCAGGCGACCAGCCGTCAAAGGCCACGTGGGGCAGTGCCGCATCCAGAAGTTGCTCGAGGATCGGGTCAACGTCGGGCTTTGTCATGATGATCTCCTGCTGTTCGTGCACACTAGACAAACTAGCCCACCTTTGCTATCTGCCCACTTCCTGCAATTTTTGCAAATTTAACTTAGAGAGGTGGTGAAAACCACATGCAGGTTAGTGTTCGTGATAACAACGTCGATCAGGCGTTGCGTGCTCTGAAGAAGAAACTTCAGCGTGAGGGCGTCTTTCGTGAAATGAAGCTCAAGCAGCATTTCGAAAAGCCTTCGATCCGCAAAGCGCGTGAGAAAGCAGAAGCGATCCGCCGTCAGCGCAAGCTGGCGCGCAAGAAGCTCCAGCGCGAAGGTATGCTCTAAGCATCCTTCCGACGTTACGACCAAGAACCCCCGGCTGAGCAATCAGGCGGGGGTTTTCTTATGCGGGATCACCCAGCCGGTTCAGTATCGGACAGTCCGGGCGATCATCGCCCGCGCAATCGCGGACCAGCGTTTTCAACGTATCGCGCATGTCCTCAAGATCGGCGATCTTTGTTTCGATCCGCGCCAGGTGTTCTTGCGCAATCCGGCGCACATCGGAACTGGCCCGAGAACTATCCTCCCACAGCGCAAGAAGGTCGCGGCAATCCTCGATCGAAAATCCCAACGCACGGGCGCGCGCAAGAAAGGTCAGCTTGTGAATATCACTTTGCACAAACGCGCGGTACCCGTTGGCGTCGCGCGCCGGTTTGACCAGCCCGATATCCTCATAATAACGGATCGTTTTCGCAGGCAGCCCTGCCTTTGTTGCAGCATCCCCAATATTCATGCCACAGCCGCCTTTGCCACAGGCGCGACCCAGCGCAGGCGCAACGCATTCGACAGGACAAAAACGCTCGATAGCGCCATCGCCCCTGCCGCCAGCATCGGCGATAAGAGCGGCCCGCCAAAGACATAAAGCCCCCCCGCCGCGACAGGGATCAGCGCGGAGTTATAGGCAAAGGCCCAAAACAGGTTCTCGCGGATGTTGCGCATGGTGTGGCGGCTGATCTCGAACGCATTGGACACACCGTTGATGTCGCCGGACATGAGCACCACATCCGCGCTTTCAATCGCCACATCGGTGCCCGTGCCAATGGCGATCCCAACGTCCGCCGCGGCCAGCGCGGGCGCGTCATTGATCCCGTCACCCACGAAAGCAATCTTGGCACCGTCCTTGGCAAGATCCCGTAGGGCGGCCACCTTGCCGTCCGGCAGCACCTCGGCGATGACCGTGTCGATCCCGAGCTCTGCGGCAATGGCATTGGCCGTCGTCTTGTTATCGCCGGTGATCAGCGCGACCTTCAGCCCCATGTCCTGAAGCTTTTTGATCGCCGCTGGTGTCTCTGGCTTGATCGGGTCCGAAATCCCGATCAGCCCCACCAACGCGCCATCAATGGCTGCATAAAACGGCGTTTGGCCCTGTGCTGCGATCTGCGCGGCTTGGTCAGCGAAAGCCTCAATCGCAATGCCTGCGCGTTCCATCATGCGGTCTGCTCCCACCATCACGGTCCGGCCATCAACCATTGCCGTAACACCAAAGCCCGCTTCGGCGCGGAAATCTGATGCGGAGCCAATGGGATATCCTTTGTCTTTTGCCATCCGCACAATAGCTTCGGCAATCGGGTGCTCTGACAACGCCTCGACACTAGCAACGCGCCCCATGACTTCAGCCTCATCAAGGCCCGCGTTCAGGAACACAGACGTCACCTCTGGCCGCCCGCGCGTCAGCGTACCGGTTTTGTCAAAGGCCACGATTTGCGCGGAACGCAGGGCCTGCAACGCATCGCCTTTGCGAAACAACACACCCAGTTCTGCCGCGCGGCCCGTGCCCACCATGATCGAGGTTGGTGTAGCCAATCCCATCGCACAAGGGCAAGCGACGATCAGGACCGACACACCCGCGACCAAAGCAAAGCTGAGTGCCGGATCAGGGCCAAAAATCAGCCAGCCGATTACTGTCAGAACGGCCAGCACCAAAACAACCGGCACGAACCAAAGCGTCACGCGGTTCACAAGGTCCTGAATGGGCAGCTTGGCCCCCTGTGCATCTTCCACCATGCGGATAACCTGCGCCAGCATCGTATCCGCGCCCACCTGTGTCACACGGAAGGTAAAGACACCTGTCCCGTTCACTGTACCGCCCGTGACGCGATCATCGCTCGCCTTTTCAACGGGGATCGGCTCACCGGTGATCATGCTTTCATCGACAAAGGAACTGCCCTCGATCACGACACCATCAACCGCAATGCGCTCGCCAGGACGGACGCGCAGGATATCGCCAACAACAATATCGGAAATCGGGACTTCAACCGCTGCGCCATCCTCCATCTGGTAGGCGGTCTTGGGCTGCAGGCCGACAAGCCTGCGGATCGCCGCACCAGTCTTGCCCTTTGCACGTGCTTCAAGGAAACGACCAAGCAGGATCAGCGTGATGATGACCGCTGCCGCCTCAAAATAGACTGCGCGTGTTCCTGCGGGAAGGACGGCCGGAAAGAACGTCGCAACTGTGGAAAACGCCCATGCTGCACCTGTGCCGATGGCAACCAAAGCGTTCATATCCGGCGCGCCTTTGAAGAGAGCAGGCAGGCCTTGGGTAAAAAAGAACCGTCCCGGCCAGATGAGAACGAGCGTGACGAGCACAAACTGCAACACCCAACTGGTTTGCATCCCGATGGTGCGGTGGACGAACTCATGGACGCCCGGGATAAAATGCCCCCCCATTTCCACCACGAAAACCGGCGCAGTAAGAACAGCCGCAATCGTCAAATGGCGACGCAACGCCGCCATCTCGGCGGCTTTATGATCGACCTTGGGCGCGGAAAGATCATGCACATGCGCGGGATAGCCTGCATTGGTTGATGCCCTTGCCACGGCCTGCGGTGTCGTAGCGCCCGCAAGGAATTTTACCAGCGCTGTCTCGGACGCCAGGTTTACCGATACGTCGGTCACCGCAGGTGCGGCGGCAAGGGCCTTTTCCACCCGCGCGGCGCAACCTCCACAGGTCATGCCTGTGATGGCCAAGGTTACTTGATCAACGACTGCAGGATAGCCTGCGGTCGCAAGAGCCTCTGTAATGCTGGCAGGGGTTGCCGGTGCGTCGAACCCGACCACAGCGCTTTCCGAGGCGAGGTTCACCGCAACCTCGTTCACCCCATCAACGGCGCGCAGCGCGTTTTCGGCCCGCGCAACGCAGGATCCGCAAGACAGTTTCGAGATTTGGAGTGTCAGAGAACTTTTTGTCATAGCGTGCCACCTTTGGTAGACGCTTTACATAGGGCTTCCACTCACTGGAAGGTCAAGGGGCAATCAGGTTATTCTACGGAGCGGGCTTCTGCGATATATTGCTGAAGCTCTGCCAGCGGGATCGCACCGGGCACCAAAGCATCGCCAATTACAAATGCCGGCGTGCCGGTAAAGCCGAGGTTCTGCGCCAGCTGGTCGGACGCGGCAATGTGGCTATTGACTGCATCGCTTTGCATATCTTCGCGCAGTTGGTCTACATCCAGACCAATGGACCGCGCCAAGGCAAGGATCGACGCCTCTTCCGCACGTCCACGCATTTCCATCAAACCCCAGTGCATTTCTTCGTATTTGCCCTGATTGCGCGCGGCCAATGCTGCCCGCGAGGCAAGAACAGAGCCTTCACCCAAGATGGGCCATTCACGGTAGACAACACGCACGTCCTTATCCGCTGCAAGGAGCGCCTTTACATCACCAGCTGCGCGTTTGCAGTAAGGGCAGTTGTAATCAAAGAATTCCACAATAACGGTCTCTGCATCGGGATTGCCGACAGAGGGCGCATTTGGATCGTTTTCAAGAAACGCACGCTGGCGGAGCAGGATTTCGGCCTGCGCTGCGGCCTGTGCTGCGCTGCGCTGCTCTTCGATAAGCGCGATTGCCTCCATGATGATCTGCGGGTTTTCGCGGATCGCTTCAAGCGCCAGTGCCTTGATCTCGTCGTCTGACATGCTCTGCGCTGCGGCTCCGAAAGGAAGCAGGGTCATCAGGGCAGTGGCCAAAAGTATACGCATGTCATGTCCATTTCATCGGATAAATCGCAGGGTCGCTTGCATACAATCATTTTGCAGCACCGTTGGCCACATACATCTATGTGAATTCTGCGGCCGAACGACACAGCTCTGTATAACCAATGACACGATTGCGCAGGAATGACGCGCCCCTATCGCTTGCTCCTCTGGCCTGCTTTCGTTTAGGTGCAGGCTATGGAACAACCGCGCGCAAACAAGCCGTCACACAGGCCCGCCCTGACGTCCCTTTTCAAGGGCATCGCTGTGTTTGTGATGCTTGTTTGTATCGTGCCATACATCGGTGTTCTTGCAGCGGCATTGACCGGATCGTTCGACACGCTGAACAATCTGGCCGAAACGGTTCTAGGACGCTACACAATCACCACATTGATCCTTGTGGCGCTGGTCATGGCGGGGGCCGCATTTATCGGCGCAGGTGCCGCTTGGCTTGTCACGATGACCGATTTTCCCGGGCGCCGCTGGATGGAAATCGCGCTGGCGCTGCCGCTTGCATTTCCGGCCTATGTGCTGGCCTACGGTTATACGCATGTGCTCGACCATCCAGGGATCGTGCAAACCTTGCTGCGCGATCTGACAGGATGGGGACCTCGGGACTATTGGTTCCCTGAAATCCGCTCGCTGGGTGGCGCCGCGATGATGCTGACGCTGGTGCTGTATCCTTATGTCTATCTCTTGGCGCGGGCTGCATTTGCGGCGCAAGGATCGAGCACATTTCTGGCCGCGCGGGTTCTGGGCCGCTCACCTTTTTCGGCGTTCATGCATGTGTCTCTGCCCATGGCACGACCGGCGATTGCCTCGGGCGTGATGCTGGTCGCAATGGAAACAATCGCGGATTTCGGCACAGTGGCCTATTTTGGTGTGCAAACCTTCGCAGTGGGCATTTACACCAGTTGGTTTTCTCTGGCGGATCGCGCCGCAGCAGCGCAACTGGCGTTAGGTCTGTTGAGCTTTGCGCTGCTGCTTGTGATGCTGGAACGGACGAGCCGTGGTAACGCAAAATACACCAGTGGAAGACGTAACGCCCCCTTACAGCGCCTGACCCTCAGCAAGGGTCAAAAGCTTGGTGCGTTTCTATTTTGTCTCACACCTGTTCTGCTTGGCGTGGTCCTGCCTGTCATCGCACTCAGCATTATGGCCGTCGGGTCGCAGCAAGACCTGCTCAGTCCACGCTATCTGGGCTTTATCCGCAATTCGCTCACACTTGCCGGTATTGCTGCGGTCCTTACGGTGCTTGCGGCCCTGATCCTCGGTACCCTGCACCGTGTCAGCACAAGCCGCCTGACCGGCACGTCCCTCTATCTTGCACGGATCGGCTATGCTGTGCCAGGCGGGGTTATCGCGGTGGGGCTCCTGGTGCCGTTTGCGGCCTTTGACAACGCGCTTGATAGCTGGATGCGCGCCACCTTTGACATCTCGACAGGGCTCTTGTTTACAGGCTCGATCTGGCTGTTGATTTCGGCCTATCTGATCCGGTTCCTCGCGGCAGCCATTGGCGCATATGAGGGTGGGATTGCGTCGGTTGCACCCAATATGGATGCAGCCGCACGGACCTTGGGCCAGGACATTCCCGGTCTGGTCAGACGGGTCCATATGCCCCTGTTGCGCACCAGCCTTTTGACCGCAGGCTTGATCGTCTTTGTCGATGTGATGAAGGAATTGCCCGCAACCCTGATCATGCGGCCATTCAACTACGACACACTTGCGGTGCAGGCCTATCGGCTGGCGTCAGATGAACGGCTTGAGGGTGCAGCCGTGCCCAGCCTTGTCATTGCGGCAATCGGGTTGATCCCTGTGATCCTGCTATGTCGCAAGATCGGCACGGGTCGCGCCTGAACCCTATTGTTCTGCACGCCGCTTCCACTGCTGATAGGCCAAGAACACATGTACTGCGGTCAATAGGCCGAATATGCCAGTGATCGCACGATTACTTTCCAGCGCGTACATGACGGTCGCAAAACCCAGCAAACTCGCCGAAAACACAAACCACCATGGGCTTTGTGTCTTGGCGCGGGCGCGCCGCAAATCACCGTTCCGACAGTTCTGCGCCTCTTTGCGATTGGCCTGTTGAACAAAAACATGGGCGGGATCGTTGTTGTCGATTGGCATCTGCGCGGCTCCTTGTGCCCGCAGAAAAGCAAGCCTGCATATTGCAAGTCAAGTGACGGAGCGCATTACACCAAACACAAAAAAGGCGCCTTTTGCGAGGCGCCCTTTAAGCCGTCAGAGATAGAATTTATTCCCAACCGACCTGATTAAAGATCTGCTGTGCCGCAGGCAGGTTCTCTGCAACGGCGCTCAGGTCAACCGCGTCAGGACGGAAAAGCCCCATTGCTGCGACGGAAGGTGACAACCCAACACCGGGTACCGCAGGATATTCGTCGTTGCCTGCGCTGAAGTACTGCTGTGCACGATCAGAGGCCAGATACTCGAGGAACTTGATCGCATTGTCGCGGTTCGGCGCGTTCACAGCGACACCACCACCTGACAGGTTCATATGCGCGCCCTCGGCGTTCTGTGCAGGGAAGACCCAGCCGATATTTGCAAGCGCGTCGGCGTCCAGGCCATCAACGTCAGTGCGCAGAGCGCGGGCAAAGTAGTAGGTGTTCGAGATGGCAATGTCGCATTCACCTGACACCAGACCACGCAGTTGGTCGGTATCGCCACCCTGCGGATCGCGGGCAAAGTTGTTGACGAAACCTTGCGCCCACTCCGTCGCGGCCTCTTCACCGTGGTTTTCGATCACCGCCGACAGCAGTGTCTGCGAATAGACATTGGTCGAAGACCGGTGACAGACCATCCCTTCATATGCAGGATCAGCCAGAGAGACATAGTCCTGCGGCGGGTTTGCGACGCGGTTCTTGTCATAGAAGATAATGCGCGCGCGCTGGCTGAAGCCAAACCACTGGTTGTCGGCGTCCTGCAGATACCCGGGAATGCGGGCCTCTAGGATATCGCTATCAATCGTTTGCAACAGACCGGCCTGCTTGGCACGTGCAAGACGCGATGTGTCAACAGTCATGAGAATATCAGCAGGCGAATTTGCACCCTCTGCCTGCATCCGGGCGATCAATTCATCGGCGTTTGCTTCAATCCGGTTCACAGTGATGCCTGTCAGCTCGGTGAAGTCCGAATAGAGCCGCTCGTCAGTGTCATAGTGACGTGAGGAATAGAGGTTCACTTCGCCTGCGTCGCTTTGGGCGTAGACGGACGTGGCCGAAATTGTCAGGGCGGCCGTCAGGAAGAGTGAGTTTCTCAATGGTGTGCGCATGATCTTCATCCTTGCGAAGGTTGGAGTTGATGCGCGGAAACTGACAAAAATGATCAGGATATGCAATATATCCTGATCATTTTTGTCAGAGAAAAATTAAGTATTTGTTTTATATAAGAATTCTACCGTCCCTTCCAAACCGGATCACGCTTTTCGGCGAATGCGCGCGCCCCTTCCAACTGATCCTCCGAGTTATAGAGGGTCTCGACAGTGGCAAACTGGCTCTTGGTGATCCGATTCATTGCGTCCTGGAATTTCATATCTTCCGCCTCCCGGACCACTTCCTTGAGCGCCGCATAAACAAGCGGCGGCCCCGACGCGATAAGTGCTGCCATCTTGCGCGCTTCATCCATCAACTGATCCGCCGGAACCACACGGTTGATCAATCCCCAGCGGGCGGCCTCCTCGGCGTCGATCCAGCGCCCTGTCAAAAGCATTTCCATCGCGATGTGATAGGGTATCCGTTTGGGCAACTTGCAGGACGCTGCATCAGCGACAGTGCCGGAGCGGATTTCAGGCAGAGCGAAAGTGGCATGTTCAGCCGCCAAGAGAATATCGCCTGACAACGCCAGTTCCAGCCCGCCGCCGCAGCAAATCCCGTTGATCGCCATGATGACCGGTTTATTCATACGCGGCAATTCCTGCAGCCCGCCAAAGCCGCCCTTGCCATAGTCGCCATCGACAGCATCACCCTCAGCGGCCGCCTTGAGATCCCAGCCCGGGCAAAAGAATTTCTCACCCGCACCAGTCACAATCGCCACGCGCAGGTCAGGGTCATCGCGGAAATCGGCAAAGACCTCGCCCATGATCCGGCTGGTCGCCAGATCAATCGCGTTCGCTTTGGGGCGGTCCAGCGTCACCTCGAGGATATGCCCGTCGCGGGTGGTCTTGATGGGGCCGTCAGTCATGGCGTTCTCCTGTTGTGATCAACGCATCCGCCGCGACGGCCCCTCTTGGGCCACACATTAGCGGGTTGATTTCTATCTCTATTGGCGTCTGCGTCATGACATAGGACTGTACCGCCAGCACCGCGTCAATGATCGCTTGGATATCGACCGCAGGCGCGCCGCGATAGCCGTTCAGAACAGGTGCAATCCGCAATTCACCAAGCGCCTGTTTGATATCACTCGCATCGACGGGCAGGATCAGGCTCGTCCTGTCCTCCAGAATCTCCGCCCAGGTCCCGCCCGCCGCAAGTGTCAGCACATAGCCATGCGCCGGATCCAGCACGACACCAACAAGAAGCTCGACAATCACATCGGTGATCATCTGTTCGACCAGAAAGGTCTCCGTCGGCATTGCCTCGGCGGCACGCAACAAAGCCGCCTGGTCAGCAATCCCCACAACAACTGCGCCCGCTTCGGTCTTGTGGGCGACACCGGTACCTTTCAGAACAACAGGAAAGCCGACCACCTGCCCGGCATCTGCAAGCCCTTTAATGTTTGTGACATATTCAGACTGCGGGACCGGCAGGCCATAGCGCTTCAAGACCTGCTTTGCTTCTGCCTCACTCAGTACCTGCGCTGGCCGCACCAGTGGCGGGACAAACAGTCCTTCCCCTTTCGGCTTCCCGACACGCGCCGCGACCGCGATCGCCTCAATCGCCTCGGCCATGCCGCAAAGCGGCAGAATGCCCCGCGCCACGAGATCAATGGCAACATGCTCGGGCAGGTTTTCGACCAATGAACTCAGCACCGCGATAGGGCGGCCTGTCTGCGCCTGCGCGCATTCTACGGCATTCAGCACCAAGTCCCACGCAGGGGCTGTGCAGCGGTCAGGGCGCGGGAAATCAAGGATCACGACGCCCAGCGCCATGTCCGGTGACATCATGGCGGAAAATGTGGCGGCCATCGCGTCTTCGTTGCCCCAGATAAAGGTATGGTAGTCGAGCGGATTGGCTAACGCCACGATTGGCCCAAGAGTGTTTCGCAGATCAACGGTTTGCGCCTCTGAAAGCGGCGGAAACGAGATCGACCGCCCATGCGCCATATCAGCCATCAGGCTGGCCTCACCACCCGAACACGACATCGAGGCGACCGTGGCTTCACCCAAGGGCCCCACAACATGCAAAAGCTTGAGCGTCTCGAGAAAGGCCGAGAGTGAAGACACCCGCCCGATCCCCAGACGATCAAAAAGCGTATCAGCACCCGCGTCGCTGCCCGCAAGCGAGGCAGTGTGAGAAATCGCTGCCCTTTGCGCCTGTTCGGATTTCCCGGTTTTCAACGCGACAATCGGCTTGCCCAAACGCCGTGCTGCCGCAGCCAGTTCCACAAAACCCGCCAGATCATCTATGCCCTCCAGATAGAGCCCCAGCGCCGTGACCTTGGGGTTCGCCAGCAACGTCCTGCCAATCTCGGACAGACCGGTTTGCGCCTGATTGCCCACGGTCGCGACATAGGCAATTGGCAAACCGCGGGTCTGCATCGTCAGATTGATCGCCACATTCGAGGATTGCGCGATCAGGGCCACCCCACTGTCCACGCGGAGGCCACCATGCTGATCGGGCCAAAGGGTGACCCCATCGAGATAATTCAGGAACCCATAGCAGTTGGGGCCGATCACGGGCATATTTCCTGCCGCCACCAGAAGCGCCTGTTGCAGGTCATGCCCGTCCGCGACCTCATGTGCCGCCTCGCTAAAACCCGAGGCAAAACAAATGGCGCCACCCGCACCAATCGCGGCAAGTGCTTCTACTGCCGCGACGGTCGTGTGCCTGTTGACACCAATAAACACCGCATCAGGTGGCGCGGGTAGGTCCGCAATTTCGCGAAAAGGTAAAAGGCCTGCCACGTCATCCTTGGTGGGATGCACCAGCCAGATATCGCCCGCAAAACCGATCTTCTGGCACTGGCGGATCACTTCAGCACCCCATGCCCCGCCACCGATCACAGCAATAGAGCGGGGGTTAAAAAGCCGCGTCAGCCTGTCCATCAGGCCCCCAGAGGACGCAGCAATTCGCGGCTGATAATGTGGCGCTGGATTTCTGATGTGCCGTCCCAGATCCGCTCGACCCGCGCATCACGCCAGAACCGCTCAATCGGGAAATCGCTCATCAATCCCATGCCGCCATAAATTTGCAGGGTCGCGTCGGTGACACGGGCCAGCATTTCGGTGGCATAGACCTTGGCCGAGGCAATTTCGCGGTTTGCCGGTAGCCCTTGATCCAGACGCCATGCGGCAGAAAGCGTTAACATATCTGCGGCGTCAATCTCGGTGATCATGTCGGCGATCTGGAAACTGACGCCCTGGAACTTGCCGATGGGCTGGCCGAATTGTTTGCGCTCTGCGGCGTAATTCAGGGCATAATCAAAACACCGCCGCGCCCGCCCAACCGACATGGTGGCCACGGTAATCCGTGTGGCGTAGAGCCACTCATTCATCACCGCAAAACCGCCATCGACTTCGCCCAGAACCTGCGCATCCGGCAAGCGGCAGTTGTCAAAATCAAGAATGCAGTTCTTGTACCCACGGTGGCTGACCGATTGGTAACCATCCCGCACCTCAAAACCCGGCGTCCCGCGGTCAACCAGAAATGTGGTAATACGTTTCTTGGGCCCACGGGGCGTGTCATCCACGCCCGTTGCAACAAAGACGATAAAGAAATCCGCGTGATCGGCACCCGATATAAAATGCTTGGACCCGTTGAGCACCCAATCGCCGCCATCGCGCACCGCCGAACATTTCATCCCCCGCACGTCCGAGCCTGCATCAGGTTCCGTCATCGCCAGCGCATCCATCCGTTCGCCGCGCACCGCAGGCCGCAGATACCGCTCAACCTGATCTTCCTGACAGGCCATCAGGATATTCTGCGGGCGCCCGAAGAAGTGGTTCAGCGCCATCGACCCACGCCCCAATTCCCGCTCGACCAGCGCAAACTCAACGTGGCTTAAGCCTGCGCCACCAACCTCTTGCGGAAAGTTGCAGGCATAAAACCCCAGTTCAATCGTCTTGCGTTTGATCTCATCGGCGATTTCTTTTGGAACTTCCCCACTCCGTTCGACCGCATCTTCATGGGGATAGATTTCGCGTTCCACAAAAGACCGTACGGTATCCACGATCATTTGTTGTTCATCGGTCAGGCCAAAATGCATGGTTGGCTCCGTTTTGGTGCTTCACCGCAAACCGTAAGAAGCCGCCCTGGAAAAGTCATGCAGAATTGCAGTCACCTAAGAGAAAACGTGCAGAGCGGCAATGTTTGCTGTTTTTATCCACGCGGATTAGTCTGGCTGTATTCAGCCAACGGGGATCGTATGCTCACCACCTGCACTGAAACAGTCAGTATCCTTTATGCCATTGCCTTTGGCGCAGGTGATGCCTGCATCGACGTCAGCGCTGGGTCGATCCTGACCGCTTTCGGCGCGTTTATGGTGCTTGTGGTCATTGCCCAGTTTCTTGCACGCAAGCTCTGGGCAAAGCTGACACAGTCACAACCCCATGCTGCACCCGAACCAACCATGCCAGATCATGACCACCCGTTCAGCGACGATCCGAATTATCGCGACAGCGCCATCCGGTCCAGCAAACGCTAGCTTGCCGGCCGGTTGTTTCCGCCAATCGCGCGGGTCAGGCGCGCTGCGGCTTCCATGACATCTTCGGCCAAGGCCGCGATCCGGTCATCGGTGATCCGTGACGTCGGACCCGAGACTGAAATTCCCGCCACCGCCTCGCCAAAGACATTATAGACAGGGGCTGCGATACACCGCATGCCGATGTTGCGTTCTTCGCCGTCAAAAGCATAGCCGCGCGCCTTGGTGGTGTGCAGATCGGCAATCATCGCTTCGGGATCGGTCAGCGTATGCGGTGTAAACTGTTCAAGCTTGCCGGCGGCCAGCACTGCACGTTGGCGTTTGTCGTGCATGCGTGACAGCAATGCTTTGCCAATGCCCGATGAATGCATCGCTGATGCGGTCCCGGGCGGAAAGAAAGCGCGGATTGTTGCGTGCGTCTCAACCTGCCCCAAAAAGAGCACCTGACCATCCCGTTCGATTCCAAGGTTCGCAGTCTCGCCCGTCGCCTCCATCAGATCACGCATGATGGGCCGTGCGCGTTCGACCAGCGACGTGCGGCGCAGGAACATTGATCCAGTCAGGAATGCAGCGGGGCCAATGCTCCAGACCTGGCTTTGCGGATCGAAGTCGGCAAAGCCGCGACCCTGAAATGTGGTCAGAACACGGTAAACGGTTGCGGGGGATTGCCCAAGGGCGCCAGCGATTTCGGACAGGGTGCTGCCCTGCATTTCACCCAGCTGGACCAGAACCTCTAACGCGCGATCAAGCGATTTAATCGTATTCTGCGCCCCCTTGTCGTCCCATGCCTTGGGGCGACCACGGCCACGCTTTACCTCTTCTTCCATGATTTTTCTCGTATCTGAAATTACATTTCACATTATGAAAAATACAAAGCACTGACAACAAACATTTTTCTCATGTAGTCACTTTCTGAAAAATAATTTCAAAAAAATATGCAGACACGGTCTGTTCTGGCAAAACACGCTCAACCCAATGGAGGATTGGACGATGAGCTTTCAGAACCCCGTATTTATTCCCGGCCCGACGAATATGCCCGAGGCTATTCGCAAGGCCTGCGACATGCCGACGATTGACCACCGGTCACCGCTTTTCGGGCAAATCCTGCACCCAGCGCGTGCGGGCGTTCAGGAAATCCTGAAGTCCGACACGGCTGAAGTCTTTATCTTTCCGTCTACCGGTACCGGCGGCTGGGAGACAGCACTCACAAATACCCTGTCTCCCGGCGATACGGTTCTGGCGGCGCGCAACGGGATGTTCAGCCACCGCTGGATTGACATGTGCCAGCGTCATGGGCTGGATATGCAGATCGTCGAGACCCCATGGGGCCAAGGTATTCCTGCGGACCGTTACGCAGAAATCCTGAAAGCGGATACCGCGCATAAGATCAAAGCGGTGCTGGCGACACACAACGAGACCGCAACCGGCGTGAAATCAGACATCGCTGCCGTCCGCAAAGCGCTGGATGCCGCGGACCACCCTGCAATGCTCTTTGTGGATGGGGTCAGCTCTATCGGGTCAATGGATTTCCGCTTTGATGAGTGGGGCGTTGATGTTGCGGTGACGGGTTCGCAGAAAGGATTCATGCTGCCTGCGGGTCTGGCAATTGTTGGCTTCAGCCAGAAAGCGTTGGCGGCCAGCAAGACGGCGCAGTTGCCGCGCACCTTCTTTGACATCGCTGATATGACCAAGGGCTATGCGGCCAATGCCTATCCTTACACGCCCGCGGTCGGTCTGATGAACGGGCTGCTTCTTGCAACCGAGATGCTGCTCAAAGAAGGTCTCGAGAACGTCTTTGCGCGGCACAACCGGATCGCTTCCGGTGTGCGAGCCGCCGTGGATGCCTGGGGGCTGGAACTTTGCGCGGCTTCCCCTGATCTCTATTCCGACACGGTCAGTGCGATCAAAACACCTGAAGGGTTTAACGCCACCGATATCGTCACCCATGCCGCCGAAAAATATGGCGTCGCATTCGGTGTTGGCCTTGGCGAAGTGGCTGGCAAAGTCTTCCGGATCGGCCACCTGGGCAGCATGACTGATGTCATGGCGCTGTCCGGCATTGCCACCGCCGAGATGTGCATGGTCGACCTTGGTCTTGATATCAAACTCGGCTCTGGTGTGGCGGCGGCACAGGAATACTATCGCGGGTCAACAGGCCTGAAATTGCGGGATGCAGCATAATGAAAGACCACACAGACATGTATATTCCGACCTATCAGGACATGCTGGATGCGCATGAACGCATCAAGCCGCATATCAACCGTACACCCATCCGCACTTCGGACTACCTCAATGAATTGACCGGCGCGCAACTGTTTTTCAAATGCGAGAACTTCCAGGAACCGGGGGCGTTCAAGGTGCGTGGTGCCGCAAATGCAGTCTTTGGACTGACAGATGAGCAGGCCAAGCATGGCGTGGCCACCCACTCTTCGGGCAACCATGCATCCTGCCTCAGCTATGCGGCGATGCGCCGGGGCATTCCGTGCAACGTGGTCATGCCGCGCACAGCACCGCAGGCCAAAAAAGACACGGTGCGCCGTTATGGCGGGGTGATCACGGAATGTGAGCCCTCGACCACATCACGCGAAGAAACATTTGCGCGGGTACAGGCCGAAACGGGCGGCGATTTTGTCCACCCTTACAACGATCCACGGGTGATTGCAGGACAGGGCACGTGCTCCAAGGAATTCATGGAGCAGGTGGACGGGCTTGAGATGATGGTCGCCCCCATCGGTGGTGGCGGTATGATCTCCGGCACTTGCCTGACACTGTCGACCCTCGCGCCCGAGGTACAGATTATCGCATCCGAGCCTGAACAGGCCGACGACGCCTATCGCAGCTTCAAGGCAGGCCACATCATCGCCGATGATGCACCAAAAACCATCGCGGACGGCCTGCTTGTGCCGCTCAAAGAGCGTACATGGCACTTCGTGTCCAACTATGTGACGGATATCTACACGGCGTCTGAGGAAGAGATCATCGACGCGATGAAGATCACGTGGAAACACCTGCGGATCGTGATGGAGGCAAGCTGCGCTGTTCCGCTCGCCACGATCCTGAAGAACAAAGAGACATTCGCCGGCAAGCGTGTCGGCGTCATCATCACCGGCGGCAACGTCGACCTCGATAAACTGCCTTGGATGCAAGGTTAAAGGGAGAAGACCCATGAACGATATGAGCAACCTCAAGAACCTCGAAGTCGGCTACGACGTCCCTGCCCTGCCTGGCATGGATGAGGCGGACATCCAGACTCCCTGCCTCGTGCTGGATCTGGACGCGCTGGAGCGGAACATCAAGAAGATGGGCGATTTTGCAAAATCGCACGGTATGCGCCACCGCGTGCATGGCAAGATGCACAAATCCGTTGATGTGGCGCTGCTGCAGGAACGCCTTGGCGGGTCGGTTGGTGTCTGCTGTCAGAAGGTCTCAGAGGCGGAAGTGTTCGCCCGTGGCGGCATCAAGGATGTCCTGGTGTCCAACCAGGTTCGCCAGCCTGAAAAGATTGACCGTCTTGCACGGATGCCGAAACTTGGCGCGCGTACGATCTGCTGCGTGGACGACATCGACAACGTGGCAGATCTGTCAGCCGCAGCGATGAAGCATGGCACACAGATCGAATGCCTCGTTGAAATCGACGTGGGCGCAGGCCGCTGTGGCGTGCAATACGGCCAGCCTGTTGTTGATCTGGCCAAGGCGATCGACGCGGCACCGGGCCTGAAATACGCAGGCATTCAGGCCTATCAGGGCGCAATGCAGCACCTTGATTCCTACGAGGAGCGTCAGGGCAAAACCCAGATCGCGATTGATCAGGTGCGTGAAACCTTGGAAATGCTGAAGGCCGAAGGCATTGAGTCCGACATCGTCGGCGGCGGCGGCACAGGTTCTTACTACTTCGAAAGCGCCTCTGGTGTGTTCAACGAATTGCAGTGCGGATCCTACGCTTTCATGGACGCGGACTATGGCCGCATCCTTGACAAGGACGGCAACCGGATTGACCAAGGCGAATGGGAAAACGCGCTGTTTATCCTGACCTCGGTGATGAGCCACGCAAAGGCCGACAAAGCCATCGTGGACGCGGGCCTGAAAGCGCAATCAGTCGATAGCGGCCTGCCGACAATCTATGGTCGCACGGACGTACAATACGTCAAATGCTCGGACGAACACGGCGTGGTTGCCGATCCTGACGGTGTGTTGAAGGTGAACGACAAGCTCAAGCTGGTGCCGGGCCACTGTGACCCGACCTGCAACGTGCATGATTGGTATGTGGGTGTACGCAACGGCAAGGTTGAGACGCTGTGGCCTGTGTCCGCACGCGGCAAAGCCTACTAACGCGCTCTTCCCTCCTTATCGGTCGCTCATCGCGAAGACAGCCCCGCAAGGGCTGGATGAGCGGCCGTCAATGAAAGACCAAGACCATGATTATCGTTCCCGAAAAAGAAATCGCAGGCCTGCTGACCCGTGCCGATGCGTTCGAGGCTGTCGAAAAAGTCTTTGCCTCGATGTCCAAAGGCAGCGCCTACAACTTTCCTGTGATCCGCGAAGCGATCGGCTATGAAGATGCGCTCTACGGCTTCAAAGGCGGTTTCGACAAATCGGGCATGGCGCTCGGGCTCAAGGCAGGCGGGTACTGGCCGCATAATCTCGAGAAGCATGGCGAGATCAATCACCAGTCCACCGTTTTCCTTTTTGATCCTGATACCGGCAAAGTAAAGGCGATGGTCGGCGGGAACCTTCTGACAGCCCTGCGCACCGCTGCGGCATCTTCGGTCTCGATCAAACATCTGGCGCGTAAGGACGCCAAGGTCATGGGCATGGTTGGCGCTGGCCATCAGGCCACTTTCCAACTGCGCGCCGCCTTGGAACAGCGCAACTTTGAAAAAGTCATCGGCTGGAACTATCACCCCGAAATGCTGCCCAATATCGAAAAGGTTGCCAGTGAAGCCGGTGTACCCTTCGAGGCCGTCCCGCTTGAGGGTCTGGTCGAGGCCGATGTCGTGATCTCGATCACATCGACTTTCGCGCCCACCATCATGGCCGATCACATCGCCCCCGGCACACATATCGCCTGCATGGGCACCGACACCAAAGGCAAACAAGAGGTCGAAGCCAGCCTTCTGGCGCGCGCCACCGTCTTTACCGACGAGGTTGCGCAATCCATCTCCATCGGCGAGGCGCAACATGCGATTGCGAGCGGTCTGATCGCGCAAAGCGATGTGCATGAGCTTGGTGCAGTCATCAACGGCACCCACCCGGGCCGCACGCGTGCAGACGAAATCACCCTTTTCGATGGCACTGGCGTAGGCCTGCAGGATTTGGCCGTTGCAGCCTCGATCGTCGATCTGGCGGTTGAAAAAGGTGTCGCAACAATCGTCGATTTCTAGCGCACGCCCGGGCCTTCCCTACCCATCAAAGCTGATCCGAAACACGGCACCCGGCGCATCAAGCAGCCGGATGCTGGCCCCCTGCGTCTCAAGCATCTGTCGCACAATCGGCAGGCCCATGCCCGTGCCGCCTGCATCCCGCCGTGTGGTGAAGAACGGATCAAAAATGCGGTCGCGATTACCGGCACTGATCCCCGCGCCATCGTCCTGCACCACGATATGCGTAGCTTGATAGTCAAAGCTGATCGTTTTGGCCCCATGCGCCAAAGCATTGCCGACCAGATGTGTGGCGACAACATCCATGACATCCCGTGGGAGGGGCACCAACCCGTCAGTCAAAACGACTGCCGGTCCGATATCCCCGACAACATCGCTCAAAAGACATTCCCCGGGCGCAATCACATCCTGCGCCCGCGCCAGCGCGCGCTGCCCGTCCAGAAGCGCCTCTATCCGTGCGGTATTTTCGCGAATACCGCGCAGCAGTTGCACACGATCCGCGGCCTCCAGATCAGGGTCTTCCAACAGTTCGGCAGCGCCTTGAATAACGGTGAGCGGCGACTTGAGTTCATGGGTCACATGATCCGCATAACTGCGCAGCACGGTCTCCCGCCCCCGCAGTACCGCGGTCATTTCAAGCACGGCCTCGCCCAATTGCGAAAACTCCGGCGTGCCGAAGTGCGTGGGAGCATCACTGGCGCCCTCATTGCGGGCATAGGCCGTCAGGGCGCGCACGGGTTGCAAAACCAACCGCCAGAGCAGCACCCCAAGGATCACCGTTGCAACAAAGGCCATCAAACCGATCATCCATGAGGTCTCGGCCCAGCCCAGAACACCGCCCGCAACGCGAAAATAGCCGATCCCGATCAGCGGCAGAAAAAATACCGCCGCCAGCGTCCCGCCCAGCACGAAGGCCAGCGGAGGCCGCCACTTGCGGATTACGCGCCGCGGCATGCACCCATCCTGATCCCCACGCCATGCACGGTCTCGATCGCATCAGGGCAACCGGCCTGCCCCAATTTGCTGCGCAGATTCCGCAAATGGCTATCCATTGTCCGGTCGCTGACATTCACGTTGGTGCCGTAGATCGCGTCCACCAACTGCGGCCGCGACATCACGTGATCAGGGCGTGCAATCAGACGTTCCAGCAGGTCCATTTCCCGCGCAGTCAGCAGAACCGTGTCATCGCCCACATGGCACAAATGCCGCGCGGGATCGACGCTCAGGATACCGCGCCGCAGGACAGTTTGCGCGACAACCTCACCCTGTGTGCGCTTGAGGATCGCACGCACCCGCGCCACCAGCTCACGCGGTGAAAACGGCTTTGCGACATAGTCATCGGCCCCCAGTTCAAGGCCGACAACGCGGTCGATCTCGTCCACATGGGCGGTCAGAAAGAGGATCGGCACCTGAGATGTCTTGCGCAACGTGCGGCACACCTCGAGCCCGTCCATTTCAGGCATCCCGATATCAAGAACAATCAGATCAGGGCGCAGGCTTTCGGCTTTTTCCAGCGCAGCACGTCCATCTGGCGCTTCGGCCACACCAAAGCCCGCCTGCGTCAATCCGATCCGCACAACAGCACGGATTTGGGCGTCATCATCGGCAACCAAGATCATTGTTCAATCTCCATGGTCGCCAAACTACGGTGCAAGCGTGCGTTGCGGTAGCCCCATTCACGCCAATCCTCGCGCTGGGACAGAAAGGGGCGATAGCTAAAGCAAAGCTCTGTGCCAGTTTCCAGATCATGCTTGAGGATTGACGGAACAGCCCCTTCACTCAATCCGCAAAGATAGTAATCAGGGCCGCGGTCATCTGCGAGGTTATGGCGTGCGATCAGGCCATCAATGTTCACCAGATTGCACAAGTAAATCGCAAGCAGGCCCAAACCAAAGGCCCTTTTCAGGAACCATCCAACGGTGCGTCGCCCGACGGTCTGCATGATGATCAAGACAAGCCCCAGCGCCACAACAACCATCCAGACAAAGGCGGCAAACCGCAGGCGCGTCAGGCCATAAACATCAACATAAAGATCCAGTCGCAGGATCGAGGAAATCACCAGCACGACATTCTGCGCGATCCAGAGATACAACAACCGCCGCACCAGCGCCCCGCTGCCCAGATAGGGTTGCGCCAAGAGCGCGAAAACACCCGCAAGCAATGCCGTCAACATCAAAGGATATGCCCCGCGATGGGCATATTGCGCGTAGGTCATGCCCTCTGGCAAAGCGACACCACCCCAAAGATAACCCATATCCAGCGACGTCTGGATCAGGAAGATCACATTGAAGACGACCAACGCGCGACTGACCGAGCGTTCACTCAGAAACGCGGACCGCAGGGCGCGCATCTGGCTCGGGTGAGCACGGGTCAAGTGCGGCATGATTTGGGTCAACCGCAGCAAGGGCCAGATGGCAAATGCAATCAACAGCCAGAAAACAACACGCGCGAACTCCGGCAGGACATCAAATTCAGTGCTTGCAAAGGTCAACAGCCATTGGTCCAAAAGTGGGTTCGCCGCAACAAAAAGAAAAAGAAACAAGGCCCCGGCCAAGACAGGCAAGGCCCAGTCGAAAAGCGCACCGCGAAAACCACCCCGCGCGGTGGACGGTAGGCGCATGGCAAAGGCGTCCCGGATGGACTGAACCGCCCCAACGCCGGGCAGCCGTGCAACGGCGCGCCAAAGGGAGGCGCCATGCAAGTCTTCCGCGACGATCATCACCGCGAAGGTACTCAGCCCCAGCAAACCGACCATCACTGTCCCGAACTGGACCACTTCCACCAAAGGGGCGACCGCAACAATCAGGACTCCCAACGCCGCGAACGCACGCCGCTTTGTCAGCCTACGCGCCACTGTCAAAGCAACCGCGCCCCCTATTAAGAGCATCCAAAGGGCCAGGCCAAACCCGGGCCGGAGATCCCAGACCAGCACATCGCCCAACAGCAATGCTGCAATCAGAACCGGCCCTGCGCGGAGCCCGCGTGGCGGGTCCTCGTCATCCAGCCACCACGCATCTTTCGCAATCCGATACGGCACACCGCGCACAACCATAGTCTTTCCTTTCTGCTCTTGTCAGAAAGGACCTACGGGTGCGCCGTGCAAAGCTGACTGTGCAATTGTGCAGGTTTTGTGCAGAGCGTCCTAGACCGCAGCAGCAGCACGAATCGCGCGGATGTTTTCGCCATAAGGTGCCGGATTGATGACCGACCCGCCGCGGAACACCGCAGAGCCCGCGACCAGAACATCAGCACCCGCAGCAGCGACCAAAGGTGCTGTTGTCGGATCAACGCCCCCGTCAATCTCGATATGGATCGGACGGTCACCGATCATGGCGCGCAATTCGCGCACCTTTTCAACCTGACTGTGAATGAACTTCTGCCCGCCGAAACCGGGGTTCACGGTCATCACACAGACCAGATCGACCATGTCCAGCAGCATTTCAACCGAAGACGCAGGCGTGCCGGGGTTCAGCGCCACACCCGCCTTTGCACCCGCACCACGAATGGCTTGCAAGGTCCGGTGAATATGCGGCCCAGCCTCGACATGTGCGGTGATCACATCGGCACCGGCATTGGCAAATCCTTCGATATAGGGATCAACAGGCGCAATCATCAAATGCACGTCCATCACGCCCTTGATATGCGGACGGATCGCGGCACAGGTGGCCGGACCAAAGGTGATGTTGGGGACAAAATGCCCGTCCATGACATCGACATGCACCCAATCGGCACCCTGCGCTTCAATTGCCTCACACTCCGCGCAAAAATTGGCGAAATCAGCCGAGAGAATGGACGGGGCGATCTTGATTGTGCGGTCAAAGCTCATGGGGGCACCTCGTTTGATTGGGTTGGGGACGCCATAGCGTGGCGCTGACGGTTTGTCACGCCAATCACGTACGATTCGGTCTAACTCATGCAGCCCATGGCGGACCACGAAACAGAGATTGCATGAAAGTCCCAGAATCCCTTGATTATTTCGGCCAAAATCACGCGTCTTTTCATGCTGCACCGCAGCAATGACTGTGCTAATTTGATTTCATGACCCAAACACTTTTACATGCTGACATCCTGGCCACCGGCACGCAAATCCGCCTGACGCGGGCGACATTGGCGCCGACACGCCCCAGAACACTGCATGATCACGACTTTTACGAACTTTTCTGGGTGCAAAACGGCAAGGTCCGCCATCATCTCGCCAGTGGGGCCGAGACGCTCGGCGAAGGTGACGTTGTCTTTCTACAGCCGGGACAGCCCCATGCCCTGCAGGGGCGGGGCGAACATGCGCTTGTGGTGTCCCTCAGCATCCATCCCGATACGATCAAAGCGCTGGTTGCGCGGCATCCCGGCGTGGATGGGCATTTGTTCTGGGCGCCCCACGGCCCTGTGCAAACGCACCGTGATATCCGGCAACTGGCGACATTAAACCATGCTGCCGTTCAATTGGAAAACAGCCCCTGCGACACGCTCGCCGCCGAAGCGTTCTTGCTGCCGCTCTGTGCCGATCTGACAGCGAACACCCTTGACACGCAGATCCCCGACTGGCTGGCAACCGCTTGCAACGCCGCCAAATCGCCAGAGGTCTTTCGCGACGGATCAGCAGGATTGGTCGCGATTACGGGCAAAGCGCACCCGCATGTCAGCCGGATGATGCGCAAATATCTGGGGCAGACACCGTCCGACTACATCAATCACATCCGGATGGAACATGCCGCCCGCGCCCTGACCACGGACAGCGAAGCGATCAGCGAAATCGCTGCGGATTGTGGCATCCCCAACATGTCGCATTTCCATAAACTGTTTCGCGCAGCCCACGGGCTGACCCCTTTGCAGTATCGGCAAAAATACCAAAAACAGGTCGTACAACCGGCCTGAGCCGCCGCGACGTCAGGTCAGACAATATAATATTTGACCAAGCGGTCAAAACTTGCCAAGACAGTGCCAAAGTGCCACCTTCACGAGGCACCGCAGGAGGCCACCTTGCAAACCACCTATTCCCCCACGCTTGCGACATCGCAACTGCCGCAAGTCCATGAACCCCGCAACGACGGCATGCCGCTTGATCTGGATTGGGTCATGGCGGTGCAGGCCAATACTTCGGCCATCGAACGGCGGGCACAAACCCTGCCCGGGCGGCGCAGCGTCAAGAAGGATTATCAAGCGGCATGGCTCTGCAAGGCGATCAGCCTGATGGACCTGACCACACTGTCCGGCGATGACAGCGAAGGCCGCGTGCGGCGTCTTTGCGCCAAAGCGCGCCAGCCTGTTGCGCAACCCATCCTTGAGGCCTTGGGCATGGAAGGCCTGACCACGGGTGCGGTTTGCGTCTACCACGATATGGTCGCAACGGCAGTCGATGCGCTGCAAGGCACGAATATTCCAGTTGCGGCAGTCTCGACCGGCTTTCCAGCCGGCCTCTCGCCCTTCCATTTGCGCATTGCCGAGATCGGCGAAAGCGTTGCCGCGGGCGCGCAGGAAATCGACATCGTGATCAGCCGCCGCCATGTGCTGACCGGCAACTGGCAGGCGCTTTATGATGAAATGAAGGAAATGCGCGCTGCCTGTGGTGATGCACATGTCAAAGCCATTCTGGCCACCGGCGAATTAGGCACACTGCGCAACGTGGCGCGCGCTTCTCTCGTTTGCATGATGGCGGGCGCCGATTTCATCAAGACATCAACCGGCAAAGAGCCGGTGAATGCTACTCTGCCCGTGACCCTCACCATGATCCGTGCGATCCGCGATTATCAGGATCTTACCGGCATCAAAGTCGGCTATAAACCCGCCGGCGGCATCAGCAAGGCCAAGGATGCCTTGGTTTATCTGAGCATGATCAAGGACGAACTGGGTGACCGCTGGCTGCAACCTGATCTTTTCCGCTTTGGCGCCTCTAGCCTTCTGGGCGACATAGAACGGCAACTCGAACATCACGTCACAGGCGCCTATTCCGCCCAGTGGCGGCACGCGATTGGATAAGCCATGACCATTAAAGAAATATTCGACACCATGGATTACGGCCCCGCCCCCGAAAGCAGTGCCGAGGCGCTGGCGTGGCTGGCCGATCATGGCGGCATCGCGGGCCATTACATCAACGGCAAATGGGGCGCCATGCGCGACGACTTTGCCACGAACAATCCGGCCACCGGCGAAAGACTGGCAGGAGTCACCAAGGGCACTACCGAAGAAATCGCCCTTGCCGTCACCGCCGCGCGCAAGGCACAGCCCGCTTGGGCCAAATCCGGCCACAAACGCGCCCGTGTCCTCTATGCCATCGCGCGTCTGATGCAAAAACATGCCCGCCTTCTCGCGGTGATGGAAACGCTCGACAATGGCAAACCGATCCGCGAAAGCCGCGACATCGACGTGCCCTTGGCAATCCGGCATTTCTATCATCATGCGGGCTTTGCCCAGCTGATGAAATCCGAACTCCCCGACCGCGAGGCCCTAGGGGTGTGCGGGCAGATCATCCCGTGGAATTTCCCGCTGCTGATGCTGGCTTGGAAAATCGCACCCGCATTGGCGATGGGCAACACGGTCGTGTTGAAACCCGCCGAATACACCCCGCTCACCGCGATGGTTTTCGCCGACATTTGCACGCAAGCAGGTGTGCCGCCGGGTGTCGTGAACATCGTCACCGGTGACGGCGAAACCGGGGCGGCGCTGGTCGCCGCCGATGTCGATAAAATCGCTTTCACCGGATCAACCGAAGTCGGCCGCAAAATCCGCGAGGCAACCGCTGGATCAGGCAAGGCACTCAGCCTCGAACTGGGCGGCAAATCCCCTTACATCGTATTCGAGGATGCCGACATTGACAGCGCCGTTGAAGGCCTCGTCGATGCAATCTGGTTCAATCAGGGACAAGTCTGCTGCGCTGGTTCGCGCCTGTTGGTGCAAGAGGGCATCGCAGAGCGCTTCTACACAAAACTGAAGGCCCGCATGGACGGGCTGCGCATCGGCGATCCACTGGACAAATGCATCGATGTGGGCGCCATCGTTGACCCTGTACAACTGGTGCAAATCACTAAAATGGTCAGCGCCAATACAGAAGGTGAGACCTATCAGGTCAAGGCACCCGAAGGCTGCTTTTACCCGCCAACGCTGATCACCGGCCTGTCGCCAGCTTCAACGCTAATGCAGGAAGAAATCTTTGGCCCTGTTCTGGCCGCGACAACCTTCCGCACCCCTTCCGAAGCCGTCGAGATCGCCAATAACACGCGCTACGGTCTGGCGGCCTCGGTCTGGTCGGAAAACATCAACCTTGCCCTTGATATCGCACCCAAACTCGCTGCAGGCATCGTATGGGTCAACGGCACCAATATGATGGATGCCGCCGCAGGGTTTGGCGGTGTCCGGGAAAGCGGTTTCGGGCGCGAAGGCGGATGGGAAGGGCTGGCAGGGTATACCAAACCGACAGGCACGGCCAAAGCGCTGAAGAAGATCGAAGCCTTCACAACCGAAGACGGCCACCCCGCCGACCCGCTTGATCGCACGGCCAAGCTCTATATCGGTGGCAAACAGGCGCGGCCCGATGGCGGCTATTCCACCCCCGTTTACAGCCCCCGTGGCAAATTGCTCGGCCACGCATCGCTGGCCAATCGCAAAGACATCCGCAACGCTGTTGAGGCCTGCAATGCCGCCAAAGGCTGGTCCAGGACGACAGGGCACCTCCGCGCGCAGATCCTCTATTATATCGCCGAAAACCTGTCCGCACGCGCAGAGGAATTTGCGACGCGGATCAACCAGATGACTGGCGGGCGCGGTGGCGCAGACGAAGTGGAAAGCGCAATCCGTATGCTCTTTACCTATGCCGCATGGGCCGACAAGTATGACGGCCAGGTGCATGGGGTCCCGATCCGCGGCGTCGCTCTGGCGATGAAAGAACCTGTTGGCAACATCGGGGTCCTCTGCGATGACGCAGCACCGCTTGGCGGGTTGATCAGCGCGATGGCGCCTGCGATCGCGATGGGCAACCGCGTGATCCTTGCGGCAAGCGAACCTTACCCGCTGGCCGCAACAGACTTTTATCAGGTTCTGGAAACCTCTGATGTTCCTGCCGGCGTGGTCAATATCCTCACCGGAAGCCACGCCGAGCTTGCCCCCACATTGGCCAAGCATCTAGATATCGACGCGGTCTGGTCATTCTCAAGCAGCGACCTGAGCGCTGTGATCGAACAGGCCAGCGCAGGCAATCTCAAACGCACATGGGTGAACAACGGCAATGCTCTGATGCCATCGGCGCGTGACTATCTTGCCGCCAGCACCGAGGTGAAAAACATCTGGATCCCTTACGGCGAATAAAGACCTCCGGTCATTATTGGCCCGAAAATATCCTGGGGGAGACGCGGCACGCGGCGGGGGCAAAGCCCCCGACAACGCCTACTTTACAGGGCGGTTTTTGTTCTTGTCGCGCCACGTGCCAAGCCAGCGGCTGAACCTGCCTTTTCGCTCTGCGACCTCGGCCTGCACCTCATCGAACTGATGTTCCGCTGCATCAAGCAACGGATCAACCGAGCGTTCGCGGAACTGCCGCCACATGGCGCGGATGAACAGAACCGCCGCCATCAATGCGATAAAGAAGAAGATATTGAACCACGGAATGATCGTCACGTTCGGGTTGTCGATGGGCCGGATTGCCACGGCATTGGGAAAGGCCGAGAAATACTCGTTGCGCCAGCCGTAGTGGGTCATCACGGCCCATTGCGGGTCTTGCGCCGTCGAACTGAGGTCATCTGCCTCGGTTTGCAGGTTTGCGGTATCGAATTTGAAATAGAACGGCCAGCCCCAACCCGTATCCTCGTTGCGATAAACCATCACCTCGGTTGTATCGCGCGGAACGAACCCCAGCAGCCATGTCCGCATTTTGACAGTCTGGATAAACTGCACATCACGATTGATCAGTGTTGCGGACTGGTCATCGGGCCTTGCCCAGAAAATACGGGTCCAGTCGTTCAGGTCCTGCCGTTCCTGATAGGTATTCACGACACGCACAACATCATGTTGCGGCAGCGTGTAATGCAACAGGCCACCAATCAGCAAAAAGACGATTACCCGGAAAGTGATCTTTATCTTGCGCATAACACGTCCTTCAGTTGGCGTTTATCATATAAACGATCGCCCCGATTGCGAGCGTTGGAACCACATAGACCAGCCCGATCAGCTTGGGGCGGATGGACGCATCATAGGCCTTGAGCCCCTCGGTGACAAAAGCATCGCGGGCTTCACGATCCCCGTCAGGATTTTCGGCATCGAATTCATCCTCAAGCCGCTCTTTACGAACCGAGCGTGAGTAGAGCGAGACCGAGAAATAAATCACGGTCAGCCCGATGAAACCGAAAACGACCAGTTTAATAAATCCCATTACCCTCTCCCTCGTCTAATCGCGCCCCATGGACCGACCCGCGCCACCAAATCTGACCGCGAAACGCGCGGCAACGCAGGCGTCGGATCTGTATGGCCGTACAGTGCTGCGCGCGCGCCTGCCTTATCGACTTGGTACTCATGCTCAAGAAAATCAACGACATAGGCCTGCTTTTCCTCGGGCCATTGGGCATAGGCGGCATAGAACGCCTCTTTATGGCAAATAAACAATTGACGGATATCCAGTGGCGTCAGCTCGGCCAAGAGCCTGTTCACAAGATCCGCATCAACATGCGACTTGGCGCGCAGTGTGTAGAAATAGGCTGGATGGTCCGATGTAATCGTGGGCCACGGCCCGTCCTCTTCGGCCCAGCGCAAGAGTGCAGCAAGCCCCTGCCATTCCTGCGGCAGTTGCGCGGCATAGTGTCGTCCTAAACGGCGCAGGTCATGGCGCGTGGCCCCCGTCAGGTCTTCTTTCATTTGGGCCGCCACAGAAGCCACGATGAAATCCATTTTCTGATGCAGGATGGCAGCCGCATCGATGCCGCGTGCCTTGATGATCGGCTCGACCAGATCATTAAGCGACAGAAACCTGGCAATGGCGGATCGATCCCAAAGATCAAAGGTGTAGGGGATCGGCAGATCGCCCACCGCGTCTTTTGCGCCGGCCACGATTGCCGCAGGATGCTCCACGCCGCGAAAGATATAAATCCCGCCAAAATGCGCTGTCCAGAAATTCTCCTGTCCGAACGACATCCTGCGCAACGACACAGGGTTGCGCACCACATCGCCGGTTTTCTTTGCCATGCCGATCATGTCGGCAATCAGCACGTCATCATACCAGCCATCAGGTGCGGTCTTGAAACGGTCAATCATCGCGCCCAGCTTGGCCGCGGCTGCGACGGTGCCGCTGGTGGTGTCGGCCTCGATTGTGATTTTGCGAATGTCAAAAAGCTTGGCAGGTGTGTCGGCCATATAAACCGAATTCACCAGCTCCCCAGCCACCGCATCACGTGCCGTCAGCGCAAAAAGCTCGGCGCGGTTTTCTTCGATGAACTGCCGCAGGATACCACGCGAGGTCGAGAATTTCGCATTCAGAAGCGGTGCTGTCGCCTGTTCGGTTGTCAGCAGAATGAACTGGCGATTGACACCTTTGTGGTTGAGGTAAAGGTCGTCACCAAATTCATCGCCGATCTCTGGCGAGTAACCGGAAATATCAATATGGAACACGTTTTGCGCTGTTTGACGGCCTGTGAGGTGTTTCAGCGCACGATTGTAGCGTTCGACCAGCACCGGTGAGTCCACGCGGATCAGGTTGCCGAACATCAATCCCTTTTCGATCAATAGCTCCATGCTACCACGTCTCCTTGACCCATTTGCGGGGCAGGCCTGCCACCGACAAAATCATGATCGGCGCCCAGATGAGTGCGGCCATCAGGCCAATGCGACCAAAAAACCCGATGCTCGCCAAGAGGCCCGCATCTGCAAACTGTGCCAATGGTACCCCTTGCCAAAGATAGAGCAGCGCAAAGAACGCCGCAGACAACGCAAACAGAACCAGCGTCGAAAGCAAGGCATTCATCATCAACGGCACAACGCCTTCGGGCAACACGCGTGCGAGCAAACGCGGCACCACAAATGCCGCACCCGCCAGAACAAGCACCGGCAGGAAAAGCCCTTCTGACAGGAGCTCAGCCATATGTCCTGACCGCAATCCCGGACGTGATCCGGGACTTCTTGCTGTCTTTCAGGCTGAAGCCCCGGATCAAGTCCGGAGCTGCGTCATGCGTCATGATCCCTTCCCCTCCAGATACCGCTTCTTGGCAATCTCCTGCCGCCCGAAATCACGTACCATCGCGTCAATCGCAACCTCGTCTGATTTATCCGCATAGCGGAATTCGCTGTCGGCGTAGCGGTTGATCTCTTGAATCACCATGTCCACCGTGATCGGCTGGCGTAGCTCTGAAATCATGCCCTTTTTGGTATCATAATCCTTGAACAGGAACAGGTCAGGCTCTTCCATCCATTCGTCGGGCAATTCGAAATCCATGGCGCGGACTTTCACCGCGTCCGTGATGTTCTTGATCGCGCGACCCGTGAACCGCTCATCCGCCTCCTGGATCCCTTTAAGATAGGTCCCCAGTTTCGCAATCGTATCCAGATCGCCAACCTGCGCATGCACCCGCTCGAACACCCGTTGCAGTCCTTCCTCATGCGGGCGGGAATGGCTTTCAAAACTGGCCGCAACGGCTTTCTTGATCTCTTGCGCGCTGAAAACCTCATGCGCCCCGACAGGTATGTTGTGGTTCTTGCCCATCAGCAGGTAAAGGATATCAATGTAATCCTCGCGCGTCTGTGGCCCATCGACCAGAAACCGCGCACCGGCACGCTGACGCAGGGCGTCATCCACGTTCTCGGGATAGTTCGAAAACATCCCGAAGGTGCAATTGCCACGCACAACCGTATTGGCGCCGGCAAAGCTCTCCATCAGAACGGCCGTAATTTCCAACTGCCCCGCCGAGGATTGCCGGTCGCCCCGCTTGCCTGCCAGTTGGTCGATGTCGTCAATTGTTCCGAAACCGATCACCCCGGGATCAAGCACATTATTGATAAACGCCTTGGCATTCTGGCCCGATTTGCCCTGATAACTGTCGATATTGTCCGTGCTCAGGTTCTGATAGCGAAACGGGTAACCCGCATTCTGGCAATACTCATGCATCAACCCCGCCATCATCTGGATCAGCGTGGTCTTGCCGGTACCGGGCTTTCCGTCGCCCATAAAGGTAAAGATGAACCCACCCAGTTCCGCAAAGGGGTTCAGTCTGCGGTCAAAATCATAGGCCATCAGCATCTTGGACAGCTTCATCGCCTGATATTTGGCGATGTGATTGCCCACGACCTCATTCGGCTTCTTGAAGGTCATGGTCAGGGTAGAGCCCTTGGCCTTGCGCGCAGGGGTAAATCCCTGCACCACAAAATCATCCGCTTCCACGCGCCAAGAGGCGGCATTGAACGACGCCAAACGCCCCGCGGTTGAAGCACGCAGCGCAACCCTTTCCATCAACTGCTCGGCATAGGCAAGCACAGTGGCAATCAGCGTCGCCTCATCCTTGGCGAACTGGCCCAGCTTCTGATCCAGCTCCCAAATCGCTCCATGCAACGCCAATGGCGCGTTATCCGTCAGAATTTCTTCCACGGACCCCACATCGACACTTTGCTCACTCGCTTGTGTGGCCAAGAGAAACGATGAGGCATTGGCAAATGTGTAAAGCGCAACCAGAGATTCCGCTGTCAGGTACTCGGTAAATTCAGAAGACCTTTGCTGCGGCAAACGGCCCTCAAGATTGATGCGCTTCAATTCGGTCAGTGCCGTCTGATCCGAAAAGGCATCTGCTACAGTCAGAGCAATCGACAGCGCACGGCGCAGTGCATGCGCCACCGCCGCCTGTGCAGGTGAGGTTAATGGGTCATCGTCATCACTCTCGGCGATCCGGTCCAACAGACGCACCCCGCCCGAAGGTGCAGATGTGCGCGACAGCAATCCCGGCGTCGTTGAGCGAAACCGACGGCGGGTCGCCGCCACATCCGGTGACTTTTCCGGTGCCTCAAGCGACAGGCGCGCCTTGGCCAATCGCGGTGCATGATCGAGATGCATCAGCATTTCCGCAGCGGGGATATAGTGCTTGCGGATATCGTCTTCACGCAGCTCCATTTGATCACTTGATTGGCTCATCGTTTCCTCTTTGTCGTTTTCGGCACTTCCCGCGCCGCATCGTAAGGTGGGTCTTGCCCCACCCTATCTGTAACTCAACACACGTCCCGTATCGCTGACGACGAATTTGCGTACGTCGCGAAACCCTGCAGGATTGCGCTCTGCCAAAGCCTGATAGGGACGTTCGGGCATGATCAAAGACCGCTCCATCCGGCTTGCTCCAGTTTCGGCACCACCACCTTCAAAGGGATCAAGGGCAAAAATCTGCCTCTCAACAGAGCCGAACCACCCCGATTTCACATTCTCGACGCGGTCCGACAGCAGTTCTTCTTCGGTCCAGACCAAGGCCCAATCCTCACCGGCGGGCGCGTTGGCGTCACGCAAGACGTCCCGCAAGGGCCCAGACTGGCGCGTAAACGCATTGCTGTACATCGGCCCGATGTGAAACCGGCGCAAACGGGTGGGGTGCAGGTCGTCAAAATCCTCGTCAAACCCTTTGGCAATCGTCAGCAGCTTGAGATGCGCCAAGGACTGCGCCATCAGATGCGCCTGCGCTTCGGGCCAGCGCTGTTCATCCTTCGGCAGACCGGTCCGTCCCGTATCCTCCAATTCCATCAGGTAGATCGTGGGCAGGTTCACCTGACTGTCATAGACCGCCCAATGCACCAGAAACCGCCGCCTGTCCGCTTCGTTTCCCCGCCACAAGCATTGCGGATCATTGCGCGCCCAGAACTGATCGCCGCGCGACAGTTCTTCGTAGTAGAGGCGCTGCGACAACGCATATTGCAGCTTCGTGGGGATCTCCTGCTCGCTCAGGATCACTCGCACCATCTGGTCTTTCAGATCACCCACGCCCGGCTGCGATGTCAGGTGACGTTCCGCTTGCAACGCATCATTCGCCATCTCCAGCAGCTCCTGATACACAGGAAACCCGCTTTCATGCCGGTCAAAGGTCAGCTTGCCGGAATGCGCAAAGCGACCCGCAAAATGGTACTTGTGCGCCAGCGCCGTGAAGGTCCAATTCAGGCCGATCAGATAGCGCGCCATCACCTCGATCTCTTTGCGATCAAAGCGCCCTTCGGTTTCCATGGTCGCGGCGACCTTGGTCAGGTGGCTGGTGATCTTGGCGAACTTGTCGAAATACCGGCGCGTGACGCGGGTATCTTCCAGTTTCATGTGATCGGCTTGGAGGTCAGGGGCGGTCATATCAGGACGCGTGGGTTTCACCCACCCTACGCCCCATACTGATTGCTGTCGTGCTTCTTCACGATCTCCTGGAACCGGCGCACGAAACGCTCGTCCGCTTTCGCTTTCGCCTCCAGCACCTCGCGGGCAAAGACCATGTGGTCTTCGTGGGCTTCCAGCATATCGGCCATCCGCGCGTTGGTGGCAGACCCGATGGCCGCCATGGCTGACTGCGCTTCCTGATCCGTCTTCACGCCGATTTCGTTGATCTTGTGTGCCACATCCTGCTGCTGCGCGGTTTTCAACGATTTCGACAACGCATCATAAAGCACAACACGCTGTTTGGTGTCTGTCTGGAGCTTGTTGATCAGCACCATCTGTGTGGCCGCCTGGTTCTGCAAACTGTCGATCCAGGTTTTGCCCTTTTCGATATAGCGCTCAAGCGTCTGGCTTTTGGCCAACTGCACCTGTTCGTTCTGCACCATTTCATTGTATTTGCCGTTCAACGCCGCCAACTCGGTTTCGAGTTTCGTGCGCGCCGCAGCATCCTGTTCCACAGAAATTTTGTTTTCCAACGTGATGATCTGGGGGTCCATCGCGAGGATATCCGCGCGCAATGCTTCCAGTTCACCAACCGTAGCTTCGCGCTCTTCCAGCGTCCCGCTCAAGTTTTTCTCAACACTGACCTTTTGCTCATTAAGCACCGCCAACTGCCCTTCCAGCAGCTTCATGATCACATCGGACTTGCTGATCAGATCCTGCAGTTTGTCATCAATCGAGGCCGTGCGCATTCGCTCCTGACGCATACTATCGGCTTTCGCCTTGCTGAAAATGCCGACAAAGCTCTCCATGCCGGTCTTGGAGCGCATTTCGTCAAAGTCCTTGGAAAAGGCTGTGGTGACGTCATCAAGCCCCATGATCAGTTCGGCAATGTTGGCATTCATCAGCTCGGTATGGGCATGGACGTCTTCAAGACTGGCATTTTCGATATCAACCGAAATGTCGGTGCCTTCCGCCATCTTGTTGCGCGCAATTTCGATCCGGCTGGTCAGTTCGGAAATTTTGCTTTGTGCCTCGGCAACCTGTGCCTGAGATTCCTTAATCTGAGTCTCGAAATTGGCCATAAAACGTCCCTCATTTATTCTTTTATAACAGAGACGTAAGTATTGTGGCCCCTGCGTTCAATATCACGCCGCGCGCAAGCGCACCGGCTCGAACGCGAGTTTGGACGTCAATGACAATAAAGAAAAGGGCTTATGCGTCGTCAAAAACTGGCGGGCGATCGTTGGCAACAGCCTCTTCGCCCAACAGTTCTTCGGCCGAAATGATCTTTGGTGGCAGCTCAATGCCACGGCCGAAATTCTCCGGGTCAACACGCTGCGACTCTTCGGGCGAGCGGATAAGAACCTTCATCGGGGCCTCGATCTGGTCATAAAGATGGATCACATCCTGATTGAACATCCGGATACATCCGGCGGAGCCAGAATTCCCGATCGATTCCAGATCGTTCGTGCCATGAATACGGTAATGCGTATCACGCGACCCGCGAAAAAGGTACAGCGCGCGCGCACCCAGCGGGCTGCGCAGCCCGCCTGGAATACCCGCAGCGAAATCACCGTAAACTTCCGGTTCTGTCCGCAACATGTTCTGGGTGGGCGTCCAACTCGGCCACTTGCGCATGAATTGCATCGTCGCCGAGCCGCGAATTGATCGCCCCGCGCGGCCCACACCGACCGGATAGCGCGTTGCTGTGCCATCATCGCGGACATGATAAAGGAACTTGGCGTAAGGATCGACATCCAGCGTGTTGGGTTCGGCCTCACCGTTGTACCAGCCGGTCATCCGGCGATTCACCCCTTGTAGGTATTCAGACGGAATACCGGGAAGGATATAACCCGAATCCTCGATTGGGCCGTAGCCCTCGACAAATGACACCGGCGCCACGGGCTCGATCTCCATTTCCGGAACGCGCGGTGCACAGGCTGCCGCCGTGCTTGCCATTGCCATCGCCGTGAATGAGCGGCGGGTGATTTTCGTCACTGATGTCATTACTTTACCCAGAAATTTCCGAATCCCCTGATAGCACTCTCCGGCATGATGACAAAACCGACCTCAGGCGATAAATCGCACATCTTTGTAAAAACGTGATATTTGACACGGTCGCGGTCCGGTTCTTACCCCGTTCTTGAGGAAATAACGCACTAGCTGACAAAATCCCCTAGCGCCAAACCCTTCAATATCTCATCTGCAGCCATTGCTTTCTTGCCTGCTCTCTGGGCCTCGGTCACTTCGATCGCCCCGCTCCCGCAGGCAATCCGAAATCCGCCAAGCACCTGTCCGGGTACACCCTCACCGTCAGCAAGCCGCGCACCGAGCAGTTTGATACGTTCACCTTCCACTTCGTACCATGCGCCCGGAAAGGGGGATAATCCGCGGATCAGCCGGTCAATTTGCGCTGCGGGTTGTGTCCAGTCTACCCGTGCCTCTGTCTTGTCGATCTTCGCAGCATAGGTCACGCCTGCTTCCGGCTGGGCCTGCGGGGTCAACTGATCCAGCTGCGCGAGCGCCTGAACAATCAGCGCCGCACCCATTTGCGACAGCCTGTCATGCAGCGCACCGGTGGTTTCCTCGACACCGATCGCAGTTTCGTCACGCAGCAAGACGGGGCCAGTATCAAGACCTGCTTCCATTTGCATAATGCAAACGCCCGTCTTGGCATCACCTGCCATAATCGCACGATGAATAGGCGCAGCCCCCCGCCAACGCGGCAAAAGCGAGGCGTGGATGTTCAGGCACCCTGCCTTGGGCGCGTCCAAAATCACCTGCGGCAAGATCAAACCATAGGCCACGACCACAGCAATATCTGCATCCAGTGCAGCAAAATCGGCCTGCTCGGCTGCACCCTTCAATGACACAGGGTGGCGCACCTCCAGCCCCAAAGCCTCGGCGCGCAACTGAACAGGTGAGGGGCGGTCCTTTTTGCCCCGCCCCGCCGGACGCGGAGGCTGGCAGTAGACAGCCGCAATCTCGTGACCCGCATCAACAAGTGCATCCAGAACCGGCACCGAGAAATCGGGTGTACCCATAAAAATTATACGCATGACCACCGTCTTTCCATGTCCAGTCAAACTTCCGCGCGGCGCGCATCCCGACATCAGCGCCGCTGCAATTTCGCTGCTTTCTTTATCAGCATATCCCGTTTCACCCGGGTCAGGTGGTCAAAGAACATCTTACCCGCCAAGTGGTCAATCTGATGCTGTACAGACGTCGCCCAAAGACCGACAAAGTCCTGTTCTTCCCATGCGCCGTCTTTATTCATAAACCGCACCGTCACGGCGCGCGGTCGCGTCACTTTGGCCCAAACACCAGGCAGGTTGGGTGACCCTTCTTCATGCACGCGCGGTTCGATACTACTGTGCAAGACCGAAGGATTGGCCATGCGGATCGCCTGACCCCGTCCTTCAGAGGCATCTACGACAGCCAAAGCCATATCAATGCCCAACTGGGGCGCCGCCAAGCCCACACCCGGCATATTGTCCATGGCAATGATCATTTCATCCCAGATCGCGCGCACCTCGTCGGTGATGTCCGCCACAGGTGTCGCGGGGTTACGCAGTGCCGGATGCGGCCAAATGACAAAAGGACGATGTGTCATTGCAGCACGCCCGTTTCTGTAACCAATAGGCCGTTCAGATGGTCAAGCTCATGACAAATGCAAATCGCCTGCACACCTTCAAACCGTCCGTGATGCGCCACGCCATCCAGATCCTGCCAACGTAATTCCACCCAAAGCGGACGACTGACATCAAAACTTTTACCGGGGATCGAAAGGCAAGCCTCGGTCCCGACGGCCTTATCTTCGGACTGATTTGCGATTTCCGGATTAATGAAGATCATTGGCGACGGGTCTGCATCTTTCCAATCTGTATCGACGACAAAGACCCGTGTGCTGACACCCACCTGCGGCGCGGCCAATCCGCGACCGGGAGCGGCATACATCGTCTCGAACATATCGCGCACCAGCGTGGCCAGTTGATCATCGAACTGCTGCACAGGTACCGCCGTTTCCAACAAAACCGGATCACCCTCAAATCGCAGCTCAAGCACCGCCACGCGTCAGCCCCGCGCCATTTCGCGTTTCAGTTTCTGCATCTTGCGCGTGATCATTTGCCGTTTCAGCGGACGCAGATAATCAATGAATAATTTACCATCCAGATGGTCGATCTCATGCTGCACACAGGTCGCCCAGAGCCCGTCAAACCGCTCGCGTCTTGACTTGCCATCAAGACCCATCCACGACACTTCAACCTCAGCAGGGCGCTCGACCTCTGCGTATTGCTCGGGGATCGACAGACAGCCCTCCTCATAGACGTTGCGCGCGTCCGACGTCCAAACCACTTCCGGGTTGATCAACACCATCGGCTCTGGCGTTGCATCATCCTCTTTGGCGCAATCCATGACCAACATCCGGTCCATGACCGCGACCTGCGGCGCGGCAAGCCCGATACCGGGCGCGTCATACATTGTTTCCAGCATGTCATCGGCGAGACGACGCAATTCGTCGTTCACCGAAGTCACAGGTGTAGCGACCTTTTTCAGGCGCGGATCGGGATGGATAAGAATTTTTTTCAGTGCCATGGCGGTGATCTAATGCGTCGCGCCGCCCATCGCAAGCACAGCACGAATTTTGGCTTGCACCCCGTTTCGCAACACCGCAATTTGCCGTTGAAAATTCAGGAGCAGCCCATGTCATTCAACACGCCCGTCGACCGTCGCGGAACCAACAGTACCAAGTGGGACCTGATGGAAAGGCTTTATGGCGTTTCGCCAAAGGACGGGCTGGCAATGTGGACGGCAGATTCGGACTATGCCACAGCGCCTTGTGTGATAGAGGCGCTGAAGGCGGCCGCTGAACATGGCGTCTTTGGCTATACATTCGCAGATGACGCCTACTTCAGTGCGATCCAGTGGTGGATGCAAACCCGTCATGGCTGGTCCATCGACAAAGACTGGATTCTGACGACCCAGGGGCTCGGCAACGCGATTGCGCTCTGCCTTGACGTCTGGACAGAACCGGGTGACGCCGCCGTCATCTTCAGCCCCGTGTATCACGAATTCGCACATAAGGTGAATAAAGCCGGCAGGGTCGTTACCGAATGCCCGCTGGTCCGTCAGGGCGATACCTATATGCTGGATCTGGACGATGCCCAAGCGCGGCTGACCGGGCGCGAAAAAATGCTGATCTGGTGTTCACCACAAAACCCCTCGGGGCGCGTTTGGACAGCAGATGAACTGCGCGCGGTCTCTGCCTTTGCACGCAAAAACGGGCTGCTGCTTGTCAGTGACGAGATCCATCATGATCTTGTCTACGCTGGACATTGCTTTGTGCCCACGGCTGTCGCAGCGCCGGACGACACAGACAATACCATCTATCTGACTGCGGCATCGAAAACGTTCAACATTGCGGGTCAGCGGACAGGCAATATGATCATTCCTGATCCAACATTGCGTAGTGCCATGCAAAAGCGCCTTGCGATGCTCGACTACAACCCTTCCGCACTTGGCGTGGCCATGATCACCGCCGCATATTCTGTGGAAGGTGCGGCATGGGCAGACGCGCAGATCGACCATTTGCAAAAAAACCGCGAGATTTTCGACGCAGGTATCAATGCAATCCCCGGGGTCTGGTCGATGCCGCTGCAATCTACCTATTTGGGGTGGGTCAGTTTCGAAGACACCGGCATGAGCCATGAAGAGGTCTCAGCGCGTATCAGGGACACAGCCAAAATCGCCGTGTCCCAAGGGCCCACTTTCGGTGCTGGCGGTGAAAGCTTCATGCGCTTCAACCTTGCCACGCAAACGGCCATTGTCGAAGAGGCAGTCCGCAGGATGCAGGCCGCTTTCGCAGACCTGCAGTAGCGTTAACGCCCGATCAAACCGGCCGGAACAAAATCCGGGCGCACAAAATCGGCGGCAGGGCCGGAGGCAACGGGGGTGGCCCATTTGAACTCGAACACCCTTTCGTTCTCTTCATCGACAGAAGACACGACAAGACAGGTGTAAAGGTGCTTTGGTCCGTCATAGATATCGACATGCCCGCGCAACCGCTCGGACCCTTCAAGATCCAAGGCAAAGCCACCATCCCAGAACCTGCGGATCCGGTAACTTTGGTCGCCATCCTGCACCGACAAACGATCTTTGCGCTTCAATGCAGCTTTGCGCGCCTCTTCCAGACCCTGACGAACCGCATCAGGCAAAAACGTAAACATAACATGTCCCTCCAGACATGTCAGAAGATGACCCCAGAAAGTTAAAATTCAAATGACAAAATCCGCCGCAGTGCAGAAAGGCCTTAATTTCAGGCTTTCACACGTGGTCGCAACACATGCGGCTTGGCCGCATCATAGAGCGCAGAGTCCGGAAACCCGTGCGAATCGGACAAGGCGGGCCCCACAAGAATCAGCGCGGTCCGTGTGATCTTGGCTGCACGCACCTTTTCGCGCACATCCGTCAACGTGCCACGAATGATCATCTGATCAGGCCAACCCACGCGGTAAATCACTGCAACCGGACAATCCTCGCCATAAAACGGGACCAGTTGCCGCTCGATTTCGCGCAAGGCCCGAATACCCAGATGGATCGCCAGCGTCGCACCGGTCCGCGCAAAATTCTCAAGCGTCTCACCTGCCGGCATGCCTGTCGATTTCATCGACATGCGGGTCAGGATGATGGATTGCGCCACTTCCGGCACGGTCAATTCCGTGCCCAGAGCAGCGGCGGCCGCAGCATAAGCAGGCACACCAGGGATAATCTGATAGTCGATACCGTCCGCCTTCAGGCGACGGATCTGCTCGGCAATCGCACCATAAAGCGACGGATCACCCGAATGCACACGCGCGACATTCTGGCCCTTGGCATGCGCTTGCAAGATCACGCCGTGGGTATCATCCAAAGTCATAGGCGCGGTATCCATCACCAAGGCATCGTCGGGCGCACAGGCGACCACTTCGGCAGGCACCAAAGAACCTGCATAAAGACAGACGGGGCATTCCCCGATGATCCGTGCCGCTTTCAGCGTCAGCAACTCCGGATCGCCCGGTCCTGCACCAATAAAAAATACGGTCATTGCAAGACCCTCATCTTTCCATGTCCAATCAAACTTCCGCGCGGCGCGCATCGGGACGGCGGGTGGGGCGCATTTGGCGCCAGCCAAAAAGCGTCATCCCGCCAGATCCCCGTCAATCTTGCGCGCATATCCGCGCGGCGTATACATCCGTGGCCCTTCGCCAAGAGCCGCCAGCTTTGAATGCGACGAGCCCACCAAAACAACCGTCAACATATCCACCTCATCCACCTGCAACTCATCCAAACGGCGATAGCGCACATGTTCCTCCGGCCGCCCCAAGGACGAGGCCAACATCACCGGCGTTTCAGGCGGGCGGTGCTGCAAAAGGATCTCGCGTGCCTCCGCCAAAAGCGTCCGACGGCGCATCGACACCGGATTGTAGAACGCGATCACAAAATCGCCCATCGCTGCGGCTTTCAGCCGCTTCACAATATCTTCGCGCGGTGTCAGCAAATCGGACAGCGATATCGCACAGAAGTCATGGCCCAAAGGTGCACCGGCGCGCGCTGCCGCCCCTTGCAACGCACTCACACCGGGCGAGCAAACAACCTCGACACGGCGCGCCGCATCCGACACCCCCATCTGGTCGGGTCCGCGATCCAACAGTTCGAACACAAGTGCCGCCATCGCATAAATGCCAGCGTCACCCGAACAGACCAGCGCCACGTTCTTGCCCTGCCCTGCCTGTTCCAGCGCATAGCGGCAGCGATCCTCTTCCCCACCCAACGGAAAATCCGACCGCGCCTTGCCCACGGCCAAGGGCCCCAGCAAATCAATATAAAGCCCGTAGCCCACAAGCTCTTCGGCCTCAGACACCAATCGCGATACCTCGGGCGTGCGCCATGCTGCCTGACCGGGTCCGATGCCGACGACGGACAAGCGACCCCGCGCACGGCCCGCCAGTTCCACCACAGGCTCCGGCGTCACAACAAGCGCACAGGTCGCATTCGCTGTCTTGCGCTTGGTCACCAGAAATTCGCCCTGCGCACCGGCCTGCGCCAGTGCGGCGGCCTCGGCCACGCCATGCGTGCCGACTTCGGCAAACACAACGTCGGACGGATGCGCCAGACGCGGCGTTTCCGCCTCCAGTGCTTCGGCCTCAAACAGCCGCATCGGCACACCCAGATCATTTGCCAAAGCAATAATCGCAGGCTCATCGCCTTTCAGCGTGATCGTATTGACCGAATGCACAGCCTCGTGCGCAATCCCCGCCTCTTGCAGGACATCCCTGACCAAGTCCGCCAATTCCGCAGGCGGGCAATTACGCGCACAACCCACACCCAAAGCCACCCGCTGTGGGGCGAACTGCAAATGGTCTTCCCCCAGATCATCCTGATGCGCCATCGTACAAGACAAGCGCAACCCGTCACCCTTTGGCAAATCGGCAAGCCACGGCGCGTCGCCCGTCACCTGCGCACCACCACCGGCCAGCAACCCCGCCATCGCGGCCTTGGCATCGCCACGGTTCACCAAACGCCAGCCCGCAGGTGGCTCATCCAGTGCAATCCCGAGGGCCACATCACCCGCGGTTGTCACCGCTGATACGGCGTTCAGCGCCTGCGCAATCGACGCCGACAGCCTGTTGGCACCCCGATGCCCGCCCAAAAGCGGCACAACAACAGCCCCGTCATCGGACACGGAAATCACCGGCGGTTCGGTCGTCTTATCCGCCAGAAGCGGGGCGACCGCCCGGATCAGAATACCCGAGGCACAAACCCCCACAATCGGCACACCCGCCGCAAACAGATCGCGCGCATGATCCAGTGCATTGGCAAAGAAAGCATCCGCTTGATCAACGCGGCCCTCGCGCCCATGGACCTGGGCACCAAGCACAGCGGCGACCTTGTGGGCTGTCGGCTCACCAGAGCGCGAAAGCGCCAATACGACGGGTTTTACAGCCACGGATCGGCCCCTTTTGTCAGCAAAATCATTGAAAAATACGGTGCCTTTTCCGGCGCATCCGCCAGCGGCAAAACCACCTCTTCCGGCAGCGTTGCACGCTCCACATAAACCGCACCTTCGGTCAGGCCGAGGGCATCAATCACACCCTTGATCTTGGCCAGATGCCGCCCGACCTTCATGATCACAACGCTTTCCGCACCTTCGATACGCGCGCGCAGTTCGTCCTCTGGCAAAGGTCCGGGCAGCACTGTCAAACGCTCGTTCCTCGCCGCCAGTGGCATTCGCGCACGCGCGGCACAGGCAGTAACCGAGGTCACGCCAGGCACAATCTCAACGCGGTACCTTTCTGCAAGTCGGGCAAAGAGATACATGAAAGACCCGTAAAAGAACGGATCGCCTTCACACAGGCACACAACATCACGCCCCGCATCAAGGGCCGCCGCAATCTCTGCCGCTCCCTTGTCATAGGCGGCCTGTGCTGGGGCACGTTCCACCGACATGGGCACATCCATGACGATCTCTTGTGCATCAGGCGCGATCAAATCCGCAGCAATCGCCCGTGCGAAACTCGCAGCCCCTGCAAGTGTGGGATAGGCCACGACGTCTGCACCCTCAATCAGCCGCGCGGCGCGCAGTGTCATCAAATCAGGCGCACCCGGCCCGACCCCCACACCATACAAAATCCCTGTCATCGCTTCACAAGGCTCCACTGGGTGACCGGCATCGACGGACGCCAGCCCGTCAGACGGCCCACAGGCTCTGCGCGGTGGACCTGCAGTTTCACCAGATCACCGCCATGATCTTTGTGCAGCGCAATCAGCTCTGCCTCGCTTTCCAGCGTCACGGCATTGGCCACCAACCGGCCCAAGGGACGCAAAGCCGCCCAAGCCGCATTAAAGGTCTCGCGGCTCAGACCGCCGCCGATAAAAATAGCGTCCGGTGCGTCCAGCCCAATCAGCGCCGCGGGCACGGACCCTTCCACCAAAACCAATTTCGGCACGCCCAGCGCCAGCGCATTGGCGGCAGCCATGGCGCGCCGGTCCGCACGCGGTTCAATCCCGATCGCACGGGCATAGCGTGCAGCGCGCATCCATTCGATTGCCACCGATCCACAGCCTGTGCCGATGTCCCACAAGAGCGCCCCGCGCATCGGCATCAGCTTGGCGACCGTGGCGGCGCGCACCTCCTGCTTGGTCATCGTGCCGTCAGACAGGAACAGATCATCCGCCAGCCCCGGCACACGCGGCAGGAGCGCTGCATCAGGTGCCGCGACACATTCAACAGCAAGCGTATTGAACGCGGGCACGGTGTGACCCCAACTTTCGGCCAACCCGTCAAAGCGGGCCTCATCCTTGCCACCCATCGCGGCAAGCACCGTCATGCGGGATTTGCCAAAGCCGCGCTCGGTCAGGAAACGGGCGATCTGGGCGGGGGTTTCGGCCCCTGTCGTCAGCACCAGCAATTGCGCATCAGGCTGGATAAAGGCGATCATCTGCTCGACCGGACGACCATGCACCGTGAGCGTCTCAACATCCGGCAGGGACCAGCCCATGCGCGCCGCCGCCAACTGAAAGGCAGAAAGCTGCGGGTGGTATACGATCTCGGCCGGATTTATCGCACGTCCGATCCGCGCGCCCACCGAAAACCAGAGCGGATCACCGGTCGCAAGGATCACAACACGCCTGCCGCGCAGGTTTTCAATCGTCGAAATCAGCGCATCAAAGGGGTGCGGCCATGCCAGACGCTCTGCAGTAACCGTTTCCGTCAGCGTATGGTGCCGGTCACCGCCAATGATCACCTCGGCGGCCTCGACCACGGCGCGGGTTGCAGGGACAAGCCCCTCCATCCCGTCTTCGCCAATCCCCACGATATGAAGCCAGGGATCAGTCATCGCTTGGCGCCCTCTGGCGGCGGCTTCGCGCGGAGGGCCCGCAGGGGCTGACAAGCGCATGGTTATACATCTTCCGGTAGCCCCGCTGCCAAAGCATTTACTGCTGCCGAAGCCATCGCGGAACCACCGCGCCGCCCGCGCAGGACGACATAGTCACAACCGCGCGGGTTTGCGGCCAGCTCTGCTTTGCTTTCAGCGGCACCGACGAAACCCACCGGAAAACCAAGGATAACCGCAGGTTTCGGCCAGCCAGCATCAAGCAGCTCAAGCAAATGGAAAAGCGCCGTCGGCGCGTTACCGATAGCGACCACTGCACCCGCGATGCGGTCGCGCCACAGCTCCACCGCAGCAGCAGAGCGTGTATTCCCGATATGCTGCGCCAAACCCAGCACCGCGGGATCGTTCAGCGTGACGATCACCTCATTGTTTGCGGGCAGGTAGCGGCGGATGATCCCCGCACCCACCATTTCGCAATCGCAGAGCACCGGCGCACCAGCGGCAAGCGCTGCGCGCCCGGCATCCGCAGCATCTTGCGAAAAAGCCAGCCGGTCCGCGACCTCGATCATACCACAGGCATGGATCAGCCGCGTGATCAGTGGCTGCATCGCAGGCGCGAACCTCTCAAGCCGCGCCTCATCGCGGACCGTTGCAAAGCTTTGCGCGTAGATCGCGGAAGGGTCTTTTTCGTAGGGGCGCAAATTGCTGTCTTTCGCTTGCCGTGAACCTTAGGTCCTGGCTTTGGATTTGCGCGCGCTTTCGGGACCATGCGGATGCTTCGCATGAGGATAAGGCGCATGGTGGTGATCATGTTCGTGATGGTGGTGGTGATCGTGGTCATGATCGTGATCGTGGTCGTGATGATGGTGGTGGTGATCATGTTGATGATCCGCAGCCACAAGGCGGCACATACCGGTGCAGAAGGTGTCACACAGGCTGCAATCGGCCACGTTCGATCCGGGCGCGCTGGCACCTTGGCCTTCGACATGATGGTGGTGGCTTTCCTGCACGGCCCCGACCTCGCCCTCGAAGCCCAGAACAGCGGTGCGGTATTTGCACATCACACAGGTGGACGGCGGCACAGCGCCAAAGGCAGGGTGCGCGCGGTCCTCGGCGCTGATTTTGTGGCTTTTGCCCTCTTCGAGCGCCAGCACCTGGCTGCGATAGCCGCAGATGCCGCAGTTGGGCGGCGGCGTCGCACTGACCTGTTCCATGATCCGTTCAGCAAAAGTCTCCAGCACCTTGGGGTGATCACCCAGATATCCCGCTTTGACAAACTGGATGCCGGGGTGTTCGGCCGCCACCTGATCTGTGAAGCCGTAAATCCGGTCGATCAGGATGCCCGAAAAGAGGAAATACGGAAACACAATGACGCGCTTGTAAGGCAGGCGCGCCACATGTTGCAGGCAGGGTTCGACCAATGGGAAAGTCACGCCGGAATAGCCCACTTCGCACCAGCCAAAGCCCAAACCCTCTTGCAGCATCCGCGCGATCTTGGCCACATTCCCGTTGGCATCAGGATCTGATGCACCGCGCCCGATCACAACAAGACAGGTTTCGGTCAGGGGCAGCGCGCCATGGTCCGCGTTGGCTTGATCAACAGCGTCCTGAATACGGCCTGCAGCGGCCGCGATCATCTTGGGATCAACGCCCAATTCGCGCCCGTATTGCACCGCGATCCCGTGTTTGGCTGCATAAGTATTCAGAACCGTGGGAATATCGTTCTTGGCATGCATCGCGGCAAAGAGCATGCCCGGCACGGCCAAGATGCGCGCGCACCCGGCCTCGCGCAGCTTGTCCAGACCGTCACGGATCACAGGGTTGGCAAATTCCAGATAGCCATACTCGGTCATCCAGTCATCCGGCAGATATGCGGGCAGTTTGTCCGCCAGGGTCGCGAACTCGTCAACGGCGGATTGACTGCGCGATCCGTGGCCGCAGATCATGACGCCGGTTTTCATGCGCTTTCCTCTTCCAGCTCTTCCAGCTCTTCGTCCTCTGGCTCTGCGTCTTCTTTCTTCTTTTTCAACTCACCCCAAAGGGCCACCAGACCTGCCAGCGCAATAGCCGCACCTGCAACCCAATGACCATGACCCGCGACCTCGGCCCAGTGACCCGGATGCGCAAAAGCCGATGTTCCGGCAAAAAGAAAGAAAAGTATCAGCAGTCCCCGCATGGGCATCCTCCGTTTCTGTCATCACAAGAGGCCCCGACAGGCGGGTCTTGACGATGTGATGTCCGGCTCCCGTTTTGGGTCAACCGTTCCATCCCCAACCTCTCTGGCCGCAGCGCGGCTTCGTCGGCATCTGTATAGACAGTGCGTCACGCAGGAGCAAACGCTTAAGCGACGCAATCATGCCTTGTGGCGGCAGGCCACAACACCCTCCTGTGCACTCATGCACCAAGCATGCGCCCTGACGGACCTTTGTTTTATGGCGCAGGCGGGCTAGGTCGAGGCTCAACAACGAAAGGATGATAAGATGGGTCAGCTTGTAGATGGCGTTTGGCATGACGTCTGGTACGATACCAAGAAATCCGGTGGCGCATTCGAGCGCAAGGAAGCTCAGTTTCGCAACTGGATCACAGCAGACGGATCAGCGGGCCCTTCCGGCGAGGGCGGCTTTGCAGCACAAAGCGGTCGCTATCACCTCTATGTGTCATACGCCTGCCCCTGGGCGCATCGCACGCTGGTCTTTCGGCAGTTGAAGGACCTGACCGACCATATCAGCATTTCTGCTGTGCATCCTGACATGCTTTCTGATGGCTGGACCTTCGAAACCGATGAGGACGGCGCCACAGGAGATACGCTTTATGGCGTGCCCTTCGCACGCGATATCTATCTCAAGGCGCTGCCCGATATGAACGGCCGCGTCACCGTCCCCATTCTGTGGGATAAAGAACGCGAAACGATTGTCTCCAACGAAAGCTCAGAGATTATCCGGATGCTGAATTCTGCTTTTGACCACATCACGGGCAATACCGATGATTACTGGCCGGAAGAACTGCGCGACGCCATCGCTCCGGTCAATGACCGGATTTATGACACCTTGAACAACGGCGTCTACAAATCCGGCTTTGCGACAACGCAAGCGGCCTATGACAAAGCGGTCTATCCGCTCTTTGACACGCTCGACTGGCTCGAGGAGCGTCTTGGCGAAAACCGCTACCTGATGGGTGATCGCCTGACAGAAGCGGACTGGCGCCTCTGGACTACGCTGGTGCGGTTTGATCCGGTCTATCATTTGCATTTCAAATGCAATCGCAAGCGGATCGCGGATTATCCGAACCTTTCAGGGTTCATGCGCGAGTTGTACCAGATGCCGGTAGTAGCCGAGACCGTGAATATGGCACATATCGTGCGGCATTATCACTATAGTCACGACACGATTAACCCGCACCGTATTCTGCCAATCAATCCTACACTGGATTACGACGCGCCGCATGATCGAGGGCAGTAGTGCCATAGTGGTGGACGATCGCCGCAAGGTCCTGCGGCGGCGTTGCGGTTTTGACGAAGGCGCGCGCGTTGGCGGCGTAGTTGAAGATTGACCCATCTGAAAAGAAGGTGGTGTCGGTCACAAAAACGATATTTGCGCGCGGTTGCCGAAAACGGACCAGATCGGCGACCGCCAATGCACTGCCCTCGGCAGGCATCAGATCCAGTACGATCACGTCGAAAATTTCCCGGGAGATCAGGTTCAACGCCCTTGCCGCCCTTTGAACAAGGGTGACATCTACCTCAAGCCGCTCAAGATGCCGCTGCCAAACGCCTCCGAGATTTTCATTTCGTTGGACAATCAGTGCGCGCATAATTACTCCCCGTTCGAGACAGTTTTAGGAATTAAGTTGATGGTTTTTTAACCCTGGTAGGACAGCACTGTGCCCAATGTGTTAACGAAGTGTTAACGTGAAGACGGCACCTATCCTAAAAGGCAGGCTTACGCGCATTCGCTTGAAAGCGAGGCGAAAATCCGCTTGAAGAACCGCAAAAATATTGGGCCAAAAAGCATGACAACCTGGATCACGATCTGCGACACCTGCAAACAAGAGGGCTGGGACGCGGGCGACATGGCCCAAACCGACGGGGAAGTGCTGGCTGAATTGATCGAGACTGCAGCGAGCGGTATAGAAGCGGTCAAAACACGGCGCGTATCATGCTTGATGGGCTGCAAGAACGCTTGCAACGTCGCAATCCAGGGTGAAGGCAAGTTGAACTACACTTTGGGCACATTCACCCCGTCGCGCGAGGCGGCAGAAGGTATTGTCGCCTACGCTGCAGCCCACGCGGAGTCGGACACGGGGCAAGTGCCCTATCGGACATGGCCGCAGGCGGTGAAGGGCCATTTCGTCACCCGTCACCCGCCATTGCCAAAAGAATGATAGAGAAGCGCGATCATGGGGGCGGCATCGATGCCGCCATTGCGGCCTACGGTGGTGACCGTGCCGGCTGGCTGGATCTTTCAACGGGCATCAATCCGGTGCCATATCCCATGCCTGCCCTCCCGCATGACGCATGGACAGCACTGCCGGACGAGGCTGCCTTCGACCGGCTTTACGCGCTCGCGCGGCGCTTCTGGAACGTTCCCGAGGATGCCGCAATCCTCGGTGCGGCTGGCGCCTCAGCCATTATTGCAGCGCTGCCCCGTGTCATTCCGACAGGCGCGGTCTGTATCCCCGGCCCCACGTATAACGAACATGGCGCAGCTTTTGCCGCAGCAGGGTGGCGTTTGGGTCAAGACCCAAGCCACGCTTTGGTCGCGGTACACCCCAACAATCCCGACGGACACATCTGGCAGGCCAGCGATCTGGATGCCGCTTATACGATCATTGACGAGAGTTTCTGCGACATCATACCCGATCAGTCGCTGATCCATCTGGCAGCACGCCCCGGCACGGTTGTAGTCAAGAGCTTCGGCAAGTTCTGGGGGCTTGCCGGTTTACGCCTTGGCTTCGCCATCGGCGATCCTGTCATCATTGCCAAACTGCGCGACCTGCTGGGACCGTGGCAGATATCCGGCCCCGCCCTCGCCATCGGCGCCGAAGCGCTCTCCGATCCTGCATGGGCTGATGAAACCCGCATCAGACTGGCAGATGACACAACACGGATGGACAGGCTGATGACACAAACGGGGGCGGCGTTGGTTGGCGGCACCTCGCTCTTCCGGCTCTACCAAGTGGATGAGGCCACAACCCTTCAAACCAGACTTGCCAGAGGCCACGTCTGGTCGCGAACATTCCCTTATGCCCCTGACTGGTTGCGCCTCGGATTGCCCGCACCAGACCGCTGGGAACAACTGGAAGCCGCACTTTGACCCTTATCCTTGGCATGATCCTTGATGCGCTTTTGGGAGAGCCGCGCTGGCTCTGGTCACGCATACCGCACCCCGCAGTCTTGATGGGGCGCGTGATCGGGTGGTGCGATGCGCGCTTCAACACAGGCGAACACAAAAAACAGTCAGGTTTCCTTACAATGCTTGCGCTCTGCGCCATGGCCGCGATGCTGGGATGGATCATCGAGAGTGTGCCAGGATCTCTGCTCGATGTGATCATCGTCGCGATTTTGCTGGCGCAACGCTCGCTTGTTGATCACGTACAAGCCGTCGCAGACGCCCTGCGCCTGTCCCTTGGCGACGCCCGCCGTAGCGTTGCGATGATCGTCGGACGCGACACGAAGGATATGGATGCCCCCAGCGTCGCCCGCTCGGCCATTGAAAGTGCCGCGGAAAACCTCTCTGACGGGGTGACCGCACCCATTTTCTGGTTTGCCGTCGCGGGCCTGCCCGGCCTGCTGATCTATAAAATCACCAATACGGCCGACAGCATGATCGGCTACCGCACCCCCCGACACGAGGATTTCGGCTGGGCTGCGGCCAGGCTTGATGACCTCCTTAACCTGATCCCTGCAAGGCTGACCGCCCTGATGATCTGGGCTGTCACATCGCGGCCCAACTTAGGCGCGATCCTGCGCGAAGCCCCGTTGCACCGCTCGCCCAATGCAGGCTGGCCCGAAGCGGCAATGGCGCATGGTCTCAATATCGCGCTCAGCGGTCCGCGCAGCTATGACGGCATCATGCAGCCATACCCCTTTGTGAATGCAGAAGGGGAACGTTCGCTGGGACCGGATGATATTGATCGCGCGGTTCAGACACTCTGGCGTACATGGGCACTGACCCTCGCACTGGCATTCATTGCCGCCCTCGCGTTGTCCTGATCGGCAATATTCCCACCTGCGCAAGGGGCTAGCCTTGCGCTGCACAACCGCACTGATACGCTGCAGGCATATTCTTGCCACGGAGATTTCAATGCGCAGCGCCATTTTCGCTCTATCCATTCTCGCAAGCACCGCCAGCGCGCAAACCTGCGGCGGTCCGGTGGGTCCCTTTTTCGAAGGTGTCAAAGCTGAAGCACGCGCGACAGGCATCCCGGCCCAAACCGTCGATGCGTTCTTCGAGGGCGCGCAACTGGATCAGGCCGTGATCAACGCCGACCGTGCGCAAGGCGTGTTCCAACGTGATTTCATCAGCTTTTCGCGAGCATTGATCAGCCAGAACCGGATCGACAACGGGCGCATCTATGGGCAAAGGCTGGACAGTACCTTCGACACAATCGAAGCACGTTTCGGCATCCCGCGCGGCGTGCTCTTGGCCTTCTGGGCTTTCGAGACCGACTACGGGCAGGTGCAGGGATCGTTCAACACCCGCAACGCGCTGCTGACACTGGCACATGATTGCCGCAGACCAGAGCTTTTCCGCCCCCAACTGATCGCTGCAATTGAACTCTACCGCCGCGGCGGCATGAACCCGGCGTCAACCACTGGGGCATGGGCCGGCGAAATCGGGCAACTCCAGAAACTGCCGCGCGAAATCATCCGCCAAGGTATGGACGGCGACGGAGACGGGATTGTCGATCTCAAAGGCTCATCGGCAGATGCGCTGATGACAGGCGCAAATGTGCTGTCATCCTTGGGCTGGCGGCCGAATGAACCCTGGCTGCAAGAGATTGTTGTCCCCGAAAACCTCGACTGGGCGCAAACCGGACTGAACCACAAGGCCAGCGTGCGCGACTGGGCCGCGCGCGGCGTGCGGGCCCGCGAAGGCGCGCTTGGGCCTGCAAACCTTCAGGCCTCGGTGCTGCTCCCTATGGGACGCGATGGCCCTGCCTTCCTCGCCTACCCGAATTTCGAGGTCTACTTCGACTGGAACAAAAGCTTCGTCTACGTCACCACGGCTGCTTATTTCGCAACACGGCTTGGCGGCGCGGCGGTCTATGATGCGGGCAACCCGACACCGGCGCTGAGCGGCCAGCAAATGCAGCAACTCCAGCAAAAGCTCACCCAGCGCGGCCATGACGTGGGCGGCATTGACGGCATCCTGGGCGCGATGACACGGGCCGCCGTGCAAGCCGAACAAATTCGCCTCGGCCTACCTGCCGACGCTTGGCCCACAATCGACCTCTTGAACCGGCTATAAAGGCACTTTTGTTATTACTGGCCCCTTAAATATCCCCGCCGGAGGCTCCGGCTCAGGCCACCATCGCCGCCGCTTTTTTCAGGTCCACCGACACAAGCTGCGACACGCCTTGTTCGCCCATGGTCACACCGAACAACCGGTCCATCCGGCTCATCGTCACCGCATGGTGGGTGATGATCAGGAAACGGGTCTCGGTGCGGCGTGTCATCTCGTCCAAGAGATCACAGAAGCGCGTGACGTTGGCGTCATCAAGCGGCGCGTCCACCTCGTCCAGCACGCAGATCGGCGCAGGGTTCGCAAGGAACACCGCAAAGATCAGCGCCAATGCTGTCAAAGTCTGCTCGCCACCCGACAACAGTGACAGCGTGCTCAGCTTCTTGCCCGGCGGTTGACACATAATCTCAAGCCCCGCCTCAAGCGGATCATCGGATTCAACCAGAACCAGTTTCGCCTCTCCGCCGCCGAACAAATGGGTGAACAGCAAACCGAAGTTCTCGTTCACCTGCTCGAAGGCTGTCAGCAACCGCTCACGGCCTTCACGGTTCAGGCTCGCAATGCCCGAGCGCAGCGCCGCAATCGCGGCCTCCAGATCGGCCTTTTCGCTGACCAAAGCGTCGTGCTCGACCTGCACCTCTTTGGCATCTTCCTCGGCCCGCAGGTTCACCGCACCCAACGCATCACGTTGCCGCTTCAGCGCATTCACCTGCCCCTCGACCATCTCGGACGCGGGCATCTGATCCACATCCATCTCAAGCGTCTCAAGAAGCTTCTGGGGCGTGACCTCCTGCGCTTCCATGATCCGCTCGGCGGCATAGGCTACAGTCTCTTTAGCTGCATCAGACCGCGCTTCTGATCGCGCGCGGGCCTCGCGGGCCTCGGAAGCCAAACGTTCGGCGTCACGCTCATGATGGCCGGCATCACGAAGGGCGCTATCAGCCTCGGCCAGCTTGTCTGCCGCGGCCTTGCGCCGTGTCTCCGCCTCATCAATCGCATCCGCCAGTTCGGCACGCTTGGCGGCAATTTCCTCTGGTGCTGCACTGGCCTCAACCAGTGACGCCTCGGATTCTTCCTTGCGCTGCGCCAGCTCCGCCGTCCGTTTGTTGGCGGTTTCCAGACGATGCTTCCAGCCGCTGATCTCTTTGGTGATCTCCTGACTGCGCTTGAGGCGCATTTCACCTTCGCGGCGCACCTCGTCATGGGAAGAGCGGCGCGACATCATCGTGATCCGCGCGGCCTCGACCGTCATCTTGATGTCTTCAACCGACGCACGTGCCGCATCCAGATCGCCCAGATCCTGCGCCGCCTTCTCGGCCTCCGCCAACGCGCGCCGCGCCGTCAGCGCCTCTTCCTCATTGCGTTTCACCGCCAACCCGAGGCTTTCCAGCTTGCCCTGTGACAGGTTGCGCTCGGCCTCGGCGCGACTGGCCGCACGGTTGGCATCTGCGACAGCTTGGTCTGCATTGCGACGGGCCTGCCGTGCGGCATGATCCGCTTCGGTCTGTTGCTTCAACAATGCAGTCAGGCTTTCATGCGCCTGTGCCGCTCCATGGGCCGTCGCAGACACCTCTTCGAGATCCCGCTTCAACTCGGTCAACCGGTTCAGCTGTTGCAATCGCAGTGCTGCTGCTGAAGGCGCATCTTCCGCACCCGCGCGGAACCCGTCCCACCGCCATAGGTCACCCTCAACCGATACCAACCGCTGACCGGGTTTCAGATCGGCCTGCAAACGCGGCCCGTCAGCTGCATCCACCAGACCGACCTGCGACATGCGCCGCGCCAAGACGGCGGGGACCGTGACATAGTTTGTAAGCGCCTTCACACCTTCCGGCAGCGTTTGCGGCGCCGCATATCCGGGCAGCAAAGCCCAGCCAGATTTGGCATCTGAAGCCACTTCCGGCGCACGCAGATCATCCGCCAATGCAGCGCCCAGCGCCTTTTCATAGCCGCCCTGCACGCGCAGCAGGTCAAGCACCTGCCCTCCCTCTGCCGTGTCGCGTTCGACAAGTTTCGCCAGCGCAGCCACCTCGGCACGCAGCGCATTCGCCTCGCCCTCGGCCTCGGAGCGCAAGGCACGCGCATCACTTTCGCGCGCCTGCGTTGCGGCCCGCGCGCTTTCCGCTTCGTTCAACGCAACATCGGCGGCCTCTGCCGCTGCAACGGCCGTTTTCTCTGCTGCACCCGCAGTGGCGAAATCGGCCTCGGCCTTCGCCAATGCCGCCTCTGCCTCTTTCATGGCCGCCTTTGCGCGCGCCGCCTCGTCTTCGTGCTTGCGCAACGTTGTGCGGTTATCATCCAGCAGGCGCTGCGCAGATTGATGACGCGCCGCAAGCCGCGCCACATCTTCGGTCAGTTGCGACAGATCGGCCTCGCGTTGTTGCAAAACACCTGCCGCTTCACGCGCTGCATCTTGTGCATCTTTCAGGCGGTCCTCATGGCCTTCGCCTGCCTTCTCAATTTCGCGCGCTTCCCATTCCAGCCGCGCGATCGTTTCGCCCGCATCCTTGTTCAGCCCGCTTTCGCGTTCCATATCGCGGGTCAGCTGATCAATGCGGCCACGCAGCGTCTCGATCATGTCCAGTGCGCGCTGTTCCTGATCCTTCAGGGTATCGCGCTGTACCTGCAATCGCTGCAACACAGCCGCCGCAATCGCCTCTTCCTCGCGCAAAGGCGGCAAGGCCTCCTCGGCACGCGCACGGGTCTTGGCGGCTTCGCGCGCAGCTTTTTCGGCTTGTGCCGCTGCGGTTGTGCGTTCGCGCAACTGTTCGGCCGCGGCCAAGAGCGCCTCATCCGCCTCTTTCCAGCGGCGGAACAGCAACATCCCCTCGGCACGGCGCAGTTTGTCACCAATCTCGCGATACCGCGCAGCCTGCTTGGCCTGCCGCGCCAATTGGCCCAACTGGGCCGCCAGCTGGTCGATCACGTCATCCACACGTGTCAGGTTTGATTCTGCCCCCTTCAGCTTCAACTCGGCTTCATGGCGACGCTGGTACAGGCCCGAAATCCCCGCCGCCTCTTCGAGAATACGGCGGCGCGACTTGGGTTTGGCGTTGATCAGTTCCGAAATCTGCCCCTGCCGCACCAAAGCCGGCGAATGGGCACCGGTCGAGGCATCGGCGAAGAGCATCTGCACATCGCGGGCGCGCACGTCCTTGGCACCCACCTTATAGGCCGATCCCGCATCACGGGTGATCCGGCGGATGATCTCAAGGTTGTCATTATCGTTAAACGCGGCAGGTGCCAGACGCTCACCGTTATCAATGACCAAGGAGACTTCCGCGAAATTGCGCGCAGGCCGCGTGGCGGCGCCTGCAAAGATCACGTCTTCCATCCCGCCGCCGCGCATCGCAGTGGGGCGGTTTTCACCCATGACCCAGCGCAGCGCCTCAAGCAAATTCGACTTGCCACAGCCGTTGGGACCCACGACACCGGTCAAACCATCCGCGATGATCAGATCGGTGGGGTCCACAAAGCTTTTAAAGCCATTCAGTCTGAGTTTGCTAAAGCGCAACGATTCTTGCCTGTATGATTCCTCGACCAGCGAAAGCATCGCCTCGCAAGACTGCACGAGTCAACGCCCCCAACCCCGCATGTGCCATGTTCCGCCATGTTATCCACAACATATTGCGGCTTTTTACAGGTTTTTGCGCGTTTCCATGCCTGCGTAGGGTACCGCGCGACCGGGTGGTCGATGAGATGCTGTCCTTGCCAATGCATCCAATTGCCTTACCTTCACGTAAGAAAATCCATATAAACCGGAAGATCGTGACCTAGGGGAAACCAATGCGCAATATCACTTTTCTTGTCGTCGGTCTGGCGGCGGGCACGTTTGTAGGCACAGTGCTCAATGGCAGTGACTTGATCGCGAGTAGTGCGCACAGCGGGCACCAAATGGGTTCCGCGCCATATGATACGCTCAGCGACGATCGCAAGAATATCTGGCCCGCCGATCTGCCAGCGCCGACTGTCGCACTTGATCTGCAGCCCGATCCTGCCTCTGGACATAACCTCTTTGTCACCCTCGACGGCTTTGAGATGACACCCGAAGATGTCAACAAGGCGGTTGAGCCAGGAACAGGCCACGGGCACCTCTTTATCAACGGGGAAAACGTGGGTCGCCTATACGCACCGATGCGCCATTTGGTGAACCTGCCCAAGGGCGAAGTGACCGTTCACATGTATCTGGGCGGCAATGATCACAAGGTCTGGGTCGTGGATGGAGAACCTTTGTTCGTCGAAGAGACATTTGTGATCGAATAGCCCTCTTGCAACTCGTGCGAGGTAACGCAAGAAAGGGGTCCGTCACACGCGTTATGGAATGGACCCCGATATGCCCGCCAAGATACCAGCCACAGTTGTCACAGGTTTCCTCGGAGCCGGCAAAACGACCCTGATCCGCCACATGCTGCAAAACGCACAGGGCAAGCGGATCGCGCTGATCATCAACGAGTTTGGCGATCTTGGCGTCGATGGTGATATCCTCAAGGGCTGTGGCGATGAGGTCTGTTCCGAGGATGATATCGTTGAGCTGTCCAATGGTTGTATCTGCTGCACCGTGGCCGATGATTTCATTCCCACCATGGAAGCTTTGCTCGCGCGGGAAAACAAACCAGATCACATCGTGATCGAAACCTCCGGCCTTGCCCTGCCACAACCGCTTGTGCGCGCGTTCAATTGGCCCGGCATTTCGACGAAAGTCACCGTGGATGGCGTTGTGACCGTTGTGGATGGCCGCGCCGTCCACGACGGCCAGTTTGCCCATAACGTCGCCGCCGTGGATGCCCAGCGCGCGCTGGACGAAAACCTTGATCACGAAACACCCCTGTCGGAACTCTTTGAAGATCAGGTCGCCTGCGCCGATATGATCGTAGTGAACAAGATCGACCTGCTGGACCCAGCCGAGGCTGATGCGCTGACCGCGCAGCTGAAATCAGAGGCGCGTGACGGCGTACAGGTCATCAAAGCCTCGATGGGCGCTTTGCCTGTTGATGTGCTCTTGGGGCAAGGGATCGGGGCCGAGGCCGATCTGGCTGCGCGCCATGAAATCCATCACCATCACCACCATGACGACGAAGAAGACGATCACGATCACGATCACGCGCATGAGCACGGCCACGATGAATTCGAAAGCTTCATCGTCAGCCGCGGCGAAATCGCCGATCCAAGCGCCTTTGCAGCACAAGTTGCCGATGTGATCCGCGCCAACAACATTCTGCGCCTGAAGGGCTTTGTCGCTGTCGCAGGCAAACCCATGCGCCTGACCTTGCAGGCCGTGGGCCCCCGTGTGGACACCTATTTCGACCAACCCTTTGGTACCGCCCTGCGCGAAACGCGGCTCGTCGTGATCGGCGAAGCTGGCCTCGACCGAGCCACGATCACCGCCGCCCTGCAAGCATGATCATCGTTGCGCGAACAGACCCCCACCATCCACAGGCCACCGCTTTGCTCAAGCAAAGCCACGCCTTGATGCAAAGCCTGTTCCCACCCGAGGACAACTTTTACCTCGATATCGACGATCTGGTAGCCCCCAACATCCACTTCTACACCGCACGGATGGGCGATGATATTCTGGGCACAGGCGCTCTGATGGTGAAAGCGGACTACGGCGAGGTCAAATCCATGTTCGTGTCCGAAACCGCGCGGGGCAAAGGCATCGCCGCCGCATTGCTCCGCCAGATCGAAGACACCGCCCGCGACGAGGGCCTGCGCATGCTCAAACTCGAAACAGGCAACGTTCTAAAGGCCGCGCACAGGCTCTACGCGCGGCATGGTTTTGTTGAATGCAGTGTCTTCGGCGATTACGCCAGCGCCAAAAGCTCGATCTTCATGGAGAAAGCGCTGTGACCTCAGCCTTTCTTCTTCTCTGCCGCCGCCTTTTTCATGCGCGCCAGCAAAGCGGCCTTGTCTTCGCGTGCACCAAAGGGCTTTTTGCCCGATCCATGTGCATTATGCTCTTCGTGCTTGGGGGCTTTCTTGCCCATTTTCGGCGCTCCTGCGGCTTTGTAATCCATGATCTCTCTTTCACGTTTGCGCGCGCTTTAGCACGGGGGCAAAACGAATGCACCTGCTAGCAGCAACACCCGGTGCAATCAGCGACGGCAGCGAACCGGTCGATCTGGGACAAACCCCTGCCGATGTGGTGATCATCTCCGCAGCCGACACAGAACTCGCCGCGCTGGCCGAGGCCCGCGCCGAGATGGCAAATCCTCCCGGCTTGCGACTGGCGAACATGATGCATCTGACGCACCCGATGTCGGTCGATTTGCATCTGGATGATTGCGCCACAAAATCAGGACTGGTGATCGCGCGTATTCTGGGTGGCGCAGGCTATTGGAAATACGGCCTCACCCAATACGCTGCCCGTCTGCGCGAAGCGGGTATCCCCTTTGCGGCCCTTCCTGGTGACGACAAACCCGACCCTGAATTGCGCGAACTCTCGACCATCAGCCCGGAAGACTATGACACGCTGTGGTCATACCTAGTCGAAGGCGGCCCCGAAAACACCACCAACCTTCTCGCCTATGCCAAAGCAATGCTGGATGGCGGCGAAAAACCCAATCCGCCGCGGCCGCTTCTGCGCGCAGGCGTCTATTGGCCGGGCGCCGGGATCGCTGATCTGGCTGCAGCACAATCCGGCTGGACAACAGGCGGACCTATCGTGCCGATCATCTTCTACCGCGCGCTGGTCCAAGGCGGCGGTCTGAATCCGATCAACCGTCTGACGCGCAGCCTGGCACGCGCAGGGCTGAACCCGCTGCCCATTTTCGTAGCAAGCCTCAAAGACCCCGTCAGCACCGCCACGCTTAACCAGATCTTCGACGCAGCAGCGCCGGACGTGATCCTGAATTGCACCGCCTTTGCCGTGGGCAGCCCGCATGACGGTGATGACAGCCCCGAAAATCCGCTCCTCAGCAACAACGCACCCATCTTTCAGGTCATCCTCTCCGGTGCCGCCGAGGCGTCATGGGCCGAAGGTCTCCATGGTCTCACCGCCCGCGATATCGCTATGAACGTCGCCTTGCCAGAGGTCGACGGGCGCATCCTCTCCCGCGCTGTCAGCTTCAAAGGCGAGGCCTTCTTTGATGAGGCCACCGAATGCCCCATCGCCACCTATCAGGCCCGCGGCGACCGGATTGATTTTGTCACGCAACTGGCCAAAAACTGGGCCCGCCTGCGCCACACACCCGCCGCGACAAAAAAAACCGCACTGGTCCTCGCCAACTATCCCAACAAAGACGGCCGGCTCGCCAATGGTGTTGGCCTCGACACGCCTGCGGCCACAGTTCACGTGCTGAACTTGATGAAAGACAAGGGCCACACCGTCACGCCGCCCACCGACAGTGCAGCACTCATGGCGCAAATCATGGCAGGCCCTACCAATTGGCTGACCGACCGCGCGGACAAGGAAGGGGGCGAAATCCTCCCTCTCGACACCTACCTGACTTACTTTGAGGCCCTGCCATGGGACATCAAAGAACAGATCACAGCGCGCTGGGGCAAACCCGAAGATGACCCCTTTATCATCTTGCCGAAAATACTCCCGCCGGAGGCTCCGACAGAGCCCGCGAAAACAGGGTTTGCCCTCAGCATCCACCGTTTCGGCAACGCCCTCGTCGGCCTGCAACCGGCGCGGGGCTATAACATCGACCCCACCGACACCTACCACTCCCCTGATCTTGTTCCGCCGCACAACTATCTGGCCTTCTATTTCTGGCTGCGCCACTACTGGGGTGCGGATGCCATCGTGCACATGGGCAAACACGGCAACCTCGAATGGCTGCCGGGCAAAGCCGTAGCCCTTTCCGAGACCTGCTGGCCTGAGGCAGTCTTTGGCCCGACGCCACATATCTATCCCTTTATCGTGAACGACCCCGGCGAAGGCACCCAAGCCAAACGGCGCGCATCGGCCGTGATCATTGACCACCTGACCCCACCGCTGACGCGCGCGGAAAGCTATGGGCCCTTGCGCGATCTCGAAGCACTGGTTGACGAGTACTATGAAGCGGCAGGCGTCGATCCCCGCCGCATAGACCACCTCCGCCGTGAAATCCTGTCACTCTCTGATGTGACCGGCCTGGCCAAGGACGCGGGCTTCACCGGCGACCAGGACGGCGATCTGGGGAAACTTGACGCCTATCTCTGCGAACTCAAAGAGGCACAAATCCGCGACGGGCTGCATATTTTCGGGCAATCCCCGACAGGCCAACAAGAACGCGATCTCGCGATTGCCCTGGCCCGCGTCCCGCGTGGCGATGGCAAAGGCAAAGACGCGTCCCTCTTGCGCGCACTGGCCGCAGATCTCGCACTCGGCATCGACCCGCTCGATTGCGATATGGCAGATGCACCACCGCAAAAACCAGTCACGCTGTCCGATTGCACCACATGGCGCACAAACGGCGATACGGTCGAAAAACTCGAGAACCTCTCCCAACGCCTCGTCTCCCGCGAAGAGCGCCCGCCAGGGCCGATGAGCGCGGCGGTGCTGGGCGAAATCCACAACCATATCCTGCCCACGGTGCAGGCCTGCGGCGCTGCTGAAGGCGCGGCCCTTCTGCGCGCACTGGATGGCCATTTCGTCGCCCCCGGTCCATCCGGCGCACCGACACGCGGCCGCATGGATGTGCTGCCGACGGGGCGGAACTTCTACTCGGTCGACAGCCGCGCCGTGCCAACGCCAACCGCTTGGGCCTTGGGCTGGAAGTCTGCAAACCTGCTGATCGAAAAACACCTGCAAGACCACGGCGACTGGCCCCGCAGCCTGCTGGTCACCGCATGGGGCACCGCCAATATGCGGACAGGTGGCGACGATATCGCCCAAGCGCTGGCACTCATGGGTGTCAAACCCACATGGGACAGTGCCAACCGTCGTGTCACGGGGTTCGAGGTGCTACCCCAATCCGTCTTGGGCCGCCCCCGCGTGGACGTGACCTTGCGTATCTCCGGTTTCTTCCGCGATGCCTTCCCGCAACTGATCGCGCTCGTCGATAGCGCCGCACGTGCGGTGCAAGACATGGATGAACCCGTTGATCTGAACCCTGCCGCCGCGCGCGCAAAAGCGGGCGAAGACCAGACCCGCGTTTTCGGCTCAAAACCCGGTGCCTATGGGGCTGGCCTGCAGGCACTGATCGACGAACGCATCTGGGCGGATAAATCGGATTTCGCCGAGGCCTATCTGGAATGGGGCAGCTACGCCTACGGCAAAGGCGCTGAGGGCCGCAAGGACCGAAAAGCCTTTGAGGCGCGGCTGACACAAGCCGAAGCAGTCGTGCAGAATCAGGACAACCGCGAACACGATATCCTGGACAGTGACGATTATTACCAGTTCGAAGGCGGGGCCGCCGCCGCCATTAGCACGCTGCAAGGGCAGGAGCGGCCGATCTACCACAACGACCACTCGCGCCCTGAGCGGCCCGTCATCCGCACACTGGAGGACGAAATCGGCCGCGTCGTGCGCAGCCGCGTGGTAAACCCCAAATGGATCGACGGCGTGAAACGGCACGGCTACAAAGGTGCATTCGAGATCGCGGCAACTGTGGACTACCTCTTCGCCTTTGCCGCCACCACGGGTGCGGTGCGCAACCACCATTTCGATCTGGTCGAAGAGGCCTTTATCAAGGACGAGGCCACGCGGGATTTCATCGCCGATGCCAATGCACCAGCGCTGAAGGAAATCGCGCAGCGCCTGCAAGAGGCGATTGACCGCAACCTCTGGCAACCCAAATCCAACTCCGCCCGTGCGCGCATCGCAGGATTATTGTAGGGTGGCTGAAACCCACGGATCGAAAGTGAATACCATGACGGATGATAAAGACCGCCACGCGATGAAAATGGCCAAGAAGAAGGCCGCGCGCGACAAGATCATGGCGACAAAGACCGACAAGAAAGGGCTGGTTATCGTCCATACCGGCAAAGGCAAAGGCAAATCCTCTGCCGCGTTCGGCATGATCTTCCGCTGTATCGCCCATGACATGAAATGCGCGGTCGTCCAGTTCATCAAAGGCGGTATGTCCACCGGCGAACGCGACCTGATCCTTGCTAAATTCAGCGACACCTGCGCGTTCCACACCATGGGCGAAGGCTTCACCTGGGAAACGCAGGACAAATCCCGCGACACCGAAATGGCACAGGCCGCCTGGGCCAAAGCCAAAGAGCTGATCCTGGACGAGACAAATCACATGGTCCTGCTCGATGAAATCAACATCGCGATCCGCTATGATTACGTGAGCGCCGCCGAGGTTGTCGCCTTCCTGCGCGACCATAAACCGGAAATGACCCATGTGGTCCTGACGGGCCGCAACGCCCACGAAGACCTGATTGAACTGGCTGATCTTGTGACTGAAATGGAACTGGTCAAACACCCTTTCCGGTCGGGCATCAAGGCGCAAATTGGTGTGGAATACTAAGGCGTTCAGTGCCGGAGGCTGTCAGATGCACCATGTAATCAAACTGAGCGACAGCGACTACATCGCAAGTGGCAGTGAGCGTGATGTCTATCAGCATCCCTCCGACCCCACAAAACTTCTCAAGGTGCTGCGTGACATCTCAAACCAACGCATTCGGTTTACGTTCCGCGACATCTCGACATGGCTCTTGCCTGATGCCCGCCTGCGTCTGATCCGTAAGGAGTACGATGAATACCTGCGCATTCGTTTGCGCTTCCCTGAACCACAAATGCGCCTGCCTATTACTCATCTATATGGTCTCGCACCGACAAACCGCGGTTTGGCCTGCGTCGCAGAGCGCGTCTCGGGCGCGCAAGGCGGGGTGGGTGAGACCATGAAGACCTTGCTACAGCAAGGGCGGTTCGAAGAAGAAGAGCTTCGCCTTTTCAATACTTTTGTGACCCAGTGCTTTACACTCGGCATCCGCGCCGGTGATCTAAAACCTCATAACCTTGTCTTTGGCTATCGCGAGGCGGGATATGAGTGTGTGTTGGTCGACGGGTTCGGTGACATACACGCTCTGCCCGTTCGCTCGATGGGGCGCTGGGCAAACGCGTTGGGGCTTCATGACAGCTTCAAGATATTGGCCAAGCGGACCGGTTTGGTATGGGATCGCAAGAACCGCAGCTTCCAACGCGCCGCAGGTGAATGATGTCACCGCCGCGACCCGCCCATCTCAACCACGATCATTGCCGGAGTACTTTATGCCCAAACACCGCGTCCTGACTGAATTCGGCATGGGTACCAGCCTGCGCCGGCAAGACTATACCCAAGCTGCGCGCCGTGGATTGCAGGACGCGCTGTGGCACAACTCGATCAATATGGCCGAGCTCTTCGGTTTTCCCAAAGAAGCGATGCTCATCGATGTAGAGATTGGCGTGCAAGAACCCGATCAAGTTGACACCGCAAGTCTGCTGGACATCTTCCCTTACGGCCAGCCCACGATCACCGTCCACCACGGTGGCCTTGATATCCCCCGCCCCGACGGCAAGCCGACGGTCATTGCCAATGTCGCCATCAATGTCTCATTCGAAATGGAGCGGACCTGATGGAGCAACGGATCATCATCGAAATGGGCATGGGCAACGACCTGCACGGGATGGACTATCAAAAGGCCGCTGCCCGCGCGATCGAAGACGCGATCCGGCATTCCACTCTGCCGATATTCGACAGCATCAACCTGCCCCACGGCGAAATGCGGGTGCAGGTCACCGTTGCTGTGCAAGAGCCTGACAAAATCGACCCGGAGGCCCTGACCTCCGGCCTGCCGCGTGGCCGCGCGCATGTCAGCGTTGTCAAAGGCGGGCTGAATATACCCAACCCCGAAACAGGTGACACCGCCGTGATCGCCACAGCGGCAGTCGAGGCCTTTTTGCCGTCTCAAGCGGGCAAATGGGTACAAGACTAGATGGAGCTGACGCAGGCTCATCGGGACGCCTTGCAGGATATCCTGCTCTGGCGGCGTGATGTCCGGCACTTTCTACCCGATCCGGTCCCGCAGGAAGTGCTGGACCGGCTGCGAAAGGCGATGGATTTTGCGCCTTCGGTGGGAAATGCGCGGCCCTGGCGGGTACTCCACGTGAAATCGACTGATCTGCGCGCGGCCGTGATCCGCAATTTCGAGGCCGCGAATGCACAGGCCGCCGCAGCCTATAAAGACGATCAGCGCGCCGCCTATAACCGGCTGAAACTTGCAGGGCTCCGCGAAGCGCCGGTCCATCTCGCCATCTTTACGGAAAGAGACCCCAAAGCAGGGCACGGTCTGGGGCGCCAGACCATGCCAGAGATGCTCGCCTATTCTACGGTAGCCGCCATCCACACCCTTTGGCTTGCCGCCCGCGCCGAGAACCTTGGCGTCGGCTGGGTTTCGATCCTCGATCCGCAGGCTGTGGCGCATAGCCTGCATGCGCCCGACAACTGGGATCTGACCGCCTATCTCTGCCTTGGCAAAGCCGCCTCGGATGATGACACACCGCTGCTGCATCGCAACGCGTGGCAAACCAACGCAGAAACCATCTGGCAGGATGTCTAGGCCTTCTGCGCCGCAGCCCTGACAGCACTGAGCGTCGCGGCGGTTGTCAGCGCCTCCTCATCGACCTGACACTCGATGATAGCCACGGTGCCTGCGGCTTGGGCGCGCGCAAAGGCTTCGGCAAAATCCTCTGACCGCGTGACCTTCTCACCGTGCCCGCCATAGGCGCGCGCGAATGCGGCAAAATAAGGGTTGGCAAGTGCAGTCCCCGACACCCGCCCCGGATATGTCTTTTCCTGATGCATGCGGATCGTGCCGTAGCGGCCGTTGTTCATCACCACGACAATCGGCTTTGCGCCATGCTGAACGGCGGTCGACATCTCGTTGCAGGTCATCTGGAAACAGCCGTCACCCGCAAGGCAAACGACAGTGCGGTCCGGATGCGCCAACGACGCGGAAATCGCTGCCGGAAACCCGTATCCCATCGACCCGGAAGTCGGGGCAAGCTGTGTGCCATATTGCTTGTAAACGAAATAACGGTGCAGCCATGCAGCATAGTTCCCTGCCCCGTTTGTGATCATCGCATCATCTGGCAGATGCTCGGACAACCATTTGATCACCGCCTCTTGCTTCAGCGCGCCGGGGCTTTCCTGCGGGGTCAGCCAGTGGTCATAATCAGCCCGCGCAGCGCTGCTCCAGCCGGACCAATCGCCCGCATGTTCGGCATTTGCCAACTGGCGCAGCACCGCAGGCGCGGTGGCGTTGATTGCGATGTCAGGGGTGTAAACCCGCCCCAGTTCATCCGCGTCGGCATGTACATGCACAATCCGCTTGGCCGGATTGGCGGGGTCAACCAGCGTATAGCCTTGCGTTTCGATATCGCCGAACCGCGTTCCAAGCAGGATCAGCGTATCCGCATCGCGCACCCGCTGTGCAAGTTTCGGATTGATCCCGACGTTCAGATCACCAGCATAATTGGCATGGTGGTTATCCATATAATCCTGGCGCCGGAAGCCTGCTGCGACCGGGACATTCTGGCGCTCGGCAAAGGCCTGCAGATCGGCTTGGGCCTGTGCAGACCAGTGCGGGCCACCCACGACGACGAGCGGGCGTTCGGCCTGTGCCAAAGCGTGCAGGATCGTTTGCGCCGTGCTCTCTGGCAGCGGATTTGCGATCACCTCGGGGATATGCAGATCGGGCACATCGGCGCTGGCGCTGAGCATGTTCTCCGGCAGGGCCAACACCACAGGACCGGGGCGGCCCGACATGGCGACACGGAACGCGCGGCCGATATATTCCGGCAGGCGGTCGGTGTCGTTCACCTGTGCGACCCATTTCGCCAGACCGCCAAAAAATGACTTATAATCAACCTCTTGAAAAGTCTCGCGATCCGTCTGCCTATTGTCGATCTGGCCGACAAACATGACCATCGGCGTGCTGTCCTGCATCGCGATATGGATGCCTGCAGAGGCATTGGTCGCCCCCGGTCCACGGGTAACAAAACAGACGCCGGGCTTGCCGGTCATTTTGCCGTAGGCCTCGGCCATCATTGCGGCACCACCTTCCTGACGGCAGACGATGTTGGGAATGCCGCTGTCGTACAGGCCATCCAGGGCCGCAAGAAAGCTCTCGCCCGGCACCGAGAATACCCGCTCTACGCCGAGCTTAACCAGTTGATCGCTCAATATTTTTCCGCCATGCCGGACCATGATGTTCTCCCAGATTTTGCGGACAGCATGTGCCATGCACATAGCCTGTGCAAGGGCTACTGTTGCGCTTTGCAACCTGCGCTCTATCTGTCCTGAAACCGTTGAAAGGATTACAAATGACAACTCTTCTTGGCATTTCAGGCTCGCTCCGCAAGGCATCGACCAACACGCTTTTGGTCCAGAACGCAGCGGAGATTTTTGGCGCCGATACATTCACCCTCGCCGACATCGATTTTCCCCTCTTCAACGGCGACGTGGAAGCGGCAGACGGTATCCCTGCGAAGGTCCAGACCCTTTCCGATCAGATCGCTGCGGCGGATGCGGTCATCATCTCCACGCCCGAATACAACAAGGCACCCTCGGGCGCCTTGAAGAACGCGCTGGATTGGGTCAGCCGGACCGAGGGCAATCCTTGGAACAACAAACCTCTTGCCATCATGTCAGCCGCTGCAGGCCGCGCGGGCGGCGAGCGTACGCAGTTTGCGCTTCGCCTAATGATGATGCCGTTCCGGCCCGACATCTTGCAGGGACCAGAGGTGCTCGTCGCGAGTTCTGGCAAGGAATTCGATGAAAACGGCAAGTTGACGGGCGAGATTTATATCAAACTCCTGACCGAGTTGATGGATGCGCTGAAGGCCCGTATTTGATGTACAGAAGCTGTACACACCCTGTACACAACCTGTACGTACAACCGTATGGCGGGTAAAAGGCCCAAAGCGAGAAACTGGAGACATAGATGGCACGTGGCGCAGGTGGATCTGATGGCGGGACCGGCAGCTTTCTGATCGGGCTGATCATGATGGTGGGCGGTGGCTATCTGTTGCTGAATGGCATTGTGGTGCGGCCAAACTTCGGGCTGGGCAGCCGCGTTTTCGGGATCGGCGGCGTGCCGATCACTTCAGGCATGATCCTGATCCCGTTCATGTTCGGGATCGGGATGATCTTTTACAACGCCAAGAACTGGCTGGGTTGGGGCATCGCAGGCGCGGCACTTGTGGCGCTAATCTTCGGTGTGATCGCGAATATGACCCTGCAACTTGCACAGATGAGCGCGTTTGATCTGATCGTGATACTGGTGCTGCTGGTCGGCGGGATCGGGCTCTTTTTGCGGTCGCTCCGGGCAGGCTGAACGCGCCGCCTTGTCCAATTCAGCGTCGTGCCGTAGGCCTCAGGCGCAGAAATCGGACACCTGGCCAGACCAACTGGTGAGTTTTTCTGGCCAACCGCAATTTGCAAGATGATGGCAGAGCCATCGCCGTTGGCATCAGAGGCTTCCTGCAGAAAAGCAGCGCGCGCGCCAAAAACTCTGCCATCCTTGTCCCTTGTTCTTGCATTATTCGGCTGCGATCTGTTTCGGCCCTGTCTTGGCTGCAGGGGAGAGCAAGCGCATCAGAAGGCCAGGCGTCTTTGCGGAATTGGTCGCGGCTTTTTCGGCGCGCCGTTCTTTACGCATATAAGTATGATAAAGCGCAGGCACGCCGATCAGCGTGAGAACAGACGCAAAGCCGAGCCCTGCCATGATTGCCACCGCCATTGAGGCAAAGAAGGCATCTGTGAGCAGTGGCACCATGCCAAGGATTGTTGTGGCCGCCGCAAGGACAACCGGACGCAGACGACTGACAGAGGCGGTCACAATCGCTTCCGATTGCGCAAGCCCTTCCTCAGATTTCTGGTTGTCGATTTCTTCTACGAGCACGATGGCGTTCTTGATCAGCATGCCCGATAGGCTCAGAAGACCCAAGAGCGCTGTAAAGCTGAAGGGTAGGTTCGTGAACAAGAGGCCAAAACCAACACCGGTGACGCCCATCGGCACGACTGTCCAGATGACGGCGGTCTGGCGCAACTTGCCGAACAGCAGGATTGTGATCAACAGCATCGTGCCAAAAGCCAGCGGCATCTGCCTGCCGAGGCTTTCCTGCGCCGTGCTGGAACTTTCGAACTCTCCCCCCCACTCCATCCGGTAACCGGGCGGCAGCGGCATGTCCTCGATCGCGTTACGCACCTGTGCAAATGCTTCAGGAGCAAGCACACCCGGAATGGTAAAGGCCTGCACACTGATGGTGGGCGTGCGGTCACGGCGCGCGATCACGGTATCGCGGGCAATCACATTGAAGCCGTCAAGCACCTGATCCAGCGTTGTGTAGCCGTTGATGCTGGGCGCATAGATCGGTTGATCAAGAAGGTATTCGCCGCCCAGTTGTTCATGGCGTGGCGTGCGGATCAAGATAGGCAACTGGCGGTCGGCTTCGCGGAAGGTGCCAACCTGCAGTCCATCAGTGGCAAGTGCGATAACCTGAGACACGGATTGACGCGTGATCCCCAGCGCCTGCGCGCGGTCCGTCGCAAAGATAGGTTGCGTTGTCAGTTCGCGTTCACGCCAGTCGATACGTTCCGTGACCAGAAGGTCGGTCTGCTTTTTCAGAATATCCTGGGCTTCATCTGCCAGTCCACGCAGGACCATCGGATCCGGACCTGATAGGCGCAATTCGACATCTGCGCTTACGGGGGGACCATAGATGATCTGCTGCACCCGCGTTTCGGCCCAAGGGATCGTGCGGGCCGTGAAGTCTGTCAGACCTGCTGCAAGTTCGGGAAAGACGTCAGAACTGGTCATGCGGATGACCAATTGACCGTATGAGGGTGATGGGTCCGCAGTGGGATATGTCAGCAGGAAACGGGTCATGCTGGCGCCAACCGTCGTGGTGACAGCTTCGACCTGCGGCTGTTCCAGCAACCACGCCTCGACCTGTGCAAGGTCGTCGCGGGCGGTTTCAATCGCGGTGCCTTGCGCGGCTTTGTAGTTGAGATAGAAAATCGGCGTCGTGGCGGGCGGAAAGAACTGTTGCTTGACCATGCCCATCGCGCCTAGGCCTGCCACCATCGCCCCGATCAATGCCATGATCACCAACCAGCGGGCACGAAGCGCGCCGCGCACAACCTTGCCGTAACTACGGAAAAAGACCGTGTCGTAAGGATCTTTGGCCTCCGGGTTGGTGTCGGTAACAAAGAAGTAGCTGCCCAGAAGCGGTGTGACTGTGACCGCCAGCAACCATGACAGCAGTAGCGAAATTCCGATGACCGCAAAGAGCGAAAACAGGAACTCGCCTGAGCTGTCAGGGCTAAGTCCGATACCGGCGAACGCCATGATACCGATGATGGTTGCACCCAGCAGCGGGACTTGCGTCCGTGCGGCGACCTCTGTTGCCGCCGCAACCGCCTTGCGGCCCCGTTTCATCTGGATTTGCATGCCTTCAGCCACAACAATGGCATTGTCCACAAGCATGCCCATGGCGATGATGAGCGCGCCCAGACTGATCCGCTCGACCTTGATGTCGAAGAGATACATGAAGAAGAATGTAAAGCTGACGGTCAACAGCAGCGAGCCCCCCACGACAACCGCCGCGCGCCATCCCATGAAGAGCGCCAGTACACCGATGACAACAGCTACAGACATGGCAAGGTTGGCCAGAAAATCCGAGTTTGCGGTGTCGACAACGCGGTGCTGTTCATAAATCGGCGCGAGCGTAACACCCACAGGCAAGAGTGTCGCGATCTCGTCGATCCGGTCTTCCACCCGCTGACCGACTGCGACGATGTTCTCGGAGTTGAGCCCCGAAACACCGATTGTAAAGGCTTCGGCACCGTTGTGGCGGATCATCTGGCGTGGCGCATCAATGCGGGCACGATAGACCTCGGCGACATCGGTCAGGTTCAGGATTTCGCCCTGCACCCCGAAGGTCAGCGCGCTGATCTCCGAGACGCTATCATCGGGTGCGGGTGCGTCGACACGCAAATCCTGCCGCCCGTTTGACGCGGTGCCGGTTGGTACCACCTCATCAGCGGCGGAAACAGCGCCGACAATCACATCAGGTGAAACACCCAGAGCTGTAAGGATTTCGCCTGATGGCTCGATAAAGATCGCCTCTTCCGGCAGACCGCGGAGTTCGGCATTGGCCACGCCGTCAACCGTGAGCAGTTCCCGCCGCAAGAAGGTGGCGATATCCCAAATGGTTGCATCGTCATAACCCGGCGCGGTGACAGCGTAGAGCAGGCCATAAACGTCGCCAAAACTGTCGTTGACGCTCGATGGCACCGCTCCGGCAGGCAGTTTGCTCTGTGCATCGGCCACACGGTCGCGCAGATCGTCCCAGACCTGGGCCAGTTCATCGCCGCCGAAGGTATCACGGATCGTCACCTCAACCACCGACAGTCCCGGTGTGTTGCTGGAGGTGACGAAGTCAACCTCGTTCATCTGCTGGATTTCGGACTCCAGCACCTCGGATACTTCGATCGCCACCTCGGCCGCTGTCGCACCCGGGTAGGCGGTGGTGATAATGGCAGATTTCAGGGTAAAAACCGGATCTTCCAGCTTGCCGACGCCAAAGTATCCTGCGGCCCCGCCGACCAAGCAAAAGAGGATCAAGATCCAGGTATAGAGTGGCCGTTCGATAGATAGACGCGCAATCTGCATAGCTTAGAGCCCTTCCACGGTGAGGCCGACGAACCGTTTCACTGCGGCTCCGTCCGGAACCAGATGCGCCCCGATGGTGACGATCTCGGTCTCTGCGGGAAGGCCGGTGACGATGAACTCTGCCCCATTTGTCGAGGCCACAGACACCGGGACATGCCTTGCGGTGAATATCGGGCCATTTCCGTCAAGCGCGACGACGACAGTCTGCCCGTCCGCCCGTGTTGTAATTGCAGTTTGCGGAACAATGATGCCGTTTGTCGGGCGGTCAATGCTGGCGTGCACCCGGATCGTCCGCCCGGGTAGCAGCAACTGATCCGCTGCCAGTTCGGCAGCGAGAGAAAGTGTATAGCTTTGGCCGATCTGCGCCGTTTCGGCCCGATACTCGCGAAACGCTAATGGGATCGGATCACTCAACCCTGCAAGATGACCTTCAAAGGTCACAACGCTGGGGTCCCCGATCTGCGCCAGAAGCCTTTCCGGCAGTTCAAACTCGACACGCGTCTCGGACATATTGTGCAGGCGCAGGATAGGCTGACCCGGCTGGATGGTGGTGAATTCAGTGCCCAGCCGGTCTGCGACGATCCCTTTGAATGGGGCGATGATGGCCGCATCGTCAAGAGCGGCCTCGGCTTCGCGCAAAGCAACATCTGCAAGGTCACGCGCCGTTTGCAGGTTTTCGGCCTGCACCTCGGACGTAACGTTTCGCGTGGCCAGTTGCTGTGCGCGGATCAGGTCGCGTTCCGCTTGCGCAAGTGCCAGCCGGCTTCGTTCGACGGCACGCGCGAACGGGGCAATGTCGAGTCGGGCCAACACCGTACCCTCTTCGATGGAAGCACCCTCTGGGGCTTCGAGGGTTTCTATATAGCCGCCGACTTCGAATGAGAGATCAACAGTCTCCAGCGCCGCGACCTGTCCGAAGAACTGGCGTGTTACGCTTTGCGATGCCGCGCCGACCACCTCTGTCTGAACAAATACCGGTGTGTCTTGACTTTGTGCCTGTGCAGTTTGGCAAACGGCGACAAAGCACGCTATGGCAATTGCCCATGCTTTCATCCAACCTTGTTTCATCGCCGAACGCTCCTATTATCTACCTACCGTTCGGTAGATAGGCATAACTCAGACCAGGTCAACTAGAAATGGAAAAAAACAAAGATCGCGACGCAAAGGGCCGCATTATAGATTTGGCGACCGACCTGTTTTTGCAAAACGGCTTCGCGGGAACGTCGATGAGCGCGATCGCGAAAGCGTCGGGCATGACCAAAGCGAGTCTTTATTATCATTTCGCTAACAAGGAAGATCTGTTCATTGCCTGCGTGACCGATGGCTATCAACACGCGCTGAGCTCTCTTGAAGCAATTGTCGCGGACGACCAGGCAAGTCCGGAGGAAAAGCTGTCACAGGCGTTCGACACGTTATACGACACGGTGATTAATTCGGCGGTCGGGCGCATGTCGCCTCTCATTGCCGAAGTATCGCGCGCGTTTCCGCAGGTGGCGCGGTCTTTTCGTGAAGAATATATCCTGCCGCATGAGGCCTTGGTGGCCCAGATCCTTGCCCAAGGGACAAAGGCGGGTGTCTTCAAGCCGATAGACAAGAAGCTGATGTCACATCTGTTTATAGGGCCGATTGTCACGCTTTCGCTTTCGCGGGAGATGTTTGCGAAATTTGACGATCTGGATGAACATTTTCCTGTTGATGAACTCAAGGCAGGTCATCTGGAGGCGATCAAGGCATTGATTGTGATCAAGTAATTTTGGTCTCACGGCAGTGTCATTCCCTATCCGGAAAAGAACGGCCGTGCGCGCGGACCCTGAAGGCACGCCACCCTACATCCATTACACCAAGTGTAGGGCGGCGCTGTTGGCCCTCGTCAATACCCGAGCGCGCACCCGTCTTTGCGCGGGTCACTTCCGCCCTCAAGCACACCATCCTCATGAAGCAGAATTGCCTGTGAGCCGCCGATCGCCGTCTCTGGCCGCACCACGTTGTGGCCCATTGCGGCAAGTTCGGCTTTGACCGCGTCGCTGTAGCCATCCTCGACCCGCAATTCCGCGCCTTCCGCAAAACTGCGCGGCGCGTCCATGGCGGCCTGTGGCGACAGGCCGAAATCGGTGACGTTGGTGACGAAACGTGCGTGTCCGGTGGACTGGTACTGCCCACCCATGACACCGAAGGGCATGTGAACCTTGCCGTCTTTCTTCAGCATGGCAGGGATGATCGTGTGCATCGGGCGTTTGCCGCCGCCGACCTCGTTGGGGTGGCCCTGTTCCAGCGTGAATCCCGCGCCGCGGTTCTGGAACAGCACGCCGAATTTATCGGATGCGATGCCCGCCCCGAAGGAATGGAACACCGAATAGATCAGCGACACACACATGCGGTCCTTGTCGACCACGGTGATGTAGATGGTGTCTTTGTGCACTGCCTCGGCCCCTGGCAAACCTGCTGGCATCGCCTTTTTGGGGTCGATCAGGGCGGCCAGTTTCGCCGCTGTGTCGGGTGACGTCATATAGTCGAGCCGCGTCATATATTCCGGATCGGACAGGAACCGGTTGCGGGTGTCGTAGGCGAGTTTGGTTGCTTCGGCCTCAATATGGACGCGCTCGGCGCCCCACGGGTCCATGCCTGCGATGTCGAAATGCTTCAGGATATTCAGCAGCAGGATCGCGGTCGCGCCCTGCCCGTTTGGTGGATGCTCGTAAAGATCGAGCCCGCCATAGCCACCCGTGATCGGGTCGGTGTAGTCACATGCCGTATTCGCGAAATCATCCAGCGTATGCGTGCCGCCCAGCGCATTGAGCGAGGCGACCATGTCTTCGGCGACCTCTCCCTCGTAGAACCCCGCGCGCCCGTCCATGGCAATGCGGCGTAGCACCTCTGCCTGTTCCGGTGCACGGAAGATCTGCCCTGCCTTGGGGGCTTCGCCGTTCAACAGATAGAGGTCGCGGGCATGGCCAGAAAGGTTATCCACCGATTGCGCCCAGTCAGAGGCCACGCGTTCAGCCACCGGAACGCCGGCCTCGGCATAGTGGATGGACGGGGCGAGAACGGCCTTGAGGCCCAGTTTGCCCCAGTCCTTGGACAGACGGCAAAAGGCATCAACCGCGCCCGGGATGCTGACCGCATCGGCGGAATAGGGTGCGATCACGTCACCTTTGGCACGCAGTTTGTCGGCATCTATTCCCGCAGGCGCACGGCCTGATCCGTTCAGCGCCACAACGCGGTCTTCGCCCGGCGGTGTCAACAGCACAAAACAATCCCCGCCGATACCAGTCATCTGCGGCTCACACAGGCCCAGCAGCACTGCCCCCGCAATCGCAGCGTCCATGGCATTGCCACCTGATTCCATCATTTGCACGGCAACTTTCGCGGCCAGCGGATGCGACGTTGCGCACATACCATTGGTTGCAAAAACCGCCGAGCGGCCGGGGTGGTGAAAATTGCGCATGGGGAGGTCCTTCCTGATATTGCGGTGAACCTAGCCCGATCGCTGCGACGCGCAACGCAAATGTTCAGGCTTTTCCTTTCGGCGACACAGGCGTAGCGTCTATTGCGTTGGAGGGAGTAAGATCATGCGTGATGTTTTCATCAAAGGTGCCGCCCGCACACCGATGGGCGGGTTTCAGGGAATTTTTTCTGATGTGGATGCACCCACTTTGGGGGGCGCCGCGATCAAGGCCGCACTTGCGGGCGCCGGCAAACCACATGTTGATGAGGTCCTGATGGGCTGCGTCTTGCCTGCAGGTCTGGGACAGGCCCCTGCACGGCAGGCAGGGTTTCTGGCGGGGCTGGATGACAGCGTACCGGCCACGACCGTCAACAAGATGTGCGGTTCCGGTATGAAAACAGCGATGATGGCGTTCGACCAGATCGCCCTTGGCGGCGCCGACACGATGGTTGCAGGCGGCATGGAAAGCATGACCAACGCACCATATCTGATGTCGAAACTGCGCGGCGGGGCGCGGATCGGGCACCAGAGTGTGCAGGACAGCATGTTCCTCGACGGGCTCGAGGATGCCTATGACAAGGGCCGTTTGATGGGCACATTTGCCGAGGATTGCGCCGAGAAATATCAATTCACCCGTGACGCGCAGGATCACTATGCGATCGCATCCCTGTCCAACGCGCTCGATGCCGAAAGGTCTGGCGCGTTTGACAATGAAATCGCCCCCGTCACCGTGCATAGCCGCAATGGTGAAGATGTCTTCACCCGTGATGAACAACCGGGCAAGGCACGGCCCGAAAAGATCCCGTCGCTGAAACCTGCATTCCGCCCTGACGGGACGGTGACGGCCGCCAATGCATCGAGCATTTCCGATGGCGCGGCGGCCTTGGTTCTGTCGGCTGACAACAGTGGCGCGCGTGCGCGGATCGTGGGCCATGCCAGCCATGCGCAAGCACCGGGGTGGTTTACGACGGCGCCCGTGCCTGCCGCGCAAAAGCTCTTGGCCAGGATCGGCTGGGACGTTGATGATGTCGACCTGTGGGAGGTCAACGAGGCTTTTGCCGTTGTGCCGATGGCGTTCATGCATGAGATGCATATCCCGCGTGACATTGTGAATGTGAATGGCGGGGCCTGTGCCTTGGGCCATCCGATTGGGGCATCCGGTACGCGCATTATCGTGACCTTGCTGAATGCACTGGAAACACGTGGGCTCAAACGGGGTGTCGCCGCCATCTGCATCGGTGGTGGCGAAGGCACGGCGATTGCCATTGAGCGGGTTTAGAAAGACATGAAAGATACGGCGATGCGCGTGAATTATGATGACCTGACCAAAACGATTGCCGCGCTGACCGAAGGCGAGGATGACGTGATTTCCTTGATGGCGACAGTTGCCTGCGAGGTGCATCACAGCGATGACCGTTTCGACTGGACCGGTTTTTATCGGGTGACCGGCCCCGAGATGCTCAAGATCGGGCCGTATCAGGGCGGGCACGGCTGTCTGGTGATCCCGTTTTCGCGGGGTGTTTGCGGAGCCGCCGCGCGCACGGGTGAAGTACAGCTTGTGCCGGATGTTGATGCCTTTCCCGGCCACATTGCCTGTGCCAGCAGTACACGCTCGGAGCTGGTGCTGCCGGTCCATGACCGCAACGGTGCGTTGCTGGGTGTTTTTGATATTGATAGCGATCAACCCGATGCCTTTGATCAGGCGGATATCGCGGGCATGCAGGCTATCCTCAATCTCGCCTTTGCAAAATAGCGCGCCGCTGGCAGTATCCGCAGCATTCAGCACAAAAACTATTATGCAAATGCTAAGGACCACGGTATATGAATATTTATGTCATTTTTTCACGGTGCGATCATGCGGGATGAAAATGTCACCGTTTCATCGCTTGGAGCGGACATAAGGTCATTGCGCAAGTCACGGCGGATTACGCTGGCTGATCTTGCTGCAACTTTGGGCCGTTCCGTTGGCTGGCTCAGCCAGGTCGAGCGCGATTTATCCTATCCGGACCGCGCCGATTTAGCCCGCATCGCAAAAGCGCTCGATGTCTCGATATCCAGCTTTTTCAAGGTTGCCATCCCCCCGGAAGAAGAAGGGCATATTGTGCGGTCGCATGCGCGCCGCCCGATCGGCAGCCGGACCGAAGGCTTGACCGAGGCGCTGTTGTCACCCGATCTGACCGATGATTTTGAAGTCATCCATTCCGCATTCGCCCCCCACTCATTCTTGCCCGAACCCCTGAGCCGGCCGACCCAAGAGGTCTGCTATATCATCAAAGGCAAGTTTGAGATTGCGCTTGATGGCCAGCACTTCCAGCTTGGGGCCGGCGATAGCTTCCGTTTGCGCGGACAGCAGTTCCAGTGGTGGAACAAACATGACACCCCCTGCGAGATCGTCTGGGTGATCTCGCCGCCGGTTTATTGAGGGGATCGCGATGGCGCTGCATCAACGCTTCGATAGTCGTGCCTTCGCTTTTATGCCCTACATCCTATGCCGCCGACTGGCGCAAATCATCACAAGAGTGCCGCAGTTTGCGTTGACCGGCCTGCGTGGTTGGCGCCTGCTGGACATATGTTTTCCGCCGATGCCGGCGATGATGACTCTTTCACGGACCATGGCCCACATGCCCCCGACCAGAGAAGGTAAACGATATGGCTGATTTCCCGACAACTGCACGTGTTGTGATTATTGGTGGCGGTGTTGTGGGGGTCTCGACCCTCTATCATCTGGCCAAGAAGGGCTGGACCGATTGTGTTCTGCTGGAAAAGAACGAGTTGACGGCGGGATCGACATGGCATGCCGCAGGAAACTGTCCGTCTTTCAGCACTTCATGGGCAGTGATGAATATGCAACGCTATTCGCTGGGCCTTTATAAGGGGCTCGCCGAAGAGGTGGATTATCCGATGAATTACCACGTCACCGGATCCATCCGGTTGGCACATTCCAAGGAACGCATGCAGGAGTTTGCCCGCGCGATGGGCATGGGCAACTATCAGGGACTGAACCTGCGGCTGATGACGCCGGATGACGCGAAAGAGATGTATCCGTTTCTGGAAACCCATGATCTGGAAGGCGCGCTTTATGATCCGGACGACGGAGATATTGATCCCGCGCAATTGACGCAGGCCTTGGCCAAGGGCGCGCGCCAGATGGGTGCCAGGATCGAACGGTTCTGTAGTGCAACGGGTGTCACCCAGCATGCGAATGGCACATGGACCGTGCATACCGAAAAGGGTGATATCGACTGCGAAAAGGTCGTGAATGCCGCAGGCTATTATGCCCAGCGCGTCGGCGAATGGTTCAAACCCTATGGCGGGCGCACCGTGCCAATGGTGACAATGTCGCACCAGTTCTTCCTGACCGAGGAAATTCCCGAACTGAAGGCTTGGACCGAGAAAATGGGCCACAAGGTTCCTTTGCTGCGCGATGTGGATAGTTCCTACTATCTGCGGCAGGACAAGAACGGGCTGAACCTTGGCCCCTATGAGCGCAACTGCAAGGCACATTGGGTGACACCCGATGATCCGCAGCCAGAAGATTTCAGCTTTCAGCTTTATCCCGATGATCTGGAACGACTGGAATGGTATATCGAGGATGCGATGGCCCGCGTGCCGATCCTTGGCACCGCAGGCGTGGGCCGCGTGATCAACGGGCCGATCCCCTATGCGCCCGACGGGCTGCCGCTGCTGGGGCCGATGCCCGGCGTCAAGAATGCGTTCGAGGCTTGCGTCTTTACCTTCGGCATTACCCAAGGCGGGGGCGCGGGCAAGGTCGCTGCGGAATGGATCGTGGACGGTCAGACCGAATGGGATATGTGGGCCTGCGATCCGCGCCGCTATACCGATTACACGGATCAGGATTACTGCCACCAGAAGGCGATGGAGATTTACGGCCACGAATACGGCATGCATTTCCCCCACAAGATGTGGCCTGCAGGGCGCGACAAGAAACTGTCGCCGGTGCATGACAAGGTGCTGGAACTCGGCGGGCAGATGGGTGCCTATAACGGCTGGGAGCGCGCCAACTGGTTTGCCAAGGATGGCGATGACACCTCGCTTGAGGCAACCGAAACATGGGAGCGCGCAGGCCCATGGCAGCCGCGCGTGAAGGAAGAATGCGAAGCCGTCCGCGACGGTGTAGGCGTCCTGGACCTGCCGGGTTTTTCGCGGTTCAATCTGGCGGGTGACGGTGCCGCCGAATGGCTGCGCGGCCGGATCGCAGGCGGTTTGCCAAAGGTGGGGCGCATGAACCTTGCCTATTTCGCTGATGATCGCGGGCGGATCCTGACCGAGATGTCGGTCATGCGGCATGGCGAGGACCAGTTCACGCTGATTACGGCGGCCACGGCGCAATGGCATGATTTTGATGTGCTGAAGGATGCGCTGGATGCGGGGCTGTCTCTGACGGATCACACGACCGAATATTCCACGCTAATCGTGACAGGACCGAAGGCGCGAGACTTGTTTGAGAGCATCGGAACCGAGGCGGATTTGTCGGCAGGGTGGTTGAGCCATCAGGCGGCAAAAGTTGCTGGTGTTGATTGTGCGCTGGCGCGGGTCAGTTTTGCGGGCGAACTGGGTTGGGAAATCCATGCGGCCATTGCCGACATGCCCGCACTTTATGACGCGGTGCTGGGCGCTGGTGCGGTACCCTTTGGCATGTTCGCGCTGAACGCGCTGCGGCTGGAAAAGGGTTATCGCGCGTGGAAAGGTGATCTGAGCACAGATTATTCGCTGCTTGAAGGCGGGTTGGAGCGGTTTATCAACTTCGACAAACCGCAGGATTTCACTGGCAAGGCGGCCCTTCTGGCGGAAAAGCAGGCGGGTGTGAAAAAGCGTTTCGTCACGCTGACGCTGGATGAGCCCGGCCCTGCGGATGCGCCCTACATGTCCACAATCTGGGTGGGCGATGAGGTAGCGGGTGAAACCACATCGGGTGGTTGGGGATACCGCGTGGATAAATCCATCGCGCTTGGCATGCTGCGCGCGGATGCCGCTGTGCCGGGGGCTAAGGTTCACGTTGATATCTATGGCGAACGTTATATAGCGACGATTCAAGAGGATCGGCCTCTTTGGGATCCGGAAAACAGCCGGATCAGGGCGTGATCTTGCCCATCGGACCTATAACATTCGGAGACGCATTTCGTGACAGATATCATCCTTCTTGACGGCGGCATGGGACAGGAGCTTGTCCATCGTGCCGGAGACCGGCCCACACCGCTTTGGTCCACGCAGGTGATGATTGATCACCCCGGACTGGTGGCGCAGGTGCATGCCGATTATCGCGCCGCAGGTGCGACGGTCCATACCACCAACACCTATGCCGTTCTGCGCGACAGGCTCGAAGGGACCGGCATGGAAGATCACTTTGCCAACCTGCAAAAGGCCGCACTTGACGAGGCGCAAGGTATGGGTGTTCTGGCAGGGTCTATCGGACCGTTGCGCGCGTCTTATCGTCCTGATCTGATGCCTGCGCATGAAGAGGCAGTCGCGATTTACACCGAGGTTGCCAATATGCTGGCACCGCATGTCGACATTCTTATTTGTGAAACCGTTGCTTCTGTTGCCCACGCCCGTGCGATCCTTGAAGCCACGGTTGCGACCGGCAAACCTGTCTGGCTTGCCCTGACAGTGGATGAAAACGATGGCACAAAGCTGCGCTCGGGTGAGCCTGTGGCAGATGTCTTTGCCGTGGCGGGGGATGCAAGTGCAATTCTGGCGAATTGTTCGTCGCCCGAGGCGATTAGCACCACAATGGGAATTCTCGCGACATCCGGTAAACCCTTCGGCGGCTATGCCAACGGGTTTACCAAGATCAGCGAAGGGTTCCTGGGTGATAAACCCACAGTGGATGCGCTGACCGCGCGCAAGGACCTTGGGCCTGAGGAATACGCAGGTTTCGTGATGGGCTGGATTGATCAGGGCGCCACGATTGTCGGGGGCTGCTGCGAGGTCGGGCCTGCGCATATCGCGAAGCTGGCAGAAAAGATCAAAGCCGCCGGACATCAAATTACCACACCATAACAGCCGCTTGAGCGGAAAATAGGAAAAAATGCCATGACAAACCTTCCAAATCATGCCCGTGTGGTCATTATCGGGGGGGGCGTCATTGGCTGTTCTGTCGCCTATCATCTGACCCAATTGGGGTGGAAGGATGTGGTGCTGCTGGAACGCAAACAGCTGACCTCTGGCACCACATGGCATGCCGCGGGATTGATCGCGCAGCTGCGCGCGACGGCGAATATGACCAAGCTCGCGAAATACAGCCAGGAGCTTTATGGCAATCTGGAGGATGAAACAGGGGTCGCGACCGGCTTCAAGCGCGTGGGGTCGATCACGGTCGCGCTGACCGAGGAGCGGCGCGAAGAGCTGTCCCGCTCTGCGGGGATGGCACGGGCATTCGGGGTGGAGATCGAGGAAATCTCGCCCAGCGAGATCAAGGCCCGCTATGAACATTTGAATATCGACGGTGTTACCGGTGGCGTGTACCTGCCTAAAGACGGTCAAGGCGACCCTGCCAATATCGCGCTGGCGCTGGCCAAGGGCGCACGGATGAAGGGCGCTGTAATCGCCGAACGCACCAAGGTGAACAAGATCAACAAGACGGGGCGCCGCGTGCAATCTGTTGACTGGGTGAGCGGTGACGCGCGGGGCACGATGACCTGCGACATGATCGTGAATTGCGCGGGGATGTGGGGCCATGAGGTGGGGCGCATGGCGGGGGTAAACGTGCCGCTGCATGCTTGCGAGCATTTCTATATCGTGACCGAGGCGATTGCGGGGCTGACCCAGATGCCCGTGCTGCGCGTCCCCGATGAATGTGCCTATTACAAGGAAGACGCAGGCAAAATCCTGCTGGGCGCGTTCGAGCCGAACGCGAAGCCCTGGGCGATGGACGGTATTCCGGCAGATTTCGAGTTCGACCAACTGCCCGAGGATTTCGACCACTTTGAGCCGATCCTTGAGGCTGCCGTTGCGCGGATGCCAATGCTGGCAGAGGCAGGCATACATACGTTTTTCAATGGCCCGGAGAGCTTTACGCCGGACGATGCCTATCATCTGGGACTGGCGCCCGAGATGGATAACGTCTGGGTGGCGGCGGGCTTTAATTCGATCGGTATTCAGTCTGCCGGTGGTGCCGGTATGGCGCTGGCGCAGTGGATGGACGCGGGCGAGAAACCATTTGATCTGGGCGATGTGGATATCGGCCGGATGCAGCCGTTTCAGGGGAACAAGACCTATCTGTTTGAGCGGTCGAAGGAAACGCTGGGCCTTCTTTATGCCGACCATTTCCCGTTCCGCCAGAAGGCCACCGCGCGCGGTGTGCGGCGTACACCGTTCCACCAGCATCTGCTGGATCAGGGTGCTGTCATGGGTGAGCTTGCAGGCTGGGAGCGGGCGAACTGGTTCGCCGCGCCGGGGCAGGCCCCGGCCTACGAATACTCTTGGAAGCGGCAGACTTTCTTTGGCAATGTCGCCGCTGAGCTGGATGCGATCCGGACCAATGTGGGGATGTATGACATGTCCTCATTCGGGAAAATCCGTGTTGAGGGGCGCGATGCAACGGCGTTTCTGAACCACATCGGCGGCGGCCAGTATGACGTGCCGGTGGGCAAGATTGTTTATACGCAGTTTCTGAATTCCCGTGCCGGGATCGAGGCCGATGTAACGGTAACCCGTCTGTCCGAAACCGCCTATCTGGTGGTCACCCCCGCCGCGACGCGTCTGGCGGATCAGACGTGGATGCAGCGCCATATGGGTGATTTCAACGTGGTCATCACCGATGTCACAGCAGGCGAAGGCGTGCTGGCCGTCATGGGGCCGAACAGCCGGAAACTGCTTGAGGCGGTGTCACCAAATGACTTTGGCAATGGCGCCAACCCCTTTGGCACCGCGCAAGAGATCGAGATTGGCATGGGTCTGGCCCGCGCCCATCGCGTCACCTATGTGGGTGAGCTGGGTTGGGAGATCTATGTCTCGACCGACATGGCGGGCCATGTGTTCGAGGTGCTGCAAGCGGCGGGACAGGACATGGGGCTGAAACTTTGCGGGATGCATATGATGGATGCGGCGCGCATGGAAAAAGGATTCCGCCATTTCGGTCACGATATTACGGCTGAGGATCACGTGCTTGAAGCCGGGTTAGGTTTTGCCGTGAAAACCGACAAAGCTGACTTCATCGGCCGCGACGCCGTGATGCGCAAACGTGACGCAGGGTTGGAGCGGCGACTAATCCAGTTCAGACTAAGCGATCCCGAGCCGCTCTTATATCACAACGAACCCATTTTACGGGATGGCAAGGTTGTGGGGCATCTGAGCTCTGGCGGCTATGGCCACCATGTGGGGGCCGCACTTGGGATGGGATATGTGCCATGCGTGGGCGAGAGCGTGGCCGATGTACTGGCCAGCACCTACGAGATTGATGTGATGGGGGTGCGGGTGCAGGCGGAGGCGCAATTGAAGCCGTTTTATGACCCCGCATCCGAGAGAGTGAAAGCCTGACCACCAAGGTGGCCAGACTTTCGCAAAGCAATTAGCCCATCAACTGGCCCGCTTCGGGCACCCAGCGGAACTCGGCACCGTTGGAGCCTGTGTCGACATAACCGACAGCAGGGAACGGCATGTGATAGCCGATGGCCGGGATACGATCGGCGTTGATCATGCCAAGCACGTTGCGGCGTGATGCGGCGGCAGCCTCTTTATCGGCATCAAAGCGCACTTCCCAGTCAGGGCGTGCCAGCGACCAGACCGGGTGGTTGGCAAGGTCGGCGAAAATCACGAGGCCAGCGCCTGCGCTATCAAGGCGGTACACCATATGGCCCGGCGTGTGACCGAACGCGGCCATGCCTGTGATACCGCTGACGACATCGCCGCCATCACCAAGGAAGGTCATGTTTTCGGCCAGCGGGCGGACGTTCGCCTCGAAGCCTTCGTTTTCGGCGCCAGCCCAGTGGTCGAACTCCATCTGGCCTGTCACGTAACGTGCGTTAACGAAGGTTGGTGCGCCATCGTTCATCAGGCCACCGATATGATCGCCGTGCATGTGGGTCAGGACGACAACATCGACCTGGTCGGCGGTGTAGCCTGCACCCTCAAGGGCTGCGACGGTGGCGGCGGCGTTCAGGCCTGTATCGAAAAGCACGACTTCGCTGCCTGTATTCACCAGTGTGGGTGTGAAAAAGAACTGTGATGCCTCGGTCGACAGGAAGTTGTCGCGGCTGACGGTGGCGAATTCTTCTTCCGACACGTTCATGCCGAAGATGCCCTGAGGCGCTTCGCGGGGCGTGGTGCCGCCCAGGATTGTTGTCACCTCGAAATCGCCGATCATAAAGCGGCGGTGTGTGGCGAAACTTGCACCCATCATCGGGGCTTCGGCGCGGGCAGCTCCGGCGGCAAGGCCTGCGAAAGGCAAGGCCGTGCCGGCGGCAAGCAGGTTGCGGCGTGTCAGCTTAGTCATCGTGTCTCTCCTATTGGTGACGCTTGGTCAGGTGGTGCAAAATGAAATAGGACGCTATTTCCCTTTGTCACTCACGTCAGCGTGATCAGGAGAGCTATTTGATCACTCGCTACCCGCCAGTGGGCCCAATGCGTTCAAACCCTTCAGGATATCAATAGCATAGGCCAGTTGATAATCATCCTCGCGCAGAGCTGCCGCAGCCTCGGCGCGCGCGCGATCTTCTTCGATCTGGCGGATTTCGTCCTCTGTCAGGCTGTCATTCTCCAAAGAACCGCGCAAGCCTGCTTCGGTCCGTGGTGTACCTGCTTCTGCCTCTTCTTCATCCACGGGGCGTGGACGGGGCTGTTCCACAATGATGTCCGGAGAAATTCCGAGCGACTGGATGGAACGGCCCGACGGTGTGTAATAGCGCGCAGTTGTCAGGCGCATCGCCCCGTCCTGGCTGAGGGGAACAACCGTCTGGACAGACCCTTTGCCGAAGGAATTGGTGCCAACGATGATGGCGCGGCGGTGGTCTTGCAACGCACCTGCCACGATTTCCGACGCAGAGGCAGACCCGCCATTGATCAGGACAACAATCGGTTTGCCTTCGGCCAGATCACCGGGTGTGGCATTGAACCGGTCCCCGTCAGACGCCTGCCGCCCGCGTGTGGAGACGATTTCGCCCGCGTCAAGGAAAGCGTCAGAGACATAGACCGCCTGGCTGAGCAGACCACCGGGGTTGTTGCGCAGATCAACGACAAAGCCGTCAATATTGTCGATGCCGCCAGCCTCGGCCACCTGCTCTTCGATCCCTTCCGCCAGGTTCGGGAAGGTCTGTTCGTTGAAGGTCGTGACCCGCAAGACAACGGCATTGCCCTCAGTGCGGCTGCGTACGGCGGTCAGTTTGATCGTGTCACGGATGATCGAGACGTCAAAAGGCTCGGCCTCGCCTTCGCGCACGATGGTGACGATAATCTCGGCGCCAACAGGGCCGCGCATCATTTGCACCGCTTCGTCCAAGGTCAGGCCCAGCACGCTTTCCCCGTCAACGGCAGTGATGAAATCACCCGCTTCGATCCCTGCGGCCTCGGCCGGCGTGCCATCCATCGGGGAAACCACTTTCACCCAACCCTCTTCCTGGGTGACTTCGATCCCCAGACCGCCGAATTCGCCCGAGGTGTTCACGCGCATCCGTTGCGCCGCTTCGGGGGACAGATAGCTGGAGTGCGGATCAAGCGATGTCAGCATCCCGTTGATCGCCGCCTCGATCAGTTCACGGTCGTCAACTTCTTCCACGTAGTTCGCGCGGATCCGCTCGAAAATATCGCCAAAGAGATCAAGCTGTTCATAAACGCTGGTGTTCTGATCCGCTTCTTGCGCCACAAGTGGCCCCGCAACCTGCGTTGTCACAACCAGTCCCAAGACAGCGCCACCAGCGGCAGCTAACATCAGCTTTTTCATCTTCATTCCTTACCTACTCGACCGCAAACCATGCGGCGAGGTTAACCGGAGTTTGCCCCTCTCTTACCTCAAGATAAAGGGCAGAGCCCGGCTGCCCAGTCGCAATCCCAATATTTTCAGTCAATTTCCTGTCATTTGCCGCCAAAAGCCCGATCGGCGCGCCCGCCGGAAGCACCTGACCCGCCACGCCGAAGACCTCGGCAAATCCTGCCATGACGAACATGATGTCGGCGGCTGGTTCCAGAATCACCACCGTTCCATAGTCCAGAAGCGGGCCCTGGAACAAAATCGTGGACGGTGCGGGGGCGGTCACCAAGGCACGTGGTTCGGTACCGATACGCAAACCGGGCCGTCCCGTGCCGTCGTCGGGCAGGATGATGCCGGCAACCGGCAAAGGCAGGTTTCCTTGGGCGGTCAGTATCTCGGTGCCATTCGGACGCGCTTCGGCCAGTCCTGCGGCGAATTCCCCCAAGGTCTGGGTGCTGGCCACCAAGAGCGCGGTTTGCACCGGATCGTCCTCGAAACGGCTAGGCAGATCGGTGCGTTCTGACACCGCCTGTCCGAGCGCCGCACGGGCGGCCTGTGCGCCCTGCAATCCTTCGGTCAAAGTCTGCGCGGCGGCATCCTGGGCCTGCCGTGCCTCTTGGGTCTGCGCCAGAAGTGTATTGAGCCGCGCGACCTCGGCGCGCAACCCCGGTGTCACATCGGCCACGAGCATGCCAGCGCGCACGGTGTTCAGCGGCCCGTCCGGATGTGCGCGCAAGACAGGTTGCGGCGTGTTGCTGATGGCGGACAGCACCCCCAGAAGCTGGGCAAATTCGGCGCGGCGCAGATCGAGTTCTTCGGTCAGGATAGCTTCTTGCAGGGCAATGTCGCGTTGTTCCTGCCGCATGGCTGCCAACCCCGCCTCATAGGCCTGTACGGTTTCGGTCAGCGCCGCGATCCGGTCGCGTGCGCTGTCGGCAGCCTGCAATTGCGCTTGGGCTGCCTGCAATTGGGCGGCAGCCTCGACCGCGTTTTGTTGCGCAACGGCCCCCGAGGCGAAACAGAGTAGTGCAGCAATCAGGCGGATCATGTTACGATCAAACTCCGCCCTGTCATTTCGGGGGGCAATTCCAACCCCATCAGATCAAGCACCGTGGGCGCAAGGTCGGCCAGCCTGCCGTCACGCAGTGACACGCCCTCTGGCCCACCGACCAAGGCTACCGGCACAGGGTTCAGCGTATGCGCGGTATGCGGCCCGCCGGTTTCAGGATCAATCATCGTTTCACAATTGCCGTGGTCTGCGGTGACGATCATGGCACCGCCTGCGGCCTTAAGCGCGGTCAGGACCTGTCCCAGACCCTCATCAACCGCCTCACAAGCCTTGATCGCTGCACCCAGATCACCGGTATGCCCCACCATATCGGGGTTGGCATAATTGGTGACAATCAGGTCATAGCCGTCCTCGATGGCCCTGACGAAATGCTCCGTCACCTCGGCGGCCGACATCTCCGGCTGCAAATCGTAGGTCGCGACCTTTGGCGAGGGTGCCATATAGCGGTCCTCACCCTTCTCCGGCACCTCGATCCCGCCGTTGAGGAAAAAGGTCACATGCGGGTATTTCTCGGTCTCGGCCAGCCGGAACTGGCGCAGCCCGTGTTTGGCAACCCATGCACCAAGGGTATTCTGGATATCGCGTTTGGGAAAAACGGTATCAAACCACGCGTCATGGCGGTCCGAATAGGTTACCATACCGAGCAACGCAGCCAAAGGCGGCTGTACGCGGTCGAAGCCGTCGAAATCGGGATCGGCAATCGCCGCCAGAATTTCGCGGGCACGGTCGGAGCGGAAGTTGAGACAGAAGAACCCGTCATCCTTTCCGATCCCTGCGTAGTCGCCGATCACGGTGGCGGGGATGAATTCATCTGTCTTGCCCGCCGCATAGGCCGCCTCAATCGCGGCCAGTGGTGTGGCGGCAGACCCGCCCGCGCCGTTGATCATCGCATCATAGGCTGTCTCGACCCGCTCCCAGCGGTTATCGCGGTCCATCGCGAAATAGCGGCCAATGACCGTGGCAATCCTTGCGTTTTCAGGCAGGTTTTCAGTCAGCGTTTGCATAAACCCCTTGGCCGAAGATGGCGCCACATCACGCCCGTCTGTGATCGCATGAATGATGACCGGCACACCGGCACCGGTGATCGCCTTGGCGGCAGCAATGATATGGTCGAGATGCCCGTGGACACCGCCGTCGGACACGACCCCCATCAGATGCGCGGCGCCTCCGCTGGCTTTCAGCTTCTCGATGAAACGCACCAGCGCATCCGCCGTGAAAAACGATCCATCCTCGATCGACAGCTCAATCTGGCCCAGATCCATCGCAACCACGCGGCCCGCGCCGATATTGGTATGGCCCACTTCGGAATTGCCCATCTGCCCGCCGGGCAGGCCAGCATCACGGCCATGGGTCAGAAGCTGGGCATGGGGCCCTCGCATGATCTCGTCAAAATGGGGGGTATGCGCCTGCCTGGGCGCGTTGCCTTCAACCGCGTCACGCAGGCCCCAGCCATCAAGAATACACAGAACAACGGGTTTGGGGATGGGCATAGCAACGCTCCTATATTGGTTGATTGCTGTCTATCGCAGCATTGCAATCAGGGGAACCACCACACCTCATCATCTTGCCCGAAATACTCCCGCCGGAGGCTCCTAGGCCCGATGATAAGGACCGCCCGCCAGAATAGAGGCAGCACGGTAGAGCTGTTCGGCCAGCATCACGCGCACGAGCATATGGGGCCAGACCATTTTGCCAAAACTCAATGACGCATCGGCGCGGTCACGCAAAGCGGGGTCAATCCCGTCGGCCCCGCCAATCACGAAACTGACGTCCTGCCGCCCTTGGTCGCGCCATGTGGCGAGAAGGGCTGCAAAGTCCGGCGAGCCCATGAGTTTGCCGCGTTCATCCAGGGTACAGATCAAGGCACCATCGGGCACCGCACGTTCCAGCAGGGCTGCCTCGCCGGCCATGCCGCCGCCCTTTTTGTCTTCGACTTCGATCAGTTGCGCAGGCCCAAGGGCCAGCGCCCGCCCCGTCCGGTCGAACCGGGTGAGGTAGTCATCATAAAGGTCGCGCTCGGGCCCTTTGCGCAAACGGCCCACAGCGCAAATCTGGACCCGCATCAGACGGCGGTGGCCGTCCCCGGCTGCCACATCTTTTCAAGCTGATAGAATTCGCGCACTTCCGGACGGAAGATATGCACGATGATATCACCTGTGTCGATGAGCACCCAATCGCCGGTGTCTTTGCCTTCGGTCTTGGAGATGATCCCGAATTCCTGCTTCAGACGATCCGCAAGCTTTTCAGCCATCGCAGTCACTTGGCGCGTCGAACGGCCCGATGCGATGACCATATAGTCGCCGATCTCGGACTTGCCGCGCAGATTGATCTGCACGATGTCTTCGCCTTTATCATCATCCAGGGATTTGAGAACAGCCGCCAGGAGCGTTTCGCTGGTCACATTTTGTGGGGTCGTCATTGCTGCGACTCCGGATTTGGCTGATGTATCAGCCGCTGTAGAAAGAGACAGTTCATTGTCCTCCTTAAAGCACGTCGTCATGGCCCCGACGCAGGGCATGACCTAAAACTAGCAACGGTTCGGCGGTTTTTCAACATTTCTGAACCGAAAGCGCGCGTGTCGCGGATTTACAGTGCAGATGCAAGCAAGATCAGCCTCGCGGATCAATAAACGCCTTGCCATCGGGCATTGCCAGCACCTGAGGCAGGCGCAGCATGGCCTCCGACAACGGTACGATACCAGCTACATCCGTTTTCCATGCGCCACTGACAAAGCGCTCCTGGATTTCCACAAAGCCCGCACGCACACGGTCCGCCCCCACCTGCTTGATCCAGCGGGTCAGCCAGAAGCCCTCGATTTTCTTGTTCATAAAGATCAGCTGGCCCAGTTCCGTCAGGCAGGGGGCCTCGCCCGACAGCTTGCCATAGTTCACCCATGTGCTGTGTTTGGGCATCGCAAAGAACAGATCAGCCGTGAATTGGTCGCCCACCGCATCAAGCAAAATCGCGGGGGGCAGCGCGCGGAAGGCCGTTCTGGCCTGATCAAGCGCGTCCGGTTGGGTGGACACAATCACGGAATGTGCGCCAATGTCGCGCAGTTCAGCCGCCTGTTCAGCGCGCCGGACGACTGCGATTGGCGCAACGCCATTATCCCTCGCCAGCGCAATCAGGTATTTGCCAAGCTGCGATCCGGCAGCGTTCAGTACAAAGCTTTCCGCGCGGCTTTCCTTGACCAGATCAAACATCGCAATCGCGGTCAGCGGATTGACCAACTGGCATGCGGCATCGACTTCGGCCAGATCTGGGCGGCAGGGCACGAGGCTCGTTACATCGGCCAGCGCATATTCCGCCCATGTGCCGGACCCACCGGCAAAGAAGCTGACGCGCTTGCCGATCAGGGGCGTGTTGCCGGCCACAACCTCGCCCACAGCCTCAAAACCTGCGGGCGCCCCTTTGACGCGCGGTTGGCCGTACTCGCCTTTGATGAAGTGGATATCGGACGGGTTCACCGCCGCCAGATGCACTTTGATGAGCGCTTGGCCTGCGGCGGGCTGTGGTAGGGGTACGTCCTGATAGGCTAGAAAAGGCGACAGGTCACTGATGTTTGGCCCCGTCTGTGTACCCGCATAGCCATCGTGCAATTGCACAAGCGCTTTCATGGATGTCGGAAGTGTCATGGCAGGCCTCTACAGATCGAACGTTGCGAATACAGGCGCGTGATCGCTGGGTTTCTCCCAGCCACGCGCATCGCGCAGCACGCGGCTGCTATGGGCCGCGTTCTTGATATCCGGCGTGGCCCAGATGTGATCAAGCCTGCGGCCTTTGTCGGCCTCGTCCCAATCTTTGGCGCGATAGGACCACCAACTATAGAGCAGGCCTTCGGGGATATCGTTGCGTGTCACGTCCGACCACGCGCCCGCGTCCATCACATCGGCGAAATGTTCCACTTCGATCGGCGTGTGGCTCACGACCTTGAGCAATTTCTTGTGATCCCACACATCATCTTCGCGCGGCGCGATGTTCAGGTCACCGACAAGGATGGATTTTACCGGTTTCTGCGCATGATAGGCATCCCGCATGTCTGTCAGGTAATCGAGCTTCTGGCCGAATTTCTCGTTCACGGTACGGTCCGCCACATCACCGCCTGCGGGCACATAATGGTTATGGATCGTCACGCCGTTTTCCAGCTTGGCCGCGACATGCCGCGCATGACCGAGCCCCGCGTAATCCTCGGCCCCTGCCTCGTCCATGGGGATTTTGGAAAAGATCGCCACGCCGTTATAGCCCTTCTGGCCGCGCGCAACCATGTGCGTGTAGCCCAGCGCCTGAAACTGCTCTAGCGGGATCTTGTCCACAGGGCTTTTGCATTCTTGCAGGCAAAGCACATCAGGTGCCTCGTCGCGCATTAGGCGGGCGACGATGTCTTCGCGCAGACGCACAGAGTTGATGTTCCAAGTGGCAAGGGTAAAGGGCATAAGGCAGGCTTTCCGTTCGGTGTTTCTGGTGAGCGTGTAGGGCTTACACGAGCAATGGGGCCGGGCGGATAAAGCCCGTCGTCAGCCCCCTACGATTGAGAATGGCCGGTGTGCGGCGCGCAACGGCTGCGGGGTGGTTCGGGTCAAGCGCGCCAAGCCGCACGAGGATCGCCGCAATGGCGCAATCGCGCCCACGCTGAGAGCCATCCATGATCTTGACGGCAACGCCCAGTCTCTTTTCCGGGATGATCGCAATGAACACACCTTCGGCACCGGTCTTGATCGCGACTTTATGGTCCATCGCCCGCATCAGATCCGTACAGGTCCGCGTTTCACCCGCAACAAATTCAGGGAACGTCGCCATCGCCTGCGTCAGCCGCGCCGCGGCGGTGCTGCGCACATCCGACCGGTCCTGCGCGCTGGCAAAAAACGCCATCGCGCGGGCAAGGCCATGCACGGTGCAGGCATGGTTCGGCGCGGAACACCCGTCAATCCCGTACATCGGGCTGGTTTCGCCCGTCACATCCTCGAAGGCGGCTTTGACGGCCTGCTGCACGGGGTGGTCAATCAGTTCGTAATCCGGACCGGCGTTGAGGTATTTTGTCAGCGTAAGAAACCCTGCGTGTTTGCCGGAACATTCGTTGTGGATTTGGCAAGGCGCTGTGCCCGAGCAGATCAATTCATTTCGGGCCGCCTCGTCCATTGGCAATGCCGGACCGCAGCGAAAATCATCATCCGTCAGGTCCAGATCCTTGAGCCATTTGCCAACCAGATCCGTATGGATCGCGGCCGCGTTATGCGATGCTGATGCAATCGCCAATTGCTGCCCCGTCAGATTTGCCGCAGCCCCGCTTTCCACCAAAGGCAGGGCCTGAATCATTTTGCAGGAAGAACGCGGATAGATCATCGCCGTTGGATCACCCCAGCTTTCGACAATCTGGCCGGTATCATCACACACAACTGCGTGACCCTGATGGACGCATTCAAGCAGATCTCCCCGCCAGACTTCGACCAGATCAACAGGATTTGCCATTTTCTTGCCCTTTTAAATTGTATATTTCGTTTTTATCGCGCAGAGCGCACCTGTATCGGGGCTTTCCCCCGCAGGCAATTTTTTGCTAGGCGTAGTGGTATCGAGTTGAACAAGGTCTCGCCAGTCGAAAAGGTGCCGTCAGATGCGCCGCAGGCACGGGTGGGGCATCCAGAGGCAAGGACAGCGTGGAGGCTGCAGAATGATTTTGAATATTTCACGCGCAATTGGCGTAGCATTGGCTTTGGTGACGGCGGGTGCCGCCGTTGCACAGGAAGAAAGCGATAACCGCGTTTCAGCGAATACCGACTGGAGCGTTTTTGTGGAAAGCGATCCGAACGAATGCTGGGCCGTCTCGGCCCCCAAGGAAACGCTGAATACACGTGACGGCAATGCGGTCGACGTGCGCCGCGGCGACATCCGGTTGATTGTCTTCTACCGCCCATCCGAGAATGTGAACGGGCAGGTCATGTTTACCGGCGGCTATCCGTTTGCCGACGAATCAACGGCGAGCGTGCAGATCGGTGACACGACATTCCAGATGTTCACCCAAGGCGAAACCGCATGGCCGGCAACCCCTGCCGATGACGCCCGTTTCGTCGAGGCGATGAAGCGCGGGGCGAATGCGGTGATCACGGCGCGGTCGGGTCGTGGCACACAAACACAAGATACATTTAGCCTTTTGGGCTTTACTGCTGCGGTGGAAGAAGCCGCTAGCCGCTGCGCGGGCTAGGCGTTTCACAATAATTTGCGCAAAGGCGGTTTCCTTGTGGAGGCCGCCTTTTTCTCTTATATGCCCCTAAATCCCTGATTGAGAGTGAACCCATGGACGCCAAGGCCCCCATTACGCAGGACGTGCTGACAATTCCGCGCAAGCTGCCAGACGGACCGCGCAACCTGATTGGTTTGTCGCGTGACCAGATGCGGGATGCACTGATTGCGGCCGGCACGCCGGAAAAGCAGGCCAAGATGCGGGTCGGCCAGATCTGGCAGTGGGTTTACTATTGGGGTGTGCGTGATTTTGCGCAGATGACCAATCTGGCGAAAGACTACCGCGCGATGTTGGCCGATACCTTTGTGATTGAATTGCCCGAAGTTGTGACGCGGCAAGTGTCGGATGACGGCACCCGCAAATATCTGGTGCGGATCGCAGGCGGACATGAGGTTGAGGTGGTATATATCCCTGAAACCGACCGCGGGACTTTGTGTATTTCCAGTCAGGTTGGCTGCACGCTGACCTGTTCGTTCTGTCACACGGGCACGCAGAAACTCGTGCGCAACCTGACCGCAGCCGAGATTGTCGGGCAGATCATGGTCGCTCGTGACGATCTGGGCGAATGGCCCGAGCAAGGTGCGCCGAAGGATGAAACGCGGCTTCTGTCGAACATCGTCCTTATGGGGATGGGCGAGCCGCTTTATAACTTTGAAAATGTGCGCGACGCCATGAAGATCGCGATGGACCCCGAGGGGATATCCCTGTCGCGGCGACGGATCACGCTCTCGACATCCGGTGTGGTGCCCGAAATTGCACGCACCGCGCAGGAGATCGGATGCCAGCTCGCGATTTCATTCCATGCGACAACCGATGAGGTGCGGGACCGTCTTGTCCCGATCAACAAGCGCTGGCCGATTGCGGATTTGCTGGATGCGTTGCGGGACTATCCCAAGGTATCGAACTCCGAGCGCATCACCTTTGAATATGTGATGCTGGACGGTGTGAATGACAGTGACGAAGATGCGCAACGCCTGATCAAACTGATCAAGGGCATCCCAGCCAAGATCAACCTGATCCCGTTCAATGAATGGCCCGGCGCACCCTACAAGCGGTCGTCGAACAACCGGATCCGCAAGTTTGCGGATATTATCTATAAGGCTGGCTATGCCTCACCCATTCGCACACCGCGGGGCGAGGATATCATGGCCGCCTGTGGCCAGCTGAAGTCGGCGACAGAACGCGCGCGCAAATCCAAAGCGCAGATCGCACAAGAGACCGGACTTTAATCATCTCTTCACCATGTGACGGCATGGTGAGGGCATGGAGACTGTCACCATATATCTGGGCCCGACGATGGTCGCGGCTCTGCGCCGGATCGGGGAAGCCGAGGATCTCTCGGCCGGACACATCGTGCGCGACGCCATAAAGCATGATTTGTACCGCAGGACCCGCGCGAAGACGGCTCGCAGAGCGGATGAGCGGCTCGTCGCGCCCTCGCGGGCGCTTCTCGCGGATGATCTGGCATATGCGACAGGTTGGGATGATTTACAGGAGCGTCTGTCGCGCAAGGGCTATCAGCTGCGTGAAGCAGGTGGCGGATTGGCCCTGCATGATGCCGCAGGTGCGCGGGTCTGCAAAGGGTCTGATCTGGGGTATAGTTATGGCCGCCTGATCCGGCGTTTCGATGCCCCGTTTCCGGGACATCGCCACAGGTATCTGCACGCAAAAATGCGTTAACGGCCGGGAATCACACCGCGCTTTTGGCCGTTGCCTTCCCAATTCTCCAAAGCGGCCACGGCATCTTCAGCCGTCTCCACAAAACGGAACAGTTTCAAATCATCCGCCGAAATCGTGCCCGCCTCGGCGAGGGCATCCCAGTTGATAATCTTTTCCCAAAAGCTTTGCCCAAAGAGCAAAAACGGCACCTGCGCCATGCGCCCCGTCTGGATCAATGTGAGCGCCTCGAACATCTCGTCCAGCGTGCCAAATCCCCCCGGAAACACGCAGACTGCTGACGCGCGCATCAGGAAATGCATTTTGCGAATCCCGAAATAGTGGAAGTTGAAACAAAGTTCAGGCGTCACATAGGCATTTGGCGCTTGTTCATGGGGCAGCACAATGTTCAGACCGATCGACCGCCCGCCCGCGTCTTGCGCGCCGCGATTGCCTGCCTCCATCACACCCGGACCGCCGCCTGTGACGATCACATTTTCGGTACCGCCTGATTTCAGCGATTTTTCTGTCATCATCTGCGCAAACCGGCGTGCCTCTTCGTAGTATTTCGACAAATCCGCGAGGGTTTGCGTACGCGCCGTATCTTTCTTGGCCGGTTCGGGAATGCGCGCACCACCAAACAAAACAATGGTCGAATCGACCTTGGCCTCGGTCATCAGTAATTCAGGTTTGAGCAGTTCAAGCTGCAGGCGGACAGGGCGTAATTCCTCACGCAGCATAAAATCGTCGTCCGCAAAGGCCAGCGCATATGAGGGCGCACGGGTTTGCGGCGTGTCGGGAGTATGGCTTGCGGCGTCGCGGTCCTGCTGGCTGTCTCGGAACGGGTGCTGCCGGTGGTCTTTCATCATTTGCTTTGTCCTGCCTGCATTTTGCACAAGCTTGCCTGACTGAGCCGGGTTTGCAAGGTCGCCTTGAGCGTTGATTGATCCCGCAACCCCCGCTAGAAGCCTGTGAAATCAATTTACGGAGAAACCCATGTCCAATGCTGCCCTTGAGACTGCAATCGAAGCCGCGTGGGATGCCCGCGATACGATCACCTCTCACACAACCGGTGAAACCCGTGAGGCAATCGAGGAAACGCTGAATGCGCTGGACAGTGGCAAACTGCGTGTCGCCGAGCGTCAGGATGATGGCAGCTGGCATGTCAACCAATGGGCCAAGAAAGCCGTGCTGCTGGGCTTCCGCATCAAGGATATGGAGCCACAGTCCGGTGGCCCCCAAGGCGGCGGCTGGTGGGATAAGGTCGACAGCAAATTCAAAGGCTGGGGTGCCGACGACTGGAAGACTGCCGGTTTCCGTGCGGTCCCGAATTGTGTCGTGCGCAAGTCCGCCTTTATCGCGCCCGGTGTTGTGCTGATGCCATCTTTCGTAAACCTCGGCGCCTATGTCGACGAAGGGACAATGGTCGATACATGGGCAACTGTCGGCTCATGTGCGCAGATCGGCAAGAACGTGCACCTGTCCGGTGGCGTGGGCATTGGCGGCGTGTTGGAACCCATGCAGGCCGGTCCGACAATCATCGAGGATAACTGCTTCATCGGCGCGCGCTCCGAGGTGGTGGAAGGCTGCATCGTGCGCGAAGGATCGGTTCTTGGCATGGGTGTGTTCATCGGCCAGTCCACCAAGATTGTGGACCGCGAGACCGGAGAAGTCATGTATGGCGAAGTGCCCCCCTACTCGGTTGTTGTCGCAGGCTCGATGCCGTCCAAGAACAACGTCAGCCTTTACTGCGCCGTGATCGTCAAGCGGGTGGACGAACGGACACGTTCCAAGACCGGCATCAATGAACTGCTGCGCGACTAGATGATTATCAGCCGGTATCTGGCGCGCAAGCGCGTGGCGGCGGGCATTCGTCCGTCGTTCCGGCAGGCGTGGTTACCCGTGCTCGCCGATACAGCAGCCATTGGTCTGGTGCTTTCGCTGATCTTTCTGCCCGTCGTCTCTGCAACACTGGTGATGGAGTTGTCGCTTGTCTGGCGTATGGTCGTGCTGTTCGTCGTGATCTACATGCCGTTGCAGATCGTGGTCATCTTCTCGACCGTATGGGCAGTCCGGTCGCGCTATGAAGAGAAAGACGACAAATGAGCAAGAAAGAAAGCCGCCAGCAGGTCTATACATTGCTCGTCGAGGTCGGCCGCAATGCGGGTGACGGTCTTCCTGATGGCGCCACCGGCGCGGCACTGATGTGCTATGCCAGCGGCGTGGATGAAGCAGAAGCCGTCCGCGAAACAGTGGCGATCCTCAAGCAGGCCGACCTCGCCCCGCTGGATGTGTCCGGCTATGGGACGTTGGACGAACGGTTGGCCGAAGGCCATGATATATCCGATGATGAAAGGGCCTTGATGGCCCGCGCGCTGGAAGAAAACAGCGTGATTGTCGCCCAAATGACCCCGTTCTTCGACAAGGCCTAGACGGTACACAGCAGCGCCGAGCGCAGCAGGATCAGAATAACCACGACTTGCAGCAACACCTGGGCGGCGAAGAAATCCCCGTTTCCTGACAGAACAGCCAAAAGCCGTTCACGCGCGCCGATCAGAAGCGCAAAAAACGTGCCCAGAATCGCCAGCCCGATGATCATCCCGGCCTGAAAGCCGATAATACCTGTCAGACATGCCTGTGTAGAAATGCTGCGTTCCGCAGTGAAGTAGAGGCCTGCGCCAGCGACGCCCGCTTGCCCAAGACCAAGCAGAAAAAGTGGCACTGCCATGGGAAGGTTTGAGCGGCGCAAAAACGCCGATGTATGCCAAGCCACAAGCCCGAACAAAAGAAAGAGCCAGAGCGGGACGGGGGCAACTGCTATGTAAATCATCAAAAAAGGGCCTGTTTGAGATCAAAAACTGTCAAGCAGACACCCTGCCTCCGGAACCGCTTTGTGGTTTTGGCCGACGCGGACTAGATACATGGGACGCATGCTCCGATCTATCTTAGGCTAACATGAAAACGATTTTGCAACAGACCTTGCCCGATGCCCACGAAGGCGACCCGCGCCTGCCGGGAACGATGCCCTGTGCGGCGAACGACTGGCTGCGCGTCGATGCATCCTATGCTGCGCAAATGGCCTATCGCGCCCAGCTTCTTGCGACACGACCGGAGGCTGTTCTCTACGAGAACGACCGGACCAGCGAAACCGGGCAAGAGGTTCTGTCCGAGGCTTTGGATATCCTGCCTGATCTGGGGTTTCGGGTGAGGGATGATCAGGTGATTTGCCCCGATGGGCGGCATGTATCGCTGGACCGCCATGCCCCGCTGCAGACGCTCGGGCATCTGGTGCAGGAAGATATCTGCATCCTGGAAAAACAGGGTGACGAGCATGTGATGACAAGCGCCGTTCTGTGCTTTCCTGCGAACTGGCGGTTGGCCGAAAAGATCAACCGTCCGCTGACGGGCATTCACGTCCCTGTGCCTGAATATGACGACAATATCGCGGCCCGCGTGCAACGCCTGTTCGACGGTGTACAGGTGGGACGTCCGCTCTGGCGTTTCAACAAATTGCGTTATGTCGATCCGGACTTGCATCAGCCCTACAAACGCGAGACCAACGATGTGATGCCCTTTACGCGGTCAGAGCGGCAATGCATCTTGCGGCTGCCGCGCACGCAGGCGGTTGTCTTCACGATCCATACCTATGTGGCCCGCAACGCCCGATAGGTCTTGCGGGGCTGCAAAAGCAGAGCCCCGCGCCGTAATCATTTGCGTGTTGCCGCCCAGTGTTCGCTGTTTGCGCAAAGTGTCGAGCGCTTGTGCGACGGGTCGTCCTTCATCCGCATCGCGGACCGTGAGGCAAGAAATGCCAGTACAGCGACAAAACCTAACTTACCGAAAGCGAGCATAGCCATTAGTGAACCCATTGTTCATCTCCATGAATTGGTGTGTCGTTTGGTATTGCTTTAACTACGATGCCAATTGATGTGCGGATCTGAAAAATCTATTGTTTTCAATAGTATACATACGCATACCCGCGAAATTCCTCGCAAGTTCAAGCGTTTGGGGTGGTCATGTCATCTTGTCGCAGGGTCAGTAAAAGAGAAGCAGGGCCGCCGCGAAATAGAGCGCGAGGCCGATCCAGCCAAAGCTGGCGGCAAAAACCGCCAAGGCAAAAAGCACGCCAAGAAGCACCGCCATTTCCCTGTAACTCTTGCCGCGCGGTTGGGTTTCCATACGCGCAACCTCGTCGTGCAGGTCGCGCTGCAGGATGCGCGCAGTCACGTGAGCTGTCACGCGAAAGCCCGTCTTACGGGCCTTGGCCAAATGTAGCTGAAGCTCCTCCATGACCGTTTTTAACAAGGCTGGGGGCAGGTTCCAAGTGATCCTTCACCAACCAATCGCAATTTGCATCCCGCAGCGCTTCCCGCTAGCCATACGACAAAGAGGAGTCCCCCATTATGCCCGTCGATCCCGTTGCCCTGACTGCCGATCTTGTCCGCTGCCCATCGGTCACGCCTGAGGAAGGCGGCGCGCTGGTGTTGCTGGAAAAGGTGCTGACGAAAGGTGGCTTTACCTGCACGCGGGTGGACCGTGGCGGGGTTTGCAATCTTTATGCGCGTTGGGGGCGGCAAGGGGCCAATCGGACCTTCGGTTTTAACGGCCATACAGATGTTGTGCCTTTGGGGGATGAGGCGGCATGGACAATGCCGCCCTTTGGCGCCGAGATCAAAGACGGTTTTCTCTATGGGCGCGGTGCCACGGATATGAAATCGGGCGTCGCCGCCTTTGCTGCTGCAGCGCTTGATTTCGTCGCTGACACGCCACCGGACGGGGCGATCGTGCTGGCCATCACCGGCGATGAAGAAGGCGACGCGCTTGATGGCACGACCGCATTGCTGGACTGGATGGCGGCCAACAACGAGACGATGTCGGTCTGTCTGGTGGGCGAACCCACCTGCCCCGATGTGATGGGCGAGGCGATGAAAATCGGGCGGCGCGGGTCCATGGCCGCTTTCTTTACGGTCACGGGTGTGCAGGGTCATGCGGCCTATCCGCACCGCGCCAAAAACCCGATGCCCGCGATGGCGCGCCTGATGGATGTGCTTTCCAGCCGCGTGCTGGATGAGGGGACCGCGCATTTTGATCCCTCATCACTCCAAGTGCTCACGATCGACACCGGCAACCCCGCGACCAATGTCATCCCCGCCCAAAGCAAGGCCACGGTCAACATCCGTTTCAATGACACGCACACGAGTGCTGCGCTGACGGCCTGGATGCAGGAAGAGGCAGATCAGGTCGCCGCTGAATTTGGCGTGAAGATAGCCATGCGGGTGAAGGTTTCGGGGGAAAGCTTTCTCACGCCACCCGGTGAACTCTCTGACCTGATTGCGGGCGCGGTCGAGGCTGAAACAGGGCGCAAGCCGGAACTCTCCACCTCGGGTGGCACATCGGATGCACGGTTTGTCAAAGATCACTGCCCAGTTGTGGAGTTCGGGCTGGTGGGCAAGACGATGCATCAGGTGGATGAACGGGTTGAGGTGGCGCAGATTTCGCAGCTCAAGGCGATTTATACCCGTATCCTGAACGACTATTTTGCGTAAACCTTCGGCGTGACTGGCGCTGACCCAAATCTCTTGTAAGAGATTTGACCAATTCCTTGCGAAGGAATTGGCTGTTTTCCTTTTGCCATGCTAGGCCATGATCATGACACGCATTCCTTCCAAATCCGAAATCCTTGCATGGATCTCCGAGCACCCCACCAAAGCTGCCAAACGCGATATCGCGAAGGCCTTTGATATCAAAGGTGCGGCCCGCATTGACCTGAAGCGCGTGCTGCGCGAGCTGGAGGACGAGGGCAAGCTGACCAAGCGGCGCAGCTCATACCGCGATGCCGAAGAACTGGCCCCTGTCGCCGTGCTTGAAGTGATCGAGGCGGATGCCGACGGCGATCTTTTCGCGCGACCCTTGGAGTGGAAAGGCGAAGGGGCCGAACCGCGCATCCTGATGCTCATGCGCTCCAGTGATCCTGCCCTTGGGCCGGGTGACCGTATTCTGGGTCGCCTGACCGTCGATAAAACCGAAGACCACAGCCACACCGCCCGCATGATCCGCCGGATTGGCACCAATCCTTTGCGCATCCTGGGTGTGTTTCGTCAGGCCTCGGAAGGGGGGCGTGTCCTGCCTATTGATAAGGGCGCAGACAAACAGTGGACCGTCGCCGCTGGTGCGACGGGTGGCGCCAAGGACGGCGAGTTGGTCGAGGCCGAGCAAGCCGGACCCAAAGGCCGCATGGGCCTGCCCAAAGCGCGGATCGTGGCACGTCTGGGTGATCCGACAGCGCCCCGTGCCGTGTCTTTGATTGCGATCCACCAGCACGGCATTCCGGATCATTTCCCCGATGAGGCCGTGGCCGAGGCTGATGCGGCAACACCTGCGGGGTTGGACGGACGCAAGGATCTGCGTGATCTGCCACTCATCACCATTGATCCGTGGGACGCGCGTGACCGCGATGATGCCTGCTATGTTCAGCCCGACCCTGACCCGAAAAACGAGGGGGGTTTCATCATCTGGGTCGCGATTGCGGATGTTGCCCATTACGTCACCCCCGGTTCAGAACTGGACCGTGAAGCGCGCAAGCGGGGCAATTCCACCTATTTCCCCGACCGTGTTGTGCCGATGCTGCCCGACCGGCTCTCGGGGGATCTCTGCTCGCTGCATGAAGGGGTGGAGCGGGCCTGTCTGGCTGTGGCGATGCGGATTGATTCGGCGGGCAACAAGATTGACCATGCCTTTTATCGCGGGCTGATGAATTCGAAAGCCTCGCTGAATTATGAAGAGGTGCAGGCCGGCGTTGACGGGCAACCGAACGACAAAGTCGCCCCGATCCTCGAGCCGATTATCAAGCCGCTTTATGGCGCCTTTGCAGCCCTAATGAAGGCACGCGCCCAACGGCAGCCGCTGGATCTCGACCTGCCCGAACGCCAGATCATTCTGGATGATGCGGGTAAGGTCAGTTCGGTGCAGTTCAAAGAGCGTCTTGATGCGCACCGGCTGATTGAAGAATTCATGGTGCTGGCCAATGTCGCCGCTGCCGAGACGCTGATCGCCAAGAAATCGCCGCTGCTCTTCCGTGTCCACGAAGAACCAAGCCCCGAAAAGCTTGATGCCCTGCGCGAGGTCGCGACGGCCTCAGGCCTTGTGCTGGCCAAGGGACAGGTGTTGAAAACCTCGCACTTGAACAAGCTTTTGGCAGGCGCTGAAGGCACCGAAAATGACGAGCTGATCAATATGGCGACGCTGCGGTCGATGACGCAGGCCTATTATTCGCCCGATAACTTCGGGCATTTCGGCCTTGCGCTGCGGTCCTATGCGCATTTCACATCGCCAATTCGCCGCTATTCGGATCTGATTGTGCACCGTGCGCTGATCAAGGCCCACGGATGGGGTGAAGACGGGTTGAGCCCCTGGGATATCGAGCATCTTTCAGAGACAGCCCAGATCATCAGCGATACCGAGCGCCGCTCCATGACGGCGGAACGTGATACGACAGACCGGTATCTGGCGGCGTTTCTGTCGGACCGTATCGGCGCGGAACTGGGCGGACGGATCAGCGGAATTGCCAAGTTCGGTGTCTTTGTGAAGCTGGATGAAACCGGTGCAGACGCCATGATCCCGATCCGGACCTTGGGACGCGAGTATTTCCATTATGACGCAGACACCCAGACGCTGATGGGCGCGGATACCGGCATGGTGATCGGACTGGGCCAGCGTGTGACGGTCAAGCTGGCAGAAGCGGCCCCTGTGACCGGCGGGCTGATTGTCGAATTGCTGACGCTCGATGACCGCAACGTGCCGCGGGGCCCGTCCAAGGGGCGGGGCAAACCGCCGCGGCGCAAGATGGGGTCGGCCCGCAAGAAAGCGGCCAAAACAGCGCGCAAGGTCAAGCGGACGCGGAAGTAGCCTTGCGCAGATGATAGGTCAGGCCGTGGTGCACCAAAAGCCGCAGGCGCGCGGGTGCGATATCATCGGCGGACCGAAACACCACAGCGCGATTGCCTTCGATCTGCTCCAAACCCCCGAACGTCGCGGCATAGGTGCTGATGATATCCGTGCCGCAATGCGCGAAGATGGCCACACCACCGCCTTTTGCCAACCCGACCCGGAGGGTTGAGCCTGATCTTGTCTCAGGCGTCAGATAGGACGGTTGCCCCCACTTCAGGCTCTCTTCCACCTGCCCCACCTCTGGCGTGGCGTCAGCGACCTCAAAGATCAGATCGCGTAACGATAGGGCCATATCCCGTTCGATCGCAGGAAATGCCGCAAAGACGCGCGCCACCTTGTCGTCGGAGAATGGATATTTCATAGCTCTATCCCCTTCATGGCCCGCTCATCGAAATCATACCGGCAAAAAGCCGCGCCGTGAACAAGAGTTGATTTGGGTCCGCCGGTATTTGCTTTATCACTGTTGAAAAACGAGGAGAGCAAAAATGCACCGCAGGCACTTTATCGCAACAGGTTTGTCCGCTTTGGTTTTGCCACAGATGGCCAGCGCAAACGCCGCAGGTTTTCCGAACTGGATCGCGGGCTTTCGCAGTCGTGCGCGCAATGCAGGGATTTCTGATCGCACCTTTGACGCGGCCTTTGCCAATGTGAGCTATCTGCCCGACAGTATCGAACGCGACCGGAATCAGGCCGAATTCGTGCGCCCTCTGGCTGATTATATGGCCTCAGCTGTGTCCGAGACCCGCGTCACCACAGGGCGCGAAATGGTGCGGCGCTATTCCAATGTGCTGGCCCAGATCGAGGCACGGTTTGATGTGGAGCCCTCGGTCGTCACTGCCGTTTGGGGTATGGAAAGCAACTATGGGTCGCGGCGCGGCGACACGCCCTTGATCTCGACCCTTGCGACACTGGCCTATGACGGGCGGCGCGGGGCATTCTTTGAAAGCCAGCTTATCGCGGCTTTGAAGATTTTGCAGAACGGTGATGTGGCACCAGCCAATATGACAGGGTCCTGGGCCGGTGCGATGGGGCATACGCAGTTTATTCCCACGTCCTATGAGGCTTATGCCGTGGATTTCACCGGCGATGGGCGGCGCGACATCTGGGCGGATGATCCGACTGATGCGCTTGCCTCGACAGCGGCCTATTTCCGGCGCTTCAACTGGCGCAAAGGCCAGCCTTGGGGGGTCGAGGTACGCCTGCCGCAGGGGTTTGACTTTGAACAAACGGGGCGGGCCGTGACGCGCAGCCCTGCTGATTGGGCGCGCGGTGGTGTCGTGGGTGTCGATGGGCGGGCGGTGCCGAACTACGGCGATGCGACCCTGAGCACGCCAACCGGCGCGGGTGGTCCTGCCTTCATGCTGTTCCGCAACTATGATGTGATCAGCCGCTACAACAATGCCGAGGCCTATATCATCGGTGTCGGCCACCTGTCTGACCGTATTCGCGGCGCGGGGCCGTTTCAGGCGGCCTTTCCAGCCGATGAGCGCCGCTTGCGTCGTGCCGAGCGGCGTGAGTTGCAGCAGCGGCTGACAGATGCGGGATTCTCGACAGGGGGTGTTGACGGGCGGATCGGCCCGAACAGCCGTGCCGCGATCCGCGCCTATCAGCGCGCCGTTGGCCTGCCCGCTGACGGGCATCCGTCTTTTGCGTTATTGCAAAGGCTGCGCTGAGCAGGTCCCACCCTGCATGCATGTGGTGAGCGCATCCAGAACGGCCTGCGTGGGTTCCTCAAAGATGCGCCCGCCGCAAGGGCCGGCCTCAATGGTCAGCGGCGGATCGGTTGCTTCGACGAAATAGACGGCATCAACGCCGCTTTGGGCCGTCCCGCACCACGGACCGGCACAGCCGATTTGGAGCATCAGATCCGTGACATAATCGATCGTAAAGCCGTCAGGCGACAGGCCGTGCCCAATGAAACGTGCGGGGATCGGCTCTGGCGTGTGCATCTGTTTTTCCATCACCGCAGGCGGCAAATGTGCTTCGTTGAATGACAATTGCCCGTAAAGCACGAAATAGGTTTCGGGTGCATCCGCGAGCTGCTGGAACGTCATCACAGGATCGGGACGCATACAGCTCAGCGCGTGGGCCTGAGCGCCCAAAGAGGCAAGGGCCGCGGCAAGAAGTAAGGGTTTCATCTGGGTGATCCTCTGTTTGGCTTCAGGCTTTGACGTATTGTACTTTCAAATCCTTCAGAAAACCTTTGGCAGCTTCAGAGTTTCGGGCCGAATTCCGCCAGGACCTGCTCGTAAACCGCGCGCTTGAAAGGCACGATGCTTTCCACCAGTTGATCAGGGGCCATCCATTGCCACGCGGTGAATTCGGGGGTTTCGGTGTCCAGATTGATCTGGTGATCCATCCCGTGAAACCGCATCAGGTACCATTTCTGCTCTTGCCCGCGATAGCGGCCCTTCCAGATGTTTGGCACCAGATCAAGGGGCAGGTCATAGCGGATCAGGCCCGCACTCTCGGCCTCGATCGTGACGAGTTTTGGCGCAATGCTGGTTTCTTCCTCCAGCTCGCGCAGGGCCGCGTCACGACAGTTTTCGCCTTTGTCCACGCCACCTTGGGGCATTTGCCATGCGTCGGTATCACGGTCTTTGCGCTGTGCAACAAAAACATGTCCGCGCGGATTGGCCAGCATGATGCCGACGCAAGGACGATAGGGCAGGTCTGCAATCTCTTCAGGGGTCATAAACGGGCCTTGGTGTTTCATGGGGCGTGCCTTTTTGGTTTGGCCCAAGATTAGGGTCATTGCCAGCGGTTATGCGATAACAAGCCGCGTTTCATGGCGGATGCGGGCAGCAATCCAGCGCAAATGGTCAGGGCGAAACGCCACACACCCTGCCGTGGGTCGCCCGGGACCACGCCAGGCGTGCAGGAAGATCGCCGAACCGCGCCCCTTGACCGCATAGGGCCAGTTCCAGTCGGTCAGGATCACCAGATCATACATCGGATCAGCACGGCGCAGGCGTTCATGGCTGTGCGGATACGGCGCGCGGACCATGAGGTTATAGTCCTCATGTTTGGGATCATCCGACCACAGATCAGAGGGGCCAATCGGCAGCGCCCAATCCGCAGGCCGCGCCATGCGGTCAGGGCGGTAGAGCATCCCCACAAGGCGATGCGTGCCGCGCGGTGTCGCGCCATCGCCCTCTTTCTTGCGGGCCGTCAGCCCGCCGCGCCCGATGGTACAGGGAAATCGGCGGTTCAGAAACCGCAGGTGCGTGGGGGTCAGGACTAGGTCGGTTTGTTTCATGCCCGAGAGATAGCGAAGGAAAGAAGACGTGTCAGCAGACGAAAACCTCTTTGTCGAAGGCACCCTGTTTGACGCTGGCCTTGCGCAAAGCTAGGAACCGAACAGGCGACATGCGACTGACGGCTTGGCTGTTATTTCTCAAGAGACTGTAAATGGATAATCTGACGACCGGACAGTGCCTGTGTGGTGCTGTGAAATTCCGCATATCGGGAGAATTCGAAAGCTTTTTTCTGTGTCATTGCGGGCGTTGCCGCAAGGATACAGGGTCAGCCCATGCAGCCAACCTGTTTTCGTCCACGGCAAAGATAACGTGGTTGTCAGGCGAGGAAAACGTTAAGGAATTTAGACTTGGCGGAACGCAACACAGAAAGTGCTTTTGCACGAATTGTGGCTCTGCGCTGCCATTTTCTCAGGCGAATGATGGCGTGCTTGTCGTGCCAGCAGGGTCACTTGATAGCCCGACCGGCATACGACCCAATGCGCATATATGCTTTGCCGATCGCGCCCGCTGGGACGATGATCTTGCCGCCCTCGAAAGGATCGACGGGCTGCCCGGCTGAAAAATTGATCCGCTGGAGCACCTTATCGATTAACTGAATGACAAAGTGGCAAACGCGGGATTTGGCCTGTCTGATCGACATCGGAGAGTTACAACAAATGCCCCGATTTCGCGGCTTTTGTGGCAAGATAGGCGTGGTTATGCGCGTTCCCGCCCACCTTGAGCGGCACGCGTTCGGTGACTTCGATGCCGCAGTGTTCCATCCGCGCGACCTTGGCGGGGTTGTTGGTCAGCAACCGCACAGCCTTGAACCCCATCCGTTTGAGAATTTCCGCGCCGATCCGGAAGTCACGTTCATCGTCCTCAAAACCAAGGCGATGGTTTGCCTCGACCGTATCAAAACCCTGGTCCTGCAGAGAATAGGCGCGCATTTTGTTGGCAAGACCAATGCCGCGCCCCTCTTGGTTCAGGTAGAGCAGTACCCCTGCCCCCTCCGCCCCCATCTGCGCCAGCGCACCGCGCAGTTGCGGGCCGCAGTCGCATTTCAGTGACCCAAGCAGATCACCGGTGAAACAGGCCGAATGCAGGCGCGAGAGCACAGGTTTGCTGCGGTCAGGTGTGCCGATTTCGACGGCATAATGTTCTTCGGCCCCGTCATCGGGGCGGAAGATGTGCAGGCGTCCGGCCTCGGAGACCTCAAGCGGAAGCCTGGCCGAGATGATCGGATGCAGGGGGCTGAGGCCTGTGTCGAGGGCCGCATCACCAGGGATCAGCGTCAGATTGTTCTGGCTGGCAAAAGCCGCTGCATTTTCCAATGGCAAGACGACAGCGGCGGGCAGGAGGCGCGCAGCTTTGACCAGCGCAATGGCGGCGCGGTGCAACTCGGCCGGACCGTCGCGCAGGGTTTTCAGCGGGCCTTTCATGGGCGCGCGCAGATCGTCAGCGGGGTCTGCAATAGCGCGGACCCAGTTGATCGTCGCGTCGGGTGGCAAAAGAATCCGCGCGATATCGCCGTCATAGGCGCGCGCCTTGAGGGTCTCGGCCCGTCGCCCTGTTACGGCCAGTACCGCCGGTCCACCCAAGGCGCGCAGATCGGCCAGACGGGCCGCATCCAGAGTTTCGGCAGCCAGCACCAGCGCGCTGCCTTCCAGCACAACGGGCACGCCCATGCGCAGGTCAGCGCGGGCGCGCGCCAGTCGTTCAGTAATGTCGGGGCCAAATGCCATCTGCGTCCGCCTGTGATTTGTTTCAACAAATAGCCGTTTGCGCCGGAAAGTGAAACATTTGCACGAAAAATCACACGTCCGTGTGAAAGGGTGAAGGGATTGGTTGTCCCGGACGTATCAAGAACACAAATCTAATTGCGTAACCAAGGAGGATGTCATGGGACAGCTCAAAAAGATTCTATTGGTCGATGATGACGATGACCTGCGCGAAGCGCTGGGCGAACAACTGTTGATGACCGAAGATTTTGACGTCTTTGAGGCAGACGATGGTGCCAACGCGATGATCAAGGCCAAAGAGGGCCTTTATGACTTGATGATCCTCGATGTGGGTCTGCCGGATACCGACGGGCGCGAACTTTGCCGCCTGATGCGCAAGCAGGGCGTGAAATGCCCGATCATCATGCTGACCGCGCAGGACAGTGATGCCGACACCATTCTGGGCCTTGACGCGGGCGCGAACGACTATGTCAGTAAGCCATTCAAATTCCCCGTACTTCTGGCCCGTATCCGCAGCCAGTTGCGCACGCACGAACAGTCCGAAGATGCTGTTTTCCAGCTTGGGCCATATACATTCAAACCCGCCCAAAAGCTGCTTGTAACAGAGGACGACAAGAAGGTTCGCTTGACTGAAAAAGAGACAAATATTCTGAAATACCTGTACCGTGCGACGGACGGTGTTGTCGCCCGCGACGTGCTTTTGCATGAGGTTTGGGGCTATAATGCGGGCGTGACAACGCACACATTAGAGACACATATTTACCGTCTTCGCCAAAAAATAGAACCAGATCCGTCAAATGCGCGCCTTCTTGTGACCGAATCCGGGGGCTATAGATTGGTTGCGTAGTACTCCGACCCGGTGATTTTGGTCCTTTCCCTCCCCTAATCACCGGGTCCCAGGTTCCCGCCGGAGATCGGGTTATATCTCCACCTCCCTGTTGGACTTGCCCGGGCTTCGTGCCCGGGCGTTTTTTTTGGCGGTGGCAATTTTCAACACGCGCCTTACCTTTTGTTGTGAACAACAGGAGACGAAACATGAAATCCGCCAAGCATTTTCTCGAAGAAGCCAACGCACATGTTGTGCGCATCACCGCCGAACAGGCGATTGCAAAACATGTCGAGGGCAAAGCCACCTTTATCGACGTGCGCGATAGCGCTGATATCGCAGAATCAGGCACGATTGCCGGTGCGCACCGCGTGCCGCGCGGGTTTATTGAGTTTGCAGCTGATCCGGAGATGCAGTTCCACAACCCGATTTTCGACAAAGACGCCGAGCTTTGCCTTGTCTGTGGCGCAGGCGGACAGGCCGCATTGGCCGGCAAGACGCTCAAGGACATGGGATACAAGAACGTGATCAACGTCGGCGGTATCGGCGACTGGAAAGAGGCCGGTGGCCCGACCGAAGACTAGGCCAGCGCCTGATCCCAATCGGCGATGAGGTCGCCGATATCCTCGATCCCGACGGATACGCGGATCAGGTTCTCAGGAATACCGGTGTGCGGTTCAATCGTGTGCCGGTGTTCCACCAGACTCTCGACGCCCCCCAGCGATGTCGCGCGCAAGAAGAGTTCCAGTTTCCCGACAACGCGCAGAGCGTCCTCCCGCCCCCCTTTGACAAGCACCGACATGAGGCTGCCAAAGCCGCCGGTCATCTGTTGGCAGGCAATGTCGTGGCCTGTGTGCGAGGGTAGACCGGGGTAGAATACACCTTCAACGGCGGTATGGGCCAGCAGGTGTTCCGCCAGCATCTGGGCATTCTGTGACATACGCTCAACCCGCAAAGGCAGCGTGCGCATGGCCCGCGTCAGTAGCCACGCCTCGAACGGCCCAAGGATCGCACCCGCCATTTTACGATCGGCACGGATCATGCCCCAGATCGGCGCGTCTTTGGCGCGGGTCGAAAGGACACCTGCCAGAACGTCGGAATGGCCGTTGATACCCTTGGTCGCGGAATGCATGACGATATCAGCCCCGAAATCGAGCGCGCGTGTCAGGATGGGCGTGGCGGCTGTGGCATCGACAACCAGTGTCGCATCGCTGGCGTCAGCGACCGCACGGATATCCACGGTTTTCAGCCAAGGGTTCGAGGGTGTTTCAACAAAAACCAGATCAGCAGCTTGCGACTGACAGGTGGTCACCAGCGCCTCGGCCTCCACTTCGATCAGGGTGATATCGCGCCGCGTGCAAAAATCCCTGATCCACGCGGTCGTGCCCCAATAGATCCCTGATTGGACAATCGCCGTCCCGCTATTGGGTAAGGTCCGGAACACCGCCGCAATTGCAGCCATACCTGACGGGAACAGGAGTGTCTCTTCCGCCCCTTCCAGTCTGCGCAAGACCTCTTCAGCCTGACGTAGATTGTCCGAATCCGCCCGCGAATAGATATTGTCGGGACGGACCAGCGCATAGTCAGCGCCACGCAGGTAGGTAGTGGACGGCTGCAGCGCAGGCACAACACCGCCAGATTGAAGATCAATGGCTCCGGCGGCATGCGCTGCGATTGTGGCGGGCTTTTTTGTACTATCCATTTCGCTATGTGGCGCAGAGCGACAGGCGAATGCAAGAGGTGCTTGTCAGCCGTCTGCGGCTCATTGCGCTATGGGCAAGGCGCGACAATGTAAGTGCCATCACCGCGCGCATAGGCGCATTGCTGTGTCGCGTCGTTTTGCGCAACGATTGTCCCCGCAGCAGCACCCGCCAGTGCGGCAATCAACCGCCAGTCGCGGTTGGCATCAAACATATCAGCAGTGATCAACCCAGCAGCGGCGCCGCCGGTCATGCCGACAATCGTCCGTTGCTCGGTTGTCAGGTTCTCGCAGGCGGGCACCGTCAGAAAGGTCACACCAGCGAGTGTCATCGCAATAATCTGTTTCATGGCTTTGCTCCTTTTTGCCTTGCGACCTTGCGCGCCTGTGCGGCGCCCGCAGATCGCGCGACCTTTCTAGCCATGTGTTCCGGATCGGAATTGATATTACGCAATTGCTCCGGCGTGTTGCCCGGGATCAGAACCCTAGGTGACAAAGGCGTCGCGGCCATAACCTTGCAGGAAGAGCAGCGCTGTCAGATCACCGTGATTGATGCGGATATTGCATTCGGCCTGCACGGCCGGTTTGGCATGCAAGGCGACACCGGTGCCCGCCAGTTTCAGCATCCCAAGGTCATTGGCCCCGTCGCCGACCGCCAACACATCTGCGGCTGTCAGACCGAGGCGCGAGGTGATTTCCTGCAAGGCGGTCACCTTGGCCGCTTTTCCCAGAATCGGCCGCCCGACATCGCCTGTCAGCTTGCCGTTCTCGGACAACAAGGTATTGGCGCGATTCTCGTCAAACCCGAGTGTTGCCGCAACACGCGCCGTGAAAGCCGTGAAACCACCCGACACCAGTGCCGCATAGGCCCCGTGCGCTTTCATGGTCTGCACCAGTTCATAACCACCGGGCATATGCGTGATACGCTCATCCAGAACCTGCTCGATGATCTCGACAGGCAGGTCCTTAAGCAGGCCGACACGCTCGATCAGTGCCTCTTCGAAATCAAGTTCGCCATTCATGGCGCGGGCGGTGATATCTGCCACGCGCGCGCCGACCCCCGCCTCGGCGGCGAGTTCGTCGATACATTCCTGCCGGATCATCGTGCTGTCCATATCGGCCAGCAGCATCTTTTTGCGCCGCCCCTCATGGGGCTGGATCACCAGATCGACGCAGGCGGCTTGCAGGTCGGCCCAGACCTCCCACTGGTTGTCCGGCACGGTCGGAATCGCAAATTCAGCGGCCTCGTCAATGGCCAGCCAATTCACATCCCCGCCGCCCCATGCGTTGCGCAGGCTATCAACCAGCGCCCCATCCAGATTGCGTTCTGTGGGTGTTGTAATCAGTGTGACAACCTGCATGGCGGACCTCATGGCAATATTGCCCAAGGTCTAGCGCCACAGCAGGCAGGGTGCACCCCTAAAAGTCGAAAAGTTCGCTGAGGAAGCTTTCGCGCTTTTTCCTGGGGCGGTAATCGTCATGGCCGCCACGCGTATCACGCGGTGGGGGCGGTGGTGTCGCGGCAACAGCGGAGCGTTCAATGATTTTGTCCAGCTCGCCGCGATCAAGCCAAACACCACGGCATTCGGGGCAGTAATCAATCTCGACACCGCTGCGGTCAGAGATAACGAGCGTTGCGCCGTCAATGGGACATTTCATAAGGCGATCCTTTCTACATTGCTGCAAGGTAGATATGTGCCGCTTGCGGCCATGCAACTGGTGCGGCGGAAGGCCGCGCAGGTTTCCGATGGGCGACAGCAGTGTCGCAAAAATCGTCTCATCCGCCGAATTCGGTTCATTTCGCTCTTGCCGCAGCGCGTGACCCAATCTATCTGCGGCGGTGGGACACCCTTCCCCAACGAAGGGCGCATATCTGTGAGGATACCAGCAATGGTTATGACCAAACCGGCAACGCGGCCGGCTAATCCGCGTTTTTCTTCCGGCCCCTGTGCCAAACCCCCCGTCTGGAAATTGGATGCATTGCGTGACGCGCCTTTGGGCCGTTCACACCGTGCGGGCGTCGGCAAAGCCAAGCTTGCCGAGGCGATTGACCTGACGCGCGAAATTCTGGGCGTTCCTGCGGATTACCGCATCGGCATCGTGCCCGCCTCTGACACCGGCGCCTTTGAAATGGCGATGTGGTCGCTCTTGGGCGAACGCCCTGCCGAAATGGTGGCATGGGAAAGCTTTGGTGCGGGCTGGGTGACCGATGTGGTCAAGCAGCTGAAAATCGAGGCGACTGTTCATACCGCCGAATACGGCGAGATCGTCGACATGGCGGCGCTGAATTACGACAATGACGTCTGCTTTACATGGAACGGCACGACCTCTGGTGTGCGTGTCACCTCTGGCGATGTGATCCCTGCAGATCGTGCGGGTCTGACGCTTTGTGATGCGACCTCGGCCGCATTTGCACAGGATCTGCCTTGGAACAAGCTCGATGTAACGACATTCTCCTGGCAGAAGGTGATGGGTGGCGAAGCGGCCCACGGGATGCTGGTTCTGAGCCCCCGCGCCGTTGAACGTTTGGAAAACTACACCCCCGCATGGCCCCTGCCCAAGATTTTCCGCATGACGAAGGGGGGCAAACTGATCGAAGGCATTTTCCGTGGCGAGACCATCAACACGCCCTCCATGCTGGCCGTTGAGGATTATCTGGTTGCGCTGAAATGGGGCCGCTCGATCGGTGGTCTGGATGCGCTGATACACCGCGCCAATGCGAACGCGCGGGCCATCTGGAATTTCTGCGCGGACAAGCCGTGGATCGCGAATCTGGCGGTTGATCCGGCGACACGGTCGAACACATCCGTCTGTCTGAAGTTCACCGATGACCGGATCAAGGATGGCGCGGCATTCGCCAAAGCTGTGGCCAAACGGCTTGAGGCCGAGAATATCGCGCTTGATATCGGTGCCTACCGCGATGCCCCTGCCGGTCTGCGGATCTGGTGCGGTGCGACGGTGGAAACCTCGGACATCGAGGCGATGCTGCCGTGGCTGGAATGGACGTTCGAGACCGAGATCGCCAATCAATAAAGCAACGCCGCCCCGGATTTAATCCGGGGCCTCCCCCTTATCGCAAGAGGTCCCGGATCAGGTCCGGGACTGCGTTTCAAACAAATCAAGGAGCGGCACGATGGCCCCCAAAGTACTTATCTCTGACAAACTCTCTGATGCAGCTGTGCAGATCTTCAAAGATCGCGGCATTGACGTGGATTTTCAGCCCGACCTTGGCAAAGACAAGGACAAATTGCTGGAAGTGATCGGCCAATATGACGGTCTGGCGATCCGTTCCGCCACAAAGGCGACCGAAAAAATCATCGCAGCCGCGACCAACCTTAAGGTGATTGGCCGCGCGGGTATCGGTGTGGACAACGTCGATATTCCGGCGGCTTCCAAGAAGGGTATCATCGTGATGAACACACCCTTCGGCAACTCGATCACCACGGCCGAGCATGCGATTTCCATGATGATGGCCGTTGCGCGCCAGATCCCGGAAGCCAACGCCTCGACCCACGCTGGCAAATGGGAAAAGTCGCGCTTTATGGGTGTCGAGCTGACCAGCAAGACGCTGGGTGTGATCGGTGCGGGCAACATCGGTTCTATCGTGATCGACCGCGCGCTGGGCCTGCGCATGAAGGTTATCGCCTATGATCCGTTCCTGTCCGAAGAACGCGCCACTGAAATCGGTGTCGAGAAGGTCGAGCTGGATGAGCTTCTGGCCCGGTCCGATTTCATCACGATGCACGTGCCGCTGACCGACCAGACCAAGAATATCCTGTCGAAAGAAAACATCGCGAAGCTGAAAAAAGGTGTGCGGATCGTTAACTGTGCCCGCGGCGGTCTGGTGGACGAAGAGGCGCTGGCCGAGGCGTTGAAAGCCGGTCACGTCGCTGGTGCCGCCTTTGACGTCTTCGCGGTGGAACCTGCGACCGAAAGCCCGCTGTTCAACCTGCCCAACGTCGTTGTCACCCCGCACCTCGGGGCCGCGACCACCGAGGCGCAGGAAAACGTGGCGCTGCAAGTGGCCGAGCAGATGTCGGACTATCTGCTGACGGGTGCCGTGCAGAACGCACTGAACATGCCGTCAGTGACAGCCGAAGAAGCCAAGATCATGGGTCCGTGGATCAAGCTGACCGAGCATCTGGGTAACTTCATCGGCCAGATGACGGATGAGCCGATCAAGGCGATCAACATCCTGTTTGACGGTCAGGCCTCCGAGATGAACCTCAAGGCGCTGACAGCGGCAACGATTGCAGGGATCATGATGAAGGCGAACCCTGACACCAATATGGTCAGCGCCCCTGTGATCGCCAAAGAGCGCGGCATCAAGGTCTCGACCACCAAGCAGGACCAGTCCGGCGCGTTTGAAGGCTATGTCAAAGTCACCGTTGTCACCGAAAAGCGCGAGCGTTCGGTTGCGGGGACTGTCTTCAGCGATGGCAAGCCACGTTTCATTCAGATCAAAGGCATCAACATCGACGCCGAGATCGGTGAACACATGGTTTATACCACCAATGAGGACGTGCCGGGCATCATCGGTCTGCTGGGGTCGACGCTTGGCGCGCATAACGTGAACATTGCGAACTTTACCTTGGGCCGTGCGGCCGCAAAAGGCGAGGCTATTGCCCTGTTGTATCTTGATGAACCTGTCCCGGCCGCGGCGGTCAAAGCGCTCGAGGACACAGGATCGTTCCAGCAGGTCAAGCCGCTGACGTTCAACGTCTGATCGGTATGATGATGACCCCCATTTACGCGATCGGTGACATCCACGGCCAGAAACAGATGCTTGATCACGCGCTTGCGCTGATTGCGGCAGACGGTGGCGACGATGCGCAGATCGTGTTCATGGGAGATTACACAGATCGCGGCCCGGACAGCCGGGCCGTGATCGAGACCCTGATGGCGGGCCGTGATGCGGGGCGCAACTGGGTCTTTCTCAAAGGCAATCATGACCGTTTCTTTACGCGGTTTGTCCGGCAAGGGCTGCAGCATGATCCGCGCGTTGCTTCCGGTATCAGCTGGCTGAACACCCGTCTGGGTGGCACTGCAACGCTTGCATCATATGGCGTAAAGGCCGAGATGCGTTTTACAACTGATCGCAAAAGCGGGCTTGAGTTTCTCAAGTCCTGTCTGGGTCCGGACGGCAAAACGGATATCGCCGGATTGCAAGAGCTGGCGCAGCGCGCGGTGCCCACGGCGCATCTGGATTTTCTGGACGGCCTGCCGCTTTGGTACGAGACCGAGGAGCTGCTTTTCGTCCATGCAGGTATCCGCCCGGGTTTGCCCATTGCAGCACAAGACCCCGAGGACCTTTTGTGGATCAGATCACCATTTCTGGAAAGCACCGAGGATTTTGGCAAGCTCGTCGTACACGGGCACACCGCGCTCGACTATCCGCAGCATTTTGGCAACCGTGTCGATCTGGATGGTGGTGCGGGCTATCATCGCCCGCTGTTTCCGGCTGTGTTTGAGGGGCGTGACTGCTGGATCTTGACAGGCCATGGCCGTGTTGCGCTCACACCCTGACCGAACATGCGCATTGGCCCGGCGCCACGCTGCCTATTCGCCCTTTTGCCGCAGCCCCAACTGCCGTAGACCATCGTCATGCCCATTGAATTTACCAGCCTTGACGCGATCCTGAACCACGGGTTTGACACCGTGATCGACGTGCGTTCACCCGCCGAGTTTGCCGAGGATCATATTCCGGGCGCAATCAACCTGCCGGCCCTGTCAAATGAACAGCGTGCGCAGGTTGGTACAATTTACAAGCAGATCAGCGCATTTGATGGCCGCAAGATCGGGGCGGGCATGGTGATCCGCAATGTGGCAGATCACATCGATGGGCCGCTGATGGACAAAGACGGGTCTTGGCGCCCGCTGGTCTATTGCTGGCGCGGCGGGCAGAGGTCAGGGGTGTTCTCGTCCCTTCTGTCCGAGATCGGCTGGCGGTCGCAAACCGTCAAAGGCGGCTATACGGCGTTCCGGCGCTTGGTAAAGGCCGGTCTCTATGACGTTCCTTTGGCGCATCGTTTTATCCTGCTGGACGGCTATACCGGCACCGCTAAAACCGAGATTTTGCCGCGCCTCGTCGCACGTGGCGTGCAGGTCATTGATCTGGAGGGGCTCGCAAAGCATCGCGGGTCGCTTTTGGGGGGCATGCCCGGGGGGCAGCCGTCACAAAAGGCGTTCGAGACGCGGCTGGCCACGGCACTGAACGCGTTGGACCCTGCCCGCCCCGTGGTGATCGAGGCCGAAAGCAGCAAGATCGGGCGGATCGTGCTGCCTGCTTCTGTGTGGTCCGCGATGCTGGAGGGACCACGGATTGTGATCAAGGCCCCGATGGGCGCGCGTGCGGGTTATCTGGCAAAGGCCTACCGTGAGGTGATTGAAGATCCTGATGTGGTGGCCGCGAAACTTGCACCGCTGCGCCGTTTGCGTGGTCATGCCACGGTTGACCGCTGGATTGCGCTGTCGCAAGCGGGGGCTTTGGTCGATCTGTCACATGCGCTGATGGTCGATCACTATGATCCGTCATATGCTAAATCGCGCCGCATTGATGAGCGCGAGGTTCTGGCCGAAGTGACCGCCGAAACGCTGGATGACGCTGGCCAGGAACGTGCCGCAGATGCCATTGCAGCCGCTGTTACTGCGTTCTGAAGACCTGATCTGCGGTGATTTCGCCGATGATGCTGGCGGTGTAGCCCGCTTTCTGGAGCTTCTTGAGCGCCGCATCGGCTGACGCGGGCGCGACGGCGGCCAGCAATCCGCCTGCAGTCTGCGGATCAAACAGCAATTCGATGACAGGCCCCTCGATCGGGCCAGCACCGATGCGATTATCCGCGAACAGCGATGATCGCACACCTGATGCTGACAGCGCCAAGGCGCCTTGCATCAACGGAATCGCATCAAGGTCCAGCAGCACACCCACGCCCGACGCATCACAGATCCCGCGCAAGTGCCCCGCAAGGCCAAAGCCGGTGATATCAGTCATCGCGTGGGCTTTGCCCAAGATCACCGAGGCTGCGGCCTGATCCTGTGTCATGAGGTCAAGACAGGCCATCACGTCGGCACCATTCGCCTTGCCCTGCATGTCAGCGGCCATCACCGTGCCACTGCCGATAGGTTTGGTCAGGATCAGTTTGTCGCCCGGTTTTGCGCCGGCCAGCGTAATCGGCATTTTCGTCAGACCGGTGATCGTGAACCCGATGGTCAGTTCATCACCGAGTGACGAATGCCCCCCGATGATCTTGGCGCCTGCTTTGGCGAAGACCTCAGACGCGGTCGACATGATCTCTGTCATCGTCCGTTCCTGCAAGGCGGCCGACATGCGCGGCAGGATCAGGCTTGCGGTGGCGGCCTGCGGTTTCGCCCCCATCGCCCAGATATCGCCCAGCGCGTGGACCGCCGCGATGCGGGTCATCACCACCGGATCATGTGTCAGCGCGCGCAGGTGATCGGTGCTCATGACCTGGCCGGGCTGCACTTCGGCGGCATCATCGCCGAAATGATCCGCCAAGACGTGCTGCAAGGCGACCCGCCCCACCTTGGCCCCGCAACCGCCGCACATGGGCTTGTCACCCAGCGCCTCTTTCACACCCAGCGCCGTCTTGCGCGGCAGATCAGGGGCCGCCATCGGTGCCAGTGTTTCGAACTGGTCCATGAATTTGCGGTCGATATAATCTTTGAGCTTCCACAACAGCGGGCCTTCGCGCGCAGTGCCAAACTTTTCGGCCAGCGCCGATTTTGCGCCCAGCGAGATCAGTTTGAGGTAGTCGCGTTGCGGCCTGTAGGGGCGCAGGGTGTCACCGGACAGGGCGGCGCGCAGGTTCGCAAACAGGATCGGCGCCTGACGCACCGCATAGACTCCTGCTTTGGGGCGGGGGTTGTCACGCAGATGCGCGCAGTCCCCGACCGCGAAAATTGCTGGATCGCTGGATTGCAGATTGGCATCCACCGTGATGAAACCCTCATGCAGATCAAGGCCCGTTTGCGCGATCCAGTCGTGCGGCTTTGCGCCTGCTGCCCCTGTCGTGAAATCACTGCGGATCGTGCGGCCGTCACGCAGCACAAGACCTTCTGCAAAGATCTCGGTCACCTCGGCGTCTTCGGTGATTTCGATGTTGTTCGCAGTCAGCGCCGCAATCATTTTCTGGCGCGCCTTATAGCCCAGCGCGGTCAGGACGCGGCTGCGGTCAAGCAAGCGGACCGACGGGGATTTATCGCGCAAGGCATGGGACATGGCCATGGCCAGTTCGGCACCTGCAACGCCGCCTCCGATGATTGCGATATGCGGGGCATTGGCAGAAGCGCGGAAGCTGTCCCAGCGCGATGCGAAGGTGCCCAGCGGCTTGGCGGGGATCGCATGCGCCGTAAAGCCGGGCAAATCGGGCATCGCAGAGGTGATACCGATATCGACCGAGACCACATCATAGGCGATGGGCGGACGGCCTGAAACCGCAACGGTTTGCGCATCCTTGTCGATGCCAGTGGCGTAGCCGTCGATGATCCGCGCACCAGCAAAGCGGGCCAGTTTCACCAGATCAATATCAAGCTCATCTCGGGTGTAATGCCCTGCAACAAACCCCGGCAGCATTCCCGAATAGGGCGCAGTTGGTCCGGGATTAATAACCGTTACCCGCACACCCGGCAAAGGATTCATGCCCCATTTGCGCAGCACAAGCGCATGGGTATGACCGCCGCCAATCAGCACGAGGTCGCGGGTCAGGGGGATACTGTTCATACCTTGTTGTAGCGGGGTCGCTGTCAGGGGGAAAGCCACTGTCCTTGCCAATGACGATCACGTGAGAAACCGGCACGGCGATGGTCAGTCCCGAGGTGGACAGCGTCGATGGTCGTGACATGGCATTGCAGTACGGCGAAGGTCTCCGGATCGGGCGATTTGACATAGTCGAGCGCTGTCGTGATCGGCTGACCAGGGGGCGGTGTGACACCGTAGGATTGCCGGGCATGATCGGGGATTTTCTCCCAAAGTGCACGGGTCTGCGCGCCCGAGAGGATCGTCACTTCGGCCTGTAGCCTGATTTGCAGGTTCTGCTTGGCATCCCAGATATGCAGCGCTGCGCGGGGCAAGGCCCGCAGGCTCTTGATCTTGTCGGAATAGAGATCCGTATGGACAGTGACGGCCCCCGCCGCGCGATCAGCAGACCGCAGCACAACTGTGCGCGCCTCCGGCCACCCTTCGGGTGACACAGTTGCAAAGGTCGGGCGGCGCGCAGGATGCTTGGCATCAGCAACACCGCGGCCCAACGTGCCCCAGAGTTTGTCCCAGATGCCGTCTGTGGTTTCGAACCAGTCACTCATAGCCCGTCATCTCCAAGTATCCGATACCCTCATGGCTGCCCGTGACTGTGACAGGGCCTTCCCAATACGGCACGCTTGTTGCCATCCACGCGTTCTCATTGATCGCGGCAACGGTCACATCGACACCCTGGGCAGGCAGTTCCACACGCCAGCGCACGGGCACATCGCTGTCATTCGTGGCAAGGGGTGTCGCGACCAATGCGCCGTCAGTATAGGGCGTTGTCTGCCCGTCAGGCGTCATCCAGGTGGCAGAGGTAAAGTTCTGGCCATCGGTCTGTTGCAGGCGGAACCCCATCATTTTGTTGCCATCGTCGAATGACAGCGAGAACCAGTCCCAGCCCGTCTGGTTTTCCGCCAATGGCTGTGATGACCATTCACGGTCAAGCCATGCGTTCCCTGTCACCGCGACATCGCCCTCGGGCAGTTGCAGGGTGCCTTCGATGGCAAAGAACGGTTGCGAATAATAGTAGGACGCCTGCCCTGCGGCAGATTTCACCGAATAGCCGCCTTCTCCGTGAAAAATCAGCGGGCCTTGGGCCGTGAGCGCCATGTCATAGGCAAAATCGGCTGCACTTGCAGTCATGTGCAGGGTGTTCCAGTCGCCTGTCAGTGCCCAGTCGTCGATCCAAGCCTCAAATGGGTCCGCCGTCACCCCTGCCTGTCCGATCCCGCCGCGGGCCAGCCGTTCGGCCACATAGTGATTATCGGGTGTCGTGACCGCCGCGTGTCCCATCCACAATTGCGGTGCGGTCCAGCCATCGCCCGCCCCGGGCGCGAGGGCAGAGCGGAACAGGGTCCATTGCAGCCCGTAAGGCGTGCCGTCCGCCGCTTCAAGATTGGCGGTCAGATACCACCATTCGATTCGGTAATCGTTATGCGCGCCGTGATCGGTAGGAAAATTGAATTGCGGTTCAGGTTGCGGAACAGAAAAGCCTTCGGCCTCTGTGCCCAGACCGGCAAAGCCTTGTGCCAGCGCCGGCATGGGCAGGCAGAGAGCAAGGAAAAGCGCTTTAACGTTCATTGGAAAATACCTTGAGCAAATCCGCAGGGGGTGTCCGCGCCAGCCTGCGGGCAGGCCAGAGAGCGGCAAGCCCTGCCGCCAGCAACGCGAAAACCCCCATGCGGGCATAGTCCAGCGGGAATAGATACATCGGCAGCTTCCATCCAAAGGCCGCCACATTCACCACCGCGAGCAAAGCCCACGCAAGCGCAAGGCCCAGTGGCAAGGCAACGACAGCCGTAAGCAGGGCGAGCATGATCGCACGGACAAGTTCAAGCCGCCCGAGTTGCTGACGTGTCATGCCCATGGCCCATGCAGGGGCCAGTTGCGGGACGCGCATGCTGGCAAGCGTCAGAAGGCTCATCAGGATGGCGAATCCGGCGACCGCAAGGGTGAGGATGTTCAGGGCGGTTGTGACGGTAAAGGTGCGTTCGAAAATCGCCAGCGAGATTGCCTTGATGCCTGCTTGGTTGACGGTTTGGGTCGCGGCAATGCCTGTTGCGGCTTCCAGCGCGTCAACAAAATCCGGCACTGCTTCGGGGTCCATCCGCAGGCCAAAGTTTTGGGGTGCGATGTCGGGGTAGAGGGTGGCGAAAACCTCTTCGCCGATCACCGCCTGCCCGATCGGGTTGCCATAGTCGCCGTAGACACCTGCGATGGCAAAGGCGGTGTCTTGCAGCGTGATTTCATCGCCTACCATCAGGTTCGCGCGGCGCGAGAGTTGTTCGTTGATCAGCACCGTTTGCCCTGAGAAGGTACTGCCCCACGGATCGCGCGTTTGCTGCAGGAACACCCAATTGTCACGGTAGGTGGCATGGTCGCGCGCGCCGTAGACCTCGGTCGGTTGACCCGCCACTTCGGTGTCAGCGCTTTGGATCGGCAGGATGATGTCGGTGCGGGGCGTGGCAAAAGTGATCAGGGCCGCGGTTTGCGCGTCGCTTTCGGTGCGCACGTAAAGCTCGGACGCCAGTCTTTGATCGAGGAAATCAGTGAAGGTCAGGCGGAAGCTCGACACCATGGTCGAGACACCGACATTGGCAGCCATCGCAAGCAGCAGCGCCATCAGCGCAAGCGACAGGCCCGGCAATTGCTGGCGTGTATCAGCCCAGAACCACTGGGCGGTGACGGATCGGGCAAGTCTGCTTGCGAGTGCAAGGAGCCGGTCAAGGATGATAGGCAAGGCAAGCGCCGCCCCGATCAAAAGCGCACCCAGCAAGAGAAAGCCGCCGATCATGCCGGTTGCGGTGAACATCAACACGCCCGAGAGCATCAGCAAAATCGCGGCCGCGATGCCCTGCAAGACCGCGCGCCGCCCTGCAGCCATCGCTAACGCACGGGGCTGGGCCGCCGCAAGCAAGGGCATTTGCGACATCTGATAAAGCGCACCACCCGCAGCAAGCGCCGTGCCGCCCAGTGCAATCGCCATACCGGAAAGCCACCATGACGGGCGCAGTTGCAGCGTGCCGGAAACATCGGCCCCGTAAAGCCCGCGCAATGTGGCCGCAACATCGGGCAGTAGCAGGGCTGCGATCACATAGCCAAGCGCCACGCCGATGACGCCTGCAATCAGGGCAAAGAGCATGAGTTCCGCGCCTAAGAGCAGGATCAGGCGGCGCAGCGGTAGCCCCAAGGCACGCAGGGTGCGCACCACAGGGCGGCGCTGTTCGAAGGCGAGGCCAATCGCGCCGTTGACGATAAAGATGCCGACAGCAAAAGAGAGCAGACCAAAGGCCGTCAGGTTCAGGTGAAAGCTATCGGTCAGCCGTGCGATATCGCTCCCGCCCTGGGCGGGCTGCAGGGTCAGTTTGGGGGCAATGGCATCAAGTGGGGGACGCCCGATAGGTTGACCGCGCAGGACGATCAGACTGTCAATCTGGTCTGGTTTGGACAGCAGGCGCTGTGCCACGCCGATATCTGTGACAGCAGTGTTGGGGGCCACATCCGGTGTGACGACGATGTTGAGGCCTGCAAGTTGTTCCGCGACCTCGTAATTGGCGAAAAGCTGGCCCTCACCTGTGAGGAAAGACGTAAGGTCTGTTCCTTCCTGCAACGATACCGGCCCCACCCCGCCCGGCGCTGTCAGTGGCTCAACCCCGATGATCCGCACGCCATCAAGCCGCCCCTGCACCACGGGGCTGACCAGCCAACCTGCACGTCGCAGGGCGACATAGGTCTCCTGGGTCATCGGTTGCCCGTCTCGGCGCACAAGCCTGTCGTATTGCCCCTCACCCAAAGTCGCAGCGGCGGCGTCATAGCTGGCACGCGCCTCGGCGTTGACAGCTTGCACGCCGGACCAGAGTGCTGTGGCCAGCGCCAGCCCCGCCAGCAACGTGAAAAGCTGCAACGGATTGCGCCACCAATGTGACAGAAGCGCGTGAAGGGTCGTTGTGGTCATGCCACGCGGCCCGCCCGCAGATGCAGGCGCCGCGACACGCGCGCGGCAAGGCCTTCGGAATGGGTGACCATCAAAAGGCCTGCGCCTGTTTCGGCGACAAGTTCGAGCATCAGGTCAAGAACGGTGCTGGCAGTGGCCTCATCGAGGTTGCCGGTGGGTTCATCGGCCAGCACGACACGGGGTTTCGTGGCCAATGTGCGGGCAATCGCCACGCGCTGCTGCTGGCCACCCGAAAGCTGTTCGGGGTATTTGGCAAGGTGGGGTGTCAGCCCCATACGTGCGGCCAATGCAGCGTCCCAATCTGGGTCATGACGGCCAGCCAGACGTGCCTGAAAGGCGATGTTATCGGACACACGCAGGCTGGGGATCAGGTTGAACTGCTGGAACACCACGCCGACGGTGCCCCGCCTCAGGGCGGCGCGACCGGCATCATCGAGGGCGGCCATATCACGCCCTTCATGCAGGATTTTGCCGCTGTCGGGTGTATCAAGACCGCCGATCAGGTGCAGCAACGTGCTTTTGCCGCTCCCGGATTCGCCTGTCAGCGCCAGTGTCTCGCCTGATGCCAGCGTCAGGTCGATACCGCGCAGCACGTCAAAAGGACCATCAGCGGTGTGGTAGGTTTTATGAATATCTTGAACGGTCAGTAACATGTTTTTCGCGCCTCTGGGCTAGAGGTAACGCACCTGCCGCAGAAGGAAACGCCTATTGCGTCGATTCGGTCTGCTGCGGTGCCTGTGCGATCAGTTCGACGCGATTGCCCACAGGGTCAGACACGAAAAACCGTGTGACATCCGGCAGTGCCGTGTCCCACTTCACGGCAAGGCCCGCAGTTTCCATCCGACCGGCCAAGGCTGCGATATCGTCAACCACAAAGGCAGGGTGTGCCTTTGTGGCGGGGTGGAAATCAGGATCAACGCCAAAATGACATTCCAAAGCGCCCGTCCGCGCCCAGAACCCACCACGCCCTTGCAGTGCGGCGGGTTTCGCGACCTCTGTCATGCCAAGCAGGTCGCAATAAAAAGCACGCATGGCATTTTCAGCGCCTGCAGGCAGCGCCAACTGGATGTGATCAAGTGCGACGATCATTTTACCTCCCTCATGACGCCAGCGCGAAACCTTTACGCTCACACAGAAGCAGGACTTTCGGACTGATGCACCAGATTTGCCGTGACGTTCTGCTGTTTCTTTTTCTCCGCAACGATACGATCATTCCAACTGAAAGAGAAAGGGGCTGACATGACCGAGATCGTAATATTGGGTGGGGCGCGGACGGCAATCGGGACCTTTGGCGGGTCTCTCGCAGGAACGCCCCCAATTGAACTGGGCACGATTGCAGCCAAAGCCGCGCTTGAACGTGCCGGTGTTGACGCCGGCCAAGTGGGGCATGTGGCGTTCGGACATGTGATCAATACCGAACCGAAGGACATGTATCTCAGCCGTGTCGCTGCCATGAATGCAGGGATCCCTGAGACAACACCGGCGATGAACGTGAACCGCCTCTGCGGATCGGGCGTGCAGGCTATTGTGTCGGTCATGCAGTCGCTGATGCTGGGGGATGCCGATTTTGGCCTTGCTGGCGGGTCCGAGAACATGAGCCGGTCACCCTTTATCATCTCTGATCAGCGCTGGGGTGCCAAGATGGGCGATATCCGCACACGGGATATGATGTTGGGGGCGCTGAACTGTCCTTTTGGCACAGGTCACATGGGTGTCACGGCCGAGAATGTCGCGGGCGAACATCATGTCACCCGCGCAGAGCAGGACGCATTCGCCTTGCTCAGTCAGGAACGCGCCGCCGCCGCAATTGCGGCAGGATATTTTGACAGCCAGATTGCCCCCGTTCCCGTCAAACAGCGCCGCGAGATCGTGGATTTCATGACGGACGAACACCCCAAGGCCACGACATTGGAGGCGCTGTCCGGACTGCGCCCTGTGTTCCAGAAAGACGGATCGGTCACGGCTGGCAATGCCTCGGGCCTGAACGACGGGGCGGCGGCGATTGTGCTGGCGACAGCCGACGCGGCGGAAAAAGCAGGTCTTACGCCGAAATTCCGTATCATCGGGTATGCCCATGCCGGTGTGCGGCCAGAGGTTATGGGCATCGGTCCTGTGCCCGCCGTGACCAATCTATTGACGAAAACAAAGCTGACAGTGGACGATTTCGATGTGATTGAATCGAACGAGGCCTTTGCATCGCAGGCTTTGGCGGTATCCAAGGAGCTTGGCTTTGATCCGGCCCGCGTGAACCCCAATGGTGGCGCGATTGCGCTGGGCCACCCAGTGGGGGCGACGGGTGCAATCATCACAGTGAAAGCAATGTTTGAGCTGGAACGTACCGGCGGCAAGCGCGCACTGATCACGATGTGCATTGGCGGCGGTCAGGGGATTGCGCTGGCGATCGAGCGGATCTGACGGGCAGTCAGAAACCGATCGGTTTTTGTATTTCAGCGAGGGCGGCACCGATGCTCATCGCCGCCAGCGCAGAACTGCGCGGGTTGTCGGGCAGCCCCTTGCCCGCGATCTGGAAATGGAAGGTGCCGAAGGCCCCCTGCACCGAAATTTCGTGAATATTCTCGGTCACAGTAGGGTCGGCGATCAATTCCACCTGCGTCTTATCAAATCCGATTCCCGCAAGGGCGACAGCGGCGGCGACATTGGCGTTCTTGGGATAGGCAAGTGCGGCCTCGCGCGCGGTCCCGTTGAAATGGGGCTTTGGCGCGGCGATCGCATCCAGATCAATCGCAGCTTCGGCGGGTGATCCGCGCCAGCCTTTTGGCGGCTTGCGACCGGTGTAGCTGACCTGAGAAATCGTGCCGACCGCTGCGCTGCGCAGCGCATCCAGCCCGCCGATGGCGCCACTCACCAGATGCAGACGCGCGCCGCCTTCGGTGGCCGCATCGCGCAAGGATCGTTCAATCTGCAGGTCGGCCAAAGCACCAAGCGAGATGGTCATCACGTCAATGCCCAGCGCCAGGGCGACAGGACCGTGTACAGCAAGTGCCTGATGCCCGCCGCAGTCAATCACCAGATCAGGGCGCGATGGCAGATCATTCAGGTCAGAGATAAACGGCGGCGTGGAATCCCCGATCTCTTTGCCGGGGCGCACGATGGTGGCGATCTCGGTGATGTTCAGCGCGGGCAGTTGCGCGCGCACGTAGCGCGCAATCGCACCCTGCCCGATGATGGCAACGGTGCGCAGCATCAGGTTGGGTAATCGCGCAGGAACACCCATTTGTCGCCTTCTGAGAGGTCTGGATCAAATGCATAGCCGCCGCTGCCAAAGTCTTTCAGGCCTTCGGCCTCGGTCACACGGTTTTCAATCACGAACCGCGCCATCGCACCGCGGGCGCGTTTGGCGAAAAAGCTGACAATGCGCGGTTTGTCGTCTTTGACTTCCATAAAGACCGGCGTGATCACCCGCAATTTCAGGGCCTTGCGGTCCGCTGCGCCGAAGTATTCCTGACTGGCGCAGTTCACCAGCGTATCGGTGCCCAGGATCTCGGCCTGAGCGTTCAGCGCCTTGGCAATGGTATCGCCCCAATAGTCATAAAGCGATTTGCCGCGCCGTGTTTTCAACCGGCTGCCCATTTCGAGCCGGTAGGGCTGGATCGCATCAAGCGGCCGTAACAGACCATAGAGGCCGGACAGAATGCGCAGGTGGTCTTGCGCCCATGCCAGATCATCCTCGGTCAATGTCTTGGCTTCCAGGCCCTGATAGGTATCGCCGTTAAACGCCAGTGCCGCAGGTTTCGTGGCGCTTGCTTCCGGTTCTGCCGCGAAAGCATTGAAACGGTCACGGTTCAGACGGGCCAGATCGTCCGAAATGCTCATCAGACTTTTGAGCTCTTTCAGCGTCAGGTTCTTGGCGGTCTTGGACAGGCGCACTGCGTCTTCCTGAAAATCAGGTGCAGTGGCGGGAATATCAACAGGCTCCATGTCGAGCGATTTGGCAGGGGAAACGACAACAAGCATCTGGGTATCCTTTCGATCTTGCACAGGGATGTAACATGACCAGCCACATTGACCACCCCTCTGGTGTCCGCACACCTCTGGGGCTATGTCTTGGCCAAACAAAAGGGAGTGCGCCATGAAACTTTGCCGGATCAGAACAGCAGACGGGATCAAACCAGCAGCAATGGATGCTGCGGGCGCTTTGCGTGATTTGTCAGGACACATTGACGATGTGACCGCTGCTCAGATTGCACCGGACGCGCTGCGCGCCCTTGCCGCCATTGATCTTGACGACTGCCCTGTCATTGCCGGCAAACCAGCCCCGTTTCTAAGCGATGTGCGGCGCGTCTTCTGCATCGGGCTCAACTATTACGACCACGCCGCAGAGATGAATATGGCGATCCCCGATCACCCGATCCTGTTCATGAAGGCCTGCGAGGTCACAGGCGCGCATGATCCGATCATCATTCCCAAAGGGGCGACCAAGACCGACTGGGAATTGGAACTGGGCGTTGCCATCGGCAGCCGTGCTCAACACGTAACAGAGGAAGCCGCACTGGACCACGTCGCGGGGTATTTCGTCGGCAATGACGTGTCGGAACGGGCGTTCCAGCTTGAGTTCGGCGGTCAGTGGATGAAAGGCAAATCCGCAGACAGCTTTGCCCCGATCGGCCCTTACCTTGTGACCAAGGACGCGGTTCCGGATGTGCAGAACCTTTCAATGTCGCTGGAAATCAACGGCGAGCAGATGCAGAAAGGGTCAACCAAGACGATGATCTTTTCGGTGGCGCAGATCGTAGCGCATGTCAGCCAGTTCGTCACCCTGCAGCCCGGCGACCTTATTCTGACAGGGACACCGCCCGGTGTCGGCGTTGGTCATAAACCACCCCGCTTTATGAAAGCGGGCGATATCCTGACGGCAGAAATTGAAGGGCTCGGCGCACTGCGGCAAGAAGCCGTCGCATTCAAAGGCTAGTTGAGCTGGACCTGTAACGGGTACTGGCCATCCTCGAACGGACCAAACAGATCATCCAGATCAGGGTGGTCTACCGGTTCGCCCGAATAATCCGCGACAAGGTTCTGTTCCGAGACGTAGGCCACATAAAAGCTCTGCTCGTTCTCGGCCAAGAGATGATAGTAGGGCTGGTCCTTTTTGGGCCGGCTGTCCTCTGGAATGGCATTGTACCATTCGTCAGTGTTCGAAAACATGGCGTCCACGTCAAAGATCACACCCCGGAAAGGGTGCTTTCTGTGGCGTACAATCTGGCCAAGATGATATTTCGCGCGCGTTTTGAACATGGTCTTCCTATTTGTCTCCTTATAAGTCTGCCGCACGCGAAAAGTCCACGCTTGCAGCCAAGATTTAAAGGAAACAGTTTGTGAACCTCGTCCTGACAGTCCTGAATATCACCGCGCCGGTCTTTCTTTTGGCAGCTGTCGGATTCGTCTGGGTCAAACTGGGGTTTGAGTACAGCGTCACTTTTGTCACCCGCATGGCGATGACGCTGGCGGTGCCCTGCCTGATCTTTGTGGCGTTGATGAACATAGACGCCGCACCGCAGGCGATTGCCACGCTTTCTGTGGCCGCATTCATGGCCTATCTGGTTGTGATGGCGGGTTGTTTCATTCTTGTGAAAGCAGCGCGGCTCGACACGCAAACCTATCTGGCACCGCTGATTTTCGGCAATACAGGCAACCTTGGCCTGCCGCTGGCGCTCTTTGCTTTTGGCGAGACAGGGTTGGGCTATGCGGTGGTCGTCTTTGCGGTGATGGCAATCTTGTCTTTCACGATCGGGATCTGGATGGTGGCCGGTGCAGGATCATTCAAACGCGTTTTGCAGGAACCCTTGGTGGGTGCGACCCTGCTGGGCGCGCTGTTCTTGTGGCAGGGGTGGGAAACACCGGTTTTCCTGACCAATACGCTGGAATTGATCGGGCAGATGGCGATCCCGATGATGCTGATCACACTTGGGGTCGCAGTGGCGCGATTGGAAACAAAGGCGATGGGACAGGCTGTCCTGCTTTCGGTCGTCAAACTGGTAATTTGCGGCGGTGCTGGCTGGGGGGCTGCGGTCTGGTTCGGGCTTGATCCGGTTGCCGCTGGCGTGCTGATTGTGCAACTGGCCACGCCGGTGGCTGTCACGTCCTACCTTCTGGCCGAAAAATACGGGGCTAACGCCCAGCCTGTGGCGGGTCTCGTTGTAGCCTCAACCCTGCTTTCAGTGATCGCTTTGCCGCTGATCCTCGCATTTGTGATCTGAACCGTCACCACTAGGGGATTCCCACATCGCCCGTTCCGCGCTATGCTGCGAAAAAACAAAGATAAGCGAGAGGCAGATGAGCAGGATCTTTCGCGCAATGGCATGTGTGATGCTTCTGGCAAGTTGCAGCAGCGGATCGGGTTATAACTCGGCCCCGCGCAACCTTGATGATGCATGCAGTATCGTGTCCGAGCGCCCAGAATACCTTCGTGCTTTCAATGCGGTGGAACGTAAATACGGCGTTCCGGTGCCTGCGTTGATGGCGATGATTTATCAGGAAAGCAAATTTATCGGCAACAACCGCACGCCGCACCGCTATGCGCTGGGTGTGATTCCCGTGGGGCGGCAATCCTCGGCCTTTGGCTATAGTCAGGCCCTGGATGGCACATGGGAAGAATACGTGCGCGGACCAGGCGGACGCGGCGCGCGACGGGATGATATCTTTGACGCCACGGACTTCATGGGATGGTACATGACCAAGACCGTCGAAGAGACGGGCGTGCCGATCTATGACACCCGCAATCAGTATTTGGCCTATCACGATGGACGGACCGGTTTCCTGCGTGGCACGTGGCGTTCCAAAAGCTGGTTGATCCGGATTGCCGGTGAAGTCGAAGCGCGTGCCGTCATGTATGACCAACAGCTGCGGTCCTGCCGCAAGCGCTAAAACACAAAAGGCGGCTCTGCCCAGAGCCGCCTTTTCTTGATCTTGTCATCAGGGATCAGTTTCCGCGACTGCGTATTTCCGCGTTGATGTTGAACAGGATATCCCGGATCACGCTGCCCGAGATCAGATCATTCAGGATCACCGTGGTCTCGGTTCCGAATTCGTCGGTGACAATCCACTGCCGCAGTTCAACCGGATTGGCAGTAAAGACCAGTTGGATACTGCCATAGTTGGGGTTGTCGGGGTCTTGCGCAGTGACAGTTGTCGTCGTTCCGTCCGAAACCACATTTGTCACCATATCGGCGCGTTCAAGATCTACGTTATTCTGCAAAATGATGCTGAGCGGCGTCTGGTTCAACGGATAGCGGTCCGGTCCTGTGTTCGAGCGCGGATCAAAGATCGCGACCTGCCCACCACCTGCCATCACCAGAGAGTCGGACGGCGCGTTATACTCAAACCGGATACGTCCCGGGCGTTTGATATAGATCTGGCCGGTACTCAGCGTGCCGTCGGGATTGATCTGGGTAAAGCCGCCTTGTGCCGTCTGAAGCTGGTTCAGATAGGCCGAGATTTGCGCCAGACTGAGCTGCTGGGCCGAAACGGCACCGGCATAGAGCGTGAGCGCCAGAACGGCGATGAAGGAGAGGATACGTTTGTTCATGTCTCTTACCTATGTGTCTGGGTGACGAAATGCACCCTTTGGATAGGCGATACAACAGCATGTGATGTGCTGCTAAGCGATAACATGCCATATGTTTCCTGATAGCGATTTGCGGGTTTTGCCTTGAAGCCAAATCCGAAAGCCGCACCAGAAATGAAAAATGCGCCGTAGAACGGCGCATCTTTGCTAGTCTGAAATCTTCCCAAAGGGATCAGCGGATCCAAACCTCGACACGTGTGTACTCGGACCCTGCGACCTGCCCGTCAATGCAGGTGGCCGGAGACACATTCCCGAAGCCATATGAAGTGACGGTGTAGTTGTTCGCAGCAATTGTATTTGCCGCAACATCAGCGAGTAGCGCCGCAAAAGATGCCGCCGCTTCTTCGGAAGCTGCAATCGCTGCTGCGCTCCCGTTGCTGCTCTCTCCGAAGCCAACAAAAAGGATCTCGCGGCCTTCATTTCCGGGCTGTTCCAGAAAATCAATCAGGTCAATCAGCATCGCGCGGTTCCACGCACCCTCTGCGCCGCTGGCAGGGCCGCCCGTCATCGTGGAGGACAGGCGGTCGGCATCAAACAGCGCCTGGAACATTTCGGCGGCGGCGGCGCGCTGCACGTCGTCAAGTGCTGCCCCGAGCAGGCCACTGATCCGCGCGTTCTTCTCGGCGCTGTTCAATGCCACAGCACTGAAGTTGATGAACCCTTCATTCTCGACCAGACCCTGCGCAACATCGCTCGCGGCAAAGTCGAACACCTCTGCCGGCAAAGCTGTGTTGGGGGTGGCGTTATATGTCGCCATAATGGGCTGGATCAGGGCATAGTCGCCTGAAACAATGTTGAACGGTGTCGGCGCGACAGCAATGCCGCAAGAACCGGTCACATCCACGACAAAGTTCTGGTTGGCATTTGACGTGGTCACAACACCCACACTCCCGGGGAATTGACCGATTGAACCAGCAACACCGGCCTCATCCGACATTGTCAGTACGTTGCCTGCAACCTCGCGTCCGGCGGGCTCCATGACAAGACGCTGGAAGGCGGACCCCGCCTCGGAACTCGGCGGAAGCTGGAGCGGCAGAATACTGACGTCTGCGCCGCCGATCTGGGACCAGTTCGTGACCTCGCCTGCAAAAATCCGTGCAAGGTCGTTTACGGAAAGCGCTGTGATCCCCGCATTCGGCGCCACAACAACAGAGAACGATTTGAGGCCGAGCAACTGATGTGACAATGCCGTGCCCGTCGCCCATGCCGAGGGTGTGTTGTAAACACGGCTTGCTGTGCCGTTGAGGGAAACGCTGTCCACGCGAATATCGGCTACTTCATCGGAGGCACTGACCGCCAAGGACGCTTTGTCGCCTGTCGTGCTGTCCTCCAGGATCAATTCACCAACAGACGTCAGTTCGGCGCTCGTGCTGCCTGCATTTGTTACCGCAAAAGCCCCTGTTATGGTCCGGTGCAATGTACCGTAACTTGCTGTGGCGAACCCGACGGAGAGTGCATCAACAGCACCGGCAATGGCAGGAACGGCATTTCCGACAACGCCCTGAAAGGCCGCTTCCGTCAGACCAAAGTCGTTCGATGCGATGACATCAAGGCATGCATCCCCGTAGCACACGACTTCTGCCGCAGGCACGGCCACGCGGCCAACCGTTGTTTCAACCTGAACCATCACACCGTTGAAGCCGACAATCTGACCCTGCACATTGATGAATTCATCCAAGGAACGTAGCTCAACCGACTGCGCAAAAAGCGCCACCGGCGCAACAGTACAGAACAAGGTCGTGGCAAATCGTGAAATCATTTTTTTAAAGCTCCAGCAAAGCGTCAGCGGATATATCTTGGGACAAGACCATGCAAAACGGGCGAAACTAGGGAAATGCCGACAATAAATGGTTAATTGAACCGGTTTGCGCAACAATGAGAACGCCCTTTATTTAAGGGCCTTCTGCAATTGCAATGAATTAGCGCAGTCAGCCTTTCCACAGTCTCGCCACATTCTGGGTAGTTTGCACTCACAGCATAATAACGCAAGGCGCGGAATCGCGCTTTGTCGGCCAGTGACCGTTTCTAAAGGGGTTTTTGGCCCGCATCCTCTTCACCGAGTTCGCATGGCGGCTGCGTATTGCGCTGCAATGCAGCAAAATCAAACAGCTTGGGGTCGAGCAAATGGGACGGGCGCGCATTCATCAAGGCGCGGAACATGACCTGCCTGCGGCCCGGGCTGTTCTTTTCCCAGCCATCAAGGATCTGCTTGACCTGTTGGCGCTGTAACCCGTCTTGCGACCCGCAAAGATCACAAGGGATAATCGGATAATTCATTGCAGCCGCAAATTTTTCACAATCGGCCTCGGCCACATGCGCCAGAGGGCGGTAGAGGAACAGATCACCTTCTTCGTTCACCAGTTTCGGCGGCATTGTTGCCAGACGGCCACCGTGGAACAGGTTCATAAAGAAAGTTTCCAGAATATCGTCGCGGTGATGACCCAGCACAACTGCAGAACAACCTTCTTCGCGCGCGATGCGGTAGAGGTTGCCACGGCGCAGCCGTGAACAAAGCGCACAGAATGTGCGACCCTGCGGGACTTTATCCATCACGATGGAATAGGTGTCCTGATACTCGATCCGGTGGGGCACACCCATCTTTTCGAGAAACGCCGGCAGGACAGTCGCAGGAAATCCGGGCTGGCCCTGATCAAGATTGCAGGCCACAAGTTCAACAGGCAACAGGCCACGCCATTTCAGCTCATAGAGCACTGCCAGGAGTGTATAGCTGTCCTTGCCACCTGAGAGGCAGACCAGCCACTTCGCATCGCGCTCGATCATGCCGTATTGCTCAATCGCCTCGCGCGTATACCGGACAATCCGCTTGCGCAGCTTCTTGAACTCGGTTGTGGTCGGGGCGCCGTAAAACAGCGGGTGGATTTCAGACTCATCTAGCATGTTTTCGATATGCCAGAACGCCGGTGGTCTGCCTAGAGGCATCCGAAACCCATTGGCCTGCGTATCAGAAATAAGTCATTGGAGAATATCATGCGCCTGATCCTTGCCGCCGCCTTCGCCCTGCTCGCCGCCTGCACTGGCAAACCGTCCTTTGATGACCCCAGCCTCAGCGACCGCAAATTGAACCTTGAAGAATTCTTTGACGGCGAACTGGTGGCCTACGGGCAGTTTCAGGACATCCTCGGCACGGTACGGCGCAGTTTTGTTGTGAATATCGCGGGTGACTGGGATGGTGAGCGGCTGAGATTGGTTGAGGATTTTGTCTATGAAGACGGGTCGACCGAGCAACGGATATGGACGCTGACCAAGACCGGGCCGGATAGCTGGGTCGGCACGGCCCCGGGCGTGATCGGGCAGGCGACAGGAGAGGAACAAGGCGACCGCTTCAACTGGAAATACGAGATTGATCTGCCGGTGCCGTCAGCCACAGGCGAGACAGAAACCTTGCGTGTGACCTTTGACGACTGGATGTGGCTGCTGGCGGAGGACCGGTTGCTGAACCTCGCCTACGTCAAACGCTACGGGCTGGATATCGGCACGGTTACGATTTCGTTTGAAAGGGAGTAGCAAAGAAATTTCGTCGAAATTTCTTTGGGTCCTGTAGATTTTTCGTCGAAAAATCTTCAGTCCGGCACGTTATCGATCCCCGACCCACCCCAAGGGTGGCAGCGCAGGATGCGCCGCACGGTCAGATAGCTACCTTTAAGCGCCCCATGCTTTTCGAGCGCTTCCAGCGCATAGGCCGAGCAGGTGGGATGATAGCGGCAACTCATCCCGACCCATGGCGACAGCACAAGCCTGTAGGCGCGGACCGGCAGCGAAACGATATAGGCAAGCGGGCTCATCCGTGGACCTTTTTCATGGCGCGGCGCAGATCTGCGACCAACTTGTCGAAAGGTAGGGTCGCGGTCAGGTCTTTACGACCCACCAGAACATAATCCCAGCCATCACGGCCCATTTCCGGCAAAACAATCCGCGCCACTTCACGCAAACGCCGTTTGGCACGGTTGCGGGCAACGGCGTTGCCGACTTTCTTGGAACAGGTATAGCCGACACGGATACCCGCCGCTTCTCCCTCGGCGCGTTTGCGCCCCTGAAGTTGGATGCCGGGGGTACCTTGCCTGTGGGCGTGTGACGCGCGCACAAAGTCCGCACGCTTGGTCAATACGCAAACAGAAACCGCCGGAGTGCCTGATACAGGCGCAACCGGCGGTTTCAAATCGGTCAAAACGGCTGTCGCGCTTACGCGCTCAGCTTCGCGCGGCCTTTGGCACGGCGATTGTTCAGGATCTTGCGACCAGCCTTTGTGGCCATGCGTGCGCGGAATCCGTGACGGTTCTTGCGAACCCGGTTTGATGGTTGGAACGTGCGCTTCATAGCGTGCTCTCCGGTTTACGGCCAAACCCAAAAGGATTCGAGGCCTGTCTACAATTCAGACCCGTCCTTTAGAGGGGGGGTGGCATCATGTCAACGCAACAGGCGGGATGAAACTGCAACATTTCGCAGATTTATGCGTTGCCAATTGTTTCAATCCTCACAGAGCACACCCCGAAACTGAAACATCAGGGGGGCTTTGCATCAATGGGCTGTGAAGTGGGTACCCTGATCAAGCGGATCAGTCCATTTAACACAACAGCCAAGCAGCCCCTCAGGACAGAATGTGATGACCGATATGCCAGATGCCCCCGCCAACCCGCTTCTCAAGAAGCTGCCTTTGATTGTGATTATTGTTGTGGCAATTCTCGGCGCTTATTTTTTGCGCGACTACCTGACCTTCGAGGCCTTGGCTGAAAACCGCGAGACGCTTCTGGCGTTCCGGGATGCCAACTATGTCTTGACCGTGCTGGTGTTTATTGCCGCTTACGTTGTGATCGTGGCCTTCTCCCTGCCCGGCGCGACCATCGCGACACTCACCGGCGGATTTCTCTTTGCGACCTTCCCGGGTGCCTTGTTCAATATGACCGCAGCCACAATCGGCGCAACGGCGATCTTTTTAGCCGCGCGCTGGGGGTTTGGTGAAAGCCTTGGCAAGAAACTGGAAACCTCGCAAGGTACGGTAAAAAAGATCAAGGACGGGATTGATGAAAACCAGTGGTCGATGCTGTTTCTGATCCGCCTTGTGCCTGCTGTGCCGTTCTTTCTGGCCAATCTGATCCCTTCTTTCCTCGAAGTACCGCTGCATCGCTTTGTGATCTCGACTTTCCTCGGCATTATCCCCGGCTCTGTCGTCTATACGTCTGTCGGTGCGGGTCTGGGTGAGGTCTTTGCCCGTGGCGAGACACCGAACCTTGGCATCATCTTTGAACCCCAGATTATTTTCCCGATCATCGGTCTTTGCGTACTGGCCGCACTGCCGATCCTGATCAATGCCTTGCGCGGCAAGAAAGGTCTTTAAGACATGAACCGGATCAAAACAGATATTTGCATCATTGGCGCTGGATCAGGTGGGCTGTCGATTGCGGCGGGTGCTGTGCAGATGGGCGCAAAAGTAGTCCTGCTTGAAGGCCATAAGATGGGCGGCGATTGCCTGAATTATGGCTGCGTGCCGTCCAAGGCGCTCATCGCCTCGGCCAAACAGGCCTATGCGATGTCGCACGGCGCGTCCCTTGGCGTGGCTGAGGTGGAACCTCAGGTCGATTATGCCGCAGCCAAGGACCACGTCGCTGACGTGATCGCCACCATCGCGCCTGTGGACAGCGTTGAACGTTTCGAGGGACTGGGCGTGCAGGTCATTTCAGAGTTCGGCAAATTCATTTCACGCACAGAGGTGCAGGCAGGTGACACCATCATCGAAGCACGCCGATTTGTGGTTGCCACAGGCTCTGGCCCCTTTGTCCCGCCGATCCCCGGGATTGAGGATGTCACCTATTACACCAACGAGAATATCTTTGATCTGCGCGTAAAGCCCAAGCACCTGCTGATCATCGGCGGCGGCCCTATCGGCATGGAAATGGCGCAGGCACACCGGCGTCTGGGCTGCAATGTAACCGTCATTGAAGGGGCCAAGGCCTTTGGCAAGGACGATCCCGAAATGGCGGCGATTGTCCTGGAAAACCTGCGTGCCGAAGGGGTGAATATCGTTGAGGAGGCGCAGGCCGAAAAGATCACCGGCAAGGACGGTACGATCACAGTCCACACCCCCAAGGGAGATTTCACCGGATCACATCTGCTGATGGCGGTGGGGCGCAAGGTGAACACCGAAAAGCTTGATCTGGATGCCGGCGGGATCGCCCATGATCGCGCAGGGCTCAAGGTCGGACCTGATTTGCGCTCTGTCACCAACAAAAAGGTCTATGCCGCGGGCGATGTGGCAGGTGGGCTGCAATTTACACATGTCGCGGGCTATCATGCAGGGGTTCTGATCCGTTCGATGCTTTTTGGTCTGCCCTCCAAGCAACGCACCGATCACATCCCCTGGGCCACCTACACGGACCCTGAACTGGCCCAAGTTGGCCTGACCGAGGCGCAGGCGAAAAAGAAGTTCGGGCCTGCACTAGAGGTCGTGCGTTTTGACTTCCATCATAACGACCGCCTGATTGCGGAACGCAAAACCAAGGGTCTGATCAAGGTGATGGTTGTCAAAGGGCGCCCTGTCGGGGCTTCGATTGCAGGGCATATGGCGGGTGAGTTGATCGGCATGTGGGCCATGGCCATTGCCAACAAGATGAAGATGTCGGCGATTGCCAATACCGTTCTGCCCTATCCGACGGTCAGTGAGGTTAACAAACGCGCTGCGGGTGCCTATTTTAGCCCGAGACTTTTTGATAACCCCACGGTAAAGCGTGTCGTAGGCTTTGTGCAGCGTTGGCTGCCATAGGCCGCTAAAACGAGGCAATATGACCAACTCTCTTTCAGGTCGCTTTCTGATCCTCACGGTGATCTTCGTGATGCTGGCCGAGGTCTTTATTTTCGTCCCCTCGGTCGCGCGGTTCCGCGAGGATTACCTGCTTGCGCGGCTTGAACGCGCGCAGATCGCATCGCTGGCACTGGAAGCTGATGACATGATCAGCCCAGCACTCGAGAGCGAGTTGCTGCGCAATGCCGAGGTCTACAACGTGGTGCTGCGGCGCGATGAAATCCGGCAACTGGCACTCTCGTCGCCGATCCCCTCGCCCATCACAGCGACCTATGACATGCGCGACCCCAGCGCGATGACCTTGATCGCAGATGCCCTGCGCACGCTGGTGGATCCCGAAGACCGGATCGTGCGCGTCATTGGTAATCCGGTACGCGACGGCGGGCTCTTGATCGAAGTCACAATGGACGAAATGCCCCTGCGCAATGCGCTGTTGGAGTACGGGCGCAATATCCTGTTCCTCTCGGCATTTATCTCGATCATCACGGCAAGCCTTCTGTTTCTTTCGGTGCAGATACTCTTGGTGCGCCCGATCAAAGGGGTCGTGAGCCAAATGCAAGCCTATGCCAAGGCCCCCGAGGATGCGCGCCAAATCATCACACCGCGTGCGAGCGTGACCGAGCTGCGCAACGCCGAAGAGGCCTTGCGGACAATGCAAACGCAGATGACCAGCTCGCTCAAACAGAAGGAGCGTTTGGCCCAGCTTGGCGGCGCTGTGGCGAAGGTGAGCCATGATCTGCGCAATATCCTGACATCAGCACAGCTTTTCACTGATCGCATCGAATCGTCCGATGACCCGCTGGTCAAACGCATGGCGCCAAAACTGGTGGGCTCGATTACACGTGCGGTGAACCTGTGCGAAACAACGCTGGCCTTCGGACGGGTTGATGAGCCTGCGCCGCGCCTGTCACGCGTTAATCTGGCGCAAATCGTCGGCGATGTGATTGATAGCGAAAGACTGGCTGCCGCCGATTACCCGCTGTCTTTTGCCGAAGATATCCCCGCCACCATGACACTGCGCGCCGACGGCGAGCAGCTTTACCGCGCGATTTTCAATCTTGTGCGCAATGCCCGTCAGGCCATCATGGCCACCGGCGAACCGGGTGAAATCGGGCTGCAGGCAATCGAGGATGATCTGACATGGTGTCTGACCATTACAGACACAGGGCCAGGCCTGCCCAAGAAAGCGCAGGAACATCTGTTCCAGCCGTTTCAGGGGGGTGTGCGCAAAGGCGGCTCGGGTCTGGGGCTCGTTATCGCGGCCGATCTGGTGCGCGGCCACGGCGGGCGGCTTGAGCTGAAATCAACAAACGCCCAAGGGACGACCTTTCTCATTCAACTGCCAAAAGAGGACATGGCGCTCGCACCGGCAGCAGAATGAGAAAGAATGTGAATTGGGCCTTGCATCGCAGGTAATCCCCGTCTAAATCCCCGATACGCGGATTGGTAGCTCAGTTGGATAGAGTACTTGACTACGAATCAAGGGGTCGGGGGTTCGAATCCTCCCCAGTCCGCCATTTCAATCAAACAGATGTCTCATTGTGCGTCTTGGGCTTGGTTTCCGCGTCCGGAATATCTCTGGCTAGCGGTCCGAAGCCATTGAAGACAGGTCAATTCCCCGCACAGGCTGCGTAGGCGTGCCGTTCGATTGGACTTTGGCCGAAACGGGCAAAAGGGTACGATAGCGTGCTGCTGTCGCACGCGCATTGACACATCGCTTGCCGGCAGACTACAACTTATACGTTATCAGTATCACTGTTCGTTCAATCCAGTGTCATTCTGTTACAACTGCAAGATACGGTGATCGTGCGCGCTGCTGCGCAATCTGGCGCGATTCGTACCCGTAATTAGTTGCCTTCGTTTCCGCGTTGCGTCCCAAAAAGCGACATTCCGCACTCATGGCGGGCTGTATACTTCAGGGTACTGAAAAACAAATGGTTTACAAAGGCTTATAAAACCTCAAAAAATTTAATGGAAACTAAGTTTCAAAATAAAAATGCTTGACGAAATAAAGTTGCGCGCTCAATACAGCCTAGACAGCGAAAGGCTGCACCTTGGTGCTGGAACTCGCTCTATGAATGTGGCGCGTTTTGACAGCGCAAGAAGGCAAAGGCGGTTCTTGGTGATGATAAAGTCCATCCTGGTTCCCGTACGTGGTGATGGCATGGTCGCAACCGTACTTGCACATGCAGCCGAGCTTGCCAGACAGCATCAAGCACAGGTCAATGTCGTGCATTGCCGTGCCCAAGCCAAAGATCTGATGCCTGCGGGCATCCCCCTGAATGACTTTGCGCGCAAGGTCATGATGGAGCAGGCCGTAGAGCTTGCAAACCGTCAGGAAGACCACCTGCGCGGCATCTTGCATCGCTTGGCCCGCGAATTCGGACTGAGCGAGAATGGCGAGGTAGAGGGCTCTGTTATCTGTACTTTCACCGAAGAGCAGGGACGCATGGCAGATGTGGTCAAACATGCTGGCCGGTTGTCGGACCTCATTGTTCTGCCGAAGCCCCAGCGTGAACGAAATCTTGGCGAAAGCTCTTTGAAAGCCGCACTTTATGGCGCTGGACGGCCCGTTCTGATTTGCCCGGGGCAACTCCAGCCGGATGAAACCTTCGCCCGGCACGTGGCAATCGGCTGGAATGGATCACTGCCGGCAGCACGTGCGGTCGCGTCCTCTCTCGACATCGTTCACGCAGCCGAGAAGGTCACCATTTTGACAGGTGGCAAGGTGCAGACGCATGGCCCGAGCGTGGACGAATTGGTGGATTACTACGCATTGCGCGGCATCACCGCCGAGATCGTACGCTTTGAGGGGAAAGACCCTGCGACCGAGTTGCTCAAGACCAGCAAGAACATCGGAGCGAGCCTGCTGGTCATCGGCGCCTATAGCCATAGCCATGAGACAGAGATGCTCTTCGGGGGCAACACCGAGCGCATCGTGGACAAGGCAGACATGCCGATCCTGATGGCGCATTGAAACAGTCTTGGGCCGCGCAACGGCCCAGGATGGCGGGGCAAGACCCCCCAAGCGAAATAAAAACCGCGCAGCAAGCGCAAACTGCATGTCCGGAAGTCCGGACCCTACACGGAGGAACATAACATGAAACTTACGAAAAGGCTTTTTCTGGGATTGGCCGTCGGTGGCACCCTTGCAACGCTTCCCATTTCTGCCCTCGCACAGGATTGGCAGCCAACGCGCCCGATTGATTTCACGATCATGGCTGGCCCTGGTGGTGGCGCAGACCAGATCGCGCGCTTCGTGCAGTCTGTTGTCGAGGCAAACGATATGACAAACCGCCCTCTGATCCCGACCAACCGTGGCGGCGGTTCCGGCGCGGAAGCACTGTTGCATCTGAATGACGCGCGTGATCCCGATCATACGCTGATGGTGACGCTGAACTCTTTCTACACAACGCCGATCCGCCAAGAGGCTCTGGGCATCGATATCGAAACATTCACACCGATTACGATGATGGGCGTCGATCCCTTCGTGCTCTGGGTACACAAGGATTCGGGCATCACGGACTTTGACGGATTTCTTGCGAAAGTACGTGAGATGGACGGCGAGTATGTAATGGGCGGCACGGGTGCCGGTCAGGAAGACTCGATCGTGATTGCCTATATGTCCGGCGTCTACGACCTCGACATCAAGTACATCCCTTACGATGGCGGTGGCGCTGTGGCCAAAGATCTTGCCGGTCAGCAGATCATGGCGACCGTGAACAACCCTGCAGAAGCAAAGGGTTTCTATGAGGCTGGCGATTTCGTGCCGCTCCTTGCCTTCTCGGACACACGTATGGACGCCTACCCTGATGTGCCAACAATCAAGGAATTGGGGCACGACTTTTCTTACTATAACCAGCGGGCCATTGTCGGTGCGCCCGGCATGTCGGACGAAGCTGCGGCCTATTACCGGGACATCTTCGGTCAGGTCTACGCAAGCGACGCGTGGCAGGACTACCTTGTCTCTGAAAGCCTGTCGCCCCTGCCGATGGACGAAGCAGAAACCCGCGCCTACTGGGCAACGCAGGTTGCAAACCATCGTCAGCTTTTGTCCGAAATTGACGGCTAAGCCACACTAACGGAAAGGGGGCAGACATGCGCCAAGGTGAGATATCGCTCGCAGGGTTTCTTGCCCTCTTTTCACTCTACCTGATGTGGAAGAGCGCCGAACTTCCCATCGGTTATATTCGCGGCCAAGGGCCGGGTGGCGGGTTCTGGCCTTTCTGGTTGTCTGTGGGCATGCTTCTGAGCTGCTGTGCCATCGCCTGGAACTGGTGGCGCGGCAAAAGCCCGGCATCCGTATCGGATGAACCTCTTATGGACCGTTTCGGATGGCGGACAGTCATCCTTGTCGGCGGCGGAGTCGCTGGATTTGTTGCCATGATTTCCGTGGTGTCGATGTACGGTGCGGTCGGGCTTTTCCTTGTCTACTACCTGCGTTTTCTGGGCAGGCATTCGTGGCTTCTCACACTGGCGATGGCGATTGTCCTGCCCATTGCGCTGTTCTTTTTCTTCGAAGGCGCGATGCAGATCTCGATGCCACAGGGCATGCCATTCACCCAGCCATTCTTCGATGTGATGTACGACATCATTTACTGACGCACCCGCGAACCGAGGACCATCATGGAAGTTTTCTCATCTCTTGCCGACGGCATTTTGCTGGCGCTCATGCCGATCAATCTGATGTTGATCCTGATTGGTGTGACCGTCGGGCTCTTTATCGGCGCGATGCCCGGCTTGGGATCGGTGAACGGCGTAGCAATCCTTTTGCCAATCACGTTTCTGGTGCCGCCAAGCTCGGCCATCATCTTTCTTGCGGCCATCTATTATGGCGCGATGTACGGGGGTGCGATTTCATCGGTGACACTGGGGATACCCGGGGCATCCACCGCAGTGGCCACAACATTTGACGGGCGCCCGTTGGCGCTTCAGGGGCGTGCCAGTCTGGCCCTGGTCACTGCGGCGCTGGCGTCCTTTGTGGGCGGCACTGTTGCCACCGTCCTGTTCACACTCTTTGCTCCGCTTCTTGCGACAATGGCCCTTTCGTTCGGTCCACCGGAAATTTTCGCCCTGATGCTGCTGGCATTTGCCACTTTTGTAGGGCTTGGCGGCGATGATATTCCCAAGACGATCTTCTCTATCTGTTTTGGACTGGTCCTGGCGACTGTCGGCTTCGACACAATCTCAGGCGAACCGCGGCTGGTCCTTTTTGACATACAGGGGTTCTTGCGCGGGATCGGCTTTATCGTTCTGGCCATCGGTGTCTACGGCATCGGGGAAATGATCTGGACGATCGAACAAACGCGCGGTGAAGTGACAACAACAAACCCCAAGATGACCGCCAAAGGTATGATGGCGGACTCCAAGGAAGCGACGAAAAAGGGCTGGAAAGGGACGTTGATCGGCTCGTTCCTCGGCTTCTTTGTCGGTGTCTTGCCAGCAGCCGGTGCCACGCCCGGTTCGCTGATGTCCTACGGTGTTGCCAAGATGCTATCACGGACCCCGGAAGAATACGGCAAGGGCTCCCCCGATGGGGTTGCTGCTCCCGAGGCCGCCAACAACTCGGCATCAACGGGCTCTATGCTGCCGATGCTGACACTGGGCATTCCCGGCTCGCCGACGACAGCGATCCTGCTGGGCGGGATGGTGATTTGGGGTCTTACACCGGGTCCGCGCCTTTTCCTTGACCAGAGCGAGTTTGTCTGGGGCCTGATCGGGTCCTTCTATATCTCGAATCTGGCGGCGGTTCTGATCAACCTTGCATTCATTCCACTGTTTGTGTGGATGCTGCGGATGCCGTTCACCATCCTCGCCCCGCTGATCTTTGTGCTGTCCATCGTTGGTGGCTTTGCAGCGTCACGCAGCATGCATGACCTGTGGCTTATCGTGATCTTCGGACTTGGCGCGTTCTTTATGCGCAAGTTCGACTATCCCCTCGCGCCCGCCGTTCTGGCGATTGTGCTGGGGCCGATTGCAGAACCAACATTGCGTCAATCCTTGCTTTTGTCGTCAGGCGACCCGATGATCTTCCTGAACAGACCAATCGCAGGGCCAATCACGGTGATCGCAATCTTCCTGATCCTCTTGCCCGCGTTTAAGCTGTTGCGCCGCAAAAAGCGGGTCGCCGCAAACTGACCGATGTACAAAATCTGACAACAGATCGCGTCCATCCAAACACCAAACGACATGAAAGACACGCTATGCAAAGACTTGAAGACCTGATCCAGCCGCACCCCGATACGGCCAATGCCATCGGTGCACCCGGCCGCGACTGGATGACCTATGCTGACCTGCGGGCGCTTACCCAAGACGTGCGTGCGGCATTGCGCAAAGCAGGTATCGGCGCGCGTGACCGTGTTGCAATCGTCTTGCCCAACGGCCCTGAAATGGCGGCTGCTTTTGTCACGGTCGCGCAGTCGGCGACCACGGCCCCGCTGAATCCCGCCTACAAAGAGGACGAATTCGCGTTCTATCTTGAGGACCTCAAAGCGCGCGCCATCATCGTGGAGGCAGGCTATGACGGACCTGCGCGCGCGGCCGCGAACCGTTTCAACATGACGGTGATCGAACTGACCGCGACCGAACCGGCGGGCACCTTCACGCTTGCGACCGATGTGACAGGCGATGTGTCGGATGCGGTCCCCACAGCCGATGATGTGGCCCTTATCCTGCACACATCGGGCACCACATCGCGCCCCAAAATCGTGCCATTGCTGCAATCGAATGTCGCGGCCTCTGCCGAGAACATCCGTGCGTCACTTGCTCTGACGCCGGAGGATTGTTGCCTCAACGTGATGCCGCTGTTCCACATTCACGGTCTGATTGCGGCTGTCAGCGCGTCGCTTGCCGCCGGGGCATCGATCAGCTGTGCACCGGGTTTTGATGCGCTCAAGTTCTATGGCTGGCTCGAAGAGGTCGATCCCACGTGGTACACCGCCGTGCCGACGATGCATCAGGCTATTCTGGCACGCGCGCCGCGCAATGCGGAGATCATCAAGAACGCGCGCTTGCGCTTCTTGCGGTCATCTTCCTCGTCCCTACCCGGTCCTGTGATGACCCAACTGGCCGAGACCTTTGGCGCGCCCGTCGTCGAGGCCTACGGCATGACAGAGGCCGCGCATCAGATGTGCTGCAATCCGATTGAACCGGGCCGTCAGAAACCCGGCGCTGTCGGTCTGCCCGCCGGTCCCGAAGTACGCATTGCCCATGAAGTGGAAAACCGCCTGATTGATGGCGTGGGCGAGATTGCGATCTCCGGCCCCAACGTGACACCGGGCTATGAGGCAAACCCCGAAGCGAACGAGAAGAACTTCTTTGAAGCCGAGGGCAAGCGCTGGTTCCGGACCGGCGATCAGGGCATGTTTGATGAGGACGGTTACCTGTCGCTCACCGGTCGCCTGAAGGAAATCATCAACCGTGGCGGTGAAAAGATCAGCCCGCTGGAGGTTGACGGCGTCCTGTCCGATCACCCCGCCGTCGGGCAATGTGTGACCTTTGCTGTCCCGCACGCCAAACTCGGCGAAGACGTTGCGGCCGCCGTCGTGCTGAAAGAGGGGCAAAGCGCCACGGACCGCGAGATCCGCGATTTCGCAAGCGAACGGCTGGCGGCCTTCAAGGTTCCGCGCAATATCCTGATCCTGGATGAGATCCCGAAGGGTGCGACCGGAAAGCTCCAGCGTATCGGCCTCGCCGAGAAACTGGGCCTGGGATAAGGAGCGCACCATGAAGATCTGTATTTTCGGGGCCGGTGCAATCGGCGGCTATATGGGTGCAAAGCTCGCGCAGGCCGGGGCAGATGTCAGCCTTGTGGCGCGCGGCCCGCATCTTAAGGCGATGCGGGAAGACGGGTTGCGTCTGATTGAGGAAAGTGGCGAAACCACGGTGAAGGTCACAGCTTCGGACGACGCGGCCGATCTTGGGCCACAGGACTATGTGATTGTCACGCTGAAGGCCCACTCCGTCCCGCCGGTGGTGCCAAAAATGCAGCCGCTGATCGGTGAGAACACGACCATTGTATCGGGCGTGAACGGTGTGCCTTGGTGGTATTTCCACAAAATCGGCGGTCCGCTTGAAGGCACGCGGCTGGAAACAGTCGATCCCGGCAACGCACAATGGGACGGCTTTGGTCCGGACCGTGTGCTGGGCTGTGTCGTCTACCCTGCCGCCGAGGTCATCGCACCGGGTGTTGTCAAACACATCGAAGGCAACCGCTTTTCCTTGGGGGAACCTGACGGATCAAAGTCCGAACGCGCGCTTACCCTTTCCAAGGCGCTGGCAGATGCGGGGCTCAGGGCGCCTGTCCGGCCGAAGATCAGGGACGAAATCTGGGTCAAGCTCTGGGGCAATCTGTCGTTCAATCCGATCTCTGCGCTGACCCATGCGACGCTTGATGTTCTGTGCACAGACCCCGGCACGCGCGAGGTTGCCCGCAACATGATGCTTGAAGCGCAGGCGATTGCCGAAAAGCTGGGCGTCAAATTCCCGATTGATGTCGACCGTCGCATCCAGGGCGGTGCCGATGTGGGAGCGCACCGCACATCCATGCTGCAGGATCTGGACCAAGGACGCCCGATGGAAATCGACGCGCTTGTAGGCTCGGTGAAAGAACTTGGGCGCGTCACCGAAACGCCGACACCAACGATTGACACGGTGCTGGCTCTGGTCGCATTGCGTGGCAGGGTAGCTGGCCTTTACGGCGTTTAAGGCAAAGGTTTTGTTGAATTTGATAACGCCGCAGCGGGAAACCCGTTGCGGCGTTATGTGTTATCTGCCGCACAAATGGTGCAGCCCGCAGGATCAGATAGCGATTGCCGCACCATCAGCGCGCGGATCACTTGCACATTCCATCAGGCCGGAAGGGTGCATCACCACCGCCCCGGCGTGACCTGCCAGATCAGAGAACGGCGCGATCATCTCAACCTCATGACCTGCCGCGGTCAGGGCCGCGACAAGTTCGGGATCAAAACGGTCCTCGAGCTTCAGGCTGGTTGTCGCATCACCCCACGTGCGGCCCAAAAGCCACCTTGGCGCTGTCACTGCCGCCTGCAAATCCTGTCCGAATAGCACATAGCGCGTAAAGACTGCCGCCTGTGTCTGTGGCTGGCCTTCGCCACCCATCGTACCGTAGGCCATAACACGGCCATCCGCCAATTGCGCCAAAGCGGGGTTCAATGTGTGGAACGGACGGCGGTAGGGACCCAGTTGGTTGGGCCCCTCCTGCAACGAAAAGCCTGCGCCACGGTTCTGGAAATAGACGCCGGTATCAGGGCATGTCAGGCCTGATCCGAATTCCCAAAAGACCGATTGGATAAAGCTGACAACGCAGCCCTCGCGATCGGCGGCCCCCATCCAGATCGTATCGCCTGCTTTGGCCTCATGCGGCCAAGGCAAGGCGACCTCCGGATTGACCTGTTTCGCCAGCGCATCCAGATCGTCCGCTTGCAGCCAGTCCTGAGCGGGTGTTGCCATATAGTCGGGATCACCCAGTTCCGCATTGCGCTTGATAAAGGCCAGCTTTGTAGCCTCGATCAGACCATGCAGATGCGCGAAACTCTCGGCCGTCTCGACGTTTAAACGGTCAAAGAGCGCAAGGATCATCAAGGATGAAACCCCTTGGGTCGGTGCGATCATGTTATAAAGCTGGCCTGCTTTCACCTGAACTTTCAGCGGCGTGACCTGTTCGGCTGTAAAGCGGTTAAAATCGTCCAGCCGCAGCGGGCTGCCAGCGTTTTCCAGAAATGCCGCGTGGGTTGCGGCAATGTCGCCGCGGTAAAAATCATCAAGGCCCACATCGGCGAGGCGCTCCAAGGTTTGACCAAGTGCCGTCTGGCGCAAACGATACCCCGGTTCCGGTGGCGCGCCATCCACAAGGAAGGTCTCGTCAAAGCCTTCGACACCTTTCAGGGTCGCCAGCTTGTCGGCGGTTGTGAGAGACTGGTTTGCTGTCACTGCGACACCCTCGCGTGCCAGCGCAATCGCGGGTGCGAGAAGTTGTGACAGGGGCAGACGCCGGTCTGCCGGCACAAGGTCCAGCGCTTTTGCCCAACCCTCAATCGTGCCCGGCACGGTTAATGCCGCCTGTGCGCCACGGCTGGGGATCGCATCCGTTGCCCCGCGCGCGGCGTACCATTCCGGCGTTGCAAGCCCCGCTGCACGACCACAACCCGATATGCCCACGGGGGCCTGGCCAGGTCGGTGGATCACCCAGAACCCATCGCCGCCAATCCCGTTCATATGCGGATAGGCCACGGCCACGGCAGCCGCTGCAGCGACCATCGCTTCAATCGCTGTCCCGCCCGCTTCCAGTATATCTCGGCCCGCCAGTGCCGCGGCACGGTGCGGCGCGCTCACCGCGCCGTTATATCCCATCGCTGATCTCAGCATCTTACCCCCCTATTGCCTCTTGCTGCCAAAGTGCCTGTCGCAACAAGCAGAAGACAAGCACTAATCCGCTCCCTGCAAACCGATAGCGCTATCCCTTCCGGCCTTACGCGGCGACGCAATCGGCAAAATACTCGACAGTCCCATCAAGGCCGGTGATTTGAACCAAGCCATGGATGTCCGTCTCAAACCCCGGACAATCACGGGCGAATTCGCGATTGAATTTGAGGTATTCGACAATCTTGCTGTTGAACACCTCACCCGGAATAAGCAGCGGAATACCGGGCGGGTAAGGCGTGATCAGGCTCGTTGTGATCCTCCCCTCAAGCGCGTCGATCGGTACACGCTGCGTCGTGCGCTGCGCGATATGCGCAAAGGCGTCCGAAGGTGTCATGGCGGGGGTCAGATCGCTCAGATACATATCCGTTGACAGGATCGCGACGTCGTATTTCGCATAGAGCTTGTGCACATGTTCGCAAAGATCGCGCAGGCCCATCTGTTCATAGCGCGGATGTTTCGCGCAGAACTCCGGCATCGTGCGCCACATCGGTTGGTTCTTGCGGTAGTCGTCCTTGAACTGCTGCAACGCGGCCAACAGCGTGTTCCAACGCCCCTTGGTGATGCCGATGGTGAACATGATGAAGAAACTGTAAAGGCCGGTTTTTTCCACCACGACCCCATGTTCGGCCAGATATTTGGTCACGATCGATGCGGGGATACCCGCCTCTTCGAAACGCCCATCAAGGTTCAGGCCCGGTGTGATGATCGTGGCCTTGATCGGGTCCAGCATGTTAAAGCCCGGGGCCATATCCCCAAACCCGTGCCAAGCGTCTTCACCGTCAGAGGCCTGCACTCCTTCTTCATCGGTGCGCTTGAGCACCCAATCTTTGGCGCGGCCGATCCCCTCTTCCTCGAGCGCATCAGGGCCCCAGACCTTGAACCACCAGTCATCAGCGCCAAACTCGTCATCGACCTTGCGCATGGCACGGCGGAAATCGAGCGCTTCCTGTATGCTTTCCTCGACCAGGGCCGTGCCGCCTGGCGGTTCCATCATGGCCGCGGCCACATCACAGCTTGCAATGATGCTATACTGCGGGCTGGTGCTGGTGTGCATCAGGTAGGCTTCGTTAAAGAGGTGGCGATCCAGTTTGGTGTCTTGCGAATCCTGCACCAGCACATGGCTGGCCTGACTGATCCCTGCCAAGAGTTTGTGGATCGACTGGGTGGCATAGGTCACCGAATGCCGTGGCCGTTCCCGTTTGCGCCCCATCGAATGGAAGTTGCCGTAGAACGGATGGAAGGCCGCATGGGGCAACCATGCCTCATCGAAATGCAGGTTCTCGATATAGCCGTCCAGCCGGTCCTTGATCGTCTCGGTGTTGTACAGCACACCGTCATAGGTTGACTGGGTCAGCGTCATGATACGCGGCTTGACGGTATCGGCGTCGATATGCGCCAGCAACGGGTTGGCGCGGATCTTGTCGCGGATGGCTCCGATCTCGAACTCGCTGCGCTGGATCGGGCCGATGATCCCGAAATGGTTCCGCGTGGGTTTCAGAAAGATCGGGATCGCACCGGTCATGATGATGCTATGCAAAATGGATTTGTGACAGTTGCGGTCGACCACAACAACATCGCCGGGGGCAACCGTGTGATGCCAGACCATCTTGTTGCTGGTGCTGGTTCCGTTGGTGACAAAGAAACAGTGATCGGCGTTGAAGATACGGGCGGCGTTGCGTTCCGACGCGCCGATTGCACCATTGTGGTCCAACAACTGGCCCAGTTCCTCGACCGAATTGCAAACGTCGGCACGCAGCATGTTTTCACCGTAAAACTGGTGATACATCTGGCCAATCGGGCTTTTGAGAAAAGCAACGCCTCCCGAATGGCCCGGGCAGTGCCACGAATAAGAGCCGTCATCCGCATAATCCAACAAAGCCTTGAAGAAGGGCGGCTGGATGCCTTCGAGATAGGTTTTCGCCTCGCGAATAATGTGTCGCGCGACGAATTCGGGCGTATCCTCGAACATATGGATGAAGCCGTGCAGTTCGCGCAGAATATCGTTGGGCAGATGGCGTGCGGTTTTGGTTTCACCGTAGATGAAGATCGGCACATCCGCGTTTTTCCAGCGCACCTCTTCAATAAAGGCGCGCAGGTTGACGACCACGGGGTCAATGTCGGGGCCCGCGCTGAACTCTTCATCATCAATCGACAAAAGGAAGGCGCTGGCGCGGGATTGCTGCTGTGCGAACTGGGACAGGTCACCGTAGTTTGTAACGCCGACGACCTCGACACCCTCGTTTTCGATGGCCTGTGCCATCGCGCGAATACCCACCCCAGAGTTGTTATCCGACCGGAAATCCTCGTCGATAATGAAAATGGGGAAACGAAACTTCATGATGCTTTCCTAGCTCCAGACTTGGTGGATGACGCCCTCTTGAGAATCGACACAAGCAGCGTTTCGAACCACGATCGTTGCCCACTTATGGGGCTACTTTCGGGCTGATGTCCATGGTGGCCTATATACTTCCCGCTGGCAGTCACCTGCGCCGCAGGCTAGACATATCATGCATCCTTGAGCAGGCCGGAGAGCATATATCACCTTCGCGGTCGCCTGGATATGACGTCAGGACATACGAAGGATCGCAATATGACTGCCCAGAACAAGACACCGGCAACGACGACCACAAATATCATGACGTGGCTGCAGGAGCACCCCGAGATCGAGAGTGTTTTTGTCTGTGTTTGCGATCTGAACGGCACGATGCGCGGCAAGCGGCTGCCGATTGAAAAGGCGCGTGCGTCGCTTGACGGTGGGCTGCGGATGCCGCTGTCGATCCTGAGTATGGATGTCTGGGGCGAGGATATCGAGAACAACGAACTTGTTTTTGAAACAGGCGATTCAGACGGGATCTGCGAACACACCGGCCGCCCGCTTGTCCTGATCAACTGGACCAGCCAGCCCTCTGCCTTGGCAATGTTCTGGATGCATACCGATGACGGCAAACCGTTTCTGGGCGATCCGCGCCATGCCTTGGCCAATATCGTTGACCGCTACAAGGCACTGGGCCTGACGCCCGTCGTGGCAACCGAGCTTGAGTTCTACCTGTGTGATCCCAGCGAAGAGCGCCCGCAGCCACCTTGTTCTCCTGTTACCGGCAAGCGGCTTGATTCAGACGGCGCCTTATCCCTCGATGAATTGCAGCATTTCGACAGCTTCCTGAACGATGTCTATCAGGCCTGCCAAGAACAGGGCATTCCCGCAGATGCCGCAATCTCGGAAAACGGAGCGGGGCAATTCGAAATCAACATGATGCATGTCAACGATCCGCTTCAGGCCGCTGACGATGCCGTGCTGTTCAAGCGGTTGGTCCGCGGGATTGCGCGCAAGCACGGTTTGGCCGCGACATTCATGGCCAAACCCTACGGCGAACGGTCCGGCAGCGGCTTTCACGTGCATTTCAGCCTTGTCGATGAAAACGGCGTCAACCTGTTCGACAACGGTGGCGCGGAAGGCACGCCGCTGATGCTGAATGCCGTCGCGGGGCTATTGGAGACGATGCAGGAAAACACCCTGACATTTGCGCCGCATGAAAATTCCTACCGGCGCTTGCTACCGGGGGCACATGCCCCGACCAGCGTGGCTTGGGGCTATGAAAACCGTACTGCGGCAATCCGCATTCCCGGCGGCAACCACAAAGCGCGCCGGATCGAACACAGGGTCGCGGGGGCCGATGCGAACCCGTATCTGGTGGTTGGCAGTATCCTTGGCGGAGCACTGATCGGGATCGAAGAAAAAATGGAACCTGCCCAGCCCATCGAGGGCGATGCATATAGTCTCAAACTTGACCATCTGCCCCTTGATTGGGCGACAGCGATTCAGGCGTTCAACCGCGGCAAGCACGTGCAGAATATTTTTTCCAAGCGCCTTCAAACCATGCTGGTGGAATGCAAGACGCAGGAACTCAAACGGTTCGCGCGCCACGTCACAGACTTCGAATTCCACAGCTATCTGGAAACCGTCTGACGACGGTTGAAAGCCCGCTCCCGCCTGACCCCGTTCAGCTTGCCTTTGCTTCGGCTTCCAGCGCGAAGCACGCCGCATAACCGGTCTCTGTCGCGACCTGATGGGGCGCATCAACCTTGCAGCGGTCCATGGCCAGCGGGCAACGTGGGTGGAAGGCACAGCCAGGTGGCGGATTGATCGGGTTCGGGATTTCACCGTCGACAGGTTTGCGCCGCCGTCCCGACAGCGCCAGATCAGGCACCGCATCCAAGAGCATCTGCGTATAGGGGTGCTGCGGGGACGAGAAAAGCGTCTTCCCATCGGCCACTTCGACCAGACGACCCAGATAAAGCACACCAATCCGGCTCGCCATGTGCCGCACGACCGAAAGGTCATGGCTGATGAAAAGATAGGTCAGGCCCATTTCGTCCTGAAGGTCCTTCATCAGGTTCAAAATCTGCGCCTGCACAGACACATCCAGCGCCGAGGTCGGTTCGTCACAGACGATGAATTCCGGTTTGGACGACAGCGCGCGTGCAATCGCGATCCGCTGGCGCTGGCCGCCGGAAAACTCATGGGGAAACTTCTCGGCGTCTTTGGCGGACAGGCCCACCGTATCCAGCAATTCACCCACACGGTTCGTCACGTCAGCCCCTTTGAGCAGGCCAAACGTATGGATCGGCTCGGCGATGATATCACCAACGCGCCAGCGCGGGTTCAGGCTTGCGAAAGGGTCTTGAAAGATCATCTGGAACCGGCGGCGCAGATCGCGCATCTCGGTCCCTGTCGTCCCTGTCATTTTGTGCCCGTCAAATTCAATCGTGCCTTCGGAGGCCGCCAGCAGGCCGACAACCAACTTGGCAATCGTCGATTTCCCCGACCCGCTTTCGCCCACCAGCGCAAAGGTTTCGCCACGCTTGATCTCGAAGCTCACGTCGGCCACCGCCGTCAGGAACTGCTTTTCATCGCGTTCCAGCATCCGGTTCAGGAAAGGTTTCGAGATATCGAAATACCGTGTCAGGTGTTCGATCTTCAGCAGCGCATCAGCCATTCGCTTGCTCCTTTGCAGGTGTGTCGATGGCATCATACAGCCAGCAGGCAACCTTGCGCCCGTCTGCATCGCGCAGGACAGGTGCGGGACGTTCTTTGAAACAGCGATCAAACGCCTTTTCGCAGCGCGGATTAAAGGCGCAGCCCTGCGGGATAGCATTCAGGCGGGGCATCGCACCCGGGATCTGCACCAGCCGTGCGTCGGTTTGCGTCAGCGTCGGGATCGAACCCATCAGCCCTGCGGTATAGGGATGTTCAGGTGCGGTGATGACCTGCCGCACAGGTCCGATCTCGGCGATCCGGCCGGCATAGAGCACCGCCACACGGTCGGCGGTTTCGGCGATCACGCCCATATCATGGGTGATCAACATCACAGCGGCACCCCGTTCCGCGCAGATTTCCTTGATCAGGTCGATGATCTGGCTTTGTACCGAGACATCAAGCGCCGTTGTGGGTTCGTCCGCAATGACCAGCTCCGGCTCGGCGCAAAGCGCAAGGGCAATGACAACGCGCTGGCGCATGCCGCCCGAAAAATGATGCGGATAATCGTCGATGCGCCGCGCCGCCGCAGGAATACCCACACGGTCAAGCAAGGCAATGGCCTTTTTGCGTGCCTCACTTTCGGAAATATCCGCATGGGTGCGGATCGTCTCGATCAACTGCTGGGCGACGGTATAAAGCGGGTTCAGGCTTGTCAGCGGGTCCTGAAACACCATGCCAATCCGTTTGCCGCGGATACGGCGCATGGCTTCGGCGCCCAGATTGTCGATCCGTTCGCCTTTCAGCAGGATTTCACCACCGGCAATGCGCCCCGGTGGTTCCAGAAGACCGATAATCGCGGCACCGGTCAAGGATTTACCAGCACCGGATTCGCCCACCACCCCCAGCACCTCGCCGGGCATGATATCAAAAGACACATCGTCAATCGCGGTCAGGACGCCGCGACGTGTCGGGAATTCGACCCGCAGGTTACGGACGGAAAGCAAAGCATCGGTCATATTTGTCACCTTAGCCGTGGGTTCAGCGCGTCGCGCAGCCAGTCACCCAAAAGGTTGACCGACAAAGCGAGCAGCAAGAGGGCGATAGCCGGGAACAGCAAAATCCACCATTCGCCAGAGAAAAGATACTGCTGGCCAATCCGGATCAGCGTACCAAGGCTCGGCTGTGTCGGCGGCACACCGACGCCCAGAAAGGACAGTGTTGCTTCGGCGATAATCGCAAGCGCCAGACCGATCGTCGCAATCACGAGCACCGGTCCCATCACATTGGGCAGGATATGGCGCAAGACGATGCGTGCAGGGTGTACGCCGATGACGCGGGCGGCCTGCACGTATTCCTTGGATTTCTCAACCATGGCGGCACCACGCACCACACGGGCATATTGCACCCAGTCCGACAGACCGATCGAGACGATCAATACCCAGATCGCAACCTCTTCACGCATTGAAGGCGGGATAAAGCCGCGCGCCACACCAAAGATCAGCAATGCAATCAGGATGGACGGAAATGACAACTGCACATCTGCAATACGCATGATCAGGCTATCGACCCAGCCACCGCGCCACCCGGCCAAAAGCCCGAGCCCGATGCCCAGCACCAAGGCAAACACCACGGCAGAGAAGCCCACAAAAAGCGAGATCCGCGCGCCATATAGGATCGTCGAGAAGATGTCGCGGCCCTGATTGTCGGTGCCCATCAAATAGGTATTGCCGGTGAACTGGTTCGGCTCACCGGGCGGGGTGAAACCGTCCATCAGGTTCAGCGACGCCGAATTGAACGGATCATGGGGTGCAATCCATGGTGCAAAGACGGCCCCCAGCACGATAATCAACGCGATTATTGCGGCAACAATCGCGACCGGTGAATTACGGAAGGACCAAGCGATATCACTGTCCCACATGCGAGCAAGGCGGTTCATGTCAGTAAATCCTTAATGCCGTGTCGCCGCGCGATCGACGCGCAGCCGCGGATCGACCGCATAATAAAGTAGATCAACGATCAGGTTGATGATGACGAACACGAGCGCAATCATCATCAGATAGGCCGCCATTACGGGCACATCGACAAAGCGGACCGAGTTGATGAACAGCGCACCCACGCCCGGCCACTGGAAAACAGTCTCTGTGATGATGGCAAAAGCGATGATCGATCCCAGCTGCAAACCGGTGATCGTAATCACCGGCACCATGGTGTTCTTGAGGGCATGGCCAAAGTTGACCGCGCGATTGCTCAGGCCACGTGCCCGCGCGAATTTGATATAGTCGGTGCGGAGCACTTCGAGCATCTCGGCGCGGACAAGGCGCATGATCAGCGTCATCTGATAAAGCCCCAGCGTGATCGCGGGCAGGATCAAAGAAGCGCGGCCCGTGGGTGTCAGAAAACCGGTCGTCCAGCCGCCGATCTCAACCGTTTCACCACGTCCGAAACTGGGCAGCCATTGCAGTTCGACCGCGAAAACCCAGATCAGCAGCACACCGATCAGAAAAGTAGGCAGCGACACACCGATCAAGGACACGGTCATGATCGTGTTTGACACCCAACCGTTGCGTCGCAGTGCTGTGTAAACGCCAAAGCCGACACCAAAGACAAAGGCCAGCACCCCCGACACCAGCGCAAGTTCCAGCGTTGCCGGCAAGCGCGACAGGATCAGTTCCATCACAGGCTGTTGCAGCCGGTAGGAAATGCCAAAATCGCCTTGGGCCGCGCGGGTCACGAATGTCGCGAACTGGCTCAGGAACGGATCGTTCAAACCCAACTGGTCGCGCAACGCTTCGCGGTCGGCGATTGACGCTTCCTGTCCGACCATCGAATTGATCGGGTCACCGACAAAACGAAACAGGGCAAATGACACCAAAGCCACGACAAGCATCACCAAGACGGATTGCAGGATACGGCGGATGATATAGGCCAACATTCTGGAACAGCCCCTTCATTGATGTGCGAATAGGTCAGCCCCATTGACACAAATACAAATTGCCCGCGTGGCGCTAAACCACGCGGGCAAAAGGTTCAAGACGTATTAGTTGTTGAAAGTGACAGTCGTCATCTTCGGCTGGTTTTCAGGATGCACATCAAGATTGATGTCGTCACGCATCGCATAGGCCAGCATCTGGTTGTGTACGTTCAGGAAAACGCGGTCTTCCATCACCTGATCCCAGATTTCCGCGATCGTCGCATCGCGCGCTTCCAGATCGGTCATGGTCGCCAGAGCCTCGATTTTCGCATCAACCTCGGGGTTGGAATAACGCGATCCGTTATATGCGCCATAGGCGTCTTCACGGGTGTGAACGAGGAAGTTGAAGATATATGCGCTGTCAAATGTCGGCACGCCCCAGCCCAGCAGATAGAAATCGGTTTCCCAGTTTTCGATCAGCGGGAAGTGCAGGCTGCGTGTCTGTGACACCAGATTGGCGCGGATGTTCGCGCGGCCCAGCATACCGACCATCGCCTGACAGATCGCTTCGTCGTTCAGATAACGGTCATTCGGGCAGTTCAGGTCAACCGAGAACCCGTCAGGATAACCCGCTTCCACCACAAGCTGCGCGGCGCGTTCCACATCCGGTGAACCGTAGGCGTTCATCTCTTCGGTCCAGCCGTTCACGAATGGCGGCAACGGGGCCGCTGATGGCTGTGACTGGCCGCGCATCACGACCTGCTGGATCGCGTCGCGATCCAGAACGAGGGCCATCGCTTCGCGGATTTCTGGCTTTTTGAAAGGGTTGTCGGCGGCATCAGAGGACCGCAGTGTGTCCGACACCATGTCATAGGCGAAAAAGATGTTGCGGTTTTCAGGGCCAGTTGTGATCTTGACGCCATCAGTCTGCTCAAGACGTGCAATATCCTGCACGGGCACATCCTGTACCACATCGACTTCGCCCGAAAGCAGAGCGGCAACGCGGGTCGCAGCCTCTGAAATCGGGGTGTAGACGATCTCGGTCACGGCCGGGGTTTCGTCCCAGTGGCCGTCAAACGCAGCCATGACGGTACGCACTTCGGGATCACGCGATACCAGCGTGTAGGGGCCGGTCCCGTTGGTGTTGCGCACGGCAAAGTTTTCTTCACCGGCAGCAAAGTTCTGCGGCTCAACGACGTCGTTTGCCTCGGCCCAACCTTGATCCATGATGAATGTGTTTGTCAGGTTCTGTACATACAGCGGCGATGGACCGGTCATTTTCACGTGGACGGTATAGTCATCCACCATCGACACGCTTTCAACGGCACTGTGCAGCGCCTTGAAGCCCGAGCTTTCGGCGCGGACACGGTTCAGCGAGAATACAACATCTTCGGCGTTGAACTCGGAACCATCATGGAACGTCACACCTTCGCGCAGCGTGAAAATCCAGACAGAAGGGTCTTCTTCGCTGATGCGCCAGTCTGTTGCCAGACGCGGGGTCAGCGAACCGTCCGTTGCACGCCCTACAAGCGTTTCATAGATGTGGTGCAGCAATGTCGATGTGGGGCCTTCGTTCTGGGAATGCGGATCAAGCGTCAGCGCATCAGCGACACGTGCCCAGCGCAGTGTCTCGGCGTTGGCAGACACCGAGGTCATTGCGAGGGCGAGGGCGGACACCGAAAGCATTTTTCGCGCATGCGCGAAACTTTGATCCTTGGTAAATATCGACATAGAAGTCTCCTGCTGGTTAAGACGATGATTTGATTTTTTGCTGTCACGCACTGTGCAGGGTAAAACCCCGAAGTGCCAGAGCATGCTGTTTTGTGCTCGATTTTTTCGGGACAGACAACACCTTGGTTTTGGAAAAACACCACTGATTGTGCCCTCACAGTGCGGCAGCTGCCACATTGTCCTGCACCCACCTGCCATGATGCGGAAGCGCGGTTCGATAAAACGATGCGAGCTGCCCTCTCGTTGAATTCTGCGTCTTGTCAGCTACGTCCTTTATCAGGAAAAGGTAATTTCATGACAAAACATAAAGAAAAGAAGACCATTGAGGATGCCACCAGTCTTGCTCCACGGCTGATATACGAGGTGATCCGCCGCGAGGGCGAAGAGGAACTGCAAAGGCCTGCGAAGTCACTGATCTGGTCCGGCATTGCGGCAGGCCTGATGATCAGCTTTTCCGTTCTTGGCGAAGCGATCCTGCGGACCTATTTGCCCGACATGCCCAGCCGTCACTTGATCGAGAACCTTGGGTATAGCTTCGGGTTCTTGCTCGTGATCCTAGGGCGCTTGCAATTGTTCACCGAGAACACAATCACAACCGTGTTCCCGTTGGTTGCAAAACCGACACTCCATATGCTGACCAATGTGCTGAAGCTTTGGGGCATTGTCTTGGCGGCAAATGTGGTGGGTGCGCTGGCGGCGGCCAGCCTGTTCGCGTTCACTCCCGCTATTCCATCGGATCTGCTTCCGGCGATCGCAGCGCTGTCCGAACATGCGCTTGGGTATGATCCGGCAACAGCGTTTATGCGCGCCATTCCGGCGGGTATTCTGGTAGCGGCTCTCGTGTGGATGATCCCGCAGTCAACGCATTCTGTCTTTTGGCTAATTGTGGCGATCACTTGGTTGATCGCGGCAGGGGATTTCGCGCATATCGTGGCCGGATCGGTCGAGATGTGGTTCTTGCTGGTCACTGGCGCAACAACGGCAGGGGACGCTGTCTTTGCGTTTTTCTTGCCCGTCCTTGCAGGCAACATCGTGGGCGGCACATTGGTCTTTACCATGCTGGCATGGGGCCAGGTGCAGGAAGAAATCGACGAGAACCCGAAAGAGTGAAAGGCACCCGCGTCATGCAGTACCGTACCCGAGAGGGGGGAATTGCATGGCGCTGATACTTGCAAAAGGCGCAATGATCTTTGCCAAAATACCTGAAAATCTTGAATTTTGCGTAACAAAGCCTATCTGTATCTTAGGCTGCGCCGAGATTGATTGGCGCGAAACGACGCAAGAAAGAGGGGCGGAATGCCACAGCAAGACCGACCTGGAGCGCCTGCGACGCATGAATATGCCGTCCGCAAGTGTGGCCGCGCCGTAGCCTTCTAATCCCTTGAAATCCGCGCAAGGCATCGCCAGTCACTGGCCCTGTCGCCGCGTCTGATCCGTTCCAGGCCCCCGCGCTGACGGACGTTCCATCATTATCAAGACACGTACGAAGAAAGGAATTTCTCATGCTATTTTCAGTAAACGATCTTTTTGGATTTTTGGCCCAAGCCGAGGACTTTAAGGCCTCTGTGATTGATGCCTTCATTGATCGGAAGACGATGAAAATCAAACACCTCGCCATTGATACGGGGGGTTTATTGTCCAATCACACCGTCGTGGTTTCAGCCGACAAAATTGGCAAGATCGACCCGGACGACCGTTTGGTGACGCTGCAACTGACCAAAGCTGACGTGGAAAATCTGGAAGTCATTGAAAAGGTGGGCCTTGATGACGGGCTGCAATTCAGTGACATCCCCTCGTTGATCCTTGGACCGTCAAGCAAGGACGTCGCTGCTACGTTTCTGGAAAAGAACGCACCGGACGGTAGGCTGTTTTCAGCGCGCAATGTCTCGGGCTCTGTCGCCTGTCACGGGGCAGAGAACCTTGGCAAGGTGATCGGCCTTCTGGCTGGTTCGGCGGACCTGACCGTCAGTCACCTTGCCGTTGATACAGGCGTGGTATTGCCCGAAACACAGCGTGTCCTGCCAATCAATCTGGTGGAAACTGTCGGCAACGCCGATACCAAAACAGTGCTTACGATTGATGCAGCGACGCTGGATGCCAGTCCGCAGCTTGAAAATACCGCCGCCCTTGACCGGCACTGGGCCGACAAGGTTGCGACATACTACGGTGTCTTCTAGTCCAATCCGTTCTGCCGCGCGATATAATCGACAAGATGCGGCACATAATCCTCTGGCCCGCTGCCACCGGCGGCGCTGGCCAGAGCGAAACTGTTTTTCACGGCATTTCCGACAGGATTGGAAAGCGCGACACTATCCGCCATCGCCTCAAGATAGCGCAAATCCTTTAGCGCATTGGTCAGTGTGAACTTATGCGCCTCGCGGTTGCCCTCAACCGCGTAGCCCATGAAGGTTTGATAGAAACCGCAGTCCATCCGGCTTCCGCGAATGACGGAATCGAACTGATCGACCGAAATGCCAACCTTGCGCGAGAGCGCCAGCGCCTCGGAATAAAGTGCGGCATAGCCAAGCGAGACAAAGTTGTTGAGAAGCTTCATCTTGTGCCCTGCCCCACATGGCCCGATGTGCACAATGGCGCCAGCCCAGCTTGCCATGACAGGTTCGAGCCGCGCGAAAATCCCGGCATCCGCCCCGACCATTGTGGCCAATTCCCCCTGCTCGGCCTGCACGGGCGTGCCGCCAAGTGGCGCATCGGCCATGTGGCACCCGACCTCTGCCAGTTTTTGCGCCAATACGATTGTCGATGTCGGATCAGATGTCGAACAATCGACGATGATGCTGCCGGGCTTTAGCTCTGGCAAGAGCGCGCCAACGATCTCTTCCACTTGCGGCGATCCGGGGGCACAGATGTGGATGACCGAACACGTCGCCGCCATACCCGCAAGGTCGCTGACCTCAACCGCGCCAAGGGCTGTCAGACTCTCGATCGGGGTCCGGTTGCGGTGGGCGATCACCGTGACAGGATAGTCCGCCGCGAGCAGGTTCTTGGCAATCCCGTGCCCCATCAGGCCAACACCAACAACACCGATTGTTTCGTTTGTCATTTGGCCAGCACTCCTTTGATTTATCTGTCGTAATTTACCATCACGCTGTCTCTGCCCAGCCTAGGGTTTTCACGACACGAAAGCCAGATGTGTACAGTCTATGGCTTATGCCAGAACGTGCGCCGGACTACGTTATAAAAAGGAGTGCCTTGTGCCTGAAAATTTGAACCTATCGGCGCGTTGAACTAATTTTTGCCACAGTTTTTGTGTCCTTTGTACGCAACCCGTTTCATTGTGTTATTTTTCAGAGCATTCCACGCTTTCAGAAGAGACTTTTCATGGCCGATATTCCCAATAATGCCTCAACCTCAGCAACGCTGACAATTGGAGGCAGCCTTACAAGTGCGATCGACAGTAACGGCGATCGCGATTGGGTGCGTATTGATCTTGGACCGGGGCACTATGCAGCAATCAATTTGACTGGCATTGGTCTGAATGATCCAATCTTGCGGGTCTATGACGCAGACGGGAATTTGGTTGCCATTAATGATGATGTTTCTGAGGGTTTCGACATTGACTCGCGTGTGACCATCGGAAGCGCAGAGGGTGGCACGTTCTACATTGAAGCCGGTGCATTCGACGATTCCGGCACAGGTAGCTATCAGTTGACAGCCACGGAGACGACGCCGGTGGATCCACTTGATTCCGGTCTGGCCCGTGGTGATGACGTTATTACCGTCTACTTTGTAGAAGATGGCAACAGGGCAAATTTTGATGTCAGCCGACTGGGCAGCTCGGAAGTCGTTTCAGATGGCTGGACTCAATCCGAACGTGACGCTGTCATGGCGGCATTGGGTGTCATTTCGAATTATGTTGACCTGAGGTTTGTTTTGTCGACCGAGTCCAACGCAGATTTCCAGATGGTTTTGGATGATAATGAATTAGGCTCTCCTGGGCTTCTTGGTTATTTTTATCTGCCGGGAAACGCAAATTATACGGGCGCTTCCATGGGTGTTTTCAACGCCAACGGCTTTGGCTGGTCGGACGGCCTGACTGCTGGCGGGCTCGGGTTTTCGACGGTGATTCATGAAGCCCTTCACGGCTTGGGGCTCGATCATCCACATGATGGTGACATCGTCTTGGCCGGGCTTGGCGACCAGAGAGCTGGCAACTTCCCATTTGGCATCTACGGCGATTTTGAGCTTAACCAAACCGTCTATACGATCATGTCATATAATGGCGGTTGGAACGGCGCATCACCAACGACAAATTCCTATGGCGATGCCGCAAGCCCGATGGCGCTCGATATCGCGATGTTGCAAGAGCTCTATGGCGCAAACACCACCCACAACAACGGCAACAACACCTATGAACTGGCCAGCGCGAACGCAGTCGGGACAGGTTGGGTTGCGATCTGGGATACAGGCGGGGTTGATACAATCACATATAGCGGGACCCGCGATACCGTGATTGATCTGCGGCCTGCGACACTGGAGTATGAAGTTGGCGGCGGCGGTTTCATCTCAAACGCCTCGGGTATCCAAGGCGGCTTTACCATCGCAAACGGTGTTGTGATCGAAAACGCAACAAGCGGCAGCGGCAATGATATTCTCGTCGGAAACGACGCGGACAATGTTCTGACCGGAAACGGCGGCAACGACCTTTTGATTGGTGGTCACGGTCAAGACACGCTGAATGGCGGTGCTGGCAACGACGACATATCCGGTGGGACCGGCAGTGACGTGATTGATGCAGGTGCCAACAACGACGCAGTCGACGGAAACTCTGGCAACGACACGATCTCGACAAGCGGCGGGACAAACACGATTTACGGCAGTTCCGGGAATGACCAGATCACTGGCGGCACGGGTGCCGACACAGTCTATGCCGGCAGCGGCAACGATCAGATCACAGGTGGTGGCGGCAATGACGCGCTCTTTGGTGGCCGTGGCAATGACACCATCCAAGGCGGTGGCGGTGCGGACGACATCACAGGCGGTCTGGGTCAGGACACGATGACCGGCGGGAGTGGCGCCGATGTCTTCATCTTTAATGCGATCAGCGACAGCTGGGACAACAACCGAGACACCATTACAGATTTTGACACCGAAGCAGACCTCATTGATCTCAGCATGATTGACGCCAATCTGTCGCTTGGCGGTGATCAGGCATTTACCTTCAACTCTGGTGGCGCGCCGACAAATGCGGCTGGCGAGATTTGGGCGACAATGTCCGGCAGCGACACCATCATCTTTGTTGATCAGGACGGCGACGGAATTGCGGATATGGGTATCACGCTTGAAGAAACTACCGGCGTGACTGCAGGTGACTTCATCCTCTAAATAGCGGCCCTGATGCCCTCCGGCACAGTGTTCAGCCCGCCTGCTCTGCCATCCGCTCTTCGCGCTGCCGCCGCATGACGGCGCGTTTGGTGGTCAAGGACGCCGCAATCGTCCCGATGGTGACGATCCCGATCAGAATGGTGGAGAGCGCGTTGATTTCGGGGCTCACCCCCAGGCGGATCGAACTGAACACTTTGATCGGCAGCGTTGTCGCCGATGGCCCCGCGACAAATGATGCAATCACCAGATCATCAAGGGACAAGGTCAGCGCCAGCAACCAGCCCGAAATAACGGCAGGCGCGATGATGGGCAGGGTGACAAGGCGGAACGCCTCGAACGGGGTGCAGCCCAGATCAAGGGCCGCCTCTTCGACCGAACGGTCAAAGCTGACCAGACGCGAACTGACCACCACCGAGACATAGCACATCGCAAATGTCCCGTGGGCGAGGATAATCGTGAACATGCCACGATCCAGTCCGATCGAGATAAAGAGCAGGAGCAGCGAAAGACCTGTAATCACTTCCGGCATCACGAGCGGCGCATACATCATGCCAGAAAACAGGGTGCGCCCGTAGAAACGGCCGCCGCGCACAAGCACATAGGCCCCCATTGTGCCAAGGATCGTAGCAATAATGGATGAAAAGAACCCGACCTGGAACGTCACCCAGGCCGCGTCAAGAAACGACTCATTGCGCAACAACTCGCCATACCACTTGGTCGAAAAGCCGCCCCAGACGGTGACCAGACGGCTTTCGTTGAAGCTGTAGATGATCACAACGATCATCGGGATGTAGAGGAACGCAAAACCCAGTGTCAGCGATGTCGCGTTGAACCATGTCAGCCGTCTCATGTGTCGGCCTCCATCATCTTTTGCTCGTTGCGCTGGTAGAGCACGATCGGGATGATCAGGATCAGCAGCAGGATGACAGCCACGGCACCAGCCACCGGCCAATCGCGGTTGGCGAAGAATTCCTCATAGAGCACCTTGCCGATCATCAGCGTGTCAGAGCCACCCAACAGCGAGGGGATCACGAATTCGCCCAGCGCAGGGATAAAGACAAGGAAACAGCCCGCGATAATACCCGCCTTGGACAGGGGCACGGTGATGCGCCAGAACGCCTCGGTCCGTGAACAGCCCAGGTCTTCGGCGGCCTCTAGCAGCGATCCGTCAAGTTTAATCAACGTCGCATAGATCGGCAGGATCATGAAAGGCACATAGGTGTAAACGATCCCGATATAGACCGCGATGTTCGTGTTCAGGATCGTCAGCGGTTCGTTAATGATACCGATCCACATCAGAAATTGGTTCAGCATGCCTTCCTGGCTCAGAATGCCGATCAGCGAATAGACGCGGATCAGAAAGCTGGTCCAGAACGGCAGGATCACCAGAAGCATCAGGGTCGGCTGCCATTCCTTGGGCGCGTTGGCCATGCCATAGGCAATAGGAAAGCCGATCAGCAGACAGATCGTCGTCGAGATAAACGCGATCTGCAAACTGGAAAGATAGCTTTTCCAGTAAAGATCATCCGTCGCAAGAAACTCGTAATTCTCGAAATCCAGTTGCGACAGAAAATCACGAAAGCCCGCCCAGCCTTCGGACAGCTCCAGCGTTGGTGTGTAGGGCGGGATAGAAAGGGCCACATCCGACAGCGAGATCTTGAAGACGATCAGGAAGGGCACAAGAAAGAGAAGGAGCAGCCACCCGTAGGGAACCGCAATCAAAGAGAAACGACGCATGTTCATCGCGCGCTCCCTCAGCTTTCCAACACGATGCCGGCTGTATCGGTCCAAGACAGCCAGACCTCATCATCCCAGGTAAACGGACGGCTTGACCGCCGGCGGGAGTTGGCGGTCTGCGCCTTGATGATCGTGCCATCCGGCAGCGCCACATGATAGGTCGACAGGTTACCCAGATAGGCGATGTCGAGCACCTTGCCGTGGACAATGTTGTTCCGGTCGGTCGGCCGTTCTGCGGAAATCGCAATCTTTTCGGGGCGGATCGCAAAGCTGACCTTGCCATCGGCAATCGGTTTCGACGGTGTGCCAATGATCGGGCTATGCCCTTCGGACCATGCAATCGACACCGTGTCGCCCTGCTTCGTCGCATAGCCTTCGATAATGTTCACATCGCCGATGAAATCCGCAACATAGGTGCTGTTCGGGGCCTCATAAATGCGGTCGGGGGTATCAACCTGCTTGAGCTTGCCATGGTCCATCACCGCCACACGCGACGCAACAGTCATCGCCTCTTCCTGATCGTGGGTGACCACCACAAAGGTCGTGCCGGTTTTTTCCTGAATATCCATCAACTCGAACTGCGTGTCCTGTCGCAACTTCTTGTCGAGTGCGGACAGCGGCTCATCCAGTAGCAAGAGCTTGGGGCCCTTGGCCAAAGCGCGGGCAAGAGCCACGCGCTGGCGTTGACCACCGGAGATTTGCTCGGGTTTGCGGGCGCCGAATTTCTCGATCTGCACCAGCTTCAGCATCTGCTTGACGCGCGCGTCTATCTCGTCTTTTGGCATCTTCGAGCGGCGCAAGCCGAAGGCGATGTTTTCGTAAACAGTCAAATGGGGAAACAGCGCATAGGACTGGAACATCATGTTCACGCTGCGCTTGTTTGGCGGGATCGGCGAAATGTCCTGCCCGTCCAACATGATCGTGCCGGATGTCGGCGTCTCGAACCCTGCCAGCATCCGCATCATTGTGGTCTTGCCGCAGCCCGAGGGGCCAAGCAGGGCAAAGAACTCACGCTCGAAAATATCGATGCTCAGATCATCAATCGCGGTGAAGTCGCCAAAGCGTTTCGACACATTGCGAAACTGGATCAACGGCTTTGCGTCAGGGTCGTTCCAAGGCTCAAATGCGGTTTGTGGCATAGGGATCGGGGCCTCAGATACTTGTATGTTGCAAAAGCCCCGGCCCGTGTTCCGGGCCGGGGTAGGTCTATCTTATGTGCCGGATTTTACCCGTGTCCACATCCGTGTGAGCGAACGCTGCGAGCGCGCATCAAAAGGTGTGGTGGTATAAAGCGTCTCAAGCGTTGCGGCATCCGGATAGATGGCTGGATCACCGATCACGTCTTCCACCAAGAGCTCTTGCGAGGCGATGTTACCATTGGCGTAGTAGACGTAGTTGGACGCATCCGCCATGTTCTGGGCATCCAGAATAAAGTTCAGGAATGCGTGCGCGCCTTCAGGGTTCGGTGCATCCACAGGGATCGCCATCTGGTCAAACCACATCAAGGCACCCTCGACAGGGGCGTTGTAGGCAATCTCGATGCCATTGTCGGCCTCTGCTGCGCGGTCGCGTGATTGCAGGATATCACCGGACCAACCGAAAGCCACACAGATGTCGCCGTTCGCCAGAGCCGAGATATATTCCGAGCTGTGATATTTCTGAACATAGGGGCGGACAGCGGCCAGAACCGCCTCTGCCTTGGCAAGAGACTCATCGTCTTTCGCGTCAGGGTCTTCGCCAAGATACTGCAATGCAGCCGGAACCATCTCGGTCGGCGCGTCAAGGAAATGCACACCACAGTCAGCCAGCTTTTCCATGTTCGCAGGATCGAACACCAAAGCCAGCGAATTGATCGGCGCGTCTTCGCCCAAACGTGCGGTCACTTCACCAACGTTCACACCAATGCCCGTTGTGCCCCACATGTAGTTGATCGAATACTCGCCGCCCGGATCGTAGGTATTGGTGCGTGCGCTGACCACATCCCAGAGGTTGCCGATGTTGCTCAGCTGCGATTTATCGAGTGGCTGAAACGCGCCTGCTGCGATCTGGCGCTGCAGGAATGTCGCGGAGGGAACGACAACGTCATAGCCTGACCCACCAGCCAGAAGTTTCGTTTCCAGAACTTCGTTGCTGTCAAACACGTCATAGATCAGATCGAAACCGGTCTCTTCCTCGAACTTGGTCAACAGATCTTCGTCGATGTAGTCCGACCAGTTATAGACGCGCACTTCCTGGGCCCAGCCCGCCTGCGCTGCAAGCACGGCGGCCGCAAGAAGAGCGTATGTATTCGTTTTAGGCATGTAATCCTCCGTTAGGAATCCTATTCACTGGCAAGCAGCTTTGATGAAATCATAAGCGTTTGCAATCCCGTCTCATAAATTTGATAGGTTTTGACAACTTAAAGGGTTTATGAAAACAAGGATGCTTGGAACGCAGGCACAAAAATGACCGTACTGATCAGCAAAAAGCCGGAACACGAAACGATCTACCTGCGCGTCAAAGAGATGATTCTCTTTGGCGAGGTCGTTCCCGGACAGCCAGTCACGATACACGGACTGGCGGATTTGATCGGCACCGGTGTCACCCCTGCGCGCGAGGCAATCCGGCGATTGACAGCGGAAGGCGCCCTTGTCACGCTCGAGAATAGGCGCATCGCTGTACCCGCCATGACCACCCGCAGATTGCAGCAGATCGAACTGGTCAGACTGACCGTAGAACCAGAGCTTGCCGAAGCAGCGGTCGCTTATGTTTCACAGAATGATATCAATGAATTAGAACGTCTCGACAGTCTCGTTGATGACGCCATTAAGGGCGGTGATATCCGAGGGTATCTGGAAGCAAATTACCGCTTCCATTTCCATCTCTATCACCTTGCCGACGCCGGTATTCTGCGTAGAATCGCAGAGAGTCTCTGGCTTCGTGTGGGGCCGTCGCTGCGGGTGGTCTGCGGGCGATATGGCACCGCAAATCTCGTGGATCACCATCGTGCGGCAATCCAGGCATTGCGTCAGGGCGATGCACAGAAAACACGCGAAGCCATGACACAGGATATCCGGCAAGGCATGGGGTTCATCCAACAAACAGCGACCGACTGAACGCACAAAATTCAAGCATCGCCATCGAGGTGGCGATTGACTATCACGGCACTTTTGATCAAATTATCGAGCAGCGGCCAAAGCGACCGCTCTCGCGCCTTAGGAGGCACCAATGTCATCAGCGAATAGCGCCAACTGGCAAGATTCTCTTTCCGAAGAGTTCACGGCCTACAGCAAAGGCGCCAAAATCGACGGGGTGGAATGTATCATCCCCGACCTCGTCGGCACATCACGCGGCAAAACCATGCCTGCGACCAAATTCCGGCCCGATATCGAAATGGCACTCCCGATCTCGCTCTTTTACCAGACGGTTTCGGGCGATTACGTCGATATGGATATCGAAAACCAGTGGCTGGAAAAGGACACGATCCTCAGACCGGATATGTCAACCGCATGCGCAGTGCCCTGGGCGGATGACGTATCGCTGCAGGTGATTTGCGATATGTACAACCGCGACGGCACACCGCTTTCTGTCGCACCGCGCTCGATTCTGAAGAAGGTGATGGCCGCTTACGCCGAAAAAGGCTGGAAGCCCGTCATCGCGCCCGAGTTGGAGTTTTACCTCACAACACCCAACCTCGACCCGAATGATCCGATTGAGACACCCGTTGGCCGGACGGGGCGCAAGGTACCAAGCCGTCAGGTCTATTCCATGGTGGCCGTTGATGAATACGGGCCCGTGATTGACACCATTTACACCTACGCCGAACAGCAGGGCCTGCCAATTGACACGCTGATCCAGGAGGGCGGCGCCGGCCAGATCGAGATCAACCTGATTCACGGCGATCCTTTGCACGTGGCCGATCAAGTGTTCTATTTCAAACGCACGATCCGCGAAGCGGCACTGAAGAACAACGTCTTTGCCACATTCATGGCCAAACCCAAACGGGATGAGCCGGGAAGCGCGATGCATGTGCATCAAAGCGTGGTGGATATCGAAACAGGCAAAAACATCTTCTCTGCCGAAGATGGCAGTGCCACAGATTTGTTCCGTTGGTTCACCGGTGGGTCACAGACCTATCTGATGCAGGTCATGCCGTTGATGGCACCTTACGTGAACTCCTTCCGCCGTCTGACGGTGGACGGGCAAAGCGCGCCTGCAAACCTTGAATGGGCCACCGATAACCGCACAACGGGGCTGCGCGTACCACATTCGCGGCCTGAGTCGCGGCGACTTGAAAACCGTGTCATCGGGATGGACTGCAACCCCTACATCGCAATCGCGGCATCTTTGGCTTCTGGCTATCTTGGCATGGTCAACAAGATCGAACCACGCGCAGAAGCCACTCAGGAAGTCTGGGAAAGCGACCTTCCCCTGCCCTCAAGCCTGCGCGAGGCGCTTGATTATTTCGAGGACGCGACAGAAATCCGCAGTTTCTTGGGCGAGGATTTCTGCCGCCTTTATGAGCAAATCAAAGTCGCCGAAAACGAGGAATACCAACGCGAGATTTCGCCTTGGGAACGCCGCCACCTACTTTTGAACGTCTAGCCCAGAGGTCCCCATGAACGTCATTACAAACTACCCCCCGACCGCTGAACTTCAGGCGCTCGATTCCGCGCACCACCTGCACCCCTTTAGTCATGCCAACGCGCTTGCCGAAAGCAAACCGCGCGTGATTACGTCGGCCAAAGGCGTCTGGCTGAAAGACAGCGACGGTCATGAGATCATTGACGGCATGGCGGGCCTGTGGTGCGTCAACATCGGCTATGGTCGGGACGAACTGGCCGAGGTCGCGGCGCGCCAGATGAAGGAGCTGCCCTTCTACAACACCTTCTTCAAAACAACCCATATCCCTGCGATCATGCTGGCCAAGAAGCTCGCTGAACTTGCCCCGGGCGATCTGAACCAGGTCTTCTTTGCCAATGGCGGGTCTGATGCGAATGACACGAACATTCGCCTTGTGCGGACCTATTGGGCCGAGAAAGGCGAACCCCAGCGCGATGTGATTATCTCGCGTTGGAACGCCTATCACGGCTCGACCATAGGCGGCGCGTCGTTGGGGGGCATGAAAGGGATGCACGGTCAGGGTGGCCTGCCAATCCCCGGCATTGAATTCATCGACCAGCCCCATTGGTGGGCCGAAGGCGGCGATATGACGCCCGAGGAATTCGGGCTGGAGCGCGCGCGCCAGTTGGAAGCGAAGATCAAGGAAATCGGGCCCGAACGTGTTGCGGCTTTCATCGCCGAACCAATTCAGGGTGCGGGCGGCGTGATCGTGCCGCCCGAAACCTATTGGCCGGAAATCCAGCGGATCGTCAAAAAATACGATATCCTGCTGATCGCGGATGAGGTGATCTGCGGCTTCGGGCGCACCGGCAACTGGTTCGGCTCGCAAACAGTCGGGATTTCGCCTGATATCATGACAATCGCCAAGGGTCTCAGCTCTGGCTACATCCCGATTGGCGGTTCCATCGTGTCCGATCGTGTGGCCGAGGTGCTGCGGGATACGGAGTTCAACCACGGCTACACCTACTCGGGTCACCCCGTGGCCTGTGCAGTGGCGCTGGAAAACCTGCGGATCCTCGAAGAGGAAGGCATAATCGAAAACGTGCGCGATGTGACAGCACCTTACCTGCGTGAAAAATGGGAAGCGCTGGCCGATCATCCTCTGGTCGGTGAGGCCAAGATAGTGGGCATGATGGCGTCGCTTGCACTGACACCCGATAAATCCACCCGCGCCGTCTTTGCCGCCGAGACAGGAACCGCCGGTTTCATCTGCCGCGACCGCTGTTTTGCAAACAACATCATCATGCGCAGTGTCGGCGACCGGATGATAATCTCGCCGCCTTTGTCGATCACATGCGACGAGATCGACATCCTGATTGCGCGCGCGCGCAAGTCACTGGACGAGGCCTATGAGAAACTGAAAGCTGACGATCTGCTGAAAGCGGGCTGATGGACCTGCTGAGCGTCAACGACCGCGCGGGTGAATACCCGCGTTCCTACTATGCCGACAGTGCGGCGCATCTGGACAGATTTCCCGCCGCAGCGGGTGATCTGGACTGTGATGTCTGCGTGGTGGGTGGCGGCTTCACGGGGCTATCAACCGCCTATCATCTGGCCCAGCGCGGCTATGATGTGGTGCTGCTGGAAGCACAACGCGTGGGCTTTGGCGCCTCCGGTCGCAACGGTGGTCAGGTCGCGCGCGGTCAGCGGCGCGATCAGGAAGACCTTGAGGCGATGGTGGGCGATACCCACGCCCGCGCCTTATGGGATATCGGCTGTCAGGCGACGGATCTGGTGCGTGAACTTTGCAGCAAGGACGAGGTCCACACAGAATTTCACCCCGGCATCGTGCACACGGTCCACCGCGCGCGCGATCATGCCCACAACCACGCCTATGTCGCGCATATGCAGGACAAATACGGCGACGACAAAATCAGCCTGCTGTCACCCGAGGAATGCCGCGAGATTGTGAACTCGCCCGCCTATCATGGCGGCACGCTTGATATAGGCGCGGGGCATGTGAACCCGCTGGAGTTGGCTTTGGGCCTCGCGCGGCTTGCCACCAAAGCAGGCGCGCGGATATTCGAGGGTGCCAAGGTCACTGCGATTGACGAAGGTGATCCTGCTTGCGTCAAGACGGACGACGCAAACATCAAGGCGCTTTTTGTTGTGATGGGTTGCAACGGCTATCTGGGCACGCTGCAAAAGCACGTGGCCGCCCGCGTCATGCCGATCAACAATTTCATCGTCTCGACCAAACCGATGACGCCCGAGGCGCAGAACCGGATTATCCGCAACAACTATGCCGTCGCCGATAGCAAATTCGTGGTGAACTACTTTCGCTTCTCCGAGGATCACCGGCTCTTGTTCGGTGGCACCGAAAGCTATGGCTATAGGTTTCCCAAAGACATTGCGGGGGCCGTCCGCAAACCGCTGGCCGAGATTTTCCCCCAACTCAAAGACGTCGAGATTGACCATGCATGGGGTGGCACACTGGGCATCACCATGAACCGGATGCCGCATTTTGAACGGATTGGCGGGAATATCCTGACGATGTCAGGATTTTCAGGATCGGGTGTCGCGCTCGCGACGCTCTCGGGGCAGATCGCTGCGGAAACCATCGCAGGTCAGGCGGAACGGTTCGACATCATGGCACGTGTGCCGACATATCCGTTCCCCGGCGGGCCAAAATTCCGATCGCCTTTGCTGGTTTTAGCGATGTTGTGGTATAGCTTGCGCGATAAATTGTAGTTTCAATCACGTTGCCATGAGGTAAGGGCAACCAGACTTGCGTTGCGGGCGACCGAAAGGTTCAATGCAAAAGGGCGCAGAGGCGCTTTTTGCCAATTTGCACGGTCTGGCACGTATCCCGCGTCATGTGCCAACCGATACTTTGATGAGTAATTTTTAACAGTCTTATTGAATATCTAAGTTTAGGCCCAATTATGGCCCCAATTTCACCCGATTGCCTAATTATCAGGCAAGAAGTAATGGTGATAAGGTAGCATGGTATGAAAAGCATTTCGAAATCAATGGATCCTGACGAAGCAGCGCTGGCCTTCTTTGGTCAAGACGACGAAGCATTTTTGGAGATGCTGAAAAAGCTCACGGCCAACGATCCGCGCTTGACCGATGTCTTTCAACGGACCCGCAAGCGGTTCCTGGACTCACAAAACTCCTGAGAATTCCCGACGGCGTGCATTGGATTTGACGCTCAGGAGGCGGCATGACAGCGCATTGGTCGCTCACAACTGCTTCAATCGGTCCAAAAACCCTGAAAACCGCTTGACCTTTCCCCCCCTGACAGGTTGAACCACCCACAGACTTTTCTAGGAAAAATGGGTGGTTTTCAGATGGACGACCAGAACAAGAACCTCATCTTGGCAACGGTGCTAAGCTTTGCCGTGATCGTGGCATGGACCACACTGTTCCCGCCCGAGGATCTGCCCGTTGATCCTGCGACCGAAAGCGCCCAGCTGCTCGAAGATGCGACCTTGCCCGCGTCTGATCCAGTGGCACCCACCGCCATGACGCCAACCGATGCGCCAGAGGCAGCCGCCGAGGCCCCACGTGTACCGATTGAAACCGATGAACTGAGCGGTTCCATCTCCCTTTTGGGTGGTCGGATCGATGATCTGGCGCTGACGCAATACCGCGAAACACTTGATGAGGACGCACCGATTGTACGTCTGCTGAAACCTGTTGGCGAAGCGGGTGCCTATTTCGCGTCCTTCGGCTGGACCGCAACCGACGGCATCGATGCAAGCGCGGTTCCTGGACCAGACACAGTCTGGTCACTGGAAAGCGGTGATACACTGACGCCAACCACCCCCGTGACCATCGCGTGGGACAACGGCGCAGGCCAGATTTTCCGCACCGAAATTTCGGTCGATGACGCCTATATGTTCAGCTTTGCCCAAAGCGTCGAGAACACGTCAGACGCAGCCGTTTCCGCGCGGCCCTATGGCATTCTGCGCCGCCACGGAGAGCCTGCAGATCTGAAAAACTTCTTCATCCTGCACGAAGGCATGGTGCGGATGACCGATGGTGAGCTCGAGGAAACCGGCTATAGCGATATTACAGAGTATGCCGTTGATCCGCGCGAACGCACACAGGCCGAGCGTCTGGATGTCACCTCATCCGGCTGGATCGGATATACCGACCACTACTGGATGACCACGCTGATCCCTGAACAGGGTGTGCCGTTCCGCTCCACCTCCAAGTACTTCGATGTCCGCGACCTCTATCAGGTCGAGGCTGTGATGCCGATTGAAACGGTTGCTGCCGGTGAAACCACCACCGTCACGACCCGTCTCTTTGCAGGTGCCAAGGAATGGGACGAAATCCGCCACTATCAGGACGAAGAAGGCGTTGACGGCTTTCTGGATAGCATTGACTGGGGCTGGTTCTTTTTCCTGACCAAGCCGATCTTTGCACTGCTGCACTACCTGAACATCGTGATTGGCAACATGGGTTGGTCGATTCTCGCGCTGACCGTGATCCTGAAAATCATCGTGCTGCCGCTTGCCTATAAATCCTATGTCTCGATGGCAAAGATGAAAGAGCTTCAGCCGGAGATGGAGAAGCTGAAAGAGCGCGCAGGCGACGACAAGCAGGCCATGCAGCAAGGCATGATGAAGCTCTACAAAGACAATAAGGTAAACCCTGCCGCAGGCTGTTTGCCGATCCTGTTGCAGATCCCGATCTTCTTCTCGCTCTACAAGGTGATCTTTGTCACGATCGAACTGCGCCACGCGCCATGGATCGGCTGGATCCGCGACCTGTCAGCGCCTGATCCGTCATCCCTCCTGAACCTCTTCGGCTTGCTGCCCTTTGCAGCGCCCGAACCCGGTTCAATCCTTGCGCTGATATTTATCGGTATCCTGCCAATCCTGCTGGGTGTGTCGATGTGGTTGCAGCAAAAGCTGAACCCGGCCCCGACAGACCCCACACAGCAGATGATCTTTGCGTGGATGCCATGGGTCTTCATGTTCATGCTGGGCCACTTTGCGTCCGGTCTGGTCCTGTACTGGATTGCCAACAACATCATCACCTTTACCCAGCAGTATGCGATTATGCGGAGCCACGGCGCCAAGCCGGATGTCTTTGGCAACATCAAGGCCAGCATCAAGAAAAAGGCTGCATCGGAAGACGCGAAGAAAGAGGGCAAGTAGATGGCACGTGTCGCCGCGTTGTGGCGGCACCCCATCAAAAGCCACGGGCGTGAACCGCTTGAGCAAGTCACGCTCATCTCTGGTCAGACGCTGCCTTGGGATCGCGTCTGGGCGGTCACGCATGAGGCCACAAGGTTTGATGCCGATGCACCCGAATGGGCGCCTTGCGCCAATTTCATGATTGGCACAGGCACGCCTGGCCTTGCCGGTATTTGGGCGATGCTTGATGATGTGGCGGGCAAGATCACTCTGCGCCATGACGCGTTGGGTGAGGTCAGCTTTGATCCGGATGACCCCTCGGATGCGGCGAAATTCCTTGACTGGGTGCGCCCCCTCTGCCCGCCCGACAAACGCCAGCCGACGGGGCTTGCCAAAGTGCCCGCGCGCGGAATGACGGACACGGATTATCCCTCGGTCTCGATCATGACGACGGCCAGCCATGAGGCTGTGGCGGACAGGTTGGGACACCCGCTTGAGGTGGAACGCTGGCGCGGCAATATCTGGCTGGATGGCACCGCTGCATGGGAAGAAATGACGTGGGTCGGCAAGGATGTGCAAATCGGCGAAGCCGTCTTGCAGGTCGTTGAACCTATTGAACGCTGCAAGCATACGATGGCCAACCCGCGCACAGGCGAACGTGACGTTGATACGCTCTCGGCTTTGCGCGATGGTTGGAACCATCAGGATTTTGGCGTCTATGCCAAGGTCATCAAGGGCGGTAAGATCGCCCTCAACGATACGGCAAAGGTAATCTGAAATGGAAATGCGCTTTCCCGAAGTGGAAGAGCCTGACGCACAAACGCTCGAAAAGGGCCGCCTGCTTTTTGCGGGCGAAACAGAGTTCGTCAAAGGCGTTGTCGCGATGGACGGCCTGCCCCCTGCGGACCGGATCGAGGTCTGCTTTGCTGGCCGCTCGAACGTTGGCAAATCATCCCTGATCAACGCGCTGACAGGGCGCAAAGGGCTGGCGCGTGCATCCAACACGCCGGGGCGGACCCAGGAAATCAACTACTTCACGGCAGGCGACATCTATGTCGTCGACCTGCCCGGCTATGGTTTTGCCAATGCGCCTGTGGCGGTTGTTGAAAAGTGGCAGCGCCTGCTCAAGCAATACCTCTCGGGTCGTCAGACCCTGCGCCGCGTCTTTGTGCTGATTGACGCGCGGCACGGGGCCAAAGCGGTGGATGAAGAGATCATGTCACTGCTGGATAGCTCGGCTGTGACCTTTCAGGTTGTCATGACCAAGGTTGACAAACTGCGCGGTGACGCGCTGCAAACCTCGCTTGACAAGACCCGCGCCGCATTGGCCAAACACCCCGCGGCATTTCCTGAACTGATCCTGACGTCGTCCGAAAAGGGTGATGGTATTGCGACGCTGCGCGCCGTCATTGCGGGAATAGAATGAATACAAGGAAACAAGATATGAACCGTGACTGGATCGCAACCGCGCGAACTCTGTCAGAGGCACTCCCTTATCTACAGCGCTATTCCGGCGCAGTTGTCGTGATCAAATTCGGCGGCAACGCCATGGGCGACGCAAATGCGATGGCCGAATTTGCCCGCGATATCGTCTTGATGCGGCAGGTTGGCATGAACCCCGTTGTCGTGCATGGCGGCGGCCCCATGATCAACGAAATGCTGGATAAACTGGGGATCAAATCCGAATTCGTGCGCGGCAAACGTGTCACGGATAAGGACACGGTCGAAGTGGTCGAGATGGTGCTGACCGGTCTGGTGAACAAGCGGATCGTGCAGGCCATCATGGATGAAGGCGGGCGGGCCGTCGGCCTTTCGGGCAAGGACGATGACCTGATGGTCGCCGAGGCGGACGATCCCGAACTTGGCTTTGTCGGCAGGCCGATCGAAATGAATGTGCAGGTGTTGCGCGACCTGTTTTCTGCCGGGATTATTCCGGTGGTTGCACCCGTTGCCACAGGCATGGACTTCAACGAGACCTTCAACGTCAACGGCGACACTGCGGCCGGTGCCATTGCCGGTGCACTGAAAGCGGACCGCCTGCTTCTTCTGACGGACGTGGCAGGTGTTAAGGACGCCGAAGGTAATGTGATCACCCAGATCACCCCTGAACAGGTCCGCGCGATGATTGCTGACGGTACGATTTCCGGCGGCATGATCCCGAAAACGGAAACCGCCCTTGATGCGATTGAAAAGGGCGTGCGTGCTGTTGTGATCCTTGATGGCCGGCTGCCAAACGCCAGCCTGTTGGAACTTTTCACCGAACATGGCGCCGGTTCCATCATTCGCGCACCCCGCGATTAAATGTCGAAGCACGTGGGCATTGCGGCTGACTTGGGCGCATTGCTCGCACCCCATGGGCTGCAGCCCTTGGGCGACTGCCTTGACGGGGACAGCACGATTACCTTGATCGGCCCCGATGAACCTGCCTTCTGGCCCATCTTTGCGGCCTGTCCTGAATACAAAGACGGGCAGCCTGACCCGATGGACCGCTGGTCTACCCGCATCATCGGTGAATTGGCCGTGACGCTTGACGCAGAACCGCTCTTCCCGTTCGGCGGCCCACCCTATGCGCCGTTCTTTACATGGGCCAAACAAACGGGGCGGTTCTGGACATCACCGATCGGATTTCTGGTGCATGACACGGCAGGGCTCTTCACGTCTTTCCGTGGTGCGTTACGCTGGAAAAAGCCAGCGGAAATTGGCAGCAACCAAAAGCCCTGCCTGACATGCGCACAACCCTGCGCCTCCGCCTGCCCTGTGGGCGCGTTTATCGACGGCTATGATGTTGCCGCCTGCAAAGCCCACGTCGCCTCAGAAGCTGGTGCGACCTGCCGCGCCGGAGGATGTCTTGCGCGCCGTGCCTGCCCCGTGGGCCGGGGCACCCGCCTGCCCGCCCAATCCGCGTTCCATATGGAGGCCTTCCTGTGACCCTGCGCCTGATCCTGATCCGCCATGCGAAATCAAGCTGGAGCGATCCATTCGCCGATGATCATGCGCGTGTGCTGAACGCGCGCGGACGTGCATCAGCCGAGGCGATTGGCGCATGGATGGCGGCAGAGGGCTATCTGCCCGATGTGGTGCTTTGCTCTGATGCGATAAGAACCCGAGAGACAGCGGCACTCATCCTGCCTTCACTGGACCCGCAGCCCAAGCTGGAGTTGACCGGCACGATCTATCACGCATCGCCCGATACGATCCTTGATTTGCTGCACCGGCAAACAGCCCAGAACGTCGCCGTCATCGGCCACAACCCCGGCATCGGCATGCTGGCCAATATTCTGGTCAGGGTTCCACCGAAACATCACCGGTTCAGCGACTATCCGACATGCGCCACCACGGTGATTGATTTCGACGGAGAGAGCTGGATGCAGGCCAAAGCCCGAACCGGGTATTGCAAAGCCTTTGTCGTGCCGCGCGATCTGATCGGGACTTCGGCGCAGGATATTGAATGAAAAAGCCCCGGCGCTGACCGGGGCTTCTTCTGATCGAATTTGATTGGTTCTAGTGACCCAAAATCTGGCTCAGGAACAACTGGGTCCGGTCTGATTGCGGGTTGTTGAAGAACTCTTCAGGTTCGTTCTGTTCCACGATCTGGCCCTGGTCCATAAAGATCACGCGGTTGGCGACCTGACGGGCAAAGCCCATCTCGTGGGTCACGCAGAGCATGGTCATGCCCTCTTCGGCCAACTCGATCATGGTGTCGAGCACCTCTTTGATCATCTCGGGGTCAAGCGCCGATGTCGGTTCGTCAAATAGCATGATGCGCGGGCGCATGCACAGCGAACGGGCAATCGCCACACGCTGCTGCTGACCACCGGACAACTGGCCTGGGTACTTGTCGGCCTGCTCGGGGATTTTGACCTTCTCAAGGAAGTGCATCGCGGTTTCTTCGGCTTCCTTCTTGGGCGTTTTGCGTACCCAGATCGGGGCCAGCGTGCAGTTCTCGAGGATCGTCAGGTGCGGGAAGAGGTTGAAGTGCTGGAAACACATACCGACCTCTGACCGGATCTTGTCGATATTCTTGAGATCCGAGGACAGCACGGTACCATCCACGGTGATCTTGCCCTGCTGGTGCTCTTCCAACGCGTTGATGCAGCGGATCAGCGTCGACTTACCGGACCCCGAGGGGCCACAGATGACGATCCGCTCGCCGCGATAGACCGTCAGGTCGATGTCGCGCAGCACGTGGAAGGAACCATACCATTTGTTCATGCCTTCAATGGTAATCGCCAGTTCGTCCGAGACTTTGAGTTGTTTTGCTTCGGCCATAGTTTCAGCCTCCTATCGGTGGTCGGTTGCGAGCCTGCGCTCCAACCATTGTGAGTATTGTGAAATGCCGTAGCACACGACGAAGAACAGAACCGAGGCCGCCATGAACAGCTCCCAGTAAACCCCGTTCCAGTCGGTGGACGACAGGATCGGACCGCGGATCATACCAACGAGATCGAACATCGAAATGACCGATACCAGCGTGGTGTCCTTGAACAGACCCACGGCCACGTTCACGATGCCCGGGATCGAGATTTTGAGCGCCTGCGGCAGGATGATCAGACGCATCGCCTGCGCATAATCAAGCCCGAGACTGTCAGCGGCCTCGTACTGGCCCTTCGGCAAAGCGGCCAAGCCCCCGCGGATCACCTCGGCGATATAGGCGGCCGAGAACATAGTGATCATGATGATCACCCGCAGGATAAGGTCAAACGTTGTCCCCGGTGGCAGGAAGTAGGCCAGAACCACGTTTGCCACGAAGAGCAGGGTGATCAGCGGCACGCCACGGATGAACTCGATGAAGATCACGCAGATCCACTTGATGATCGGCATGTCTGACTGACGGCCCAGCGCCAGCACGATACCCAAGGGCAGCGAGAGCGACACACAAACCACGCCCAGCGTCATGTTGAGCATAAAGCCCCCCATGTCGCGCGACTGCACGGCCTCAAGGAACGGCTCGGCAGGCGCGATAGCACCGACAATGTATCCACCGATAAACCACGCGATAAACGCGGCAATCACGCCACCGAAAAAGCCCATCGCAAAGCTGTCTTTGACGAAGCGTGCATACACAAGGTACCCGATGATAATGCCCAGCAGTGCAAAGAGTGGGGTATAGATCGTGCCACCCCAGATCAGCCAGTAGGCCAGGAACGGATAGATCGCTGTGAAGAGCAGCAATTTACGCGGCAGGTCGAAGAACATGACCGGTGCAGCCGCGACAAACAGCAAAAGGAAGGCCAGTCCCGGACGCCAGTAGAATTCAGACGGGTAACTGAACCCGAACAGAAGCTGGTTCCAGCGCTCCGTGATAACCGAGAAACAGGCACCCGTGGCGCCATCAAGGATTTCACGACACTCTGCCAGAGAGTTTGTGTTCCAGATGCCATTTGCCATCCAGGGGAATGCGCCTGTCACCAGCTGATAGATCACATAAAGCGATACCAGCGTCAGGATACTGTTGGGGATGCTCGAGAACAGGTTCTCGCGCATCCATTTGACCACACCTGCCTCGCTTGCGGGCGGGGGCAACTGCGGCAGGGTTTCGGTGCGAACAAAAGCGACTGAGGTGTTATCTGACATATCAGCGCTCCTTCAGCTTAACAGAGTTGTTGTAGACGTTCATCACGGCCGAGATCAGCAGTGAGATCGTCAGATAGAACAGCATCAGCAGCAGAATACATTCGATCGCACGGCCGGTCTGGTTCAGGGTGATCCCGCCCAGCGTGGACGTGACATCCATATACCCCACAGCAATCGCCAAAGAGCTGTTCTTTGTGATGTTCAGATACTGCGAAATCAGCGGCGGGATGATGACCCGCAAAGCCTGCGGCAGAATCACAAGGTTCATGATCCGTCCGGGACGCAGACCAAGCGAAGCTGCCGCCTCTGTCTGGCCCTTGGAAATCGCCTGAATACCGGCACGCACGTTTTCCGCGATAAAGGCACCGGTGTAGATCGCCAGAGCAAACCAAAGCGCGATCAAAGACCCACGCAGGTGAAGCCCGCCTTGGAAGTTGAAGCCTTGCAGCGAGGGGTAGTCCAGGGTGATCGGACGACCGAGGATGAAGTAGGCAAGGATCACGGGAACAAAAAACAGCGCCACGGATGGCCACAGCATCGGCAAGAGCTGGCCCGTGTCATAGAGTTTTTTGGTCGCGTATCTGCGATAAGCAAAGATCCCGATGATCGAAGCGATAAAGACCCCGATGACGATCCAGCCACTTGCACCGTCAATCACCGGCGCGGGTGAATAGACGCCGCGGTTGGTAAAGGCGAACGCGTCAAAGAGCATCCCCGCGGTTGCATCGTCACCCCGGAAATCACGGGGCGCCGGCATGCTAACGGTCATGATCGAGAAGATAATGATGATCCAGATCAGAACGGGAATGTTCCGGAAGATCTCGACATAGAACGCCATCAGCTTGCGCACGACCCAGTTGTTCGACAAGCGCAGAACACCGGCGATCACACCAAAGATGGTCGCGGTCACACAGGCGAGAAAGGCGACAATCAGGGTGTTGATAATCCCCACAACCGCAGCCCGCAGGTGCGATGACTGGCTGTCATATTCGACGACGGTCTGGTTGATGTCATATCCTGCAGGATCGCCCAGAAAGCCGAACGAAATGTTGAGACCCTGCGCGGCAAGGTTGCTCACCAGATTGATGCCCAGATAGGCCATGAAGCCGATCAGGAGCACGAGAGCGATGAATTGAAAAGTGTAGGATCGATAACGCGTGTCGTTGATAAGCATCGACAAGCGGAACGAACCCTGTGGTGGGTCTGTGACCGACGTCATTATGTATTCCCCGTTGCTTCGGTGCTTTTTGATTTGGTTGCTTAAGCAACTCGTTTGCGCCGATTTTTATGGTCGTCTTGGTGAAAGGGCGCGGTTTGCACCGCGCCCTTTGATCTTATCCGAAGTCCTTAGCGGAATGGAGGCGTGTACAGCAGACCACCATCTGTCCACTGCGCGTTCAGACCGCGTGCCAGACCGATTGGTGTGTTCTCACCGATGTTGCGCTCGAACAGCTCACCGTAGTTACCACCAGCAGCGATTGCATTCTTCGCCCAGTCTGCTTCCAGACCCAGCATTGCGCCCAGTTCACCTTCGGTGCCCAGCAGACGGTTGATTTCCGGGTTGCCTGTTGGTGCAGCTGCCAGCTCTTCGATGTTGGCAGATGTGACGCCCAGTTCTTCAGCGGCGATCAGCGCGTTGAGTGTCCAACGCACAACGTCACCCCAGTCGTTGTCGCCATGGCGCACAAGCGGACCAAGAGGCTCTTTCGAGATGATCTCTGGCAGGATGATGTGATCCTGTGGGTTCTCGAATGCAGCACGTGTCGCAGCCAGACCGGATGCGTCAGTTGTGTAAACGTCGCATGCACCAGCGAGGTACTGCTGCTGACCTTCAGCGTTTGTTTCGATTGGCACTGGCTCATAGCTGATGTTGTTGGCGCGGAAGTAGTCGGCCAGGTTCAGCTCGGTTGTTGTGCCAGTCTGGATGCAGACAGTCGCACCGTCGAGTTCTTTCGCGGAAGACACGCCAAGATCACGTGGTGCAATGAAGCCCTGACCGTCGTAGTAGTTGATGCCAACGAATTCGAACTTCAGGTCCACGTCGCGGCTGAATGTCCATGTTGTGTTGCGTGCCAGCATGTCGATCTCGCCGGAAGCCAGCGCTGTGAAGCGTGTCTTACCAGTTGTTGGAACGAATTCGACTGCATTCGGATCACCCAAAACAGCAGCAGCAACAGCGCGGCAAACGCCTACGTCAAAGCCGTCCCACACGCCGTTCGCGTCTGGTGAAGCGAAGCCGATCAGGCCAGTTGTGACGCCACAGTTCAGTGTGCCGCGCTCTTTCACGTCATCAAGCGTTGCCGCCGAAGCCATGCTTGCAGCAAAACCTGCAACAGTGAGTGCGCCGTAAAATGCGGTTTTTTTCATTTTTACCTCTTCCTGAGTTTCTGCCCCATAATCAGAGCAGCCAATTTTTATCCCGTCCCGATAGACAGTCATGATCGATGAGCCGGTCGAGCCAACTCAATGAAAAGAGAGTTTGGGTATTCTGGCCTAGAGTCAAGGGCAGCAGCCGAAAAACACGGGGCAGATGCCACTAAATGAGGCACTTTTCGGTGTGATCGGTGCAAACACTGGCTTTCCCTTAGGTCAGTGAAAACCTGTAAAACCGTGCAGCATCCTCAAAGGCCTGCCGTTTGATCGCTTCCGCGGCGGTGGCCTCTTCGTCTTCACCCCACTGCGAAACCTGCCAGTGTTCATCTATGCGTGAAAGTAACCATGCCTTTTCAACCGCAATGGCCTCGCGCGTCACCCCGAGTGCGAGGATCAAAGAGCCTGAGAGGCTGATCAGATCGTGCACAGCGGCCAGTGCGAACTCATCGAATGCTGCAAGCTCATTTCTCAGCTTGCCAAGCGCCTCGGGCGGTTGCGCGACATGCATCACCCCTTCCCCGACAGCAAGCCGCACACCCAGCGCATCCGCCGCCCAGTCCAGCATCGGATCCCACGCCTCGGCCTGTTTCCGTATCAGGCCCTCAGGCCCGGCAGCGCGGTAACACAGCAGATCGCTGTCACCATATTCTGCAAGCAAGCCCACGACTTCGTCGCGCTGGGTGCGAACCTTATCAATGGCGGCGTTCGCACCACGGGTTACCGGCATGGTGCGTGGATCAATCACCTTTTCCTGCGCGTCCCATTCCTCTGCAATCGCATCGGCCATCGTGCGGGTCGGCACAGTGAGCGGCGCTTTCGCCGGTGTCCGGACCGGACGCCCGTCAAGCAGCACCGTGAAGCCGCCCTCACAAGCCTCGGCCTGCGCCTTTTTCCAAAATCGCTTCGGTTTCCAGTCACTCATCGGTCAGACACCTATCAGTTGATCCACAGCACCGGCCAGCGCTGCGAAATCGTCAATCATTGCATCGGGTTGCAGGGTCTCTGCGGGATGATAGCCCCAAGTGACCCCGATCTTTTTGATGCCCGCCGCGCGCGCCATATCCATGTCGAACGTCGTATCACCCAGCATGACGGCCTTTTGCGGCACAACACCGGTTTCATTCAGCGCCGTCAGAATCATCGAAGGATTCGGTTTGGACGGATGATGGTCCGCCACCTGTTCGGAATGGAACACCCCCGTCAGCCCGTGCCGTTCGAGCACCTTATCAAGTCCCCGTCGTGACTTGCCTGTCGCCACCGCCAAAAGCGTGTGATCCTGTGCTCGCAACACATCCAGCGCATCAAGCGCTCCGGGAAACAATGGGCCCATCTCTTGGTTCTGGGTGCGCAGCGACATGAAGGCGTCTTTATAGGCCTCTACCATCCGTGCGCGGCGGGTCGCGTCGATATCGGCGCAAAGGGTTTGAAATGCTTCTGCCAACGACAACCCGACAATCGACAAAACCGTTGCGCGTTCTGGCAAAGCCAGCCCTTCGGACTGAAACGCCAGCGCCATCGCCGCCAGGATCTCGGCCTGACTGTCGACAAGTGTTCCGTCGACGTCAAAAATCACCAGTCGCAGTTCACTCATCAGGCATATTGAACGGATCAACGGGCGCGTGGCCGACAACCCAGCCCACGAAATCCCAGGTGTTTTGCATATGCTCTGGCAAAGGCGCTGTGATGTGTAGAATTGCACCTGTCGCAGGGTGTTCGATCGTCAGGCTGCGCGCATGCAGGTGCAGCTTGCGCCCGATCTCGCTCCCCATTCCAGCGCCCCAGCCGTCACCGAGGTTTTCCTGACCTGACCCGCCATATTTGCCATCACCGATGATCGGATGGCCGATCTCGGCCATATGCGCGCGCAACTGATGTGTGCGGCCCGTGATCGGGACCAAAGCACACCACGACGCGCGGCTGGCCAGCGTATCCATCACCGCGTAGTCACTGACCGCACGTTTCGCGCCTTCGACGCTGTCCAGATCACGCGGATGCACGCAGCGCATCTTTTCGTTCTCGCCACCGCGGCCATGACCTGCGGCTTTCACCAATCCGTATTTGATCGTGCCCGCACGAGGATGCGGGACACCCGCGACGGCGGCCCAGTAGATCTTGCGCGTCTCGCGGTGCTTGAGGTTCTCGGTCAACTGCTTGGCCATCATGCGGGTACGGGCCAGCAGCAGAACACCGGATGTATCCTTGTCCAGACGGTGCACAAGACGCGGCTTTTCGTCGTAATCAAACATCAAAGCCTCGGCCAATCCGTCCACATGGCGTGCCGTGTTTGTCCCGCCTTGGGTGGCCAAACCATGCGGCTTGTTGATGGCAATGATATGCTCGTCCTTGTAGATCACGCAGGACTGGATCAGCTTGGCATCGGCCTTGGTCACGCCACGCTTGGCAAGGTTGGCCGCCGCAGCGGCCTCTTCCTCGGTCGGCAAAGGTGGGATTCGTACCTTTTGCCCGATATCCAGACGCGTGTTCGATTTCACCCGCCCGCCATCAACACGCAACTCGCCTTTGCGGCACATCTTTTCGATCCGCCCTTGGGTCAGATGCGGGAACAGGCGGCGCAGATAGCGGTCCAGCCGCTGGTCACCATCGTCAGGGCCGATCACCCGCGTTTGTACGCCACTCATGTCGTCATTCCTTTGGCAAGCCACAGACCCAGCCCGCAGGCCATCAAGGACAGAACCACCGAGCCCGCGATATAGGCACCTGCGGCGGTGAAACGTCCCTCTTCAAACAGACGCAATGCGTCCAACGTAAAAGCCGAGAAGGTGGTGAAGCCACCCAAGAGCCCCGTCATCACAAACGGCAACCAATGCTGCAACCCGCGGTCCGCCAGATGCACCCAGATCACGCCAATGGCAAAGGACCCGATTACATTGACCGTCAGCGTGCCCAATGGAAACGCCACGGTCAAACCGACCACATAGCGCAGCACAGAGCCGATCGCCCCACCGAGGGCCACAGAGATTACCGGTGTCATCATGCCGCCCCCATGGGCCTTTGTGCCAGCCTTGTCAATTCTTGCCCCGTTTGGCACGCAGGCCCGCAAAGAAATCAACGCGCTTTTTCAACTCGCGCTCGAACCCGCGATCCACGGGGATGTAGTAGACGCCGCGCTTCATGGTTTCGGGGAAATAGTTCTGGCCACTAAACCCGTCCTCGGCATCATGGTCATAGGCATAGCCCGCGCCAAAACCCTGTTCCTTCATCAACCGCGTGGGCGCGTTCAGGATATGGGCGGGCGGTGGCTCTGATCCGGTCTGTTTGGCGGCAGCGACAGCACCCTTATAGGCCACATAGGTTGCATTCGATTTAGGTGCGAGGGCCAGATAGGTCACCGCCTGCGCAAGCGCCAACTCGCCCTCGGGCGATCCAAGCCTTTCATAGGTTTCCCACGATTGCAGGCAAATGGCCTGCGCCTGTGGGTCGGCAAGTCCGATATCCTCGACCGCCATGCGCGTGATACGGCGCGCAAGAAACCGCGGGTCCTCGCCACCCGCCAGCATACGGGCGAACCAGTATAGTGCCGCATCAGGGTCCGAGCCGCGCACGGATTTATGGAGCGCGCTGATCAGGTTGTAATGCTCGTCACCGGATTTGTCGTATTTTGCGGCACGTTTCATCAGGCGTTTGGTCAGGTCATCGCGGCCCAGTTTGGCATCCGTTTTCCATGCGGCGACCTGTTCAATCAGATTGAGCAAGGCGCGACCATCACCATCGGCCATATTCAAAAGCGCCTCACGGGCGTGGCCATCAAGCGGCAAAGCGCGGCCGAGTTCCTTTTCGGCCCGCTGCGCGAGCAGTTCGAGGTCTTTGAGGTCAAGACGGGTGAGGATGAAAACCTGGCTTCGGCTCAGAACAGCGGCGTTCAACTCGAAACTGGGGTTTTCGGTCGTGGCACCCACCAGCAGGATGGTCCCGTCTTCCATATACGGCAGAAACCCGTCTTGCTGGGCTTTGTTGAAACGATGGATTTCATCGACAAACAGCAGGGTGCCCTTGCCGTTCTGGCGGCGCATCTTGGCAGCCTCGAACACCTTGCGCAGTTCCGGCACACCGGTGAAAATCGCGCTGATCTGGACGAAATGCAGGTCGGTCTCGGCCGCCAGCAAGCGGGCGATCGTCGTTTTACCCACACCGGGTGGTCCCCAGAAAATCAGCGAAGACAGCGAACCAGAGGCAAGCATTGTGCCCAGTGGCGCATCAGGGCCGAGAACCTGCTGCTGGCCGATGACCTCGGACAGGTTTTTAGGCCGCAAACGATCCGCCAGCGGGCGGGGGCCCGCGGGGGTATCGGTGGGGGTGCTGTCAAAAAGATCGGCCATGGCAGAAACATAAGCTTTGTTCAAAAAAGCGAAAGCCCCGCCAGAATGGCAGGGCTTTGCGAAACTCAGGTGATGCAGGGGAAATTAATCCTCAGCGGCCTCGTATTCGGCCAGACGGGCCTTATCAGCCGCACCTTTTGCGTCAACGTCGCGGTCAACGAATTCGATGATCGCCATTGGAGCCATGTCACCGTAACGGAAACCCGCTTTGATGATGCGGACATAACCGCCCTGACGTTCGGCGTAGCGTGGCCCAAGCACTTCGAACAGTTTTGCAGTGTGCATTTCCTGCTTCAGCTGTGCGTTGGCCTGACGGCGCGCGTGCAGATCGCCGCGCTTGCCAAGTGTGACCAGCTTTTCAACGATACGGCGCAGTTCTTTCGCCTTGGGCAATGTTGTCTTGATTTGCTCATGCTCAATGAGCGAGCCAGCCATGTTCGCGAACAGCGCCTTGCGGTGCTCGTGTGTGCGGTTCAGGCGGCGGTAACCTCGTGCGTGACGCATGTGATAGTCTCCATTTTGTTTTAGGATGGGCCGATGCGATGCGTGTCGCTGGCTCCGTTAGTGGGGCGGAATTGCCCAGGATGTTCCCCGCCAGTGCGGGCATTTTTGGGTGGGCCCGTAAGCCCACCCGAATTCTTAGAACTGGTCTTCGAACTTCTTGGCCAGATCTTCGATGTTGTCCGGTGGCCAGTCCTCAACGTCCATGCCAAGGTGCAGACCCATTCCTGACAACACTTCTTTGATCTCGTTCAAAGATTTGCGGCCAAAGTTCGGTGTGCGCAGCATTTCTGCTTCGGTCTTCTGGATCAGATCGCCAATGTACACGATGTTGTCGTTCTTGAGGCAGTTTGCCGAACGGACGGACAGTTCCAGCTCGTCCACTTTCTTGAGCAGAAGCGGGTTGAACTCGAGACCGTCGTCGTCAGCGCCAGCAGTTGCTGATTCAGGCTCGTCAAAGTTGACGAAGATCGACAGCTGGTCCTGCAGGATGCGGGCCGCGTAAGCGACTGCATCATCAGGTGTCAGCGACCCGTCTGTTTCGACCTTCATAGTCAGCTTGTCATAGTCCAGAACCTGACCTTCGCGGGTTGGCTGCACGTCATAGCTGACTTTCTTCACAGGCGAGTAGATCGCATCAACGGCCATCATGCCGATCGGTGCATCTTCTGGCTTGTTCTTGTCTGCCGCAACATAGCCCTTACCGGTATTCACGGTCAGTTCCATGTAAAGGTCAGCGCCTTCGTCAAGGTGGCAGATCACATGATCCTTGTTCAGGATCTCGATGCCCGCAGTCTCGGAAATATCCGCAGCAGTCACGACGCCCGGGCCTTTGGCCTGAACGGACAGACGCTTTGGCCCTTCCACTTCCATGCGGATCGCAACACCTTTGAGGTTCAATACGATGTCGGTGACGTCTTCACGCACACCGGAAACGCTTGAGAACTCGTGCAGAACGTTGTCGATCTGAACAGCAGTAATCGCAGCGCCCTGAAGGGAGCTCATCAAAATGCGGCGCAGGGCGTTGCCCAATGTCAAACCAAAGCCACGCTCGAGTGGTTCTGCAATGACGGTTGCCTGACGCGCAGGATCGTTGCCTGGCTTAACTTCTAATTGAGTCGGCTTAATCAACTCAGCCCAGTTCTTGTGGATCATATGTCCCTCCATACTAGTCTGCCTTCATGTCCAAAAAGGCAAACGCCCGAGGTTAAAATGACGGATTGGGGCCGTGCGAAATCATGCACGACCCCAAGGCGTTTGGGTGTAATTAGACGCGGCGACGCTTTGGTGGGCGGCAACCGTTGTGGGCCATTGGGGTCACGTCACGGATCGATGTGATGTTGAAACCAACTGCGGCCAATGCGCGAAGCGCGGATTCACGACCGGAACCAGGACCCTGCACTTCGACTTCCAGCGTCTTCACGCCGTGATCTTGTGCTTTCTTGCCTGCATCCTCAGCAGCCATCTGGGCCGCGTAGGGTGTGGATTTCCGTGAACCTTTGAAACCCATCGTGCCAGCAGACGACCAAGAAATGGCGTTGCCCTGCACGTCGGAGATCAGGATCTTTGTGTTGTTGAAAGAAGAGTTCACATGCGCAACACCGGCTGCGATGTTCTTGGAAACCTTCTTCTTGGTGCGTTTTGTATCACGTGCCATTGATCAAGCTTCCTTATTTCTTCTTACCAGCAATGGCCTTTGCAGGACCCTTGCGTGTACGTGCGTTGGTGGATGTCCGCTGACCGCGAACCGGCAGGTTACGACGGTGGCGCAGGCCACGGTAGCAACCAAGGTCCATCAGGCGCTTGATGTTCATCTGTGTCTCGCGACGCAGGTCACCTTCCACTGTCAGGTTGGCGTCGATGTATTCACGGATCGACAGCACTTCTGCATCAGAAAGCTGGTTTACACGACGCGCGCGATCAATGTTGGTCGCTGCGCAGATTTCTTCGGCTTTGGCAGAACCAATACCGGTGATGTAAGTAAGGGCGATTGGAACCCGCTTTGCAGTCGGGATGTTTACGCCGGCAATACGTGCCACGTTGCTATTCCTTTTCGTTGCGGGTCCGTCGTTCCAGACCCTTTTTTCACAACGGAAGCCCGGACCTTTGGGGCGCCGGGCTGCGTCATATGGAGGTGCCTTGTGATCTTTGGGGGCGACCCATTAACCACAAAATGATTCCCGTTTGGGATGGCGCTGTTTAGGGGGCATTTGCCAAGGCGTCAAGGCGCTGGGGCGGCACAAAAGACGATTTGCGCATTCCGCCCCGTACCATAGCAAAATATCAGGATTTTTCAGCGTCTCGCAGTGCCGAAGCGATGCTGGTCGCCACATCTTCCATGCTGGCCAGACCATCCACAGACTTCAGGTCACCCTTGGCATAGTAGTAGCCAACCAGCGGGCTGGTTTGCTTGTAATAGGCCATCAAACGGGTGCGGAGACTGTCTGCGTTGTCATCGGCACGGCGCTGGAAATTCGTGCCCCCACAGTTGGTGCATTTACCATCCGCCGGGATCGGCTTGGTGTTGTCATTATAGACTTCACCACAATCAGCACAGGTCGAGCGTGCGGTGATGCGATCAACAAGCGCCTCGTCATCGACTTGCATCTCGATCACGCAATCAAGGTTCTCACCCATCTCGACCAGCAGATTTCCCAACGCATCAGCCTGCGCCAATGTGCGCGGGAAGCCGTCAAAGATATAGCCGCCCTTGCCGTCGTCACTCTCAAGCTGTTCGCGGATCAGGCCGATCACGATTTCATCGGTGACAAGATCGCCACGGTCCATCACGGCCGCAACAGTCTTGCCCATCTCGGTCCCGCTGGTGCGGGCGGCGCGCAGCATATCGCCAGTGCTCAGCTGCACCATATTGCGTTCTTCAACAAGCTTGCGTGCCTGTGTTCCCTTACCCGCCCCCGGCGGTCCCAGCAGAATGATATTCATCGGCGTGATGGCCCTTTACGTTTTGCGCTACGCTTGCCACGCAATTGAGACTTCTCAATCAGGCCTTCGTATTGATGTGCCACCAAGTGTGACTGGATTTGCTGGATCGTGTCCATACCCACAGACACAATAATCAGGATTGATGTGCCACCAAAGTAGAACGGGATCGACAATTCCGCGCGGATAATCTCGGGCAAGAGTGCCACGAGCGCCAGATAGCCGGAACCCAGCACCAGAATCCGCGTAACGACATAGTCCAGATACTCTTCGGTTTTCTTGCCGGGGCGGATGCCGGGCACAAAGCCGTTCTGGTTCTTCAGGTTTTCGGCGACGTCCTCGGTCTTGAAGGCAACTTCACGGGTGTAGAAATACGTAAAGAAGATGATCATGCCGCCAAAGAAGATCAGATAGAGCGGCTGGCCAGGACCGAAGAGCGCCAGGATGGTCGACATCAAGGGGCCGGATGATCCGCCGCTGAATGTGCTGATCGTGGTTGGCAGCAAAAGCAGCGCGGATGCAAAGATCGCAGGGATCACGCCAGCGGGGTTCACCTTGATCGGCAGGTGGCTGGTTGAACCGTCATAAACCTTCATGCCGCGCTGCTGGCGCGGGTACTGGATGTGGATCTTGCGCAGCGACCGCTCCATGAAAACCACAAAGGTCAGAACCACGATCAACATCAGGATAATCCCGACGATGACCAGCGGGCTGATCGCACCGGAACGACCCTGCGACAGGAATTGCGCAAGTGCGGCAGGGATTTCGGCAATAATACCAACGAAGATGATCAAGGAGATACCGTTGCCGATGCCGCGTGCGGTAATCTGCTCGCCCAGCCACATCAGGAACATACAGCCACCAACGATGGTGATGACCGTCGAAGCCTGGAAGAACGGGCCCGGATCAGCCGCAAGACCACCCGCCTCAAGGCTGACAGCAAGGCCGTAGGCCTGTGCAGTGGCCAGAACGACAGTGAAGTAACGGGTATATTGGTTCAGTTTGCGGCGGCCCTGCTCACCCTCTTTTTTGAGGTTCTTGAGCGGCTCCCACATAGATCCCAAAAGCTGCATCACGATCGAGGCAGAGATGTAGGGCATAATGCCGAGCGTAAAGATCGCCATGCGTGACAGGGCACCACCGGTGAACATCGACAGGATGCCGCCAATGCCCGACTGCGCGTCTTCCATGAACTGCTGCAAGGCGATGCCATCAATGCCGGGAACCGGAATGAACGTGCCAAGACGGTAGATAATCAGCAAACCAATCGTAAACAGGATGCGCTGACGCAGTTCAGTTGCTTTGCCGAAGGCGCTCCAACTGACGTTGGCTGCCATTTGCTCTGCTGCAGAAGCCATATGGGTCTCTTTTCAATAGAAACGCCGCGATACCGTTTCCCGGATCGCGGCGTTTGGGAAAACTTGAAGAGCTATGTAAGCGACGGTGACGCCGCTCACAAGGTCTTACTCAGCCGCAGCCGGTGCTGTGACAGTCAATGTGCCGCCAGCCTTTTCAACCGCCTCAACAGCGCCCTTGGAGGCACCGGTGACAGCAATCGTTGCTTTGGCTTTGAAATCGCCTTTGGCAAGAACGCGGATACCGTCCTTCTTGCGACGCACCAGACCGGACGCGATCAGCGCATCTTCGGTGATGTCGGCTTTGACGTCGATCTTGCCTTCGTCGATGAATTTCTGGATCAGACCAAGGTTGATGACAGCGAAAGTCTTGCGGTTCGGCTTGTTGAAGCCGCGCTTTGGCAGACGCTGGTAGAGTGGCATCTGGCCGCCCTCATAGCCTTTGATAGCTACACCGGAACGCGATTTTTGACCTTTGATACCACGGCCACCGGTCTTACCTTTGCCGGAACCTGGACCACGGCCAATACGCTTTTTGCCTTTGGTGGCGCCCGGGTTGTCTGAGAGTTCGTTCAGTTTCATGTCGCTTCTCCTTTTGCCGGAATTGGCCCCCAGCGACGGGAGCGGCCAAACACGGCGTTACATCTGAGTCGGAGGCGGATGCCTGCCGACTGGTGGCGTATAGACGGGGGGATGGGTGGCGTCAAGAATGGGATGTTGGTTGAAGGCGACACACGCCGGGATACAGCAAATCGCGGCAAAAACAGAAGTTGTAAAACCCATAGGTGCGCATCAGTTCTGTCGCTGACTACGCCGCAAAACAAACGCCCCGCAGTTCCCTGCGAGGCGCATTCATTTCAAACCGTAAGGTGGAACTTGATCCACCTTACCTCAATTCAACGTTCCGCTTTGCCAAAGGCCGCTTCGCGGGCAACGTCGTCGATCAGCAAACGGTTCGTGCCGATATCGGCCAACTCGCGGTCCGACATGCGGTTCAATTGGGTTCTGACTTTATAATAAACCGCCTTCTGCGCGCGTGCCTCTTTCAAAGCTGCCAATTGGGCAGAAATGCGTGCGGATATACGTGCACCGATTTGGGCGGGGGCGAATGTGTTGGTCGTAATAGACATGACTTTCGTCCTTTCAATTGCGTGTTGTGGCACCACGACGGCGATGCTTCTCAACAAATAGCTAGGACGCAGGCTTCTATTGTGCAACTGCAGCATCGGAAATGCCGCCATGCAGCATTTGCATGTCAAAGTTTTCATTCTGCCCAAAGAAAAAGCCCCCGGTTTCCCGAGGGCTTCAATCTGTCAGCACCGTAGGTCGAGGCCTGCCCCGACACTACGTGAAAGCTTATCCACGCTCTTCGATGATCTCGACGAGGTGCGGAATGCTGTTCACCATACCGCGCACGGAAGGGGTATCTTCCAGTTCGCGCGTGCGGTTCATTTTGTTCAGGCCCAGACCGATCAGCGTTGCACGCTGTTTTTCGGGGCGGCGGATCGGGGAGCCGATCTGCTTGACGACGATTGTTTTAGCCATCTGTCAGTTCTCCTTACGCGTCAGCTTCAGCAGGTGCTTCAGCCGCTGGGGCTTCGTCACGCTTGGGCAGAATATCAGCAACCTTCTTGCCACGACGCTGGGCGACGTTGCGCGGGGACTGCTCTTTGCTCAGACCGTTCATGGTGGCACGGATCATGTTGTAAGGGTTCTGCGAACCGATCGACTTGGATACAACATCCTGCACGCCCAGCATTTCGAACACAGCACGCATCGGACCACCGGCGATGATACCGGTACCCACAGGGGCTGTGCGCATCACAACTTTACCAGCGCCGTGACGGCCCTCGATATCGTGGTGCAGCGTACGGCCATCGCGCAGTGCAACGCGGATCATCTGGCGCTTGGCTTGCTCTGTGGCTTTGCGGATCGCCTCAGGAACTTCCTTGGCTTTCCCTTTGCCAAAGCCGACACGGCCTTTTTGGTCGCCAACAACAACGAGTGCTGCGAAGCCAAAGCGCTTACCGCCTTTAACTGTTTTCGAGACCCGGTTGATTGCGACCAGACGGTCTGCAAACTCTGGGGCCTGCTCTTCACGGTTGCGGCCGCGGCCGCGGTTTTCACGTTCTGCCATTGATGGCGTCCTTTATTTTTTTGCCCCTTGGGGCGTTGTCCAATCGCGGGTCGCCCAAGGCGCCGGATCATCGAGCGTGGGTTGCACCCATACTACAGGGGGTTGGTAGGGTGGGCAAAACCCACCCACACCGTTAGATCTTCAGACCGCCTTCACGGGCTGCCTCGGCCAAAGCCTTGATCTTGCCGTGAAAGAGGAAACCGCCACGGTCGAAGTATGCAACTTCTACGCCAGCCTTCTTTGCGCGCTCTGCAATTGCAGCGCCCACTTTTGCGGCGGCTTCGATGTTGTTCTTGCCAACGACACCAAGGTCCTTTTCGAGCGAAGACGCTGAGGCGAGTGTTACGCCGTTGACGTCGTCGATCAGCTGGGCGCTGATGTTTTTGTTCGAGCGGTGTACCGAAAGACGTGCACGGCCTTGGTTGGCTGTGACGCTGCGAAGTTTGTTCCGAACGCGCATGCGGCGCTTCAGAAACAGTTGTCTCTTGCTGTTTGCCATAATCGCGTTCCTTACTTCTTCTTACCTTCTTTGCGGAAGATATATTCGCCTTTGTACTTGATCCCTTTGCCCTTGTAGGGCTCGGGCTTACGCCAAGCACGAATATTCGCCGCAACCTGACCAACCTGCTGCTCGTCGATACCTTCGACAACAATCTCAGTCGGCTTTGCAGATGTCACTGTGACGCCCTCAGGCACCTCAAATTTGACATCGTGGCTGTAGCCCAATGACAGGTTCAGGACATTGCCCTGCATCTGTGCACGGTAACCAACACCCGACAGCTCAAGCTCTTTCTTGAAGCCTTCGGAAACGCCGGTGGCCAAGTTTGCAACCATTGTGCGGCTCATGCCCCACTGCTGGCGCGCGCGCTTGGATTTGCCGCGTGGTTCTACAGTCACAACGTTGCCATCAACGGTGATGGTGACATCGTCTGTCGCCTTGAAAGTCCGGGTCCCTTTGGGGCCTTTCATCTCAACGGTCTGACCTGACACAGAGGCAGTGACGCCTGCGGGCAGCTCAACCGGTTTTTTACCAATACGAGACATAATATCCCCTTAGAATACAGTGCAGAGCACTTCGCCGCCAATATTGGCAGCCCGTGCTTTGGCATCCGACATCACACCCTGAGAGGTGGAGACAATCGACACACCCAGGCCCTGACGGACGGATGGGATGTCATTGGCGCCCAGGTAAACGCGACGGCCAGGCTTGGAAACCCGCTTCACTTCGCGAATGACAGGGTCACCCTCGTAATACTTCAATTCGATTCGGAAAGCAGGGTGGCCGTCTTTGCCATCCTTCTTTTCGTAACCGCGGATGTAGCCTTCGTCGGAAAGCACATCCAACACCCAACCACGCAGTTTGGACGCAGGTGTTTCCACCGACGCTTTACCGCGCATCTGGCCGTTGCGGATACGTGTGAGCATATCACCGATAGGATCATTCATAATATGTGCTCCTTACCAGCTAGACTTGACCATGCCGGGGATTTCGCCATTGGAACCAAGGTCCCGCAGCGCGATCCGGCTGATCTTGAGTTTGCGGTAATAGGCGTGTGGACGCCCGGTCAGCTGGCAACGGTTGTGCAAACGCGTTGCAGAAGAGTTCCGTGGCAGTTTCGCAAGTTCAAGAGTTGCCTTGAACCGCTCTTCTACAGCGATCTCTTTGTTGTTGATGATTGCCTTCAAGGCGGCACGCTTTTCGGCATACTGCTTGACCAGCTTTTCACGCTTCACTTCGCGTGCGATCATGGATTTCTTAGCCATCTCTAAATCTCCCTGGCGCTTAGCTGTTGAACGGCATGTTGAAGTGCTTCAACAGTGCCTTTGCTTCAGCGTCAGTGTTCGCTGTTGTGCAGATCACGATGTCCATGCCCCAGTTCTCATCGATCTTGTCGAAGTTGATTTCTGGGAAGATCAGGTGCTCTTTGATGCCGGTGGCATAGTTGCCGCGGCCATCGAAGGATTTGCCGGATACGCCGCGGAAGTCGCGGATACGTGGCATTGCAACAGTGATCAGACGATCAAGGAATTCGTACATACGGTCGCCGCGCAAAGTTACCTTTGCACCCAGCGGCATGTCTTCACGAACGCGGAAACCAGCGATGGATTTCTTGGCGTGTGTTGTCATGGCCTTCTGGCCGGCGATGGTTGTCAGATCTTCCTGCGCGGTTTTTGCTTTCTTGCTGTCACGGACAGCTTCTGCACCGCAGCCGATGTTCAGGACAATCTTGTCCAGCTTCGGGATCTGCATCTCGTTTTTGTAACCGAACTCTTCTTTCATCGCCGCACGAATTTTAGCGATGTAGAGGTCCTTGAGACGGGGGCTATAGTTTGCAGCGTCAAGCATTAGATCACATCCCCTGTTGTCTTGGCGAAACGCACCTTGTTGTCGCCATCCATACGGAAGCCAACACGGGTTGCTTTGCCATTCTTGTCAACGATTGCGAGGTTGGACAGCTGGATCGGCATCGCCTTTGGCGTGCGGCCACCCTGTGTCGCTTGCGTTTGCTTCTGGTGACGCACAGCAATGTTGATGCCATCAACAACAGCTTTGCCCGACTTGGGGTCAACAGAGCTGATTGTGCCCTTCTTGCCCTTGTCCTTACCGGCAAGCACGATCACGCTATCACCTTTACGGAGTTTCGCAGCCATGGTTACAGCACCTCCGGAGCGAGTGAGATGATTTTCATGAAGTTCTTTGCGCGCAGCTCGCGAACAACCGGGCCAAAGATACGTGTACCGATCGGCTCGTTGTTGTTGTTGAGGATGACAGCAGCGTTGCTGTCAAAACGGATGGCTGTGCCATCGTCGCGGCGTACTTCTTTGGCGGTGCGTACGACGACGGCCTTACGGACGTCACCCTTCTTTACGCGACCGCGTGGAATGGCCTCTTTCACCGAAACAACAATGATGTCTCCAACACTGGCGTAACGACGGTGAGAACCACCCAGAACCTTGATGCACTGAACACGGCGAGCGCCGCTGTTGTCAGCAACATCCAGATTGGTCTGCATCTGGATCATTTGGTTTCCTTTTCCGACCTATGAGCAAGTCCCGATTTCCGTCCGGGGGCCCAGGGTTTCGTTTGAACCGGGTGCTATTGCTTAAGAAGCAATAACCTCCCAGCGTTTGGTTTTCGATTTTGGCGCACATTCCTGAATGCGGACGGTATCACCAACGTTGAAAGCGTTATTTTCGTCATGCGCCCGGTACTTCTTGGACTTACGAACGGTTTTCTGAAGCAGCGGGTGCTTGAAACGGCGCTCGACCGATACAGTCACGGTCTGGGCGTTCTGGTTGCTTGTCACAACCCCTTGCAGGATACGCTTAGGCATTGATTAAGCCTCCTTGGCGGCCGCTGCGGCCTTTTCGTTCAGAATTGTTTTGACCTTGGCAGCGTTGCGGCGGGCCGCACGGATGCCTGCTGTGTTTTCCAACTGACCAGTGGCCTGCTGAAAGCGCAGATTGAAGGACTCTTTTTTGAGGTTCACCAGCTCTTCACGGAGCTGATCGGGCGTTTTGGCCCGCAGTTCATTGGCGTTCATGCCATTTTCCTTTTTCAACATCATCGGCAGGCCGTACGAAACGTCACCCGATTCCCGATGGAGTGGGGGTAGAAGTGCGCCGTTTAGACCCCATCCGCATATAAAGCAACCCCTTGTTGGCAAAGAGTTGCGCCACCTGTCACGCCGCAGTCCCGGACTTGATCCGCGACCGCCTGTTGGCGGCTATGTTGGAGGTCCCGGATCAAGTCCGGGACTGCGCTATATCTGTTTCAGTACTCGCACTACCACACTGCCTGCGCTAAGACACCTGTATGACAGAAATTACATCCCTCTTCGCGACCCGCCTGTATCACGCCAAACTCTCCGAGCATGGCGCGCCCGTTGATCCCGCCGAGCTCGAGAACTCCTGCCTTGTTATCGCGGATGATGACGAAGCCGGCCAGGACTGGTGCGAAGAGCACGGGTATCCCGGCTATACCTCTTATGCCTCACTCAGCGACCTGCCGTGGCGGTTCCCGATCTTCAAAGATCTCGTCGCCGTTCTCGATGCCCATGTCGCGGCCTTTGCCAAAGACCTCGCCTTCGATCTGGGCGACAAGAAACTGCAACTCGAAGACATCTGGATCAACATCCTGCCCGAAGGTGGCATCCACACCGGCCATATCCACCCCCATTCGGTGATCAGCGGCACGACCTACGTCGCGATGCCCGACGGCGCGAGTGCGATCAAATTCGAAGACCCCCGCCTTGCCATGATGATGGCGGCACCCACACGCATGAAAGACGCGCGTGATGAACTGCGGACGTTTTTTTATGCGAAGCCCGAAGTGGGTGATGTTCTGCTCTGGGAAAGCTGGCTGCGCCACGAGGTGCCGATGAATATGTCCGAGGAAGAGCGGATATCGGTGAGCTTTAATTATACATGGGGGTGAACCTTTCTGGGGGATTGATCCGGAGCGCTACGGAGAACGGGCTTTGAAGGAAGCAGTTTTCGCCACAAATGCGGCGAGGATTGTCGCAGAAAGGTGACGTCGGCTCAGAAGTGGGAATCTACGTTTGATTGTTTTGCCCAGGCGCTGAGGTGCGGAGGCGTTTTGCTTGAAATATTGGGAGTAATGAGATTATCTAGAAGTTGCTTCTCTGCAATCTTTGAGGTTTCTGATTTGAAGCAGACATACTTACAAGCAGCGGGCACTCCACTAAAAGCAATTCGGGAGCTATTAGCGCTCTACCGCTTCGCTGGGCGCGACTTGGACAAGAGAGTCGCGGACATTGTGAGCTCGACCCGCTCGGGCATCGAGGAGATGGAAATATTCAGTGGGCAGAGCATTGTGGGCAAAATGTTACTGGAAATTGGGCCGGGTCAGACCAAACCTTTTTATTACGCTCTTGGCCCGCAAAACGACTATACAGCAATTGATCTGGAAATTGCACCAGAAGGGCTGAGCTTCAACGAATTCCTACGTATTTTCCGCGAGAATGGCATGCTACGCGCTGTTAAGTCGCTTGGGCGCCAGGCGCTCGGCATTGATCGCAAACTCGGCAACGCTCTCCGTGCGGAGTTTGGCGGAGCACCCAAAGGGCTTTTCGTACAAGGGGACGCATCAAAGACAGACTTTGATGACGACACATTCGACTATGTGATGTCGATATCCGTGTTTGAACATCTGCAAGACCCCATCGCCGTTATGAACGAGATAACACGCACATTGAAACCGGGCGGAACTGTCTTCACTGTGACCCATCTGTACACATCCATCACTGGCGCACATGATCCGAGACTATTTGTCGATATCGAGGCACTCCCACCTTGGGCACATTTAGATCCAGATCATCAGTCAAGAGTCGCACCCAACTCTTATCTCAATAGACTGAGGGTTTCCGACTACTTGGAATTATTTGAACAAGGCTGGCCAGGTGCCACTCATCGCATCGTTGGCGGTCTGCATGATAAGAAACGCGCGCTGATGGCTCAACTACCGCATTTAGTCAGAGAGGAATACAGCGAAGAAGAGCTCCTCTCAGATGTGATTATCTCACTGTGGATGAAGCCTATGCCTGCACAGTAGGCCAATCGAGGTTTTCTAGGACGCACTACAATCCGCGTACAATCGACGCGGCAACCCGACACTCTCACGCACACGCTTGCCTAGTTGGGATCAATGCCAAAAAAACCTTCACATCACAAAAAGCCCCCGCCGATCTCTCGGCAGGGGCTTCTTTTTTCTCACCGTAGGTCGGGGTTCACCCCGACACCACTTACCAATCTTCGCGAACCACGGTCCGTGTCTTGATCGGCAGCTTCATCGCAGCAAGGCGCAGGGCCTCACGGGCAACGACTTCAGTCACGCCGTCGATTTCGAACATCACGCGGCCTGGTTTGACCTTACATGCCCAAAAATCGATGGAACCTTTACCTTTACCCATACGCACTTCGATAGGCTTCGAGGTAACAGGCAGATCCGGGAAAATACGGATCCAGACACGGCCCTGACGCTTCATGTGACGCGTCATGGCACGACGTGCAGCTTCGATCTGGCGCGCAGTGATACGCTCAGGTTCGATCGCCTTCAGGCCGTAGGTGCCAAAGTTCAGGTCAGACCCGCCCTTTGCTTCACCACGAATGCGGCCTTTGTGCAGCTTGCGGTGTTTTGTACGCTTTGGTTGCAGCATATCATCAGCTCCTTAGCGACGTGGGCCGCGAGGGACAGCGCCCTCTTGCAGCTCAGCATGTTTACGGTCGTGCGCTGACGGATCGTGCTCCATGATCTCACCTTTGTAGATGAAGACCTTGATGCCGATGATCCCATAAGGCGTCATTGCCTCATACAGTGCATAGTCGATGTCGGCGCGCAGCGTGTGCAGCGGCACACGACCTTCGCGGTACCATTCTGTCCGTGCAATTTCAGCACCGCCCAGACGACCGGCAAGGTTGACCCGGATACCGAGGGCACCCATACGCATGGCGTTCTGAACCGCACGCTTCATTGCGCGACGGAAAGACACACGACGCTCAAGCTGCTGACCGATGCTTTCGGCAACCAGTGCCGCGTCAAGCTCGGGCTTGCGGACTTCAACGATGTTCAGGTGCAGCTCGGAGGCAGTCAGCGCGGCAAGTTTCTTGCGCAGACCTTCGATGTCTGCACCTTTCTTGCCGATGATCACACCGGGACGTGCAGCGTGGATCGTGACGCGGCACTTTTTGTGCGGACGCTCGATGATCACGCGGCTGACGCCGGACTGTGCGCATTCTTTCTTGATGAAAGCCTTGATCTTGAGGTCTTCCAACAGAAGGTCGCCATAGTCTTTGGTGTCAGCGTACCAGCGGCTATCCCAGGTGCGGTTGACCTGAAGACGCATACCGATCGGGTTTACTTTGTTACCCATTATGATTGCTCCTCAACTTGACGCACCTTGATGGTGATCTCTGCAAACGGCTTGATGATCTTACCAAAGCGACCACGGGCCCGAGGGCGACCGCGCTTCATGGTAAGGTTCTTGCCGACATAGGCCTCTGCGACGACCAGTTCATCGACGTCAAGGTTGTGGTTGTTCTCTGCGTTGGCGATGGCCGACTGAAGGCACTTCTTCACATCGTCCGAAATCCGCTTTTTCGAGAAAGTCAGGTCGGTCAGCGCCTGCTCGACTTTCTTGCCGCGGATCAGGCCAGCAACGAGGTTCAGCTTTTGCGGGGACGTCCGGAGCATGCGCAGTTTTGCCATTGCTTCGTTATCGGCCACGCGGCGGGGATTCTTATCCTTGCTCATGGCTTATTTCCGCTTCGCTTTTTTGTCAGCAGCGTGACCGTAATAGGTGCGGGTTGGTGAATATTCACCGAACTTCTGACCGATCATGTCTTCTGTGACGTTAACAGGGATGTGCTTCTTGCCATTGTACACACCAAAGGTGAGACCAACGAACTGAGGCAGGATTGTCGAACGACGCGACCAGATCTTGATCACTTCGTTGCGGCCGCTTTCGCGCGATGCTTCTGCCTTTTTCAAGACGTAGGCATCCACAAAGGGGCCTTTCCATACGGAACGAGCCATAATTAACGACCCTTCTTCTTGGCGTGACGCGAGCGGATGATAAGGCTCTGCGACGCTTTGTTCTTGTTACGGGTACGCTTGCCCTTGGTGTCTTTACCCCAAGGCGTAACCGGTGTCCGACCACCAGATGTCCGGCCTTCACCACCACCGTGCGGGTGGTCGATCGGGTTCATCGCAACACCACGCACAGACGGGCGGATGCCCTTGTGACGCATACGGCCTGCTTTACCGAAGTTCTGGTTCGAGTGGTCCGCGTTGGACACAGCACCGACAGTGGCCATGCATTCCTGACGTACCAGGCGCAATTCACCGGATGACAAACGGACCTGCGCGTAGCCACCGTCACGACCCACAAACTGGGCGTAGGTACCGGCTGCACGGGCGATCTGGCCGCCTTTGCCTGCTTTCATTTCGATGTTGTGAACGATCGTACCGATGGGCATGCCGCTGAAGGGCATTGCGTTGCCTGGCTTGATGTCAGCCTTGGCGGATGCGATCACCTTGTCACCAATCGCGAGGCGCTGGGGGGCAAGGATGTAATTCTGTGTACCGTCTTCGTACTGGATCAGCGCGATAAATGCGGTGCGGTTCGGGTCATATTCGATCCGTGCGACAACAGCAGTCATATCCAGCTTGTTGCGCTTGAAATCGACGATGCGGTAAAGACGCTTTGCGCCCCCACCAATACGACGCATGGTGATCCGTCCGGTGTTGTTCCGGCCGCCCGATTTCGTCAGACCCTCAGTGAGAGACTTGACAGGACGTCCTTTCCAAAGCTCCGAACGGTCGATCAGCACCAGCCCACGCTGGCCCGGCGTCGTCGGTTTGTACGACTTGAGTGCCATGTTAGCTTCTTCCGTTTGCTTGGCGGGCCCCTTGCGGAACCCTGATGTGAGAGGCCCCCGTAGGTGCCCGATTTAGAGATGTCGGGGAGAACCCCGACCTACGTAGGCCGGGATTCTCCCCGGCGTTCCGCAACATCACAAAGACCCCGGAACGAATCCCGAGGTCAGGTGATTGAGGGCGTATAGCGGGGAGGGGTGAGGGTGGCAAGGGGTCCGAAGGCGTTAACGTATTGATATGATCAATTGCGCGACAGAGACGTGGCCGATGCCAACCCACGGGCCGGCGCTGGCCCTTGCGCTTGGTGTGGCCGTCAGAGTGCCGGGGCGGGCCCCGGCCTACGTAGGTCGGGGCCTGCCCCGACTCCCTGCCACGCAAACAAAAAAGGCCCCCGCACTGCGGGGGCCTTTCCAACTTCATCGCGAACCGATCTTACAGACCGGTGCTCACGTCGATTGTGTTGCCTTCTTCCAGCGTCACATAGGCTTTTTTCACGTCTTTGCGTGTGCCCAGCGAGCCGCGGAAGCGCTTCACTTTACCTTTGGTGATCGATGTGTTGACCGCTTTGACCTTTACACCAAAGAGGCTTTCAACAGCTTCCTTGATCATCGGTTTGTTCGCGTCGATGGCCACTTCGAAAACAACGGCATTGGCCTCAGACGCCATCGTTGCTTTCTCGGTGATGATCGGCTTGCGGATCACGTCGTAGTGTTCTGCCTTGGCGTTCATGACAAACGGGCCTCCAGAGCTTCGACACCTGCTTTGGTCAGGACGAGTGTGTCCGACTTCAGGATATCGTAAACGTTCGCGCCCATGGATGGCAGAACGTTAATGGTTGTGATGTTGGCGGCGGCCTTGGCGAAGTTTGCGTTCACTTCGGCACCGTCGATGATCAGCGCGCGCTTCCAGCCCAGATTGCCGACCATTTTGGCCAGCGCACCGGTCTTGGCGTCTTTGACGTCGATGGTGTCAACGATCACCAGCTCGCCTGCGGCCACTTTCGCGGACAGGGCGTGCTTGAGACCAAGCTTGCGGAACTTCTTTGTCAGGTCATGCGCGTGGCTGCGGGGTGTTGGCCCCTTGTAGGTACCACCGGAACGGAAGATCGGCGCGCCGCGCGAGCCGTGACGTGCGCCACCGGTGCCCTTTTGGCGATAGATCTTCTTGGTGGAATAGCTCACCTCGGAACGACCCAGCACATCGTGAGTACCTGCCATTGCCTTGTTGCGCTGCCAGCGAACGACGCGGTGCAAGATGTCCTTGCGCGGCTCAAGACCGAAGATCTCGTCGTTCAGTTCGACGGAACCAGCTGCCTTGCCGTCCAGTTTGATTGCATCAGCCTTCATTATTTCTCACCTTCTTCTGGTGCGGCATCTTCTGCCGGGGCTTCATTTGCAGCTTCTGCTTCAGCAGCTTCCAGCGCGGCCTGTTCTGCCTCGGCAGCGGCCTTTGCGGCAGCAGCTTCTTCAGCAGCAGCGGCGGCAGCAGCTTCTTCAGCCAGACGCTTGGCTTCTTCATCCATGGACTGCAGGCCAGCAGGGTAGATCACGTTCTCGGGTGTCGGCTTTTTGACCGCATCCTTGATTGTGACCCAGCCACCTTTGGAACCGGGAACAGCGCCCTTGACCATGATGACGCCACGCTCGGCATCGGTTTTCACAACTTGCAAGTTCTGTGTCGTCACGCGGGCAGAACCCATGTGGCCGGCCATCTTCTTGCCTTTGAAAACCTTGCCCGGATCCTGACACTGACCGGTCGAGCCGTGCGAACGGTGGGACACGGACACACCGTGTGTCGCGCGCAAACCGCCAAAGTTGTGACGCTTCATTGCACCGGCAAAACCTTTACCGATAGATGTGCCGGACACGTCAACATACTGACCTTCGAAGTAATGGTTCGCCGTCAGTGTTTCACCGACGTTGATCATGTTCTCGGGGGCAACGCGGAACTCGGCAACCTTGCGCTTGGGTTCTACCTTGGCCGCAGCAAAGTGGCCGCGCATCGCTTTGGATGTGCGCTTGGCTTTGGCATTGCCTGCACCCAGCTGGACAGCTGTATAGCCATTGGTCTCAGCAGTACGCTGAGCAACAACTTGCAGGTTTTCCAATGCAAGAACGGTAACAGGGATCTGCTTGCCGTCTTCCATGAACAGTCGGGTCATGCCGACTTTCTTTGCGATAAGTCCTGTACGGAGCATATGATCTACTCCTTATACAGAAATCTGGACGTCAACGCCGGCAGCCAGGTCGAGCTTCATCAGCGCGTCCACGGTCTGTGGTGTTGGGTCGATGATGTCGAGAAGGCGCTTGTGCGTGCGGATCTCGAACTGATCGCGGGATTTCTTGTCAACGTGGGGGCCACGCAGAACTGTGAACTTTTCGATCTTGTTTGGAAGTGGGATCGGTCCACGCACAGACGCGCCAGTGCGCTTTGCTGTGCTGACGATTTCTGCGGTGCTTGCATCAAGGACGCGGAAATCAAACGCCTTCAGGCGAATACGGATGTTTTGGCTGGCTGCCATGTCATCACCCTTTGATTAGGGCCTAGATCGGAGAGGAGGACCATGGCTCATCCAGAGCCCTCATCGCGTCTTTTATGTCCAATATATAAAGGGCACGCAAAGCGCACCCCTGTTGGATAGCGGGCGTATAGGGGGAGTCGGGGGGTGTGTAAAGGGGGTTTGCGTCGATTGATCAAGAACTGACGCGGTGCGTGTTCGGCAAATATTGGGCCAATGTCTATTAAGAACCCAATCTGCTGCCCGAGGTGCAATCCGGCCATCGTCCGACCTGGAGGGCTTTGCGGCGTCAGGGGCCGGGGTCGTGCAAAAAAGCAAGGTGAGTTACCTCTGAAAGGGTTACAAAATCGCCCTCATGGGGGAGGTCGGGCGATGGCCGGACTGCGCCGGCCGGTTGTTCTTTAAGGGTGCTTTGGGGTGAAACGAAGACGGCAACTATGTCCGCTTAGCGATCATCTTAATGAATCAACACAAAAGGCCGCCCCAAGTGGAGCGGCCTCTCGTTTGTTCTGTCCGATGTGTCGGGGCGGGCCCCGACCTACGGTTTACTCGACGATCTTCGATACAACACCGGCGCCGACGGTGCGGCCGCCTTCGCGGATCGCAAAGCGCAGGCCGTCTTCCATCGCGATCGGTGCGATCAGCTCGACGTTGAACTTCAGGTTGTCGCCCGGCATCACCATTTCGGTGCCTTCGGGCAGAACAACTGTGCCGGTCACGTCAGTGGTCCGGAAGTAGAACTGTGGACGGTAGTTCGCGAAGAATGGTGTGTGACGGCCACCCTCTTCCTTGGTCAGAATATAGGCTTCTGCCTCGAACTTTGTGTGCGGGTTCACAGAGCCCGGCTTACACAGAACCTGTCCACGCTCAACACCTTCACGGTCCACACCGCGCAGCAGTGCGCCGATGTTGTCGCCGGCTTCACCACGGTCCAAGAGCTTGCGGAACATCTCGACGCCTGTGCAGGTCGTCTTTGTGGTGTCGCGGATACCAACGATGCTGATTTCGTCGCCGACGTTGATCACGCCACGCTCGATACGGCCGGTCACAACAGTACCACGGCCGGAAATCGAGAACACGTCCTCGATCGGCATCAGGAACGGCAGGTCAACCGCACGGGCAGGTGTCGGGATATATGTGTCGACAGCTTCCATCAGGGCACGGATCGAGCTTTCGCCGATCTCGGGATCGCGCTCTTCCAGTGCGGCCAGAGCCGAACCGGGGATCACAGGAATGTCGTCGCCGGGGTACTCGTAAGAGGACAGCAGTTCACGGATTTCCATCTCGACCAGCTCGAGCAGTTCTGCGTCGTCAACCTGGTCAACCTTGTTCATGTAAACGACCATGTAGGGGATACCCACCTGACGGCCGAGCAGGATGTGCTCGCGGGTCTGTGGCATCGGGCCGTCGGCTGCGTTCACAACCAGGATCGCGCCGTCCATCTGGGCGGCACCGGTGATCATGTTCTTCACATAGTCAGCGTGGCCGGGGCAGTCGACGTGGGCGTAGTGGCGTGTCTCTGTCTCGTACTCGACGTGTGCGGTCGAGATTGTGATACCACGGGCCTTCTCTTCGGGCGCGCCGTCAATCTGGTCGTAGGCTTTGAAGTCACCGAAATACTTGGTGATCGCAGCGGTCAGGGTGGTCTTGCCGTGGTCAACGTGGCCGATTGTGCCAATGTTTACGTGCGGCTTATTACGTTCAAACTTTGCCTTTGCCATGGTGTGGCTCCTTCAAATTTAGGTTTGGGCGGCGGGGCAGGCCCCGCCCTACGGGGTGGTGGGTAGGGCGGGGTTCACCCCGCCATCCCGATTAAGCGTATTTTGCCTGGATCTCTTCAGAGATGTTGCTCGGCACTGGATCGTAGTGGTCAAACTGCATCGTAAACTGCGCGCGGCCCGAAGACATGGAACGCAGTGTGTTGATGTAGCCGAACATATTCGCCAGAGGCACCATCGCGTCGATGACAATCGCGTTGCCGCGTGTGTCCTGACCCTGCACCATGCCGCGGCGTGATGTCAGGTCACCGATGATCCCGCCAGTGTACTCCTCGGGCGTTACCACCTCGACCTTCATGATCGGTTCGAGCAGTTTCGCACCGGCTTTGCGCATGCCTTCACGCATACACATACGGGCCGCGATTTCGAACGCCATGATGGAGGAGTCAACGTCGTGGAACTTACCGTCGATCAAAGCCACCTTGAAGTCGATCACAGGGAAGCCGGCCAGCGGGCCGTTATCCATGACAGACAGGATGCCTTTTTCAACACCGGGGATGTATTCCTTTGGAACAGCACCACCGACGATGCGGCTCTCGAAAGAGTAGCCTTCGCCGGGCTCTGTCGGAGAGATGATCATCTTCACTTCAGCGTACTGACCGGAACCACCAGACTGCTTCTTGTGCGTATAGGTGTGCTCGACTTCGTGGCCGATGGTCTCACGGTAGGCCACTTGTGGCGCACCGATGTTCGCTTCGACTTTGAATTCGCGCTTCATGCGGTCGACAAGAATGTCGAGGTGCAATTCGCCCATGCCCTTCATGATGGTCTGACCGGATTCCAGATCGGTTTCGACACGGAAGGATGGATCTTCTGCTGCCAGACGCGCCAGAGCGATACCCATCTTTTCCTGGTCGGCCTTTGTTTTGGGCTCGACCGCAATCTCGATCACCGGATCGGGGAAGGTCATTGTTTCGAGAACAACAGGATCGGCTGCATCACAAAGTGTATCACCGGTTGTTGTGTTCTTCAGACCACCCAGTGCGATAATGTCACCTGCCCAGGCTTCGCTGATCTCTTCGCGGTTGTTGGAGTGCATCATCATCATACGGCCAACACGCTCTTTGTTACCCTTGGTAGAGTTGAGCATGGTGTCACCCTTCATCAGCTTACCGGAATAGATCCGTGTAAACGTCAAAGAGCCCACAAACGGGTCGTTCATGATTTTGAACGCCAGACCGGAGAACGCCATGTTGTCATCCGCACGACGCGGGATGTTGCGTGTCTCTGTCTCGTCGCCGGGTTTGAAGCCCATGTAGTCAACGACATCCATCGGGCTTGGCAGATAATCGACAACTGCGTTCAGCAGAGGCTGGACACCTTTGTTCTTGAAGGCAGAACCACCCAGCACAGGAACGAATGCCATCGCCAGCGTACCCTTGCGGAGCAGCTTGCGCAGTGTTGGCACGTCAGGCTCGTTGCCTTCGAGGTATTCCATCATCGCGTCGTCGTCCATTTCGACGGCGGCTTCGATCATCTTGCCACGCCACTCGTCAGCCATGTCCTTGAGGCTGTCGCGGATCGGAGCCTTGACCCAGGACGCGCCCAAGTCTTCACCCTGCCAAAGCCACTCTTCCATGGTGACAAGGTCGATCAGGCCTTCGAGATCGTTCTCGGCACCGATTGGAATACCGACGGGCACAGCTTTTGCACCGGTACGGTCTTCGATCATGCGCACGCAGTTGAAGAAGTCGGCGCCGATCTTGTCCATCTTGTTGACGAAAACCATGCGCGGAACTTTGTAGCGGTCAGCCTGACGCCAAACGGTTTCTGTCTGCGGCTCAACACCGGCGTTGGCGTCAAGAACACAAACCGCACCATCAAGCACGGCCAAAGAACGCTCGACTTCGATGGTGAAGTCAACGTGGCCGGGGGTGTCGATGATGTTCAGGCGGTGCTTGGGGCTGTCAGGCTCAACGCCGTTTTCTGTGCGCTCCCAGAACGTGGTTGTCGCAGCAGAGGTGATCGTGATGCCACGTTCCTGCTCTTGCTCCATCCAGTCCATTGTGGCGGCGCCATCGTGCACTTCGCCGATGTTGTGTGATTTACCGGTGTAATACAGGATGCGCTCGGAACAGGTGGTCTTACCTGCGTCGATGTGCGCCATGATCCCGAAGTTACGGTAAAGTTCGAGGGGGTAATCGCGTGCCATTGTGGTACTATCCTCTTACCAGCGGTAGTGGCTGAACGCTTTGTTCGCGTCGGCCATCTTGTGGGTGTCTTCACGCTTCTTGACGGCTGTGCCGCGGCCGTTGACCGCATCCATCAGCTCGCCTGCAAGGCGCTCTTCCATTGTGTTTTCGTTGCGCTTTTTCGCAGCAGCGATCAGCCAGCGGATCGCAAGCGCTTCGCGGCGCTCGGGGCGCACTTCAACAGGCACCTGATATGTCGCACCACCAACGCGGCGTGAACGCACTTCGACGGCTGGCTTGATGTTATCAAGGCTCTCGTGGAAGACTTCCACAGGGGATTTCTTCAGCTTGTCTTCAACGCGGTCAAAGGCGTTATAGACGATACGTTCGGCGACGGATTTCTTACCGTCAACCATCAGGTTGTTCATGAACTTGGTCAGAACGATATCACCAAACTTTGCGTCTGGCAGAACTTCGCGTTTTTCAGCGGCGTGACGACGTGACATGTGTCGGTCTCTCTCTTGTTTCTCTACGCAGTCCCGGACTTGATCCGAGACCTCTTGGCGGTTGACGTGGAGGTCCCGGATCAAGTCCGGGACTGCGTCATAACTTACTTAGGACGCTTCGCGCCGTACTTCGAACGACGCTGCTTACGGTCTTTGACACCTTGTGTATCAAGCACACCGCGCAGAATGTGGTAACGCACACCTGGAAGGTCTTTTACACGGCCGCCGCGGATCAGAACCACAGAGTGTTCCTGAAGGTTGTGGCTTTCACCGGGGATGTAAGAGATGACCTCAAAGCCGTTTGTCAGGCGCACTTTGGCAACCTTACGCATCGCCGAGTTCGGCTTCTTTGGTGTCGTTGTATAAACACGTGTGCAGACGCCGCGCTTCTGCGGGCAGCCTTCCATGTGCTGAGATTTGGATCGTGTGACTTTTGGCTGGCGCGGCTTGCGGATCAGCTGCTGAATCGTTGGCATCGTTTGATGTTCCCATCTATTCACATTTTGCGTCCGGCAAACGCGGGTTTCAAAACATGCTTTCACTTCGGAAAGCACAAAAATTCCGCAGTCGAACCCTTACCGGAGGTTCGGTGCGGTGAGCTCCAGAGGAACAAAGCTATAAAAGCGCTCGGTTCTTGGCCACTACGTGGTATGATATCGGAACGACGGAGGATTGCCCCCAGCCCGGATGAGCGGCGTATAGGGGGAGTCTCTTGGCCTGTCAACAGCGCCACGACAGCCACGCGACTTCTGTGTCGCATGCCTGCAATTTCGCCCCTGCTATCGCATATCATGCGGGCTTTATTGCCTAGCAGATCACACCTTGTCCAAGTCATGCTCCAAGGCGCGCCTGTCGTGCCGTCCAGTACAAGCCCCCTTTGTAGGAGACCCTCACATGACACGGATCACACTCAGTCTTATGACGCTTGCCACCCTCGCCGCCTGCGCGGCGACAACCGTCGCGCCCACTGACCCAACCGTCTCGGCCCGCGATGTCGATATCGCGATGTTCGAGGCAGAGCGTATCGCCGATCTGCCATTCACCCCCCTGTCCGACCTGCCATCAGGCGGTGTCACCTACCGTGGTCACGTCGGGGCTGATGTTACGGGGGACGCGCAGGGCAGCATTCTGGGCGATATGACAATGCTGGTCGATTTCGGCGACAGTGATATTTCTGGCAGCGTTACCAATATCAACCTGATTGACCCGAACGGCACCCCCAACCAACGGTTCGGCGGCAGCCTTGGCATAACCGGCACCGAAACAAGTGGTGACCTCGATGCCTTTGCATCCGGTCAGATCTCGGGTGTTGATAACGACGGATTCGCGGTGGAAAGCCAGATGGTACTGACACTCGACGGTGCCGTACGCGATGATTTCAGTGAAGGAGACGCCGTCTTTGGGTCTGCGACGGGCTTTGCGACAGGCGATTTCAACATGGACGTGAATGGCGTGTTCTTCGGCACCGCGAACTAGGGCAACCTATCTGATCCGGTCCGGAACCATCCGGTTCCGGATCCGCAGCTTGGTTTCGCGGTAAAGCGTAAAAAGCCCCGTCGCGACAACAACGACACCGCCCGTCAGCGCCAGCGCATTGGGCCATTCGCCGAACACAAGCACCCCGAGGACGAGCGCCACCAGAAGGCTGGTGTACCGGAACGGCGCAACAAACGCGATATCCCCGAACCGCATGGCACTGACCGAGGCGATATACCCGAAGATCAGGAAACCTGTCGCGCCCGCCAGCTGCAAGCCAGAGAGCGTGGTAAAGGGCTGCCATTCCACAAAGAGAGAGCCAACGCCGCCAAGCCCCGTCACACCGACCGCCGCGACAAGGGCGACGAAGACGGAAGGCACATTACGTGACATCCTGCGCACCGCGATATCACGCAATGTAACACAGGCCACCGCCGCGAGGGCATAAAGGCTGTAAGCGCTGAAATCCGCGCCACCCGGCTGGATAATCAAAAGAACACCGCAAAAACCGACGATAATGGCCGAAAGCCTGCGCCAGCCCAAAGGCTCGCGCAAAAAAAGCGCCGCCGCCAAAGCAACCGAGAGCGGTAGGACCTGCAAAATCGCGCTGACATTTGCGATGGGCATGTTGAAAAGCGCGGTCAGAAAAAAATAGGTGCCGCCGATCTCGCCCACGGTCCGCAGGATCACAAGGCCCCAATCCCGCGCGGGGAATGTATAGCGAAGCTGCCCCAGCACCTTGCACATAAAGACAAGGAATACGATCGCCCCCAACCCGCGGATGAAGATGGCCTGAAACAACGGAATTTCATCCGCCAACGACTTCATGAAAGCATCGTTGAGCGTATAAGCGCACATCGCTCCCATCATCAGAAGCGCGCCGCGAATATTGTCTGACACCACCAGCATGGTGCTGGCGTATCAGCGCGTTTGAAACCTGACCAGCGTTATCGCAGCACGTGCACCGCACATTTTGCGTGGCGCACAACTTTGGCCGCAGTCGACCCCAGCAAATAGTCCTGCATGCCCGGCTGATGGCTGGCGATGATAATGAGATCAACAGCGTTCTTTTCAGCAAAATCCAGGATGGTGCGGGATGCATGCCCATCCACAACAACTGCGGTCGCGTTGTCGACATCCGCCACCAAAGACTTGAGGGTCTCGACCATCTCGGCCTTCGCTCCCTCCAGATGGCCCGGAGGAAGGTACTGCGTCGCATATTGCGGAAGCTGCTCGATGACATGCAGACAGGTGATTGCGCCGCCCTCTCCGCACAGAGCCTTGGCGATTTCCATCGCCCCCTGCGCGTTGCGGTCCGCTTCGAACGAGACGGGAACAAGGATCTTCTTGTACATAGGATTTTCCTTTTGTTGCTCGCCCGAGCCTATCAGAGCGCAGCGGCGCACTCCTTGATCTGGGTCACGCATAAAAGGAAATACCAAGGCAGCGGGCCGGCCACTGCCTTGGATAAATGCTAGTGCTGTTCCGGTACAAGAATCTCGCGTTTGCCGACGTGGTTGGCGGAACTGACCACGCCTTCCTCTTCCATCTGCTCCACCAGACGCGCCGCCTTGTTATAGCCGATCGCCAGTTTGCGCTGGATATAAGAGGTCGAGCATTTGCGGTCCTTGATCACAATCGCCACCGCCGTGTCATAAAGCGCGTTCTCGCTGTCCGATCCGTCACCAAGACCCAGCACCAGATCAATGCTGCTTTCCTGATCATCAGACGGGCCATCAACAACACCTGACATATACTCGGGCGGGCCAAAGCCTTTAAGGTGGTTCACGATCTCTTCGACTTCCTCGTCGCTCACGAAGGGGCCATGCACGCGGGTGATTTTCGATCCGCCCGCCATATAAAGCATGTCACCCATGCCCAAGAGCTGCTCTGCTCCCATTTCACCCAAAATCGTGCGGCTGTCGATTTTCGAGGTCACTTGGAAGGAAATCCGCGTCGGGAAGTTCGCCTTGATCGTACCGGTGATCACATCGACCGACGGACGCTGTGTCGCCATGATCAGGTGAATACCCGAGGCGCGCGCCATCTGTGCCAGACGCTGGATGCAGGCTTCGATCTCTTTACCGGCGACCATCATCAGATCGGCCATCTCGTCCACGATCACAACGATGTAAGGCAGCACTTCGGGCTGGAATTCCTCGGTCTCGAAAATCGGATCGCCGGTTTCATCGTCAAATCCGGTCTGCACCGTGCGGCTGAACATTTCACCCTTAGCCAGCGCGTCCTTCACGCGGCCATTGAAACCATCAATGTTGCGCACACCCATCTTGGACATCTTGCGATAGCGTTCTTCCATCTCGCCCACGACCCATTTCAGGGCAACCACCGCCTTTTTGGGGTCGGTCACAACAGGTGAGAGCAGATGCGGGATGCCGTCATAGACGCTGAGTTCGAGCATCTTGGGATCAATCATGATCATCCGGCATTCTTCGGGGCTCAGCTTGTAGAGCAACGACAGGATCATCGTGTTGATCGCCACCGATTTCCCCGAACCCGTTGTACCGGCAATCAGCAGGTGAGGCATCTTGGCAAGGTTTGCGATAATCGGCTCACCGCCAATATCCTTGCCCAGCGCCAGCGGCAGTTTCTGGTTGCCGTCCCCGAAATCACGGTGCGACAGGATTTCACGTAGCACCACCTTTTCGCGGTTCTCGTTGGGCAGTTCGATCCCGATCACCGACCGGCCTGGCACGGTGGAAACACGGGCAGAGAGGGCAGACATAGAGCGCGCGATATCATCGGACAGACCAATGACGCGGCTGGCCTTCAGACCCGGCGCAGGCTCAAGCTCGTACATGGTCACAACAGGACCGGGACGGACCGAGACGATTTCACCCTTCACGCCATAATCATCCAGCACGCTTTCCAGCATACGTGCGTTTTCCTCCAAGGCTTCATCGCTCAGGTGATGGCGCTGGATTTCGATCGGGTTTGTCAACAGACCCAGCGGCGGATGCTCATAGGTCGCATATTTATCGTCAAACTTCAGTGCAGGTTGCGCTTCGGCCTGTGCCTGACGCGAGGGTTGCGGCGGGCGCTTGGGCGGGTGCTGAACAACGCTGCGTGGCTCTGGCGCGGGCGGTGTGGGCACGCGCACCTCTGGAATTGGCATATGCGGCGCGGCCATCCGTTCCGTATCATCCGCACGGTCCAGCACCAGATCATCATCACTTTCCAACAGGGCTTCTTCTTGCGGCGGTGTAAAGACCAGTGGCTGCGGCCCCCGCCCTGCGGTCAGCGAAGGCTCGATCCGGACACCCGTCGGGGATGGCGGCACGGCACGGTTCTTGATCGCATCAGCGATGCGCGCACTCACACGGTCAGCACCGCCTGCGGCAGGCACACCGTGCGCAACAGGTTCCCGCGTCACCAATTCAGGTTCCGGCATCGGGTCATTGCGTTTCAACAGACCGGACAGGAAACCACCCTGCGGCTCTGGCGCAGTGGCACGGGCCGGAGCAGCAAGCGGTGGTGCCGGTGGCATTTTTGGTACCGTCACAGGTGGCTGTGATGTGGGCATGACGGGGTTCGCGCGCACAACGGCTGCGGCGCGCGCGCGCGCATCGTCGGCCAGTGGGGGCACCGAGAAGGGATCGTCCAAGGCAGGTTCCTGCGCGCGGGCCGCGCGGATTTCATGCATTTGTTCGCGACGCGCTTGTACGGTCGCGGTCATGCCTTGTGCGGCCTGTGCGGAAAGTGCCGCCCCTTTGCCAAGGGCACGCAGCACCATCGCATAAAGCATCACCGTGCCCAGAAAGGCAAAGCGCCCACCGGTTTTCAATTCGGGGCGCGTAAATCCAAGCACAAACGCCATGAGCGCGAGCAGCGCCACACCGGTCAGGAACGACAGAAGTTTCACGCCGAAGATCGCACCAAAGGGCACGATCGTCAGAATAACACCCAGAACGGTATCGCCGAAAAGACCGCCCAGACCAAAGTTGGCAGGCCAATCCACACCCGGCGTCAGCGTTGCGGCATGCACCGAGGCCAGCACAATCGCAACCGGTGCAAAGATCACGCGGCCAATGGCGCGTTCCTGGCCGTGATGCAGAACAAAACGCAGACCCCATGTCAGCAAGATCACAGGCATGACCCAAGTGCCCAGACCGATCACCATCATCAGCGGTGCAGCCACCGACGCACCAAAATGGCCAAGCCAGTTTTGCACGGGTGCATCCGTTGCAGAAATCCAGCTTGGATCATCCGGAGAATAGCTGCCCACCATCACGGCAATCAGCAGACCGACACAGATCAGGCCAATGCCCAAAAGCTCTTTGCTGCGTTTCTCGATCGCGGCCTGCGTGGTGCTGTCCAAAAGCGGGTCGCGCCGCCGGGATTGGTAAGATGCCATTACTCTTGTTCCTCAACCATATAAACAGTCGCGGATCAGGGTCAGACCGCGCTGCATTTCTTGTGTTGGGGCCACCATGGCGACCCGAATGTATGTCTTGCCGGGGTTTTCCCCGTTTGTCTCTCTGCTCAGATATGCACCGGGCAGCACCCGCACGCCGGTTTCCTGCCACAGCTTGACGGCGGATGTTTCGCCGTCTTCGGTCGGCAACCACAAAAAGAACCCCGCCTGCGGGGACTGATAGCCGTCAACATGGCCCAGAATATCATCCGCGATCTCGTACTTGCGGTGATAGAGGGCGCGGTTTTCGATCACATGCGCCTCATCGTTCCACGCAGCAGCCGCAACCGCCTGCAAAGGTTCGGGCAAGGGCGCACCCGCGAAGGCACGCAACAAACGGATGCGCTCCATCGACTTTGGCCCGCCCGCGCAAAAACCGGACCGCAGGCCCGGCAGGTTCGAGCGCTTGGACAGCGAGTGAAAGATCACAACGCGCTCGGGGTCAGCACCCATCTGCGTGGCGATCTGCAAGGCACCGGGGGGTGGCGTGTCGCGGTAAATCTCGGAATAGCACTCATCGGCGAAAATGATGAAATCATGCTTTTCAGCCAGCGTGATCAGATTGCGCCAATAGTCCTCATCCGCGACCGCGCCTTGGGGGTTGGCGGGCGAACAGATATAGGCAATTGCCGTGCGGTCCAGAATATCGACAGGCAAAGCGTGGAAGTCAGGCAAATGGCCTGTTTCTTTGACCGCAGGGACATAGACCGCCTCGGCACCCACAGACAGAGCCGCCACCGCATAGACCTGATAAAACGGGTTAGGCGTCAGGATCACTGGCTTGCCGTTCTTGTCTTCGCGGCAAAGCGCCATCGCGGCGTTATACAGCCCCTCGCGGGTGCCGTTCAGCGTCAGAATTTGTTGATGCGGGATATCCAGATCATAACGCCGCTTGAGAAAACCGCTGATCGCATCCAGCAAGGCGGGTGTGCCGTAGTTGTCCGGATACTTCCCGAAACCTGCCAGATTGTCCGCAATGATATCGCCGACAAAGCCGGGGAACGCATGGCGCGGCTCGCCAATCGTCATGTTGATTGTCTCGGCACCGCGCGTCGGCACGTCTAACAGAGCACGCAAGCGTGGCCACGTCGCTGCCGGAAGGTCCGAAAACCGCTCAGGAAATACCATAACTGCCTCAATTTACGGGATCATTTCGCCCCGCTTTTTTCCAAACTAACGCGGCAGCGGGCGTTCTGTCCAGAAGAAGGGATCAAACGGCGCAGAATTTGTGGCTTTTCGGTCAGTTGGGGGGGTGAAACCCGAGAACTCTTTAACTACCCCAAAGCCCGCTCTGCCGCCGCCGCCAGCCGCAACAGCGCCGCCTCGGTTCCGTTTCGTCCGTTGAACATGATCCCGCAGGACGGCACGCCCGTTGGCAGTGTCACAGAACACACATCCATCAGGTTCGCGATACGTGTATTCCGCAGCGCCAGCAGGTTCTCGGTCTTGTAATAGTCGTCGTCGGACAATAGCCGCGCGGCATCGGGTGGCAGGATCGCGGCGGTGGGCATGATCACCGCGTCGAATTGCGCTGTCTCTGCGGCATATTGCTTGCGGATGTCGCGCAGCAGGTTCCATCCGGCGCAATAATCCGGCCCGCTGACGGTCTTGCCGCCGCGTACCCGTTCAAGGATTTGCGGGAACATCTTTTCGGGATGCGCCTCGACCCGATCGCGCCACCAGCCATAGCTGTCGGCAGCGTAAAGATTGCCCGCCACGTTGAATGCATCGAAAAGCTGCGAAAAATAGCGGTGTTCGATCACGGCGCCTGCCGCCTGCAACCGTGCGACAGCACCGTCAAACGCCGCGCGCGGGGCGTCGCGGACATCGTCGGGCGCTATGGTATCCAGTACCATCAGGCGCACGCCCTCAAGACTGCTCCCCGCAAGATCAACGGCACGACTGCCCTCGAGCGCGGCCAGCAAAAGCCCCGCATCCTCAACCGACCGGCACAATGGACCAACGGTATCAAAGGTCAGGCAGAGCGGCACGACACCCTCAAGCGACAGGCGCGCGTGCGTCGTCTTGAGCCCCACCAGATCATTCCACGCCGAAGGAATGCGGACCGATCCCCCTGTATCAGAGCCGATACCGGCGGCAGCCAGTCCAAAGGCAACCGAAGCCGCAGCCCCTGACGAAGACCCCCCCGGCACGGCATCAGGATCATTCACGCAAGGTGGCGTCGCGGTGATCGGGTTCAGCCCGAGGCCGGAGAACGCGATTTCGGACATATGTGTCTTGCCAAGGCAGACCAGCCCTGCCGCCGTGGCGTTTTGCAACACCTCGGCATCCGTGTCCGGCACGCGGCCTTCCATCAGTGCCGTTCCCGCCTCGGTCGCCACACCTGCGGTATCAAACAGATCTTTCCAGGACACCGGCACACCATCCAGCGCACTGCGACGCATCCCTGCCCTCGCGCGCTCCGATGCCGCTTTGGCCTCGGCGCGGGCGCGATCATGCGTCACACGGGCGTAGATGCGGTCGCGGTGCTCGTGCGCATCAATTGCGTCCAGATAGACCTCGGCCAAGGCTATCGGATCAATTTCGCCCGCACCAATTGCACGGCCCAGATCCGCCGCTGTCATCCATCGCCAGTCTTGCATATTATTCTCCTGTTCGAAGCCACGGTAGCGGCCAAGCAGCGCATGGACAATCCCGTCCTGACACGCATATTGCACGGTATGAAAACAGATCTCATCATTGTGGGCGGCGGGCTCAACGGGCCGGCCCTGGCGCTGGCAACAGCGCAGGCGGGGTTTACCGTCACCATTGTCGACAGCCTTCCGTTGGATACCCGCAAACGGATTGATTTCGACGGACGCAGCTATGCGCTTGCGCTAGCATCCAAGCGGCTTTTGAGCGGCATCGGCATCTGGCCGCAAATCGCCGACAACGCCCAACCGATGCTGGAAATCAAGGTCACCGACGGGCGTGCCGGCGAAGGGCCGTCCCCCTGGATGATGCATTTTGACCATGCCGAGATCGAAGAAGGCCCCATGGGCTTTATGGTCGAAGACCGCCACCTGCGGCGCGCGTTTCTTGATGCCATGGCAAAAGATGACCGGATTACGCATCTGTCCGGCGAAACCGTTGTTGCGCAATCTGTCGATGCAGGCGGGGTGCAGGTCACATTGGCCTCCGGCACGCAGATCAGTGGCAAGGTGCTTATCGGGTCGGACGGGCGCAAAAGCGGCACCGCCGAACGCGCAGGCATCAAGCGCACAGGCTGGGGGTACGGCCAAACCGCCGTCGTCTGCGCGGTCAAGCATGAACAGCCCCACGGCGGTATCGCGCATCAGTTCTTTATGCCCGCAGGCCCTTTGGCGATCCTCCCCCTGACAAAAGACCGCAGTTCGATTGTCTGGAGCGAAAGCGATGCGCGCGCGCAGGCGCTGATGGCGATGAATGACGCGGAGTTTCTCGACGCCCTCCGCCCCGCCTTTGGCAGCTTTCTCGGGCAGATCAGCCTGACCGGTGCGCGTTTCAGCTATCCTTTGGGGCTGACGCTGGCCAACAGTTTCATCGCAGAGCGCACCGCACTGATCGGCGACGCCGCCCACGGTGTGCACCCCATTGCGGGCCAAGGCCTGAACGCCGGTCTGCGCGATGTGGCGGCTTTGGCCGAGGTGTTGGAGAGTGCGCGCGCACGCGGTGAAGACATCGGCGGCGCGCAAACACTGGCGCGCTATCAGACATGGCGGCGGTTCGATACGGCAACGCTGGCGCTGGCCACCGACACGTTCAACCGGCTCTTTTCAAACGACAACCCGATCTTGCGCGCCGCGCGCGATATCGGCATGGGTCTGGTAAACGCCGCACCGGGATTGCGGCGCAGCTTCATCCGCGAAGCGGCAGGGCTGACCGGTGATTTACCGCGACTGATGCGTGGGTGAGTGTTGGACTAGAGGCGTTGCAAGCAAACGAGCGGTCTTGTTGGCATGTGCAAAGATAGCATTACAATTGAGTAAAGGTAGCGTATTTTGATGTTTCTATTGCACCACACACCATAGAAATCGTAGCTCTTGGCCAAATGAGACTTGGTCAGCCTGGCTGCCGCCGCTCTGGCGGCGTAAGGGCTTGTGTGTGAATAGCCAGTCTGCAGCAAGGTACGAGCGCATCTGATGCTTACAGTTATCATCCCCAGTTATAACGAAGAAATCCGTATCGCGTCATGTATTGATGCTATAGCCGCGCAATCCGGGTTACCCAACGGCCATGCTATCCAGGTTATCGTTGCGGCCAACGGGTGTCACGATCGTACAGTGCAACGCGCCAATGAAAGGGCCGCCGCGTTACGGGAAAAGGGATTTGATCTTGTTGTGCTGGATATAGCGCAAGGAAACAAAATGAACGCCCTGAACGAGGCCGAAAAAGTCGCCGCCTATGACACGCGCGTTTACTTGGATGCGGACGTCATTCTCAGTAACACTGTTCTTGTGGAGCTCACGGACATTCTCTCGGCCGAAGAGCCGCGTTATGCGAGCGGTACAGTCCGCATCCCTCGCCCCACGAGCATCATCAGTCGGGCTTATGCGAAAGTATGGACGAACCTGCCATTCGTTCGCGATGGTGTGCCGGGCATCGGACTATATGCAACTAACGCCAATGGACGTGCACGTTGGGACGAATTTCCTGCAATATACTCTGATGACCGATTCGTGCGCCTCCAGTTTGCGCCACATGAACGGTTCAAGACGCAAGCGACGTATGAATGGCCATTGCCCGAAGGTTTCAGCAATCTGGTGCATGTGCGGCACCGATGGAGCGAGGGCAACATGGAGCTGGCTGAAAAATACCCGGAACTGATGAAGAACGACAGCCAGCGTAACAAAACAGCCAGCAATATACTGAGCTTGTTTGCAGCACCTTTTTCATCAGCTATCTTTGTACTGGTTTTTTTCGTAAGCAATGTCCGGGCAAGCCGCACCAAGAATGGCGATACCTTTATCTGGCGGCGCGGTCGGGATTGATCAGGGCATTCTACACGAACCTAACGACCTGCCGGTGTTTGTCGCAGTAGCTGGATCGCATTGGCTGCAATCATAGCAATCCCTCCCAGTTCCATGATCCAATTCATCCTGACATTTGCGATTTCATACCCTATGAAACGGTCAAAGTGGTGAAAACCTGCCGCACGGATAATGATGAAAGTGCAAAGGAACCCAAGACCAGTCAAAGCAAGCCAGTTTTGCACAAATGAGCGCCGCATCATGACAGCCAGGCCAACCGAAAACAGCACACCAGTCATAGCCACAAAACCAATGAAAATGAGCTGGACGGACGCCCGATCTTCATACCAGCCTTGAGCTAATGCAAGGCAACGCCCAGCGGCGGTCAATGCTGATTGCAGATCAAGCTGCTTGTTGATTGATAGTGCCAACAAAAGAACGCCGAGCAGGAACCAGAACACGCGCAGTCTACCCTTCTGGTTCGTCATCACGACGAAAGACATCCCACCTGCCACGACATAAGACAAAACGGTAAACCAACCCATCACGGTAGGATCGCCTATCTGTGGTGACCAGCTTGTGGCGATGCAGGCTGTAAGCTCCGCAAGTGTCATATGAGTCCTATTAAAAAGCACGTTCCGTCAACAACGCATTACCACAGACCGTCGGCTAATACCGTTTGATAATTAGCTTGAACAGCTCTCGTCAGCCAGGCCAATATCGCTGCATTCTCTACCAAATCTGTTACATGACCGCTCGGACTTCTGAAGAATTGCATGAACCATGCTGTCGCTGGTCATTTTCGAGTTCAAACCAAAAACAGCCCCTGCGCGCGAAACGACACTTTTCTAGGCGGACGCCTAATAATTCAATGAAATCAGGTACATAAAAATGAGCTTCTACCAAGAAGAAAGCTTGGTATATCTCGTCGGAGGTCTCAAACAGGCCAAAACAGGCGAAGGGGCTTGATCAACCCGCATAACTGCAACATCTTTATTGCCACAAAGCATGCCTGAGAGATCGCCAAAAAATATCTTGGTGTGTCCGGCCATATTGGATTCGCAGGCCTTTGCCTGCTGCTCAAGAGTGAGAAAACTGTGTTGCGTAAAACAAGTCTCTTTCTTGCTATTTTCACTTTGCTTTTGGGTGCTGGCTACGGCTTGGTTGTCGCAAAGTTCAAAATCTTCCCCTACGCTGCCCTGAACTCGGCATGGGACGCTGTGATGGGCGATAACGCCAACATGCTACAAACCGGACCCTGGACCATTGGAATTTACGAAGGCACTGACCCGCTTGACATTAGACCAACAGAGGGCGCAAGAAACCCGGTTCTTACAGAAGATGACGTCACCGATATCAAGGCAGCTTTCGTCGCTGACCCGTTCCTCCTGCGGGAAGATGATCAGTACTACATGTTTTTTGAGATCCTGAACCAGGCAAACAATCAGGGTGACATCGGATATGCCAAAAGCACTGATGGGCTCGATTGGGAATACGGCCAAGTCATTCTGGATGAAGACTTTCATCTTTCGTACCCAAACGTGTTCAAGTGGAACGATGAGCATTACATGGTTCCGGAGAGCCATGAGGTCTCTTCTGTCCGCTTATATAAGGCGTCAGATTTCCCAGTCGCTTGGGAATATGTCGGCGACCTGTTGGCAGGCTATTTGTTTGTTGACCCGACTGTCTTCTACTTTGACGACATGTGGTGGATGTTTTCCACAACGCCACGCAACGATGTTCTTAATATCCACTTCTCCGAGCAGCTCGAAAGCGGGTGGACCCCGCACACCATGAACCCGATCATCAGAGACGATGCGAACATTTCCCGGCCCGGTGGCGGTGTCATCATACGTAACGGTCGGCCAATCCGCTTTGCGCAGGATGCTGATCCAGAATACGGGATACAGGTACGAGCGTTCGAGATCACAGACCTCTCACCTACAAGTTATGCCGAAGTCCTGATTGCCGATGATCCCGTGCTAGCGCCATCTGGCGAGGGGTGGAATGCTGCCGGCATGCATCATGTTTCGATTATTCAGGCACCCGGAAGGCATTTGGCTGCAGTCGATGGTCGGGACAGGTAGGGTTTTAAAAGGAGATTTAGGCGCATTATCAAGGTGACTTCACAATACTGAAGAGATGATGGTGAAAGAGCCCAGAGCACCAACAAAACTATGATCGCACATGCGATTGATCACTCATTGCGGTCTTCTAGTCATCCGTTTTCTGCAAGCCGGAGAGCTCAAAAAGGCGGACCGAAGGCCTCTATATGCTTAAGAAAGAAAATTGATAAACTTGGCGTTGAGACGATCTGACTTCTGCACCTGTCCAACATCATTGAATGTTGATGTCTAAAAGCTTGCTTATGGCGCTGCGCTTTAGATACATGGTGAGACTAGTTCACGCTTTAGTTAGAGGTTCTTAGTTATGGTAAGAAAAAGTTTCGCCAGTTTCGTACTTTCTGCTGGTTTGGCGCTGTTATTCTCGTGGCCAGCAGAAAGTCATGCCCAAGAAAGGCCTTTGAACCAGCGCGTGATACAATCAGGGCACAGCCTCACTGACGGGATTTTCGAACCTCTGCGGGCGATGGTGCGGTATGCAGGTAGTCCGACAGTTGTCATTGATAAATCCACAATTCCAGGAAGCCCCATGGAAATGCGTTGGGAACAGGCTCCAGGCTACGGCCAACCTGATGCAAAAAGTGATATCGCAAATTACGACACCCTTGTGCTGACCGAACGCGTCCCGCTCTCGAGTACACTCCCATGGCATAATTCAATCGAGCAATCGCTTTTGTGGTTCGAAAATTCATGGGAAAACGGCAACCAAGGAAAGGGTGCTGAGACGATCCTCTACGCAACATGGGTGGACATTGATAGCGGCCCAAACACTCAGTTTCCTTGGAATGATCCTGAAAAGTTCACACCATTTCGCGAACGTCTAGATCTAGAGATGGTCCGCTGGCAAAGCATGTTGGACTATACAAACGAGAATCGGCCAGCCGGTTCGCCAGAAATGCGAATGATCCCCGGTCCGCTCTTAATGGCTGCGATATATGACGAGATTGAGGCAGGCAATGCCCCCGGCTTGGATGATTTTTCTGATCTTTTTGAAGACATGATTCATCTCAATGCGCTCGGAAACTACTATATTGCGCTGGCCCATTTTGCGGTGATCTATGGCCGCGACCCGCGCGGAATGCAGAACATGGGGGGCGCAACCCCCGAACAAGCAAGGTTTATGCAAGATCTCGTTTGGAAGGTGCTTTCTGAATAATTCTCTGCCACTGCCCTGCAACAGGGTTTTGAACTTGAAGCGACGCAGCAGGGTTCCCAAATGTTGTGTTCTCTAAGAGTCCGTATTCGTTGAGCAGACCGACGAATCTGAGCCCTGACTGCCAGTAAAGTGCCATATTTCAACAGGTTGATGTCGCCTGGAGCGAGATTTCGCGCGTGCCTATGACGGTGCAACCGACGCGGCTTCCTTATACCTAGGTTTCGACCATCAGGGTGTCTGGAATTTCATGGTTCAAAAAACCGCTCAGACACCAGATTGCTGTTATTTTAGGAATTGGATACGCGCCTAGGCGCTGCCGCCTAGGTCAAATTGTATCCCAGCGAGTTCTTTCCGCGTGTGGGCTTCATAGTCACTCACCTGCCCATAGTGCCAAGCTAGATGGTGCGTTTTTGGCCTCTTGCGGCACGGATTGTCCGCTATGCCCTACGCAATGACTGTGCAACGCGCAGGCGGCTATCACTGGTCAATTGTTCAGCCATATCATCGCGGCCATTCAACGGCTGCATGCACAGCCAGCTTCAATATTACCGCAAGGCCAAGGAACGCTAAGCGAAGACAACTCGTCTCGACCGTCCAATCGATCCCCAATCTGGGGAATACTCTATCGATCCAATCTTGGAGGCCGAAAGTCACGCTCGGACGGCACAACACGAGGCCTAAACACCCAACGAGCTATGTTGGCAGGCTTGATTGCGGCGTGAGGCCAGAAAACGAACATCTGCCATGAGATGTGACCCAGCCCACCAAATTAGGCCACTGATGCTACAATTAATCTGCCTTTTGCACTAACGCTGCATGTGGGCGGCCAAGTGGTTAGCTCGAAATGGTCACATGCAGGGAGTAAACCTGCTTGTGACATCAAGAAAACTGACATAATTTTGCCTATTGTTGCTGGTATTTGTAATGCTTCTGTTCCCGAGGCTGTTTGGTAGTTCTGTTGCCCCTATCACGAGATGATATCGATTTCGCCGAAACTGACATCGCCATTGTCGGAATGGCTGCGCATTTACCTGGTGCAGATACGGTTGCGGCCTATTGGGACAATCTGAAAAACGGCATCGAATCGATCCGCCATTACAGCAAGGAAGAATTGCTGGCGGCGGGCGAGGCCGCGCATCGTCTGAACAGGCCCGATTACGTGCCTGCTGCGGCACCGCTTTCCGGTTACCAGAATTTTGACACCGAGTTCTTCGGCCTCTCCGCCAAAGAAGCCGCCATCATGGACCCGCAGCACCGCCGTTTCCTTGAGGTGGCGTGGGAGGCCATGGAAAACGCAGGCCATATGCCGGAAAACGCGAAAGGCCCGATTGGTGTTTTTGCGGGCTGCGGCATGGGCAGCTATTTCTATTTCAACATCTGCTCGAACCCCAAACTGGTCGACAATGTGGGGATGTTCCTGCTGCGTCACACCGGCAACGACAAGGATTTCCTGACTACACGGCTGAGCCATATTTTCGACCTCAAAGGCCCGAGTGTGAACGTGCAGACCGCTTGCTCCACCTCTCTGGTTGCGACCCATTACGCCACGCAGGCCCTGCTGTCGGGTGAATGTGACATGGCGCTGGCGGGCGGTGTCACGATCGAACTGCCACAGGACCGCGGGTATATCTACAAAGAGGGCGAGGTGCTGTCGCCTGACGGCCATTGCCACGCTTTTGACCATCGCGCGCAAGGCACGGTTTTCGGGTCGGGCGCGGGTGTAGTGGTCCTGCGCCGTCTGAAAGATGCGATTGCCGACGGTGATCATATCTGGGCTGTCATCAAGGGTTCGGCGATCAACAACGATGGCGCGGCCAAGGCCGGCTATCTTGCCCCCTCTGTAGACGGACAGGCCGAGGCGATTGCAGAGGCGCAGATGATTGCCGAGACGCCCGCCGACACCATCGACTATATCGAATGCCACGGCACCGGCACCTATCTGGGTGACCCGATCGAGGTTGCCGCACTCACGCAGGCCTTTCAGGAAACCACGGACGAGGTGGGGTTCTGCCGGATCGGTTCGGTGAAAACCAACATCGGCCATCTGGATACGGCGGCGGGCGTGGCCAGTCTGATCAAGACCTCGCTCGCGCTGCATCACAAACTGATTCCTGCATCGCTGGGTTATGAAAAGCCCAATCCTGCGATTGATTTCGAAACCTCGCCTTTTCGCGTGAATGACAGGCTGACCGATTGGGTCAGCCATAAAGGGCCAAGGCGCGCCGGTGTGAATTCGCTGGGTGTGGGCGGGACCAACGCCCATGTCGTGTTGCAGGAAGCGCCGGAATTGCCGCCGTCGGATGCGTCGGATTGGCCGTTTCAGATTCTCACGGTCTCGGGGCGTAACAAGGCCGCACTTGATGCCAATTGCGCCGCGCTAGCCGCGCACCTGCGCGCAAACCCTGACCAGCCGCTTGCTGACGTGGCATGGACCCTGCAAAAGGGGCGTCGCGCGTTTGAGCGCCGCCGCGTGATTGTGGCCGAGACCCATGAAGACGCCGCAGCCCAGCTGGAAGCAAACGACCCCCGCCGCGCGTTCAGCCATACGGTCGTGGGTGAAGACCCCGATTATGTTTTCATGTTCCCCGGTGGTGGCGCGCAATATGCGGGCATGGCGCGGGACCTTTACGAGACCGAGCCTGTCTTTGCGGAATGGATGGATCAGGGTCTGGCCATCCTGCAACCCAAGCTGGATTACGATATCCGCGCGCTTTGGCTGCCCGAGCCCGGGCAGGAAGCCGCCGCTGATGCCAAGCTGACCCAACCTTCCGTGCAATTGCCGCTGATCATGATCGTGGAATATGCGCTGGCGCAACTCTGGATGAGCTGGGGTGTGCAGCCTGCCGCCCTGACAGGTCATTCGATGGGTGAGAACACCGCCGCCTGTGTCGCCGGTGTCATGTCTTTCGAGGACTGCATCGGACTGGTGCATTTGCGCGGCAAGCTATTTGATACCGTTCCTGCGGGCGGCATGTTGTCGATTGCACTGCCTGCGGATCAGTTGGAACCCTTCCTGGGCGATGATCTGGATTTGGGCGCTGTGAACGCCCCTTCACTCAGCGTCGCCACTGGTCCGCAATCAGCGCTCGATGATCTTGAGGCGCGGCTGAAGGCCAAGGATATCGACTGCCAGCGCATTCCGATTGATATCGCTGCACATTCGCGGATGCTTGACCCGATCCTGAAGGATTTCGGCGATTACCTGCGGTCAATTGAGCTGCATGCCCCGAAGATCCCGTTCACGTCCAATCGCACGGGTGCATTCATCACCGATGAACAGGCGCAGGACCCCGAATACTGGGTCGGCCATCTGCGCGGCACGGTGCGCTTTGCCGATTGCCTGACCACGCTGGCCGAAAAAGACGACCGCGTCTTTATCGAAGTCGGCCCCGGCAAGGCGATGTCGTCGCTGGCGGGCCAGCATGGCAAGGTGACTGCAAATCAGGTGATTTCGAGCCTGCGCCACCCCAAGGACGATATCGCGGATGATGCTTATTTCATGGCGATGCTGGGCCGTGTCTGGGCCGTTGGCGGCACATTTGACTGGGGCCAGATCTGGGGCGATGCGCGGCGTTTGCGCGTCCCGCTCCCAACCTATGCGTTCCAGCATGCCGCCTATTTCATCGAACCCGGCACAGCGACGACAGATGAGGCCAGCGAGTGGCTGACCCGCAACACGCCGCCCGATGAATGGGGTTATCGCCCTGCATGGCTGCCGCGCTATGCGGCCTGCGACGTGGACGTCACCGGTGATCTGTCCGAGGCCGAAGAACAGATATGGCTGGTCTTTGCCGATGATGCGGGCCTGTGCGCCGCCGCCGCTGAAAGGTTGCGCGACGCTGGGCATGATGTGGTCACAGTACGCCCCGGTGATACTTTTGCGCGTGATGGCGCGGGGGGATATTTCCTTGCCCCTGAACGTGGGCGCGAAGGCTATGATCTACTGATTGCCGATCTCAACACCCGCGATCTGATCCCGACCCGTATTCTGCACGGCTGGATGATTACGGCGGATGAAAGTTTCCGCCCCGGTTCAAGCTTCTTCCACCGCGTGCAGGAACAGGGGTTCTATAGCCTGTTCTTCCTTGCCCAAGCGATTGGTGGCGAGGATTTGGCAGGCGATATTCATATGATCGTGCTGTCAAACGGGGCCGCCCAGCACAAGGGCGAGGCCCTGCCGCACCCGGAAAAAGCCACGCTTGCTGGCCCTGCGCGTGTCATCCCGCGTGAGTTCCCACATCTGACGGTGGCGACGCTTGATCTGGAATTGCCGCAGGCCGAGGGACGCAAGAAGCGCCGGATGGCCAAAGCCGATACCGACCGTTTGGTGGGCCATATCCTTGAGGACGCGCTGGCCGATCCGGGCAATGGCACCGCATTGGTGCGCGGGGGAAAGCGGTTCGCGCTCACCTATAAACCTGCGGCGCTGACCGATTTGCCTGATGACGGCCCATTGCCTGTGTTGAAAGACAAAGGTGTCTATCTGATCACCGGTGGTTTTGGTGGCATCGGCCTGACGCTGGCCGAGGCACTGATCAAACGCTGTGGTGCGCGGATTGCGCTTCTGTCGCGGAGTGCTTTGCCGCCGCGTGACGCGTGGGAGACGACGCTGAGAAATACCCCGCCAACCGCGTCACTTGCACGGCGCATCAAGGCGGTGCAGGCGCTTGAGGCGTTGGGCGGTGAGATCCTGTCGGTCGCGGCGGATGTGAGCAACGTCGAGGATATCCGCGACGCCCGCGCGCAGGTTGAGGCGGCGTTCGGGCCGATCAACGGGGTGATCCATGCCGCTGGCCACATCGACGACGCGCCGATTATGGCCAAGGATGTGACCAGCATCGAAGATGTCTTTGCCCCGAAAATCCACGGCACCCAAGTGCTGGACGAGGTGTTCCCTGACGGCGATCTGGACTGGCTTGTGCTTTTCGCCTCAAGTTCAACTGCTACGGCACCCATCGGGCAGGTCGATTATGTGGCGGCGAACGAATACCTGAACGCCTATGCCAAATCGCGCAGCGGCGGTACGACGATGGTGCGCGCGATCAACTGGGGCATCTGGGCCGATGTGGGTATGGCGGCCGATGCGATGGAAGAACGCACCGGTGCCGCAGCCCCTGCCGAGGTGACGGATGTCAGCGCGCCCATGCTGGATCAGGCGACATTTGATCGTGCGGGCGCGCGTGTCTTTACCGCGTCCTACACAGTGGCGGACCGCTGGTTTCTGGATGAGCACCGCACCAAGGCAGGTGACGCGCTCGTGCCGGGTACCGGATATCTGGAAATGGCCGCCGAGGCCCTGCAAAGCATGGGTGAAACGGCCGCCTTTGAAATCCGTGACCTCTATTTCCTGCGCCCCTTTGCGGTGGGTGATAGCGGATCTGTGAACCTGCGCCTGACCTTGCCGCGCAGTGAAGCAGGCTATGAGTTTTTGGTCGAAAGCGGCACGGATGGTGCCTTTGCCCAGAACGCACAGGCCAGTCTGCAAATCCTGCCCATGGGCGCGCCTGCGCCGCTGGATATTGCCGCCATCGCCGCGCGCTGTGCGCCGCCGATTGAAGCGGGTGAACTGGGCTGGATTGCGTCACCGCAAGAGGCGCATCTGAAATTCGGTCCGCGCTGGCGGGTCCTGCAATCCACGGCCCTTGGCGATGATGAGGGGCTTGCCACGCTCGCGCTGCCGCAAGCCGCGGCGGGGGATGCAGAGGCAGGTTATTTGCTGCATCCCGGCATGTTGGATCTGGCCACGGGCTGGGCTATGAAGCTGATCAAGGGCTATACCGCGCAGCACCTTTGGGTGCCGGTGTCCTATCGGTCGGTCAAGGTCTATGCCCCGCTGCCTGCACAGGTGGTCAGCTGGGTGCGCAACGCGCGCGACAACACGTCAGACAGCGACATCGCCAGCTTTGACATCACGCTTGCCGCTCCGGACGGGACGGTCTGTGTGGACATCACCGGATTTACGATCCGCCAGATGGCCGAGATGACAGGCTTTGGCGCGCAAGATCCTGCCCCTGCAACGGCGGGGCAGGATGATGTGGTACGACCCTTGTCACCTGCCGAAGAACGGCTGCGCCATAACCTGTCGCAAGGTATCCGTGCAGAGGAAGGGGCGGACCTGTTCTTGCGTGCGCTCATCAGCCCGCATCAACAGGTGATCCTGTCGTCGCTTGATCTGGAGGCGCTGATTGCGCAGGCGGGCCAAAGTGATGACGATGATGCCGAAGACGGGCAGAAATTCTCGCGTCCGCAACTCGATAGTGACTATGTCGCCCCCGAAGGTCCGATCGAAGAGCGGCTGGCCGGTTTCTGGCAGGACCTTCTGGGTGTCGATCAGATCGGCGCCGAGGACAGTTTCTTTGATCTTGGTGGCCATTCCCTGATTGCGGTCCGGCTCTTTGCGCAAATCCGCAAGGCGTTTTCCGTTGATTTCCCGATTTCCGTGCTGTTCGAGGCCCCGACAATCCGCAAATGTGCGGCGCTGATTGCCGCACGCGGTGTGACGGTTGAGGGCGGAGATGCGCCAGCCGACGCCCCCAAAACGCATACGCGGCGCTTTACCCATCTGGTGCCGATGCATCAGGGCGAAGGCGGGCGGAAGCCGCCGTTCTTTCTTGTGGCGGGGATGTTCGGTAACGTTTTGAACCTGCGCCATCTGGCCCATCTGATCGGCAGCGACCGTCCGTTCTACGGTTTGCAGGCGCGCGGCCTATTGGGTGACGAAGAACCGCACCGCACGATTGAGGCCGCTGCCACTGATTACATTGCCGAGATGCGGCAGGTGCAGCCGCATGGTCCCTATCACTTGGGCGGTTTTTCCGGTGGCGGCATTACGGCCTTTGAAATTGCCCACCAGCTGCGCGCGCAGGGTGAAGAGGTTGCTGCACTTGTGTTACTGGATACGCCGCTACCGGTCCGCCCAATCATGGATCGCGGCGATCGTTTACGCACGAAATTGCAGGATATCCAGCGCGGCGGTCCGATGTATCTGGTGAACTGGTTCAAGTCGCGGGTCGCATGGGAGATCGCGAAACGAAAAGGCCGCGAAGAGACCGCCGAGGAAGGTCAGCAATTTCATAATCTGGCGATTCAGGATGCGTTCCTGGAAAGCGTCGGCGCCTATCAGGTCAAACCCTGGGATGGGACGATGGCACTGTTCCGCCCGCCCTTGGTGCCGAAATGGACTGTTGGCAACCGGCTCATTAGTTCGGAACGCACCTATCTTTATCCTGACAATGACTGGACCAGGTTTGTTCCGGGTCTGGAAGTGTTCGAAGTCCCTGGTGACCATGACAGCATGGTGCTTGAACCCAATGTGCGCGTGCTGGCTGCCCGCATCCGCCGCTATCTTGAAAGGCCGGCGGGAGTTGCAAACACTTATAGGGAAGCCGCTGAATAGATGTCTGATCCAAGCATCCTGACAATCGTGCTGAATTATAAGACAGCACAGATGACGCTGGAAGCGGCAGACGCCGCGCGGGTGGCGATGCAGGGTTTGCCGGGCGAGATTGTGATCGTCGATAATGACAGTCAGGACGGATCATTCGAGACGATGGCGGCGCATGTCGTCTCTGCGGGCTGGGACAGGACCCGTGTGATCCAGTCGGGCCGCAACGGCGGCTTTGGCGCGGGCAATAACGTTGGTATTCGTGCGGGGCTGTCGGATGGCGGCAGGCCGGATTACGTCTATATCCTGAACTCGGACGCCTTTCCCAAGCCCGATGCGATCCGTGTGCTGTATGACCATCTGAACACAACCCCGAGTACCGGTTTCGCCGGTAGCTTTATCGCCGGTGAAGACGGTGTGCAGCACACCACGACCTTTCGTTTCCCTTCGGTCTGGAGCGAATTGGAAGGGTCCATCCATTTCGGCCCTGTCAGCAAGGTGTTGAAATCCTATCGGGTGCCCAGAGAGTTGACCGAGACAGCCCCTGTCGATTGGCTGGCCGGTGCCAGCATGATGATCCGGCAGGACGTGCTGGATGAAATCGGGTTGTTTGACGAGACATTCTTTTTGTATTTCGAGGAAACCGATCTGTGCCGCCGTGTGCAAAAGGCGGGGCATCAGGGCATGTTCCTTGCCGATAGCGTGGTCACACATCTGGGATCGGTTTCAACCGGAATGAAGGAATGGAAGCGCGTGCCGGACTACTGGTTCGATTCGCGCTGGTATTACTTCGCCAAGAATCACGGGCGTGCTTATGCCACCTGTGCCACGATCATGCATTTGACGGGCGGCGGCCTGCACTGGCTGCGCTGTAAATTGACTGGAAAAGGACATGGCGCGGCCCCGCATTTCCTGCGGACAATGGCTGCGCATGACTTTGCCGCAATATTCAAACCCATGCGCGGACAGCCCCTTCAGGGGCGTCTGCAAACCGGAGAAGAGTGACATGTCCACATTTCGCGCGGTCATCATCGGAAACGAATCCCTTGCCATTCAATGCGGCGAGATGCTGCGTGATGCGGGCCATACGCTTGTTGCCGTTGTGACGCGTAACACGGATGTGGCCGCATGGGCGCGGGATGCGGGCCTGCCGGTTGTGTCCTCTGACGATGATCTGGTGCCGGCCCTGTCGGACCTATCTTTTGACTGGCTCTTATCCATCGCCAACCTTGATATGATCCCCGATGCCGTGCTGGCCCTGCCCGCGCGCGGGGTGGCAAATTTCCATGATGGCCCATTGCCACGCTATGCGGGTTTGAATGCACCGGTTTGGGCGCTCTTGGCGGGTGAGGCCGAGTACGGCATCAGCTGGCATTTGATCGAAGGCGGCGTGGATGAAGGCAGGCTGCTGGCGCAAAGCTTTTTTGATGTGGCCCCCGATGAAAACGTTCTGACGCTGAATGCAAAATGCTATGCCGCCGCGATCGACAGTTTCGCCACGGTGATCGACAAGCTGGCCAGTGACGCCCCCGTCGTGACAGCACAAGACCTGACGCAGCGCACCTATTTCGCCAAGAATGACAGGCCAGCCAACGCCGCACGTCTGGATTTCACCCAAACTGCGCGCAAGATCACGACGCTGGTGCATGCGCTGGACCACGGTGACTATTGGAACCCGCTGACCTGCCCCAAGATCGCGACGGATGCAGGTGTGTTTCTTGTTGCCAAGGCAGTTGCCGAAAAAACCACGTCTGATGCGGCACCCGGCACGGTGATGGCCGTGGGCGATGACAGTCTCACCGTTGCAACTGGCACCGCGCCTGTCACCCTGCGGGGGTTGCGCGATGCGGTGGGGCGCGCTGTCGCTGTCGCAGATGTTGCGCAAGTTGGCGATGTGCTGCCAAAGCTGACACCCGAAGAAGGCGCGGCGCTGACCGCAGCGCTCAAAGCCACACTGAAACACGAGGGGACATGGCGCAAAGCGCTTGCGGCGATGACCCCTGCCAACCTGCCGCTGATCGACATGGGCGCGGGTGAAGGCGAGGTTATCAGCCTGCCGTTGACGGGCGATGCCGCTGATTTGGCTCGCGCGCTTGGGGCGTTTGGGGCCGCGTTGTCAGATGATCCTGTCACGCTGGCGCTCGGTGTCGTACATGACTACCCCGGCTATCTGAATGACTGGGTGCCCGTTGGCGCGGACGATGATTTTGATTCAGCCGCCGCCCGTGGCCCATTTGCCGCCGATCTTTGTGCCCGAATTCCCGGTGGCGTGGCGATGCCTGCCTTGGGGCTGTCGTCACAAGGCCACATCAACGGGACCGCCCTGACAGTGGCGGGGAACACGCTCTACGCCGATACGGGCAAGATGAGCGCGGCAACCGCCCGACTGATGGCCGCGCGCCTTGATCATATGGCAGCACAGATCGCCAAGGGCGAGGCCCCCACGATCCTGTCCGAGGCAGAGCGGCAGACCGTTCTTTATGACTGGAACGCGACCGCCACGGACTACCCTGCCGACCTGTGCATCCATCAGGCCTTCGAGGCGCAGGTCGCCCGCACCCCCGATGCCGAGGCACTGGCCTTTGAGGGCGAAAGCCTGACCTATGCGGAACTGAACACCCGCGCCAATGCGCTGGCTCATGTGCTGCGCGCCAAAGGCGTTGGCCCTGACGCGATTGTTGGTCTACACCTGCGGCGTTCCTCCGCGCTTTTGATCGGGGCCTTGGCTATCATGAAAGCGGGCGGTGCCTATCTGCCGATGGACCCTGCCTATCCCGCCGACCGGACAGCCCATTTTATCGCAGACAGCGGCACGAAGGTGATCGTGACCGACAGCGCCCTTGCCGCCGATCTGCCACCATCCGATGCCGAAACCGTGCTGGTTGATGCCTTGCCCGCAGGTACCGAGACGGGCAATCCTGACAGCGGCGTCACCGGCGCGCATCTGGCCTATATGATCTATACCTCAGGCTCGACCGGTAAGCCGAAAGGCGTGATGGTCGAACACCGCAATGTTGCGAATTTCTTTACCGGCATGGACGACCGCATTGCGCATGATCCGCCCGGTGTATGGATGGCGGTCACATCGCTGTCGTTTGATATTTCGGTGCTGGAGCTGTTCTGGACCCTCGCGCGGGGGTTCAAGCTTGTAATCTCGGGCGACGAAAGCCGTGCACTGGTCGCAGGGGAAGGCAGCGCGCCGGGTGTCGGCATGGATTTCAGTCTGTTTTACTGGGGCAATGATGACGGGATCGGGCGCGACAAGTACAGGTCGCTTCTGGAAGGCGCGCAATTCGCCGACAAAAACGGATTCTGTGCGGTCTGGACGCCTGAACGCCATTTCCACGCTTTTGGTGGGCCTTACCCGAACCCGTCTGTGACGGGTGCCGCCGTTGCTGCCGTGACCCAAAATCTCGCGGTGCGGGCGGGGTCTTGCGTGGCACCTCTGCATCACACGGCACGGATCGCCGAAGAATGGGCGGTGATTGATAACCTGACAAACGGGCGCACCGGGCTTGCCATTGCCTCTGGCTGGCAGCCCGATGATTTTGTGCTGCGGCCCGAAAACACGCCGCCCAAGAACAAACCCGCGATGTTTGATGCGATCCGCGATTTGCGCAAACTTTGGGCCGGTGAAACCGTGGAATTCCCGCGTGCGAACGGCGAAATGCACGGTGTCGTCACGCAGCCGCGCCCTGTTTCAAAGAAACTCAATGTTTGGGTCACGACCGCTGGCAACCCCGAAACGTGGAAAGAGGCGGGGACCAACGGTTGCAACGTGCTGACCCATCTCTTGGGGCAGAGCGTGGGCGAAGTGGCCGAAAAGATCGTGATCTATCATGATGCATTGCGCGCGGCGGGCCACAACCCCGACGATTTCACCGTCACCTTGATGCTGCACAGCTTCCTGTCCGACACCCGCGACCACGCCCGCGAAATCGCGCGTGAGCCGATGAAGGACTACCTGCGTGCGGCTGCTGGTCTGATCAAGCAATATGCGTGGGCCTTTCCCGCGTTCAAGAAACCCAAGGGTGTCGAAAACCCGATGCAGATTGATCTCGGCTCGCTCGACGAAGACGAGATGGACGGCATTCTGGAATTCGCCTTCGAGCGCTATTTCAACGACAGCGGGCTGTTCGGCACGGTCGAGGATGCGATTGAACGCGTCAAAGAGGTCAAGGCCATTGGCGTCACCGAGGTGGCCTGCCTGATTGATTACGGCATTGACGTGGACCTTGTGCTGGAGGGGTTGAAGCCGCTGGCAAAGGTTGTGGCGGCCAGCAATCAGGAGGTCGCACAGGGCGATTATTCCATCGCGGCCCAGATTGCCCGCCATAAAGTCACCCATCTGCAATGCACCCCCTCCATGGCGCAAATGCTGACGATGAACGACGAGGCGCGCGCAGCCCTGTCGGGGATCAAACACATGATGGTCGGGGGCGAGGCCCTGCCGAGTGCGCTGGCCGATGAGCTGCGCCAGATCACAGGCGGGCATGTCGAAAACATGTATGGGCCGACAGAAACGACGATCTGGTCAACCACCCAGACCGCGCAAGCGGGACAGGGTGCGGTGCCCATCGGAACACCTATCGCAAATACGCAGGTTTATGTGCTGGATGATGCCATGCAGCCTGTGCCGATTGGTGTGCCGGGCGAGCTCTATATCGGCGGCGCAGGTGTGACGCGTGGCTATTTCCAGCGTGATGAACTGACTGCCGAACGCTTCCTGCCCAACCCCTTTGCCGAAGGGCGGATGTATCGCACCGGTGATCTGGCGCGCTGGCGGCCTGATGGGCGGCTTGATTTTCTGGGGCGCGCTGATTTTCAGGTCAAACTGCGAGGGTACCGCGTGGAACTGGGCGAAATCGAAAGCGTGATCGATCGGCATGAGGCGGTTCAGCAATCCGTGGTCGTGGCGCGCGAAGACACGCCTGGGGTGGTGCAACTGGTTGGCTATCTGTTGGCCGATGGCAAGGTGGACGAGGCCGCGTTGCGCAAAGAGATGCTGCAATCCCTGCCGGACTACATGGTGCCGCGCCATTTCATGACGCTGGATGCCTTTCCCTTGACGCCCAACAAGAAGATCGACCGCAAGGCGTTGCCGGCGCCCACCCTTGGGCAGGCCCCCGCTGCACCTGCGCCGGTCGCGGCACCTGCGGTGTCTCCGGCCCCCGTTGATTTGGGATCAGAGGCCGAGATCAGCGACAGGATCGCCGCGATCTGGTCTGCGACACTTGGTGTGCCGCAAATCGGGGCGAAAGACAGCTTCTTTGATCTTGGCGGGCATTCCCTGCTGGCAGTGCAGGTTCACCGTGAAATTCGCGCGTCGATGGGTGTGCAGAAACTGTCGATCACCGATATTTTCCGCGCGCCCACCTTGGGTGCGTTGGCAAAGATCGTGGCACAAAAGGTCGGCGCAAAGCCCGCACCACCGCAACCCGCTGCCGAAACGCCGCCGCCAGCGGTGGCACCTGCGGCTGCACAACCCACCGGCGACCCCCTCCAAGACGCGATGGCCCGCCGCCGTGAAATGCGTGAGCGCAGGCGCAATCGCTGATGGAAGGCGTAAGGGCGGCTCTGCGGCAAATGCTTGGCCCCCATGCCGGGATCGGTGTAACTGATCCGGCCCAAGACGCCGCGCTTTGGGATGAAGAGGCCGCCGCAGTCGCCCGCGCCGTCCCGAAACGCCGCACCGAATTTGCCGCAGGGCGCTGTGCCGCGCGTGCTGCAATGGCCGAGATCGGGTTTGCGCCCGCCGCGATCCCGCAGGGTCCTGATCGCGCACCCATCTGGCCATCTGGGGTGTCAGGATCGATCGCCCATTGCGACGCCTGCTGCGTATCCGTTGTCGCCTTGAAGGAAGACCATCAAACGCTTGGCGTCGATATTGAACCGGCTACGCCACTCGCCCCCGATCTGTTCGCGGTCATCTGCACCACGGCAGAGCGCGCGTGGCTTGCGGGTGAACCTGATCCGGGCCTTGCCGCAAAGATGATCTTCAGTGCCAAAGAAGCTGTTTATAAGGCCCAATACCCGCTGACCGGCAAGGTCATCGGGTTTGACGCGGTGACGCTTGATATGACCGACGGCGCATTTCGTGTTGTTGGTGATCCCACCCTTGCAAACATGAAAGGTGCGATCTTGATCGAAGGCGGTCTGATCCTATCTGTTGCCTATGTTTAAACGTATCGCGTTATTTGTTATTGCACCCGCCCTCGCTGTCTTGGCCGCACTTGGCCTCTATGCGCGCGATCCTGCGCCACTTGATAAAGACACCTTTGAAGCGCTTTACGCAGAACCCGCCCCAAAGCCTGATGGCCTGCGGCAGGTCTTCCACATCGGCCATAGTCTTGTGGGCCGTGATATGCCTGCGATGCTCGCCCAATTGGCGGGTGAGGGGCATGACTATACTAGCCAGTTGGGATGGGGCGCGACGCTGAAATCGCACTGGGAACCGGATGTTGCGATCAACGGTTTCGCCGAGGAAAACGCGCATGAAAAATACCGTGATGCACACGAAGCGGTGGAGTCCGGCGATTATGATGCGCTTGTTTTGACCGAGATGGTCGAGATCAAGGATGCGATCAGGTATTTTGACAGCCCAACCTATGTTTATCGCTGGACCGACATGGCCCAGGCCCGCGGTCTGCCAGTCTATCTCTATGAGACATGGCACCAGTTGAATGATGAGACCGGTTGGCTGACACGTCTTGATCAGGATTTGGGTCTATACTGGGAAGATGCCATTCTGCGACCGGCACTTGCACGGGCCGAGACCCCGCAACCGGTGTACCTTATCCCCGGTGGTCAGGTCATGGCCGCTTTCGCGCGCGCCTTGGAAGCACAGGGACCGGTGGGGCCTTTGGCCAGCCATGAAGATCTGTTCAGCGATGACATCCACTTCAACGACTATGGCGCCTATCTGATGGCGCTGACGCATTATGCGGTGCTCTATCAGCAAAGCCCTGTCGGGCTGCCGCACCAGCTATTGCGCGCAGATGGCACAGCTGCGGATGATCCGGGCGCAGAGGCCGCGCGTCTGATGCAAAACGTCGTCTGGGATGTCGTGACATCCCTGCCCCGCACGGGGGTGCGAAGCTGACCTGATCTATTTATATTCGATCAGCACCATGTCCTTGTTGCGAAACCGTCGCCAGAAATAAGTCAGCATGCCGATGACATTGGGCACTTTGGACAGGCTGAGGAAAACAGCCTGATGGCGGGCCTTGTCCGCAGCCAACCCTTCGGCTTGCAAACCGCGGACGGTGCGGACGTAGGACAAAAGATAGAGCAAGGCGACCGGCACCAGCAGCCACGGTGCAAAGATGAAACCCACACAGGCAACAAGCGGAAGGATTGCGCCGAAAACCAAAATGCGGATGCGGGTGCGCCGTGCATATTCAGGGTGCAACCTGCTCACTTGGGTAAAGGCGTGCCCCGCGCGCACCGCCCTCTGCCACCACTGTCCAAAGCGCATCATATCCGCATCGTGTTTCGTCATCTTCTCAGGCAGACGATGCAACCGCCATCCTGCTTTACCGACACGGATGCAGAACTCTTCATCCTCTCCGGCAATGATTCCGGGGTTGAAACCGTTGACCTCAAGAAAGACGGCCGAACGGACGAGCATATCACCACCGCAAACGTCAATATCACCCGCAGGTCTGTGCCATTCGAAATCGGCCAGTCCGTTGTAGACGCTGGCATCGGGGTATAACTCTGAACGCCAACCGGTGACGATGCCCATGTCATCATGTGCGGCAAGTGCTGCAAGTCCGCGCTCGATCCAGCCCGGTTCAACCATGCAATCACCGTCAATGAACTGGACAAATTCCGGCACGGGATCGAGGGCCGCAAAACCCGCGTTGCGCGCCCTTGCGGCGGTGAAAGGCACGCTGAGGTCCAGTTCGACCACCTGTGCGCCGGCATCGCGTGCGGCCTGCAGGCTGTTATCGGTTGACCCGCTATCCACATAAACGATGCGCGGCACGACCCCCTGCAGCGATGCAAGGCTGGCCACCAGGCGCGCACCCTCGTTGCGCCCAATCACGACCACGGCAATGTCGGCTGTGTCTGTCATGCGCTGTGCGTTCCGGTGGTTTGCGAAAGTGGTGTCATCGGTGTCTCCATGCCCGCGCAATCTGGCGATAGTAGGGCACCTTAGCCGTCAGGGAAAAACCTGCGCAGCTTTGCTGCATTCTGTGTCTGATCATGGGCTTTTGCAACGCGCGCACGGCCTGTCGCGCCCATTGCTGCCAGTGTTGCCGTATCCGCCGAGAGCGCCTGTGCCACCGCGGCTTGCAGGGCTTGCACATCGCCTGCTTTGACGATCCAGCCGACTTCTTCATCCACCAGTTCGGGTATTCCCGTGATCCGCGTGGTGACCACCGCACGCCCCATTGCGAGGCTTTCCATCAAGACGATGGGCAGGCCTTCGGCGAAACTGGGCAAGGCAAAAATGCGCGCGCCCTGAATTGCGGCGCGGACTTCATCACCGGTGCCCCAACCGGCCAGTGTCACATGGTTCTCGAGGCCCAATTCTGCAACACGCTTTTCGATGGATGTGCGGTCTTCACCATCGCCGATAAAGACCAGTTCGAGGGTCGGAAAGTCTTTGACCAGAGGCGCCACCGCCTCGACCAGCAGGGCCTGCGCTTTTGCCGGACACAGGCGGCCGACACAGACAATGCGCGCGTTTTCCGGTGGCGGGGTCAGTTCGAATTCGTCGAGATCAATCCCGCAGCGCACCACATGCACTTTGTCCGCACCGGTTCCGCCCGTCGCTGTCAGGATCACATCACGCGCATAATCGGTGATCGCGGCCACAAAGGCGGCATGTGCCACTTTCATCGGCAGGCCATTGGCAGCCGGATCGTCGAATTCATCTGGACCATGGGCTGTGAAACTGTAGCTGGGTCCGCCCATCCGGCGCGCAAGCAATGCCACCGCCGCCGAATTGGTCGAGAAATGCGCATGCACGTGATGGATATTTTTTGCTTTGGCGGCCTGCTTGAAAAAAACGGCCTCGACCAGATAGGCCACGTTCCGGAGCCCCGTGCTGCCTGGACGTGTGGCCAGATGCAGCATTGTCTTTGCCGCGCGGACAAAACCGATCGGGTTGGTGACGATCTCGGTCACGGTCCGCCCCGCCAGCGCCAAGGCGCCCTGTTTGAGGATGTAGGTCGTCTTGCCAACCTCGTCACGGTCACGCGGATCGACGGGTACTTCGGCCCAGTCGCGGATCGCAAAGCGGGCAACTGGCACGCCAGCCGCCTCATGCGCGTGAATCTCGCGCCGGACAAAGGTGGTCGACGTGATGGGATAGGTGTTCATCAGATAGGCAATGCCCATATCAGAGCAGCCCGCGCAGATAGGCACCATATTCTGTCTTGGCATAGCGATCTGCCAGCGCAATCAGTTCCGCATCAGTGATCCAGCCAGCGCCATAGGCGATCTCTTCAGGGCATCCGGTTTGCATCCCTTGCCGGCTTTGCAGGGTGCGCACGAAATTGGCGGCATCAAGCAGGCTGCCGTGGGTGCCGGTATCAAGCCACGCATAGCCGCGCCCCATGGTCTCGACCTTCAGCGTGCCCTCGGCCAGATAGCTTTCCAGCAAGCTCACGATTTCCAGCTCTCCACGCGCGCTGGGCTTGATGGTGCGTGCGCGTTCAGGGGCGGTGCCATCGAGGAAATAAAGCCCTGTCACCGCGTAGTTGGAAGGCGGCACATCCGGCTTTTCGATGATCCGGGTCACACGCCCGGTTTCATCCATCCCAACCACGCCATATCGCTGGGGATCAGCCACGCGGTAGCCAAAGACCGTGCCACCATCCGTCTGCGCATCCGCGCTGGCGAGCAGTTCCGGCAGGCCGTGGCCGAAAAAGATGTTGTCCCCCAGAACCATGGCCGAGGGGCATCCGTCGAGAAAACCCTCGGCAATCAGATAGGCCTGTGCCAGACCGTCGGGGCTTTGCTGGACCAGCCATGTGATCTCTACGCCCCATTGCGTGCCATCGCCAAGCAGGTGCTGGAACTGCGCCTGATCCTGCGGTGTCGTGATGATCCCGATCTCGCGGATACCGGTCAGCATCAGCACTGAAAGCGGGTAATAGATCATCGGCTTGTCGTAGATCGGCATCAGTTGCTTGGACAGACCTTGCGTGATCGGCCAAAGCCGCGAACCGGTGCCGCCTGCGAGGATTAGTCCTTTTCGTGTGCTCATAACTTTGTCCTACGCGATAAGGTCTGTTGCGTCAGCATTCTTGCCAGTGCGCTGCGCCAATCAGGGCGTGCGATGCCAAATGTGTCGAGGGTGCCGGTGCAATCCAGCCGTGAATTGGCGGGGCGTTTGGCGGGGGTCGGATAGTCTGCGGTTGTGATATCGGTGACAGTCACATCGCGGTCTGCGATGTCAAAGATCGCGCGCGCGAAGTCGGCCCATGACACATCGGGTGCGCCGCTGAAATGATAGATGCCGCTGGCCCTCTGTCCTGCGGCCAAGGTCTTGGCGATGGTCAAGCAGGCAGCGGCGATGGCATCGGCGGGTGTCGGGCCGCCGATCTGGTCGGCCACGACTGTCAGCGCATCGCGTGTCTCTGAGAGCCGCAACATGGTGGTGACGAAATTTTTGCCGTCCGCATCAAAGACCCATGCCGTGCGGAGGATGGCAAAGGTACCACCAGCGGCGGCAACACCTTTCTCGCCCGTCAGCTTGGTCCGCCCGTAAGCACCAAGCGGGCCGGTCGGGTCGGTGGGTCGCCACGCAGCACCTGCGCTGCCGTCAAAGACATAGTCGGTCGAGATATGCACGAAGGGGATATTCTTGGCGGCACAGGCCTGCGCCATTGCGGTGGGGGCATCAGCGTTAACGATCCGGGCTGTCGCTTCGTCGGCCTCGGCGGCATCTACGGCGGTATAGGCGGCCGCGTTGATGACAGCATCGGCGTCACTGGCAGCAATCATCGCGGCACAGGCGGCAGGGTTCGTCAGGTCGGCGGCATCGCGCCCGAGCGCGGTGATCTCGACCTCCGCAGCAGGGCCCTCGGCGATCAGCGCGCGGGCGACTTGGCCGGTTCTGCCGAAAACCAATACCTTCATGCCTTGCCCAATCGCGCGCCAACACCTTCACGGTCCAGAAGTGGCTGCCACCAGTCAGGATTATCAAGATACCATGCGACAGTTCTGGCCAGACCTTCTTCGAGCGTGACGGATGGCCGCCAGCCAAGTTCCGTGCGGATGCGTGTGGGGTCAATCGCATAGCGCAGGTCATGGCCCGGACGGTCGGTGACATAAGTGATCAGATCGGCATGAGGGACGGCCTCGGGGCGGTGTTGGTCGAGCAGGGCGCAAATCATCGTCACAAGATCAATATTCCGCGCCTCGTTCTCGCCGCCGATGTTATAGCTGCGGCCCACTTGTCCGCGCGTCAGCACCGTCAGCAAAGCATCGGCATGATCTTCGACATAAAGCCAGTCGCGCACGTTTTCGCCTTTGCCATACACCGGGATCGGTTTGCCGTGCAGCGCGTTCAGGATCACGACAGGGATGAGCTTTTCGGGGAAATGATAGGGGCCGTAATTGTTGGAACAATTGGTCAGGACAACAGGCAGGCCATAGGTTTCCGCCCAAGCGCGCACCAGATGGTCGCTGGCGGCTTTGGAAGCGGAATAGGGGCTGCGCGGATCATAGGGTGTGTCTTCGGTGAATTGCCCGTCGGCACCAAGCGAGCCGTAAACCTCATCCGTAGAGATGTGGTGAAAGCGGAATGTATCGGGTCTGCCTTCTGCGTCCCAATAGCTGCGCGCGGCCTCGAGCAGTGTGTAGGTGCCGGTGATATTGGTCTGGATAAATGCACCTGGCCCGTCGATTGAACGGTCTACATGGGATTCCGCGGCAAGATGCATGATCGCGTCGGGGCGGTGCCGGGCCAGAATATTGTCCACCGCCGCACGGTCACAGATATCGGCCTGTTCGAACGCATAAAGCGGGCTGTCCGCGACACTGGCGACATTGGCCAGACAAGCGGCATAGGTCAGCGCATCCAGATTGACAACGCTATGCCCCTCCGCCACCGCCTGCCGCACGACGGCCGACCCGATAAAACCTGCGCCACCGGTGACAAGAATTTTCATGTCGCATCCTTATAGGTGAAGGGTGATGTAAAGCCGGCAAAGCTGGGCGCCGCTGCATCTTTGTCGGAGAGCACGGCGTCTTGCACATCTATCCCCCAATCAATCGCGAGATCGGGATCGTCAAAGCGGACAGACCCTTCTGTAGCGGGCGCATAGGTCGCCGAGCACTTATAGGCGACAATACAATCGGCTGTGCGGGTGACAAAACCGTGCAGGAAGCCTTCGGGAATGAACAACTGATTACCTTTCTCAGCGGACAATGCGCACCCGACCCACTGGCCATAGGTGGGAGAACCCTTGCGGATATCGACAGCTACGTCCCAGATCGCGCCTTGCAAAACGCGGATAAGTTTCGCTTGCGCAGAAGGTGGCGCTTGAAAATGCAAGCCGCGAACGGTGCCGATATCGCGGCTATAGGACTGGTTATCCTGCACAAACTGGGTGGTGATCCCGTGCTGGGCCAGCGTGTCTGCGTTATAGGTTTCGCTAAAATGGCCACGGCTGTCGACAAAGCGGCGTGGGGTGATCTCCATGACGGTAGGTAGATTGGTTTCATTTAACATGTAGCAGATTTCCAAAACTCATACTGTGCACTTTGCAAAAGACGTCTTTGTCGGCAGGCACGTTTACAACAATGATCCGCACCATACTACGCTGTACTCCAGAGTATAGGAGCGCGAAACGCGAACGTCCAAAGCAATGAGCTGCCTCAACACCTGAAGGTGCCCACACCGCCAAGGCGCCAGCTAATCCAGACAAAATTCCGAAGATTCTCTGCTTAGCAAACACTGGATTTCCTTTTCTGGCATGCAGCAAGTCACTGAATGCGTGCTTCTGGTATCGAGAGCGCACGGCAATGCTCCATAGCCCGCAGCGAGAACAACGTGGTCAATAGATGCGTTTCGCTTGAAACAACTCAATGGCCGCCTTGTAGCTATCGACGGTCTGAGTCGCCACAGCTTCTGGGCTGTAGCGTTCGGTACAATCCATCCAGGCTTGACGACCAAGGCGGGCGGCAAGTTCCGGATCCTCAAGCAAGCGCTGGCAGGCCGCGACCATCGCATCAACATCCTGACTAGGGACCAGGAGCCCGTTGCGTTCGGTCTGGATAACCTCACCAATACCCCCCACAGCTGTTGCGACTGTTGGGCAACCCAAAGACATCGCCTCAAGCAACATATAGCCCATAGTCTCAAACTGCGTGGCAATGAGCGTCAGGTAATGACTTGTCCGTACCGCCATAAGATCTGAATGGCTCATTTGACCGCGGTAATCGACGCGTTTTCGGAGTTCCTCTGGGAACTTTTGCCTAAAGAACTCTTCAAAGTGCAAAGTTCCACTCCCGGATTGAACGCCGTGATCCGGTCCAATGAATGTCAGGGTCAGATCAGGGTTTAGCTCGGCCAATCTGGCAAAGGTCTCCAACGCCAAATCCCCGCCCTTGAGGCTATCGAACCGTCCAACGAAAAGCATCTTGTTCCGGTCGCATTGGTCGATCTGCCAAATCTCGTCTTCATTTGCCGCTATGATTGGGTTTGGAATAGCCACACTATTTTCTAACGAAAGATCATAGTGCTGCATGACGGCCTGTAGTGTGGCAGCACTTGGCGCAGTTATGTAAGTGGCCGCCTGGATCGCCAATCCTTCACGCGTGACGCGGCCGTTGTTAAAAGCCATCGCAGTGTCGGGGTCATCAAAAACTCCCGTTAAGAAGAACGGTCCGTGCAAACGGACAATTACAGGCACTATGTTCCTCTGTGAGATTTGAAGGCTCATTCCAAAGGACTCTTCAATCTCGAGAACCTCAACACCTTTTTCCCTGACCAGTTGACTCAACGCCGCGCTAATTCGGGCGGCATGCCATACGCCCCCTGCCGGTATAGAAGTAAACCTAATCTTCAACTTGAGCCAAATCCGCAAAAGCAAAGAGGGCTGAATCTGTTCGAGGTCGATAGTAAACGGGTCCGGCTCATGCACTCCTGGGCTCAGGATATACACTTCATGGCCAGATGCCCGCAGCATTGAAACGAGTTGCTCCGTGTATGTCACGATACCAGATGCTACACGCCCGGGTGGCCATGATGAGACGTAGATCGCGATCTTCAACGGATGATCTGGTTCTATATCCGTATCCAATGCCTCAACAAACGGTATCTTGCCCATTTTCCTCTTTCTGAACCTAAGTCAAAATACTTAAAAAGTTGCTGGTTCCCGTTCGACTTCGTCCAGAACACCCATTTGAGAAGACTAGCATGGTCTGGTGGGCCCTGCCAGTTTCGCTCGCTGCATGTTTGGGATTATATTAACGAGGCCTCGAGAAGTCGTGTTCCAAGGTGGATCTTGGCGGACAAGTAATGGAACGTTTCTTGGCAGGTAATCAGAAAAGACACATATGAGCGACATTCCTTTTATTCAAAGGACAAGAGAGGCCTTGCGACGATTCAGTCTGCGCTCGCCTCACGACGCAACGACTTGCCACAATTCAGCCAGCCCCCAACCGACAGCGGCACCAACTGCGACAAGGGGCATCAGTCTGATTTCAGACCACCAAGACACCCAACGCTCGGTCCGCCCCTTCACCAAGAGTACGAAGGTCTCTGGAATCCGGTGCAAAGCAACAACAAACAAAGCTCCTGTCGTCGACCCGAACACAAATATCGCAACAGCGAGACCGACCCAGATTGAAGCCGCACGAATTAGACTCAACATGGTCATTTCCCGAAAACGGCGTTCCGCGCTAAATGCCTCTCGAAGCAGACCCGGACCGATCAGAATCAGGCCCAGCGCCAAAATCTGGATCATCCCTGCAACATTTGCATAGCGATCATCATAGACGATTTCGACCAAGGTAGGCGCGAAAGTCAGGAACGCCCCGGCTGCGAACATCGCAAGTCCATCGAACAACAAACGGTAGCTATAATAGCGCGTCTGCAGTTGCGCGGCATCACCGTCCTTTTGAAGCGCAGTGAAGACCTGTAAACCCATCTGCCCATGAACAGCGTTAAGAAACAACCCAACCAGATCTACGATCTGGCGAGCAATATAGTAAAAGCCAAAGGAACTTGCCGACATCGCAAAACCAAGGATTAAGCGATCAGCAACGGACACGACAGCGCCCAAAGCAGAGTGGCTGATGATCCATTTCCCGCGGACCATAATCAACTGAAAATCTGACAAGCTCCAATTCAGACGCATCTTCGGACCTGTGAACATGGTATAGCTTAGGATGACAACAACGACCGAACTCGCAAGATTACCCAAAACCAGCGCCCAGACATTATGCAACCAGAGCGCAAAAACAATTGTCACCACAACAGTAAAGGCCGTGATGAACAACGTCTCAAAGCTGATCTGGCGAAACTTCATCTCTCGCTCGTAGATAAATTTTGCCGGAGATGCGAAACCTGCAATTATTCCGGCCCCGCCAATCGCCGCAACAGCATAAGGCAGTGCCTTATCAGCATAGCTTGAGTTCGGCGGAAAATACCCTGCCTCCTGCATCAAGCTCAGTCCAATCGCAAGCAAACCGCAGACGAGAAAGATAAGTATTCCACGAAGGATTTGGGCGGTCCAGCAAGACCGCAGGAAACCATCATCCAGGTCGTCTTCCTTGGTCAGAATAAGCGAACGCACGCCAATATCCGTGAATTGTTCGAGGATGAAGATGAACATCAAAACAACCGCGAATACACCGAAAATCTCTGGAGACAAAATCCGCGTCAGAACAATCGTAGAGAGTATTCTACTAATGACCTGCACGGAAAAGACCATCGTTGATAGGGCAGCCGATGCAAATATCTTGCGTGTCAGCTCATCGCAATCGGACAGCCGGCGTGACAAGAACCGGCTCAGCCTAGACATTGCACTGCCAATGCGAACACCCGCTCAATTCTCACTCCGGCAGTTGCCGAACGATATGTCTTGTGGGAAATATCGCTGTTACCTTTTGCCAAGACTGTCATCCCTACTGAAAACTCATTCAAACTTATTTTGACGGCATAACCTTTAAGAGCCGAAAACCGAAAACCACCTGCAAACACAACAGGGTGTGTATCATGATATTGCGCGCGTTTGACCTCGTCGATCCCAGAGATGTGCAACAAAAAAATATGCAAGAAGCGAGAATACCTGCGAAAAAAGCGAAAGCGAGGAGCGCTCCCTCTGAGTCCTTTCCATTTGCACAAATAAGCAATGAAGCAACTTCAAGAGGGACATTTCCGTAGAAGGCATGGTAGGCTGACGACGCTCAACTGTCCTCACCGATTGATAATATGCCCAATATTCTTGCCTACGCAGTGCTCTTAATGTGGCCATTGGTTATGATCGGGCTGTTTAAGAAACTGACACCCGATCGTGCGCTGATCTGGTCGTTCTTGGGCGCGTTCATGTTGTTACCAACAGGTGCATACATCGACCTCCCGGTCATCCCTAGTCTGGACAAGTTTTCGATTCCAAGCCTTGTCGGTCTGTTGCTTTGTATGACGATGGTAAAGCAGCGCATACGACTACTGCCGTCCTCTGCAGTCGCATCCATTCTCATGATCTTATTTGTCTTTAGCCCGTTCGCGACCTTGATCAGTAACCGCGAACCGATCATCTTCGGGGAAGTTTTTATTCCCGGCATGTCAATACGCGACGCAGTCTCGACTTCGATTGGCAATGCGATCACGCTGATCCCCTTTATTCTTGCATTCAATTTGTTGTCGACACATCCGGCTAGAATCAATTTCTTGAGCGCTTACCTTATTGGTGCGCTGGTCTACTCGATACCTATGCTGCTGGAAGTCAGATTGTCGCCACAGCTTAGTAATTGGATTTACGGTTTTTACGGGTTTGGTGAAGAGAGATTTAGCCAACAAATGCGTTTTGGAGGCTTCCGCCCTGTAGTCTTCATGGGGCATGGCCTTTTAACCGCATTTTTTGCCCTGATAGCACTCTTATCAACCGCTGTACTATGGCGGGTATCATCCTCCAAAACCCGAACGCTCTATGCCATAGCGATCGTATATCTGCTTGTTATTCTGCTCCTTTGTAAAACAGTCGGCGTGATGGTTCTCGCCGCCTTGTTTCTTCCCGTCATTCTATTTGCGAGCCGCACAATGCAAAGCTGGGCTATCTTGGCTTGCACGATCTTTGTGTTGAGCTATCCAATACTGCGTTCAGCAGACTACGTTCCGACCGATACAATGGTCAGCTTGGCAGCTTTGGTCCATGAAGATCGTGCACAATCACTTCAGTTCCGCTTTGATAACGAAACGGTCCTCTTGGATCATGCGGCAGATCGCGCTGTCTTTGGTTGGGGGTCTTGGGGGCGGAACCTCATATACGACGCCTTTACTGGCCGCGCTATCACAATTACCGACGGCGAATGGATTATTGTTATAGGCATAATGGGATGGGCTGGTTACATTGCCGTCTTCGGCTTGCTTACACTGCCACTATTCCGGTTGTGGTGGCACCGCCGACAACTGGCTTCCGACGAACAAACCGTCATATACGGCACATCTTTGTTGCTGGCAGTCAACCTGCTCGAATTGCTGCCGAACTCATCCATCACAACAATGACTTGGTTGCTGACTGGACTACTCTTGGCCAGTTCACTTCAGACCAATCATGCCGAAAATGAAGCGCCTGCGACGGAAAGCAGCAACGAGGCACGGAACAATCGACCAAAATATACGCGGCGCGCCCCCGAGCAACGGCCGTACAACAGGCATACGCTCAAGCAAGTAGAAAGAGTGCGGCCTGAAACGGACCGTCTCCGACGATAGGCCGCACAGCGGCAACGGTACAAAAGGATCAGAACCCGAATCGCGTAAGCCGGTAGATCACCTTACGATACACTGCCGGCGGCAACCAATCCTCGAGGATGGCGTGGCGCCGAGATCTACGGTCTTCTTGATCTTCCGACCCTGGCCGCGGTTTGAAAATTGTGGAGTGCGATTTTCGTGTCGGATCCCAAGTCGCAGTATAATAATACAGGGCGATTGACTGTCGGGGTTCACCATCGGGATGGTTCACTTTTTCTGGGTTACCGTGAAATGTGTTGGAACCCGTTGAAAAGCAGCACATCCGGTTAAAGATCGGGACAAAACTTTTCACCTTGGCGCTCATGTCGTTCTCCCAAATCTCAAAAGAACCACCCCACTCTTCGCGCCAGTCGTCGTTTAGATAAATGAGGACATTCAACCGTCGTTCGACGGACATCTGTTTGTGCAGATTAAAGTCCGCATGGATGTCTAGATGTCCGCCATTGCTCACCCGGTGAATACCAGCACCAATGAAATACGGGTCTGGTATCAGGCCCTTGATCCCTGTCATTTCCTCCAAAAAAAGCAAGAAGGGGCGTGAATTAAGGGCATGGAACAGCTCTCGTGAGAACGCGGGCAACCGGTCAGGGTTATACTGGGTTTTCAGGTTTTCCTGCGCCCGCTCAAAGGTGCTGCTATCTTTGTTTTCTTCCAAAGACTGCAAATCCCCTTGAACCCTCCGCAGCACTTGTTCCGGAAAAAAGTTATCGATGCAGATGTGGTTGTAGGGTTTTCCGCTTTGGTATTCTTTCGCAAGAGGCGCAGCGGCGGCCCGTGCAGCATCCACTTCTATGCTAAGCGTTTCTGGATCAAGATTGTAGACCGACATGTCTTATTCCCTGTTATCTTAAATGCCACCGGACAAATCAAAGCACGCGTTTTGAAAATGTGCGTCACTGTTTTTCGGTGTACTAGCTCTCATACATACGCAAACGCTAATTCAGGAATAATGATATATCCAGCCCCTGAGCGCGCTTTACAAGTCATGCTTATGCCAAGGAAATGTGGGCTTTTTATGGTGCTTTCGCGTCTTTGAATGTCGCGACTTTGATGGATGGCGAACATATGTCAGACCATGCATCGCATCGTGACCACGTCCTTCCGAGGATATTTGATTCGAACTCAAATTACTATTCGCGTACGCTTAGGATCATACGGCAGTAAACCCGCGTAAACTGATGATGATCCGTCAGCGAAAGAAAGTGTAACAAGTAACCTCGATGGCTTTAGTGCGTGACCAGATCCCCACATCGACTTTCGGAGCCTATCTGAACACAGGCGTCTTCTGGCTGGTTTTCACCTTCATCGCTGGACTGATCTTCTTTCATGAAGGTTTCAATGCCTTGCTGACCGCCTGGCGACTTCCGGAATATAGCCACGGTCCACTCATCCCGGTCTTGTCGCTCTTGCTCTTCCTGCGGCAGCTTAAGGGCATCCCTGTCAACCTTGCCCCGGTTGCCGACCGTGGGCCCGGAATTGCGCTCATGCTCCTTGCGATCACGCTTGGCGTGCTCGGCAAGCTGAGCCAGATCAATGAAGTCGTCGCCTATGCGATCATCCTTTGGGTTGGCGCGCTTCTGCTGATTTCCTGGGGGTGGCAGCAAGGCAGGCATTTCTGGCCGCCTGTGTTGCATCTGGTCTATATGCTGCCGCTGCCGGGTGTCATTTATTACAAGGTATCGACGTCGCTTCAGGTCTTCTCTTCAGAGTTGGGCGTCTGGATGCTGCGACTTCTCAGCGTTCCTGTCTTTCTGGAAGGCAACATTATTGATCTGGCGGTCTATAAACTTCACGTCGCCGAGGCCTGTTCCGGCCTGCGCTACCTGTTCCCAATCATGTCGTTTTCCTATGTTTTTGCGGTGCTGTTCAAAGGGTCCCTCTGGCACAAGGCGGTCCTGTTGCTGGCGGCGGTACCCATAACAATTGTGATGAACTCGGTCAGAATTGCGTTTGCGGGATGGTTGGTGAACTACGTTGGCCTCGAATACCTTGAAGGCTTCACGCATTTCTTCGAAGGCTGGATCATCTTCATGATCTGCGTGGTCCTGCTGTTTCTTCTCGCCTGGTTGATGTTGCGCTTTTCGGGCTCGCGCATGAGCCTTGTCAACGCGCTCGACCTCGACACCTCTGGCTGGACAGCACAGGCCGCCCGTATCCGTTTCATCGCACCCTCACGCGCTCTGGTCTTCTCGGCTCTCTTGCTTGGCGCGGGGGCAATCGCGTGGGAGGCACGACCACAAACCGCAACGACCACCGTTGATCGTGAACCCTTTACTGTCTTCCCCGCGCGTTTGGGCGCATGGGACGGCGATATCCCGGAAGTGCTTGCGCCCGATGTCGCCGAGAACCTGGCGGCGGATGATTACCTGTCGGTCCATTTCACCAGCGGCGCCCAGATTGCACCGGTGCAACTCTTCATCGCATGGTATGAAGACCAAACCCAAGGCGGCATCCATTCGCCCGAAATATGCTTGCCCGGCGCTGGTTGGGAGATCGCAAAACTGGATCGTGTCGACATCGCGCCGCAAATGGGCTTTGCCGCGCCCTACAATCTGAACCGCGCCATCATTCAAAGAGACCAGACGCGGATGCTGGTCTATTACTGGTTCGAACAACACGGGCGGCACACCGCCTGGGACTTTGCCGCGAAAATGTACCTGCTGTGGGACAGCATCATGATCGGCCGCACGGATGGCGCGCTCGTGCGCCTGACAACCCCGATCATGTCGGGTGAGACCGAGGCCGACGCAGAAGCCCGCTTGCAAGACATGTTCCGCGAAACGGTAAATGTTCTGCCGCGATTTGTGCCTGGATTAGAGACATGACCGAGACACCCCAGAACAATGGCCGCTTGCTCATCTACGCTCCTGTGTCAGTCTATGGAACGACCGAGGGCTGGTTTATCGAGAAACAGGCGGCGAATGGTCTAAGGCTTTGGGCAGAGAACTTTGACCAAGTCACAGTGATGATGCCCCATCAAGACGGGCCTGCGCCGGTTGGCTGGATCCCGGCCGCGAATATCGGACCAAACCTGGCACGCGTGAACATTGTACCCTTGCCGACAGCATGGGTGCTTTCCAGATTTGCCAAGGTCTACTACAGCACGCGCGATACCATCCGCCAGGAAATCCAGGGCGCCGATTATCTGTCCTTCGCCATTGGCGGCCTTGTCGGCGACTGGGGCGCGGTGGCGTGCCTTCAGGCTCATGCCATGGGCCGCCGGTTCGCCGTGTGGACAGACCGCGTCGAGTCTGAAGTCGTGAGGGTTGAATCGCTCTCTCGGGCTGGCTCCTTCAAAAGCCGTATCAAGAAGCGGGTCATTCATCGGCCCATGGCAATGCTGGAGCGGTACGTGATCAAACGCGCGACCATTGGACTATTCCATGGTCAGCAAACCTATGACGCCTATGCACCTTTCAGCAAAAAACCCGTCATTGTGCATGATATCCACGTCAATCGGGATGCGCATATCACAGATGATGCTTTCAACGCCAAAATTGCCAGCGCGCGGTCCGATCCACTCAACATAGTCTATGTTGGGAGGGCAACTGCTATGAAGGGCCCCCTGCATTGGGCATCCGCCTTAAAAGAGTTGTCAGTTGCAGGTATTGATTTTAAAGCACACTGGTTGGGCGACGGACCGATGCTTGCAGACTTGAGAGCACAGTTGGAAGCCGACAGCCTTATGGATCGGGTTACCTTGCATGGATTTGTCGATGATCCGGCGCAAGTCACTGCGAGACTGCAGGCCGCGCATATTTTCCTGTTTTGCCACACGACACCGGAATCACCGCGCTGTCTGATCGAGAGCTTGATCGCAGGCACGCCAATCATCGGATATGACGGATCCTATGCAGCGGATCTCATCAATAACGCTGGTGGCGGACATCTGGTTCCGATTGGGGACATTGAAGGACTTGGAAAGCGTCTAGTTCAACTGGCGAACGATCGTGACCAACTCGTAGAGCTGAATAAACGGGCACGCGAAGACGGCAAACCTTTTGACGATGAAACCGTATTTGCGCACCGTTCCGAGGTGATAAAGCGGTTCTTGAGTCGACAACAAGAATAACGGTCGCAAGCAACCTTGTTTCGAAATACACCACAATCAGGCCGGACATGAGGGAATGTGTTCGCCTTCGCATGGAAAAACCTCTCAATCCATAAAAAGCGAGGCGAAATCGCCATATTTCCTTACTTTCCGCTTGCACTCACCCGCGCCAAAAGCGCTATAGTGTGAATGATATGTTAATAGGTATCGTCACGCGTTTTTGACGGTGAATGGTGGATCAGATGATCAAGAATTTTCTAGCTGGCGTTATTACAGCAGTTGCGCTCACAGCAACGGCCGCAAGTGCCGCGACGCTGAGCTTGCACGGTACAGGTCAGACACATGTTGTCACGAACAACGACGTCTTGGGCTCTTTGAACAACACAACAATCGACATGATTGATGGTTACGAAAAGGACGCATCAAACGGTCTTTTCCTCGATATTGTGAGTGGTGTGGCGCAAATCACATACACTTATCTCGGCGCCGAAGCTGGCAACAGCAATTATGCCGCCGTCATGGGGACAGAGGTATTCGACAACCGCGGCCCCACTTACACCGCGACAAATGCAACCGTGACCGTCACGCAGGCCGTCAGCGGTTTCCTCGACTTTGCATTCGGAACCTATGCCCCGAGCTGGGCGACGGGTCTGTTCAACAACGATGGCGTCGCCGATGAGGCAACGCGCCACTATGCAATGGGCTTTGTGGCGATCAGCGCGAATGCCTTCTATGTGCTTTTCGACGATATCGCACGTGGTGACCGTGACTTTGACGATATCGCAGTGCGCATTGATGTCGCAGCGGTCCCGTTGCCTGCAGGTAGCTTGCTCTTGCTGTCGGCACTTGGTGGCGCATTGGTGCTACGCCGTCGCAAGGCCGTCGCCGCCTAGGCACAGGCATACCATTGGAAAAGAAAAAGCCGGCTCTCAGCCGGCTTTTTTATTATACTGATCCACCAGCCGCGGGATCAGTAATAGGCATCGACGTTACCTGACTCCTTGTCCATGTACCGGCACTTGTTCAGCAGCACACCCATGACATTTGTCTGTGACGCCAGATCGCGTTCACAGACGTCGATTTCCCCGATCGAGGTGGCTTCAGCGGCGGCAACCAACAGGACGCAATCCACCTGACCCATAAAGGCCATCGTATCGTCACTGCTTAACATCGGCGGCATATCAAAGATTGTCAGATCCGGTGCGAACTGCTCTTCAATATCAGCCAGAGCACGGCCCACGGACGAACTCTGCAAAAGCTCTGCAGGATTGCGCGTGCGTGTATAATTCAGACCGAAGGCCACGTTTGGGCGCGGACGTTTCGCGATGTCGGCAAACGCTGCCTCTCCGCCCAGCACGGCTGAAAAACCGGTCTCGCCGGACAGGCCAAAGATAGAAGCCATCGACGGACGCCGCATGTCCATTTCCGCAACGACTGTGAAAATCTCCGGCTGTTTCGCCAAAGAGAAGGCAAGGTTCATCGAGACTGTCGTCTTCCCGCAATCCGCGCTTGGCGACGTAATCGCAAGACGACGCCATCCGTTGATCCGCATCTCCTGCAACACCTTGGTACGGAGTTTATCAAAAGCCATGACGCCCTGATCCGATTGCGGCCCTGTCTCGAACGTCACGACGCGATGTTTTGCCATTTGCTTGGCCGGCGGTGCAAAGGTGGCAAGCGGTTGCCAGATTGCAGCACGGTCAGCCATCGCGACATCATGTTCTTTGTTCAGCGCCCGGCGCCTGCTGGCGATGTAGGAATGCCGTTGGCTCGCCTTTGCGTCGCCTGTAATTTCCTCGCGGGCAGCACGTGCTTTTGCGATTGCGGCTTGTATCTTGTCCATCTTTTCTCGCCCTACCCTAGTCCAAACCGACGCGACGCAGCACTTCGTCAAAGATTGGCTGCAGTGGCTGGACATTCTCGTCAATGTACCAGATCGCGGCAGGAACCCCGAGGAAAACGACGGCCAGAGCAGCAAGAATAAGAAGCCGGCGCCGCCAGATCTGACCACGTGTGCGGATATACGGCATCGTCATGAAAGGCGTAATCTGCAGACCATTCACAATATCAGCAGGGCGCCGGACCGCAGTATTCAGAAGCTCGAGCAACACGATCAACCCGAATCCCATTCCAAGGCCTGCCGCGACGCCAGTCGCCGCAATCAACCGTCTGTTTGGTCGTGACGGACTTGTTGGCGCAATAGCTTGCTCAATGACCGTGATGCGCTGCCCTTTGGACAAAGCCTCGATTGTATCACCCACTTCCGCGATCGCACGGTTTTGCACGGCACGGTCATATTGCGTCCGCAGGTTTTCAAAATTCCGTTCAAGCGTTGCCAGCGTCAGCGCATTACCGGGTGTCGCTGCGATAGACGCCGACAACTCCTCAAGATTCTGTTCAATGAGCGCCTTTTGCTCATCAATAAAGGCGATCTGACCCTCAAGATCCGCAAGCTGCAATGCGAAAGGGGTCAAAGGCGCGCCTTCAGTATCAAGTGTCCCGTTGCCCGCGGCAGCCTGTTGGGCTGCGACAATTCTTTCCAATGCAGCGACTTGCGCCTGCAAAATTCCGATGCGCGGATTGTCAGGCGAAAGCAGTGCCGAAGCGCGCGTCAGTTCATCCAGCAACTCCTGTAGTTCCGCTTCCTCAGGGGTGCGCGCGGCAACGCCGAGCAGGCCGACTTCTCCGGTCTGTTCAAAGAGCTGCACCAGGCGGTCGCGACGTTCACGCAGTTGTATCCGCTCTCGGTCAAGCTCCAGAATACGCTCCTGCGCCGCTGCTTGCTGTGATCTGCGGAACTCGAGGCTGTCCGGCAACGCTTCCAGATTGGCCTCTTGGAAAGCAAGAATCTGGCCACGCATCTGGGACAGTTCCTGCTCCAACTGCTCTGTCTCTTGCGCAAAGAAGTCGAGTGTCTGGCCCGAAACCGTCGTGCGCATCTCGATGTTCTCTTGCAGAATCAAGGTGACGATTTCGTTTACAACCGCAGCCGCGCGGTCTGGAAGCGGATCGTCGAAGCTGACCGTCACGATAATCGCCGCCGATCTGCCACCAAGATCAACGTTGATCCGCGCGCTCATGTCCTCCACTTTTTCATCAGGACGCAAACGGTCTTCGGTACCATCGGTTTCGGTGTAGACACCAAGGCGGTTCGCCATGTCGAGCAGGTTATCCCGCGTGAAAATACGCTGTTGGATGATTTGCAACTGTTCGGCGGCATCAGTGCGCACAGTGGATGCGGCAAGTTCATCCGGGATCTGTTGTGACTCGACAACCAAACGGGCTTCGGCCACGTAAATCGGTTTCTGGGTCAGCGCCACCGTCAGCCCCGCTGCTGTCCCGAGAGCCAGCAGGATCAGGACATACGGAAAGCGTCTCCAAAAGATTGCCAGATAAAATTTAAGATCCATCGTTTACCATTCACATTCGAGGCCAGATTACAAAAGCCGCTACCCCGCGGACACCCCACCGCCGAAAAAGACACCATCGTTCAGCACTTGTTTCACCGTCACCTCATTCACCTTATATTTGTCTTCCGTATACGCATAGAGCAGCGAAAAGTCACAAAGCTGGTTGATCAAACGGGGCACGCCACGCGTCTCTGTGTAGATCCGCTTGCAAGCGCCCGGGCTAAAGATCTGTTCCTTGGCGCCGGCTACTTTCAGGCGGTGATGTATGTATTCCGCCACTGTCTCGGCGTCGAGGGTGGGCAGATGGAAGCTTGAGGCAACCCGCTGTGCAAATTGTGTCAGATTGGGGTGGCGGACATTGTCGCGCAACTCAGGCTGACCAACGAGAACCAGCTGCAAAAGCTCGTCCTTGTTGGCGTTGATATTCGTGAACATCCGCAGTTCTTCAAGTGACTCTCGGTTGAGGTTCTGCGCCTCGTCAAAAATCAAGGCAACGCGATGACCTTTGGCATAGGTCTCAATCAGGAATTCTTCGAACTGCCCGAAAAGCGCGACATAGTCTGCACCTGGCGGTACGGGCTGATCAAGCGATTGCAGCACCCAGCGCAAAAGCTCGTCTCGCGTGCCATGGGCGTTCGAGATCAGACCAACCACAAGCTCATCACCAAGTGATTTCAGCAAGTGGTGCAAAAGCGTGGTCTTGCCGGCACCAACCTCGCCTGTGATCAGCGTGATCGGTGACCGCGTGACCAAACCAAACTCGAACATTGCATAGGCCCGTTCATGTACCGGGGACCAATAAATGAAGTCAGGGTCCGGCACCAAGCTAAAGGGGCGTTCGCTCAACCCAAAATGGTTAAGGTAGATACTTATGGCTTGGTTCATTCAGACCCCGAAACAAAGTCACTCTCGTTTCAACTACATCCGAAACAAACACGATTCGGAACTTGATGATGTCTAAAGGAAAAGCTGTTTTCAAACCACCAGAACCCTCAGACTCTGGCAAACTGTCCTAGGGTAACGCGATTCTAGCAACCCATTGGTTCGCACCTCGAAACAATGGTAAAACTTTTGCCAGAACAGCGATCAATTTGTGAACACAATACTGAGAACTAAGGCGAAAAACGTTCTTTTTTGGGGTCAAAATATAAAGGACAGGTTCACGCGATCTTTGTTTAATGCTACGTTAATCGAGCCAGCGCACCTGAGGGCTACCAGTAGAATTTTCGGTAATCCGGTGCTGCAGAATGTGTTGTATTTTCTGGCGAGTGAATTTGGTGAACGAGTGAGCAATTACATGTCGACAGACTATTCTGACGTAAGAAAACATGCGAAATCACGTCCGATCGGGCCATCGCTTCCGATCAAGGGCCCTTACGAGCTCGGGCTGAAGCGCTTGTTTGACGTGATGTGCGTTGTCGCTTCAATCCCTTTCATTTTACCACTTATTGGTGTTCTCGCGCTGATGGTTAAGCGCGACGGAGGCCCCGCGTTCTATTGCCAGGATCGCGTCGGAATGAATGGCCGCATCTACCGTATCTGGAAATTGCGCACGATGGTGGTAGACGCGGAATCCAAGCTGCAAGATCATCTGTCCAAGCACCCTGAAGCGGCGGCGGAATGGACGCTGACGCAGAAACTCAAGCGCGATCCTCGGATCACGAAAATCGGGGCGCTTTTGCGCAAGAGCTCTGTTGATGAACTTCCACAGTTGTGGAACGTCCTGATCGGCGACATGAGCCTTGTCGGCCCACGTCCGATGCTACCGGAGCAACAGACAATGTATCCCGGGCTTGCCTATTATTCCCAGCGCCCGGGCATTACTGGCAGTTGGCAGGTATCCGATCGCAACGAGTGTACGTTTGCCGACCGCGCCCGCTTTGATACTGACTATATCGCCAATATGTCGTTTGCGAACGACATGAAGCTGCTGTTGGCGACGGTCCGTGTTGTGGTAAGAGGGACTGGATATTAATCCAAAGTCTCTCAAGCCGAGGCGACACACTAGGTAGCCAATGCAACATTTTCTGCGCGTTTGTCTGATTTGCCTCAGTATATCTGCGCTCTCTGCCTGCAAGACAAACGAAGAAAAAGCCAACGCATTTTACCAGTCGGGTCTTGCGCTGCTTGACGCCGGCGACCTAGAGCGCGCGGCGATCCAGTTCCTCAACGTTTTTCAACATGACGGTTTCCACGAGGACGCGCGGCGCAAGCTCGCGGAAATACGGCTCGAACAAGGAGATATCGGCGCGGCTTACAGCCAGTATCTCCGTCTGATAGAGCAATACCCCGATACCCCTGACGTCCGTATTCTTCTGGCCAGAATTGCCATTGATGCCAGCAACTGGGACGAGGCGCGACGCCATGGTCAAGCTGCTGTCGCACTTGCACCGGAGGACCCACAGGCGCAGGCTATTGCGGTGGCACTGGCCTATCGCGACGCCTCGCAAATCAACGACACCGCAGCGCTTGCACAGGCCGCGACCCGCGCGCGGACACTTCTGGATGCAAATCCCGAAGATGAAGTTGCGCGGCGTGTGGTCATCGACAATCTGATGCGGAGCGACACACCAGGCGACGCCTTGCCGGAAATCGACCGCGCCCTTGCCAGAGATCCCGAAAACTATGCCTATCATACGGCCCGCTTGCAGGTTTTAACGCAAGTGAATGATATGCCGGATATCGGCCTGCAACTCCGACAGATGGTTGCGCTGTTTCCGGATGACGCCAATCTGACACAGGCCCTGATCGGCTGGTATATCGTGCAGGATGATGTGGCAGGCGCGGAACAATACCTGCGTGAACTCGCAGGCGCGGATACGGCCCCGATTGAAGGCCATATCGCTGTCGTCCAGTTCCTGCAAAACACGCAAGGGCCGGACGTTGCGCAGCAAGAGCTTGACCGCCTTGCAACCGCCAATGCAGGCACCCTGAATGCGGATGTTTATATCACCCTCTCCGCGGCGATACGTTTTGAAGCGGGCGAAAGGGATGCTGCAATCGCCACTTTTGAAGAGGTACTCGCAAGGGCAGAACCGTCGGATCAGACGCGGCAGATCCGCAATACATATGCCCGGCTTCTGATCGCCACCGGAGATGAAGGCGCTGCGCGCGCGCAGGTGGACATGATCCTTTCGGAAGATGAAACGAACGTCGATGCGCTGAAGCTGCGTGCCATATGGTTGATCGCAGATGATCGCGCCGGTGAAGCGGTGCTTGCCTTGCGTCAGGCCCTGAGCCAGCAACCGCGCGACGCGGAAACACTGACGTTGATGGCGCAGGCCCACCAGCGTGAGGGCAATCGCGCTCTTGCCGGCGAACGACTTGCCCTCGCGGTCGATGTCACGAACAGCGCGCCGGCTGAAGCGATCCGTTATGCCAACTTCCTGCTTGAAGACGGACGGACAGCCGCCGCGCGTTCGGTCCTGACGGATGCACGCGCCGCAAATCCGAACGACGTTGCTGTCATGACCAGCCTGGCCGGTATCCTCCTCCGCGAAGGCGCCTGGATCGAAGCCCAAGGCGTTGCCAATACGCTCAGGGCGATTGAAAACGCGGAAGCGCAGAAAGCCGCCACATCGCTGCAAGCTGCGCTTTTGCTGGGCCAGAACAGAATTGAAGACAGCCTTGCCTTTCTCCAAGCCGAGATAGAGCAGGGGAACGGGGATGTTGAAGCCGTCACACAACTGGTCCAGATCCATCTTCTGGCGGGGAACCTTGCCACAGCACGCAGCACACTCAATGAGGCTCTGACCCGTTTTCCCGAAGAAAACAGCCTGCAAATGCTCAGCGCCAGCCTTTTTGCCATGGACGGCGATTTCGAAACCTCCGAGGCAGCATTCCGCCGGATAATCGCCGCCTCGCCGCAATCCGAGGCCCCATTCCTGCGCCTCTACAACCTTCTTGTCGCCACGGACCAACCCGCGAAAGCAGATGCTGTGTTGGAGGCCGGTCTTGATGCGCTTCCAAACTCGGTCAATCTTCGCTGGCTCAGCGCCACGCGGTATGAGGAACGTGGAGACATTGATGCCGCCATCGCGATCTATGAAGAGATGTATGCGGCAAATTCAGATGCGGTGGTGATCGCCAACAATCTCGCATCCCTGATCGCAACCCATAAGAACGACGAATCCAGCCTTGCCCGCGCTGCAGCGATCGCGAAACGCTTGCGTGATCTTGAGGTACCGGCTTTTCAGGACACTTATGGCTGGATCGCCTATCGTCAGGGCAATCTGGAAGAGGCCCTGACCTATCTGGCACCCGCCGCAGCCGGTTTACCTGATGATCCGCTTGTCCAGTACCACCTTGGTATGACCTACGCAGAGCTTGGCCAAGCCGAGAACGCGACGACCTATTTGACGCGCGCATTGATGCTTGCTGGTGATCAATCCCTTCCCCAGTTCGACATTGCACGCGCAAAACTGACCGAATTGGGTCAATAGCGTAAAAATCGCAGTTTTAGCCATGTTTTGCCGCGTTTTTACGTTGGGGAATTGGAATACTTGGGTTAACATTTTCTTCGTAGCGGGAGGGTGTTGCCCGCATTGTTGTACTGTAAAAAGAGGTCGCGTTATGTCCCGTATTGTTACCCTTCTTGGGTCGCTCCTGGCCCTGGTCCTATTTTCCACGATCACACTTGCGCAGGAATACAGGGTTCAGCCCGGTGATTCTCTGCGGATCGAAGTGGCCGAAGATGCCAGCTTGAACCGTGTGGTGCTGGTGGCGCCTGACGGACGTATCGCACTGCCCGGCACCGGAAACATTCGCGCAAGCGGGCTTACCACAACACAAATCCAATCTGCTTTGACCAGCCGTTTGGCCGCAAGTTTTGTCAGCCCTCCAAACGTCTTTGTGGGCATTGAGGGGCTCGCACCCGAACGTGAGCCGCGGACCATCGGTATCTTTGTTGTCGGCGAAGGCGTGACTGTTGGCCGGATCGAGATTGAGCCAGGCACAAACCTGATGCAGGCAATCGCACAGTTCGGCGGCTTTACAAACTTCGCTGCGGTCAAGCGCATCCAGTTGCGCCGCGGCAGCGACGTTTACACCATCAACTACAACAGCATCCTCGACGGTAGCAGCGAAAACGGCGCCGTGCGGATGCGCGATGGTGATGTCATCGTCATTCCACAGCGCAAGCTGTTCGAATAAGTACCCAGACCCCAAGCTTCCGCTCGGGGGCGGATAAATATGAAACGTGTAATAAGCCTTGCTCTCCTGACCTGCCTTTGTCCTCTTGCGGCGTCCACGCAAGAGGCCGAACCTGGCGGTGTGTTCTTCACATTCGACTGGGGTCAGACCTTTATCGGTTCGACCGACCGTGACCTGGAAACGACCGAGGCCGAAGACGGGTTCGAGAGCGTCACCGACCTGAGTTTCGGTGCGGTCACCGAAACACGGACACAGCGCCTGTCGTTCGATCTGGACACGACATTCAGCCTCACCGAGGATGAATTCGCAGATGAAGGGCTTGTTGCACGTTTGGCCTACACCCGGAACAGCGCGGACGCCTCATTCGATTTCGCGCTGGAAGGACGTCGCGAAGACATCGCGTTCCTGCGCGACGCCTCAGATTTCATCAATGATGAAGGCGTGATCGTCCTGCCGGATGATTTTGATGATCTGACCGGGACCGGTTTCCGCAATGAAACAACGGTATCAGTTGGGTTTACTTGGGGCGATACCGCGCCGGTGGGCTATAGCCTGAGCGGCAGTCAGACAAGACTGCGCTACGAAGATGCAAGCGCCACGCTGTTGGATAATGACAGCAGCACGATTGCACTTGGCCTGCGACTGAACATCAATGAAGTCGTCACCAGCAATATCGGGCTTTCCTATACACAGTCGGAAGACATCGGCGAACCAGCGACAGAGACCACAACGCTGTCCGGCGCGCTGACCTTTGCACGCCCGCTCGGGGCGCTGACAACAGGTATCAGCGTTTCACGTGATGAAGAGGATGAGACCTTCTGGGCTGCCACAGTCGCCCGCGATTATGCATTGCCCAATGGCAGCCTACGGGGCGAACTGGGCGTGGTAGAAGATGAATTTGGTGATATACGTGTGACCGGTGGAATTGCCTTTAGCTATCCGCTTCCCGCAGCCGAAATCACCCTCAGCGCGGACCACAGCCTCGACCCGGGCGATGACCGCGCCACAACGACGTTCAGCGCCAACTATCTTCAAGAACTCAGCCCCGTCACCAGCATGCAGGTTGGTTTTGACTTTGGCCAGACAAGCGATCCTGACGGAGGCGATGTCCTTGCAACCGGCAGCCTTTCGGCAAGCTATGGCTACAGCATCAACGAATTCTGGCAGCTCAACGTCGGTGCAAGCTTTGATTTCCGCGAGGATGACGGAGTCCGCACAGACAGTACGTCAATCTTCTTGGCGCTCGATCGGCAGTTTTCCTTCCGGCCGTAAGGCCCTCATCGGCTGATTCCTGCCCTTTCGGGGACAACTGGCGCAGTGCGCTTGGCAACCTCGTTTTACCTCCTATAGCTTCACGCGAACCAAGGCTGCCCAGCAGTTGGGCCGCGTGAAGTTAATGGAATATTAGTATTTACCCTACAGACTGGTCAGAATTCGAACAAAGTTTTGACACGAAGCCAGCCTAGGCTGATGGGATCGTAGGGCGAAAATACCGCCAAGCAGAAAAGAGCCACTGATGTTCATCTTGTATATCATACTCGGAATAGCCTCTGGAATGCTGGCAACGACCGTTGCATTGCTCTCGGGTGCCGGCATCTTTCTGGCAATTCTCGCGTATATTGTTGGTGGAATGATCGGCTTTGTTGCAGGTCTGGTCTGGGTCAACACCCCCCAGCAAGAACGCTCCGAAAAGCACGCAGCCGCACAACGTAGCTAACGCGCTTTCTATCCTGACAACCTACTGAACAAGGCTTGCTTTATCGTTGGTCGGTATGGCTATGACTGCAGATGATGTATCGCTGGCTTTCTGCACGCGACGGCAACATCTGCTAGTCCTCCAGCGGACGCGCCTCATCGACCAGCATGACAGGTATCCCGTTGCGGATCGGGAATGCGACCTTGCCAGCCTCGCTGACAAGCTCCTGCTTGTCCGCATCATAGCGCAACGTCCCTTGAGTCAACGGGCATACCAGCGCCTCGAGCATCTTGGGGTCGAATGCTGTTCCACTCATTGCATCACCTCTTCACCTGATCCACCACGCAATGCGAATTCGATCAAAGTCATGAGCGTTTCGCGCCGTGTGGTCAAGGACGGCGCTTCAAGCAGGGCTTGTTTATCCTCGGGCGCAAATGGGCAAAGCATCGAAAGTGAATTGATCAACAACTCGTCCTCGGCCTCGCCAAGGCTTTCCCAATCGGTCGATAGCCCCTGATCCACAAGATAACGCCCCAGAGCCTCCATAAAGGCCTCGCGGTCGAAACTGTCATCGCGTTCAACCGGCCCGAGATCGCGTTCAAATCCCTGCCAGCTGACGTTGCAGCGGCGGTAGGGCGTGAACCCTTCGACTTCCTGCGTAATCCGGAACCGCGAAATGCCCGCGAGGGTAATCATATAGCGACCGTCCTCGGTCTCGGAGAACGCCGTCACACGGCCAGCGCAGCCAATACTGTGCAGCTTCCCGCCTTTGCCGGGCGCATCATAAGGCTGCACCATCCCTATCAACCGCGAGGGTGTTTTCAGCACATCATCCAGCATCGCCAGATAACGGGGTTCAAACAAATGCAACGGCAGACGCGCGCGCGGCAACAGCAATGCCCCCGGCAAAGGAAAGACCGGAATTGTGTCAGGCAGATCATATGATGATGTCATGACCATTAAACTAGGCCGAAGCCGTGGTCAGGCAAATATCATCGAAGAAAGTTTTCGCCGCCCGTTCAATACAATCGGATCCTTGGCATCTCGTGCATCGAAAATCTTGAATAGCTGGGCCTTGGCCGCCCCGTCATTCCATTCCCGATCACGGCGAAAGAGTTCCAGCAGCGTATTCACAGACTCTTCCACCTGACCGCTGGCATGCAGCGCAGTCGCCAGATCGAAACGTGCCTGATGGTTGTCGGGATCCGCCTCAACCGCCGCCTGCAATTCCGCCACAGGCCCCGCATTCGCGGCCTCACGCGCGAGCGTGATCTGCGCATGAACGGCCTCAAGCAGCGGATCGGTAGAGATTTCGGCAGGTGCGCCATTCAGGATCGCCTCGGCCTGATCAATATCGTCCAATGCCAGATGCGCCCGCACAAGCCCCGCATAGGCGGGCGCATTGTTCGGCTCTTCCTGCAGGATTGCGGCAAAAGTCTCGGCCGCATCCGTTACCGCACCTTCCGCCAGCATCTGCTCTGCCGCCTCAATGGCCGCACTCAGGCCCTCCGCCTCGGGATCACCGGCAAGGGCTGCGATCTTGTCGACAAAGGCGTTGATCTCGGAGGGCGGCAAAGCGCCTTGAAACCCGTCGACAGGACGGCCCTGATAGAAGGCATAAACCGTCGGGATCGACTGCACCTGCAACTGGCCCGCATAGGCCTGATGCGCGTCCACGTCGATTTTCACAAGCTTGACCCGCCCTTTGGCATTGGTCACCGCCGCTTCAATCGCGGGGCCCAGCGTCTTGCACGGGCCGCACCATGGCGCCCAGAAGTCCACAATCACCGGCACGGTCTGCGATGCTTCGATCACGTCCTTGGCAAAGCTTGCGTCGGTTCCGTCCTTGATCAGATCAGCGGGGGCACCTGCATTTGCATTTGCGTCCAATTCCAGCATGGCCTGTCTCCTTCAACTTTCTGTTAGCCCCTATATGTGCGCTCGGGGCCATAAGTCCAAGGGGCAATGCCGCTTTACCAAACCAAGCACTGCGCTTAGCTTGGCGATATGACAAAAACCATCCTTACGTTCGGCGATAGCAACACCTACGGCACGCCTCCCGCGCATGCGCGGGGTGAGAACCGGCGCTTCGGGCCCGAAACCCGCTGGCCCACGGTGATGCTCTCCGAGCTCGGGGAAGGCTGGGCGCTGATCGAAGACGGCCTGCCCGGACGCACGACCAGCCGCGCAGACCCTGTGATGGGCGCGCATATGGATGGGCAGCTGGGGCTGCGGATCGCATTGGAAAGCCAGGGACCGATTGATCTGTTGACCATCATGCTGGGTACGAATGACCTTAAAACTCATCACGGCGCAAGCGTGGATCAGGTGGTCGCGGGGCTCGCAGGGCTGGTTGGCATCGCCCGCTCCGAGCCATACCAGACGCGACATAACGGCTTTGACATTCTGCTGATCGCCCCGGCGGTCGTACTCGAACAAGGAACATATCGTGACGGGCTCTTGGGTGCGCAGACGAAATCCCGCGATCTGCCCTTTGCAATTGCGCAACTGGCCGATCACTGGGGTCTGCCGTTTCTGGATGCGGGCATGCATATCAGGCCCAGTCCAATTGACGGGCTGCATTTCGAAGCACAGGACCACATCACGCTGGGGCGTGCGATAGCCGCGAAAGTCGCAAGCCTGTGACGCATCCGAAACTTGGCGCCATTGCCGTTGTGCAGCACGAAGGCCGGTTCCTTCTGGTGCAACGCAAAAAGGAACCCAACGCCAATACATGGGGTTTTCCGGGCGGTCATGTGGAGCTGGGCGAAACAGCGCGTGACGCCGCTATCCGTGAACTGGCCGAAGAAACCGGCGTCGTCGCGACCGCGCAGGGTTACCTGACCAACCTCGATGTCATCACACGCGATGCGGACGGTGCGGTGCTGTTCCATTACCTCCTGGCGGTGGTTGTCTGTTCGTATGACTACGGGACGCCCATCGCCGCCGATGATGCGCTTGATGCAGGCTGGTTTACAGCGGATCAGGCGAAGGCACTTCCACAAAGCCCGAACCTGCAATACGTGATAGACCTGTGCTGCAGGTAAGGTGGGTTTCAACCCACCCTATTCAACAACACCAACCATCGGTCCAAGCTGGAACCCGAAATCACTGCGCCCTTGGGCGCGCGAATAAAGCCGCGATACCTTGCCGTCGAAATAGAGCGCGTTCGGCATAGCCAGATAGTCTTTGAAGAAAGACCCGAACTCGTAAAAGGTGACACTATTGTTGGAAATCGCAAATACTGCCGTCGCCCCATCGGCACTTGTGCCAACCCCGTTACGCACAAACCGTGATGTGCTGTCGGGCAGGAACCGCGGATGTAGCACACCGTCAATCACGAGCATCGGCCCTGATTGGGTGGCATCCCGACAGGCCGGCGCATTTGCGACATAGGCGAGCGTTTCATAGACCTGCGCCGAAGTATCCGTGATGCAAAACACCCCGTTGGGCAGCAAACCAAAATTGCCCGGCCCCGCATTCGGAATCACGCGCATCGTCTCGATACCGCCTTCGACGTAATGACCCACAGGCGAGCGGTCATCATGGTACATCCCCGCGTTCATCGCAAAGGCAAGGCTGCCGACCGACGGCAGATCCTCCAGCGCGCCAAAGCTACCGATCACGCCACCCTCCGCATCCTTGTAGAAGAGACGCAAATCCTCTTGCGTCGCATCCACCGTGCAGACCGTATAGCTGTTCCCCAGATAATCGACGTCCTCGCAACTCACAGCCGCTGCCGGCAGCGCCCAAAAGAGCAATGCCACAGCGAGCCAGCGCATCAGTCGTCCAGATCCTGCCGCACGTGATCTTTGGCCAGCAAAGCGCGGGTCGCATCGATCTGGTCAAACGTGCCGTCGATCTCGAACCGCAGTTCAGGCGCGAATTTCATCGTGCCCCCTTTGACGACCAGATGGCGGATCTCATGCTTGTTGCGCCGCAGCGCCGCCAGCGCCTCTTCTTTGCCCTGCCCACCAAGGGGCAACACAAAGGCCGTCGCAATCCGCAGATCGGATGTCATGCGCACCTCGCCCACGGTAATGGACATGCGCGCCAGTTCTTCGTCATGCACGTCACCACGTTGCAGGACCTCGGATAGGGTGCGGCGGATCACCTCGCCCACGCGCAACATGCGCTGGGTGGGGGCCTTGCCGTCTCTGTTTGCATTGTTTGCCATAGCCCTCACTTAATCCCTGATCGGTCCCTTGCCAAGCAAGCCTTTGCGTCCACGGCAATCCGCCGCTAAGAGAAGGCACAGATAAAGGAAAACGCACCATGACAGACACACCAGGCATCGTGATCACAGGCGCATCGGGCCGCATGGGCCAGATGCTCATCAAAACCGTGCTGGCCTCGGACAAATGCCGCCTTGTGGGTGTGCTGGAACGGACAGGGCATGACTGGATCGGTCAGGATATCGGGACCGCCACAGGCGGTCAGCCAGTCGGCGTTGCGGTCACCGACGACGCGGTCGAGGTGTTTGCCAAGGCACAAGCCGTGATCGACTTTACCGCCCCCGCCGCCACCGTCGGCTTTGCAGGTCTGGCCGCACAGGCGCGCGCGGTGCATGTGATCGGTACAACAGGGCTGTCCGATGATGATCTCAAAGCCATCAACGCCGCCGCGCGCCATGCCGTCATCGTGCGGGCGGGGAATATGTCATTGGGTGTGAACCTCTTGGTGCAGCTGACCAAAAAGGTCGCTGCCGCACTGGACGAAGACTTTGACATCGAAATCATCGAAGCCCACCACAACCAGAAGGTCGACGCCCCCTCCGGCACGGCCCTGATGCTGGGCGAGGCCGCAGCCCATGGGCGTGGCGTCGCGCTGAAAGACGTCAGCGACAGCGGACGCGACGGGATCACCGGCGCACGTAAACGCGGCGACATCGGCTTTAGCGCCATTCGCGGCGGCGATATCGTGGGCGAACATGATGTGCTCTTTGCCGCTGCCGGTGAACGGATCGTACTCCGCCACATCGCAACGGACCGCGCGATCTTCGCACGCGGCGCGCTGAAAGCCGCACTCTGGGGCCAGGACAAAGACCCCGGTGAATACGATATGATGGATGTTCTGGGCATCTAACCGACAACAAAGGGCAAACCTTCCATGACCAACAAACGCATTGTGCTTTCCTCTGATCACGCTGCCATCGGCATGCGCCAAACCATCGCCGACCATATCACGGCGCTGGGGTACGAAGCCGTCGATATCGGCCCGACCACCCCTGAAAGCACGCCCTACCCGCAACATGGCGAAGCCGCCGCGCGGCATGTCGCCTCTGGTGATTGCGCGCTGGGGATTATTCTGTGCGGCACCGGCCAAGGCATCATGATGGCCGCCAACAAGGTCAAAGGCGTGCGCTGCGGGGTGTGTTCCGATGCGTTTTCCGCGCGCATGATCCGGCAGCACAACGATGCCAACATGCTCTCGCTCGGGGCGCGCGTGATCGGCGACGCCCTTGCGCTTGATATCGTCGATGCCTTCCTGAATGCCGATTTCGAAGGTGGCCGCCACGCAACCCGCGTGGACATGATCAAGGCACTTGAGGACGGCTAGGAACAGGCAGAATTTCGCGCATCTCTGCAGCCTTCAGGCAGCGCAAGTGAACCAGTCATCCGCGCGCTACGTATCAAGGATATTCCACAAAGCGGAGGATCCGGTGAAACATGCGATTTTGACATTGGTACTCGCCACCGCTGCGGCGCCAGCTGTTGCGGACAGTTATGTGCCCATCAAGGACCAGGCGACGTTCGTATCGCTCGTTGAGGGCCGTGAACTCAGCAATTTTTTCTACGGTGTCAGCCTGAGCGTGTCACCGGACGGAAGCATTGCGGGCTCGGCCATCGGATGGGACATCGTCGGCAACTGGACGTGGGAAGACGGCTATTTCTGCCGTGAGCTGAGCTGGGGCGGCGATCCGATCCCCTACAACTGCCAATTGGTCGAAGCACGCGGCGATGACCGGTTGCGCTTTACGGTCGATCAGGGCGCGGGCGACAGTGCTTCATTCCGCTTGCGGTAATCTAGCCCAGATCACGTGATCCATAGCGCAGGATCACGGGCACGATCAGCTCTTCCTCATCAATCAAATGGCGGTCAAGCAGGCCCTCCAGCTTGGCCAGTTCGGTCTGGAAATGCCCTGCCGCGGTTTGCAGCTTGTTGCGGTTTGCTGTCAGGCCTAGCACCTCATTCGCGCGTCCCACAAAATCGGCCAGAAATTCGTCCAGATCGTGGTGGTCCTTATCAAGAATGGCAAATCCCTTCGCGATCCGCGCGTCTTTCTTCACCAGCTTCGGGAAATAATATTTGTCCTCAATCGTGTGGTGTTCATGCAGCCCGTTCACCAGCATACCGCCATAGCGCGATGTCAGCCCCGCGAAACGACCCGCCTCGATCTTGCGATCCAAAAGCGCCTCTGTCCCGCTACGCAACTCGCCCAAGAGCTTGCGAAACATCAAATGGCGGTCCAGCCAGAACCGGATCAACCCGTCAAAACCGGGGTCCAGTTCCCAACCGTCACGCGGATATTCGGCCAGAAGGACGCGCAAGGCATCCGGCAAGGCATCACGTTCGGCAAGTGCAAGTTTCTTCATAAAGAGGCCTTTCCAACCATCAGGTCACCTTTGGGCATAAACTGCCGGGTAATACCAACACAAGCGCCCCGAACGTCCATCAAGAGAATCATCGGTCCGCCTTAGAAAATTACGTGTTAGATCATGCCTCAAGTCACAATTGTGCGCGTTTCCTGTTTGTCCCCAAGTAGAACCCGCTGTCGCTGGGTCAACTGCCGATTAACCTTGCCATTTGCCGTTTGGAGTCAAAAGATGGTGTCAGAGGCGTAGCTGATACGCTCACACTTCAACGATTGCGTCGCCAAGATGCAACTTCAGGGAGAAAATGATGACACTGAAATCCAGACTTTTCGTAACAACAGCCGCGGTGCTGTTTGCGACCTCAGGCGTAGTCTTTGCAGATGCGCACGCCACACACCCCGTGACCGGCGAAGCGCTCGCCTCTGACCAGACATTCACGTACCGCGTGGGTGATGAAAGCCCGTCGATTGATCCCGGTCTCGTCGAGGACGTGGATGGGGCCGCAGTGGTGCGCGACCTTTTTGAAGGTCTCTACAATCAGGATGCCGCAGGCAATCTGGTCCCCGGTGTCGCACTCAGCCACGAGGTCAGCGACGATGGCCTCGTCTACACATTCACGCTGCGCGATAATGCAATGTGGTCGAACGGCGACACAGTCACGGCCGGTGATTTCGTCTACGCATGGCAGCGCGCCGCATCGCCCGCACTGGCATCGCCCTACAGCTGGTACATCGAGCTGATGTCGATCGAGAACGGTGCCGCCGTGATTGCAGGTGACATGGAGCCATCCGCACTTGGCGTCACAGCCATTGACGACACAACGCTCGAAGTCCGCCTGTCCCAACCTCTGCCATATTTCCCGCAAATGCTGACACATGGTACGACCTTCCCCGTCCACCAGGCGACCGTCGAAGAATTCGGCAACGACTGGGTTCTGCCGGAAAACATGGTATCCAACGGGGCCTATGTCCTGACCGAATTTGTCCCGCAAGAGCGCCTCGTCCGCGAGCGTAACCCGATGTATTGGGACAACGACAACACCATCATCGAACGTGTGGTCAAACTGGTTGTGCCCGATGAAAACGTCGCTTTGACACGCTATCTCGCTGGTGAGTTGGACTTGACCGACGTGCCCGCTGGCCAGTTCCCGCGCCTTTCGGAGCAATACCCGGATCAGGCCGTTTCCGTGCCAATGGCATGTTCCTACTATTACATGTTCAACCTGCGCGACGGTGCATCGCCTGAAATTCAGGACCCCAACGTACGCAAGGCCCTGAGCCTCGCCATCGACCGCGATATCATCGTGAACAATGTACTCGCCGGTGGTCAGAAAGCCGCCTACACCTTCACACACTGGGCGACTGCCGGCTTCGAGACACCCGACATCCCGATGGCGACAATGACCCAAGCCGAGCGGAACGCCATGGCGGTCGAACTCTTAACCGAGGCAGGCTACGGCTCTGACAATCCGCTCAGCATTGATCTGGTGTACAACACCAACGATTCCCACCGTTCTGTTGCAATCGCGATCAGCCAGATGTGGAAGCAGACACTGGGTGTCGACACCACGCTGGCCAATCAGGAATGGCAGACTTTCCTCGAAGCCCGCTCGAACGGTGATTTCGAAGTCGCGCGCGGCGGTTGGTGTGCAGACTATAACGAGGCCTCGACCTTCCTTGACCTGATGCAGTCGGAATCGGGCTATAATGACAGCAAATACGTGAACCCCGAGGTTGACGCGCTGCTGGCCGAGGCAAAGACATCCGCGAACCCTCAGGCCAACTATGACCGTGTCGAGGAATTCATCGCGCAGGATACGCCGATCATTCCTATCTACCACTATGCCGCAGTCGATATGTTTGCGGAGAACCTCGAAGGCTGGCCCTACGAGAATTTTGAACAGACATGGTACTCCAAGGATCTCTACAAGATCGCCGAGTAATCACTTGACGTGATGGACCGCGCCCCACCCTTACGGGGCGCGGTTTTCCCATTCTGTGAGGACCCCTGACATGCTGAGCTTCGTCTTCCGCCGCCTTGCTGTGGCAGTGCCGACCCTGTTGATCTTGGTCGTCCTGTCTTTTGTCCTGATGTACGCAGCGCCCGGTGGCCCGTTCAACTCCGAACGGCCGCTACCACCCGAGGTGCTTGCCAATATCGAGGCGAAATACGGGCTGGATCAGCCGTTCTGGAAGCAGATCGTCAATTACGTGGTCAGCGTGGTCACGCAATTCGATTTCGGGCCCTCTTTCCAATACAAGGACCGCAGCGTGAACGACGTGATCGCACAAGGCTTCCCGGTCACGCTGACCTACGGGTTCTGGTCCTTTGTCGTGGCTGTCACCGTGGGCGTGTCACTGGGGGTTGCCGCCGCAATCAAACAGAACTCCTGGGTCGATTACTTCGCCGTTGGCGTCTCCATCGGCGCGCAGGTCCTGCCGAATTTCGTGATGGCCCCGCTTTTGCTGCTCGTCTTCACACTCTGGCTGGGATGGTTGCCCGGCGGTGGCTGGAACGGCGGCCAGTGGCAATTCCTGATCATGCCCGTGATCGCACTCTCCACCTCTTATATGGCCTCGATTGCGCGGATCACACGGTCCTCGATGCTTGAGGTGCTGAATACCAATTTCATCCGCACCGCCCGCGCCAAGGGCCTGCCGATGCGCCGCGTCATCTGGAAACACGCGATGAAGCCCACAATGCTGCCGGTGCTGTCCTATCTGGGGCCAGCCTTCGTCGGCATGATCACCGGCTCGGTCATCATTGATGTGTTCTTCTCCACCGGCGGCATTGGCCAGTTTTTCGTGAACTCTGCCTTCAACCGTGACTATTCTGTCATCATGGGGATCACCATTCTGGTGGGCACCCTGACAATCCTGTTCAATCTTCTGGTCGACATCCTCTACGCGTGGATCGACCCCAAGATCCGCTACTAAGGGGGCTGCGTGATGTTACCCAACAGAGCAGCCGTCGAAGGCATCGCCGAAAACATGCATCTTGCCGAAGTCAAAGGCCGGTCCCTCTGGGCCGATGCGCGCACACGGTTCTTACGCAACCGCGCCGCTGTCATATCGCTGATCATGCTGTGTGCGGTGGCAGGCTTTGCGCTCTTCGGGGGGCTTATCGCCCAATACAAGGGTGATTTCGTCAACTTCAGCCTGATCGGCAGCAACGCATACCTTGGCGTCCCGTCCCTTGAAACAGGGCACTATTTCGGTACCGACAGCAACGGGCGCGACCTGTTCGCACGCACCGTGCAGGGGACCGGTATTTCACTGATGGTCGGTGTCGTGGGGGCCTTGGTCGCCGTCATCGTCGGGACGCTTTATGGGGCGACCGCAGGCTACTATGGCGGGCGCATTGACGGGATCATGATGCGGATCGTTGATGTGCTGATGTCGATCCCTTTCATGTTTGTGCTGATCCTGATGCTGGTGATCTTCGGCCGCTCGATCTTTATGCTTTTCCTGGGGATCGGCCTGATCTCCTGGCTTGATATGGCGCGGATCGCACGCGGCCAGACACTCACCATCAAGAACAAGGAATTCGTGGAAGTCGCTGTCGCCACCGGTGTGCGCCCGCTCAAGATCATCCTGCGCCACATTGTGCCGAACCTCTTGGGCATCGTGATCGTCTACGCCACCCTGCTGGTGCCCAATATGATCATCTTCGAAAGCTTCATCAGCTTTCTGGGCCTCGGCGTCCAGGAACCTGCCACCTCGCTGGGTGCTTTGATCAACGAAGGCTCGCGCACCATGCAGTTCGGCTATTACTGGCAGATCGCCTTCCCGCTTTTCTTTTTCATCGTGACCATCTTCGCCTTCTTCTTTGTCGGCGACGGCCTGCGCGACGCGCTTGACCCCAAGGACCGCTAGATATGAGCCTGTTGGAAATCGAGGACCTCAAAGTCACCTTCACCACGGCCGATGGCGACGTGAACGCGGTGAACGGCGTCAGCTTCCATGTCGACAAGGGCGAAACGCTTGCGATTGTCGGCGAGAGCGGGTCCGGCAAAAGCCAGACCGCCTTTGCCACGATGGGGCTTTTGGCCAAGAACGGACGCGCCACGGGGAAGGCCCGCTTTGACGGTCAGGACCTGCTGCAAATGTCGCAGCGCGAATTCAATGCGATCCGCAGCAAGGACATCGCGATGATCTTTCAAGACCCGATGACGTCGCTCAACCCCTATCTCAAGATCAGCGACCAGATGGCCGAGGTGCTGATGCTGCACAAAGGCATCGGCAAATCCCAAGCGGTGAAGGAATCCGCGCAAATGCTTGACGCCGTGCGCATCCCTGATGCCGCCGCGCGGATCACCATGTATCCGCATGAATTTTCGGGCGGGATGCGTCAGCGGATCATGATCGCCATGTCGCTTCTGTGCCAACCCCGCCTTTTGATCGCGGATGAACCGACAACGGCACTTGATGTAACTGTGCAGGCACAAATCATGCAGCTCCTGGGCGATATCCGTCAGGATTTCGGGACCGCTGTGATCCTGATTACCCATGACTTAGGTGTCGTCGCAGGGTTTTGCGACCGCACGCTGGTGATGTACGGCGGGCAGGTCATGGAAGAGGGCACCACCGATGATATTTTCGCCACCCCAGCCCACCCCTATACCAGCGGGCTGCTCAAGGCCGTGCCGCGTCTGGATCGCGATGATGGCGACCTTCTGACCATCGCGGGCGAGCCGCCGGACATGTCAAACCTGCCCAAAGGCTGCCCCTTTTCGCCACGCTGCGCGGTCAGCCTTGATCGCTGCCGCAGCCAGCGCCCCGCGATGGAAACCATCGGCAACCGCCGCCGTGCCTGTCACCTTCCCGCAAGCGAGGTCGCATAATGGCCCCCCTTCTGTCAGTCCGTAACCTCTCGGTCACTTTCGATGTCGCAAAGCCCGGTGCATGGCCATGGACACCACCGCGCAAACTGCGCGCGGTTTCCGAAGTATCGTTCGACCTGAAACCGGGCGAATGCCTTGGCATCGTCGGCGAAAGCGGCTCGGGCAAATCCACACTGGCGCGCGCCATCGTCGGCACGATCCCGTCATCTGACGGGAACATCTTTTTCGAAGGTGCGGACCTTGCCAATATGGACACGCGCGAACGCCGCGTGCACCGCCGCGATGTGCAGATGATCTTTCAGGACCCGCTTGCCGCGCTGAACCCGCGCATGACCGTGGGTGAAATCATTGCTGAGCCACTGATCACGCACGAACCCAACACACCGCGCGCCGAGGTCAAAAAACGCGTTGGCGAATTGATGGAACGTGTGGGGCTTCTGCCCAATCTGATCAACCGTTATCCCCATGAATTCTCGGGCGGGCAATGCCAGCGCATCGGGATCGCCCGCGCGCTGATCCTGAAACCGAAACTGATCATCTGCGACGAACCCGTCTCGGCGCTTGATGTGTCGGTGCAGGCGCAGGTCATCAACCTGTTGATGGAATTGCAACGCGACATGGGGTTGTCGATGATCTTCATCGCGCACGACCTGAGCGTGGTAAAACACATCAGTGACCGCACGCTGGTGCTCTATCTAGGCCGCGTGATGGAGATGGCAGAGAGTCGCAAACTCACGACCTTGCCGGAACATCCCTACAGTCAGGCGCTGATCGCGTCCGTACCGATCCCCGACCCTGTGCTGGAGCGCGCACGCCCGCGCCCTGTCCTTGAGGGCGAATTGCCATCGCCGCTGTCACCACCTTCGGGCTGCGTTTTCCGCACCCGCTGCCCCAAGGCGCAAGCCTCCTGCGCGGGCACGCGACCCATGCTTGAAGACATCGGTGACAACCATTTCGTGGCCTGCCCGTTTCATGCCGCAGAACAGGTCCTTGCCGCAGAGGCATAGCAAAGATTTTTAGCTAAAAATCTTTTGTCAGAACAATTTTCGCAGAAAATTGTTCGCTCCTGCCCCTAGTAGTCGCGCTCGTAAAACAGCCCGATGCTGGTATCACCCGCCTGATTCACGCTGCCTTTGGCCGTCACCTCCGAGGTGACATCAAGGTTCAGGTTAATCTCTGTTTCACCGGTACTTGTGACCGTCACATCGGTATAGACGTTTTCCGACACATAGGCCCCCGCCCGCACGGCGGCATTGCCCTCATCGTCGGTGGTCACATCAAAATCATCAAGCCCGACCCGTTGGCGGAAACTGTCAAGCGCACCACCCCCGCGCCCTGCCAAAGTACTGATGGCCGAGGCAAGTTGCACAGCCTGCAACGGGCTGATACTTTCCAGATCGCGTCCGAAAATCAGCTGCGATAGCACCTCGTCCTGCGGCAATTCCGGCACCGACAGGAAACTGACCTCGGGCGCATCGGCCGGGCCCTCGACAACGATACTGATCACTGTGCCGGTATCCGTTTCCGTGGTCGCCACAAGGCGCAGGAACGGGGCAAAGTCGCCCTGGAGCGTCGCCGTCCCCTCATCAAGTTCAAAGCGCTGCTGCAGGATATCGATCCGCCCGCGGATCAGTTCGAACCGCCCCACTGGGATCACATCATTGCTGGTGCCGCCAATTGTCAGGCTCCCGCCCAATTCCGCATCAAGACCACGGCCGCGGATAAAGATACGCGATGGGGCATTGATGACGATATCCAGCGGAAACGCCGGCCCACTGCTGCCCGAACCGGTATTCTGTGAACCATTGCCATTGACCACACCCGCCCGCTGCAACGTGCGTCGGACTGCGGCAGAGGCATCGACATGCCGGACATCGGGCAAATCGCCCAGTGAACTGATCGACGACGACGGCACCTGCACATTTGTCTCGCCAAGCTGCAATCGCCCCGAAATCCTTGCGCCGCCGCGTAGCGGGCCGTTGAGGTTTATCGCACCCGCGACACGCGACGAATAAAGCTCGGGGTCCTGCAAAACCACATCGTTCAACGCGACCGTAATGTCGGCCTGATTGGGCCCCGTCAGCGCAACAGGCCCGCTAATCGTAATACTGCCGCCACTTTCCACACGGGTCCGCAAGTCAATCTGCGCGCTGCCATTCGCCATGTTTATACCACCCGCAATATCCGTCAGCGCCTCACCCAGGTTCGGGGCGGCCAAACGCCCGTCCGAAAATGTAATCTGCCCTCCCAAAGACGACAGGGCGGGTGGTCCGTTCACACTCAGATCGAAATTCGCAAGCCCGCTGAGACGCCGCGGATCAATCGCTGTATTTGCCAAGGCCAAAGGCGCGCTGCCATCGACTTCAATCGCGAGCGTGCCATTCTGACTCACATCCCCCACAATCTGCGCATTCAACCCGCCCGGGCCGGTGCCTGTGGCATCAATGCCCCATGTGCCGTTTTCATCCAGAGAGGCTGATCCGCGTGCACGGATCGGTCCGCTGATCTGATCAGTCAGAATGCCCACGTCGCGCAAACTGGCGTTGAACCGGCCCTGACCAAAACCTGCCGCCCCGTTCAGCGCGCCCACAACCGACAGTTCGCGGGTGGACACCTCTAATGTCCGCACCGCCAGAACCTCATCCGCGAATGACACAGTCGCATTAATCCGGCCCGTCCCCGCCAAAAGCGCGTCAACCGTCGGGTTGCCAATGCGCAGGTCTTCACTGCGCAGGTTCACTTGGGTATCAAAGCGGCTGAGATCAGGCAGCAGGCTTCCTGATGCTGTCAGATCAACGCTGCCTGCCACCGGTTGACCGATCAGCGTGGCAAATGCTGTAAGGCTCTCGACCTGCAGGTCCAGATCACCGGAGACTTCGCGTCCATTCTCTGGCGAAGCCACTGTTGCGGTCAGCCCCACATCTGTCCCCGGCCCCAAAGCGCGCAGCGTCACATCGGTTGCATCCATCGGCGCAGGCACAGCGGTCAGGTCCACGGTCACCGGCCCGCTCAGGCTGGGATCAAGCAAGTCGGCATCATTGATCCGGAACGCAAGGTCCGCCGTGTTGGCGCCCGTCAGCGACACATCTGCATCACCGCGCAGCGACATCGCCGGCGTCCGGACCAGCAGATCGCCGATCCCGAACCGTCCGTCACCTACGTGCGAAAGCGCGGCTGTAAAACTGCCTTCACCCGCCAGCAGGGGGTCAATGCGGGCCACACCCGTCACCAGATCGCGTGTCTGTGCGCGCAGATCAACGTCAAACCGCTGTCCATCTGCAAGAAGGACACCGCTTCCCTCAACTGACAAAGCACCGGCCAAGGGCCGCCCGGCCAATCCGGCATAGCGTGTCAGATCGCTGATCTCGGCCTCAATCGCAGCATTTAGTGTCTGCCCTGTTTCGGCTGGATTAACAGTCCCGCTGGTGTCAAATGTCGCCGCAGGGCCCGTGCCGTTGAGTGCAAATTCGATTGTACCATCCGCACGCTGTGTGACGTCACCCGCCACGGCAGCGGGTCCTGACAGGTCAGGCAGAACGAGGGCCACGTCGCGCAGGCTGGCATTGATACGTGCATCCGCACCCTCGCTGGTCAATGCGGCATTGGCCCGGATGCTGGCCGCATCGGTATTCACGCGCAAGTCCTCAAGCCGCGTGCCTGCGGTATCCCGCACCGCCGTCGCCGCGAATGTCCCCGTGCCGGCCAAAATCCGGTCAGCCTCGGGAATACCGATCGACAGATCACTGGTTTCCCCAGACACCACGAAATTGAACAGACCATCCAGCGGCGTCATATTCGCCAGCACAGCCAGTTCGGCCCCGCCCCCGATATCGCGCCCCGCAAGCGTGGAGAACCGCCCCAACCCCGCGATACCGACATTCATTGTGGCATTGGTACGGAAACCGGCATCAGGCCCCTCGATCGTCGCCTGCGCCTGTGCGTCCAGCCCAGCACCGCTCAGGGTGAGCCGCGTGATCTCAATCGGCGCGCCTTCTACGCGCGACGCGTTGAATTCGCCACCTATCTCGTCACCAAAGGCCCGCGCGGCACCGGCATCATCCAATTGCAGGCCTGTCGCGCCATAGGCAAGATCAGCGGTGAAAAGCCCCTGTTGCGTCCCTTCACCAGAGCGTAACAAACCCCCGCCCTGCAGGCGCAGCGTGTCAATCGACAGCCCGGGACGGTCCAGCCCCTGCACTGTGATATCTGCGCGCCAAGTGTCCGCGACCCCAGCGTCGTAGCTGATCGCCAAATCCATGCCATTCACAAAGGTACGCGGGCCACTGAGAGGCAAAAGAACCGGATCATTCCCCAAAGCGGTGATGCCCCCGTTCAGATCAATCACCGCGGGCCAGCCCCCGCTGCCGATCTGCACCGAACCATTCAACGCCACACGTCCCGCATCCAGCGCAAGTTGCTGCACATCAATGCGCCCGTCTGCCGCCTGGAACACCTGCGCAGAGAGGCTGGCGTCATTGCCAAAGAACCCCTGGTATTCGGGTAAAAACAGCGGGCTGATATCACCACCAATATCGAGCGAAATCCGCCGCGCGTCCCCGGCGCTGGTCAGCGCGAAGTTGCCCGTAAGGCGGTCCTGTCCATCCGTCGCAATCGCCAGTGTCGCCGCGTAGTCATCCAGCGGGGCCGCACCCGCGACCTCCAGTTTGACGGCGGGTCTGCCGGGCAGATCAATCAACCGCGCCACAATGCCGTCTGGTCCCTCGTCAAGGTTCAGGAACAGATCGAGCAGGCGGGTTTCGTTCACAAAACTGCCGTTGATCTCGAAAATACCGGATTTATCGCCCAAGCGCTCGGCGTTGAGCGTCACAGTCCCTTCGCCATCAGCCAGCTGCGCAGATCCGTTCAGCGACACCGTGATTGGCTCGCCCAGAAACGCCTCGCCCAACTCGACGCTGTCGATACGCAGCTGATCAAGGGACACGCTGACCGGCAATTCCGGCAAGGAAAACGGCTGCGCTTCGGGCGCGGGGCCCGTGTTTTCTGACAGGGGCGGGCGTGATACGATAATCCGCGCGGCGCTCAACTCGCTGACATCGATGACACCGCGCAGCAGGGCTGTTCGTCTCCAGTTCAGCACGATGTCTTCCAGCGTCAGCCAAACACCATCGGCATCCGCAATCGTCAGCACGTCAATGGTTGCCTCGGAACTCAGCGCGCCCTCGAAGCCCTGAATATTCACCTGACGGCTGACACCGGACAGGTTTTCCTCGATCAAACCCGCCAGATAGCCCTCGCCGTCATCCTCTTGTGCGGAGGCCGTGAAAGGGGCAGCGCAGAGCGCACATATGCTTAAGAACCGTTTCAAAACGCTTGTCCGATACCGATGTAAACCTGCAAATCCTCGCCTGCGTTGTCGCCGCTGGCCTGTGTGCCCAGATCCAGACGGATCGGCCCGATCCCTGTATTATAGCGCAGGCCAACCCCTGCGCCCGCATGCCATTCTGCATCTTCGAAGGGCGAGGCCGCAGCACCCACCTGACCAAAATCATAAAACCCGACAAGGGAAATATTCTCGCGGATCGCATAACGCGCTTCAAGCTGCGTCCCGAGGAAGGATGCCCCCCCCGTCGTCACAGTCTCAAGACCTTCCACTGTTTCAACGCCCAGTGATTGATAGGCCTGTCCGCGGACCGTACCACCACCGCCCGAGTAGAACAGAAAATCTGCAGGCGCTTCGGTCAGGTCGGCACCCAGAACGCTCCCCAGTTGCACGCGCCCGGCCAGTGTCAGCCTTTCTTCTTCGCCCAAGGTCACATAACCCCGTGCATCACCATAAAGCCGCGCACCGCTGATTTCACCGTCAGTGCTGATAAAAGGCGTGGCGCTGACATCAAGATAGTAGCCGTTTGACGCATTCGAGGGTTCATCGCGACGATCCAGTGTCGCGTCCAAGGGCAGCGTGAACAACGTATATTCGCGGGTCTCCAGTGCGGTTTCTTCACGTGCCCGCAATATCCCGACACCCGCGCGCACAGTCAGATCATCGCTCAGGATCCGTGAAAAGCCGGCTTCAACGCTGATCTTGTCAATCAGGAATTCCGGTTCATCCTGCCGCGAAATTTCGCCACTCAGATAATAGTCGGTGTCAGGGCCAAAGGTTGCCGGACGCGTGAACGTGCCGCCCAAACGGTAATCAATGCCGCCCGTCTCACCAGTGATCCCGGACACCTCTGCATCCACGCGGATACGTTCCGCCCCACCCAGCAAATTCCGGTGCAGCCAGAACGAGGACAGCGTGACACCTTCAATCGACGAAAGCTCGATCCCGAAACCGATCCTGCGCGGATTGGCTTCGGACACTCGCGCATTGATCGGCAAAGTATCGTTCGGGCCGATCTGGTCCGCCTCGGAAAGCGCGACACTTGCAAAACTACCGGTTCGGCGCAGACGCCGCTCGGCCGCGTCCATTTCTTGCGGCGAGAACACTTCACCTTCCGGTAATCCCGCTATTTCACGGACACGGTCATCATCGACGTTGCGATTGCCCGAAACCGAAAGCGGCCCGAACCGCAAACGCGGACCGGTATCAAGGACAACATCGACATCCAGCTTCGCATCCGCATGGCGCGCGACAATGCGCTGGTCCACGACACGCGCCTTGGCATATCCCAGATCACGCCAACTGTTGATCCCGTCCCGCACCACATCCCCGATCACAGCCGATTCCGCGGTGCGACGCGGCCCAAGATCATCAAGCAGCGTGGTCGCGGGCGGGAGCGGGGCAATCTGCACATCACCAAAGGTAAACCGGTCACCGGGATCAACCGTGATAACAACCTGACTGATTGCATCAGGCGCATCCAGCGGTGCGATATTCGCAGCCTCGCGTCCGTCAACAGTGATCGAGATTGTCCCACCGTAATACCCCGATCCATAAAGCGCCGTCAGCAGGCGGCGGTAGTCTGCACGGGCGGCGGCGATATAGTCTTGCGGCGCTGACCCTGCTTCCAGTGCAACCAACAGCGAAGCGTCGTTCAATGCGGTTTCGGCGGCATCCGTCACCAGCCGCACGTCTTGCGCAGAAGCGGAACTGGCACAAAAAAGCACAATCGCACAGGAACGTTTCAACATGTTTCTACCGCGCCTCCAACGTCGGATCGGCTCTTCTTTCCAGTCGTCTTGGGTGGCCTAAAGGTGTCAGGCTCAATTTACCAATCACATCGGGATGATAGGATGTTTTCCATCCGCGTCGAGCGACTTCTGGCAAGACAGACCTTACGCAAAGGGGTTTTCAGGGTAGGTCACCCCCGCCAGATAGAGCCCCTGTGGCGGGCAAACAGGACCGCAGGCTGCACGGTCTTTTGCCGCCAATGCCGCCCCAACATCGTCGGGCGTCCAGGCGCCTGCACCAACGCGTTCAAGCGTGCCCACAAAGCTGCGCACCTGATTGTGCAGGAACGACCGTGCCCGCACATGGAACCGGTATTCGGTGCCATGATCATGCGGCACCACCTCGATCCGCAGTTCATCCAATGTCTTCACCGGACTTTTCGCCTGACAGATCGAGGAGCGGAAGGTCGTAAAGTCATGTTGGCCCAGCAATTGATCCGCCCCCGCCTGCATCGCGGCTGCATCCAGCGGATGGTTGACCCGCCACATCTGCCCCGCCTCAAACGTCAGCGGCGCGCGCCGCGACATCAGGCGAAAGAGATACCGCCGTTCCAGTGCATCAAACCGCGCGTGCCAATCGTCGGCTACCTGCGCACAGGCGACGATCGCCACTGGCGCGGGCTTCAGATGGAAATTCAACGCTTCGGAGAGGCGGAACGGATCCCAATCCTTTTCCAGATCACAATGCGCCACCTGCCCTGTGGCATTGACCCCGGCATCGGTGCGCCCGGCGGCGGCAATGGTGTGGTCGCGCGGCTCCAGCTTGGCCAAAGCCGCTTCAATAGCGCCCTGAACGGAAGGCTGATCACTCTGCCGCTGCCACCCTGCAAAGGGTGCGCCATGATATTCAACAAGAAGGGCATAACGGGGCATTGGACCGGATTAGGGGGAGCATCGGGCAAAATCAATCCCTACACATCCTGTCACAGCGTCCCTATCTTCAATCAAAGCACGGAAAGGGCCGATTTTGGTTATCGCAACAATCGCAGATCAGATCACTCGTACCATCGAGGGCGTGAGCCATACACTGACCGCCCCTTTCAGCGATCCGGTGATCCGCCTTGGCGTCACAGGCCTGTCGCGCGCGGGCAAAACGGTTTTCATCACCTCGCTGGTCGCCAACCTGATGGACCGTGGCCGCATGCCCCAGCTTGAGGCCGCCGCATCCGGCGCCATCCGCACCGCCTATCTGCAACCCCAGCCTGACGATACCGTGCCGCGCTTTGCCTATGAAACCTATCTGGCCCAACTAACCGCACCCGACCCCAGCTGGCCGCAAGGCACCCGCCAGATCAGCGAACTGCGGCTTTCCCTGCGCGTCCAGCCCAGCGGTCTGTTATCGGGCCTTTCCGGCCCGCACACTGTGCATATCGACATCGTCGATTATCCCGGCGAATGGCTGCTGGATCTTGGCCTGCTTGATCAATCCTACGCGGAGTGGTCACAAGCAGCGCTCGACCGCGCCAGGGGTCGGCCCGGGGGTGACGATTATGTTGCTTTGGTTGCAGGTGTAGACCCCACAGTCCCGCTTGATGAACCCGAAGCGCAGGTGCTGGCCGAACGCTTTACCGCCCACCTCAAAGAGGCCCGCGAAGCAGGCTTTTCCGATTGCTCACCCGGTCGTTTCCTGCTTCCCGGTGATCTTGCCGGATCGCCTGTCCTGACCTTCGCCCCCCTGCCCGACGCGCGCTATCCGCGCGGATCACTGGGCCGCGAATTCGAGCGGCGCTTTGAAAGCTACAAACGCAATATCGTGCGCCCGTTCTTTCAGGACCATTTCGCCAAAATCGACCGCCAGATCGTGCTGGTCGATGTGCTGGGCGCAATCCATGCAGGGCCCGCCGCCCTTGACGACCTGCGCAATGCCATGGCGCGCATCCTCGGGGCCTTCCGCCCCGGGCGCAACGCCTTCCTGACCCGCATTTTCCAAGGCCGTCGCGTCGAAAAGATCCTTTTCGCCGCCACCAAAGCCGACCACCTGCACCACAGCCAACACCCGCAACTGACCGCGATCACCCAAGCGCTCCTGCGCGAGGCCAAAGACCGCGCCGATTTCGCAGGCGCGCAGACCGCCGCGATGTCGATTGCCGCCCTGCGTACGACCGTGGAAGAAACGGTTGATCACAAGGACGGCCCGCTTGACGTAGTGCGCGGCCGCCTGCGCGACACCAATAAACAAGCCGCCTTCTATCCCGGCAAGCTGCCCGATGATCCCGCGCATCTGCTGACCCCCGCACAGCAAGGGTCGGACAAATGGCTGGACGCGGATTACAGCATCATGAACTTTGCCCCCGCGCCCCTGACCCGTAAACCCGGCGACGGACCACCCCATATCCGGCTGGACAAAGCCGCGCAGTTCCTATTCGGAGACCGGCTATGACCCGTGGCCCAGTACTGATCGACCTCGAAGGCACTGAAGCCGCACAACCCGACATGGCCCCTGCCGTACCCGATGAGCCGCAAGGTGCCGCAATGCAACAGGTCGCGGCGATCGCGGCGCGCCGCCCCTCGCGTCTCGCAAGGTGGTTCTGGTCTGTCACAATCGCCCTGACGGGCTTTGTGGTGTCACTGGCCGCATGGGATTACATCAACGCGCTCCTCGCGCGCTCGCCCATTCTGGGCGGCATCGCCACCGCACTCGTCGCACTCCTCCTCGCCGTCCTCGCCATCATCGCCCTGCGCGAACTGGCCGCCTTCGGTCGCTTGCGCAAACTCGACCAGATCCAGCATCAGGCACAAGCGGCCTTGCTGTCACACGATCTGAAACAGGCACGCGGCGTCATCGCTTCACTGGAAAAGCTCTATGGCAACCGCGAGGACACCGCTTGGGGACGCGCCGAACTGACGTCCCGCCGCGATGAAGTGCTTGATGCCGACGGCTTGCTTGGCCTGGCTGAGACCACACTTCTCACCCCGCTTGACGCCCGCGCCCAGCGCGAAGTCGAGGCCGCCGCAAGGCAGGTCGCGACTGTCACCGCAATCGTCCCCATCGCCTTGGCCGATCTTTTCACGGCCCTCACCGCAAATCTGCGCATGATCCGGCGGATCGCAGAAATCTATGGCGGCCGCGCAGGGACCTTGGGCAGCTGGCGGCTGACGCGCACCGTGCTGACCCATCTGGTCGCAACCGGTGCCGTCGCTGTGGGTGATGATCTGATCAGCTCGGTTGCCGGCGGCGGGGTGCTGTCAAAGGTCTCTCGGCGCTTTGGCGAGGGCGTTATCAACGGCGCACTCACCGCTCGCGTTGGCGTTGCTGCGATTGAAGTTTGCCGCCCCCTGCCATTCCATGCCGCCAGGAAACCTTCGGTCAGCGGCCTTGTCAGCCGTGCCATGAGCGGACTCTTTAATCGGGGCGCTTAGAGGCCGCGACAGGCAAACGCAGATGCACGGCCAGCCCGCCGAGTGTTTCATCCTTGGACAGCAGGATCTTGCCGCCGTAGGCATGGATCAAGTCATGCGCAATCGCGAGCCCGAGACCGGTACCGGGCTTGGATGTATCAAGCCGCTGCCCGCTCTGGGTGGCCTTGGCGATCTCTTCCTTGGGAATACCAGGGCCGTCATCCGCAATGGTGATCATGATCTGGCCGTCTTTCGTCAGGTCCGCTTTTAGCCGCACCTCAGAGGCGGCCCACTTCAGCGCATTGTCCAGAAGGTTGCCCATCACCTCTTCAAAATCGCTCTGGTCCATACGCACGCGCATTCCGGGATCAAAACTGGCGGTGAATGTCTTGCCTTCGTTTTGTGCAAGCGCATTAAAGGCACGCTGCATGCGGCCCAGGGCGACATCCAGCGGCGTCGCAACAGCCATCGTGCTGTCAGTGCCATCCGCGCGCATCCGCGCAAAGGACCGTTTGAGCTGCGCATCCAGCCGATCCAACGCATCCACGGCTTCATGCACATCATGGCCGTTCATAATGAGCATATCCAACTCGTTGCGCATAATGGCCGACGGGGTCTTGATGGCATGGGCGAGGTCTGCAGCCTGCCTGCGTGAGCGGCGCATGATATCGCGGTTGCGCTCCATCAGGGTGTTGATGTCATTCACCAACGGGGCAACCTCGACCGGATAGTCGGCGACTTTCATCCCGCCGTCCTGTTCCCATTTGCCGGAAACGTCCTGCCGCAGCTTGTTGAGAGGCCGCAAGACTAGTGCAACCTGTGTCAACGCACCCAAGACGCCCATGAAGGCAACAAAAGCAAAAGCCGTCAAAAGCGTGCGCCGCAGGTCCATCTGCTCTTCATCAAAACTCCGCAGCGACGAGGCCACCTGAACATGCCAAAGCGCGCCATCACGAACGGGGATCCATTGACCTATACCAAACAGGGCTTCGTTATTGGGGCCCAGAAACTCACGCCGCTGGGCAACCTCCGAGCGCCCGACTGCGGCGGGCAAACGCGCCTCTCCCAACGATGGCGACGCATAAATCCTGCCATCCTCGGTCTCGACCTGCCAGTACTGACCCGACAGCGGGACCTGATACACCAGATCACCGATCGCGCGGTCCAGACCATCGGTGGTGTCGCTATTGTTTGTAACCGCAACGACAGCCTGCGAATGGCGTGTTTCCAGCACATCAAGAAAACGGGCTTGGGCCTGTGATGCCATATAGGATGACAGGCCCGCCAAACCCAAAACGATGATCGCGACCGCCCAAAGGATGCCGCCTGTCACTGCGCGGGCGCGTAAGGATGTCATGCGGTTGCTTTGATAACGTAGCCCCTACCGCGCACAGTCTCGATCAGGTTGCTCCCCAGTTTCTTGCGGAGACGGTTCACAAAGACAGCGATCGTGTTGGAATCACGGTCACCTTCATGCTGATAGATATGATCGGACAGCTCCGTCCGTGACACAAGCCGACCCGAGTTGTGGAACAGATAGGACAGCACCGCGATTTCCTGTGACGTCAGATTGGTTGGCACGCCTTGAACGGTAACCTGATTGTTACGAGTATCAAAGGTCACGTCATCCTTTGTGAAAACCGGCGTCGCTTTGCCTGCCTTGCGGCGGATCAGGGCACGCACCCGCGCCGAAAGTTCCGCCATATGGAACGGCTTGGTCAGATAATCATCCGCACCCGCATCAAGACCATCCACGCGGTCCGTCCAGTCGTTGCGCGCTGTCAGGATCAGAATCGCGGTATCATTGCCGCCGCTGCGCAAATTCTTCAGCACCGTCAGACCATCCCGAATGGGCAGGCCGAGGTCCAGAATGATCACGTCATAGGGTTCAGTTTCACCAAGATACTGCGCTTCGGCACCGTCGACTGCCACGTCAACGGTGAGCCCCTCGGACACCAGTGTTTTCTTGAGTTGGCTGGCGAGCACAGGCTCGTCTTCGGCAATGAGAATACGCATACTCCTTGCGTAATTCCGCGAGGTGGCAAAATTTGGGCGAATATGAGTCACCGGACACAGTCTTTTGTGGCAGTCAAACGCGGCGGTTTCGCGGAACAAAAGGCCGTGCCAACCCCCTCGGCACGTCGCATCAATCCACCGATTGTGTTCTTCGTTTGACAGCCATGACATAGACGCTCAATTTGTCGCTCATTATGCTCGTCAAACACCCAACCATCACCGAAACCCGCGATCACTTCAGGTGGCGCATCCCCGATAATTACAACATCGGCGTCGACATTTGCGACAGGCATTCCGACCTGACACCTGACCGCTGCGCGATCATTGATATTGACGCCGATGGCAACGCCACGGAACACAGTTTTGCGGCACTGCGCGACCGCTCCAACCAGCTTGCCAATGCCCTGTCACAAATGGCCACTGTGGGCGACCGGATCGCGGTGCTGTTGCCGCAGTGTTTTGAAACGGCGGTGGCGCATGCGGCGATCACCAAAATGGGCTGCGTTTCCCTGCCGCTTTTTACACTTTTCGGGCCTGATGCACTGCGCCACAGACTGCGGGATTCAGGCACCACGACGATCATCACCAACAGTGAAAATACGCAAAAGATCCTGAATCTGATGCCCCAACTGCCCGATCTGCGCACGGTGATCAGCGTTGATGGCAAGAACACGCAGACCACAGACTTTCAGACACTCTGCGACGCGCAATCCACCGATTTTACCCCGCATCCAACCAAGGCAGATGACCCTGCCATCCTGATCTATACCTCAGGCACGACTGGCGCACCCAAAGGGGCCCTGCATGCCCACCGCGTTCTTCTGGGGCATCTGCCCGGTGTGGAAATGAGCCATGATTTCTTTCCCCAGCCCGGCGACAAGATCTGGACACCCGCCGATTGGGCATGGATCGGCGGTTTGCTTGATGTGCTGATGCCCGCGCTGCACCATGGCGTGCCGGTCGTGGCCTGCCGGTTCCGCAAATTCACCGCGCAAGCCGCATTTGACCTGATCCGCACCCACGGTATTCAGAACGCATTCCTGCCGCCAACCGCGCTCAAACTTATGCGCCTTGATACACCCGCCGAACCTGTTCCCATGCGCTCGGTCGCCTCGGGCGGCGAAACCTTGGGCAAGGAGCTTATCGCGTGGGGCCAGCAGGTCTTTGGCACCACCATCAACGAATTCTACGGGCAGACCGAGTGCAACATGATCGTCTCATCCTGCGCGGCCCTTGCGCCGGCAGAACCGGGCGTCATGGGCTTTGCCGTGCCGGGCCACAGAGTTGACGTTGTGAACGAAGAAACCCGCACGCTTTGCACCACCGGCGAAGAGGGCAGCATCGCCGTGCGTGCACCTGATCCGGTGATGTTTCTGCACTATTGGAACAACCCTGACGCCACGGCCCGGAAATTCATTGATATTGCAGGCGAAAAATGGCTGCTGACCGGTGATCGGGGCCGCAAGACACCCACAGGCCGCCTGCAATTCATCGGCCGCGACGATGACATCATCAGTTCCGGCGGCTACCGCATCGGTCCCGCCGAGATCGAAGACTGCCTGCTGACCCATCCTGCGGTGCAGTTGGCGGGCGTTGTCGGCAAACCTGATGCGATCCGCGGATCAGCGGTAGCTGCCTATATTCAACTTGCCGCAGGCTTTGACGCGTCAGATGCTCTGGCCGCCGAGATCGCAGAACACGTCAAAACCAGACTTGCCGCCTATGAATTCCCCCGCGTCGTCCGCTTCATCCATGATATGCCCATGACCACGACCGGCAAGATTATCCGCGCCACCTTGCGGGCGCGTGCAGCAGAGGAAGCCGAAAATGAGCAATGATGTTGTTCTTTATCACGCCGAAAATGGCATCGCGACGGTCACGTTGAACCGCCCGGACCAGCGCAATGCCATCAACCCGGAGGTCTGCGACGGTATCCGCGCGGCATTCGACAAGGTCGAGGCGGACCCCGATGTACGTGTTGCGATCCTGAACGGCACAGGTGCGCTTTTCTGCGCGGGTATGGACCTCAAGGCCTTTGCGGCGGGCGCAGGCGATGTGATCCTCTTTGGTCAGTACGGCTTTGGCGGTTTCGTAAAGCGCGCCCGCACAAAGCCCGTCATTGCCGCCGTGGAAGGGGCCGCACTCGCCGGTGGGTTTGAAATGATGTTGGCCTGCGATCTGGTTGTTGCCGGGGCATCGACACAGTTTGCGTTGCCCGAAGTGCGGATCGGGCTGATCCCCGGTGCGGGCGGCGCCGTGCGCCTGCCGGTGACGATCCCGCGGGTGCGGGCCAATGAAATCCTGCTGACAGGGGCCGCTTTCGGCGCGCAAGAGGCCGCCGACTGGGGGCTCATCAATCGTATCACCCCCGATGGTACCGCCTTGCAGACCGCCCAGACCATCGCCGCCCAGATCGCCGCAAACGCCCCGCTGGCGGTGCGCCACACGCTGGCCATCGCCACCAGGGCACTGGCGGAGAATGATGCTGCCCATTGGCCCGCCAATGACGAGATCATCCATCAAATCGGGCAGACCGCCGACGCCGCCGAAGGCGCGCGCGCGTTCATTGAAAAGCGCGCACCGGTCTGGCAGGGCAAATAGAGCGCCTTCAAAGGACGTATGCGGGCGAGGCTATCTGCATTCGGCGCTTGGAAGCGCTGAAAACACGCATATAGTGGCAGCCGCATGAGAACAGATAACGCGATCAGCGATCCCACATCACAGACGACTGGCCACGCACAAGGTGAGCGCAGGCAGATTACGGCTGTTTTCATGGATATTGTCGGGTTCAGCAGCATCGCCAGCAGCGCTGATCCCGAGGATCTCGAACACTGGCTGGAAGAGTTCTACGGTCAGGCGCGCCGTATTATCGAGGCACAAGGCGGCGAGGTCACAGAATATCTGGGGGACGGTGTTGTCGCACTCTTCGGTCTCGCCCGCGCTGACGAACTCGCCGCGTCGAGGGCTGTCAGTGCCGCGATGACCGCCCTTGAGGAGATCAACGCCGGAGCAAGCCAAGGCATCACAACGCGGCTGCGCATCGGAGTGGCGACGGGTGATGCCGCTGTGCGCATCGACAGAGGGCGCGAAAACCTGCCGCGCGCGACCGGCATGGTCACCACGCTTGCGCGGCGGGTCCAGCAACAGGCCGCCCCAGGCACGGTGTTGATCTCGGCCAGCACCAAGGCCCTGCTCCGCGGCGCTATCGCAACAGAAGAAATCGGCAACCAGACCCTCAAAGGCTTCGCCGAGGCGCAGACCCTGTTCCGGCCACTTGCAAACCAAACGCCGGCTGTCACAACTTTCGCGCCCTTCGTCGGGCGTAAAGACACACGCGCGCAGATCAGTCTGAGCAGTGATCCCGTTCTGGTGCTGGGGCAGGCCGGAATTGGTAAATCCGCACTTGCGCGGCATCTGGCGCAAGAGGCGCCCGCAGCGACAACCTTTGCCGCCGATGGCGTCAAGACACCGAGCAGCTATCAGCCCTTCGCGCAGTGGCTCTTGCACAAGACCGGCAGCACCCTGCCGGATTTCACGGATATCGCCACGGTTTTCCCGGCCCTCGAAGACGAAACCCAACGCGCGCTTGCACTGGTTTTGGGGTTGCCCGAGGGCCAGAGCCTTTTGATTGATCGCAGCAATGTGGCGCTCAAGGCGCTGATCGAAGACAGCCTCTGGCAAGCGATTTGTGCAGCACAACCCGAAGGGCTGCTTGTTTTTGAGGACCTGCATTGGCTGGACAACGCCAGTTTCGGCGTCCTGCGGCATATTGTGGAAAACGCCGGCGATCATGATCATCAAATCCTGATGACCAGCCGCGACGATAGCAAAATCGGCAAGCACCTCGACCAGTCCCGGATCACGGTGATTACCCTCGCCCCACTCTCCGACGCGGAGGCCGCCGATATGCTCGATGCCATTGCAGATGTACCGCCCTCACACAGCCAAAAGGCCTTTGTGATTTCACAATCCGCAGGGATCCCTTTGTTCATCGAGCATTTGTCCAAGCGGAACGCTGTCGACGACAACCTATCCGCAGATGTTCCGGGCTCTCTGAAGGACCTGTTGGCGGATCAGATTGATGCGACAGGACCAACCAAAGCCGTATTGCAGTGCGCAGCGGTCATCGGGCAAACCTTTACCCTGGACACGCTCGAGGCCATCGCATCAGATCACGCACCCCTTGATATGCATCTGGAAGAGGCCTGCAGAAAAGGTGTGCTCAAAAAACTTGATGTTGCCAAATGGGGGTTTGCGCATGCGCTCTTGCACCAAGCGGCCTATGACAGCCTCTTGCGGAACAAGCGCATCGCCTATCACGCCAGGATTGCAGCACATCTCAAGCAAGACCATGTCGATGCAGTGATGCGCAATCCGGCCCTGCTGACGACCCATCTCAGCCGCGCCGAACAACATATTCCGGCGATCGAGAATTATCTTTCGGTCAGCCGCTGGGCACTGTCCCAGGGGGCCTTTGACGATGCCGAAGCGCATGTGCTGGCCGCCATTGCTCTGTGCGCGAAAGCACCTGCAAACGTCGACGTCCGCACGCTCGAAATCGCCTGCTATTCGGCGCTGGGATCAATCCGGATGCAGACGCAGGGATTTACCGCTGACTCGGTAAAGGCAGCCTTTGAAACCGTCGCAAAGCTGGCAAGCGGCAAGGATGCACATTCCTCTGCGAACGGTCCCGCCCTTTACGGCAGCTTCACCCATGCCATTGTGTCGGGCGACAAGAAGGCCGCCACGCGGTTTGCCGATATGTTGCGCAAAGCGGCGAACAAAGCGCCGCCGGACAGGCCCGAAAACGAATTGCGGCTGGCCTCTTTGAATACAGATACGGCCTTGCATTTCTACACCGGCAACTTCGCAAGAGCGTTGACCACGTTCAAATCGCTGCGCAAGCATTACGACATCAACACCCATGGCGCGATGATCGCCAGCTATGGCGCTGATACATTCGCTGCGGCACATATGTTTGATTGCGTGGCACGCGCCATTTGCGGGCAAACGCATCTGATCACGGAAATGATCATGGAAACGGATGCCCATCAACGGCAGCTGAATATCCCCGTGATGCAACCCTGGGCCCAGATCTGGGGCGCCGTGTCGTTGTACTATGCAGGCCAGCAGGACGCCGCCATTCAACGTGTGCGGCGCGGGATCGCGATTGCCACCAAACAGGATTCAACCTTCTGGCAGGTCACCGGCACGGCGTGGTTGCACGTAATGCAACCCGCTGAGAGCGCCAGCGCCGAGGGGCTCGCGCAGTTCGCGCAGGCGATCAGCACCTATGAAGCAATGGGCGCGCATATCTGGCTCCCTTATTTCCGGGCGCATTACGCGCTGGCACAGGCTGAGCACGGCGATATCACCGCAGCCTATGAGACCGCATTGCAGGCTGTGCGCGAAAACGGGCATGACGGCCTGCATAGCTGGTATCCAGAGGTGCTCCGGCTGCATGCTCTTGTCTGCGATATTGAAGGCGGCACAGCCGGTGCTGCGCGTTTTCGCCAAGAGGCCGCGGCCATTGCCAGCAAACAGGGTGCTGCGCTTTGGTTGCTGCGCACGCGGATCGACCAATTGGGCGCGGGCGAAATAGATGCCGGGGTTCTGGCTGAGGCGGTTGGCCAGCTTCACCGTCGTGCGGCACCGCCTGAAAAGCAGGCAGCGCTTGCGCTGTTGTCGCGGACATGACCCCTGAGAAATTACTCAGCTACAAGCTCCCTCTTTTTGCGGGCATGAAACCTGCCGACTTTGGCAACATCCCTTTGGGCGTCAGTGAACAGCATCTTGCGCCATGGCAAACGATCATAGATCAGGACGATGCGTCCTATGATCTGTACTTTTTGCTGTCCGGTTCGCTTCTGGCTGTTTTCTGGACACCGCAAGGACGCGAAATCGTCTTTTCGCGCTTTCCTGTCGGGTCCTATTTCGGAGAGTTGGCGGCCTTCGACGGCATCCCGCGCTCGCTCGCAGTTGTCGCAAAAACCGAGGCCACGGTCCTGACAATGACGCGCAGCAGCTTCTTGCAGCTTTTCAACGAAGTGCCCCTGCTGCGGGACCGGATGACGAAAAACCTTGTGGACAGGATACGCACCCTGACCGAGCGCAATATGGAGATGACAACCCTCTCGGTTGACCAGCGGGTCAGAAAATACCTGCTGCGGCTGGCCGCAGAGGAAGCCAAACTGTTCAAAGGGGCCGTTATCGAACACGCGCCGACACATGCAGAGATTGCGGGCTCTGTCGGGGCCAACCGCGAAATGGTCAGCCGCGCGATCAGCAAGTTGGTCAAGGGCGGTGTGATCAGATCAGCACGTCAGAAGTTCGAAATCCTTGATCCTGCGGCGCTGTCGGACGACCTCGCCTAGTTTTAATGCAAATTTCATGAAATTGGGCCAAGTCTCTGTTGTGATGACACGAAAGTGGTCATGCAAAAGGAGACGAAGATGAACAGTTTGACGCGTATTTTTGGCATCCTGGGCGGTGAAGTGACGCTGATGTTGGCTGGCGGCGGCGTAGGCTTAGTGTTTCTCATCTTCAGCTGATTTCTCTTGGCGTGACAGTGAATTCTGCACCTACCGGTGTAGCCTTGCTGCATCCATTGTTTGATGCTGCGCCAGATTTTTCAAAAATTCGCTTGGGGAAAATACAACCCTCGGGATAAACAACCGCTATTCGAATCCGAATCAAGGAGACTGCAATGTATCGAAAGGACCGACTTTTTACGTGGTGTTAGAAACCACATTGCAGCGCTGTCGCGCGTCTACGCCCGACAGGAATTTCTCCAGAACAAGATTCAAGATCGGATACGTCCATGCATCCCCCGTTTTATGTTGCCGATCACAAGATCGGCCCCGATGTCTATCATCATACAGATCATAAACCCGTCATCCGGCGGACCGCCCCCGCAAGGCTTGCGCTGACCGCAACGGGCTCGGGTTGGCCGCCTGTGCCGATGGCGACAGGCGCGTTCAGCGATAATGGCGCGCTGTATCTGCCCAGCGGGGCCATGCTCGCGCCGCACCCCGCTTTGCAGATCGTGCCACCCCCGCAACGCACGCTGCGCGATTTTATTGGCCGGCTGCTCATCCGGACTGGCCAGCGCATGATCATGGAAAACCGCGTCTGAGGGAATTGACCCTCAGCGCGGAACGCTTACCTGTAGTATGATATTGTAAGACACAGGATCGCCCATGTTCTTTCGCTCCGCCGCAACATTTTTGTTGTCATGCATTGCATTTCCGGCAGCGGCCGTCTGTGTCGGTGACAGCTATCTGGATCAATTGACCCCGCAACAGGAAGCGCAGTTGTCGGCAGCGGTGGCCGATATGCCCTATTCAGAAGGGCTGATCTGGACTGCAACAAAGGACACGACCGAGATCACCGTCGTCGGCACGATGCACATCTATGATCCGCGCCTGGAAGAGTTGCGTGCGCAACTGGCCGAAAGGGTCGCGACGGCCGATCTTGTCCTGCTCGAGGCAACGCCGAAAGAAGAAGCGCAACTGGAAGAACTGATCACGCGCGAACCCGACCGCCTGTTCCTTGTTGATGGGCCAACCCTGCCAGAACTTGTCGATGAAGACACATGGCAGCTGATTCTGGCCGCCGCCGGCGAACGCGGGATACCATCCTTCATGGCCGCAAAAATGCAACCCTGGTACCTGTCGATGACCCTTGCGGTGCCATCCTGTGCGATGGCCGACATGATGGCGGGCGCGCGCGGCCTCGACCAGATGATCATTGAGGATGCACAGGCAGCAGGCGTGCCCATGCAAGCGGTCGAACCCTACACGACACTGTTTGATCTGTTCGGTGACAACAACATGGACGAGCAAATCAGTATGCTCCGGATCAGCATGCTGGTGCCCGAGCTGCAACAGCAGATGTTCGTTGCGATGCTCGACAGTTACTTTTCGCAAGAAATCGGCCAGCTTTGGGAGATGTCACGGCTCGCCTTGTCCGATGTGCCCGGCATGGACCCCGACGAAGGGAACGCCATGTTCGACGAAATGGAAGAATCAATGCTGAATATCCGCAACCGGAACTGGATTCCGGTCATCACGGATGCCGCCAAAGGCCGCGACGACATAGTCGTGGCGGTTGGCGCAGGTCATTTGATCGGTGAACAGGGTGTGCTGCAGCTTCTGGAAAACGAGGGCTGGACCATCACAAGGGCGGAATAAGGAAAGCGAAGGAATTTCGCGAAATTCCTTCTATCCCGTCAATAATTTTCACGAAAATTATTGACCTTAAACATCCCCGTAATCGGACAACCCCTTGCGCCCCAGATCGGTCAAATCGTAAACCCCGCGCGACACACGTGTGAACCAGCCATAATGGTCCGCCGCCATGATCTGCGTGGCTTGTGGGACTTCGGCCCATTCCTTGACCTTCGCGCCTTTTGACGGCCCATGGACGGCCAGAAAACGCGCACAGCGCAGCGCATCCTGCCGATAGCCGGTGATAATTCCGTGCCGTGTTGCACCCCCGTCATTGGGATCACCCTGCAACCGCTCAAAGGCGCGCAAAAGCCGTGTTTTCTTCTTTTTCGACAGCCGTGTGGCATAGGGCCCGGGGTCAGCCAGCACCTCGACATGCCCGTCACGCAAACGCACGGTCAGCACGCCCAAACCCGCACGCCGCGCCAGTTTGACATTCGCCTTCAGTGCCTTGTCCTTGCCACCTGCTGGCACGGCCAGATAGACGTGATCGGTGGTCAGCAAGCGTTCAATTCCTTGATGGAAAAGCGCCAGCGAAAACCCCAGCTTGAGCTCCACCACCACCAGTTCATCACCGCGCCGCCCGACGACATCGGCAGGCCCGACCTCGCCTTTCACCTCATAGCCCTGGCGTTGCAGATAGGCCTTGATGGGGGGGTATAAATCGGCCTCTCGTGGCATGGGTGCTCCTTTCGGCATAGCCAATTGGAAAAACCCGCCGATGACAAGACCCGCCAATGACCGTTCAAACCGAGACGATGGGGTGACAGCCCCAGTGGACACTTCTATATACGGGCCAAACCCTGCTCCGATAGAAAGTGACGCACATGACAACGCTCGTATTTGGCCATAAATCCCCAGACACCGACAGCACAGGCTCGCCCCTGATCTGGGAATGGTTTCTGAACCACACCGACATCGACGCGAAAGCGGCCCTGCTGGGCGAGCCCAACACGGAAGCCAAATTCGTGGCCGAGCGTTGGGGGTTCGAGCTTCCCGAGATCATTGCCGACGTGGATGACAACCAGTCCTGCGTGATCGTGGACACCAACAATCCCGCCGAACTGCCCGCAAACATCAACAACGCCGATGTGCTGGCCATCATTGACCACCACAAACTGGCCGGCGGTCTGGAAACCAAGAACCCGATCAACATCACTGTGCGTCCCTTGGCCTGCACCGCGACGATCATGCACCAGATGATGGGTGATCACGCCAGCCACATGCCACAGGGCATCAAGGGATTGATGCTGTCATGCATCCTTTCCGACACGCTGGCCTTCCGGTCACCCACGACAACCGAGGTGGACAAGGATCTGGCCGAGGCGCTTGCCAAGGACCTTGGGGTCGATATCGATACCTACGCCGGTGAAATGTTTGCAGCAAAATCCGATGTCTCTGCATTCTCCGACGCCGAACTGCTGCGCATGGACAGCAAGGAATATGCCGTCGACGGCAAGAAATTCCGTGTCTCCGTGCTCGAGACCACAGCGCCCGACATCGTGCTCGACCGCAAGGCATCACTGATGGAAACCATGCCGAAGGTCGCGGAAGAGGACGGCGTCGATCAGGTCCTGCTTTTCGTCGTGGATATTCTCAAGGAAGAGGCCACCATGCTGATCCCCAACGATCTGACCAAGACAGTCGCCGAGAAATCCTTTGACGCAAAAGTCGAAAGCGACAGCGTGGTCCTGCCCGGCATCATGAGCCGGAAAAAGCAGATTATCCCCGCGCTCAAGGTCTAAGCCGGCCGCGCAAACGTATGTACAGGTTGTGTACCGGATGTGTACAGGATCTGTACGCCTTCCATACCGTTCACAAAGGTTAACGCATGACCCAGATCATCGACCAATTCGCCGACATCTCGGGGCAGTATGACGCCGCCTTTGTGGACCTGTGGGGGTGCATGCATAACGGCGTCACAGCCCTGCCGGACGCCGTGGCTGCCATGCAGAAATACCGGGCGGCGGGCGGGATTGTTGTGCTTGTCACGAATTCCCCGCGCCCATGGGATTCTGTGGCGCGCCAGATCAACGGTCTGGGCGTTCCTGATGACGCATGGGACGCGATTGCCACCTCTGGCGACAGTGCACGCGCGGCAATGTTTCGCGGGATCGTGGGTGAAAAGATCTGGTTCATGGGCGAAAGCCCCCGTGACGATGACTTCTTCCAGCCCCTGCAGATCATTGAAAACCCTGTGAATATCCAGAAGGTCCCGCTTGATCAGGCCGAAGGCATAGTCTGTTGCGGCCCCTTTGATCCGCTGGCCGATGTCGATGTGAACCGTCCCGAATTTCTCTATGCGAAAACAAAGGGGCTGAAACTGCTTTGCGCTAACCCCGATATCATTGTGGATCGCGGCGAAGTCCGTGAATGGTGCGCCGGTGCGCTGGCCGCGCTCTATACCGAAATGGGCGGCGAGAGCCTCTATTTCGGCAAACCCCATCCGCCGATCTATGACCTCGCGCGCCGCAGGCTCGCTGCGTTAACGAATGCGCCATCAGATCCGCGTATTATCGGGATCGGTGACGGGATCGGCACGGATATCCTGGGGGGACTGCAAGAAGATATCGACACGCTCTTTATCTCGGGCGGATTGGCAGCGGCAGAGACAAAGACGGACCGCCAGCCTGACCCTGAGGCATTGGGGGCCTATTTGAACGAGGCGCAGATCAGCACGACCTACACTATCGGGCAGTTGCGGTAGCAGGAATCGCTTGATCTTTCTGCATCGGCAAAGTAATAAAATTTCAATATCGACGCGATACTGGATTTTTTGTTACTTAATGGAGCCTGATATGCTGGATAACGCCCCCCGCGGAACGATCTGCATCGAAGATATCGAAATCGGTATGACCCGATCGCTCCGCAAGGTGATCACGGATCGCGATATCGAAATGTTTGCAGAGGTGTCGACCGATAGAAACCCTGTGCACCTTGATGAAGACTATGCGCAGGACACCATCTTTGGCGGGCGTATCGCCCATGGGATGCTGACGGCGGGACTGGTCAGCGCCGTGATCGGGGAACAACTGCCGGGGCATGGCACGGTTTATCTGGGGCAAAGCCTGAAATTCCTCGCCCCGGTGCGCCCTGGCGACATGGTACTGGCCGAAGTTGAAGTCACAGATATCGACCACTCCAAACGGCGCGTCACCATGAACACGCGCTGCATTGTGAACGACAAAAAGGTGCTGGTCGGCGATGCCACTGTTCTCGCACCCAGCCGGAAATTCGACTAGCGCTGTTCAAGCCTGACGGCTTTCCACGCGCGTGAGCCCGCAAGGGCTGACAAGCGGTGCTTGCACGGCCCTGCGTGGTCCGCTACCCAAAGCCATGCGCATCATTCGTGACACCGTTTTCATTGATCCTGCTGACCGTGGCACCGCCGCGGCGATCGGCAATTTTGACGGTGTGCACATCGGCCACCAGGCTGTCATCGACCTCACGCGCAAAGCCGCCAAAGAGGCGAACGCGCCCCTCGGCATCATGACGTTCGAGCCACACCCGCGCAGCTATTTTTCCCGCGATCCCAACCCTTTCCGCCTGATGAATGCAGAAGCGCGCGCAAACCGTCTGGCGAAACTGGGTGTTGAAAAACTCTATGAAGTACCCTTCAACGCAGCCCTTGCCGCCCTCACCCCCCGTGCGTTTGCGCAAACGGTCATCGCCGATCAACTGGGGCTCAAACATGTGGTTGTCGGTGCCGACTTCTGCTTTGGCAAAGACCGCGCGGGCACGGTGGCAGACCTTCAGAAATTCGGCGATGAAATGGGCTTTGGCGTGACTGTCGCACCCATCGTGGCCATCGACCACGCCAATGTCTCCTCCACCGCAATTCGGCAAGCCCTGAGCGAAGGCAAACCGCGCGAGGCCGCCGCAATGCTGGGCCACTGGCACCGCATCGTAGGCGAGGTCATTCGTGGCGACCAACGCGGCCGTGATCTGGGGTATCCCACCGCCAACATGTCGATCACCGGCCTGCACCCGCCGAAATTCGGCGTTTATGCTGTGAAAGTTGACGTCCTTGATGGCCCGCACAAAGGCACCTACAACGGCGCAGCCTCAATTGGCGTGCGCCCGATGTTCGGCGAGAATGTTCCGAATTGCGAAACTTATATCTTTGACTTCAAAGGCGATCTTTACGGGTCCACCCTTTCAGTTGCCTTGGTTGATTTCCTGCGGCCCGAGTTGAAATTCGACAGCCTCGAAGCGCTCATCACCCAGATGGATGCCGATTGTGTCACCGCCAGAGAGATCCTTGCCGATGTCCGTTGATATTCCCCGCGACGGCCTGACGCCGCGGTTCTGGGAAACCAAACCGATGTCGAAACTGAACAAACAGGAATGGGAAGCGCTCTGCGACGGGTGCGGCAAATGCTGCCTGAACAAGCTCGAAGATGACGACGGCACCGTGGCGATGACCCGCATCGCCTGCCGTCTGCTTGATGGTGAAAGCTGTTTGTGCAGCAACTATGCCAAACGCCATCAATTTGTCCCTGAATGTATTGTACTGACCCCGAAAACCATCGTCGAAAATCTGTACTGGCTGCCCCTCACCTGCGGCTACCGCTTGGTCCATGAGGGCCGCCCGCTGTACGACTGGCACCCGCTGATCTCGGGCGATCCGGAATCTGTGCATAGGGCTGGCGTATCGGTCAGAGGCATGACCATTCCCGAATTTCAGGTCGACGAAGACGATTGGGAAGACCACATTATCGAGGAGCCACTCTAGATGTTTTTTGCTTCAGACAACGCAGGCCCCGTCCATCCCAAGGTGATGGAGGCGCTGGTCGCCGCCAATACCGGCTATGCCATGGGATATGGCGCGGACCCGATCATGGAGACCGTGCGCGCGCAGATCCGCGAAGCGTTTGAAGCACCCGAAGCTGCCGTTTACCTAATCATCAACGGCACGGCGGCGAACTCTGTGTTGCTTGCCTCAATGACACAGCCTTGGCAGACGGTATTCTGCACCGAATGCGCGCATATCCACGAGGACGAATGCAACGCGCCGGAGTTCTACACTCAGGCCAAGCTGACCTTGGTGCCAACGGCGGACGGCAAAATGGCCCCGGATGCCCTGCGCAGCAAAATCCTTGGCGAAGAAAACCGTGGCGTGCACGGCCCGCAACGCGGCCCGCTGTCGATTACGCAAGTCACTGAAAAGGGGACGATCTACACGCTTGAAGAAATTCAGGCGCTCACCGCAACCGCCCGCGAATTCAGGATGCAAACCCACCTTGATGGTGCGCGTTTCGCCAATGCGATGACCGCGCTCGACTGTTCGCCTGCGGACATGACATGGAAAGCCGGCGTTGATACCGTCAGCTTTGGCGGCACCAAGAACGGCGCAATGGGGGTTGAGGCCTGTATCATTTTCAACCCCGAAATCGCATGGGAATTCGAACTGCGGCGCAAGCGTGGCGGACACCTGCTGTCCAAGCACCGTTATCTTTCAGCCCAGATGCAGGCCTATCTTCAGGATGACCTCTGGCTTGATATGGCCCGCTCCGCCAACGCCCGCTGTGCCCAACTGGCCGCAGGGCTGCGCCAGCATGATGCCGTCGAACTCCTGTTCGAGCCGCAGGCCAACATGATCTTCTTCCAGATGCCCCGCAGCGACCACAAACGCATGCTTGATGCAGGGGCGGTCTACTATGTGATGAATGGCGACCCCGAGGCAGGCGACCCCGACGCACCGCTGATCGGGCGTCTGGTCTGTGACTGGGCCATGACCGAAGCGGACGTTAACCAGTTTCTTGATCTGCTGCACGGATAATCGCAGCGATCTGCGCAACATGTGTCAGGGCAATCATATGCCCCGCTTCTTCAATAACATGATCAGTCGCCTGAGGAATCCGCGCGACAAGGGCGTCGTGAATTGCCTTGATGACAGGTTGCGTTTGCCCGCCGCGGATCAGCGTAACAGGGATGTCCAAAGCACCCAGCCGTGCTGCCGAGGTGACGCCGTCCGCGTCTTCCTCAATCGCGGCACCGCCAGCGACGACCAGATGGATGCGCCGGATCAGATAGTCTTTCTGGCGCTCTGACAGTGCGGCCCAATCGCTATCAGACCATTGCGCGTTGAACATCTCTGCCGCACATGGCTCATCCCCCATCAGCATGGCAGTGATGAATGGACGAAACGCTTTCATATGCGCGGTAAACGCGGCGGTGCCCTTTGCCGCGGCAAAGAACACAGGCTCAATCAGGGTAAGTCTTGAAACGCACTCAGGGCTTTCAATGGCCAGTCGCAGGGCGGCTGTCGCGCCGAAGGAATGGCCGATCACATGACTGGGGCCGTCACAACACTGCCGCGCGGCCTCGGCGACCAGCGATTGGTATTCCGTCTTGCCATCCCATTTGTCACTGCGCCCATGTCCGGGCATATCCAGCAAAGTTGCACGGGCATTTAACGCCTTCGCCAAAGGCAGCATCGCCTGATGGCGGCCCAACATGCAATGGATCATCACAGCAGGATCACCGGACCCCACCGTGACACTGTGGATGGAATGCCCAAAGGCATCCGGCATCAGAGCTTGCCGGCCAGATACGCATCCAGATCGTCAAGCCGGTCTTCACCCCAGAACCGCTCACCGCTGTCGGTGATAAAGAACGGCGCGCCAAAGGCCCCCGCGTTGACTGCATCTTCAAGGTTTTTGCCAAAGGTATCCGCACTGGTCAGCATATCTTTGTCCGCCAAATCAGGATCAAGCCCGCATTTCTCCAGACAGGCGCGGACAACATCATCCTGGCTGATATCGCGCTCCTCTGCCCAGCAAGCCGCGCCAAAAGCCGTGACAAGTTCGGCTACATCTGCGCCTACGTTTTGTGCTGCGATAATGGCATAGGCCGAAGGCGCTCCGTTGGTCGGCCAGAACATCGGTTTCAGATTCAGCGGCACCCCCAAACGCTTGGACCGCCGCGCCAGATCTTGCAGGCGGTATTCCTGACGGTTCGGGTGGCGATCCTTGGGTGGCACACCGCCGGTGCGCGCAAAGAGCGCCATAATGTCCAGCGGCTTGTAAGTGAGCGTCGCGCCATGTTTTTGGGCGATATCGCGTGGCCGCGTTCCGCTAAGGTAAGTAAACGGCGACAGCGTTGCGAAGTAATAGTCGATATGTGGCATTTTGCGGCTCCTGTCGCAGGTCAATTCTTTGCGAGACGGTAAGCTTGTGTTACGCGGTGTCAACGCCACGAATCTGTTACATACCTGTAACTGCCTTCTGCCAGAGGACCACGCCCATGCCGACCATGATTGAACCCAAGCTGATTGCCGGCAACGCCAATCAGCCCTTGGCCACTGCCATCGCCCGCCGCATGTCGATGCATCGTGGCATGGATGTCAGCCTCTGTGATGCGCGGGTCGAACGGTTCAACGACGGCGAAATATTTGTTGAGGTCTTCGAGAACGTCCGCGGCGAGGATATGTTTATCATTCAACCCACCTCGAACCCCGCCAACGACAACCTGATGGAGTTGCTGATCATCGCCGATGCGCTGCGCCGGTCATCAGCGGCGCGCATTACGGCTGTGATCCCGTATTTCGGATATGCCCGTCAGGATCGCCGCTCCAAGGCGCGCACGCCGATCACCGCGAAGCTGGTGTCGAATATGATTGTAGAAGCCGGTATCGAACGCGTTCTCACCCTGGATTTGCATGCCACGCAAATTCAGGGTTTTTTCGATATTCCGGTGGATAACCTCTATGCCTCACCGATTTACGCGCTGGATGCGATGCACAATTTCCGCGGTCAGATGGACGATGTGATGGTGGTATCCCCTGACGTGGGTGGCGTGGCCCGCGCGCGTGATCTGGCACAGCGTATCGGCGCACCTTTGTCGATCGTGGACAAACGCCGCGGCAAACCCGGTGAAGTGGCTGAAATGACTGTGATTGGTGATGTCAAAGACAAGGTCTGCGTGATCGTTGACGACATCGTTGATACCGCAGGTACGCTTTGCAAAGCCGCCGAGGTGCTGATGGAGAATGGCGCGAAAGAGGTGCACTCCTATATTACCCACGGTGTGCTGTCGGGTCCTGCGGTAGAACGTGTGTCGAAATCGGTGATGAAATCGCTGGTGATCACCGACACGATACGGGCGACCGACGCGGTGAAAGCCTGCCCGAACATCCGGATTGTGCCGACAGCGCCGATGTTTGCCCAAGCGATCCTGAACACATGGAACGGCACCTCGGTCTCGTCGCTGTTCGATCACAAGACACTGGGGCCCATCTACGAGGGGCTTTACGCGGCGGAATAAGACTCGCGCTAGTAAAGTTCCCACCCATCATCACTCGGCAATTCGCCAAATGACGTCCAGGCAACGCGGACACGCGCGACCTGGGTATCTGACCACGTCCGAAAAACGATAGTAAATCCTGTCTCGGTGATCTCTTCGGCCTGCACATCAGCGCGGATGTTGGTGTTGTTGGAGATGTCCCACATTGACATAGAAACCTGCACATGGGGCGGCGTAGCGTAGGCATTTGAGAATTGAACTGCGGCGCGGGACTGTCTCGGGCCTTCGCCGCGCCACATCTGCCCGTCATCCTCAAAATCGGAAAAGAGCACCACATCTCCATGGTCTATGCCGACTTTACCACCCTCAAAGCGCCGCATTGCTATTCCTGCGATTGCCAAACCGATACTAACACTTGGTTAATCATTCATTGATAACTCAACCTTAAGGTTTTGGAAACTATCGTTGGGATCATGCCATGTCACACCATTTTGTAACGCATTTGGGGTGCTGCGCGCTGCTCGCACTCGTCATGGCATGTGGCGGCGGATCAGGGGCTATGCCTGATACCGGTGACGGCGGGGGTGATGATGGTGATGATAGTGGCGGCGGTGACAATGGTGGCGGCGGTGGCCCGCCACCGAGCCCTTTCCTTGCACCGACAGAACAACAGGCGCTCTATTTTCGCAACGACATGCCTGACGAGTTGTCTTTGGTGCAGGCCACGCACAATGACGGCGGCCGGACCCCCTTTGTGGATCTGCCTACGGGAGCGATCGCATATAGCGGGTTTATGGAAGTTCTCTTCACCAGCACCCCCAATGCCAACATTGCAAGCGCTGCAACCCTGACTGTCGATATGGGGACAGGCGCAACAACTGGCAGCGCGAATGAGTTTATGGGCTACGTCTACAACAGCGAGACCGACACAACCGAACTGGCACTTTACGCTGGCGAGGTCAGCTTCCTAGGTGCGACCCTGACCTCGGCGAGCAATGGCAATGCCAATATTGATCTCGAAATCGACGGTGCATTTGACAATGGGGGGCAGCAGTTCACGATCACGGGCAATATCGACGGTCCAGTCTATGGGCCGGATGCCAGCGGTATCTATGCTTCGGGCAGCTATTTCGGCCTGGGTCAGGACATTACGCTGACGGTGGACGGTGAGCCGGTTTATGGATCAGCAACGCTTTGGGCACTGTCGGACTAGGCCGCACTCAGCGCAAGAGATATGTTTGCCAATTTTGGGGAAGGTCGGGTCGGCATAAGCTCTGATGAGCTTATGCCTGATTTTTTAGTTCTTGGCGGTCAGACCGATGTGGCCACCAATGGCCACCATATCGGACAACAGCTTGGCTGCGTCATCAACCGGGCCAGGTTCGTTCTTGAAGTTGTCCTGCGCCTTGCGATGCGCCGCTTTGGCTTCTTCGACCATTGCGTCAAAGACCTCTTGCGTCACTTCTGCCTGTGGCAGGGCGCGCTCGGCCAGAACGGATACACCGGTTGCTGTGATCTCGGCGAAACCACCGGACACAACATAGGTGTCGGACCCACCACCGTGCACCACGGTCAGAACCCCGGGGCGCAGTGTCGTGATCGTCGGCGCATGGTTTGCCATGGCTGTCAGATCACCGTCTGCACCGGGGATGCGGACCTCGGTCGCCTCGACCGACGCCAAGCGGCGTTCGGGCGAGACCAGATCGAATTGTAGGTTTGCCATGTCGGCTTCTCCTTCAGCCCAGAATTAAGCGGCGTCCGCAGCCATTTTCTCGGCTTTGGCTTTCACTTCTTCAATGCCGCCAACCATGTAGAAGGCGCCCTCTGGGAAGTGGTCATATTCGCCAGCCACAACAGCCTTGAACGACGCGATCGTGTCTTCCAGCGGTACCTGAACACCTGGCGAGCCTGTAAAGACCTGTGCCACGTCGAACGGCTGCGACAGGAAACGCTCGATCTTACGGGCGCGGGCAACGGTCAGTTTGTCTTCTTCTGACAGCTCGTCCATGCCGAGGATCGCGATGATATCCTGAAGCGATTTGTAGCGCTGCAACATCTGCTGCACGTCGGCCGCCACAGCATAGTGCTCTTCACCAACGATCGCTGGGTCCAGCAGGCGTGATGTGGAATCGAGCGGGTCAACCGCAGGGTAGATACCCTTTTCCGAAATCGCACGGTTCAGAACCGTTGTCGCATCAAGGTGCGCAAAGGATGTCGCTGGTGCGGGGTCGGTCAAGTCGTCCGCAGGGACGTAAATTGCCTGAACGGACGTGATCGAACCGTTCTTTGTCGATGTGATGCGTTCCTGCATCGCACCCATGTCGGTCGCCAGTGTTGGCTGGTAGCCCACAGCGGATGGAATACGACCCAGAAGCGCGGACACCTCGGAACCCGCCTGCGTGAAGCGGAAGATGTTGTCCACGAAGAACAGAACGTCTGTACCGGACTGGTCGCGGAACGCTTCTGCCATTGTCAGACCGGACAGGGCAACACGCATACGCGCACCTGGAGGCTCGTTCATCTGACCGTACACCAGAGCCACTTTGGACTTGGTCAGGTCGTCAATGTCGATAACCTTGGAGTCGATGAATTCGTAGTAAAGGTCGTTGCCTTCACGTGTACGCTCACCCACACCGGCGAAAACCGAGTAACCGGAGTGCACTTTGGCGATGTTGTTGATCAGTTCCTGAATAAGAACAGTTTTACCAACACCGGCACCACCGAACAGACCGATCTTACCACCCTTTGCGTAGGGTGCGAGAAGGTCGATCACCTTGATGCCTGTGACCAGAACCTCGGAAGCTGTCGACTGCTGCTCAAACGTTGGCGCATCAGCGTGGATCGAGCGGCGCTCTTTCTCACCGATCGGGCCTTTTTCGTCGATCGGCTCGCCGATGACGTTCATGATGCGGCCCAGAGTTGCGTCGCCCACGGGCACTGTGATTGTGTTGTCCTGGTCAACCACTTCCTGACCGCGCACCAGACCCTCGGTACTGTCCATCGCGATGGTCCGCACAGTGTTTTCACCAAGGTGCTGTGCCACTTCCAACACCAGCGGCTTGCCGTTGTTGTCTGTGATCAGTGCGTTCAAAATCTCGGGCAGGTGGTCGTCGAACTGCACGTCGACGACAGCGCCGATGACCTGCGTGATCTTGCCTTTTGCATTTGCCATTTTCGTCTTCTCCGGGGTCTAGAGCGCTTCCGCGCCCGAAATAATTTCAATCAGCTCGTTGGTGATCACAGCCTGACGCGAGCGGTTAAACTCGATGGTCAGCTTGTCGATCATCTCGCCGGCGTTGCGTGTCGCGTTGTCCATCGCCGACATACGTGCGCCCTGCTCGGACGCGGCGTTCTCCAGCAGTGCGCTGAAGATTGCCGTCGCCACACCACGTGGCAGCAGGTCGGCGAGGATTTCTTCCTCACCGGGCTCATAGTCGTAGAGTGTCGCATCAGCATCTTCAGCCTGCTCGAATTTGGCAGGGATGATTTGCTGTGCAGTCGGGTGCTGCGATACAACATTTTCAAAGCGCGCAAAGAAGATCGTCGCGACATCGAATTCCTCGGCGTCGAAACGGCCAAGCACGTCCTTGGCGATACCCTGCGCGTCGGGATAACCAACACGTTTGACATCTGTCAGATCAACGTGACCGACAAAGAGGCTGCCGAAATCACGCTTCATCGCGTCGCGGCCTTTTTTGCCGACAGTGATAATTTTCACTGTCTTGCCTTCAGCCAGCAGCTTCTGTGCATGGGTCTTAGCCAGCTTTGCGATGTTGCCGTTAAAGCCACCGCACAGCCCGCGTTCTGCAGTCATGACAACCAACAACTGCACCTGGTCGCTGCCCGTACCGGACAGCAACTTTGGTGCCGTGTCTGATCCGCCAACCGAAGCGGCAAGCCCGGCCATTACGGCGTTAAACCGTTCGGTGTAAGGGCGCGACGCCTCGGCTGCATCCTGGGCGCGGCGCAGTTTTGCAGCCGCGACCATCTGCATGGCCTTTGTGATCTTGCGGGTCGATTTGACCGACTCGATCCTGTTTTTCAGGTCCTTAAGACTTGGCAAAGCAAAGCCTCCTTTGTCTCAAAGATTACGCGAAGTCTTTTGCAAAAGCGTCGATTGCCGCTTTGATCTTCTCTTCGGCGTCGCCTTTGATCTTCGGGTCTTCCTTGGTGATCATGTCGAGCACGTCGGATGCGTTTGTGCGCAGGTGCTTCAGCAGGCCTGCTTCAAAACGGCCAACATCCTTGACGGCAATCTTGTCGAGGTAGCCTTTGGTGCCTGCGTAGATAACACAAACGATCTCTGCGTTGGTCAGCGGCGCATACTGTGGCTGCTTCATCAACTCGGTCAGGCGGGCACCACGGTTCAGCAACTGCTGTGTCGCGGCGTCAAGGTCGGAACCGAACTGCGCAAAGGCGGCCATTTCGCGGTACTGTGCAAGCTCAAGCTTAACAGGACCAGCAACCGACTTCATCGAGTTGGTCTGCGCGGATGAACCCACACGCGAAACCGAAAGACCCGTGTTCACCGCAGGGCGAATACCTTGGTAGAACAGTTCTGTTTCAAGGAAGATCTGACCGTCGGTGATCGAAATCACGTTGGTCGGAATAAACGCGGACACGTCACCACCTTGGGTTTCGATGATCGGCAGCGCGGTCAAAGAACCCGCACCATTGTCTTCGTTCAGCTTGGCAGAACGCTCAAGCAGGCGGGAGTGAAGGTAGAAAACGTCACCCGGGTAGGCTTCACGCCCTGGTGGGCGGCGCAGCAGCAGGGACATCTGACGGTAGGAGACAGCCTGCTTGGAAAGGTCATCGTAGATAATCAGCGCGTGGCGGCCGTTGTCACGGAAGTGCTCGGCCATCGCGGTTGCCGCATATGGTGCAAGGAACTGCATCGGTGCAGGGTCGGACGCAGTCGCAGCCACAACGATCGAATACTCAATCGCGCCGCTTTCTTCGAGCTTCTTCACCAGCTGGGCAACTGTCGAACGCTTCTGACCGACAGCGACGTACACGCAGTACAGCTTGTCGTACTCTTTTTCGGCAGCGTCGTTATAGGACTTCTGGTTGAGGATCGTGTCGAGTGCCACAGCAGTTTTACCTGTCTGGCGGTCACCAATGATCAATTCGCGCTGGCCACGGCCAATCGGGATCATCGCGTCAACGGATTTCAGACCTGTTGCCATCGGCTCGTGAACCGATTTGCGCGGGATGATGCCGGGTGCCTTTGAGTCAGCAACCGCGCGCGCCTTTGTCTTGATCGGGCCTTTGCCGTCCAGAGGGTTGCCAAGGCCGTCAACAACGCGACCCAGCAGTTCGTCACCAACCGGCACGTCCACGATGGATTTTGTGCGCTTAACTGTGTCACCTTCTTTGATGTCACGGTCGGAGCCGAAGATAACAACACCAACGTTGTCGGATTCGAGGTTCAAGGCCATCCCGCGGATACCGCCGGGGAATTCAACCATTTCACCGGCCTGCACGTTGTCGAGGCCGTAAACACGGGCGATACCGTCGCCCACGCTCAGCACACGACCGACTTCGGCAACTTCGGCCTCTTGACCGAAGTTTTTGATCTGGTCCTTCAGGATCGCAGAAATTTCAGACGCTTGGATCGCCATTTATCCGACCTCTTTCATTTTACTCTGGAGTGCGTTGAGCTTGGAGGCGATCGACGTGTCGATCATCTTGGAGCCCACTTTGACAATAAGACCGCCGATGATTGATTCATCGACGGTTTCTTTGATGGTGATAGATTTGCCCACTTGGGCTTTCAGCGTTTTAGCCAGTTTCTCAGCCTGCGCCTTGGTCAGCGCCTTGGCTGTCGTAACCTCAGCAGTCACTTCGCCACGCTCTTCTGACAGCATGTCCTGCAAAACAGCGATCAGCTGTGGCAGGACAAACAAGCGACGCTTGGACGCCAGAAGCGCTAGCACGTTGCTTGTGGTGTCAGAGAGTTTCATCTTCTTGGCGATCGCAACGATTGCACCAGACTGTTGTTCGCGGCTGTAAAGCGGTGATGTCAACAATGTACGCAGATCGGCGCTTTCGGCCATCGCCGCTTCCAATGAAGCAACATCTGATTCGAGTGCCTTGATCACCTTGCCTTCTTTGGCGAGGTCAAACACGGCGGTTGCATAGCGCGTGGCGATGCCTGTCGAAATACCAGCAGTTTCGGACACGTGGAGCCTTCCGATATCTTGGGCCCAGACCCGCGGGCCCCGTCGGTGACAGGACGCGAATGAGCAACTTCCTTAGCCCTCACGAAAACGAGAGAGCAGCAAAATCCTGCGCGATGTAGCAGAGCCCCTATGACGTCGCAAGCACCCTGCGACAAGAATCCGCTACTCGAAGGGGCATATGGTGCTGTTATCTGCATTGAACAGCAATTTCAGACCAAAACTTAGGCTTTCTCCATTTCTTCTTCGAGAAAATACAAGAAAGCGCAGCCCCTTTCGGGTGCCACGCTTTTTGCTTTCTTCATGTTGCATGCGTCAAAATGCGCAAAGCCGGATTCGCCGCTAAAGCACTAGGCCGCGGTTCCGGCCAAAGTGGCCCAGATGCTTCCGGTAAAGACCTGCAGCTCGGAATCACTCTTCACCCATGCCATCCACCCTTCGCGCGGCGTGACAAACAACCAGCCACCGCCTCGCCATGCAGCGATCCTGCCCGCCTGTCCCGCCCAACCACCTGAAGGCGACGCACCAAGCACCCATGCCTGCCCTTCATTGGCTGATGCGGGTGGGGTCGTGGCGCCCGTACTTTCGACCGTTAGCTGGACGATCATATCGAGCAACTCGATGGCTTCGTTATGTGTCACGTGTTTTTGTGCCTGCGCCGGCATGATGAACGGCAACTCGAGGTTCGGGGTAGTATCTGGCATGTGGTCCTGCGCCTTCCGCTGGGAATGAATTGACGCGCAGTATTTCCGACGATGTCTCACAAGAGCCTTACAGGACCGTGCGGTGCCGAAACCCCCGCCTTCAGTGACGTTGAACCTGGGTCTGCAAGTCCCTAAAAGGGAACGGTATGATTTGGAGACACGCATGCGCGTATTGGTGACCGGCGGTGCAGGGTATATCGGCAGCCACACATTGCTTGAACTTATGGCGCAAGGCCATGAAGTCTGCGTGCTGGACAACTACAGCAACGCGACACCCGAAGTATTGAACCGTGTCCGGGCTTTGTCGAACGGTTTGGTCCATGATTATGTCGGCGATGTACGTGATGCCGCTAAGCTCGACGAGGTCATGCAGGATTTTCAGCCCGAGGCCGTGATCCATTTTGCAGGCCTCAAGGCAGTTGGCGAAAGTCAGGAGAAACCGCTGCTCTATTATGACGTCAACGTCTCTGGTACGCTGGCTTTGCTGCATGCGATGGACCGGGCAGATTGCAAACGCCTGATCTTTTCATCTTCAGCGACGGTCTATGGCGAACCCGTCTATCTTCCTTATGATGAGGCGCATCCGACAAATCCCACATCTGTCTATGGCAAGACCAAGCTGATGGCCGAGCAGATCCTGACGGATTGGGCTGCTGCCGATCCCGCGCGCGCGGCAGTGTTGCTGCGTTATTTCAATCCGGTCGGGGCACATGCTTCGGCACAGATCGGCGAAGACCCCAAGGATATTCCCAATAACCTGATGCCCTTTATCGCGCAGGTCGCGGTGGGCAAACGCGCCGCGTTGCAAATTTTCGGGGATGATTACGACACCCCGGACGGCACAGGCCTGCGCGACTATATCCATGTGGTCGATCTTGCCCGCGCCCATGTCGCGGCCATTGCCTATGCCGAAGAGGCAACAGGTGCGCGACCATTCAATATCGGCACCGGCCAAAGCTACAGCGTGCGCGACATGGTTGCTGCATTCGAGCGGGCCTGCGGCGCGCCGATAAAAACCCGACAGGTCGGGCGCCGTGAAGGCGACATTGCAGCGATGCAAGCCGATGCAAGCCGTGCCAATGCCGAACTGGGATGGAAAGCGACGCATGATCTTGATGACATGACCAGCAGCACATGGGCATGGCAATCTGCCAATCCGGACGGGTACGAAGGGTCTTAAATGAAATGTGCCCTGCGTCACAAACGCAAGGCACACTGAAGACGAACCGTTAAACCCTCACCACTGGAAAAATTCCCCACAGACAACCTAGCGCATAGGCAGTATTTCTTCTGTGCGTTTTGTCACACAAGCCACTCACAAGCGCTCTGAATATCGGGCTCCATACTTCTCAATCATGTGGGAGTTTTCCTCAAATCCCATACGTTATTGAGGAAATTAAGCGGTAAAGTTCACGCCTACGCCCTAATTCCGCCGCAGCTAAACCGCCAAAAAAAATCAACTTCACAAAACATACAGATGACACGTGGTTCCGGGGGGTACCTTTCATGTCTCTACTAACCTTTTCCGGTCACGTCGCCGATCCCGGTGACGTGGGCCACTCTCATATCACTGACCTGGTGGTCATGGAGATTGGCGGAGCAGCCCAGCTTTATAGCACAACACGCTATGACGGCGTCCTACGGCAGTGGAGCATCGAAAGTGGCGCAATCGCCATTGAAGAAACCCAGCCCTATTTCGGCGGAGCCGTTCTTGGTGGTGCGGCCAGCATTAGCCTGATTGCAGAAGGAGCGAACGCAAGTGTCTTGGTCGGTGGCGGTTTTAACGGCGCGCTTCAGACTATCGGGATTGCCACGGATGGTGGCTTTGCGACCGCCACTCCGTTGGTCAGCCTACCAGCGACATACAACGGCTTTCAGCACGGCGTCACACTCGCGCTGCCGGACGGAACGCAAACTGTCTTTGGCGCTCTTGCGGGCCAGACCGGCCTTGCCCGCATCACCTTCGACGCCGATGGCACCCTGCGCGATCATAGTATCCACTATGACGTGGACGCGTCCTCGACTGCACGCATTCCGGCGGTCACGCTTGCGACGGTCGAGGGTCAGACCTTTGTTCTCACAACAAGCGAGGCCCAGAACGGCCTGACGGCGCGGGAAGTTGATTCGACAGGGGCCATCGTTGGCGAAACAACCATCGGTTCAGACGACGGTCTTTGGATCAGCGCGCCCACAGCCCTTGAAACCACCACCGTCGGGGATGCGACATTCGTCATACTCGCCGCAGCCGGATCAAGCAGCCTCAGCGTGGTAGAGCTTGGCGCCGATGGCAGCATGATCGTGCGTGACCATGTGCTTGACGGACGCGATACGCGCTTTGGCGGCGTAACCTCCCTTGAGGTCATCCATACGGACGGCAAAACCTATGTCATTGCAGGCGGCGCCGATGACGGGGTTTCGGTTTTCCTGCTGCTCTCGGGCGGATTGCTGGTTCATCGTGCAACGATCGAAGACACCGTTGATTTCGGGCTTGATAACGTCAGCGCGCTGGCAGCAAGGGATCGCGTCGGAGGAATCGACATCTTTGTGGCCAGCAGCAGCGAACCCGGCGTCACGCAACTGGCCTTTGATACCGGTGTCAGGGGCGTTGATCTGACCGCCACTCTGGCAGGAGGACCGCTGGCCGGCACCGACGGCAATGATATCCTGCAAGGACACGACGGTGACGATGCCATATCCGGGGGGGAAGGTGACGATATTCTGCGCGATGGCGCAGGCGCCGACATCATGTCAGGCGGCAGCGGAGCAGATGTCTTTATTCTGGGCGCTGATGGCCGGACCGACACGATTACGGACTTCACTGTGGGCGAAGACAGCATTGATTTATCGCTCTGGCCCATGCTGCGTGACATCAGCCAGCTTTTCATCACGATCCGTAGCGACGGCATGGCCATCAGCTATGGTGATGAAATGCTGATCGTGCAGAGCTCGAACGGGGGCCCCATTGATTACCGCACTCTGACCACCGCCGATCTGATCGGGGCGACGCGCCTGCCTGTCGGGATCATGCCCGGCTACCCCGGACCGGCAACACCTTTGCCGGACTTGGGTACACTGCCGCCGGATCCCCCCGCCGATCAGAGCGGCGAGAATAGCATCCTGACCTCGCTTCAGATCGTCGGTACAGGTAATCTGGATCAACTGCGCGACACGTTGAACGATGCAGCAGGTAGTGGCCCCCTTGGGCTCACGATTGAAGGAACTGACGCTGCCGAAACGTTTCTTGGCAGCAACCGGTTTGATGTGATCTTCGCGGGTGGTGGCGACGATACTGTGAGCGGAGGGCAAGGCGATGACACAATCCTGGGCCGTGCCGGCGATGACATCCTCAATGGCGGTGACGGCGCAGATACGCTTTTTGGTGGTACAGGCGACGACCGGCTCGACGGTGCCAACGGGCAGGACTGGCTGAAGGGCGGCGCTGGCGCCGATACCTTTATCTTCAACAGCGGTGTCGACGTCATTGCTGATTTCGAACAGGGCATCGACCGGATTATCCTCGACCCGGACCTCTGGACCGGACTGACCTCGGCCGCCGACCTGCTTTTCATCTATGGCACCTTTGCGGACGGGCGCGTGACGATTGATTTTGATGACGGAAATATCCTGCATATCGACGGGATCATCGACCCCGCCCTGCTTGGAGACGACATCATATTATTCTGAACGCGTTCAGTTTCCGCTGACGACTGATGCCAGATTATTTGTCAGACCAAAGAGCGTCAGTGCAGGGCCAAGCGCGCTTTCAGTGCCGTAGATCAGATCGTCCCCCTCAAGCATGAAGTTCCCTGCCGAGAACAGGCCATCGGCCGAGGTGAGGTCGATCGTAAAGACAACACGCTCTTGCGGGGGGCCAGCGATACCGTCTTTCACGGCGCTTTGGGCGTATTCCCGCAGGATCAGAATGCCTTCTGGGTTTGCGCTGCCGGCATTGACGCCACCGATGAAGGCCAGCGCCTCAAGCGCTGAAAACTCGATTTCGGGGAAATCAAAGATCGACTGGGCACCGGTTGCGCCAAGAGCGATAAACTGCCGTTTGTCGTCTTCGACAAAAATACGGTCACCACCGCGCACGGCGATATTGGCACCAGGGTCGCTCAGAAGCCGCTCGAACGGAATACCATAGGTCCGGCTGCCACGAACCAGACGCACCTGAGGGGAGTTCAGATCAGGGCGCGGACCACCCGCCTGCGAGAACAGATCGAGGATCTTGAAGTTGCGGTTCGGCAGGGGATAAAGACCAGGGGCTGAAACCCCGGCAGCAAGGTTTGCCGTATTCGTCTGCCCCGGTTCAACAGTTAACTGGACCTGCGCTGATGGTACGGTGCGGATCAGCTCTTCTTCGATCCGCTCGCGGGCTGTAGTGGGGGCCATACCGGCCACACGCAGGCTCCCGATGTAGGGAACAAAGATGCTACCGTCAGCGCTTACGATTTCAGGCTGCAACGGCGTCACACCAGCCGCACCGAAAATTGAGTTTTCTTCGGCATCCCAGATCGTCACCTGAACGGTGTCACCCGCTGCAATCATCATCGAAGCGGGCTGTTCTTGCGCAACAGGCCAAGGCAATGCCCCCTGGCCTGTGACCGGCCAGCCCTGCAGGACAGGCAGCGTATCGCGGTTTACTTCATAGACGGCAAAGTCATATGCGGGCTCTTCGCCCTCAGCGGCGGTATTCGCCTTGGAGGCTGCAAGTACCTCCGACTGAAAACCTGCGCCGCGAGGCAAACCACAACTGGCAAGCGCGCAACATGCGACGAGGGCGGCGAATTTTTGAACGATCAAACCAAAATCCTTTCGGGCAACCCGCATATCCTACACTGCCAGAACTATATGGAACAGCATCTAAGACGGCAAAATGTCAGATAATACGTGGTCCTGACAAGAGGATCAGAAATCGATCGCCAATCCCTTTTTCTCCCAATCACCATAGCGGACCGGCTCGGGCCCGTCGCGCCCGCCCAATTCAGTGGGCAGCACTTGAGCGCCCGCTTTCTTGCGGCGCTCTTCAGCTTCGGCCAAGGCGCGTTGCGCGGCTGGTGGCAAGTCTTTGGTATCTTCGGTCATGGCAGGCGCCTCCTTGTCGATATCCCATGATTGATATACGCGCAGAAGAGCAAGCTTCAAGTGAGACCAGAGATGACCCAGACCGGCCTGCCGGCGCGCCGTACCGCCCATCATCTGCTGATGCAGATCACGACCGAAGGCCGCCTGATGGCTGAATTGATCGCTGGCGGAGCCTTGGCGCGGCTAGAAAACGATGACCGCGCCCGCGCCCAGCGCCTTGCGACCGAGGCCCTGCGCGGCCTTGACCGTGCGGACCGGATGCTGAAGCCGTATCTGAAGAAAACGCCGCCCGATCATGTGATGAATGCCCTGCGCCTTGGCGTGATCGAATTATGCAACGGCGAGGCCGCCCACGGCGTCGTCAACGCCTATGTCGAAATCGTTGCCCGCAACAAACGCACGCAGTCCATGAAGGGTCTGACCAACGCCGTCCTGCGCAAAATCGCCGAGGAAGGTCCCGAGGGCTGGGCCAAGCGCGCCGTGCCGCTCACACCGAGCTGGCTGCGGCAACCGCTGGTGGCCGCGTGGGGGCGCGACGCAGTGGCCGGCATGGAGGCCGCACATTTTGCAGGTGCACCGCTAGATCTGACGGCCAAAGGTGACGTGGAAGCGGTTGCCGCCGCTGTCGGCGGAACAGTTCTGCCAACTGGCTCTGTCCGTGTACCAAACGCGGGACAGGTCTCATCCCTAGCAGGATTTGCCAGCGGAGACTGGTGGGTACAGGATGCGGCAGCGGCCATGCCCGTGAAGCTGCTGGGCGATGTCAAAGGGTTGAGAGTGCTCGACCTTTGCGCCGCGCCGGGTGGCAAGACCATGCAACTGGCCGCTTTGGGCGCAGATGTCACCGCCTTGGATATCTCGGACAAGCGGATGGCGCGGGTCAGCGAAAACCTTGCACGCGTGGGCTTGTCGGCCAACTGCGTGGTCAGCGATGCCTTTGAATTTAACGAGGGCGGATTTGATGCCGTGCTTCTGGATGCCCCCTGCTCGGCAACCGGCACCATCCGGCGGCATCCTGATCTGCCCTATGCGAAGGACGGTTCTGAATTTGGCGCGCTGATTGACCAGCAGGAAACACTCATTGATCACGCCCTGACGCTGGTAAAACCTGGCGGGCGGCTGGTGTTTTGCACCTGTTCGCTGCTGCCTGATGAAGGCGAAGTGCAGGCCGAAGAGGCACTGGCACGGCACGAAGGTCTGACCATTGACGTAGACGCGCTGCGCATCGAAGGGGTTGATCCTGACTGGATCACAGCAGAAGGCGGCCTGCGTCTGCGCCCCGATTTCTGGCCCGATCGCGGCGGGATGGACGGGTTCTATATGGCGGTGATGCGAAAGCCTGCGTGACTTAGCGACAACCATTTCCTATGGTCTGGACAAAATAGTCCCGCAAGAGTGCAAACCGAGGCTGCAGGAATTGGCGCAACTCACAAAATGGCAGCAACGCCGCAGGCGCATGATGCACAGGTTTCATGCGCGCCGCGCCGCGCGTACTGCTGTTGCGACGGCATTTGTAACCCTGCCGGAACCACACACGATCGGCATTGTCGCGCGCGGCCAGCAACTTATTGCGGGTAAATTTCTCTTCTCCGGCCTGTTTGTCGAAGGGAAAGAACACAGCATCTGGGATATCGCCGACGCCTACCCCGAGGTGTCGGATGAGATCCAAGGATGCGGCTGGTTGGATGATCTGGCGGCGGTCGGGGACGAGGCTGCACGCGCCTTGGCGCGGACATGGGTGCTGGGATGGATCGACCGCTACGGTGACGGCCGCAGTGACGGCTGGACACCCGGGGTGACAGGGCGCAGGCTGATGCGGTTGATCAACCACGGCCCGTTTGTGCTGCGGGGGCAGGACAAGACAACGTCCTACCGTTTCTTCCAAAGCCTTGCGCGTCAGGCACTTTTCCTGTCACGCCGCTGGAATGCCACCGAACCGGGTGTGCGCCGCTTCGAGGCACTGGCAGGCATCATCTATGCCAGCCTCTCTCTCAAGAGTATCAACCACTATACCGCGCCCGCGTTGCAGGCCTTGGCCAAGGATTGCGACAGCGAGATCAGCGCAGACGGCGCGATTGCAACCCGCAAACCCCAGGACCTGCTTGATATCCTGAGCCTGCTGAACTGGACAGCCCAGTCATTGAAAGACGTGGATCACGCCTGCCCACCAGAGCTGAGCAACGCCATTGCACGCATCACGCCCACCTTGCGGGCCCTGCGTCATGCTGATGGCGGCTTGGCGCGATTTCACGGCGGTGGAAATGGCGTGGACGGACGGCTGGACGCCGCCTTGGTCGCGTCAGGTATCAAGACACCACCCACAGGTGAACGGCATATGGGGTACGCGCGCCTTGCGGCGGGCCGGACCACCCTGATCGCTGACGCCGCCGCGCCACCGCAAGGCGCTGCTTCGGCTGACGGGCATGCCAGTACCCTGGCGTTCGAACTGACATCTGGGCGCAGGCCGATGATCGTCAACTGCGGGTCCGGTGCCCGTTTCGGAGAGGAATGGCGCAGGGCTAGCCGCGCCACACCCAGCCATTCCACAATGATGATCGAGGGCGTGTCGTCATCGCATCTTGGGCTCAGAGGGCGCGGGATTGCCGGTGCGGAGCTATTGACCGAACTGCCGACGCGGGTGGACTGCATCCTTTCGGAAACAGGACAAACCCGCAAACTGGAGCTATCGCACAACGGCTATCAACCGTCACACGGGCTTACCCATGCGCGGACCCTGCAACTTTCGATGGATGGCCGTACGCTTGAAGGCGAAGACATGCTGACGACGCTTGGCCCCGAAGATGAAGCGGCCTTTGATGCCGCACGGGCGCGCAGCATCCTGCCCTATGTGCTGCGGTTTCATCTTCATCCGGATGTTGAAGCGGCGATAGATATTGCAGGGACCGCTGTGTCTCTGACGCTGAAATCCGGCGAGGTTTGGGTTTTGCGCCATGACGGAGCGGCGAAACTTGGCCTGACGGCATCGGTTTATCTGCAAAATCACGAATTAAAGCCCATTGCCACACAACAGGTGGTTTTATCTGGCTACGCAATGGCCTATGCGACGCGTGTCCGTTGGTCCTTGGCCAAAACGCAAGATACGCCCGCTGCTGTGCGCGATTTTGTGCAGGCCGATCCACTGGACGCCGTTGATTAGCCTTCAAAGGACCCACATGACCGATCTTGTCCCACTGCGCCGCGCCCTTCTTTCTGTCTCTGACAAAACCGGGTTGATTGATCTTGGCCAGGCGCTTGCTGCGCGTGGTGTTGAACTCTTGTCTACCGGCGGGTCCGCCAAGGCGCTGCGGGATGCGGGACTTGAGGTGCGCGATGTCGCGGATGTCACCGGTTTTCCAGAAATGATGGACGGACGGGTCAAGACCCTGCACCCTGTGGTCCACGGCGGTCTTCTCGCACGCCGCGATCTTGAGGCGCACCGCGATGCGATGGTGGAACATAACATCGGGCCGATCGACCTGCTGGTGGTGAATCTCTATCCCTTTGAAGAAACCGTCGCCAAAGGTGCCGATTTCGACACCTGCATCGAGAACATCGACATCGGTGGCCCCGCGATGATCCGCTCGGCGGCCAAGAACCACGCGTTCGTGACGGTCGTGACGGATGTGGAAGATTACGCTGCGCTTTTGGCGGAGCTTGACGCCAACGAAGGCCAGACCACGCTGGCCCTGCGCCAGCGTCTGGCACAAACTGCTTACGCCCGCACTGCCGCCTATGACACTGCCGTCAGCACTTGGATGGCAGGTGCGATTGGCGAGGATACACCACGTCGCCGGTCATTTAGCGGCACATTCAAACAAACCATGCGCTACGGCGAAAACAGCCACCAGTCGGCGGCGTTTTACACCGATGGCACCGACCGCCCCGGCGTCGCCACAGCCGTGCAGCATCAGGGCAAAGAGCTGTCGTATAACAACATCAACGACACCGACGCCGCCTTTGAACTTGTCGCGGAATTTGATCCAGCCGAGGGCCCTGCCGTCGCGATCATCAAACACGCTAACCCCTGCGGTGTGGCACGGGGTGCGACGTTGCTTGAGGCCTACCAGCACGCCTTTGACTGCGACCGCACCAGCGCGTTCGGCGGCATTGTCGCGCTTAACCAGCCACTGGATGAAGACACCGCGAAAGCCATTGTCGAGATCTTCACCGAGGTCGTGATTGCGCCCGGTGCCTCTGATGCGGCGAAGGCTGTGTTTGCGGCCAAAAAGAACCTGCGTCTGCTGACCACAGATGGTCTGCCCGATGTGAAAGCGCCGATCACCACCTATCGTCAGGTTGCTGGCGGCATGTTGGTGCAGGACAAGGACACCGGATACGTCGGCATGGATGATCTGAAGGTCGTGACCAAGGTTGCGCCGACCGAGGAACAAATGGCCGATCTGCTATTTGCGTGGAAAGTCGCCAAGCACGTGAAATCCAACGCCATCGTTTATGTGAAAGACAAAGCCACCGTGGGTGTCGGCGCAGGCCAGATGTCACGTCTGGACAGCGCGCTGATCGCCGCCAAAAAGGCCGACCGGATGGCCGAGGCGATGGGTCTGGACACGCCGCTGACCAAAGGCTCTGCCGTGGCGTCCGATGCGTTCTTCCCCTTTGCTGACGGCCTGATGGAGGCTGCTGCCGCTGGCGCGACCTGTGTCATCCAGCCCGGTGGCTCCATGCGTGACGACGAAGTGATCGCAGCCGCCGATGAGGCCGGCATCGCGATGGTCTTTACCGGCATGCGCCACTTCCGCCACTAGAGGACCGCCATGCGCCTGATGTTTTTCACTGCCCTGTGGATTTTCCTGCTGGATCAGGTGATCAAATTCTACGTGTTGTTCAATGTCTTCGGGCTGCGGTGGGAACAGGTCACAGTGCCCTCGGATCAACTGCCCTATCCGCAGGCGGTGGATGTCTTCCCACCGTTCCTTGTGCTGCGGATGGCATGGAACCGTGGCGTGAATTTCGGGCTTTTTGCCGAACATGACATGCGCTGGGTGCTGATCGGCGTGGCCTTCGCGATTACGGCAGGCGTGATCTGGTGGCTGAACAAGATCGGCGGGACCAAATGGGTCTATATCTCGGGCGGCTTGCTGATTGGCGGCGCGATGGGCAATGTGATTGACCGCTTCTTTTACGGGGCTGTGGCGGATTTTCTGAACATGTCGTGCTGCGGGATCAACAATCCCTATGCGTTCAACGTGGCTGACATCTGCATCTTCCTTGGTGCTATCGGGCTGGCCTTTCTTGCGGATGACAAAAAGAAATCGGCGTGACCTTGCGCTTGGCTTGGGCTAAACAAATCTGACCAACACCGAGGGACTATTCATGCGTGCGCTTTCTTTCTCTGTTCTGGCCCTGATTTTGGTCACAGCCTGTGGCAACACGGATCGTCCCCTGCGCGATTTGCGCTCTGCCAGCGGCGGGCCCGACGAATTCGCCGTGATCCCGTTTGATCCGCTGGAAATTCCAGAAACGCGCGCTTTGCCGAACCCGACACCTGGTGGGGCCAACCGCGCTGATCCTACACCAAATGCCGATGCGATCCGCGCATTGGGCGGATCACCTGCTGCAGTGGTTGCCGGTGGTGTCCCCGCCGGTGATGCAGCCCTTGTGACGCAGACAAACAGATACGGTGTAGACCCCGCGATCCGCGCACAGCTTGCGGCCGACGATGACGCGACTTTGCGCCGTGCACGCCGGACAAACCTTTTCAATCCCCTAGGGCGCGACCGGTACTTCCCCGCATATGCGCGACAGGCCCTCGACGCACCTGCCGAACTGGCACGTCTGGACGCGCTTGGCGTTGCGGTCCCGCAGGTGCCTGCCGAAGCAGTTGAGGCAAGAGAGCGTGCTTCCGCTGGGTTGCTTGGGCAATTCGGCATTCGCGAAGACTGTGTTTTCACAACCATCGGGTCACCGGACGGACGGATCCGTCGTGTCTGCGAATCTGACGAAGCCGAGTAGGCTAACCTCACATCTGCGTATGGTGACTTGAACCATGGGCAAAGCGGCGTAGGTTTCCTTGTGATCAATTTCTGAAGGGGTGCCTATGAAACGTCTATTCGCTGTTCTGGTGATGGCGCTATCCGCCACGGCTGCGCAAGCCGAAGAAGTCACGACATATACGCTCGAAAACGGCATGGAAGTGGTTGTGATCGAAGACCACCGCGCGCCTGTTGTCGTGCACATGCTCTGGTACAAAGTCGGGTCCGCGGATGAACCTGTTGGTGCCTCCGGTGTGGCGCACTTCCTTGAGCATTTGCTGTTCAAAGCAACTGATGTGCTTGAATCGGGTGAGTTTTCGGCAACGGTGGCGGCCAATGGTGGGCGCGACAACGCCTTCACCAGCTATGACTACACCGCCTATTTCCAACGTGTGGCCGCCGACCGTCTTGAGCTGATGATGCAGATGGAAAGCAACCGGATGAACAACCTGCGGATCACCGCCGAGGATGTCGAAACCGAGCGTCAGGTCGTTCTTGAAGAGCGCAACCAGCGCACCGAGAACAACCCCAACGCACTCGCACGCGAGCAGTTCCGCGCAGCCCTGTTCCAGAACCACCGCTACGGTGTGCCGATCATTGGCTGGAAACACGAGATGGAAGAGCTTGATCTGCAAGACGCGCTTGGGTTTTACGATCTCTACTATTCACCCAACAACGCAATTCTTGTAGTCGCCGGTGACGTTGAACCCGAAGAGGTTCTTGCACTGGCAAGACAGTATTACGGCGTGATCCCTGCCGAAGACCAACTGCCTGTCCGTGAACGCCCGCAAGAACCGCCGCAGCGTGCCGAACGCCGGATCACCTACGTCGATGCGCGTGTCAGCCAGCCCTATCTGGTGCGCATGTATCTGGCCCCCGAACGCGACCCCGGTGCACAGCGCGAAGCTGCTGCCTTGGTCTATCTGGCCGAGCTTTTGGGCGGTTCGCCCTTTACCTCGGCTTTGGGACAAGCCCTGCAATTCGACACGCAGACAGCCATCTACACCAACGCCTCTTACAATGGGTCCACTTTGGATGACGGCGTATTTTCATTTTCAGTTGTCCCCGCCGATGGCGTTTCCCTGTCCGAGGCAGAGGCTGCGATGGACGAGGTCGTAAACGCCTTTCTGGAAGCCGAGATCGACCCTGCGCGCATGGAAAGTATCCGCACGCAGCTCCGCGCATCCGAAATATATGCGCTTGATGACGTGCAAGGGCTGGCGCAACGCTATGGCGCGGCCCTGTCGCAGAGCCTGACGGTCGCCGATGTGCAGGAGTGGCCGGAAATCCTGCAGTCCGTCACCGAAGAAGACATCAAAGCGGTCGCCGCCAAAGTGCTGAACCGTGATCAATCCGTGACCGGTTGGGTCGTGGCAAACCAGGAGGAGGCACGCTGATGCTGCGTATTCTGATTGCATTTTGCCTGACCATCATCGCCACAACCGCGCGGGCAGAGCTGGACATCCAGCAGGTCACATCACCCGGCGGGATCAATGCGTGGGTGGTCGAAGAACCCGCAATCCCGTTTGTCGCGTTGGAAATCCGTATTCGGGGTGGCGGCACGCTTGACCTGCCCGGAAAACGCGGCGCGACAAATCTGATGGCCGCACTTCTGGAGGAAGGCTCCGGCGATATGACAGCGCAGGAATTCCAGACCACGCTGGAAGACCTTGCCGCCAGTTTCACGTTCCGCGCCTTTGACGACAGCATGCAAATCTCGGCGCGCTTTCTGACCGAAAACAAAGAAGAAGCTATCGCCTTGTTGCGGCAGGCACTGATCGCGCCGCGCTTTGACCAGGACGCGCTGGACCGTGTGCGCGCACAGGTCATTGCGGGCATTAACAGCGATGCCAAAAGCCCCAATGCGATTGCAAGTTCAACATTCTACGCGAACGCCTTTGGCGACCATCCTTACGGGTCCAGCATTGACGGGACGATCGACTCCGTAACCGCCCTGACGCGTGACGACATGTTCGAAGCACATCGCAATGCGTTGGTACTCGACCGGCTCTTTGTATCCGTTGTGGGCGACACGACCGCCGAAACCGTGGGCGCTATGCTTGATGACCTTTTGGGTGATCTGCCCGCAGAGGGCCCAGCTTTGCCCGATGACGTTGCCTTTGGTCTGGATGGGGGCATCACGGTTGTTGAGTTTGAAACCCCCCAATCTGTCGCCTTCTTCGGACAGGCAGGTCTGAAACGCGACGACGAAGACTTCTTCGCCGCTTTCGTGCTGAACCATATTCTGGGTGCAGGCGGCTTTGAATCCCGCCTGATGACCGAAGTGCGTGAAAAGCGCGGCCTGACCTATGGCATCGGCACGTCCCTTGTGCCCAAATACCATGCGGAAATGATCCTCGGAACTGTCGCCTCCTCGAACGAGACGATTGCCGAAGCAATAGAAGTGACCCGCAGCGAATGGGAACGGATGGCGCGCGAGGGTGTGACGCCGGAAGAACTGGCGGTTGCCAAGACCTATCTGACGGGCGAATACCCTCTGCGATTTGATGGAAATGCCGATATTGCGAGCATTATGGCTGGAATGCAGATGATCGGCCTGACGCCGGATTATGTGGTGGACCGCAACAGTTTTGTTGAGGCAGTCACGCTGGAAGACGTGAACCGTGTTGCCGCCGAATTGCTGCAACCAGAAGGGCTGCACTTTGTTGTGGTTGGTCAGCCCGAGGGGCTTGAATCGACGCAGTAGCCCCTCTGCCACCCTGTTTTCCACTCGCAGAATCGCGGTGGGCCATGCTACAGATTGTGGCATGGCCACCGCAGACCCCCAAATACAGCCGCGCCCCGTGATCCGGCAACTTGATGACGCTGCAATCAACCGGATTGCGGCGGGCGAAGTGCTGGAACGCCCCGCATCGGCCGTCAAAGAACTAGTCGAAAACAGCGTCGATGCAGGCGCCACCCGTATTGAGGTGGTGATCGCCGATGGCGGCAAGACCCTGATCCGCGTCACAGACAACGGCTGCGGTATGACTGGGGCAGACCTTCCCTTGGCGCTTTCACGGCATGCAACATCCAAGATCGACGGCTCTGACCTTCTCAACATCCGCTCTTTCGGTTTTCGTGGCGAAGCGCTGCCATCGTTGGGTGCAACAGGTCGTCTGACAATCACATCGTGCGCGAAAGGTGCAGATGCGGCCATGATTGCTGTCGCGGGCGGCAAGACAGAGGGCGTGAAACCGGCGGCACTTTCCGCAGGGACCGTCATTGAACTACGTGATCTGTTCTACGCCACCCCTGCACGGCTGAAGTTCCTGCGCACCGACAGGGCAGAGGCGCAGGCAGTGACTGATGTCGTCAAGCGGCTGGCAATGGCCGAACCTTTCATCACCTTCATTCTGCGCGATGCCTCAAACGGGGATAACCGCACCGTGTTTCGTGCCGATGCTGAAACTGGCGATCTTTTTGATGCGCTGCACGGACGGTTGCAGGTGGTCTTGGGCAAGGATTTTGCCGAAAACGCCCTGCGGATCGACACCCAGCGCGATGGTTTTCACCTGACAGGTTATGCCGCGCTCCCGACCTATTCGCGCGGGGCAGCGGTGGCGCAGTTCCTTTTCGTCAACGGCCGCCCTGTGCGGGACAAGATGCTGCTGGGCGCGTTGCGCGCGGCCTACATGGACGTGCTGTCGCGCGACAGGCATCCGGTGGCGGCGTTGTTCGTGGACTGCGACCCGACATTGGTGGACGTGAACGTCCACCCAGCAAAGTCCGAGGTCCGTTTCCGTGATCCGGGGACCGTGCGCGGCTTGATCGTATCCGGCCTGCGGCATGCCTTGGCCGACGCAGGGCACCGCGCCTCCACAACCGTGGCAAACGCGACGCTGGGCGCGATGACACCGCAACCTGCCACGCCACGGGTTTACCAGATGGACCGGCCCAGTTTCAGCGCACGGTCAATGACGTTTCAGGCACAAGCACCCGGGTTTGGGGAGCAACCCTCTGCACGGTTTGAACCGGTGTTGGCGGATGAACCCGATCACCTGCCCCTTGGTGCTGCCCGCGCGCAGGTGCATGAAAACTATATCATTGCGCAAACCGAAAAGGGCATTGTCATCGTAGATCAACATGCCGCGCACGAACGGCTGGTCTATGAAAAGCTCAAAACACAGATGGCTGAAAACGGCGTTGCGGCGCAGGCTCTGCTGATCCCCGAAGTGGTCGAGCTTTCAGCGAACGAAGCGGCGCATTTGCTGGAAATCGCCGATGATCTGGCCAAATTCGGCCTGACCATTGAACCCTTTGGCGGCAATGCTGTGGCTGTGCGCGAGACGCCCGCAATTCTGGGCGAGGTAAACGCCGCAGCAATGATCCGCGATATTCTGGATGAACTTGCCGACCAAGGCGACAGCGCGTCGGTCCAAGCACGGATCGAGGCAATCCTCAGCCGCGTCGCCTGTCACGGCTCGATCCGCTCTGGCAGGCGCATGCAGGCGGCGGAAATGAACGCGCTTCTCCGTGAAATGGAGGCGACGCCACTATCAGGGCAATGCAACCACGGCCGACCCACCTATGTTGAACTCAAACTGGCCGATATCGAACGGCTTTTCGGGCGCACATGATCCAGATTGGCGAGAATATCTACGACCTCAGCGATCCCATGGTGCTTGGCGTGATCCTTGGAGGGGCAATTTTGCTCCTCGTACTGATCCTCTTGATCATGACGGTGCGCCGTGCAGGAAAATCCACAGAGGCCGTCCAGTTTGTCGCGTCACAGGTCGGGCGCTTGTCGCAGGATGTCCATTCGTTGGGGCAGGGTCAGCAACAGCTTGCAGGCAACATCAGCATCGTCAGCGAGGCGCAGGCCAATGCGCAGGTGCACGTCGTGCAGACGATGGAGGCGCGTCTGGCCGAAGTGCAGGCACAGATGGCCGAACGGCTGGCTGAAAACGCGATGAGATCGGCGCGCGCCTTGACCGAAATGCAGGAGCGCATGAAGGACACGCTGACCGGATCGTCCGAAAAGACCACCAAAAGCCTGACAGAGTTGCAAGAACGGCTGGCCACAATCGACAAGGCGCAGACCAATATTGAAAAGCTGTCGGGCGACGTGCTGTCCTTGCAGGATATCCTGTCAAACAAGCAGACACGCGGCGCGTTCGGCGAGATCCAGTTGCAGGATATCGTGTCCAAGGCCCTGCCATCGGACAGCTACACTTGGCAGGCGACCCTTTCAAACGGCAGCAGACCCGATTGCCTCATCCACTTGCCCAATCCGCCCGGCCCTATTGTTGTCGACGCGAAATTTCCGCTTGAGGCCTACGAGGCTTTGATGGCGGCAGAGACAAAGCCGGAACGCGAACGCGCGCTGACCACCTTTGGACAGGCGATCAGAACGCACATCAAAAAGATATCCGAGAGCTATCTGATTGAAGGCGAAACCGCCGACGGTGCCTTGATGTTCCTGCCGTCCGAGGCCGTCTATGCCGAACTCCACAGCCGCCTCCCCCATGTGGTGCGCGAAGGTTTCACCGCGCGCGTCTGGATCGTCTCACCAACCACCTGCATGGCGACCCTGAACACGATGCGCGCCATCCTGAAAGACGCGCGAATGCGCGAGCAGACAGGGGCGATCCGCAAGGAACTGGCGTTGCTTGGGGGCGATGTCGACCGTCTGGTGACGCGCGTGGGCAACCTCGACCGGCACTTCGGGCAGGCGGCAAAAGATATCGAAGATATCAAGATATCAGCCGAAAAGGCGGGCAAACGTGCGCACCGTCTGGATCATTTCGACTTTGAAGAGATCGCACCGGACCCTGAGACGAAAGTCGTGCCCATTATGCCACCGAAGGTCTAGCTCATGTCGCAACGTGTTTTCATCACCGCTGGCGCAGGTGGCATCGGCAAAGTGATTGCCGAGACCTATGCCGCACAAGGTGCGCAGGTATTCGTCTGCGATCAGGACCGCACAGCGATTGATAACCTCGCAGAGGAGATCAACGGGACGTGCGTTGACGTGACCGATGAAGCGGCACTGGACGCTTGGCTGCAGGACGGGATTACCAGATTTGGCGGTTGCGATGTCCTGATCAATAATGCGGGTATTGCAGGACAAGCTGACCCCGTTGAGGCACTTGATCTTGCACAGTGGCGGACATGCCTTGCGGTGAACCTCGATGCGCAGATGATCACCTGCCGCGCGATCGCCCCTGTGATGAAACGCCAGAAATCTGGCGTGATTATCAATCTGTCCTCGACCTCCGGCCTGTTCGGTGCGCCGTTTCGTGCGCCTTATGCTGCGGCAAAATGGGCGGTGATCGGCTTTACCAAGACCATCGCAACCGAATTGGGACCATACGGCATCCGCTGCAATGCGATCTGTCCGGGTGCTGTCAGTGGTGATCGTATGGACAGGGTGCTTGCCGCCGAAGCGCAGGCGCGTGGCGTGACACCGCAAGATGTCTATCAGGAATATGCATCCGGCAGTTCCCTGCGCCGGTTCGCAGAACCTGCGGAAATCGCGCAGCTTTGTCTTTACCTTTCCTCTGATGCAGCGAAATTTATATCAGGTCAGGCAATCGCGGTTGATGGCAACACCGAGACTTATCATTCCGTCTAGGGACCGGACCCAATAAAGGAAAAGGCGCCCCAAAACCAATTGGGGCGCCTTCCAATAAATATTGCTGCCGCGATTAGATCCCGATGAAACGCTGCGCGATGCGGGGAACCAACCCGTTGAACCGGAGCGGCGCATCTGTTGCTGCAAGACAGATGCAATCCATACCTTCCTCAGCGACTGGCGTGTGGTGCAAATCTTCGTTGGCCACCTCAACGTCACCCGCGCCAAAACGGTCTTCTTCGTCCGTAAAGGCCCCCTGCAGCACAAGCGTCAGCTCTGTCCCGCGGTGTCCATGATCCGGAACGGCCGTACCTGCCGGAATCCGCAACAAGCGCACGCTGGCATCTTTTGATGTTTTCAGTACCAACTGGCTTACACCGCCACCAACTTTGCGCCACTTCAGACTGTCGATATCGCCTGAGACATAGTCCTGAAGAGGGCCTGGGAACACGCTGTCTTTTGTACGCCGCGGTGCCGGCTGGTCCGCAAACTTGCCACTGTCAATCAAGGCGAGTGTCGCGGCCAGTGCATCCTCGGCCACATCAACAGGCGCCGTATCCATCATGACTTCACCGCCGACAGCTTCATACCCGGCCAGGGCCGCGCGACAATCGTCACACATGCTGATGTGCGTCGCCACGACCAGATTAAACGCCTCCGGCAGCGTTCCGGCGGCATAGCCCATCAAGAGAGGCTCGGTCAGGTGATGTTTTATCTTTGTCATGTCGTTCATCATTTCATTGCGTGGCGCAGCCGATCCAGCGCCAACCTAATCCGCGATTTGATTGTACCCAGTGGCAATCCCGTCTCTGCGGCGATTTGACTATGGGTTAGCTCGCCAAAGTAGGCGCGCTCAATCAGTTTCCTTTGTTCTTCGGGCAAAGTGGCCAAGGCCTGCCCGAGCTGTTCCGTTTCCTGCTGCAAGCCGATGGCATCGGCCTGATCTGGTTCCGCTTCAGGGCCCCATGGCAGATCTTCGGGTTCAGGCCGGCGCTGTTTGCGCAGAATGTCGATCTTGCGATTTCGGGCGATTGTAAAAATCCATGTGGATACACTCGCCTTGGTCGGATCGAACATATGGGCCTTGTTCCAAAGGGTCGCCATGACCTCCTGTGTGCATTCTTCTGCCAGATCCGGGCTGGCCCCCGATTTCATTAAAAACGATTTCACGCGAGGTGCAAAATAGCCGAACAGTTCGGCGAATGCCGCACGGTCCTGGTTATCACGCACCGCATAGACCTGGACGACCCAAGCCATACGTTTCGTCGTTTGTTCGGTATTCACCTTTGATGTCTCCGCTGCGCGCTTTAGATGTGCCTTCGCACCATCATATGTGCTTGGCACAGGCAACGCATCCGCTTTTCTCAAGGTGGTTGTTTCCGTTAACATATGGGTATTACGCGCCCGATCACGGAGTGGATCACAACATTGATGTTTTTTTGTGATGATCCATGTAAGTAGTAGGGACGTAACAACAATAAGAAACGATCAAGCGAAGCTGGAGCCCCCCACACATGCCATTCGAAGCCGGGACGATCGCGCCCAAGAAAATTGCGGTCATTGGTGCCGGTATTTCAGGAATGGGCGCTGCACATGCGCTCGCACAAAACCACCAAGTTGTGTTGTATGAAGCAGAGGGGCGTCTTGGCGGCCATGCACGCACACGGATGGCGGGCAAAAACGGCGATCAGGCTGTGGATACGGGCTTTATCGTTTTCAACTATGCCAATTACCCGCATCTGACAAAGCTGTTCGGCGACCTCGATGTGCCGGTCACAAAAAGCAACATGAGCTTTGGCGCATCGTTCAGCGGAGGCCGCATGGAATATGGCCTTGCCAGCATGAACGCGCTTTTCGCCCAGCGCAGCAATATCGCAAGCCCGCGCTTTTTACGCATGGTCCGCGATATTCTGAAATTCAACGCCAAAGGCCTCGAGGCGAGTCAGGATGAGACGCTGACGATCGGCCAGTTGCTGAAAAAACTGAAACTCAGCGATTATTTCCGCGATCATTATCTGCTGCCATTTTCGGGCGCGATCTGGTCCACCCCGAAAGAAAAGATTCTCGATTTTCCTGCCTATGCAATGATGAAGTTTTTCGACAATCACGCACTGCTGAGCGCAACGGGCCAGCACCAGTGGTACACGGTTGACGGCGGTTCACGTGAGTATGTCACGCGGCTTGGGGCGGATATGCTGAAACGCGGTGTTGAGACACGTCTCGGCGCGCCGATTGATGCAGTACGCCGCACGCAGGCAGGTGCCGAAGTCAAAACACATGGCGCGGAATGGGAAGCCTTTGACGAGGTAGTCTTTGCAACCCATTCCGACGATACGCTGGCGATGCTGTCGGACGCCACAGCCGTTGAGCAATCTGTGCTCGGTGCGGTGCGGTATCAACCCAACAAGGTGGTTCTGCACTCTGATACATCCATCATGCCGAAGCGCCGTCAGGTCTGGTCATCGTGGATCTATTCCGAGGATGCCCAGCGCACCGATACCGAGATCAACTTGACCTATTGGATGAATTCGCTGCAGCCTTGGCTGAAAGCCGAGGAGATGATGGTCACTTTAAACAGCAACCGTCCGATCAAGGAAGAACTGATCTGGGACGAAGTTACACTGCGACACCCCGTATATGATCTTGAGGCGATCGCCGCCCAGCAGGCGGCGGCCGCGATGAATGGCGCAAACCGGACGTGGTTTTGCGGTGCATGGATGAAGAACGGGTTCCATGAAGATGGCCTGTCCAGCGCTTTGGACGTCGTGGGTTCGCTCAACGCGCGTGCGCGGATGAACGTCGCGGCCGAGTGACAGCCACCGTTCAACATATCGCAGCAGAGACCTACCACGGACGGCGGGGGGCGGTAAAAAACGCCTTTCGCTATTCGATCGATTATGTGTTGCTGGACGCAGAGGCCGAGGTGGCAACCCCGACCCTGTTTTCGCGCAATGCAGGCAACCTGATGTCACTGCATGACAGCGATCACGGTGGCGCGCCCAAGGCTGGTGCGGGGCCTGCGTGGGTGCGGAATGTGCTTGCGGCATACGATGTCACGGATGCTGTACGGATTGAGCTGCTCACCCAGCCCCGCGTTCTGGGTCATGTGTTCAACCCTGTTTCCTTCTGGCTTTGCTATGATGCGGATGACGCGCTGACCACAGTGATTGCCGAGGTGACAAATACCTTTGGCGACCGCCATTCCTACTTGTGTCGTCATGAGGATGGCCGTGCGATCACCAAGGATGAAACACTGTCGGCACAAAAACTGATGCATGTGTCCCCGTTCCAGCCAATCGAGGGCGGCTATACGTTTCGCTTTGATATCCAGCCTGATGCGATCGGAATCTGGATCGACTATTCGCGCGGCAACGGCGGGCTGATTGCCACGCTGACGGGGCCGCGCAAACCCATCAGTAACACAGCGATCATTAAGGCGGCGCTCCGGCGGCCCTTCGGGTCTCGTCGCGTGCTGGCGCTCATCCATTGGCAGGCAGTGAAACTCTGGTGGAAAGGTGCGACGTTCCGGTCGCAACCCGAACCACCCGCAGATGAGGTGAGCCGGTGAGGGCGCTGACCGAACGCCTTCCCGCCTATTCGCTTTTCGCTGCCGTGCTTGCTGGTGCGGGCCTGCCGATCTATATCTACGCGCCGAAATATTATGCCGACACTTACGGTGTTAGCCTTGCCGCGCTCGGCACGCTCCTTTTTGCAATGCGTCTTTTCGACATGATCCAGGACCCTGTTCTGGGCTGGATCAGCGAACGGCTGACCCGCGCCAAAAAGCTGGTGATTACGCTGACCGCGGGTGTCATGGCGCTCTCGATGATAGGGCTTTTTGCGGTGGCGCCGCCGATCAATCCACTGTGGTGGTTCGCTATCACGGTGACAGGGCTCTTTACGGCGTTCAGCTTTCTCACCATCAACTTCTACGCCCAAGGTGTCAGCAAAGCCGGCAGCGGCCCACAGGGCCATGTGCGGCTGGCCGCCTGGCGGGAAAGCGGGGCTTTGATCGGTGTCTGCATAGCCGCCGTCGTGCCCACCGTGTTGATCGGCGTAGTGGCCGATCCTTTCGCGGCCTTCGCCTACGGCTTTACCGCGCTTACTGTGGCCGCCGCCATCTTTATGTGGCCCGAGTGGAAAGAAAGGGTCAGTCAGGAACCATCGCAGATCGGTGAAATCATCCGCGACAAAACGGCACGCAAGTTGCTTGTTCTGGCTCTGGTAAATGCCACCCCTCTGGCTGTCTCTTCGACACTTTTTCTCTTTTATGTCGAGAGCAAACTGGGTGCGGTAGGCTGGGAAGGGCCCCTTCTGGTTCTGTTTTTCCTCGCCGCTGCAATTTCGTCACCTGTTTGGTCCGCCCTCGCGCGGCGCTTCTCGCCAAAGCCGGTCTTGCTGGCCGCCATGGTGCTTGCCGTCGCTTCATTTGGTTACACGCTCACTTTATCGCCCGGTGATGTGATCCCTTTCGCGGTTATCTGCGTACTAAGTGGAGCAAGCATCGGCGCAGACCTTACTTTGCTGCCCGCAATGTTTGCGAAACGTATGGCTGCCATCTCGCCCAATGGCGGACAGGGATTTGGCCTTTGGAATTTGGTGAACAAGTTCACGCTTGCCTTCGCCGCGGTGGTTTTGCTGCCGCTACTTGAACGATCCGGTTTTCAGGCCGGGGCAACCGATTTGCCCGCTGAAGCCATCACGATGCTGACGGTGCTCTACGCACTGGTGCCATCGCTATTGAAAATTTTGGCAATCGGTTTGCTGGTTGCCACAAGACTTGAGGACTAAACGATGTCGTTTATGACCTACATCCTGATCGGCGCTGCGTTGATGGCTATCGCCGTATTTCTGCGAGAGCGTTACGTGTCGTTCTGGGCGCAGAAATCCGATGATTACGCAGATGGCCCGATTTTTGATATTCGCGAACGGTTCAACGGGCCGATTGTCTGCGAAGGTGTGATCTATGGGCCGACCGGTCGTGTGTCTTCCCGTTTTGTGGCGGACTTCGAGGCCTCTTGGAACGGCAATGTCGGGACCATGAAAGAGGTTTTTCATTACGACAGCGGGCAGGTGCAAGAGCGCGAATGGACACTCACCCTTGGCAATGACGGGTCAATCAAGGCTGATGCGCCTGATCTGGTTGGGTCCGGTCATGGCGCGCAGAAAGGCTCAGCGGTTTCCCTGAACTACCGTATCAAGCTGACCGAAGAGGCAGGCGGCCATGCGCTTGATGTGACAGACTGGATGTATCTGATGTCCAACGGGTCAATCATGAACCGCAGCCAGTTCCGCAAGTTCGGGATCAAAGTGGCCGAGCTCGTCGCGACGATGCGCCCCAAAGACAAAGCCTACGCAGGAGAATAACCGTGAAAAACTGGCAAGGAAAACGATACTGGCTTGTAGGCGCAAGCGAGGGGCTGGGGCGTGAAGTCGCGTTCAGCCTTAGCCGCGCAGGGGCCGAGGTGATCGTGTCTGCCAGATCAGAGGACCGGTTGAAAGAACTGGTCGCGGAGCTTCCCGGAAAAGCCTCTTACATCGCTGTAGATGTCGCCGACCGCGCGGCGGTTGAGGCCGCTGCGAAAGAAGCGGGCGAGATTGATGGTGTTGTCTATCTCGCAGGCGTCTACTGGCCGATGAAGGCGCAGGAATGGGACAACGAGAAAGCGGACATGATGGGCGAGGTCAATTTCCTTGGCGCCTCCCGTGTCGTGGGGGCCGTCATCAAGGATATGGTCGCGAAAGGGGCGGGGCACATCGTACTTGTTGGTTCGCTGTCCGGTTTCCGTGGTCTGCCCGGTGCGATTGGTTACTCGGCGTCTAAGGCCGGGCTGATGTCTTTGGCGGAATCAATGCAGGCCGATCTGCGCACATCGCCAATTGAGGTGCAGCTGATCAACCCCGGTTTCATCAAGACACGCCTGACAGACAAGAACGATTTCACCATGCCGTTCATTATGTCGGCAGAAGATGCCGCCAAGGAGGTGTTCGAGCATATGAACACCGAAAACTTCAAGAAAAGCTTTCCCATGCTGTTTTCATGGGTCTTCCGTCTGTCGCAGTTCATGCCGGACTGGATGTATTACCGGCTCTTTGGCGCGAAATAGCGCCTGCTATCGCGGCATCGGATTTGTGGCGGTCTTGTAGGGTTTCCAGTTCCTGATCTCTGGATAATACCGCTGGCGCCAGTCCTTGACGCGCGGGTTCATGACCTTGCGCCATGCAGGCGGGACCAGCGCGATCATCGTCATCAGCGGATAACCATAGGGCAGTTGCGGCGCCTCATCGTCATCGTAGGTTTGCAGCAACGGAAACCGCCTGTTGGGTTTGTAGTGGTGATCGGAGTGTCGCTGCAGATTGATCAACAGCCAGTTGGAGGCCTGCTGCGATGCATTCCATGAATGCCTTGGCAGCACGTGTTCATATTTGCCATTGCCCAGGTGTTTCCGTGTGAGCCCGTAGTGTTCCACATAGTCGACCAGTTCCAATTGAAAGACCGCCCAGAACGCCTGGGTTGCGAACAGGAAAACGCCCCACCAGCCACCAATGCCCCATGCAAGCAGGACAAAACCGGCCTCAAGCGCCCAATACCGCCAGAATGGGTTTGACCGATGATACCAGGGCAATTCCTTGCGCGCCAACATCGCCTTCTCGGCTTTGAAGGATGACACGAGCGATTGATAGAGAACACGCGGAAAGAAACGGTAGAAGCTTTCGCCATAGCGCGCGGTCACCGGATCGCGTGGCGTGCCGATATAGCGGTGGTGGACCAGCAGATGCTCTGACCGGAAATGCGCATAAAGCACCGATGATAAAAGGATATCGGCCAGCCAACGCTCCAGTTTGGGTTTCTGGTGCATCAATTCATGCGCATAGGTGATCCCGATTGTGCCGGACAGAATGCCAAGTGCTGCAAAAAGCAACCATTGCTCGACCGGTCTAAGGTGGTTGGATTGCACCACATAGACCATGATCCCGAAGATTGTGATCAGCTGGAACGGCGTCCAGAGAAGTGTGATCAGCCGATACCAGAACAGCTGTCCTTCCGGCGTTTCAACGTCGGGGTTTTGCGTGTTTTTCCCGACGACGTAATCGAGAAAGGTGAATAGATACCACGTCGACAGGGGCAAAAGCGCGATCACCCACCCGCCATAAACCGCCGCCAGAACAGCGAGCGGCACCAAGCCAAGCGACAGCCAGAAAGGGAGCGCGCTGGAAAGGTTACCGATCTTTGATGTTTCAGGAATGCTTGTCATATCATGTCCGAAAGCGTTGCAGTCACAACAATAGGTTCAGCGGCCTTACTTCTCAATCGTCGCGTAGCGTCATATGGGCAAGATCAAACACCTTGCGCATCACCGTCGGTAACGCAGTCGGGTTAAATTTCCCTTGTGACAGGAATTCCCCGCGCGCAGGTTTTGTGCCCAAGGCCACCTTTGCCGTCATGATCTTCAACCGCAAATGAAAATGCGTGAAGGTATGCCGCGCCTCTTCGCCCAATGCTGTCCATTCTGCCTCAAACGGCGGTTCTGGTGCGGGATCATCGCTCCAATCCGACCCCGGCCAGCCCAGCATGCCACCCAACAGGCCCTTTTCCGGACGGGTCTCCAAAAGCCATGCGCCGTCTTCGCGGCGCGCAACATAGACGATGCCAAACCGGGTTGGCGTCTTTTTCTTAGGTGTTTTCTTGGGCAGGTCCGCTGCGGTACCGGCAATGCGCGCAGCGCAGTCATCACGCCACGGGCAGATCCCGCATGCCGGACTGCGCGGCGTGCAAATCGTAGCGCCAAGATCCATCACAGCCTGTGCATAATCACCGGGGCGTGTTTGGGGCGTCAGTTCTGCGGCACGCGCAGTCAGTTCCGCCTTGGAACCCGGCAGGGGCGCGTGAATATCGTACAGGCGCGCCATGACACGCTCGACATTGCCATCGACGACGGTCTCGGGCCGGTCAAAGGCAATCGCGGCAACAGCCGCCGCTGTGTAGGGGCCGATGCCGGGCAGTTTTAGCAGCGCGTCGTAGGTATCGGGGAATACGCCGTCATAATCGGCAACCACTGCTCGGGCACATTTCAGCAAATTGCGGGCGCGGGCATAATACCCCAAACCCGCCCAAGCGGCCATGACATCGGCGTCATCAGCAGCGGCCAGATCGCCCACTCCGGGCCAGATTGTCATGAATTTGCGGTGATAATCACGCACCGCGGCCACGGTTGTCTGTTGCAACATGACCTCGGACATCCAGACAGCATAAGGATCAGGCAGGACACCCGCCTTACGATCAGCAGGCGGCACACGCCACGGCATTTCGCGTGCATGGATGTCATACCATGCCAAAAGCTCTGCACTAAGGTCACGCAATGTTTATTACCCGTTTCAAACCGCCCCGCAGACTTGGCGCGTCTTTCATCTTAGAGTAGGGCTTAGACATGAAAGAACCACGTCCTACCAGCACCACGCGCGGATTTTCCCGCGCGGCGACGTTGATGCAAGGCAAAGTGCGCAAAGCCAGCGAGGATCGCGGCTTTGCTGTGACCCGCCTTTTGACGCATTGGTCCGAGGTGGTGGGACAAGCGACAGCCGCAATCGCCACGCCTGTGAACGTCAGCTACGGCAAGGGTGGCATGGGTGCGACGCTGACTTTGCTGACAACAGGGGCGCAGGCCCCCATGCTGGAAATGCAAAAAGAGCAGATTCGCGAAAAGGTCAATGCCTGCTACGGCTACCGCGCTATTTCGCGGGTCCGGATCACGCAGACAGCGCCAACGGGCTTTGCCGAAGGGCGCGTGGCCTTTGGGCACGCACCAAAAGTCAGGAAAACACCGGACCCGGCCGTGGAATCAGCCGCGAAGGCCCTATCTGAAAAAGTGGAAAACGAAAAATTGCGTGCGGCGCTGACCGCGCTGGGCGCAAACGTCTTAACGAAACAAAACTCGCATCAGAGGTAGATATGAAACGTAGAACTCTTTTGACCGCAGGTGGCAGTGCTTTGGTCGCGCTGGGCGCTGGTTGGACACTGACACGGCCTGACCCTGCAACTGGGCTCTTGCCGGGGGCGGCCATGGCGCAAAGCGCCGATGGTGCACTGCCTGAAGTGATCGAAATGGTTCTGGGTAATCCCGATGCACCGGTTGAGGTGATCGAATATGCCTCTTACACCTGCCCGCACTGTGCGACGTTCCACGCCAACCAGTATCAGGCGCTGAAGGAAAACTATATCGACACAGGCCGGATCCGTTTTGTCTACCGCGAAGTCTATTTCGACCGTCCGGGCCTTTGGGCTTCTATGATTGCACGCTGCAACAACACGCCTGAGTTCTTCTTTGCCTTCTCGGAACTGCTTTACACAGAGCAACGCAACTGGCTCGCGTCTGGTGATCCGGCCACAATCGTTGAAGAGTTGCGCCGCTTGGCCAAGACGGCAGGCATGGATGATGCGGCACTTGATGCCTGCCTCAGCGATGCGGCCAAGGCCGAGGCTTTGTTCACATGGTATCAGGAAAATGCCGACCGTGACGGGATCACAGGCACGCCAAGCTTCCTGATCGACGGTCAGAAGTATTCCAACATGGCCTATGATGAATTCGCTGCTATTCTGGACGGAAAGCTGGGCTAGATCAGCCCGCGCATGAACTGAAAGAATTGCAATGCAGCCTCTTGCGGGCCTGAAAGTTGTGGAACTGGCGCGGGTCCTTGCGGGCCCGCTTGCCGGACAGACACTTGCCGACCTTGGTGCTGAAGTTATCAAGGTCGAAAGCCCCCAAGGCGATGACACGCGCCAATGGGGTCCTCCCTTTGTCGATCACGAGGGCGAACAGGCCGCCGCCTATTTTCATTGCTGCAATCGCGGCAAGAAATCGGTGGTCATTGATTTCCGCACCCCCGAAGGCCAAGCGCAAGTGCGCCGTCTTGTGGCGGACGCCGATATCCTGATCGAGAACTTCAAGGTGGGTGGGCTGGCCAAATACGGGCTCGACTACGCCAGCCTTTCCGCGCTTAACCCCCGTCTGATCTATTGCTCGATCACCGGTTTTGGCCAGACCGGGCCCTACGCCAAACGCGCAGGCTATGACTACATCATTCAGGGCATGTCAGGCCTGATGTCCGTCACAGGCCCCCCTGACGGGCAGCCGCAGAAAGTGGGCGTCGCGGTGACGGATATTTTCACCGGCATCTATGCCTGCACAGGAATCCTTGCGGCCGTGAACCAGCGGCAAACGACGGGCAAGGGCCAGCATATTGACATGGCGCTGATGGATGTGGCCACCGCTGTGATGACCAATCAGGCGATGAACTATCTGGCAACGGGAAACGCGCCCCAGCGTATGGGCAATGCGCACCCCAATATCGTGCCCTATCAGGTCTTTGACTGCGCCGACGGGCATATCATCGTCGCCAGCGGGAACGACGGGCAGTACCAGCATTTCTGTGTACTTCTGGGCCTGCCGGAATTGGCGCCGCATCCCGACTATGCGACCAATGCAGCGCGTTTGAAGAACCGCGATGCGCTAACGGCACTGTTGACAGCGAAAACGCAGACATGGACCAAGGCAGATCTCTTGGCTGCCTGCGAAACACATGGTGTCCCCGCAGGACCCATAAATGATTTGGAAGAAACCTTCGCCGATCCCCAAGTAATCCACCGCGGCATGCGTGTTGATCTGGACGGGGTGCCCTCTGTACGTCTGCCGATCACATTCTCGGATGCCGATGTGACGCCAAGGACCGCGTCACCGAAACTGGGTGCCGATCAGGACCTGCTGGATTAAAGCCCCAGGCGGTCAAAACCCGCATCAATCGGCGCCCAATCCACCAGCTGCAGACGCACCGGAAGGGTCAGCACTTTCATGCGAAAACTGGCGGGCAGGCGCACGGCGTCTTTCTCGGTTGTGACAAGCTGTGCTTTGCGCGCCTCTGCCTCTATCTCAAGGCGCTTCATCAAAGCCTCGGTCAAGGGTTGATGATCGCCCAGCGCCTCGGCGCGGACCAAAGTCGCGCCCATATCGCGGAGCGTGACAAAAAACTTCTCGGGGTGCCCGATCCCAGCAAAGGCGAGGAGTTTCAGATCACGCCATGGCATGCCGGTCGGCAGCGGAGCCAGATGGCCCACAAGATGCGGCACATCAAAATGCCACTGCGCGCCAAAGCGGTCTTGTGCCGCAGGTGGCCCGATGGACAGCACCAGATCAGCCCGCTTGAGACCCGACGCCACAGTTTCGCGCAAGGGCCCTGCAGGAATAACACGGCCATTGCCGAACCCCCGCATCGCATCGACGACAATGATCGAGAGGTCTTTGGCCACATCGGGGTTCTGGAACCCGTCGTCCAGCAGGATGACATCCGCGCCCGCCTCTTGTGCGGCACGCACACCAGCGGCGCGGTCTTTGGCCACCCACGTGGGCGCAAAGGCAGCCAGAAGCAGCGGCTCATCCCCTGTCTGATCCGCTTTATGGTCGCGCTCACTGACACGCACGGGGCCTTCAAGGCTGCCACCATAGCCCCGTGACACGACATGTGGGGTGCGGCCGCGATCTATAAGGCGCGCGATCAAAGCGATGGTCGTCGGTGTCTTGCCCGTTCCTCCGGCATTGATATTGCCAATACAAATGACCGGCACGTTGGCCTTCACCTTGGCGGGCCGGCGCAGGCGGCGTGCGGTGCCAGCGGCGTAAAGTGCAGCCAAGGGCGCCAATGCGCGCGCGATTAACGTGGGGTGATCAGGTGGGGTGAACCAGAAGGACGGTGCGCGCATCTATGAAACCAACTCTTCCAGACGCAGCTGGATAAATGTTGCGATACGGTTGGTCACCGTTGCCCCGCGCGATGTCACATCCCAGGCCGCATGCGCAAGCTCTGCCGTCTTGTCAGCTGCAAGCAACGTTTCCACCGCCAGTCCGAGATCATCACCAGAACGCAGCAAACGGGACGCGCCTGCCGCATTCAACCGTGCTGCATGACGTTGAAACGGAGCCACTTGAGGGCCGTACAGGACAGCAGACCCCAGAGCTGCCGCCTCAAAGGGATCGCGACACCCTTTGCCGTCCAGCGTTCCCCCCAGATAGGTGATCGGCGCGATGCGGTACCACAGGCCAAGCTCCTCTTCGGTGTCGACCACATAGACCTGCGTAATTTCGGATGGTTCCGGCTCGTCCGACCGCAAAGCGACATTAAAGCCCTTCCCACGCATTTGTTCCACAATGTCATAGGCCGCCGTCGCATCCTGCGGGACGACAATCAGCAAGAGACGATGTGCGCGTCTGCTTGCGGCGTGATGGGCCTTTGCAATGTAACCGGTTTCGCAGGCCGGTGTAGCCGCCGCGAGCCAGACAGAGCGTGTCCCGATGGATTTGGAGATTTCGCTCCGCTCGGTTTCGCTACAGGGCAATGTTGGCGCGCAGTCTTCCATTGCACCCGTGACCAAGACGTTATCTGCAGGCGTGCCTGCATAGATCAGCCGGTCCGCTGCTGCCTGATCAAGTGCAAGAACAGCCTCGAACTGCGACAACATAGAGCGCCGCGCACCGGGCACCCATTTGCCGGCTATGTCATCAAGACCTTCGGCCGTCGCATCGACAAAGATGGCCGGTACCTTGGCATTATCCAGTTCTGACAGGAGTATTGGATCAAGATCACCCTTCACCCATATGCTCATGGCTGGTTGCCAATGGGCAATGAAGGCGCGGATATCTTTACGCCCTTGCGGCTCTGGCAAGGCGCGTTGGGCATATTCCGGCACCCAGTGCAGCAGCGTTGCCACCACATGGATGGGATCGCCATCTTCGGCCAGCTTCCGGTCAAGCGTTTCTATCGCCATCAACTGGTCAGGACGGCTGCATCGCGCCCAGATGATCGTACCCGCAGGGCGGGGTGGCTGTTCGGCCAGTGGCTTTTTGCGGTCATGTGACCCCAAGCCTGCCAGATAGGCTGCGATTGCGAGGGATCTTGCCATTTTCTGACCGGTGGCCTTGCCCTAGCTATCGAGTTCTTCAGTCGGCGACGCCGCTGTTTCTTCGTCCCGCAAGCGGTGGATATGCGCAATGAAGTACCGCATATGCGCATTGTCTACAGTGCGCTGTGCCGCACCTTTCCACGCATTATAGGCCGCTTCATAATTTGGGTACATTCCGACGATATCAATGGCATCCACATCCTTGAATGCGTTCTTGGTCGGATCAATCAGCTCGCCGCCAAAAACGAGGTGCAGGCGTTGTGTCATGGGTAAACCTTTGCGAAAAAATCTGTCGGAGACAGTCTAGGCCTTTGGCGCGGATGGCTCAAGCCGCGCAAGCAGATCACCATGAAGCCGTGGACCGGCGGCAAGAACACCGGGGACCTGAGGGTGGGTGTTGTTGAAGCGGAGCGGCGCACCGTGTTGGTCGGAAATCGTGGCGCCTGCCTCTTGCACGATCAGTGCCCCCGCTGCGATATCCCATTCCCAACTGGGGCGCAGGGTGATCATCCCGTCGAAACTGCCTTCGGCCGCAAGGCAAAGCCTGTAGGCAAGCGATGACCTGAACGCGCGCTTGATCGGGGGGAGCGTCCCGTCTTTCCAGAACCGCGCATCGAAATTCGGCCTTGCGCCAAGGATTGTTGCATCATCAATTGGGGGGTCAGAGGCATGGATCGACGCATCATTCAGCGTCGCACCGCCACCTATTTCGGCGGCAAACATCATATCGCGCATCGGCAGATAGATTGCGGCGGCAACGGGTTTGCCGTTCTCGGTCACAGCAAGCGAATGTGCCCAATCCTTGCTGCCTTCAATAAAGGCGCGGGTGCCGTCGATGGGATCAATGATAAACTGGCGCTCCGTCTCGAGGCGGGCTGCATTGTCCTCGGTTTCCTCCGACAGCCAGCCATATTCGGGTCGCTCTGCTTGCAGGAAATTCTCCAGCATCGCGTTCACGGCAAGATCCGCCGCCGTCACCGGCCCTGCGCCATGCGGTTTATCGGTCACATCGGGATTTTGCTGAAAATACCGCTTGGCAATGTCGCCCGACTGGCGCGCTGCTTGCACAAGCAGTGCAAGATCAGGCTCCGGCAAGCGTCAATCCTTCAACCAGCAACGAGGGAACGACGCGCGACAGATGCTCGCGGCCGTCATTGGCAGGCTGGATCGTCAACAACATCTCGCGCAGATTACCGGCAACGGTACATTCGTTGACGGGATAGGCGATTTCACCGTTCTCGACCCAGAAACCAGCCGCACCGCGTGAATAATCGCCAGTGTTCGGATTGATGGTTGAACCGATCATCGAGGTCACCAAAAGCCCTGTGCCCATCTCGCGGATCAGATCATCGCGTGATTTCTGACCTTGGGTCAGTGCCACATTTGTCAGACTCGGGGATGGCGGCGATCCGGTGCCACGCGCGGCATTTGCCGTGCTTGGCATCCCAAGCTTGCGGCCTGTCGCCAGATCGAGCGTCCAGCCCGTCAGGACGCCGTCATCGACAATCGCACGCCGGGATGTCGCCAAACCTTCAGCATCAAAGAGCTTTGATCCGGTGACACGCACGCGATGCGGATCCTCAATAATCGACAAGCCCTTGGGAAGGACCTGTTGGCCAATGGCATCGCGCAACCAGCTTGAACCGCGGGCAATCATGGATCCGTTGCTGGCCTGCAGAAGGCTCCCAATCAGGGTGCTGGCGACACGTTCATCAAAGAGCACCGGATAGGCTCCGGTGCGGGGACGCTTCGCGCCCGCCCGTTCCACCGCACGTTCCGCCGCGATGCGTCCGATTTCTTCGGCGTCACGCAGATCGGCCTGAAACACGCGGCTGTCATAGTCATAATCGCGCTCCATCCCTGTGCCGGTGCCGCTGATCGCCACACAGGACAGGCCACGATCACTGCGCGCATAGCCCGCAGAAAACCCGTTCGTTGCAGCCAGATGGATGCGGCGGCGCCCGTAACCTGCCGAGGCGGATTGTACTTGTGAAACGCCTGCATTGCGCAGGGCAGCGGCCTCGGCACGCGTAGCATCCTCTTGCAGCGCGGCAGGGTCCGGCTCGTCGCTGGGGTCAAAGAGTTCCAGCGCCTCGGTCGCAGTGTTGCTTGCCAGTTGTGACGGATCAGCAAGGCCTGCATGGGGGTCTTCGGGGGCTTCCCTGGCCATCGCCACGGCACGTTCCGCCATCTGGATCAGCGTCTCGGGTTTCGTGTCGGATGACGACACACAGGCCTGCCGGTTCCCGACAAAGACGCGCAGACCAATGTCGATGCCCTCGGACCGTTCGGCCTGTTCCAGCGCACCGTCACGGACAGTAATCGATATCGACGTGCCATCCACGGCAATCGCATCGGCGGCATCTGCACCAGCGCGCTTGGCGGCTTGCAATATCTGATCGGAAAGGTCTGAAAGAGATTGGGTCATCGTGTGTCCTTTGCTTGCTCAAAGACCTAGTGCGCCAAGGTCTGACCCGCAAGACCAAGGGTGGTGCAAATGAAAAAGGGCGCAAGTGTCGCCACCTGCGCCCCCTTTACAAAAAAGATCAATTAACGGACGCGATTGCCGTTCACGTTGACCTGACCGTTTGGCAACACCTCGACAGAGGTTTCCATCTGGTCGTCACCGGTTGAGCGGGCAAACATGCCCACCATCATGCGTGCGCCCATGACATCCTGTTCGGGGACCAGCCCCATAGCGACAAGATTGTCGAGCAGCGCGTTGAAGCCCGTAATCTCGATCGTTGCTGACCCTTCAGGGCGCGGCAGCGGCGCAAAGCTGTCCATGTCGCTGTTATCGAAGGTAAAGGTGCCGTCACCCACCAAAGCGGCACCTGCGGCGTTCACATTCAGACGGTCCAGCGTCACTGATTCAAGCTCATAGGGCATTTCCGCGCTGTTCATCGCATCCTGCTGTTCCGGATCGAACATATCAAACAACGCCTTGCCACGGCCGCTGAGTGCGATTTGGATCGTCGCCGGATCGCGGGGCAGAACGTTGCCCGGATCAAAAATATCCCAGATCGCATCACTGATCGACAGGTCGACAAGATCGAAACCAAAGGCAAAATCCGAGGCTTCTTCGGAAGCGGCTGTCGGGAACAGAACATTCACCCCGTATTGCGCCAGGCTCAATTCAATCGGAAGCGGGAATTCACCGGAAACGATATTCACCGCAATATCATTGGTCAGCGATGTGTAGCCAACTGTGCTGTTGTTCAATTCACCCGTCAGGTTTGACGACCCGACCGTGATTGACCCTGCGGCCTGATCGCCCTCTGCATTGATATCGAAAACAAAGTCCGAGCGGTCGATCGTATAACCCCCTGCAACGGCAAAACCGTCGACCATCAGCGTATCAGGATCGTCAAAATCCGCATCTGCAGGCACCGACATTTCAGCCTGCGCCGCAATGCTCATCATTTTGCCGCCCGCGGTGACATATTCGCCATTGCCGCCGGGGATCTGGAAATCAACCAGAAGGTCGACCGACCCGATTGTCCCGTCATATGAGATTTCGCGCAGATCGCCGGTTTCGGTCTGATAGCTCATGTCGATGTCGTTCAGCGTCACCTGTGCGTCACCGTTAAAGGTGATATCACCATCCACGACATCCTGCAGGGCAATAGCGTACTGATCGGCGGTGATCGCATAATTCATGGCGTCAGGGTCACCGCTGACGATCATGTCCATATTTTCCTGGGTGATGGCCAAGGTTACGACAACACCATCTTCGCCGGTGATGACCATGGGATAGCTATCATCCATCGTCACCCGCACGGTGCCATCAGACTGTTCGTTGAAGGTGATCGTTCCAACGGAAATCTCGGCGGTGACGTCATCGTCCGTGGTCCGCAAAGACAGGTCGCGGATCGTCACGACGCCGCTTGAGGTCTCTTCCGCACCGATAGTGAGGCTGTCTTCTCCGTAAAGGCTCATCTGTGCCTTCCAGTCTTCCCAGACCTGTGCGGCGGTGACGTCGGCCTGCGCTGCGCTGCCAGCGATCAATGCGGCGATGCAAACAGCGCTACGCATTCCTGTCGGATATGTCATGGATGATCCCTTTCGATATATCTTTGTCCCACCGGAGCCGGCTTTGAAATATACCGGCGATGGGCTTTACTATTAAGACAATAACTAGCTATCCCAAAAGCAATCTGAAAGGGACTTGTGTGAAAAACATCAATTTAGTCGGGAAAACCGTACTTATCACCGGGGCCAGCCGCGGCATCGGCGCAGCTGCCGCCTTTGCTTTTGCCGAAGCAGGCGCGAACGTCGCACTGGTTGCCCGCAGCACCGACGAGATTGCCGAAATTGCCGGAAAGATCGGGGAGAAAGCACTTGCGATCCCTTGCGATGTCTCGCGCTATTCCGATGTCGCTTCGGCCGTTGCCGCAACCGCGCGCACTTTCGGCGGGTTGGATGTTCTGATCAACAACGCAGGCGTGGTTGAGCCCATCGGCCACCTGCAAGACACCGATCCCGAGGCGTGGTCGCGCACCATCGACATCAACCTCAAAGGCGTGATGCACGGGATGCATGCGGCGATGCCCGGCATGATTGCCCAAGGCCACGGCACGATTATCAACATCTCGTCCGGTGCCGCCCATGGCCCGGTCGAGGGCTGGTCCGCCTACTGTAGCTCCAAGGCTGCCGTCTATATGCTCACGCGTGCCGCAGACAAGGAGTCCCGCGAGAAGGGCCTGCGGATCCTGGGGCTTTCGCCCGGAACCGTTGCCACGCAAATGCAGCGCGAAATCAAGGCGTCAGGCATCAATCCGGTCAGCCAGCTTGACTGGTCCGTCCATATCCCGCCCGAGTGGCCCGCACAGGCGCTGTTGTGGATGTGTACACCCGAGGCCGACGATTTCTTGGGCGATGACGTCAGCCTGCGTGACGAGGATATCCGCAAAAAGGTCGGGCTTGTATGATCCGCTGTGACAAGGATGGTGACACATGGATCGTCACCATTGACCGCCCCGACAAAGCAGGCGCGTTGACACGTGATATGCTGATCCGGTTGGCCGAGATTGCAGAGGCGGCACAGGATGCGAAACTCTTCATTCTGACGGGCACGGGTGGTGTCTTTAGCGCAGGTGCAGATTTGGAGGCCGCGCGCGCTGGACTTGCCACCGATCCGGTCTGGGAACGGCTCTCGGGCGCGATCGCATCCTTGCCGTGCCTCACCATCGCAGCCTTGAACGGCACAGTGGCAGGCGGCGCATTTGGCATGGTGCTCGCCTGCGATCTGCGGATCGCCGTTGCAGGGGCAAAGTTCTTTTATCCGGTGATGAAGCTGGGCTTTCTGCCGCAACCCTCTGATCCCCCGCGCCTGACACGGCTTGTCGGGCCCGCCCGCGCCAAGATGATTCTGATGGCAGGCCAAAAGATCGAGGCGGAACGGGCGCTCCAATGGGGATTGGTGGACCAGATCGCAGCCCCTGACGCGCTGCTTGAAACCGCACAGAACCTTGGGGCAGATGCGCTCTCTGCCGCGCCGGAACATATTGCAGCAATCAAACGCATGACAGTAGAAGCGGTAAAACGATAGAGGGCGGGCGCGGATGGAACCAAACGGATTGATGGAGCAAGCCCAGAACGCCTTTGATCAGGCACTGGTCCTGGCACAAGGCTGGCTGCTTTCACCTGCGGCGTGGTCGCAATTTGCGCTTTTGATCGGGGCCTACCTTCTGGCGCGGATCGCGAGCGGGATTGTAACGCCGCGCCTGCGCACATTGCTCACATCGGATGCGGCCAACCGATCCATCCTCTCCAAGGCGCGCCGCTTCCTGCTCATCTTCCTGCCGCTCACCTTGCCGCTCTTGGCCTATGGGTTTACCGCCGTCGGCGAAAGCGTGACACGGTCCCTCTTCGGGTCCGGTGAAGTCATCGCATTCGGCAAGCGCGTCTTCCTTTTCCTTGCCGCCCGTGCGCTGGCCAAAGACATCGTCACGGACGCCTTTCTACGCGTACTGGCACGCTATATCCTGGTCCCTGTCGCGGCGCTCTATGCGCTTGGTTTTCTTGATGAAGTCACGATGGCGCTTGACGCGGCGCGGGTGACACTTGGCAATATCAGTTTCTCTGCGCTTTCCATCGTCCGCGGGGTTATTGTCGGCAGCCTTCTGTTCTGGCTGGGCCAATGGTCAAACGCGCAGTCATCCTCTTACATCACACAACAACCCATGCGGCCCGCGATCCGGCAACTGGCGATCAAGACTTCTGAATTTGCGATTTTCACAGTCGCCTTCCTGATCCTGATGAACGTGATGGGGATCAACCTGAGTTCCTTGGCGATCATCGGTGGTGCCATAGGTGTGGGTCTTGGATTCGGCCTGCAAAAAATCGCATCCAACTTTATCTCTGGCGTGATCCTGATGGTCGAGGGTCAAGCCACCGTTGGCGATTATGTCGAACTGGACGGCGGCGAAGCCGGAACCATCATCAAGATGGGGGCACGCGCAACGATCCTTGAAACGTTTGATGGCCGCTGGATTGTTGTCCCGAACGAGGATTTCATCACCACGCGTGTGGTCAATTACTCAGACTCCGGGTCGGCAAACCGGCTCGAGGTGGCATTTTCCGTAAGCTACGACACCGACATCAACCGTGTCCCCGCCATCATCGAGGCCGCCGTCTCAAAGCACCCCGGTGTCCTGCAAGATCCCGAAGGCCCTGACTGCGAATTGCGCGGGTTTGGCGACAGCGGCGTGGATTTTGGGGTGGAATTCTGGGTCGAAGGCATTGACGACGGCAAGAACAAATATGCCTCTGACGTGTTGTTCCTGATCTGGAATGCGCTCAAGGAAAACGACATCGAAATCCCCTATCCGCACCGTGTGGTGGAATTCAAAGGACCCATGCCAGCGTGACCGATGCAATGGTCATTGGTGCGGGGCCCGCCGGGCTGATGGCTGCCGAGCAACTGGGCAGGGCCGGCGTTTCGGTCACCGTCGCCGATGCCATGCCATCGGTGGGGCGGAAATTCCTGATGGCGGGCAAATCAGGATTGAACATCACAAAGGCTGAACAACGTGCCACTTTTCTTGCAGCCTATGGCAGTTCACCCCCTCTTGCGCTGACCAAGGCCCTTGACGATTTCGGCCCGGATCAGGTGATAGCTTGGGCGGAGGGTCTGGGGCAAACCGTCTTTACCGGATCAACAGGGCGCGTGTTTCCCACCGTCATGAAAGCCTCACCCTTGTTGCGTGCTTGGCTGGCGCGGTTGCGTGACTATGGCGTGCGCATTGAAACGCGGTGGCGCTGGGACGGCTGGCAAGGTGACGCTTTGCGCTTTGAGACACTCGATGGCACAGTCACGGTCACGCCAAAGGTGACCGTCCTTGCGACAGGTGGCGCCAGTTGGGCACGCCTTGGGGCCAACGGCGCTTGGGCGGCACATCTGCAGGATCAGGTCGCGCCCTTTGCCCCTGCGAATATGGGCTTTGTGGTGGACTGGTCGCCCCATATGGCCCCCTATCTGGGCACGCCGGTCAAATCGGTTGGCTTGACGGCTGGCAACCAGAGCACACGCGGCGAGTTTGTCATCTCAGAACGCGGTATCGAAGGTGGGGGCATCTATATGGTGTCCAAAGCCATGCGCGAGGGGGCACCGCTGACCATTGACTTGCTGCCCGACTGGCCAGCGGACAAGATCCGTGCAGCACTTGAGAAACCACGCGGCAAGGCAAGCTTGTCCAACCACCTGCGCAAAGTGCTCAGGTTCTCTCCGGTGCAAACTGCCTTGCTGATGGAATGTGGGCGGCCGTTACCAGATGATCTTGCGCCAGTTATCAAGGCGCTCCCCATCGCGCACCAAGGGCCACGGCCCATGGACGAAGCGATTTCTACTGCTGGCGGCGTGCGGTTCAGCGCACTCACCGATGATCTGATGCTGAAACAGCGCTTTGGTGTATTCTGCGCAGGCGAAATGCTGGATTGGGAGGCGCCAACAGGGGGCTACCTGATTACCGCGTGCCTTGCGACCGGCCAGCGCGCTGGTGCCGCCGCAGTCAAACTCTGCTGCGCGTGAGTGCGCGACAGGTCTGGCACCACGACGACCACCGTGCAGCGCCGTCACAGAATCCAAACCGGTCTTTGCCGAAATAGCGTTGGCCTATGAGGCTTTGACAGCCGCGCCAAGGCTCCGCGAAACCTTGCAACCTGCCCCTTTGTTGAACATTGCGCGATTCACTGGGGGTACATTTCCATTCAAACTGAAATCCACGTCCCTCGCCTTGCCCTGCGGGACCGAAAGACCAATCGGACCGTTGCATTTTTGCACCGAAACCGCATGAATTATTTTGTCAGCGGTAATCCGAGCATCGGTCAATTGAATGCTGGAAATCTTCAATCTTCCAAAGTCATTATATTTTCTCATTTCCAATCAAAGGGTTATATTAATTCACACCCTCTGCAAAGGCAAATCCCCTACCGAAGCCCGGAAACAGATCTCAAGCCTTCAACTTTTGCATCTAGGATTCGCATGAAAACCCTGATTCATTGCGAAAATGTGGGTCGGTCACGCTTTGGCCGGTAGGCCCCTTGCACAAATGGAGTAACACTATGCGCATTACAACAACACTTGCCGCTGCAGCAGCTCTCGCAGTATCCGGCGTCGCCGCTTCTGCTGGTGGCATGGCTGAAGAAGTCATGGAAGCACCAGTCGTCGTAGCTGAGCCAGCACCAGCACCAGCAGCTTCTTCAATCAGCCCAACATACATCGTTCTGGGTGTACTTGCTGCACTTCTGATCGCAGCAGCAGCTGATCAATAAATCAGGATCTACGATCTTGAATGAAAGGCAGGCCGATGGCCTGCCTTTTTTCGTGTCAGCGCCTTGCCATCATCGCGAGCCGGATCAATGTCCGCTCCATCAGGGCATTCTGTGGCGCGGTACTTGCCGAGCGTAATTGCAGGTCGACATCCGTTAGCGCTGTCAGAGCCTTTTCCAGACGGTCACGCCCCCACTGGCCTGCCTGCCGGACGATCTTGTCACGTCGTGGACCAAAAACAGGGGGCCGCAGCCGCCCGGCACCTGCCGCTGGTCCGCCAGGATCAGAAGCCACCACATGCAGCCTGCGAAAATGGCGCATTGCCCCAATGCAAAGCGTCACAGGCGTGACGCCCTGCGCATAGAGATTGCGCAAAAGCGGGCCAAGTTGATCAGCCTGACCTGTGGCCACGATGTCTAGCACATCGTCAACGTCCACCTCGGCAGATTGCGGTGCATTGGCCGTGATGTCGGCGATGCTCAGCGGGCTTTCATCGCCACGCTTGTAAAGGCTCACCTTTTCGATCGTTTGTCTGAAATCACCCGGTTCAAGGCTGTTGGCGAGCGCCAGCAGCGCATCCATCACATCACGGTCGGGCGGGGCGACACCGGCATCTTTGAGCGCCAGCTCTACGTCTGCCATCGTTGGCGGGTCGTCATAGAGCCCGATGGACACCGCGTTGCTATATCCTTCGACAACCTTGCGCAGGGCGGATTTCGCGGTCAGCTGGGCCGCCGTAATCACAACCTGTGCATCACCGGGCTGCCAGTCGGCCAAGGCTGCGGCGATAACCTTTGACAGACCATCCGTGGCGTCCTCCACAAAGGCCACCCTGTGCCCCGGAAAGAACCCCTGCGCCTTGATCGCATCATCCAGCATCGCAGGATCCTTGCGCAAATCAGAGGCATTGATCCGTGTCAGGCGCATTTCCTCTTCGCCCTGCGGGCCGACCAAGGCATTGATCACCTGCTGGCGTTTATCGGCCACCCGCATCGGATCGGCCCCAAAGATCAAAAGCGCCATATGGGACGGGTCCGGCTGCCGGAAGTAGTTATTCGCTGCAGCCCCCGTCAGCTTCATAAGTCAAGCTCGGCGGCACGGATCAGCACGCGGCTGACAATCAGTTCAGCAAGGATCACCGACACCCGCGCTTCGGCGTCATCGCGCGTGGCTTGCGTTGCGTTGGTTGATCCTGTGGCCGAGTAACTGGTAAAGGCCTCGACTTCGCCACCGTCAATCTGACGACCATCCTCCAGCGCGATCAATGTCCATGTCGCCACGCCAACAATGTTAAAGCGCGATGTGTCACCCTCTGATGTAATCGCTGCCGCCCGCTGGCTGGAGCGTACCGTTGTCTTCAGCGCATATTCCGGTGCCACACTGCGCCCGAGCCGTTTCTCCAGCTGTTCACGCAGGCGAAAGCCCGCAACACTTGCATCCGTCTCAAAGGCAACACGCCCCCGCAACCCCGTATCTGCGCCATAGATCGGCGCAAATCCGCAGCCCGCCAGACCCAGAAGGCCAAGCAGGACAGTGCGGCGGGGTGTCAGGCTAGATGACAATGTTCACGATCCTTCCGGGTACGACGATAAGCTTTTTCGGTGCGGCACCGCCGAGGGCATTTTGCACGACATCAAGGGCCAGGGCTTGCACCTCAACATCCTCTTTGCTGGCATCTGCAGCCACCTGAATTTCAGCGCGCCGCTTGCCGTTGATCTGGATCGGCATTGTCACTGTGTCCTCGACCAGCATCGCCTCATCCGCAACGGGCCAAGGGGCGTTGGCGATCAGACCCTCACCGCCCAGCATGGACCAGATTTCTTCAGAAAGATGCGGCGTCATGGGCGACATCAGTTGCGCCAGCACAAGCGCGGCTTCGCGTTTAGCAGCGCCACCAGCCTTGGATTTAGCCAGCACGTTGGTGAAGGCATAAAGCTTTGCAATCGCTGCATTAAATCCGAAGGTTTCGACACCCATTGTCACATCATGGATTGCCTTGTGCATGGCGCGCAGCAGGTCTTCGTCGCCTTCACCGGCCGTATTATCCATGCCCGCAATTTCGGACGTCACACGATAAACGCGGCCCAAGTGCTTATAGGTTGCCTCAGCGCCCGATGCCGTCCACTCCACATCCCGCTCTGGCGGGCTGTCGGACAGAACGAACCAGCGCGCGGTGTCCGCGCCGTATTTGGCCAAGATATCATCGGGGTCGACCACGTTCTTTTTCGACTTCGACATTTTCGCCGAAGGAATGATTTCAACCGCTGTGCCATCGGCCAGTTTCCCGTCGGTCACATCCTCGGGCAGGTGATAGACAGGGCGGCCTTTGTCGTCGCGCGTCTGGTAAATCTCATGCGTCACCATGCCTTGCGTAAAGAGCGCATCAAAGGGTTCCTTCGCGCTTTCAGGCAGGTGGCCGGTCATATGCATCGCGCGGGCAAAGAAGCGGCTGTAGAGCAGGTGCAAAATCGCATGCTCGATCCCGCCGATATATTGGTCGACGTTCATCCAATAGGCAGCGTCTTCCATGTTCGTTGGCGTGTCCGCATCCGGTGCTGTGAAACGCGCGAAGTACCATGAGGAGTCAACGAAAGTATCCATCGTATCGGTTTCGCGCAGCGCAGGTTTGCCACAAGACGGGCAAGCGCAATCGCGCCATGTCGGGTGACGGTCGAGCGGGTTGCCGGGAACATCGAAGGTCACATCATACGGCAGCTCAACAGGCAGGTTCTCTTTCGCCTCGGGCACCACGCCACAGTCGTCACAGTGGACCACAGGGATCGGGCAGCCCCAGTAGCGCTGGCGGGACAGGCCCCAGTCGCGCAGGCGGAATTTGGTCACACCCTCACCGATGCCATTGGCCTCGCAGAAGGCAATGGCAGCAGCGATGCCCGCATCACCGGTTTGCTCGGTCTCGCCTGCAAATCCACGGATGTAGATAACGGGTTCCGTTTTGGGCGGCACATAGGCGTCGCCACCGTCTTCGGGCAATGTAATGCCTTCGTCTTTGACGGGCGCATAGGTGCTGATCACGGGCAACCCGTATTTGCGCGCGAAATCAAGGTCGCGTTGATCATGTGCGGGGCAGCCGAAGATCGCGCCCGTGCCGTAATCCATCAGGATGAAGTTTGCGATATAGACGGGCAGATCATCATGGCCTTCCAGCGGGTGCTTGACCCGCAGGCCGGTGTCATAGCCCAGCTTTTCCGCCTTCTCGATCGCCTCGGCGGTGGTGCCACCCTTGCGGCACTCGGCACAGAACGCGGCGATCTTGTCGTCTTTCGCTTCCAGCTCTTTCGCCAGCGGATGATCGGGGGAAATGCCGACAAAAGACGCGCCCATCAACGTGTCAGGGCGGGTGGTATACACCTCAATCTCGCCACCGCCATCGGTGCGCGTGAAAGCAAACTGCAAGCCGCGCGATTTGCCGATCCAGTTGGCCTGCATCAGTTTTACCTTGGCGGGCCAGTTATCCAGCGTGTCCAACGCCTCAAGCAACTCTTCCGAATAATCGCTGATCTTGAAGAACCATTGCACCAACTCGCGGCGTTCGACCTCGGCACCGGAGCGCCAGCCTTTGCCGTCGATCACCTGTTCGTTCGCCAACACGGTCATATCGACGGGATCCCAGTTCACCACAGCTTTCTTGCGGTAAATCAGGCCTTTGGACAGAAAATCAATGAACAACGCCTGCTGCTGGCCGTAATATTCGGGATCACAGGTCGCGAATTCACGGGACCAGTCGATCGACAGGCCCAGCGGTTTCATCTGCGCTTTCATGTCGGCGATATTGCCGTAGGTCCAGTCTTTCGGATGCCCACCCGACGCCATAGCGGCGTTCTCCGCAGGCATTCCGAAGGCATCCCAGCCCATGGGATGCAGAATGTTATGGCCTGTGGCCAGCTTATACCGCGCGATCACGTCACCCATGGTGTAGTTGCGCACGTGGCCCATGTGGATGCGACCCGAGGGATACGGGAACATCTCAAGCACATAGTACTTGGGTTTGTCGGCACTGCGCGCGGCCTTGAAGGTCTCGGCGGCGGCCCATGTGTCCTGCCATTTCGCCTCGATCTCGGCGGGTGCGTAAGTGGTCATCTGGTTGGTCTTTCTTAAAGCGAAACGCCGGGCGTATGGGCCCGGCGCTATTCATAATCGGGCTGGTGGCCGATGGCTATAGCGCGCCGTCAGCAATCCGCAACTGGCGGGCACGTGACAGGATGGCATCTTCCACCGCGCGCTGGGTTTCCGCGGCAACGGGTCCGTTGCGGGTCAGAAGGCTCACGTTCAAAGAACGCGCATCCATTGCAGGGTCACTGACCTGAATTGTCGCGCGGTAGGCGCGGCCGCTGCCGGGGGGCGTGCCAAAGCCTGTGGTGATCACGCCGGTGAAGGGGTCAGCGGTTTCGACGGGCAGGAAGCTGAGCACATCAAGCGACGCCGCCCAGAGATAGCGGTTCACAGCCACGTTTTCAGCGCCGCGCGGTGTCGGCGGCGGGCCGCTGCTACAGGCCACAAGGGCGCCAAGGGCCAATACCGCAAGCGCTTTGCGCCACATGCCGGAAAACAAAGTCAAACCACTCTCCCCTTTGATCGGGACAACCACATTGCCAAAATATGTAGCGAAGGGGGGGCGCGGTCACAAGCAGTTATCACCGCACAAAAAGAAAGAGCGACCCCAAAGGGGCCGCTCTCGCTATTTCAGGTCGTTCTGCTTCGATTAGAAGGAGAAGGACACTTCAACAGTTGTACCAACTTGGTAGTCTGGACCACCAACTTCGTCGTCGTCGATTGCGCCGCCTGTTTCTGCGTCAGCATAAGAAACCAGCACGGATGCACCGCCGCCGAGGTCATATGTACCGGCTACGTAGTAGTCTGTACCTTCGTTGGATACGCCGTTGGTGAAGCCAGTGTCGTCAGACTGGTCGTACATACCGGCCAGAACTGTGAAGCCGTTGCCCAGGTCATACGAACCGTCGAGGCCAACTTTGTTCACGCCTTGGTCGTAATCGTAGTCAAGAGTAACTGCGATTGGGCCGTCTGCGTATGCAACTGTTGCACCGTAGTTGTCTTCGTCGCCGCCGTCATCTTCAGCCACATAGTACACTGTACCTGTGATTGGACCGAAGGGGTAAGAGACCTGGATACCAGTCGAATTCTCGTCGGCTGTCTCGTTCGAAGCGTATGCTACAGTGATGTTTGCGCCAGCTACAGCAGCACCAACAGAGATGCCGAAGATCTCATCGTCGGTGAAGTCGCCGTTGAAGTCAGAGAAGTAAGTGCCAAACTCTGTTTCTTCCTGGTACGCAACCGCGAAGCTGAACATACCCAGATCGCCGGATGCACCGAAGGACATCTGGTCATAGAATTCATCTGTGTCATCAGTTACCAGCGCACCATCGGCGTTGCCCAGAGCAAGCGAGATCGAAGCGTCGATGCCAGCTACAGACACGTCGCCGCGCAGTACGTTTTCGCCGTCAGCTTCGGAGAAAGCGTCTGCTTCCATGTCGCCAGCAGCAGACCACTGTGTGATCGCAGCAAATTCTGTGTCACCGAGGTACAGACCTGCGTTGTCAGATGTCAAAGACAGCAGAACGCCGTCGGAGTTGATTGCCTGACCGTTGGTTTCGTCGACAATGTCGAATTCCCAAGACGCAGCTGCAGTTACGCCGTTGTCGAGCGCAGCTGTACCAGTAACGTTCAGGTCACCTTCCCAGTAGAAACCGTGGTTGTCGCCGATTTGAGTGGCAGGAGAACCAGTACCAGTCGTGAGACCAGCTGGAATATCACCGTCGTCGTTGAAGCCCAGTGTGAAATCACCGCTGAACGATACGCCAGCGTGTCCATCAGCAACGGCTGCGCCGGCAAATGCGACGATAGCTGTTGTTGTAAGAAGTATCCACTGCACGATCTCGGTGTTTTTTTCACTGCTGCACCACATTTCACACTCGTCCTAGCACGTGTCTGAACTTAGCACTGCAGTGAAGGAGTATTGAAGTTGCGATCATTGTCTAAGCTGTTTCGTCAGTCCACTGCTGCAGCCACCAACCAACGTGCTGCACTTACACTGGAAGCGTTTTTCGACCTCAAGTACTATGCCTTCGTCCGTGCCACCAAGCGCCGAAGTACGCACGACTTGTATCTATTCAACAAGCACTTCCGGCCTACACTTGGCACAAAGCTGTTGTCGAACATTACAAGTGAAGACATTGATGCTTGGATGCTGCAGCAGATCGAACACGGATACAAAGCTGGCACTGTGAACAAACACGCAGCAATGTTGAACCGTATGCTGAACATTGCTGCACATTGGGGCTATGTAGAGAAGAACGCATTCAAAGGCGCTGCTATACGCAAGCTGCAAACTGGTGACTATGTACAACGCTTTCTAACACGTGCTGAGATCAGTCGTTTGCTCAGTGCCTGCAAGCAAAGCACCCATCCGTTCCTCTACCTATTCGTCAAACTGCTGCTGCTAACTGGTGCACGTAAGAGTGAACTGCGCTTGGCAACTTGGAAAGACATTGATGTAAACAGCAAAGAGTTATTCGTTGCCATCAGTAAAACAGGTCGCAGCCGTACTGTGCAGCTTAGTGATGCTGCGCTTAAAGTGTTAGAACAAGTACGTGAACGCAGCGTTGCACTTGGATTGGACACAGCACGTGACAGTTGGTTGTTCGCAAACCCACGCACTCGCAAGCCCTACACCAGCTTTCACATTGCGTTCTTCGCAGCACGTAAACAGGCTGGATTAGATGCTGTACGCATACACGATCTACGCCACACCTATGCCAGCCTTCTTATAAACAATGGTGCCAGCATATATGAAGTGCAGCAGCTGTTGGGCCATTACCACATTTCAATGACCGAGCGTTATGCACAGCTGTTCCCCAACACGCTCAATGACCGTGTCAACATCATTGCCAGCACCATTGACTTGGATAGTATTTGATACCTACATCACTATGCCAGTCAGTCATTCTGTCAATGCTGTGTTGATTGCGTAAAAGACTGGCATAACCGCTATAAACAGCACACACAGCTTGATCACGCTGTTGATGCATACACACACAGCCAAAGCTCAGACCTGCGCTTGTAGCTGCTGCTAGGTGTCAATACAGCTACGATAAGTTGTCTGGCTTAGGCTCGTTAAATGGCTTGGGCTTTGGCTTCTTCTTGGGCTGTGCTGAACGTGCTGGACAAGACCTGGTTGCCGCAACACGCTTGGGCTTGATTACCTCTGCAACTCGCACATCACACCACCAGTGCTGCTGTAGTACCAGCTTGATTTGATAAGTACTCCACTGCTTTCTTTGGCGTAGCAGGATTTTCGCACAGCCAATCTGCCTCACAGTGTGCATTGATATGCTTATGGCATTGTTCGCTGAGTTGGATAAATCTTTGTCCCAGTGCTGTGTGCCGCTGTGTTTGCTGCAGTCGTGTACCATAATGCTGCAGCTTGCTGGCACATATGGCCACAGCCCCCACGCTTGCATCCGTGCCCTTAAAGCGCAGTGTGCGCAAATAGCATTCGCTCCTGCCAAGCCAATCCCTGCTAAATTCACTCTCACTGTGCACAGCACCTATTTCTTGCAGCAGCTTGTACACCTCCATCAATACCGTTTTCATCACTGTATTTTCCTCTCGTTGATAAATAACTGAGTGTTCAAGTAAGTAAGCCCACAACTTATTTATCAGCTTGATGCAGCTACAAACGAGATCAAGGTTAGCACGCCGACTGTAATAGTGCCGCAAATCCGTTCTGATGTGTGACGGTAAGCAAAACAAACTGCTCGTTGTTTGTCCTCTTCACACTACCCTGTGCTTTGTGCAGGATGCTTTAAATGCTCCCAGTTTTATGGAGAGACGTTTGTGAAGTTGTAATAGTTGAGTAGGAACGCCTACTAAAGTGAGTTGGAATGTCATTAAACCAACAAAGTCGCCGCGCTGCTTCTGGCTGGCACGCAGCAATGACTTGTGTAAGACAGCACGTAATAGGTGATAGCAAAACCTACCTACCTCGTAACAGAGTTGTGTTAGCCCAGTTGTAAACCCCTCAGCAAAAGCTGAACTTGTAACAGGTTATGCCCTAACAGGGCTATGACTTGTTCCTAGCAAAAGCCATTTAGATATATTTCATCAAAACCCAAACTAATCATATACGAAGTAAAACTGCTGACACTGTTGATACGCTGAAGCGCAGCGTAAGCGTTGAGACAGTGAAGCGATTGGTTAACAGCGAAGCTGTTGAACAACGAACAACAAAATAACGCCACAAACAAATGTCATAGAATATGTATTCTACGATATTCACTGTTAAGCTGTTGATAATGAACAGCTATGACTGATCACATTGATTGGTTGCTCAAGCCAAATATCAGACCTTAACGTAAGCGTTAGTTGAAGCTGATATTGGAGGCAAAATGGCACAGGCAGCAACACTCAACGATGCTCAGATCAAACGCGCACTGCGCTTCTGTCAAACACGCAAGCATACTGTTCGTGACTGCACCATCCTGCTGTTCAGCCTATACACAGGTCTACGTGCAAAGGAATTGGCAGCACTGCGTATTGGTGATGTGTATGATGCTGAAGGCAAACCACGCACACAGTTCACACTTGCAGCAGCACAAACAAAAGGTGGTCGCACACGCACTGTGTTCGTCAACCGTCAACTCACTCAGCAGCTTGCAATCTATGCACAGTCACGCAGCACTTTAGATGCTGCTGCAGCACTGTTTACAAGTCAAAAAGGTGGTCACTTTTCAGCTAACACAATGTGCCAGCTGTTCCTCAACATCTACAAGCAGTGTGGTCTATCAGATGCCAGCAGTCACAGTGGTCGCAGAACATTTATTACACGCTTGGCAAACAAAGGTATTGGCGTACGTGTGCTGGCAGCATTGGCTGGACATTCAAGCATAGCAGTCACGCAACGATATATTGATGTCAACGATGCACAGTTGGCCAATGCTGTAGAGCTATTGTAATGGCCGCAGCTTCAACACTTGCACTCAACAAGCAGCTAAAGCGTGAACTTGCACAGCAGGCTTGGTTGCGCGAGAACTTGCCACGCAGTCGTCAACAGCAGCAGTCACAGCGTCGTATATTCGTATTGCGTACGCAGCTGGCGCTTCAACTGTCACGCACAGTCAAGATGTAGCTGAGATCGCAGTCTCAGCCTAGCTAGCACTCAGATCGTGTCATCACTGCACAGCGTGTCTGATTGCAACTGTGCGCAGCTATCTGCCAAACATATTGCCAGCACTGCGTAAGTCCATTGCCACACCCTCAAGCACTGTCCCAGTGCCATCCAGCACACCACGTGTCGTGCCACAGCTTGCCAAAGCCAGCACTGCACAGATAATCAAAGCTGCTCTTGTCATCGTTGCCTCAGTCATATTGTTCTGCTGCGCACAGTTTACACTGTGTTCAAACAAAAAGAACGACGCCTAAGCGCCGTTCTCTCTAGTCAGTACTTCAGCTTCAATTAGAAGGAGAAGGATACTTCTACAGTTGTACCAACCTGATAGTCTGGACCGCCGACTTCGTCGTCGCCAAGTGCGCCAGCTGTTTCAGCGTCAGCATAAGTAACGAGCAGTTCTGCGCCGCCACCGAGGTCATACATACCAGCAACGTAGTAGTCTGTGCCGTCACCAGTACCTTCGCTTTCGTCGTACATACCAGCACCGATTGTGAAGCCGTTGCCCAGGTCGTATGTGCCGTCAAGGCCAAGCTTGTTCACGCCTTGGTCGTAATCGTAGTCAAGAGTAACTGCGATTGGGCCGTCTGCGTATGCAACTGTTGCACCGTAGTTGTCTTCGTCAGAACCATCGTCCTCAGATACATAGTACACTGTACCTGTTACTGGGCCGAACGGGTAAGAAACTTGGATACCTGTTGAGTTTTCGTCAGCTGTTTCGTTCGAAGCATATGCAACTTTGAAGTTTGCACCAGCAACTGCTGCGCCAACAGAAATACCGAAGATTTCAGAGTCGTTGAAGTCACCGTTTCCAGCAAAGTAACCAGCTGCAGGTCCATCATTCTCTTCCTGATATGCAACTGCAAAGCTCAACATACCCAAATCGCCGGATGCACCGAAGGACATCTGTGCGTAGTCCTCATCAGTGTCTTCGTTTACAAGACCGCCATCTGCGTTGCCGAGAGCAAGCGAGATCGAGGCGTCGATGCCAGCAACGGAAACGTCGCCACGCAGCACATTTTCGCCATCAGCTTCGGAAAAGCCATCTGCTTCCATATCGCCAGCAGCGGACCACTGTGTTTCAGCAGCGAAAGATGTGTCACCCAGGTACAGACCTGCGTTGTCTGTTGTCAAAGACAGCAGAACGCCGTCGGAAACGATTGGCTGACCGTTGGATTCGTCAACGATGTCGAATTCCCAAGAAGCAGATGCAGTTACGCCGTTGTCGAGCGCAGCTGTACCAGTGACGTTCAGGTCACCTTCCCAGTAGAAACCGTCGTTGTCGCCGATTACGTCAGTTGGAAAGCTTGTCGCGCCCGCATCTGCGTCATCATTGTCGTCGTTGAAGCCCAGTGTGAAATCACCGCTGAACGTTACGCCAGCGTGTCCATCAGCAACGGCTGCGCCGGCAAATGCGACGATAGCTGTTGTTGTAAGAAGGATGCTTTTCATGGATTTTTTCCCTCGTGTTATGCATTCCCAAGAATGCCAGTTGTACTAGCATTGGCGTCTAACTGCGCCCTGATGCCCTGACACTCAAGTGAAATAGGGGGTGTTTTGGGCTCTTTGCCGGAAATGATGCATCTATGACACACAATTTTTTCAATCATGACATCCGCTCCAATACGCCCTATTTCAGGCCGAAATCTATCGTGAACCTTATTTTTTGGAGTCTTCCATGCCTCTTGCAGAAATTCAGGCCCGTGTCGCGAGCGCTTGTGAGGCCGCTGGCCGAAATCCGGCAGATGTGCGGCTGATTGCCGTGTCCAAAGTGCAGCCGAACGAGAGAGTCGCCGCAGTTCTGGATCAGGGGCATCGAATCTTCGGGGAAAACAAGGTGCAGGAAGCGGCATCAAAGTGGCCTGCGTTCCGCGAACAATATGAGGGCATTGAACTTCATCTGATTGGCCCGCTGCAAACCAACAAGGTCAAACAGGCGATGCAGCTGGCCGATGCGATCCATACGGTCGATCGCGCAAAGCTGGCCAATGCCATCGCGCGGCACGCACAAGAGCTTGGCACCTGTCCCGATCTGTTTGTGCAGGTCAACACCGGCGAAGAGCCGCAGAAGGCAGGGGTTCTGCCAAATGAGGCGGATGCTTTCATCGCCGAGGTCCGCGCCCTTGATCTGCCGCTGAAAGGGTTGATGTGCATTCCGCCCGTTGACGAAGAGCCATCCCTGCATTTTGCCCTGCTCGGCAAGATCGCGGCACGCAACGGTCTTGCGGGCCTGTCGATGGGCATGAGCAGCGACTTTGAAAGCGCCATCGCCCTGGGTGCCACACATATCCGCGTCGGTTCGGCCATTTTTGGCGAGCGTGTCTACGCGTGAGCGACGATTACGCCCCGCCCCAAGACCCTTTGACGATCCTGCATGACGACCATCAGGTTCTTTTGGTCGACAAGCCAAGCGGGCTCTTGTCGGTTCCCGGCAAGGGGCCGCATCTGGCAGATTGTCTTTTGACACGTGTCCAGGCGGCATTTCCCATGGCGTTGCTGGTGCACCGGCTTGATCGCGACACCTCGGGGGTGATGATTTTTGCGCTGACGCCGCACGCCCAGCGGCACCTCGGGCTGCAATTCGAAAAACGACAGACCAAGAAAACCTACATCGCACGGGTCTGGGGCGAGATGGCGGAAAAGACAGGGACCGTGGATTTGCCCCTGATCGTCGATTGGCCGAACCGCCCCAAGCAGATGGTGGATCACGAGACCGGGAAACAGGCGGTCACCGATTGGCGCGTTGTGCGCGCAAAGGACGGGGAAACGCGGGTCAAGCTGATGCCGCGCACGGGCCGGTCACATCAGTTGCGCGTCCATATGCAGGCACTGGGGCATCCGATCCTGGGTGATCCGTTCTATGCAACAGGAGAGGCGCGGGATTATCCGCGCCTCATGTTGCATTCCGAGACGTTGCAGTTCCGCCACCCTGACGGGGGTCAGGGTATGCGCATTACAGCCAAGTGTCCGTTCTAGCCTGCGATAAACTGCGCAACGGCATCCACTTCGGACTGTGCGATTTCATGGCCGCCGGGGTGCCAATGCACGGTCACATCAGCGCCCTGCGCCGCGAGATAGTCCACCAAAGCCTGCGTCAGCGGCGCGGGACAAATCGGATCACGCTTGCCTGCGGTGATCAAGATGCGGCGGCCCTTTAGCCCCGGTTGGGCTTTGGGCTCCCAAGGGATGAGCGGGTGCATCAGGATAAGCGTATCGACAAGATCAGCTTGCGCGAGCGCGACCGAGGCCAGAATATTGGCCCCGTTGGAATAGCCCAGACCAATCGTATCCGCTGCGCCCGTCTTTTTCTTTTCCGACCGGATAAAATCAGCCATCGCAGCGGTACGCGCCGCCAGATCATCCATGTCATAGACGCCCTCACCGGTGCGCCGGAAATAGCGTAGTGCGCCATGCTCCGAAACATCACCACGCGGAGAGCAGATATGCGCGCCGGGCTTCAACTGTTCAGCGAACCCGTGAAACTGGCCTTCGTTCCCGCCCGTGCCGTGGAATGTCAGGAACAGCGGTGCGCCCGCTGCTCCTTCTGTGCGTTTTGCAACATAGCTCATATCAGTCGCCCAGCGGCTGAAGCAGACTTTCCAGACGGGCACGCAAATGCTCGTGCTGGCTTGGCAGTTTGAGCGCCTCACCCAAGTGCGCGGTGTCTTCGTCGCGGTCAAAGCCGGGCTCGTTGGTGGCAACTTCGAACAGCACACCACCAGGTGTGCGGAAATAGATCGCATAGAAATAGTCGCGATCAATCACAGGGGTCACTTGGTATCCGGTATCAAGCAGTGCCTCGCGGACTTCGATCTGGCGCGCACGGTTGTCGACAGCAAAGGCAAGGTGGTGGACCGAGCCTGCGCCCTGTGCTGCATGTCCTGCCGTGGGGATTTCTTCGATATCAATGATGTTCGCATCATTCCCGCCCGGCACGATAAAGCGGGTCACGTTGTCTTGGGTATCAAGCTTTTCATAGCCCATGAACTGCAACAACTCGCTGCTCATCGCGGCCTGTTGGAGGCGCATATCGGCAGAGTGGAACCCACGGATACCCATCTCTTCGCTCACGCCATTGCCGGTCCAAGGCGTGCGGTCATCGTCGCTTTCGACCAAGGCAAACTGATCACCGTCGGGGCCATCGAACAAAACACGCTTTTCACCGAAACGGGTGTCCTGCGCAACGCCGGCAACCTCGAAGGTTGCGAAACGGTCAAGCCACGCCTGCGACGTCCCTGTCGGGATACTGAATGCGGTGCGCCCCACTTCGCCGACACCCTTGCGGCCACGGCCTGCGTTGGGGAAGGGAAAGTAGGTCATGACGGTACCGGGAGTTCCTGCTTCGTCACCATAATAGAGGTGATACACATCAGGTGCGTCAAAGTTCACGGTCTTCTTCACCCGGCGCAAACCAAGCACGTTGGTAAAGAAGGCATTGTTCTCACGGGCGTCACTGGCCAGTGAGGTGACGTGGTGCAGGCCTTTAATCTGGTTGATCATCTCGCTCTCCTATCTTGCTGACAGGTTACATAGCGGATTCGATCATGCACTAAACATCCACAGGCGCACCTATTTGGTGCGCCTGTGCACATGATGCTATTCAGCGGCCCAGCCCGAGATGGCTTTGACCTCGAGGAATTCCTCGATCCCCCAGACGCCGCCTTCGCGCGCGCGCCCGGACATTTTCATACCGCCAAAGGGCGAACCAGCACCTCGGGACTGGCCGTTCATCTCAACCATGCCCGAGCGCAGGGCGCGGGCCATGCGGTTGCGCTTTGCGCCATCCTGCGACTGGACATAGTTGGTTAGACCATAGGGCGTATCATTGGCGATCCGCACGGCATCCGCTTCATCCTCGAACGGGATGATCGACAGGACAGGACCAAAGATTTCCTCCTGCGCAATGCGCATGTCATTGGTCACATCGGCAAAGACCGTCGGACGCACATAAAATCCACGGTTCATGCCCTCAGGCAGACCCGGACCACCGGCCACAAGGCGTGCACCTTCGTTAATGCCCACTTCGATCATTTCCTGAATTTTCGTCCATTGGCTCTTGTTCACCACTGGGCCGATATGCCGCCCCGGTTCTGACGCGGGGCCAACGGTGATGCTCTTGGCAGCCTCCGCCGCCAATTCAACCGCTTGGTCGTAGATCGACCGCTCGACCAACATACGGGTTGGCGCGTTACAGGATTGGCCGGAGTTGCTCATGCAATGAATGACACCGCGCTTGACGGCCTTTTCATCGGCATCGGCAAAGATCACGTTCGCGCCCTTTCCACCAAGTTCGAGCGTGACGCGTTTCAGCGTCTCGGCTGCGGCGGCAGAGATCGCCTTGCCGGCACGGGTCGAGCCTGTGAAGCTGATCATCGCGACATCTTCGTGGCGTGAAAGCTGGCTGCCAACGCCAGCGCCGTCGCCGTTGACAAGATTGAACACACCGGCAGGCACACCTGCGTCATGGACGAATTCGGCAAACAACAGCGAAGAGAGCGGCGATTCCTCGGATGGTTTCAAAACCATTGTACAACCGGCCAGAAGCGCCGGGATCACCTTGAGCGTGACCTGGTTCATCGGCCAGTTCCACGGTGTGATCAGGCCCACCACACCGATCGGTTCCATTGCGATGCGGTCATTGGGGGCATGCGGCCCAAGGGGGCGGATCCACTCGATTTCCTTGACCGCCTCAAGGGCGTTTTTCAAGTGCCACGGCAGGCAAGGGGCCTGACTGCTGCGCGACATATCAATGGGTGCGCCCATTTCCATGCTGATCGCCTGGGCCATTTCCTCGACCCGCGCCTCATATTGGGCAAGAATTGCTTCGACATAAGAAGCACGCACTTCGGGATCTGTCGCAGCCCATGCAGGAAACGCAGCCTTGGCCGCAGCAACAGCCGCATCGGTATCTGCCTGATCGCCAAGCGAAATGATCGCGCAGGGATCTTCCGTAGAAGGATCAATCACGTTGTAATCGCGGGGCTGCACCGGTGGCACCCACGCCCCGTTGATATAGAAGTTGCGGTTCTCGATCATTGGATCTCTCCCTGACAAATGCTCTTGAAACTTGTGACACCGGCACGCAACGGGCGCAAGCGGCGGTGGCAGTCAGTGCCAAGGATACCTATATAGCCACCAGTGCACTTCAATAGAGGAACGACACAATGAGTCTCCGCATCAATGACACTATTCCCGATCTGACCGTCGAAACCGACCAAGGCACCCTTTCGCTGCATGACTGGATCGGCGATAGCTGGGCGATCCTGTTTTCGCACCCCAAGGATTTCACACCTGTTTGCACCACCGAATTCGGCGCTGTCGCGCAGTTGGCCGATGAATGGGCCAAGCGTGGCACCAAAGTGATGGGCATCAGCGTCGACGGCGTTGAGGATCACAAAAAGTGGAAAAGCGATATCGAGACCTTCGCAAACGCCAAGGCAGGTTTCCCGATCATCGCCGATGAGGACCTGACCGTCGCAAAGGCTTTCGACATGTTGCCCGCCGACGCCTATCTGCCGGACGGGCGCACACCTGCGGACAGTGCCACAGTCCGCGTGGTGTTTATCATTGGGCCGGACAAGAAGCTGAAGCTGTCGATGACCTACCCGATGAACGTTGGCCGCAACTTTGCCGAAGTGCTGCGCGCGCTTGACGGGCTACAGACGGCTGCGGGACAGGGTGTTGCAATGCCTGCAAACTGGAATGTCGGCGATGACGTGATTATTCCAGCGACGGTCAGCGATGAAGACGCGAAAGCAAAGTTTGGTGATTTCACGACCGTCTTCCCGTATCTGCGGACGACAAAGCTGAAGGGCTAGGCCCGTTCACAGCCCAAAAAGAAGGCCCCGGTTATTTTACCGGGGCCTTTTTCATGTCCAGGCAACGATCTAGTAGGAATAACTGACCGCGACACCGATGAACGGAAAGACCGGCACATCCTCAAGATCTGCGTTCAACTCTGCGATATCGGCCTGTACAGTGCCAGTGTTGTCGTCAGACGATACCTCTAACGAAGACACGATCACACCGATATCACCGGACACCGACCAGCCCGGGGCCACTTCGGTGCTGAAACCGGTGGTGATAAGTGGCGCCACTTCGTTCTTGAAATTGATTTCCCCGTCATAGGTTGTGAGATCATCCGTGACCGTGCCGGTCACCTCACTGTTGGAAAAGAAAAGCCCGCCTGACAGCCGCCACGCGTTTGCCAGAGGGTAATAGTCGGCAAGGACGGCAACGCCGCACAGATCCACTTCGCCATCAACGGTCGCATCGTCGATATCGAATTCATCATCGAAACTGAAACCGCCCATGACCATCCCACGGACGCCAACCTGCGGATTGACAGCATATTCACCCTCAAGAGACAGGCCGAAATTGGTCACACCCACACCAAAAGAAACACCGTCAAAATTCTGCGCCACAGCGCCCGTGGCAACCGTACCAAAGACGGTCGCTGCCAATATCGCCTTAAAATTCATGAGCTATCCTTTCTTGTCTGTAGTCAGGGGCGTCATTGTCCCTTCGAACAGGATAGCCCGCGACTGACGCAAGGGAAGCTTGGGGAAAGTCCATCGCACAATTTGCGTGGCAATGCAGCATTCAAGTCATAAAAAAGCGCCCGGCACTTAGGCCGGGCGCTACTTTTTTCATCAGTCTGATCAGGCCAGAGCTTACTCGGCCACTTCTTCTTTCGTGATCTCCTGACCGGTTTCCTGATCAACCATCTTCATGGCCAAACGGACCTTGCCGCGATCATCGAAACCAAGCAGTTTGACCCAGACTTCCTGACCTTCCTTAAGGACATCGGAAGGATGGTTCAGGCGGCGGTTCTCGATCTGGGACACGTGCACCAGACCGTCGCGCTTGCCAAAGAAGTTCACGAAAGCGCCAAAGTCGACCAGTTTCACAACTGTGCCTTTGTAGATCACGCCTTCTTCCGGCTCTGCCACGATCGAATAGATCATGTCGTAGGCTTTCTTGATCGCCTCGGCATCGTTGGATGCCAGCTTGATCACACCGTCGTCGTTGATATCGACCTTGGCACCGGATGTTTCCACGATCTCGCGGATGACCTTACCACCGGACCCGATCACTTCACGGATCTTGTCGGTCGGGATCTGCATGGTTTCGATCTTGGGTGCGTGCACGCTGAATTCCTGCGCGCCGGTGATGGCTTTGCCCATCTCGCCCAGAATATGCAAACGGCCTGCCTTCGCCTGCTCAAGCGCCTTTTTCATGATCTCTGGCGTGATGCCGGCGATCTTGATGTCCATCTGCAAGGAGGTGATCCCGTTCTCGGTACCCGCAACCTTGAAGTCCATGTCGCCGAGGTGGTCTTCGTCGCCAAGGATGTCGGACAAAATGGCGTAAGATCCGTCTTCTTCCATCACCAGACCCATGGCCACACCGGCAACCGGTGCCTTCAGTGGCACGCCTGCGTCCATCATGGACAAAGAGCCACCACAGACGGATGCCATCGAGGATGACCCGTTGGATTCAGTGATCTCAGACACCACGCGAATGGTGTATGGGAAATCCGTTGGCGCAGGCAGAACCGCCTGCAGCGCACGCCATGCCAGCTTGCCATGACCGATCTCGCGACGGCCGGGGCCAGCAACGCGGCCGACTTCACCAACAGAGTATGGTGGGAAGTTGTAGTGCAGCATGAAGTTGGATTTATACATGCCGGTCAGCGCGTCGATCATCTGTTCGTCGTCGCCGGTGCCCAGCGTGGTCACTACCAGACCCTGGGTTTCGCCACGTGTGAACAGGGCAGAACCGTGGGTGCGTGGCAGGATGCCTGTCTCGGACACGATCGGGCGGATCGTATCAAGCGCACGGCCATCAATCCGCTTGCCGTTCTTGACAACATCACCGCGCAGAACGCTGGACTCCAGCTTTTTCAGCGCCGCGCCAAGGTTGCTATCTTCCTGCTGCTCTTCGGTCAGCGCATTGATGATCTCTTGCTTGGCATTGGCAACAGCGGCAGTGCGCTCTTGCTTGTCGGTGATCGCATAGGCGGCGCGCATCTTGTCTTCACCAGCGGCTTTCACAGCGGCTGACAGCTCCGAATAATCCTCGGGCTGGAAGTCGAACGGCTCTTTTGCGCATTCTTCGGCCAGATCAATAATCAGGTCGATGACCGGCTGGATCTGCTCGTGTGCGAATGTCACCGCACCCAGCATTTCATCCTCGGACAGTTCGTAAGCTTCGGACTCAACCATCATTACGGCGTCTTTGGTGCCGGCAACAACAAGGTCGAGACGCTGATCGGGGTTCATGCGCAGGTTATGCATGTCGTCGATTTCAGGGTTCAGGATGTATTCGCCATCCTCATACCCGACGCGACAAGCCGCAATCGGGCCCATGAAAGGCGCGCCCGAGATGGTCAGCGCCGCAGAGGCTGCGATCATCGCGACCATGTCGGGGTCGTTGACCATATCGTGCGACAGCACGGTGCACATCACCAGAACTTCGTTCTTGAAGCCGGGGACGAACAGCGGGCGGATCGGACGGTCGATCAGGCGGGATGTCAGCGTCTCTTTTTCGGTTGGACGCGCTTCGCGCTTGAAAAAGCCGCCAGGCACTTTGCCGGCAGCATAGTATTTCTCTTGGTAATGCACAGTCAGCGGGAAAAAATCCTGCCCCGGCTTTTGTTGTTTGGCGAATGTCACGTTGGCCATGACAGAGGTTTCGCCCAGTGTCGCGATGACAGAGCCATCGGCCTGGCGGGCAACCTTACCCGTTTCCAGTGTCAGCGTTTCTTCGCCCCACTGAATTGATTTCTTCACTTCATTAAACATGATGTCTTCCTAGTTGGCCTGTTTGGCCTTTTGCGTAGGGGGCGTATTCCCCCTCATCCCAATATCTTCTTTGGTCAGGCGCTGGAATGCGGGCGCCAGTCTCTCAAGATTGTTGGGCCTTATCGCAGATTGCAGCGTTTGGGAAGGGGGAAGGGTTTGTGCCCGTAACCGACTCGCGACCTGCAGCGCATCATTGGGAGAAATTTCAAAACAAAGAAATTTCTTTGCCTAAGGGAATGTCATTTGCTACGCTTTGTTGTAATTGTCTGGTTTTTGAAGAAAAGGTTGATCTATCATGAAGTTTGTCCCTCACGCTGCAGCGATTTCACTTGTTGCAACGCAGTCAATGGCAGGCGGCCTGGCCGACTCTATTGTTGAAACACCCGTAGCAGAGCCCGAAGCGATGGCAGCACCGGCAGGCAGCTCGGATTAGATCATCCCTGCACTTATCATAGGTGCCTTGATTGCAGTCGCAGTGTCGAGTGGCGATGATGACAATGGCGGTGAAACATCAGAGGAGCCTCCAGTCGAAGCTCCGATAGAGCCACCGATCGAAGCGCCAGTAGAGCCACCAATCCAAACACCGGTACCGGGATAGGCCGGGTTTACCGAGAGCTACTTGCTTTCGCATCAAACTCATTTTCGCCTGCGAGACTAGGGCGGTGGACATGGTGATTTCTATTGCCGGAAGTCTATGCATGGAGTCTGAATGAATGTTGGTTGTAGGTCGCCCACAAGTATTGCTCAACCTGAACCCACTCGTCGTTGTCGTTGATGAAGTTTTCGATGCTGATCTTGCCAAGCACATTGTTGCAAAGGGTGATGGTATGTTTCAGCGCGGCGCAGTCGTCAACGAGAGTGGTGGTGCAAAGATAAGTGAAGGCCGAACCAATTATTACGCGCGAGTCGACCAATGGGCTGACCCGCTGGTAACGCAACTTGTCAGCGAGATTTCTACGTTGGTACGTTTGCCACCAGAAAACACTGAACCCTGCAAGCTGTTGCGCTATCAAGGTGAGCAGAGATTTGATGCTCATTCTGACGCATTTGATCAAAGCCCTGGTGGACGCCAGTTCCTCGCGGAAGGTGGCCAACGCCTGTTCACAACGATTTGCTATCTAAACGATGTAGATGAAGGTGGTGAAACAGAGTTTCCGCACCTGAAAATCAAGGTGAAACCAAAACTCGGGCGGGTGCTGATCTTTGGGAACACGCGGCTTGGCACGGCGTCGCCACACCCCCATTCACTCCATGCGGGGCGATCTGTCGCAAGCGGTGAAAAATACGCAATGTCGATCTGGTGGCGACAACTGGCATACCACGTGCAACGCGATTATCCGCCAGAAGATGGCGAAACACGAACCTTCTAACAGCTGTTGCTGAAACAAAAAACGCCCACCAAGAGGTGGGCGTTTTCTGTAATCTCTTCTCGACCGTGTCGCCTTAGCGACGCAGGCCCAGACGCTCGATCAGGCTCTGGTAGCGTGCTTCATCTTTGGACTTGGTGTAGTCCAGAAGCTTGCGGCGCAGCGCGACCATTTTCAGCAGACCACGGCGACCGTGGTTGTCTTTTTTGTGGGTCTTGAAGTGCTCTGTCAGCGTCGCGATGCGGCTGGACAGGATAGCAACCTGTACTTCGGGCGAACCTGTATCGCCTTCTTTGGTCGCAAATTCCTTCATGATCCGTGCTTTTTCTTCAGCAGTAATCGACATCGGGGTCTCCTTTATATCAAGGGTGAATGGCACAATCCGGGATGTCGTCCAGAAGGGCCCGTGGAGGGTCTGTGCAAGGCAATCCCTGCGCAGATGCGTCGCAATAAGAGGATTCTGCGAAAAAGGAAAGCGATTTGTTACGCGGCAATCAGTGCGATCCGTGTCACATCCAGTTCTGCCAGATCTGGGAAAGTGGCAACAACCAAACCGTCGGCAAGAAGAGCAAGCCCATCTTCCGTTTCCGCAGTCTCAAGCTTTGGCACTGCACCCTCATAAGTAATCTCGATCACGTCCTCTGACGCATCGAAATCTTCAACGATTACGTCGTTTCCAGACAGAAGTGCAAAGGTATCAGCACCCGTCCCGCCATGCAGATTGTCGCCCGCACCGCCCATCAAGGTATCGTCACCCGCGCCACCATTCAGGTAATCGGCATCCTCATCGCCCCGATCATAAAGAATATCGTCGCCAGACCCGCCATGCAGCGTGTCCGCACCAGCGCCACCGACCAAGCGATCATTGCCCAAAGAGCCGAGCAACGCATCATCACCCGCGCCACCCATCAATACATCGTCACCATCGCCGCCATTCAGCGCATCGTCACCCGCACCACCGGCCAGAACATCATCGCCAACATGCCCGCTCAGCAGGTCATTGCCATCACCACCGACAAGCACATCGTCACCGCGACCGCCCTGCAGTGTGTCATCCCCCGCACCGCTGGCCAGATAGTCGTTGCCATCTTCGCCATGGAGATAGTCGTTGCCCACACCCGTCAGGACGATATCGTCCAGTGATCCAGAGAAAATCACAGTGTCTTCGTCGCTTGGCGCAAGAAGGTTGTCGACCGGCGCGATATCAACGCTGGGATCATCCTGATCGGATACCCCGTCCTGCGTCTCATCCGTCTCATCATTGTCGAGCATCATGACGGCCGTCATGGTGACCCCCATCAGTCCAATCAGAGCAAGCATTCTAAAAAACCTGTCATCAACGAGTCGCCCCCGACCCTCGGACGCTCTGATACCATGAGGTACATGCCGAGACGTGCAGATTCTGAATGATTGGTTAACGCGGCAGGGACCTCACCTGACGTCCCAAAAGATCGGCTGCTGTGCGTAGCTGATGTAAAGCGGATGCTTGGGGTGGCCGTGCTTGCTCAGCCCCAGCGTATAGAGCGGCTTGTCCAGCTTACGCAAAAGCGCCTCGGTCTGGCGGCCGCGTCCGAGGTGCGCGCCATGCGTGCCCCATGCAGCGATGATCTTATCCGCCCACTGTGCACCATCCCGAATGGCAGCATCATTCTCAGGCCCGACCGGATCGACCGCCTTGCGCATCGCAAAGGGATCGGTGTCGCGCCAAGCGAAGATATTTGTCACCTGAAACGCGCCAAAGCCCAGCGCACGGGCGCGCCGCTCGCAGCGCTCGACGGTCGGGTCGTTTTGCACCTCGGTGGCCTTCGATGGGTTCAGCATCACAAACAGGACCCGTTTGCCCTTTGCATCCCACGTGCGTGTCAGCGCATAACGGTAGCGTTCGCAATCCGAATAGGTCGCGACTGACGGAGCGTCATCTTTGATATGCGTCCGCGTGATCACCGGATCAGGTGACAAACACGCGTGATGGCTGGATTTCTCCGCCGCGATAGGTGCCCACGGCAATCGCCTTACCTTCGTAAGAGGCCCAGACTTCTTCACCGAATTCGACACCCGTCGCGATCACGGACGCAGGGTTGCCATTGCGCAGCTTGGCCACGCTCTCTGCAAGGCAACGCACCTCTTGCAGATCACTTAGCCCCACTTCCAGAGGTTGCACGAAGTCATCGAGTTCGGGCGTTTTGGCCAATGCATCGACCTGTTCCAAAGTCACCCCGTCTTTGGCCTGAAACGGACCAGACCAGATCCGGCGCAGTGATTTGACATGGGCCTTGCAGCCCAGCGCCTCACCCAGATCACGTGCGATGGAACGGACGTAGCCGCCTTTGCCACAGGTCATTTCCAGCACAACGTGATCGGCATCGAGACGGTCGATCAGCAAGAGCTCTTCCACCCATAAAGGACGCGCTGCAAGGTCCATTTCCTCGCCATCGCGGGCCTTCTTATAGGCGCGCTCACCATCTACTTTCACGGCGGAAAACTGCGGCGGGACCTGCATGATATCACCAACAAAGCTGTTCAAGGCTTCCTTGATCGCCGCGTCATCAGGGCGCAAATCAGAGGTCGCGATCACCTCTCCCTCGGCATCATCGGTGTTTGTGGCCTGACCAAGCCGCACGGTAAACGTATACGCCTTCAGCGCATCGGTGATGTAGGGCACGGTTTTGGTCGCTTCGCCCAACGCCACGGCCAGAACGCCCGTCGCCTCGGGATCGAGCGTGCCTGCATGACCGGCCTTTTTGGCATCCAGCGCCCAGCGCACCTTATTGACGACCGCGGTGGAGGTAATGCCGGCGGGTTTGTTCACCACCAGCCAACCCGAAATATCGCGACCCTTGCGTCTGCGTGCCATGTCTTTGCCTCTTGTCAGAATGTGCGCTTGCTAGAGTGAAGCCTGCGGCGGGTCAATCTAGAGTGTCAGGATGACAGAGCCCGCACGATCACCGCGCGCGATCATATCATGCGCGATGGCGCATTGGTCCAGGGCAAGCGTGTCCGAGATACGGATGTTCAACGCATTACGTGCGAGCAAATCGTTCAGTTGATCCGTGGTCTTTTCCCGCTCCTCGGGCGTCAGCAGGTAAACCAACACAAGCTTGATGTTCACGGCTTTGAACATCAGCGGATAAAAGGGGATCACAGGCGTCATGTCCTTGGCCGATCCATAAGTGGACACCGTCCCGTTTTCAGCGATGACCTCGGCGATGGTCGCGGCGTTCTTGCCGAACTCGACTTCGGCGATATGGTCAATCGGACGACCGCCGGTGGCCTCCAATATCTGCGCGGCCAGATCCGGGTCCGCATAGTCAAACACATGGGCCGCACCCGCATCGCGTACCGATTGCGTCGCCTCCTGGCCCCGCGCCGTTGCGATCACTTCGGCGCCAGAGGCCGCCGCCACCTGCACAGCAAGATGACCAACGCTACCGGCACCGCCACTGACAAGCACCCTTTTGCCCGAGACAGGACCTTGCCCCAGCACCGCGTGAACCGCCGTCAGGCCCGGAATGCCAAGTGTTGCCCCTTCGGCGAAAGACACGTTCTGGGGCAATGGCACCGCTTGCGCGGCAGGGAGGGCGATATAATCCGCAGCCGTGCCAAAAGCGCGCTGCCACTGTCCGTTCCAGATCCAGACCCGCTGCCCAATCCGGTCAGGCGAGACGCCTTCGCCCACCGCCTCGATAACACCAGCGCCATCGCTATGGGGGATGATCTTGGGAAAGGGCGGCTTGGTCACACCGGGGCGGCCGCCTGCACGGGCGCGAATGTCAGAGGGGTTGACGCCAGAGGTCTGCAACCGCACCAGAACCTCGCCCGCTGCGGGATCTGGCGTCGGAAGATCCTCTAGAGTCAGGACATCGGCGGCCGGTCCGAAGGCAGTATAGGTGATCGCGCGCATGTTGCTTGTCCCTCTTTTAGTTTAACCGGCTTCTAGCACCTCTAGAAACGCCTCGCCAAACCTTTCGGCGTATTTGTCCCCGATCAGACGGGTCAGGTTATCCATGTCGGCACTGCGCATCTGCGCGACTTTGGCCAGCATTGCCGCCGAACAGCTCATCGGTTTGTCCACGCCGTGCGGGCCACGGGTGAGCTGGGCCTGCGCCTGCATCAGACGGTCGTAGACAGCGCCCTCGTCACGTCCTGCAAGCTTGCGACGCATGGGGTGTACCTCCTCGACCGTGCCTGCGATGACTGACAGGAAATCCTGACCATAGGTCGCCAGCTTCTTGGCCCCCACACCACCGATATGGGCCATCTCATCAAGGGTCATGGGCCGTTTTTCGGCCATTTCGATCAAAGTACGGTCGTTGAAAATAATATAGGCGGGGACATTGGCCTGTTCGGCAAGGTACCGGCGTTTGGCCTTCAGCGCAGACAGAAGTGGCGCATCTTCTTCACTCACGAGCATACGCACTTGCGGGCCGGATCCGCGCGCCGCCTTGATCGTGTCGCGGCGCAATTGGATCGTGGCTTCGCCGCGCAGGATGGGCCGTGCATGTTCGGTCATCCGCAGCGCACCGTGCCTTTCCCGATCAGGGCGCAGCAGGTCATGCCCCATCATCTGCCGGAAAATCGCCTGCCACTGGCGTTTGTCATAGTCTTTGCCAACACCGAAGGTAGGCAGGCTGTCATGTCCCCGCTGCATGATCTTGTCGGTGGGCGTCCCCAGCAAGATATCAATCAGATGGCCCGCGCCGAACCATTCCTCGGTGCGCAGTGCGGCCGACAGCGCCATGCGCACGGCGGTGGTGCCATCGAAAACCTCGGCGGGTTTATCGCAAAGGTCGCAGTTACCGCAGGGTTCTGGGTTTTCGCCGAAATATTCCAGCAGGTTCTGCCGCCTACAGCGCAGCGCCTCGGCCAGACCAAGCAAAGCATTCAACCGCCCGTGGTCTGCGGCACGGCGTTCGGGCGGGGCCAGCCCCTCGTCGATCTGCTGGCGGCGGTAGCGGATATCATCGGGCCCAAAAAGCGTGAGCGTCTCGGCAGGGTCGCCATCCCGTCCTGCACGCCCGATTTCCTGATAATAAGCCTCGATTGACTTGGGTAGATCGGCATGGGCGACCCAGCGGATATCTGGTTTGTCGATCCCCATGCCAAAGGCCACAGTCGCGCAGACGATCAGGCCATCCTCTTGCTGAAAGCGGCGTTCGACAATCCGGCGATCCTCGGCCTCCATCCCGCCGTGATAATGGCAGGTGCTGTGGCCTGCATCGCCCAGCGCTTTCGCCAGCGTTTCGGTTTTCGCACGGGTGCCGCAATAGACGATCCCTGACTGGCCCTTGCGCGCCGCGGCAAAGTTCAGGATCTGGTTGCGCGGCCCGTCCTTGACGGCAAAGGCAAGATGGATATTGGGCCGGTCAAACCCGCGCAGGAAAGTGGCGGGTTGCTTACCAGCAAAAAGCTTCTCGACAATCTCTTCACGGGTTTCGGCATCTGCCGTCGCGGTGAACGCGGCCAGCGGCACGTCCAGCAGGCGCTTGAGTTCGCCAATGCGGAGATAATCAGGGCGGAAATCATGGCCCCATTGGCTCACACAGTGCGCCTCATCCACCGCGATCAGGCCGACACCGGCGCGGCGCAGCATATTCATGGTCCCGACCGCTGCCAGCCGTTCGGGCGCCATATAAAGCAGTTTGAGCGTGCCCGCTTCCAGCGCTTCCCAAACGGCATCGGTTTCTTCGGGGGTATTGCCAGAGGTCAGCGCACCCGCCTCGACCCCTGCTTCGCGCAACCCGCGGACCTGATCACGCATCAGTGCAATCAAAGGCGAGATCACGACAGTGACACCGCCACGCACCAAGGCAGGCAATTGGAAACAAAGAGATTTACCGCCACCTGTCGGCATGATTGCCAGCGTGTCCTGACCAGCGACAACCGCTTCGACAATCTCCTGTTGGCCCGGCCGGAAGGCATCAAAGCCAAAGATGTCACTCAGAAGCGCTGTGGTGGACACTGAAAACCCTGCTTGTGCAATTTCTGCTGCTCTTGAGAGTCACAATCCCACGCTAAGAATCGGTTCACAAGAGGTGAGCATGCGGCAAAACGCAAAAGGCCGGCACCTTTCGGGTGCCGGCCTCTGATTGGGAGGAGTATGTGTCGTTTAGTCGACGATGTCGTAAGTACGCTCTGCCACTGTCTGGCCGTCGACCTTCAGCAGGGCGATGACGTTTTCAGCGTTGCGCAGTGGTGCGTTCACACGTACGTCAGCGTTTGCACCCATGTTCACAGCTTCTGTGCCAAGCAGTGCACCGATCTGGCCACCGGAGAAGTCATATACTTCTACAACGCCTGCCGCTTCGGAGCGGACAATACCCAGATCCAGGATTGACGACGCTTCAAGGCGCTCGTTCAGCTGGAAATAGCTGTCTGCGGAAGCGATGGAAGCAGTACCGGCGATTGTTGCGGCGATCAGTGCGATTTTCTTGATGGACATGATAGAGTTCCTTTCAGTTTCGGTTGCGGCGGGAATGCCGCGGTTCATTTCGTGCCGCTTCAGTGCGGCGTTTCGATGAGTTGAAGATTGGTTGGGAACGGCGATTTGAAAAGGCCGCCAGCGTTCACGAAAATGGTGATCAATGTGATCGTAATTTGTGCTTGAAAATGGAAAAACCGTTCTACTGACGCTCTAGTGTGCACTGACGCACCAATTGGAATCCAAATCTGTGCGTGAATTTCCACCTCGCGCCAGAAAACCGGATCAGTTTTATTTCTCCCGTTCACAGATTTCAGTCGGGCGCATTTCCGTGATCGACAATTATTTCATCTGTCTCTCGGGTACGTGACTGAAAACACTCCGTTTCTCGGGATTTGCGGCCCGTTCACCGCGCCCATCTGATGCCGATTCTAAGGGTTTGAATCGTTGCCAACGCCCGTCACACACCGTAACCCTGTGAGTTCAGGAGAGACTTGATGGGCGAAATCATATTAGTCCGGCACGGGCAGGCAAATTCAGCGGCAACAGACGAAGAAAGCTATGACCGGCTCTCTTCTTTGGGGCATCAACAGGCGAAATGGTTGGGGGAATACCTGTCAGGGCGCGAAGGCGCTTTCGACAAGGTGATTTCCGGGAGCCTGCGACGCCATCAGGAAACCGCAGCAGGCATCGGCTATACCAGCCCGCTGATTGATCCGCGTCTGAACGAGATGGATTACTTCAATCTGGGGCAGGCGCTTGAGGATGTGCACGGTGTGCCATTTCCGGGACCGGATGAATTTGCAGCGCATGTCCCGCAAGTCATGGAAGCATGGCATAATGCCGAGATCATGGGGAACGAGACTTTTGCCTCATTCGAGAGCCGCGTGACCTCTGTGCTGCAAGAGGCCGCCAAACCCGGTGTCCGCGTGCTTTGCATCACATCGGGCGGGGTCATCGGGATGATCATGCGGCATTTGCTTGATTTGAACCCGACGCGGATGGCGCATGTCCTGCTGCCGATCATGAATAGCTCGCTCCATCGCATTAACGTCATACCGCAGGGGCCGATTTTGGCCAGTTTCAACGCCATCCCGCATCTGGACCGGGATGACCGCCTGCATGCACGCACACATTACTAAAGGATCATCCCATGTTGAGACTTCACTACGCCCCCAGAACCATTTCGGTGGCTGTCGCGATCATCCTGGAAGAGTGCGGTACCCCGCACGAAAAGATCCGTGTCGACTTTGCCAGCGGGGAACAAACAAAGCATGATTATCTGAAAATGAATCCAAAGGGGCGCGTCCCCACGTTGGAAACACCTGACGGCATCCTGACCGAGACCCCTGCCATTCTGGAATACATCGCCCCGCAACTGGTGCCGGAGGACGCATTCGCCGCCGCCAAGATGCGCGAACTGATGTCTTATCTGAATGGTACAATGCACCCACATCACGCCCATGGCCTGCGCGGTGAACGGTGGGCGGATGAACCCAGCTCCTTTGCGGATATGAAGCGCAAAGTACCCCAACGCATGGCAGAGTGCGCCGCCCATCTGGAGGAGTACCTGCCAAGCCTGCCCTTTGAGAGCGGCAAGCTGGATGTTTTGTCTGATGCCTACCTTTATGTTGTCCTCAGCTGGCTCCCGGGTGACGGTGTGGATATCGCACATTATCCACGGCTGGTGGCGTTTCAGCACGAAATGAACACACATGCCTCTGTGCAGGCCGTCTTTGAAAAGGGGCTCCTGTGATGACCCATCTATGGGTACGCGTGGAAAGCCGCGACAACGAGGAACGCGTCGGGATCACCCCGCAGGGTGCTGCCAAGCTGATTGCGGCAGGGTTTCGGGTGACCGTGGAAGAGAGCAGCCAGCGTATTCTGCCACTGGCTGACTATGTTGCAGCAGGGTGCGCGGTCGCACCCGAGTTCTCTTGGCCCGATGCACCCGACGACGCGATCATCTTTGGACTGAAGGAATTGCCCAGCGATGGATCGCCTCTGCGCCATCGCCACGTCATGTTCGGCCACGCCTATAAAGGGCAGCCTGCGGGCCAGGTTTTGCTCGATCGCTTCAAGTCGGGCGGTGGCGCGCTTTATGATCTGGAATATCTCACGCTTGAGGACGGACGGCGCGTTGCCGCGTTCGGCTATTGGGCTGGCTATGCGGGGGCGGCGGTGTCTCTGATGTGCTGGATTGCGCAACAGCATGGCCGTATCGCGGGACCGGTCAACGCCTATCCCAGTGCAAACCACCTGCTGGCCGACCTGCAAGAGGCTTTGATGGCCTTGGGCACCGAGCGCCCCACCGCGATGATTATTGGCGCCTTGGGCCGTGTCGGCAGCGGGGCCGCCGATCTGTGTACCGCCATGGGTGTGGCAACGACGAAATGGGATATGGCGGAAACCGCCTCGGGTGGGCCGTTTCCCGAAGTGCTGCGCCACGACATCTTTCTCAACTGTATTCTGGCACGCCCCGGTACGCCGGTTTTTGTCCCGGCAAGCGCCAAGACCGCCCCGCGCACCCTGTCTGTGATTGGCGATGTGGCCTGCGACCCGGACAGCTATTTTTCTCCGATCAAGGTCTATGACCGCACAACGACATGGGATGCACCAGCGCTGCGTGTGCATGACAACCCGGTGCTGGATGTCACAGCGATTGACAACCTGCCTTCGATGTTACCGGCAGAAAGCAGCGCGGATTTCGCCGACCAGCTTTTGCCGCATCTGATGACGCTACCCCAGATAGATGAAGGCGTCTGGGGCAGAGCGCAGGCGTGGTTTGAAAGGGCTGTGCGCTGATCAGGTAGGTGGATCAGGATCCACCTTACGCGGGCCGGTAGAGATCATCCTCGGCTTCTGACGGATCCATACCAAGGGCCGCCATCCCCGCCTCCAGATGATCGGCCAGATGCGGCGACCCTTTCAGATAGCTGGCTGTCGGTGTTGTCGCCTCTTGCGCAGCCGTGGCAAGTGCCTCGGCCAGTTCTTCAGCCTCGAAGCTGCCGCGCCCGATCCAGAAGACTGCGACCAGTCCTGTCTTTTCATCGTCATTGAGCTGATCGACAAATCCGTCAAATTCATTCTCGGCGCGATCCAACTCGCGCGCCAGAATGATGACTTCTGCAATTTTATCTGCCGTAATTGGTAACATTGGCGCATCTCCTTTGGGTCAACCATGCAGAATGCACACAAGGGCGACCTTGATCTGGCGCAAGCCGTGTCGCGTTCCCGCCCGACTATTTCTTGTCGCGGGCGGCTTTCTCTTCCTTGGTCAGCTTATTGTTCCAAACATTGTTGCTCAGACCAAGCTCGGCCGCCAAAGGTTTGGTTTTGCCACGACTGACTTTCCCGCCTTTGTTCAGGAACTCCTGAATAAGGGCATCATCAGTGGTTTCTTTGGGGACATGTTTCATGCGTTCAGGCTAGCCGAGCAGACGCAACGGAGCAACGATTGCTTTTGACGCAGGCCCGCAAAGAAAAAACCCCGCCATCACAGTGGACGGCGGGGGAAAAGTTAGTGCTCGCGTGCCCATCCAGTATTGGACAGGCTTGCCGCAGGCACCGGCGGTATCAACTTTGGTAAAACTTAGTGTTTCGCCATCTCTGAGCGGATCTGCTGGCGCAGCAGATCAATGGGCACTTTCTGCCCGTCGCGTTTAAATTGCCAATAGGTCCAGCCGTTGCAGCTTGGTGCGCCTTCAAGGAAGGCACCGACCTGATGGATAGATCCTTTGATGTCGTCACCGATCAACGTGCCGTCAGCACGGACCTTGGCTTTGTGACGGCCATTCATGCTCCACAATTCCTCGCCGGGGCGCAGCATGCCGCGCTCGACCAACACGCCGAAGGCAACACGCGGTTCGGCACGTTTCGAGGTCGAGACCTCCAGCGCTTCCTTGTCGAATTTGCGGGTATTCTTGATGCGCTTCTCGGCCACCTTGCGGTAGGCCTCTTCGCGCTCGATCCCGATGAAATCGCGGCCCAGCATTTTTGCGACCGCGCCCGTGGTGCCAGTCCCGAAGAAGGGGTCAAGGACCACATCCCCGGGGTTCGTGGTGGCAACAAGAACGCGGTGCAACAGGGACTGCGGTTTTTGCGTGGGATGCGCCTTTTCGCCTTCGTCATTCTTCAGCCGCTCATGACCGGTGCAGATGGGCAGAACCCAGTCCGACCGCATCTGGACGCCCTCGTTAAGCGCCTTGAGTGCTTCGTAATTGAAGGTGTACTTGCTGGCCTCTTCTTTGGAGGCCCAGATAAGGGTTTCATGGGCGTTGGTCAGGCGCTTGCCCCGAAAGTTCGGCATCGGGTTGGATTTGCGCCAGACAACATCATTGAGAATCCAGAAACCCTGGTTCTGCAACTCGGCGCCCATGCGGAAAACATTGTGATAGCTGCCAATGACCCAGATCGCGCCATTTGGCTTCAGCAGACGGCGGGCGGCAGCCAGCCATGCTTTGGTGAACTGGTCATAGACCTTGAAGCTGTCGAACTGGTCCCATGCGTCATCGACGGCATCGACCTTCGAATTGTCGGGGCGGTGCAGATCGCCCTTGAGCTGTAGGTTATATGGGGGATCCGCAAAAATCAGATCAACAGACCCTGCAGGCAGGCTGTTCATCACCTCGATGCAATCACCATCAATAATCGTATTGAGCGGGAGCGCTTGCGCACCCTTCGTTTTCGTTTTGATCGTCATAACTTGCCTCTAAGCCCCGGCGGGTGTTCCCGCTCTTTGGTTGAGCCCAATGTGAGTCAGAGGCGATTCCGTGTCAAAATCTTTATTGATTCAGTCACTTACGTTTTTATCTTGATACAAGATATTGTGTATCGGCCTGAATGAACGCCTATGGTGTTCAGACACGCCAAACTGCTCAAGCCCCAATTTATGTTGGGCTGTGGGGTATCCGGCGTTGTTTTCCCACCCGTAGTGGGGGTGCTGTTGCGCCAATGCCACCATGTGTCTGTCGCGCCACACTTTGGCGACGACAGAAGCGGCCGCGATACTCAAACTACGTGCGTCGCCTTTGACGATTGTCTCGCAAGGGATCACCAAATCACGCGGCACCATATTGCCGTCGATCAGCGCATAGTCGGCGGTTTGCCGCAGGCCCGCGACCGCGCGGACCATCGCGATATGAGAGGCGCGCAAAATGTTATGGATATCAATCTCGGCCACTGTTGCCTCGGCGATAGACACGTCCGCCACCACCAGCAATTCATCATAGAGCGCGTCACGCTTCTTCGCGGTCAGTTTCTTACTGTCATTCAATCCGGCGGGAATGTTTGCAGGATCAAGAATCACTGCCGCCGCAACGACTGGCCCCGCCAGCGGACCGCGCCCGACCTCATCGACGCCAGCGATCTGCAAAAAGCCGCGCGCCTGTGCGGCTTGTTCAAAACTAAAATCAGGTTTGGTCATAAGGTCAGTGACCAGAACAAAGCTGTCACTTCAAGGAAAAAGGGGCAGAGAGCCATGTCCAACCTCTCTGCCCCATACTGGGCGTCGCCTTATCACGCACTAAGCGGCGTACTTGTTACTGGCAGATCACCCAAGGTGGTGCGGCAACTGGGGCAAGCAGCCGCACACCTGCCCGACTTAGTTGTGTCGGTCAGTCCGGTAGCCTTGCTCGCGCAGGCAAAGGGGATCAAAGCCGTTGCGTGGCCCGTTGCTGGTCCAGACGCGGACGGCGCAGCGCTCGGGCAGGCGGCTTGCAAAACGGTAGTTGTTCTCAAGGCAGCGCTTGCCAAACATGCGTTGGGTTCCAAAGCGCGTCTCGACATGGCGCATACAGGCATAGGGCAAGGTGCGACGGTTCTGGCGGCTGCGTTCTTCCTGCCGGCTCAGGTCAGACCAACCGTTGTTGCGGTTGATCCCGTTCCATTGCTGCGTATTGCGCGCGGGGGTGGCGGGCTCTGCACGACGATTATTCTGCTCGATCGCAGAGCCAATCACCGCAGCAGCAGCCAATCCAATCAGCAGTTTTCCGACATCTTCGCGGTCCAGCCCTTGGGCATAGGCGGGGGTCATGGTCGCAAAGGTCAGCGACAGCGCAGTGATGGCAGCAGTCATTGATTTCAACATGGTGATTCCTTTCGGTTCAAATGCCTATCGAGCGGCGATGAACCGAAAGTGCGGCAGCGGTCGCTTGCCAAACAATAACGAGGGATGGTTATAGGATTGCCATCGCGATAACATTGGGCGTTATTGAATATCACAACTGCTTTGGATCAGGTGGGGGCATGAAACACATTTCTTTCTCATTCATGGCGCTCATGCTGAGCACGACCCTCGCGCAGGCGGCCTGCTATGCCGATTACAAGGCCAAGCAGGACGATCCACTGCGGCTGCACTATGGTGTGGCCGAGGTGCGGGGCGACTGCTCGGTCGGATCGGCCGAAAGCCAACTGCGTGATCGGTTGGCCGGTAACGGTTGGCAGCTTTTGAATGTGCTGGGTGTCTTTGATGACGCCGGCCTTGATGAAAGAAAGGACAGCGCAGGTGAGTTCTTCCTCCGCTACTGAAGCGCGCGAAATCGGCAACAAGATCGTTATCGCAGGGATCGCGGCCATTGTTCTGATTCTGGCAATTGCCGCCGTGCTGCTGTTTATCAACCTGCCGGATGCCAATGCATTCAATATGCGCGTCGAACGGCTTTTTATTGAGAACGACAACCTGACCAGCAACGCCGAAATCAAGCTGCTGGAAATCCTCGCAGGATCCGGCACGGCATTCTCCGATACGCTGGCCTCTTACCGCTTTGTGATCTTCGTTCTGCTGGTCTTTGCGACGGCGCTCTTGATTGCTGCTGTCGCCTTCCTTGTCATGCTGATTGCCCTGAACCGCCGGATGGGCCGCATTGAGCGACAAGGGATCGAGGTGAACTCTCTCACAATCAGCCGCGATCAAAAGGCGGTGTATCTGAATGATTTTGAATTCAAACTGACCGATGCCGCGATTGAAACGCTTTCGGTGCTGGCCGAAGCACGCATGGACGACGAAGTTCTGACAGGGGCCGAAATCGAAGGTGTGATCTCGGGACGTGATGCCGCCGATTGCGATGAGGCCGCAGGTGCAACACGCATCAAGCGCCTGCGCGACACATTGGGCAACCAGATGATGAGCGAACTTCTGGTCAAGAACATCGCCCGCAAAGGCTATGTGCTGGCAATCGACAAAGACGTCATTCGCATGATCTAGCGGCGCAGGGTATCACCCGCCGCAAGGATGGGTTCCAGCGCAATAACGGGGCCGTCCGGCACGTCCTCACCGGCATTGAGCGCCGCGATAATCCGCGCGGCTTTCTGGCCAATCTCGCGGCGGCAGGCATCCATCGTGGCCAATTGCCGTGGCAGACCCTCCAAGAGCTCGACCCCGTTGAAACCGGCCAGACCTACCTGGCCTGGCACATCAATACCTTGCTCCAGCAGATAAAGCAGACCACCCGCACCGATCATGTCATTCGAGTAATAAAGGAAGTCCAGATCCGGCGTGCGTTCGATCATCTTGGCCGTCATCTCGCGCCCTTTGGCAAGGGCTGAGCCGCCGGAATAGAATTCCTGATCCGCGATCTCGATGCCTGCCTTTGCAAGCGTCCGCGTGAACCCCTCGAACCGCTTGCGCGCGCGGTGATCGAGCGGCATCTTTGTGCCCATAAAGCCGATCCGCTTGTAACCGGCGGCAATGATCTCTTCCGCCATCTTGCGCCCTGCGCGGCGGTGGGAAATGCCGACACAATGGTCGATCGGTTCGCCATCGGTATCCATGATTTCGACCACAGGGATACCCGCCTGCCGCAGCATGGCTTGCGACGCCTCGGAATGCTCGAGCCCGGCAATAATCACACCCGAAGGCCGCCACGAGAGCATCTCAAAGAGAACTTTCTCTTCTTTTTCGGGCAGATAGTCGGTCACGCCGACCACCGGTTGCAGATCGGTACCCTCCAGCGTCTCGGAAATCCCCGAGAGCACCTCTGGAAAAACCATGTTGCCCAGTGATGGAATAATCACCGCGACCAGATTAACGCGCTGCGATGCAAGCGCGCCTGCGATCTTGTTGGGGACATAGCCCAGCAATTTCGCGGCATCCTGTACTTTCTGCCGTGTCGCGGCGCTGACGTCCCCTTTGTTACGCAGGACGCGGCTTACGGTCATTTCACTTACCCCGGATGCTTCGGACACATCGCGCAAGGTCAGTGGGCGTCTTGGTTTGTTCGTCAAATGAAGGGTCCCGTCCGTGGTTTCGTCTATTGTTAGCGGGGCTTTGCGACAAAAGCCAGAACCGCATGACAGTTGACCAATTTGGTAAAGCGATGCATTCACCACATCGGATGGTCCCGTGGCTCAACTGGATAGAGCAGCCCCCTCCTAAGGGGCAGGTTGCAGGTTCGAATCCTGCCGGGGTCACCATTAATCACGCGATTACCTGTGTTTGCGGAACAGCTTTTTGTTCAGTGCCACGAACCGGTCAATTGGCCATGTCCAGAATGACGGGTCTTTGGCCCGCAGGTAGACATAGCCAAGCCAGCTGGCCAACGCAGCACCAATGACATCGACAATCAGGTCGCCCATTGTGTCCTGCAGCCCTGATTTCTGCATGTTCAGCCCGAACCACTGGTCCATTGCATATTCAAAGATTTCCCAACACGCACCGACGGTTACCGCCAGACCGAACGCCATCAGACACATCGCCCATGGTGGCGCGGCAAAGCGGTCGCCCTCGAACATCATCAGCACAAAGATGAACCCGACCAAACCAAAGCCGATGGCGGACGAGCCGTGCAGTGCGATGTCCCACCACCAGAACCGCTCATAAAAATCAAAGGCTTCACCCATAAAGATCGAGGCGATCACAAAGATGGTGACGGCGGTGACGAAAGGCAGTGGCAAGGTGATGTCGAGCCTGCGGGCCAGGAAAAGCGGCGCCAATGCCAATGCCAGCGTTGCAAGAGCGACAAATGTGAGTGACCAGCGCCCTTCATACGCCGCCGCCGCCGCTGCCAGAATCAAGAGTGCCCACAGGCCCCGGACCAGATATCCTTGTTGGCGCAGTTCCACTCTCACACAGGCGACCTCTGTTTATATTGCATTTCCTACATATATGACGCTCATGTCACACTCCCGCAAGAACCGCACTCTCCGACTGGCCAGCTACAACATCCGCAAGGCGCGCGGTCTTGATGGCCGTCGTGATCCCGGGCGTGTGCTTGACGTGATCAATGCACTGGACGCGGATGTGATCACCCTGCAGGAGGCCGACCGCAGGCTTGGCGACAGGCCGACAGCGGTCCCGAGAAACCTGATTGCGCAGGCGACCGATTTTGATGTCGTCCCACTGGCCGCCAATGACGTCAGCCTTGGCTGGCACGGCAACGCCGTTCTGGTCCGGCGTGGCATCGCGGTGAAAACCGCCAGCCGGATTGAATTGCCGGGTGCCGAGCCGCGCGGCGCTGTGTCTGTCTCACTTGAGAACGGTTTCACAATCGTCGGGGTGCATCTGGGATTGCTGCGCCAGTCCCGCCGCCGCCAGTTGCGCGCCATCGTGGCAGGGTTAGGCCCGAGCCAGAAGGTGGCCATCATCGGTGATATGAACGAATGGGCTGTGACACGCGGCTTTGAGGCGCTGGAAGAGGGCTTTGACCTTCATAGCCCTGGCCGGAGTTTTCACGCCGCCCGTCCGATTGCAGCACTGGACAGGCTGGCGCTCTCGCATGGTCTGACGCTCAGCGATGTAGGGGTCGATGAGAGCCCGCTTGCGCGGATGGCCTCGGACCATCTGCCGATCTGGGCCGATATTTCCTGAAGCTTCAACACCGTCCTATTTCGAGAACATCACCGGCAGCTTGGCATCGCGGAGGAGGTGCCGCGTCGCGGCGCCGATCACGAAATCATAGGCCCGGGAATGTCCGAATGCGCCCGTGGCGATCATATCCGCGCCCATCTCAAAGGCTTCATGCGCAAGGATATCGGGCACTTTTTCACCGTCTTTTTCCCGATGCACAATCTCGACACTGGGTCCATGGCGGCTGAGTGCGGTAGCAAGATCAATGGCGGCATGATCTGCCAGAGTATTGCTGGGAGGTTTGCCGACGCGCAGAACACGCACACTTGCACCCGCACCAACCAAGTTCATCATATCATGTACCGCCCGTGTCGCCTCGCGGGTATCACTCCACCCCAACAAGACAGTCTGACCCAGCTTGTCGGCTGTGTAGCCACGCGGAATGACAAGCACGGGGCGCCCGCTCTCTTTGATCACCCGCTCTTGCAGGCTGTTGATCAGCGGCCGTTCTTCACCGTCCTCTTCTTGCGCCATCACGATCAGATCGACAAAGCGCGCATTGGCGATGATGCTATCGGCCAGAAATCCGTTCTCGCTGCTGACTTGCCGCCACTCGTTGGGGAAATCTTCGGATTTCGCGAAGCTGTCAAAGATGTCTTTCACCTCTTTGGCATGCGCCTTTTGGCTGGCAAGAAAACTCTGATAGCTCACCTCGGGGATATGGACCGCAATGCCGGGGTAAACCACCAGCGATTCCGTGACATAAAGCCCGATAACATGGGCATTGTCCCGCCGTGCAAGAACCGCGGCGGACCGCAAGAGTTCTGCCGCCGAGGCTGTGCTGGTCAGGCAAACAAGGATGGTGCGCAGGGTCATAAGATATCCTCCGGTTCAGCTGCCGCATCGGGAACATCCGGCGCGACAGGCTACGATCGTTTTTGGAACGCGTTGATGCGTCACGACCGTTCTAGCGGGGGCAATGCGTGATGGTTTTGACATTGCTCAATCGCAGCAGGTCATGCGGTATCTGTTTCGATTGTGCAGAAAAAACCGAGGTCCGCGTCTTTATTCGCGGCCTCGGCAGTCATGGGGGAACTCAGGACTAGTCGCTGTCGCCCTGCGCAATCGCACGCAAACCAACGGGTTTCAGAATAACAACAGTGTTCACATGGTCGATCGCGATGATCTGCGACTTGCGCAATTGCGTGAACGTGCGGCTGATGGTTTCCGTGGTCAGGCCCAGAAAATCCGCGATATCGGCCCGGGTCATGGGCAAGGCGATTTGTGTATACTCTCCAAGCGGTTCGCCCACACGTGCCGAAAGCACCATCAGGAAAGACGCCAGCTTTTCAATCGAGGACTTGCGGCCCAGCATCATGAAATGGTCCTGCATGCCGCTGATTTCACGCAAAGCGGCCCGCAATAGGCGCAGATGGAGTTCTGGATCACCCTTGGCGCTCTCAAGATCCGAGCGGCGGTGCACGATCAGTGTTGTCGGCACAAGCGCGTCGCAGTCTGTGTGATAGCGTCCGTTGCTCGGGAAACCGACGGTGTCGCCGGGATACCCAAAGGCGATGACCTGCCGCCGGCCATCCTCCATGATCCGTGTCAGACGCAAAATCCCGCTGGCCACTTCATAAATCAAGTCAGCGGGGTCATCTTCAAGAAACAGATGCTTGCCCGGCTTGATTGTTATCGTTGCTTGTCTTGCAATGGATGGCTTACGGGATGGAATGACGATCATCTCGTCATTGATGCTTGGCGCAGAGGTCACATACATGGCAGCTTCCTTTTTTTGCGGTCCAGGAAACCTATTGAGCCTTCGTATCGCCCATACCTGAGCGATCGTATCAAATTGTATCAATTTGTATCAAAGCCACAAATAGGCTAGGTTCAAACCTGCCGAGTCCCTACTCTCCAGTTGTATTGAGGAACGGAGGCCGTTCATGAAAAACGCTGTCATCTTGGTCGTCGACGATGATCCAAAGATCAGAACCCTGCTGCGGCGTTGCTTTGAAGGCGAGGGCAGCGAGGTGCGCGAGGCGGGCGATAAAGCAGCGACGCTAAAGGCGCTTGCGGCGGGTCAGGTTGATCTTGTGACGCTGGATCTTGATCTGGGTTCAGATGACGGTTTGGACGTGGCCAAGGCCATTCGTCAGGCTTCCGCTGTTCCGATCATTATGGTGACGGCAAAGAGTGACGTGATTGACCGTGTCGTCGGTCTCGAGATTGGCGCAGACGACTATATTTCAAAGCCGTTTCATCTGCGCGAGGTGGTTGCACGCGTCAAATCAATCCTGCGTCGGTCACACCGCACAGCCCAGCCCACCCTGACGCCGCCCGATAGCCCGTGTTGGGTATTCGACGACATGGTCGCCATGCCCGCAGAGATGAAGCTCTTGGACCGCAACCATGACTTGGTCGACCTCACAAGCGGCGAGTTTACGTTGTTAGAGGTCTTTTTGCGCCGCCCGAAACGCGTACTTTCGCGCGAACAACTGATGGATCTGACAGGCGGACAAAGCTATGCGCCGCTTGACCGCACCATCGACAACCAGATTGCCCGTCTGCGCAAGAAGATCGAACGCAACCCCGCATCGCCACGGCTGATCTCGACAATCCGCGGCATCGGATATTCGTTCACATGCGACGTCCGGGACTGTGACAATCATCCACCATCGAATAGTGCTGAAAGCGCCTTGGCCAGATCCGACTGACGGTAGGGTTTGCGCAGGATCTGCAGATTTGTCTCGGCGTGCTTGGCGTTCAGGATATCTTCGCCATAGCCTGACGTCAGCAGAATACGGATGTGCGGATAGGTCGCCACGATGTGCCGTGCGAGCGCGAGGCCATCCAGTTCCCCTGGCATCACCAGATCGGTAAACACCGCGTCTATCGTGTCTTTCTGGCGCAGTATTTCGGCAGCGTCATCGCCAGAACCGCATTCTTCAACAACATAGCCCAACTCCTTGAGCCGCGCGACAGTCAGACGGCGTACCTGTGGGTTGTCTTCAACCACCAAAACAGATTGCCCGTTAGCCTCGTGGCGGCTGATGCTTTCTCCGGCGGTTTGGCGCATAACTGGGGCTTCACCAAGGATCGGGAAATACAGAGCGACTGTCGTTCCCAGCCCTATCTCGCTGTAGATCGCAACATGGCCAGCGCATTGCCGCACAAAGCCATAGACCATTGCAAGCCCAAGTCCGGTTCCGCGCCCGATGGGTTTGGTCGTAAAGAACGGCTCAAACGCTTTTTGTTGCGTGTCCGGCCCCATACCGATGCCGGTATCTGTTACCGAAATGCGGACATAGTGACCCTGCGCGACGTCGAGTTCCTGCGCGACGTAAGTGTCATCAATCAGGACCGTCTCTGTGCGGATAATCAACTTGCCGCCATCAGGCATAGCATCACGGGCGTTCAGTGCGATGTTGATCAGTGCTGATTGCAACTGCGTGGTATCCGCGAGGACAATCGGCAAGGGGTCGCAGCGCTCGAAGATGATTTCGTACTTTGGATCAAAGGTGCGCTGGATGAGGGCCGTGGCCGCATCACAGGCCTCATTCACGTCGATAGGGTCGCAATGGGTAATTGTCGTGCGTGCAAATGCACTGATCCCCGCGGTCAGTTCTGCACCCAAATGCGCCGCCTCGACCGCATCAGACAGGATCGCCTTATTGTCCTCGCCGTCGATCCTTGCCTCCAACAGCTCGAGATTGCCAATAATGACGGTCAGGATATTGCTGAAATCGTGACTGATCCCGCTGGTCATCTGGCCGATCGCATCAACGCGGGCAGAGCGCGCCAAGGCATCCTCGGCAGCCTTGCGTTTGCTCTGATCGTGCAGGATTGCGATAAAGTAGGTCTGTCCTGCCTGCTCGGCCTTCCCGATGGACAAATGCAACGGAAAGGCGGTGCCATCGCGCCGCAGCCCTTCGACGGCACGCCCCAACCCGATAACCCGCGCAATGCCGGTATTCAGATAGTTTTCCATAAAGCCATTGTGCCGATCCGCGAGTGCTTGCGGCATCAGGATATTGACGCTTTCGCCGATCAATTCCGCCGGATCATGGCCAAAGAGGCGTCCGACGGCGGGATTGGCCTGCATGATCACGCCTTCAGCATTACTGACCAGAACCGCATCGGGCATTGCATCAAGCAGGGCCATGAACAAAAGCGCATCGCGTTTGTAATCGCTCATCAGGGTCTGCCTTTCCACACGGAGTGTTCACGCAGAGTGACCCCTATTATTGAGAAAAATCAACTGCACCCCGCGCCATGCCCATAAATTGCCCGAAACTCACGGGAGAAATGGCGATGAAACCACATAAAACATGGATCGTATTGGCGGATTCCAAACATGTGCGGATTGCAGTCAATGATGGCCCCGGAAAAGGGATTTACGGCCATAGCACCGAAGGACTGGAAGCCCCGCCGATCACCGAGTTGTCCGATGCCCCGGGAATGACAAACGCACCCGTTGGACCAAACCGTGGCAATATCTCTGACCCCGATCTCAAAGGGCTCGCAGCGGCAGCTTTTGCCGATGATATCGTTGCTTATCTGGAGGCCGCGCTTGGTCATGGCGAATTTGAGCGTCTTGTTCTCGTGGCCTCTCCCGCCATGCTGGGGATCCTGCGCAAGGCACTGACGCCGAAAGTCAAATCTGCTTTGCGCGCCGAGGTGCCCAAAGACCTGACACATATCCCGCTGACTGACCTACCTGATCATCTGAATGACATCATGCTGGTTTAGGCAGTGATCCCCGCGCCCGCCAAGGTTGATACATGTCAACGCTAATTTTGTCGCAACGCGCTAAAATACGCACAGTTAGAAACAAGGGGGACAGATGATGTCGAAATCAGAAAATGAGACTGCCGCGGACGATGCCCTTCTCACAATGGGTAAGGCATGGATGAAACAATTCGAGGATGCGGGCCTCTATCCCTTGGGATTGATGCATACCGGATGGTTTGACAAGGTTGCCGAAATCAACAGCGAGGTGGCGAATTTCGTCGCGGACCGGATCCGCGAAGATGCCAAGACCCAAGGCGAGCTGTTGAAATGCAAGTCTGCCGAAGAATTGCAGAAGGTGCAAATGAAGTTCCTCGAAAAGACCTATGCTCAATACACCCTTGAGACAGGCAAGCTGATCAAGATGGGGATGGATATGATGCCAATCGTCGAAGGCCAGACCAAGCACACCCCCGTTTAGACGGAATTCGTAGCCGGCAGAGCGAAAATAACCCCGCTCAGCCTGACTGAACGGGGTTATTTCTTGGGAGGATCAAGCCCGTGCACGTGGCCAGGATCAGGACACTAGAGCTTGTTCAACGGCACTTTGAGCATCTCGTTGCCGTCCTGATCTCTCGGCACTTCGCCCGCACGCATGTTCACCTGTAGCGACGGAATAATCAGGCGGGGCATATCCAGCGTCGCGTCGCGTTCTGTGCGGAACTTGATGAACTCGTCGCGCGTCTTGCCGCGGCCTACGTGGATATTATGGGCCTTCTCCTCGGCGACTGTGGTTTCCCACTTAATATCGCGGCCATTGGGGCCGTAGTCATGGCACATGAAAAGACGCATGTCGTCAGGCAGGGCCAGCACCTTCTGGATGCTGTCATAAAGCGTGCCTGCGTCACCACCGGGGAAATCGGCACGTGCAGACCCGCCGTCGGGCATGAAGAGCGTGTCACCGACAAAACAAGCGTCACCGATGACATGCACCATACAGGCAGGCGTATGCCCCGGCGTGGCAATGACAAAGGCCTGCATATTCCCGATCTGATAGGTGTCGCCTTCTTTGAACAGAGCATCAAACTGCGATCCGTCGCGCTGGAATTCTGTGCCTGCGTTAAAGATCTTGCCAAAAGTGTCCTGCACAACTGTGATCTTCTCACCGACACCGATCTTGCCACCCAGCTTTTCCTGAATATAGGGGGCTGCGCTTAGGTGGTCGGCGTGCACATGGGTCTCGATGATCCAGTCCAGCTTCAGGTCGCGGCGCTGCACCTCGGCGATCAGCGCATCGGCGCTGTCATAGGTTAGGCGGCCTGCGGCATAGTCGATATCCAGCACGCTATCAATGATCGCGCAATGATCACCGTCAGGTTCCGACACGACATAGCTGATCGTATTTGTTGCCTCGTCAAAGAAGGGCGAAACATGGGGTTTGATCGTCATATCAACAGGATAAGGCATCAGTTTCTCCTCATAAAATACATTACGATATCGGAATATATAGATGGCTCAGCGCCTTCATTGATCGAAATCAATCCTACCCCATACATTTGCGGCAGGTGACGGCGTAGGGCACGGCATCCAGACGTTCCGGAGAGATGTCACCGCCGCATTTGGCGCAAATGCCATAGGTGCCCTTCGCGATGCGTTTCAACGCATCATTCAAGAGCCCCACCTCTTTCTGATTGCTCAGTCCAAGGCTGCTCAGGACTTCGTCGTCTTCAAGATCAATAGCCTGATCTTCAAGATCGGCCGGAAGGGGTTGATCAAGATCGTCGGAAATCTTCTGCATATGCGCAGTCAGCTCTGCAATCCGGTTTTCGATCTGTGCTTTGCGTTCTTCAAAAGCCACGTGCCTGTCCTTCCATAACTTTGGGATGGGGCGCACTCATTCCGCCCGTAATCCAGATGCCCCAGCTATGTCAGCTTCGCCCCCAACGTGCTTTGATTTTGATCAATACCAGCCCCGTGCGTTCCGGTACCAGTGGTTCGTAAACCCAGTGAAAAGGAAATTTGTGATGAGCCGGATGATCCATGTCTTTGAACGCACGACCCATGAGGCACATGAATGGGTGAACGATCTGGCCGGACGCACCGGTTGGACCAATGAACGCGAGGTCCTTCGCTTGCTGCGTACCGTACTCACCAAAATTCGCGATCACCTTCCGGTCGATGAAATGGCACAGTTTTCGGCGCAGCTTCCGATGCTTGTGCGTGGTATGTTCTTTGAAGGCTGGCAGCCAAAGCTGACGCCGGTTCAGGAGCGTCACGCAGAAGATTTCATCGCGGCAGTCGATGCGCAGGTCGGTGATGTGATCGACTATCAGGGACCAAGCGATATCAAGGCCGTTTTCAACGTGATCAATGCCCATATCTCGCGGGGCGAGGTGGAGGATGTCCGCGCTTGCCTGCCACAGGAGTTACGCGATTTGTGGCCCGCCCCCTAGGGCCACCATCCTTATAAGCTTCACCCCACCCGTGCGGCGACCCATGGCAGCGCCTGCGGCAAGAGCGCTTCCAGCACCTGCTGGAAGCTGCGCGTGATTGTATCGGCCCGATCATCAGCAACCGCGAGAGTCGTGGCAAAGCGCTGTGTGCCCAACACCCTTTGATCGCGGTCACGCAACACAGTCAGCTCGAACGACACCCGCGCCACAAAACTGCCATCCGCTTGCCGGTCAACCCCGAAGGCATCAATCCGCGTCAGCAGCACCGCATCAGGCACAGGCCCAGCGCCTTGTGCGCCCACAAAGCCGACCTGCCCACTGGACGCGATTGACTGGATCAGGACCGTCTGGAACATCTTCGGCACGGTATCGGCCCAGCGCGCATCAGGCAGATAAGTGACAGAGAGCGGGTCCTGCTTGATCAATATCCGGTCAGTGGCAATCGCGGCAGGGGCGCTTGGCTCAAGGACCAGCAACGTCCGCGATGATCGCCTTGTCTGACCAGCCATGCTGACAGGCTGCAAAGCATAGGTATCGCGCGGGGTGGCCGCATCATTGAGAACCCCGAGTGCCGTGCAACCGGGCAAGGCAAGTGTCGCCAACGTAAAGGTCCGTCTTGTCAGGGTCATCGGTCTTACCTCCGGTATTCGGGAACGCGGTTATCCAGCACAAAACCCGCGGGGTCCTGGTTGATACGCCGTATAAGATCATTCAGGGCACGGACAGCGGCGCGCGCTTCGCCACCCAGCGCGCCAAAGTCGCGCATGCCGGGGCTGATTGCAGCAATCGCGCTACGGGCCTCGGCAACGCCGGCGCGCAGATCAGCCATGATCGCGGGCACGTCATCAGTCACCGTGGCCACAGTTTCCGCCAAATCAGTGAGCGCGGCACGGGTCTCGGCCAAGGCGGGGCCCAGATCATCCACCATCAAACCATCGGCACGCACAAAGGCCTGATCGGCACTTGCAAGGGCAGTATCCGCATTGCCCAGCGTCGTGCGCAAATCATCGGCCAACGGGGCGAAATCCTCTGTGACCAGCGTATTGATCGCTGCAATCGCGGCGTTGGCCTGATCAATGGCAGGCCCAAGATTTTCGATGGCTGCATTCGCATTGCCAAAGGTTTCGGTGATGGCGGCAAAAGACCCGTCAGCGGCGTCTAGCGTCGCCCTTGCGCTGTTTCCCACACCGTCGAATTCAGCGACAAAGCCTGTGACCTGCGCGGTCGCGGCGCGCAAAGTCTCTGAAATATCAGAGAAATCCGTCAGCGCCTGTTCCAATCCATCGGTGGCATTATCAACGTTTTCCAGAATACTGCGCACGCGTTCCTGATTTTCCGTGCCCGTCAGCTGCTCAAGCTGCGAGACAATTCTGGAGGCATCCGCGATCAGATCGGGCGCGCTGCTGACAAGAGACTGAAAGGTCGATTGCCGCGACGGGATAATCGGGACCTCGTTGCCATCCAGCGGGATGACCGGCGCACCAGGTGCACCGCCTGACAGCGCAATATAGGCCACGCCCGTCACACCCTGTGATTCCAGCCGCGCAATGGTATCGACGGCAACCGGCGTGGTGGAATCAATTTCCACCGCAACATAGGCTTTGCTGGGGTCATCTTCCCAGATACGAATGCCCGTCACCCTGCCGACAGAAACCCCGTTGAACAACACCTCTGCGGATTGGTCCAGACCCGACACATTGTCAAAAAGCACGCCATATTGCGCGTACTGCCGGTCGATCTGGACGCTGGCCAACCACAGGAAGAACCCCAGACCGCCCAGAATTCCCAGCAAGGTAAACAGGCCGATAATGATAAAATTCGCACGGGTTTCCATCAGATGGTTTCCTTTTGTGCCAAAGCGGCGCGGGCGCGCGGGCCTTTGAAGTAGGCCTGCACCCACGGGTGATCAACGTTCTGCATTTCTGACATTGTCCCCGTGGCCAGCACGCGGCCTTCGGCCAGAACAGCAATACGGTCACAGATTGCATGCAGGCTATCAAGGTCATGTGTGACCAGAAACACCGTCAAACCCAATGCGCGGCGCAATTGCGCAATCAGCGTATCAAAGGCCGCAGCACCAATAGGGTCAAGTCCGGCCGTCGGTTCATCCAGAAAGACAATCTCGGGATCAAGTGCAATCGCGCGCGCAAAGCCCGCCCGCTTGCGCATCCCGCCGGAAAGCTCGGAGGGCATCTTTTGCAACGCATCTTCGGGCAAGCCCACCATGCGCACCTTGATCGCGGCCAGTGCCGCGCGGGTTTCGGGCGACAGCGCAAGCTGTTCGCGCATCGGCGCCTCGACGTTTTGCTGCACATTCAGCGATGAAAACAGCGCGCCATCCTGAAACATCACACCCCAGCGACGGCGCAGGCGGCGGTAGTCTTCTGCACTGGTATCACGGACGTTTTCGCCAAAGACGGTAATCTGGCCCTCAACTGGTTTCAAAAGCCCCACAACCGCACGGAGCAACACCGATTTGCCGGTCCCTGATCCGCCTACGATCCCGATGATCTCGCCCTGACGCACATCAAGATCGAGGCCGTCATGGACCGTATGCTTGCCGAAACGGGTGACAAGGCCGCGAACACTGATGATAGGTGCCTCGTCCATCAGATCCCCAAAACGGCAAAAAAGATCGAAAACAGCGCATCCGCGGCGATCACAAGGAAGATCGCCAGCACCACAGAGGTCGAGGTCAGATGACCTAAGGATTCCGCGTTGCCCTTGACCTGCATCCCTTCAAAGCAGCCCACAATTGCGATAATCAACGCAAAGAACGGCGCTTTGATCAGCCCCACGAACAGGTGCTCAACACCGGTATTGCTGACCAATCTGGACTGGAACACGCCAGGAGAAACGCCAAGTTCAATCCATGACATGAGCGCGCCGCCGAACAGGCCCGCAAAGTTCGCGATGATCCCCAGAACCGGTAACATGATGGTCAAGGCGATCACGCGAGGCACGACCAACACCTCAACCGGATCAAGCCCGAGGGTGCGCATTGCGTCGATCTCTTCGCGCATTTTCATAGACCCAATCGCAGCGGTAAAAGCTGAACCGGAACGTCCCGCCACGATAATCGCTGTGAGCAGAATACCGAGCTCACGCAAAATCGAGATCGCGATCAGATCAACGACGAACACCTCCGCTCCGAACTGGCGCAGTTGTGCAGCCCCCTGAAAGGCCAGCACGACACCGATCAGGAAGGCCATCAACGACACAATCGGAACAGCGTTCAGCCCCACCTGCTGCATGTGGTGCACAATGGCGGTCCACCTGATCCGCCCCGGCCGCACGATCAACCCTGCAACCGTCGCAACAACGCGGCCAAGAAACCCGACAATCGCCATTGTCTTTTGAAACGCGCTGACCGTTGACCGCCCCACCTGTTCGAGCCTGTCGGCGACCGACTTTTTCGGTGCAACGGGTATGTCTGTTTCCGGCATATTCTGGCGCAAGGTCTCGATCAGATCGCTTTGCAGGGATGTCGCGCCCGTGATTTTTGGCGTCCCACCAGCATCCTGTATCCGGCGTTCCAGCGTCACAACGGCCCAGGCACCCGCCGTATCCAGCCGTGTGACACCGCTCAGGTCGATCGTTTCCGCCTGACCATGCTGTGCCAGCAGCCCTTCCACTGATCCGATCAGAAAATCACCCTCCAGCACAAGGACACCATCCACAAAGTTCATTTGCGGGGCGGTGGTGTTGTCGGCTGGGCGCGATCCGCGAGTGTTCATTTCCACCTTCTATGTCGGCACGATCCAAGGTGTGTTGATCAAGGTCAAAGACCGCAATCACCAGTTGTTGATAAACATCAATCACACACCTGCATCCACGGCTAGTGTGCGCGTTGCAGACACACATGGAAAGAGGCACAATATGAAACTTATGCCATTGCTGATGATCTTGTTTCTGGCCAGTTGCGCACGGGAAGGGACTTACCCCCTTTCAGGTGAGGAATGCGGACCAGACGATCCTGTTCTGACGCTTGATGCCGCGGATTGCATGGCGCCAATCTCGGGTTAACCCCGTTGCACCCGTCATTGCTCATCGCGCTTGGCGCGCTGTTTCTCAGCGGGTTGGTTGCCGATCTGATTTCACGCAAGACAGGGTTTCCGCGCGTCACCTTGTTCTTGTTCATTGGATTGGGCGCGGGAGGTGCTGGCTTTGACATGATCCCGCCTGCGTTGCAGGAGTGGTACGACGCTTTGTCTGTCATCGCCTTGACGATGGTCGCCTTCCTTTTGGGTGGAGGGCTGCACCGCGATACACTGCGCCAGCACGGACGGGCGATCATGATCATTTCGCTGGCCATTGTGTTGGGCACGCTGGTTGTCGTCACGATTGGCCTGACCGCCATGGGCATGCCGTTGGGGCTTGCCCTGCCGCTGGCAGCAATTGCCACCGCAACAGCACCCGCGGCGACCAATGATGTGATCACCCAGTCCGGTGTAAACAACGGCTTTACACAAACCATACGCGGCATTGTCGCCATTGATGATGTCTGGGGGCTTCTGACCTTCAGCCTGGTGCTTGTGGCCGTGGGCCAACTGCAGGGCGATCACGGCCTAGAGGGTCTCTTGCTGGCTGGCCGGGAAGCAGGTGGTGCCATCGCGCTTGGCTTTGCTATCGGCGTACCTGCGGCGATGGTGACGGGGCGTCTGCGTGATGGCGAGCCGCTCCAGATCGAGGCGCTCAGCCTTGTGTTTCTCTGCGCCGGCCTGTCGCTCTGGCTTGAGGTGTCATTCCTGATCACAGGCATGGTCGTGGGGGCGGTTATCGTCAATCTTGCGACGCATCACACCAAAGCCTTCAACGAAATCAGCCATATCCAATGGCCCTTCGTTGTGCTGTTCTTCATTCTCGCCGGTGCCGAACTTGACATGGACGTTGCCCGCACCCTTGGCGCGATCGGGCTTGGCTTTGTCGTCTTGCGAACCCTTTCGCGGATCATCAGTGGCTGGGTCGGTGCACGGCTGGCCCATGTACCTCAGAATGAAGTGCCTTGGTACGGTGTCGCGTTGCTACCACAGGCCGGCGTTGCAATCGGTATGGCGCTGATTGCCGCGCAACGGTTTCCGGCATGGGGCGCGGAAATCATTGCACTGACAATCGGAACAACAGTGGTTTTTGAAATCTTCGGACCTATCGCAACCCTGATTGCGATCAAGCGTGCGCAGCAAGACAAGGGTAGCTGAGCCTAGAGTGCTTTCCGCTGGATGGCATCATCTGCGCGATGCAAATATCCAATCAGATTGGCCAAGGTGACAACGCCCATCAGTTTGTGATCATCAACCACCATGAACTTGCGTACACCGGTCTGGGAAATCAGCTCTAGCAAGGCACGGACCGCCATATCCGAAGGAATCGTGACCGCAACATCAAGGCCGGCAAACACATCGCCAACGCGCGTATTGGTCCAATGATCGCGGTCGATGGCTGACAGTACGTCTTTGTCGATCTGCCCGATCAGCACCCCGTCAGCAACAACCGGAACAAAGCTGACACGATGTTTCAACATGACCTGATTGACGAACTCCGACAAAGTCAACTCGGGCGAGACAACGACGGGATCCCGGATCATGACGGCGGAGACTGTCTTGCCTGAAAACGTGCTTTGCATCAGCTGGTTCTGATAGGCGGACCGTGCCGCAGCCAGCACAAAAAAACCGATCAGCACGTACCAGAGCCCTGAGGGTCCCGCACCCAGAAAGACGGTGTAGGCCCCCAAGGCAATCAGACCATAGGCCAGAATCCTGCCCGATGTCGCTGCGGTCCGTGTCGCGCTGAGCAGATCACCGCGCCGCGCCCAAAGATAGGCCCGCAAGACGCGGCCGCCATCCATCGGAAATGCTGGCAGCATGTTGAACACAGCAATCACGATGTTCACTGTGCCAAGATATGCCAGAACGCTTGGCAAGGCAGGCGAGATCATGACCGCCTGCGATGCCCCCGCCAACATCCAGAAGAGTACACCCAGAACAATGCTCATCGCAGGGCCAGCAATCGCGACGCGAAACTCGACCTTTGCAGAGGGCACTTCGGTCTCAAGCTCGGCCACGCCACCGAACAGGAACAGGGTGATCCCCCTGATCCGCACACCATAGCTGCGGGCAACGACCGAATGTGCCAGCTCATGCAGCAAGAGAGAGGTAAAAAACCCGAGCATCGCAAGAACGGCTAGTAGGATATAGTTCGTGTCAGCCAAACCCGGCAGCGCGACGGGAAAGTACTGGGTCGCAAGCGACCATGTGATGAGAGCAGCAATCAAAAACCAGCTTGGGTCCAGCTTTATCTCAAAGCCGCCCACATTGAATAGCCTGATCGCGGATGTGAACATTCAGGAACCTCGCTTTCGTCATCAGCGTATCGCGCCCCGCCAAGAGCGCGATTGAGTAATGTCAAATCAACTGCTGAGCGTCAGAATAGCACGCACGGGCTGCACGGCACGCCTTGGACTATTGCGCCACATACCCGCCATCAATCGGGATCGCTGTACCGGTGATAAACCCCGCACGCGGTGACGCCAGCCACACGATCAGATCCGCTATTTCCTGAGGGGTTCCGATACGTCCCATCGGATGCAGGGGTGCCATCATCTGGGTCGCGGTTTGCGCGCCAGATGTGGCCTGTTCCGCCAGCGAATCCAGCATTCTGGTATCGACGCCACCGGGGCAGATCGCGTTCACGCGGATGCCGGATGCCGCGTATTCAATTGCTGCGTTCTTGGTCAATCCGATGACGCCGTGCTTGGACGCGACATAGGGCGACAGCCCCGAAAAACCGATGAGCCCCGCAACCGAGGACAGGTTCACAATTGCACCGCCCCCGGTTTCGAGCATTGCGGCAATCTCGGCCTGCAGACACAGGTAAGTGCCCTTCAGGTTTACATTGATAATCGCATCGAAGTTTTCCTCTGATTGCGCGGCAAAGGGTGCAATCTTGCCCTCGATCCCTGCATTGTTCACTGCGCAATCAAGCCTGCCATAGGCCGCAACTGTCTTGGCGATCAGATCGGAAACGTCAGCTTTTTTTGAAACGTCAGCCGCAACAAAAAGCGCCGTCCCGCCCGCTTTTTCAATCATTCTAACGGTCTCTGCCCCGCCCTCCTGATTGACGTCAGACACAACGACCTTTGCGCCCTCTGCGGCGAATGTCTTGGCCGTGGCGCGCCCGATTCCGGCACCGCCGCCCGTGACCAAAGCTATTTTACCAGTCACCAGTCCCATATCCGGTCTCCCTTAAAGATGGACGTTCCGTGAGAAAAATCAGTTTGTGGAGCTGCATCAGGATTTCGTTGAAATTCCCATTAGCCTGTAAAGCGGGCATATGCCGAAAACGGCAGTGGCCCCCAGAATGACACCGATTGCGATCATTCCGTATGTGATGGCAGCGCTCGCGCCCAAACCCATGAAATTGATCAATGGTGCCGCAATCAGAGCCGCACCAACGACAAGACGAAGCAGACGGTCGATCGTACCTACATTCGAAAACATATGACGTTCCTTTGCTTTCTACGGCGCGCCGGAACAGCCCGCCGTTTCCTGCGCCCATTCTAGGTTGGGCAAGGCTGCACCAATTGATTTTGATCAATGTTTGTTGGGGCGAGTCTTGGCAGTATCGCCCATGTCAGGATCAAACCATATGGGCCAAGAAGCACCAGAAATCGTCTTTCGGACCCAAGGTGTCACGAAGGTCTATCAGACCGGCGACGTGAAGGTATTTGCCCTCGCGGGCGTTGATCTTGAACTCTACACAGGTGAAATGGCCGTCCTTCTGGGGCCGTCGGGCAGTGGCAAATCAACCTTGCTCAACATACTTGGCGGTCTGGATCACGCGACAGCGGGGCGCGTCTGGTTTCGTGATACCGAGCTTACCGATATGCCCGACCGCGCGCTGACCCGCTATCGCCGCGATCACGTGGGCTTTGTGTTCCAGTTCTACAATCTGGTGCCCAGCCTGACCGCACGCGAAAACGTCCAGCTTGTTACCGATGTCTCGCCCGACCCGATGCCCGCCGAAGAGGCGCTGGCGCTTGTCGGGCTGGCCAACCGGATGGACCATTTCCCCTCCGAGATGTCAGGCGGCGAACAACAGCGGGTCGCCATTGCCCGCGCCATCGCCAAACGCCCCGAGATTTTGCTTTGCGATGAACCGACAGGGGCGCTGGACAGTGCCACCGGCGTGCAGGTCCTCGAAGTCTTGCAGGACATCAACGCCCGATTTGGCACGACAACAGTCATCATTACCCATAACGCAGAAATCCAGCGCATGGCGCACCGTGTCATCCAGTTTGCGGACGGGAAAATCAGCAGCGTCCACACAAACGAAACGCGCCTTGCCCCGTCAGAGATCGTCTGGTGATGCAAGCGATCGACCGCAAACTGCTCCGCGATTTTTCGCGCCTCTGGAAACAGGCACTCGCCATCGCCCTGGTGCTGGCCTGCGGCGTGGCGATCCTGCTGACCGCGTTGGGGATGTACAAATCGCTCAGCGATACCCGCGACACCTATTACGAGCGCAACCGTTTTGCCGATGTCTTTAGCGCTGTGCAACGCGCGCCCGAAAGACTGGTGACAGAACTCGCCGCGATTGAGGGGGTTTGGGCGGTTGAGACGCGCACCGTTGGCAGCGCCGTTCTGGATGTGCCCGGAAGCATGGTCAGCGTGACAGGGAAAATCCTGTCACTACCGCCAGATGGGGCGCCGCGACTGAACGTGCCAATTCTCAAGACAGGTCGGTTACCCGATCCCACATCAACCGATGAAGTGATGGTGAACCATAATTTTGCACTGGCGAACGGCTTTCAGCTTGGCGATTTCTTTTATGCCAATCTCAACGGCCAGAAGCGGCAACTGACGATCACCGGCACCGCACAGTCACCCGAATTTATCTACACGATCGGTCCCGGTGCTTTGATGCCCGACAATGCCACTTTCGGCATTTTGTGGATGTCACAGGTGGCCGTGGCCGCTGCCTTTGATATGACGGGGGCGTTCAACGACGTCGCGCTGAAACTCAGCAAGGGCGCGCGCGAGGAGAACGTGATCGACGCCGTTGACCGGCTGCTTGAACCTTACGGATCATTGGGCGCTTACGGGCGGGATCTGCAAGCCTCGCACAGCTTTATCGACAGCGAAATCAAACAGCTGCAGAATATGGCAACGGTGCTGCCGCCGATCTTCTTCGGGATATCTGCATTTCTGGTCAGCATGGTCATGGGGCGGATCATTGCGCTTGAACGCAGCCAGATCGGCCTGCTCAAGGCGGTGGGCTATTCCAACCTTGAGGTTTGTTTGCACTACCTGATGCTCGCGGTGCTGATTGCGGTGGTCGGCATTGGAATTGGCTGGCTTGTGGGCGGATGGCTGGCACGCCAGATGGCGTTGCTCTACGCCGAATATTTCGACTTTCCGTTCTTGATCTTCAGCACATCGCTTTGGGTCTATGCGGCGTCTGGCATGGCGGCGATGCTGACAACAACGCTGGGGGCCGCGCAGGCCGCCATCAAGGCCGCGCGTCTTGCCCCCGCCATTGCAATGCAGCCCCCCGTGCCGCCGCAATTCAAACGCTCCTGGATCGACCGCGCGATGGCGACGATGCGCCTGTCGCAACCGACGATCATGATCCTGCGCGCGTTGATCCGCTGGCCTGTGCGCAGCGGGCTGACGATGCTGGGGCTTGCGCTGGCGGTCTCGACCGTGGTGTCGCCCTCGTTCTTCACCTATTCCCTGAACAAGATTGTCGACAGCGCGTTTTATGAAAGCGCGCGGCAGGATGGTATGCTGATCCTGTCGCATGACATGCCTGAAATTGTTCTGGCTACAGCCGCCGACCTGCCAGCGGTTTTGCAGGCAGAAGGGCAACAATACCACCCTGTGATCCTGAGTAACGGCAACCACGAAAAGCGGACGGTCATACAAGCCGGTCGCCCCGACAGCGACCTCAGCCGCGTCATCGACAAAGACGGCAAACAGATCGCAGTGCCGCCGGGCGGGGTGGTGTTGACCGAACGGCTTGCCACGCAACTGGATGTCAGGATCGGGGATACGGTTGATGTCAAGTTTCTTGGCGGACGGCAGGAAACGCACGCTCTGCGCGTGACCGATATCATCGCGCAGTACTTTGGCCTGGGCGCCTATATGGATCTGGAATACGTCAACGCGCTATTGCGACAATCACCGCGCATTTCCCTGATCAATGTGTCACTGGACGATACCGAGATCATAGACCTGCACCGCAGGCTCAAGGATATTCCCAGTCTTGCCGGGATCGTCATGATGACAGATACGCGGCGCTCTTTTTCCGAAACGATCGAACAGAATATCGGCGTCGTGAATACAATCTACATTGTGATTGCCCTGCTCATCACCATCGGCGTCACCTACAACGGGGCACGGATTCAGCTGTCTGAACGGTCCCGCGAACTGGCCAGCCTGCGCATCCTTGGCTTTACCCGCTCCGAGGTGTCTTACATCCTGATCGGCGAAACCATGTTGCTGTCGGTTCTGGCGCAGCCCTTGGGCTGGTGGATCGGGACGCTGATTACGGCCAGCATGTTCAACAGCTTTTCCAGCGACCTTTATAACATGCCGCTTGTCATACATCCGGCGATCTATGCCAAGGCAAGCTTTGTTGTTCTGCTGGCCAGCTTTGGTTCTGTGATGCTGGTACGGCGCAGGCTGGACAAACAAAACCTCGTTTCTGCAATGAAAGTAAGGGAGTAACCAATGTCGTGGAAACCGCGTACCATCGGACTGGTCGGCCTTGGTGCCGCAGTCATGCTCGGGATGGGTTATGTCGCCCTGCAGGAAGACCCTGTGCCAGTCGATCTGCACACCATCACCCGCGGCCCTTTGGCGGTGACGATCAACGCTGATGGCGTCACACGGATCAAGGATATCTACGATGTATCCAGCCCCATCAACGGCACTGCGCTACGGTCCCCCGTGGACATAGGTGACCGGGTGACCGGCGGCCAGACTGTGGTTGCCGTTGTGCAGCCTGCAACGCCTGGCTTGCTGGACAGCCGCAGCCTGCTTCAGGCGCAAGCGACCGTGCAAGAAGCCGAGGCCGCGCTGGATGTTGCCGAAGCGGATCTGGCACGTGCACAAGAGGATCGCTCGCTGGCGCAGACACAGTACGACAGGACACAAATACTGGTTGAACGCGGCGTGGCCTCGCTGACGCGGTTGGAGGACGCACTCCAAAAACTTGCTGTCGCCCAAACCACGGTTGAGGCCGCCGAGGCGCGGATTGATATGGCCGAGAGCACGCTTGCCCGCGCCGCAACCATGCTGCAAAGCCCGCAATCAGCGGCAGAGGTGGATGCAAGTTGCTGTCTTGAGATTTACGCCCCCGCCGATGGCGTGGTCCTGAGCATAGAGAGCATCAGCGAACATCCCGTGGCTACCGGTGCCCCGCTCTTGCGGATCGGTGATCCTGCCCAGCTTGAGATCGTCGCCGATTTGTTATCCTCCGACGCGGTCCGCCTGCAAACCGGCGCAATTGCGACTGTCGAACGCTGGGGGGGCGATAATGCGCTTGCGGCAACGCTGACCCGTATTTCACCGGCCGCCGAAACCAAGATCTCTGCATTGGGCATAGACGAGCAACGTCTTGATGTCATTTTCGACATCACGACACCCGCTGTAGAAAGGGCGGGGCTGGGGGATGGTTTTGCCGTGTTTCTGCGCATCATCGAATGGCAGACAGATGACGCTGTCCAGGTTCCTCTGAGCGCGCTTTTCAAACGGCGCGGCGACTGGGCCGTATTTCGCGCCGAAGACGGGACTGTCACGGAGCAAATCATCTCTATCGGGCGGCAGAATGCACAATTTGCCGAAGTTCTCGAAGGGCTGGATCCCGGGATGCATGTCGTGACACATCCGAATGATCAACTGATGACAGGGGCAGAAATCGTCCAGCGCAGCAGCCTTGAATAAAGGGCACGGTGCAATACTACGCCGTGCCCTCAAATCAATGTGTAATCCCTAGTGCGACAACAGCACTGCGTAGTCTTGCTGCGCAATCATCGTTTCTGTGGTCCCCCCAAAGAACCGCTCGTTCCAACGGCTGCGCCCATAAGCGCCCATCACGACCAGATCGGCAGTGGTTTCCTGCGCACGGAACAGGATCGCCTCTGCAACAGTTTTGCTACCGGTCACGTATTCCTGCACGGTGACAGTACACCCATGGTGGCTGAGCCACATGGCCAGATCGGCACCGGGGCTTTCCCCGTCGCCCCAGCGCGAAGGGTCGGCATCAAAGGTTGCAATCGTCACCTCTTTGGCGGTCTTCAAGAGTGGCAGGGCCGCGCGTACCGCCCGTGCTGCCGGAAGGCTATTATCCCATGCGAGCAGCACATTTTCAGGTGCGAGCGCCTTACTGCCTTTCTCAACATTCAACATCAGCGGACCGGGCGCCTTGAAAAGCAGACCATAGACAATGTCATTGAAGGCTGTTTCATCATCCCGCAAGGAATTCAGCGCAATACTGACATCGGCAAACAACGACCTGACGGCGACAATATCATGCAATGCCGTGGGTTCGGCGCAAAGCGTTGCTACCTCGCCCGTCAGGCTTTCTCGCGTCAGGTAGGCGCGCATTTCTTCCTGACGCACAGCCAGCCTTTTGTTCATTTCGTCACGCTCGCCAAGCCATCCTTCGGGAATGACGGGTATTCCATAAGGCGTTGCGGCGATCGCATAGGTCATGATCGGCACCGCACTGACATGCAATACGCTCAGGCGTCCACCATGCGCTTCGGCGGCATCAACGATAGACGCAAGATCGGCAGGGGTGCCTTCGGGACCTTGCAGGGCAAAAAATGTGGCGTTTTTCATGACGGACCTCTTGTGAAAGTTGTCTTACCCTAGGCCAAGCCAGCAATGCGGGATTGAGATTAGTCAATCCCGAAGAGCCCGTCGCATGCATAACAAGACCAACGCAGATGAGACGGTGAAATGGTTGATACAGAACTCTATAAGGCGCTTGGTGTTAGCCCCGACGCCTCGGCGGATGAGATCAAACGCGCCTATCGCAAGATGGCGCGCAAATACCATCCGGATGTAAATTCCTCGCCCGAAGCCGATGCAAAATTCAAAGCGGCAGCTGCGGCCAATGATGTGCTCAGCGATCCGGAAAAGCGCGCGGCCTATGACCGCTATGGCGCATCATGGGACCAGCCACGACCAGAGCAGACCACACGACAGGATGATCGCTGGCAAGGCGGCTTTGCCTTTGACGAACGCGATGTGAACCCTGACATGTTCCGCGATTTCTTTGGCGATCGGTTTGGCCGTGGAGCCATGCCGCGCGACCAGCATGCAGCGATCGAAATCTCGCTTGAGGATGCGATCACCGGAGCAAAAAAGGCCCTGACGCTGCAGTCACCGCAGATCGACAGAACCGGCCATGTGACGATGCAAACCCGCCGGATTGATCTGACAATCCCCAAAGGCGTGTTGCCCGGCCAGAACCTCCGTCTGAAGGGCAAGGGGGCAGAGGGAGCCGACCTGCTGATTGAGGTCAATTTTCGACCCCATCCCATCTATACGATCGAAGGCCGCGATCTTTACGTGACCCTGCCTGTCACGCCCTGGGAGGCGGCGCTGGGTGGGAAAGTGCCCATGCCAACCCCGACAGGCACAGTTGACCTCACAATTCCGCCCGATGCCCGGCAAGGCCAGAAGTTACGGCTAAAAGGCCGCGGCATGCCCGCCGCGCAAAAAGGCGACCTCTACGCGATCCTGCAAATCGTGAACCCGTCTAAAGTGTCACCAAAGGCCCGTGACCTTTATCAGCAGTTGGCCGAGGCACAGCCCTACAATCCCCGGTCGAAACTAGGAGTATAGTGCAATGAAAAAAGCTAGTCCTCGCGGCACACATGTTGAAGTCGTCGAAACGCTGTCCTTGTCAGAACTGACGATGTTCTGCGACACGAACGCAGACTGGGTGGTCAAACTCGTCGAACATGGTGTTGTCGCACCAGTCGCAGAGACGACCCCCGAGTGGGAATTCGCACCCAAGCATATCGCCCGCGCCCGCAAAGCCGCACGCCTGATGCGGGATCTGGGGCTGAACGTAGCGGGCGTGGCTCTTGTTCTGGATCTGATTGAGGAACGCGACAGGCTTGCCCGCAGGCTGGCGATGATGGGGGGATAGGAGAGCCCCGCATCAAGACCCGTCACTTACTAGGCAGCCAAAGACGGATTGGCGGCGGCCAGATATTCGTTCAGCACCTCGTCATATTCGGGGTCCTGTGACGCGATATGCAGAATAGCGCGCAGCATCCCTGCCTTGGCGCCGCAATCGAAACGCTCACCCGAGAAGCGCAAGCCTGCCAAGCCGACCGTGCCTGCGCCCGTATTGATCGCATCCGTCAACTGGATTTCATTGCCGGCACCGGGCGGCTGTGTTGCCAGAACATCGAAGATTGACGGATCAAGCACATAGCGCCCGACAACCGCATCAAGCGATGGCGCATCCTCGGGTGCTGGCTTTTCCACCATACCATCGGCCTTAAGCAGATTGGCGTCTTGTCCTGTGACCGATAGGATACCGTATTTATTGGTTTCTTCAGCGACGACCGGCATTGTCGCTACCAGATGGCCGCTGGCGCCCGCCGTGTAGGCCTCGATCATTTCGCCAATGCAGCCTTTGCCGAGGATCAGATCATCAGGCAGGATCACAGCGACCGGACCCGGCAAGATGTGCGCGCGAGCGCAAAGCACCGCGTGGCCAAGACCGAGCGGTTCATGCTGCATTGTGAACACCACATCGTCCTCGATCTCGCAAAACGCGGCCTCGCGCAGTTCTGTCGCAAGTGCGGCCTTGCCACGCGCTTTCAACTCTGTGCGCAGGCGGACATCGTCCATGACGTGCCGTTCAATAGCTGACTTGGAAGGATGACTGACAAAGACCATCCGCTCGATACCCGCATCACGTGCCTCGTCAATCGCATATTGGATCAATGGCGTGTCCAGCACCGGCAGCAGTTCCTTGGGTGTCGCCTTGGTGGCAGGCAAGAACCGTGTCCCCAATCCGGCAACGGGAAAGATGGCAGTACGAACAGGTGACTTGGTCATGATGTAGGTATCCTTTCACAAATACGGGTGCCCTACATAAATGCTGCAACTGCAGAAAATGTCAAAAAACGACAATGATATGTCGTTATTAAATCATTCTCTGCCTAAACTTTAATGCGTTTGTCGGTTTGGCGGGTGTTTACTAGGCAAGAGACACGCATTTCTTTGAGGAATTCCAAAGGTTTTGGCTATTTTGCACCCGCAGCATTGACTTTTGGCCCTCAAAAGCCACCATAAACGACATGACTGTAACGTAAGCGACATAAATGCCGGTTCATCCGGTCTTCGATGCACGCGGCCAGATATGGCTGCGTCCGCAATTCGCTTTCAACTTCAGAGGTCACCAATGAAAGATCACGCTACGACGGGACAACCATTTCAACCGGTTGCGCTACCCTATAAAAAGGTCGCCGTTGTTGGGGCAGGGTCTTGGGGCACAGCCCTTGCGGTGGTTCTGGCGCGCGCCGGATGCGCCACGACGATCTGTGGCCGTGACCCCGCCATCATTGATGAAATCAACACAAAGGGCACGACCGAACGCTTTTTGCCGGGTGTAGCGCTACCCGAAGGTTTGCGCGGCACAACGGATATGCCCAAAGCCTTGGAACAGGCGGAAGCTGTGCTTGTGGTTGTCCCGTCGCGCAGTGTGCGCAGCGTGGCCCGCCAAGTGGCCGAGCACGCGCCGAAAGATACGCCTGTCGCCGTTTGCGCCAAAGGGATCGAAGCCGAAACTGGCCTGTTGATGACACAGGTCGCCGAAGAGGAACTGGGCGGGCGCTGCGTCGGTTGCGTCTCTGGTCCGACCTTTGCGCTGGAAACAGCCCTCGGGCACCCCACAGCCGCCACCGTCGCCTTTCCGTTTACTTATGGTGACAGGTTGCGCCCGCATGAAAGCCCCGCGGTTCGCCTTGCCCTGTCACTTTCGACCGAAAGCTTCCGGTCCTATGTCTCGGACGATCTGGTCGGCGTGGAAATCGGCGGTGCGGTGAAAAATATTATTGCCATCGCCTGCGGGCTGATGACCGGCGCAGGCTTTGCCGAAAACACCCGTGCGGCACTGATTACCCGCGGACTCGATGAAATGAAGGCGCTGGCCGAAGCCCTGGGCGGACGACGTGAAACCGTGACCGGATTATCGGGGATCGGGGATTTGTCGCTGACATGTTCCAGCCCCACTTCGCGCAACATGGCACTTGGCCTGCAACTGGGGCAGGGCATCCCGCGCGGCGACTGCTTTGAGGGCCGCCCTGTCGTTGTCGAAGGCGAGATCAACGCGAAATCGGTCACCGACCTTGCGCGCAGCGTGAACGTGGCCATGCCAATCTGCGAAACCGTGCGGTCTATCCTGCACGACGGCGCAGACCTTGGCACCGCCTTCGCAAACCTGTGGGCCCGCCCGATCGAGGCAGAGCCGCGCACGATGGACCTCTCATTCAACCACCCCGCAACTGACAAAGATATTGCAACGCTTGCAGAAAGGATCTCATGACCCGTCACGAGAAATTCCACACAACCGACATCGCAGACAAGAAATTTGTCCTCGCCACCGATCTTGATGGAACATTCCTCGGCGGGTCTGACGACCAGCGCGCGGGCCTCTATAACTGGATTGCGGCCAATCGCGCGCATGTCGGATTGATCTTTGTGACAGGGCGCGATCCGGGGTTCATCCATGACATCACCCGCAAAGGGGACGTGCCGCGCCCAGATTATGTGATCGCCGATGTCGGCACCACGATTGCAACGATGGATCACAACAATCTGGTGTCCCCGATTGCCGAACTGGAAGCCGAGATCGCCGCCGCATGGGGCGACGCGGGCACCAAAGCGCGGTTTACCCTGAATGGCACACGCGGTCTGAGGCTCCAGTCAACGCTGTTCCGCTACCGGCTCAGCTATGACATGGACCCTGCCAAATTCGATGAAGCTGCGATTGATGCAATTGCCGAACTTGGTCTTGATACCATCGTGTCGGATAACCGCTTCTTTGACGTGCTGCCTAAGGGCGTCAGCAAAGGGCCATCGCTTTTGCGCCTGTTGACGCACCTGAACATCGACAACCGGCGCGTTCTGGTGGCAGGCGATACGATGAATGATCTGTCCATGCTGAAAATGGGCCTGCCTGCCGTCGCGGTTGGGGGATCGGAGCCGTCCCTGATTGACGAGATTAAGGACCTTGCGCATTGCTACGCCGCAGAAGCGGAGGGTGCCGCAGGCATCGCCGAAGCGATTTTGCACCACAACCTGTTTGCCGCGTAGAGAAAGGAGCATCACATGTCTTCCGAAATGGTTATCGTCTACCATCGCCAGCCCTATGAAGAGGTCGAGGAAAACGGGCAGATCGTGCTGCGCGAAAACAAGAGCCCCAACGGGATCGTCCCCACGCTGAAGAGCTTTTTTGGTGAGGTCGATCACGGTGCATGGATCGCTTGGAAACTGGCCGAAGACCCTGCCAACCCCGATTTCGAGCAGCGGATCGAGATTGATGACGACTATGGCCGCTATGCTGTCTCACGACTGGCTTTGTCTGAAGAGCAGGTGCGCGAATTCTATCACGTCACCTCGAAAGAGGCGTTCTGGCCGATCCTCCACGGTTTCAAGGAACGCTACAATTACGACCCTGTCGATTGGGCGAATTTCCAGGATGTGAACCGCCGTTTCGCCGAAGCGGCCGCCGAAGAAGCAGCAGAAGGCGCTTTAGTCTGGGTGCATGACTATAACCTGTGGCTTGTGCCCGGCTATCTGCGCACCATGCGCCCCGACGTGCGGATCGCGTTCTTCCACCACACGCCGTTTCCATCGGCGGATATCTTTAACATGCTGCCTTGGCGCAAGGAGATCGTGAACAGCCTGCTGGCCTGTGATGACATCGGTTTTCACATCCCGCGCTACGCCAGCAACTTTGTCTCGGTTGCCACCAGTCTGTTCGACGTGGATGTGACAACGCGGACGCAAGTCCCCGACAAATGGATATTCGAGGGCACTGCGCTGGCCGAACGCGCATGGGCAAGCAAGCTGAACCTTGATGGCCATGAGGTGGCAGTCAGCGTGACACCTGTGGGCGTGGATATCGGCTATATCGACGAGATTGCTCATGCCCCTGAAACGGTGTCCCAAACCGCGAAGATCAAAAAGGAAATCGGTGACGAGAAACTGATCCTCTCGGTCGGGCGCACCGACTACACCAAAGGCGGGATCGAGCAACTGGCCAGCTTTGAGCGTGTTTTGGAATATAACCCTGACCTGCGGGGCAAAATCCGGCTGATGCATGTATCGGTCGCGGCCAACCGCAATATGCAGGCTTATGAGGAAATTCAGAGCGAGATCGAGCAGATCGCAGGCCGGGTCAATGGCCGCTTCGGGACACTGGAATGGCAGCCTGTCACACTGATTTCACGCGCCGTACCGTTCACGCAGCTGATTTCATACTATCAGGCCGCCGATGTCGCATGGATCACGCCACTGGCGGACGGCATGAATCTGGTGGCGAAGGAATTTATCGCATCTCGGATCGACAACAGCGGTGTGCTGGTGCTGTCCGAATTCGCAGGGGCCGCTGTGGAACTGGCCGATGCGGTGATCACAAACCCGTTCTCGAACCGCGCGATGGACCTGACAATCGTCAGCGCCCTGAAAATGCCGGAACAAGAGCGCCGCATGCGTATGGAGAACCTGCGCGCCGCCGTCCTGAAAACAGACGTGCGCAAATGGACCCCCGGCACGCTTGAACTGAAATCAAAGCCGGCGATCGTTTCGGCAGCCTAGTTTTTGAGAAGAGAAATTGCTTTGTCGGCAAAGGATCTCCGGCGATTGGGCGCTTATAAGTGCCCAGCGGTCGATACTTTGCCGACAAACTGCCGTGAGCGGCAGCACGACGGGTACACCGAATGCAACGAACACGAATATAGCGAAATATCCGTGCCCCCCTCTCAAAAATAGTGACACCCCGCCATTTTGAATGCGCGTTTCCACCCTAAAGGCCAGATTGACAGCGCGCTTTTTGACGCAAAGGATAGGCCCATAGCGTTTGCAGTTTGCCCGTTTGCAAGCGACCCATCTCCCGAACGGTGCAAAATGTTTCGTTCCGAACCAGATCGGAGTGAGATAATGAATATAAGGAAGTTCAAGTCCTGGGGCCAATTGCAGACCGTACTGACGGTCGCCGAGGTTGGCTCTTATCGTGCCGCTGCGCAATCTCTCGGCGTGACCAGCAGTACAGTGGCACGCCATGTCGATACGATCTCGGAAGAGCTCGGTCATCCGATCTTTTTGCCTGCAGGCAATCGTTGGGAACTCACCGAGATCGGCGAAGAGCTTGTTGCGATCGCCGAAGCCACGCAATCCAGTCTGGGTTTCATGCTCAAGGATATCGAGAATAGCGACAATTTCTTTGGCGCGCTGCAGATCAACACACTCTCTTTTATCAACAGCGATTTTCTTGCCCCCGCAATGAACCTCTGGCGCGAAAAATTCCCGCAGGCCAAGATCATGATTGAGGCAAATGACGAAACAACCGCAATCGAACGCGGCGAGGCCGATGTCGCACTTCGGCTCTCGCGTCCCGACACACCGGGCGTCGCGCGGTTCAAGGTGGCCAATTGCAGGGTTGGGATTTTTGCGTCCGAAGACGGTGATCAGAACGGATGGGTTGGGCTGCCTCTAAGCCTTGAAGGCTTGCCAGAGATGCAACTCGCGCGGCAATATTTCGGGACCTGCCCGATCATACGGATGGATTCCTACCGTGCGATTGCAAATACCGCCCAAGCAACCGGCCTTTCTTGTGTTCTGCCCACCTGTATGGCCCGCGCGTTCCCGGAACTACGTCAGGTTCATTCAGATGAAGCGCAAACCTTTGTGGACCGTGAAATGTGGTTCCTCTTCTATGAAACCCGCAAGAATGATCCGGCGATCAAAGCCGCGAAATGCTGGGTGAAGGATATATTTCCCTCACCGAACAAGTGTCTTTGCGGCAAGTGTGACTGACAGAGCGCGCACGCGCGGTTGATCACCCGTCCTCCGGGCCTTCGCTGATAATGCAGAGCACGTTTGATCTGCTATCAATGTCCCCCACGCCAGCCAAAGCCGCCGCAACGCCCGCAGCGCCCGACGGTGTGGTCCTAATGCCCTGTTCCGCCAAAGCCGCCACAGCTGCCTCTGCTTCACCTTCCGTGATGGTCGTAAAATCATCCGCATCACGTGCCAGAATGCCCAGCGCCAACATTGAGGGCGTCTTGCAGTCCAAACGCCCCATGTTGGAGACAGGGCCCTGGGTGGTGACCAAGGCCTCCGCCTTCATGCTTGCGATCAGCGCAGGCGCTGCCTCGGGCTCAACCACAATCATGCGTGGCCCGTCGCCCCAGTATGCACGCAGACTCTCAGCCAGCGCTGCTGCCAACCCGCCAACACCCGCCTGCAAGAATACATGGGTCGGCGTGCCCTCATAGGCCTGTGCTATTTCAAGGCCCATTTGGGTGTAACCTTCCATCACGTGAAACGGCAATCTGGTGTAACCCGGCCACGACCCGTCTGAAAGAAGTTGCAAGTCGCCTTCCTCGGCTGCAACAGACGCGGCCGCCATGCTTTCCTCGTAGTTGGCACCGGCGCGCACGACCTCTGCGCCTTTCGCGCGCAAACGTGCGGCAAAACCTTCGGGGACGGTATCGGCCAGGTAAATCACCGCACGCGCACCAAAAACGGCCGCGCCTGCAGCAAGCGAAAGCCCGTGATTGCCTGCGCTGGCAGCAACATAGCTGCGCCCGTTCAGTGCGTTGCACCAATCAACACCCGTATCGCGCACCACATCGGCCGCATCACGGGCAATAACATGGGCCGCGCCCAGCGCCTTGAAGCTACCCAGCCCCATCCGCGTGCGCTCGTCCTTCAAAACAACGCGGGCAGCACCAGTGATGCGGGCAAGGCCCTCACAATCCAACAGAGGTGTCGCATGATGGGCGGGGCATTGATCAAGCAAGCGGGTGACGGCCTCGGTGTCAAAAGCATCACCTGGTGCCGGATCGGCCAAACCATGTCCACGCACCGTATTTTTGTAGATTTCAGCCATGGGACACCTTTTGCTCAGAATTCCGCGTCACGGTTACTCTGACCGCCACAGGTGCTTTTAGCAAATCTGAACCAAGAATCCGAGGTCTGGTCTTTGACCGCCATTCAAAGCTACGGTTCCGCCCGACATCCCCTGAGACGAGTATGCACCCATGAAACCTGATCAGCCCGCCTTTACGCGCCCAAGCGATGCCGACGCCCGCCGCACCAAGCCTGCGGTGATCTGCTATCCGACTGATGCGCTTGCACCGCCGGACCATGCGGCGATGCAGACCCGCCGTGCCAGCGCCACCCATCGCGACACCTGCGTGATCCCGCCCCGCGACGCGCGCTGCACGACCGTCCCTGCGGGCGGATTCTTTCGGATTACATGCCCGGACGGCGCGCAGGTCGGCGATCTGAACCTATGGTCCGCCACTGACCTGACCGAACATTTCTATTCCGGCAAAACGCGCGCCTTGCATGGCACACATCTGTCCACCGGCGACAGGCTTTGGTCGCGCTTTCCGAACATGCGCCCGATGGCGACCATCACAGAGGACACGCTGGATTGGTACGGTTGGGATGCCGACGGCGGATCTGTACATGACGTGATCGGCACACGCTGCGATCCCTACACCGGACGGTTGTTGTCGGGGTCCGACTATCACTACTGTTGCCATTCCAACCTGACCCGCGCACTGGCAGACCACACAGGCATGTCACTGGCCGAGGCAGAGCCCTATGTGCACGACGTCCTGAACGTCTTTATGTGCACCGGTTTCACCAACGACACGCATCAGTACTTTATGAAGGCCAGTCCTGTGCGGAAGGGCGACTATCTGGAATTCTTTGCAGAGATTGACCTGATCGTCGGCCTCTCTGCCTGCCCGGGCGGTGATTGCGGGGACGAGCATACCTCGGACAAGGCCGCGTGCTATCCGCTGGTGATTGATGTCTTTGAAAGTGCAGACCCCTTCACATCACCGGCGCCTAACGCCTACGACCGCAGTCACGGGCGCTAAGATATATAACGCACCAGTCGCGAGAGCATGCTCATACAGGCGTCCAACTGGTCAATCTCAAGGTATTCATCAGGCTTATGGGCCTGCTGGATTGAACCGGGACCGCAGACCACCACATGGCTGCCCAGCGCCTGAAAAAGCCCTGCCTCGGTGCCAAAAGCCACCAGATCGGCGCCGTTCGCGCCTGTCAGTTCGGCGACCAATTCGCGCGCGGCGTTCACGGCCATCGGCTCAAGTCCCGCGATTTCGCCCACAGTGGTCAGGGTGATGCTGGCGTCAGGGCTGACAGCCTGCATGGCGGGCAGTAAGGTATCCGCGCAATAGCGGGCCATGCTGGATTTGACGAAATCGGCGTCGCTGTTCTGCACGGGCCGCATTTCCCATTCAACCTCGGCTTTGCCGGCGATCACGTTATGGGCCACGCCGCCCGAAATACGGCCAACATTGATCGTTGTCCAAGGCGGCTCGAACTTGCTGTCCGCTGGTGCGCGCGCAATCAGGTCCTCGCGCAACTCCATCAGCCGCGTGACATAGCGCACAGCATATTCGGCCGCATTTACACCCAGATCAGGGGCGGAACCGTGGCCCTCAAGCCCTGTGAAATGCGCCGTGTATTCGCAGCAGCCTTTATGCCCCTCGATCACCCGCATTTCTGTGGGTTCGCCGATGATCGTAATGTCAGGCACCAAACCAAGATCGCGCATGACACCGACAAGCGATTGCGCGCCCAGACAACCGGTTTCCTCGTCATAGGTAAAGGCGAAGTGGAGCGGACGCGTCAGCTTGTCTGCATCAACAGTTTCCGCAATGGCCAGCGTGGCCGCGATAAACCCCTTCATGTCGCAGGTACCGCGCCCGTAAAGGCGGCCGTCACCTTCGTGCAAGGCGAACGGGTCCGTGGCCCAGTCCTGATCTGCGACAGGGACCACATCGGTATGACCAGATAACAGGATACCGCCACGCGCGTCCGGCCCAAGCGTCGCAAAGAGGTTCGCTTTGCTGCCGGTATCATCATGATCCAGAAAAACGCGCGCGCCCTGACGTTCCATATGCTCCGCCATCCACGAAATCATCGCCAGATTGCTGTCGGCCGAGATCGTGGGAAAGCCGATAAGGTGCTGCAGGATGCTCTGGGCACGCTGCGTGATGTCCGTCACGCGTGGCGAAGAAAGAGGGACAACCACGCGCGCCTAGTCCTTGAGGTACATCTTGCGTGGCCGGTCACAGAAACAGGCCGCCGGTCCGTCCTCTGTAATAAGAATGGATTCCGTGATCTCCAGACCCCAATCATCCATCCACAGACCGGGCATAAAGTGAAATGTCATGCCCGGCTCAAGGATCGTTTCGTCTTCTTCGCGCAATGAAATCGTCCGTTCGCCCCAATCCGGGGGATAGCTCAGCCCGATGGGATAGCCGCAGCGCGCGCCGCGTTCGATACCGGCGCGTTCCAGCGGGGCGGCGAGGGCTATCGCGATATCCTGTGCGCGATTGCCTGCACGGGCGGCATCAAGGCCGGCCTCTAGCCCTTCTACAAGAGCGGCTTCGGCGCGCTTGAGAAAATCAGGCGGTGTCCCAAGAAAAACAGAGCGGCAAAACGGGATGTGATAGCGGCGATAACATCCCGCCAGTTCAAAAAAGGTGCCCTCACCACGTTTGAAAGGCTGGCTGTCCCACGTCAGATGCGGGGCGGCGGCATTTGTGCCTGAGGGCAAAAGCGGCACAATCGCAGGGTAGTCGCCCCAATCGTCACCAACGCCACGGATCACATCGCCATAGATTTCCGCCACCAGATCATTCTTGCGCATCCCGGGTTCGATCCGCTCGATCACCCCGTCCATGACGTTTTCGGCAATGCGCGCCGCTTTTTGCATAAAGGCGATCTCTTCGTCGGATTTCACCGCACGCTGCCAGTTCACAAGTGCTGTCGCATCCAGAATTTGCGCATTGGGCAGTTCTGCGCAAAGCGTGGTGTAGGCTTTGGCCGAGAAATAGTAATTGTCCATCTCGACACCGATACGCGCCTTCGCATGGCCCATCTCGGTCAGCAGGCGCGCAAGGTCCTGCATGGGATGGCGGACCGTGGATTGCACAAAATGGTCGGCATAACCAAAGATCCGGTCGTCCTGCATCCAGACCGTGCGGAGCGCACCATTGGCGTCCTGCCTGCGCCCCCACCAGATTGGATCAGCGTCATGAAAGACCACGACACCCTGATGGACATAGAACGACCAGCCGTCATAGCCGGTGATCCACGCCATGTTCGAAGGATCCTCGACGAACAGGACATCCAGTCCGGCAGCGGCCATCGCTGCGCGTGTCTTGTTCAGGCGGCGGGCGTATTCCTTGGCGCTGAACGCGGGGTCTGGGTGTGTCATTTGCGGTGTTCCTCTCGCCATATGCGCGGTGCAACTGCACAAGAGGCTACAGCGACGTCTGCGCCCCGCCTCGCGTTTCGCGACATCGCATGTGACAAGAGCGTCATCGGGTTACAGGTAAACTGCTATCCCTCCAAAACCGGATTCATAAAACGCCATGATTCTTGGCATCGCGTGGGGCAGATTGCCTCATTTACAGCGCTGAACGCTATATAAAAAAGGAGTTTTTTGTCCAAAAAGAGACCGCTCAGGAAATCTGCTTGCAAACCACCAACGCTTTTACGTTAGTATGTGCCCAACGCAGAGATAAAAAATGTTGCGACACAAGGGGAGCCAAATTTGGCCGATACAAAACAAAACGACTCTTTCGTCGAATTCGAAAGAGTGCAGAAGAGTTATGACGGCGAAACGCTCGTCGTGAAAGACCTCAACCTTCAAATGCCAAAAGGCGAGTTCCTGACAATGCTCGGGCCTTCGGGTTCGGGCAAGACGACTTGTCTGATGATGCTGGCCGGTTTTGAGACGGCGACGCACGGGGATATCCGGCTTGATGGTAAATCCATCAACGATATCCCCCCGCACAAACGCGGCATCGGCATGGTGTTCCAGAACTATGCGCTGTTCCCGCATATGACCATCGCCGAGAACCTCGCCTTTCCGCTGGAAGTCCGCAAAATGGGCAAGTCCGAGCGGGAACAGAAGGTCAAACGCGCATTGGACATGGTTGAAATGGGTGCATTCGGCAACCGCCGTCCGGCCCAGCTTTCGGGTGGCCAGCAACAGCGCGTCGCCTTGGCCCGAGCGCTGGTTTTCGAACCTGAACTGGTGCTGATGGACGAACCGCTTGGCGCGCTGGACAAACAGCTGCGTGAAAAGATGCAGTTCGAGATTACCGATCTGGCCCATAACCTTGGGATCACCACGGTTTATGTAACCCACGACCAGACAGAGGCGCTGACCATGTCAGACCGCGTTGCCGTGTTCGATGATGGCCGTATCCAGCAGCTTGCCCCACCCGACGAGCTTTACGAGCAACCTCAAAACAGCTTTGTGGCGCAGTTTATCGGTGAGAATAATACGCTCAGCGGCAAGGTGACCAAGATCGACAACGCAAAAAATACCTGCGTTGTCCAGCTTGATAGCGGCGAGGAAATCGACGCGGTACCTGTGAACGTCAATGCGGTGGGTGAACGCACAACAGTGTCGATCCGCCCCGAACGCGTTGAAACCAACAAAGAACGCTTGTCTCCGGACGCGCATACGCTGAAGGCCGAAGTGCTTGAGTTCATCTATATGGGTGACATCTTCCGCACGCGCCTGCGTGTTGCAGGGTCGACCGAATTTGTCATGAAGACACGGAACGCCCCCGACCAACCACGTCTTCGCCCCGGCGAGCAGATCGAAATTGGTTGGTTGCCAGAAGATTGCCGTGCTTTGGACGCGTAGAGCGGCCTTAAGCACAATCAGATTGGCCGCGCTAGCCCTGGTATGCGCGGTCATCATCGAAAAACCAGGTTTAACGGGAGAATAGAATGAAGTTTACGAAACCAATTCTGACGACAATGGCCCTGGGCCTGTCCGCCACGACATCACTTGCTGACGGTCATATGGCTTCGGACATGACACTGGTCAGCTGGGGTGGTGCATACCAGTCGTCGCAGATCAACGCATATGCTGACCCATATGTCGCGATGAACCCAGGTGTTACCATCACATGGGACGAAAGCTCTGCCGAAGCTGTGGCCAAGCTGCGTGCCATGAACGAAGCCGGTTCGATCACATGGGATGTGGTTGATGTTGTTGCCGCTGACGCGCTGCGTCTGTGCGACGAAGGTCTTGCGATGGAAATCGACCCTGACGAGATCCTTGCGCCAGCGCCGGACGGGACATCTGCTTCTGACGACTTCGGTGACCTGCTGGTTGGCGACTGCTTTATCCCGCAGATCGTCTATTCCACAACATTCGGCTACCGCACAGACATGGTGCCAGCCGGTGTAGAAGCGCCAAACGACATCTGCGACGTGTTCGACCTGGAAACATATCCTGGTATGCGCGCGCTGGAACAGCGCCCCATCAACAACGTTGAGTGGGCTCTGCTGTGTGACGGTGTTGCAAAAGAAGACGTCTATGACGTTCTGGCAACCGAAGAAGGCCAGGAGCAGGCGCTTGCCAAGCTCGACACGATCCGTGACAGCGTGATCTGGTGGTCCGCCGGTGCAGACACACCACAGCTTCTGGCTGATGGCGAAGTCTTCATGGGCTCCACATACAACGGCCGTCTGTTTGCTGCGATCGAAGAGCAGGGCCAGCCAATCGGCATGATGTGGGACGCGCAAGTGTTCGACCTTGACGGCTGGATCATCCCAGAGGGTCTGTCCGACGAGCGTCTCGCGCGCGCTTTGGACTTCATCTACTTTGCGACTGACACACAGCGCCTTGCTGATCAGGCCAAGTACATCTCTTACGGTCCTGCACGTTTGTCTTCTGCGCCACTGGTTGGCCAGCACGCAACACTGGGTATCGAGATGGCGCAGCACATGCCAACAGACCCGGCGAACGCTGCTAACACCTTCCTGTACAACTATGAGTTCTGGGCTGACTACCGCGACGATATCGACGCGAAGTTCCAAGCCTGGCTTGCACAGTAAGCACTTTCGGAAAGGGGCGGTTTCGCCCCTTTCCATTTCTATGAATACTGAAAATTGCGTTAAACGATTGGGGACGACATGAGTGATACAACCGGCTCGGGACCAATGCTTGCTGCTGACGGCAGGCCTCTCAAAGAAAGCCTGGGACGCGCACTTCGCCGCCAAAAACTTCGGGCGCTGGCACTGATCGCCCCGCTTCTATTTTTTGTTCTTCTGACCTTTGTGATCCCGATCGTTTCCATGCTGATCCGGTCGGTCGATAACAAGATCGTCGAGAACACGCTGCCCGGCACGGTGCCTGCACTTGCTGCATGGGATAGCACGACGCAGGATTTGCCGTCCGAAGACGTCTATCAGAACATGTTCTTCGACCTCTTCAACGCCTCTGAGGCCCGCAGGCACACCCGCCTGGGCAGCCGCCTGAACTATGAAACCACCGGCCTTGCCTCGCTGTTCCGCACATCCGGGCGGAACATGGATTCCATCGGCGAAGTCTTTCAGGACGCGATCGAAGATGTGGATCCGCGCTTTGAGGAAGGCGCCTTCTGGTTCGAAATGATGAACGGTGCTGGCGGTGATGCTATGCTTGAAATGCGGCGCGCACGTTGGGAAAACCTGACCGAGCAAGACATGTCCGCCGACATCGGCTTTATGCCATCGCAGGCCATCATCGAGATACTGCCAACAACCGCAGCCGCCTATACCGATTGGGCGATCTGGACTGTGATCGACGAAGAAGAAGTCGTGTCCGAGGAAGACCCGTGGGAGGCCGTTTATGCCGCACTTGCCATTGATCTGCGTAACCCTGCGACAGGGCCGGCACTGGCAGCATATAAAGGGCCGGGCGCCGAGGCGCTGCAAACACTTGCTGCCGCTGACCTGCCGGATCTGACCTTTGCACAGGCATTCCTTGATCTTGATGAAGACTGGGCCGACAAAGAGGTCTGGGAGACAATTGTTGTTTATAGCCCGAACTACACCGCCGGTTACTTTCTCAACGCCGTTGACGCGCAGCTGACACCCGAAGGCGTGTCCATGCGCCCTGACAATCAGCAGCTTTACATCCAGCTTTTCATCCGCACATTGCAAATGTCGCTGATCATCACAGGCAGCTGTATCCTGCTGGGCTATCCGATTGCGTGGCTGCTGGCCAACCTGCCGGTGCGGACCGCCAACGTGCTGATGATCCTTGTGCTGCTGCCTTTCTGGACCTCGCTTCTGGTGCGGACGTCCGCGTGGAAGGTTCTGTTGCAACAACAAGGTGTGATCAACGAAATCCTTGTATGGCTCGGCTTTGTGGATGACGCAAACCGTCTGATCCTGATGAACAACTCGACCGGTACCATCATTGCGATGACGCATATTTTGCTGCCGTTCATGATCTTGCCACTCTACTCGGTGATGAAAACGATCCCGCCATCCTATCTGCGGGCTGCGAAATCACTGGGCGCCACCAATTGGACAGCCTTCTGGCGGGTATACTTCCCGCAGTCTGTTCCGGGTATTGGCGCGGGGTCGATCCTCGTGTTCATTCTGGCGATTGGCTACTACATCACGCCCGAGATCGTGGGGGGTACCGATGGTGTCTTTATCTCCAACCGGATCGCCTATCACATTTCAAGCTCGTTGAACTGGGGCCTTGCAGCCGCATTGGGTACAATCCTTCTTGTGCTCGTTATGGCGCTCTACTGGTGCTACGACCGCATCGTCGGCATCGATAACGTAAAGCTGGGGGGCTAAAACTATGGCAAAGAAGATGCTTATAGCAGAAAAGCGTCCGGACCTGCTCCGGTTCACCATGCCCCTGACGGCACTCCTGGCCGCCATGTTCGGCTTCGTCGGCGGCAATATGGCAGCACAGCCGATGCTGGGTGCGCTGATTGGTGCGCTGGTCGGTTGTGCGATTGCATTTGTGGCAGAAACGAACCTCATGCGGCGAACACAGGTGCGCTGGGGTGTCATCGCGGTGCTCGCAATTGCCGGTCTTGTCTTTGGCAACGTCGGCACAGCTGTTTCTGGTGCGATCATCGGGGCCGTTCTGAGCTGGACAGCTTATTGGCTGGCGACGGGCGCTTACGGCATGACTGTACCAATCTACTACACCCCTGCACAGACGCTGTGGCATAATACGTTCAAATTCATCTGCGGCCTGATCTTCTTCTTCCTGGTGGCACCACTGATCCCTGTGATGTGGCTCAGCTTCAACGCAGAGGATTTCTTCACCTTCACACCGGAGATGCTGAACTTCCAGGCCGAGGGCTATAGCCTCAAGCACTACCGTGATTTCCTTGGCACGGATGAGTGGATGGTGCCGCTGAAGAACTCTTTGATCATTGCGCCGATTGCGACGATCATTTCGGTGACATTGGGAACGCTGGCCGCGATTGGCCTGTCGCAAAGCCACGTTCCCGGTCGCCAGGCGATCATGGCAATCCTGATTTCGCCGATGATTGTCCCGCTGATCATTTCGGCAACGGGTATGTTCTTCTTCTACGCGCCTTTGGGCAACTGGCTGGAAGCAACACTTGGCCTGTCGCAATCATTCGTGGGCTTTGTCAAAGTGATCCTCGCACATGCCGTGCTCGGTATTCCTTTCGTGATCATTACGGTGACTGCAACCTTGGTTGGCTTTGACCGTTCGCTGACGCGGGCTGCGGCATCTATGGGGGCCAACCCTGTGACCACCTTCTTTCAGGTGCAAATGCCGCTTATTCTGCCCGGTGTGATCTCCGGTGGTCTGTTCGCCTTCATTACGTCGTTTGACGAAGTGGTTGTCGTGCTCTTCGTGGGTTCTGCCCAGCAGCAGACACTGCCATGGCAGATGTTCACCGGCCTGCGCGAGCAGATTTCGCCAACAATCCTTGCCGCAGCGACAATCCTGGTCATCGTGTCCATCATGCTTCTGACGACGGTCGAACTCTTGCGCCGCCGGTCCGAGCGGTTGCGCGGTCTGTCCCCCGCATAAGGGGGCTTGCCACAGCCCGTATTTTGCGGGCAAATGACCTTGAGGGTCGGCGATGGCGTCGCCGACCCCTTTTTATTTGACACGTTTCATCCTGAACGCCGGGACTTCACTTTGCCGCCTTTGCGTCAGATGAGTTCACTCTTCACGCATGGGCCGCTGATCACGGAGCCATGCTATGGATCGCCCAGAATTCTACCGTTTCCATCAGGGGGAAAAGACCCTTCCCTTCGCCCCTTCCGAATATGACGCCCGCCTTGCGCTGCTGCGCGCCGATATGGCCAGGACCGGTGTCGAGGCCTGCGTTTTTAGCTCGATGCACAACATCGCCTACTACTCGGGCTTTCTCTATTGCTCCTTCGGGCGCCCCTATGCGCTTGTCGTCACACCCACGGAATCCGTCACCATCAGCGCAGGCATTGACGCCGCCCAGCCCTGGCGGCGCAGCCATGGTGACAACATCACCTATACCGATTGGCAACGGAACAACTACTGGCGCGCGGTACTGTCCGTGACCGGCAGCGGCAAGGCGATCGGCTATGAAGGCGATCACATGTCGCTCGCGCAGTTTGATCTGCTGAAATCCTTCCTGTCGCCTTCAGAGACGGTGGATATCGCCCCGATGACGATGCGCCAGCGCATGCATAAATCCGCCGCCGAAATCGCCCTGATCCGGCAATGTGCACAGATCGCCGATGTGGGCGGCTATGCGATCAAGGACGCGGTCAAGGCAGGTACGCGCGAGATTGATGTCGCCATGGCAGGGCGCGACGCGATGGAGCGCGAGATTGCCAAGGTCTTTCCCGATGCGGAATACCGCGACACTTGGGTCTGGTTCCAGTCCGGCATCAACACCGACGGCGCGCATAACCCTGTCACATCACGCAAGCTTGAGACTGGCGATATCCTTAGCCTGAACACCTTCCCGATGGTCAGCGGTTATTACACAGCGCTTGAACGCACGATGTTCGTGGAAACGGTCGATCCTGCCAGCCTGAGAATCTGGGAAGCCAATGTCGCGGCACATGAATACGGGATGAGCCTGCTGAAACCGGGCGCCAGCTGCGCGGAAGTCACTGAAAAGATTAACATCTTCTTCGCCGAACGTGACCTCCTGCAATACCGGACCTTTGGCTACGGTCACTCATTCGGTATATTGTCGCATTACTACGGCCGTGAAGCCGGACTTGAACTGCGCGAAGATATCGACACGGTGCTGGAACCCGGCATGGTGATCTCGATGGAACCGATGCTGACAATCCCTGAAGGCACACCAGGTGCAGGCGGGTACCGTGAGCACGATATTCTGGTAATCACCGAAGACGGCAACGAGGATATCACAGGATATCCCTACGGCCCCGACTTCAACGTGGTGGCCTAGTCGTCGAAGGGTAGCTTGGACTTGCGTCCCATGCCGGTGTAGGCCTCAAAGCCTGCATCAAGCGCGAGGTCGCAAGAATAGATATTGCGCAGGTCCGCCATGCGGGGCTGCGCCATCCGACCAGCCATATCGCGCAGATCAAGGGCGCGGAATTCGTTCCACTCGGTTAGCATGACCACGGCATCCGCGCCATCTGTGGCCGCATAAGGATCGTCAAACCATGCCACGTTCGGCAACAGCGATTCAGCCTCACGGAAAGCCTGAGGATCAACGACACGCACATTCGCACCACGCCCGACAAGCACAGGCACAATCGTCAGCGCGGGCGCATCGCGCATATCATCCGTGTCGGGTTTGAACGTCAGGCCCAGCACGGCAATCGTCTTGTTCTGAAGCTTGCCATCACACAGGTCGATGATCTTTTCGATCATCAGGCGTTTGACCTCTTCGTTCACTTTGATGACCGTTTCCACGATCTGCAGAGGCGAGGAATTGTCCTGCCCGATCCGCGCCAGCGCCATCGTATCCTTTGGGAAACAGGACCCGCCATAGCCCGGCCCCGCTTGCAGGAACTTGGGACCAATGCGGCTGTCAAAGCCCATGCCGTTGGCTACGTCCTTTACATCAGCGCCGGTTCTTTCGCAGAGCATCGCGATTTCGTTGATGAAGGTCACTTTTGTCGCCAAGAATGCGTTGGCGGCGTATTTGATCATCTCTGCTGTTTCAAGATCTGTGGTCAGCAACGGGTAATCTCGCAGCGCAAGCGGGCGGTAGACCTCTTTCATCACCTCACTCGCGCGTTCTGATTCAACACCGACCACCACGCGGTCAGGGTGCATGAAGTCATCAATCGCAGCCCCTTCGCGCAAGAATTCAGGGTTCGAGACAACGTCGCACGCCAGATCGGGCCGGACCTCCTTCAAGAGTTCCGCCACCTTGCGGTTCGTCCCGACAGGCACGGTTGATTTTATCACGATGACCGCAGGTTTGGTCAAAACCTCGGCCACTTCTTTGACAGCACCGAACACGAAACTCAGGTCCGCATGGCCATCACCGCGTCTGCTGGGGGTGCCGACGGCGATGAAAACCGTGTCGGCGTCTTGCGTCGCGTCCCGAAGGTCATCTGTGAATGACAGCCGGTTTGCCGCCATGTTGCGGGCCATCAAACGATCGAGACCCGGCTCGAATATCGGGGTTTTGCCTGCGCGCAAAAGTGCGAGCTTATCCTGATTTTTGTCGACGCAGACCACCTCATGCCCAAAGTCCGAGAAACAGACGCCAGACACCAGACCAACATAACCGGTGCCAATCATTGCAATTTTCATCGTCTTCTCTCTTCTTTAGCAGTGGCGCATGTCTCTCATGAAACGCCAAATTCACTTACCGTAATAGTCGCGATACCATGCAACGAACGCGCTGACACCCTCTGCAACATCGGTTTGCGGCGCATATCCGGTCAGGTGTTGCAGCAAGGCATTGTCAGCAAAGGTTTCGTGCACGTCACCCTTTTGCATATCCATGAAATTCTTTTCCAGCGGCATCCCCAGCGCATCCTCGATCGCGGCAATGAATTCCATCAAAGGCACCTTCGTCCCGTTGCCGATATTGACCACACGGAACGGGGCGGCGGGGCTGAGGCTATCGCCCTCGGCAATGTCATCGGGCGTGGCAGGTTCGACAGGCGGCGTATCAATCAAGAGCCGGATACCGCGCACAAGATCAGTCACATAGGTGAAATCACGCGCCATTTCGCCGTTATTGTAGACGTCGATGGCCTCTCCATCTAATCCGGCTTTGACGAATTTGAAGAGTGCCAGATCGGGCCGCCCCCAAGGACCATAAACGGTGAAAAACCTAAACATCGTGGTCGGGATCTTCCACAAATGCGCATAGGCGTGTCCCATATGCTCATTTGCGCGCTTGCTGGCAGCGTAGATCGTCAGCGGCGTATCGGCGCGCTGCGATTCATTGAACGGCATGTCTGTGTTGGCCCCGTAAACCGATGAGGTCGAGGCCATCAGCAAGTGCTCAACCTGATGGATGCGCGCACATTCAGTCACGTTGAACGTGCCCATGACGTTCGTTTCCATATAGGACCGCGGGTTTGCGAGCGAATAGCGCACGCCGGCCTGTCCTGCGAGGTGGACGATAATATCCGGCCTGGCCTCATCACAGGTTTTCGCCAGAAGATCATAGTCTTCCAGCAGCCCCTCAACACATGAGAAATGCGGGTTTTGCAGCAATATCTGATGACGGCGGCGTTTGAGCTGCACATCGTAGTAATCGGTCATGCCGTCATAGCCGACCACGCGAAACCCTTCGTCCAGCAAAAGTTGCGCAAGGTGAAACCCGATAAATCCGGCCGTTCCCGTAATAAAGACAGTGCGCATAGTATGAACCTTGATGAAAACGGCAGTGTTGCGCCGTTTTCATCGAATGTACGGTTCAGGTCAATCCAGCTAGAGCAAACCGTTGGGCAAAGGTTGCTCATTCGCTGTGTTCACGCGGCGGAACCACAGCGTCACCATCGTCGAGGTGATCACGATGAACAGTGAATAGAGCACCGGCACGGCCATGATCGCTTGCTGCTCTGTAGCAGGAAAAGTGAAGGCGATGATCGCAATCGCAAGCGGACCGTTCTGGATACCTGTCTCAAGCGCCACCGTGCGCGCATTCCGCGGATGCAACCGCAACAGGATCGAGAATCCGTAGCCCAGCGCAAAACCAAAGAGGCCCAGCACGATGGACCCGAAATAGGTGGCCCATGTCGTTGTCAGCAGGAATTCCCAGTTGCGGGGAATCCACGATACGATCAGGAAAAGAATGAAGAAGATCGCCAGCATCGAGCCCATAAATTCGGTCACCGCACCCACGTTGGCGTTCAGTTTGCGCAGCACCATCCCGATGGCGACCGGCACCAGAAGAAGGACCAGTGTCGCAATGATGTTTTCGCGCGGAATATCCAGATCAAGCGCACCCGCATAAAGCACCAGCACCAGTGGGATCAGGATCACCCCGAAAACAGTGGACGTGACGGTCATGAGTACGGAAAGCGCCAGATTACCTTTCGAGAAGTAGGTAAAGATGTTCGAGGTCGTCCCGCCCGGCATACAGGCCATGATCAGGATACCAATCTTGATCGTGTCCGACACAGGCAAGGTTGTCGCCAGGATAAAGCCGATCAGCGGCATGAACCCGTATTGGGACACAACGCCGATCATCAAGCCGTATGGCCGCTTCAACGCCAGCGTAAAGTCACGCGGGGTCAGGGATGCACCCATGCCCAGCATGATCACGAAAATCATCAACGCCAGAATGGCTTGTTCAAGTGGTCCAACCATTATGCGTTCTCCACTTTGGCATGCTCTTCGGCGCGCAGGTCCTTGCGCAGGATCTTTCCGACGTTCGATTTTGGCAGCTCGTCCCGGAATTCGACCGCCTTGGGCACTTTGTACCCGGTCAGATGTTCCTTGCAGTAGGCACGCACGGCATCTTTGGTCAGTGTATCGTCACGCTTGACGATAAATGCCTTCACAGCTTCACCCGAGGCACCATCAGGCACGCCGATCACCGCGACTTCTTCGATGCCCGGATGGGCCGCCAGCGTGTCCTCGATCTCGTTCGGATAAACATTGAAGCCCGAGACAAGGATCATATCCTTCTTGCGGTCGACAATGCGGAAATAACCGTCTTCGTCCATCACGCCGATATCGCCGGTCAGCAGCCAGCCGTTCTGAATGGTCTTGGCGGTCTCTTCGGGCTTTTTCCAATAGCCCTTCATGATCTGTGGGCCGCGGGCAATCAATTCACCCGGCGCGCCTTGCGGCACATCAACACCGTCCTCATCCACGCATTTCAATTCGGTCGATGGCAAAGGCACACCGATCGAGTTGACGCGGCTTTTGCCAAAAGGGTTAAACGTCAGGATCGGCGAGGATTCAGTCAGCCCATATCCTTCCAGCAGCGGCTTGCCGGTCAGCTTTTCCCATCGTTCAGCCACAACCCCCTGCGTTGCCATACCGCCAGCGGATGCAAATTTCAGGTGCTTTGGTGGTGTATCAAGAAACCAGATTTCCCCAGTCAGACCGTTAAACAACGTATTCACGCCACTCAGCCATGTGATCTTGTAGTTCTCGAACGCGCGCTTGAGGTTGCTGAGCGGGCGGGGGTTCGGGATCAGAATATTGTGCGCGCCCTGCGAAAACATGCCCAGAAAATTCACGGTAAAGGCAAAGACATGATAGAGCGGGAGTGCAGTCAGGGCGACTTCCTTACCCTTTTCGAACTGCTCAATCAGCTCCATCGTCTGTTCCATATTCATCAGAATATTACTGTGCGTCAGCATCGCACCCTTGGACACACCGGTGGTGCCGCCGGTGTACTGCAGGCAGGCGACGTCGTCGGGGTCGATTGTCTGGCGATAGCTTTCCAGCGCATTGTGCGTCTGCGCATGTTTTGCGCGGCCCGCCTTAACGGCCTCTGGCAGCCGGATGTGGGGGATTGTGATCGGGGTGATTGTCTTGTCCCAGTATTTCTGGACCAGACCCACGATACCACGGGGCATTGCCGGAAAGTATTCGGCAACGCGGGTCACGATGACATTCGGAATCGGATGCCCTTGCATCGCTTCGACCAGCTTTTCGGCGAACATATCGACCACGATGATGGCGGAGGGTTCGGCATCGGCGAACTGTTTCGCCATTTCCTCGGGCGTATAGAGGGGGTTCACGTTGACCAGAACACACCCGGCCTTGAACACCGCCATGGCCGCAATCGGATAGGCGAGGCAGTTCGGCACCTGGATGGCAACACGGTCTCCGGTGTCCAGACCCGCAATTTCGCGCAAGTAAACCGCCAGCGCGTCAGACATCTCATCCGCTTGGCGGTAGCTTAACGTCCCGTTCATACCGTTGGGCAGGCAGGTGGTGAAGGCGGGGCGGTCGCCGTAAAGAGCGGCAGTCGCGCTGATGAACTCACCGATTGTCCTGAACTCGGGCGCGTCGATCGTCTTGCGTACGGACGGGCCGTAAAAGGCCGTCCAAGGGCGTGTCGGGTCTGTCACTGGCTTCCTCCGAAAAGCGTTCGGGAGAGATTATCCGGTCCTGTGATTTTGTGAAGCAAAAGCAGCGGTTCGGTGGTATGTGACCCTGCGTCTAAAACGCTCGGCCTACACTAGAGCGCCAAATCGCAGGTGCGGCTGTTGGATTGCACGTGTTTCGCATTGAGCAGATCGTTCTCACCGACCTTGAAACGCGCCTGCGCCTCAGAGAATCCTTCGTCGAGCCAGCGTTGCATCAAACGCCGTTCGAGTTCCTCAATCGGTGCGTCGATCCAGATAGAGCTGGTCCAGAATTGTGCCAATTGACCCCAGGGATCACCCTCAAGCATCAGATAATTGCCCTCAAAGAGCACGTATTCCACATCATTTGACAGGACTGCCGCACCGGCAATCGCAATATCCCGCGACCGGTCAAAGACAGGGTACACAACGTCCGTACCGTCATGCGCAATTCGCTGCACCAGATTGCAGAAACCCGCGCCATCAAAGGTTTCTGGCGCACCTTTCCTCGCCCGCAAACCGCGCGCATCCAGGATAGCGTTATCTAGATGAAACCCGTCCATCGGCACCACCGCAGACGTCCTGTCCGCAGCGGTCAACAACCGGTGCAGAGCCTCGGCCACGGTAGATTTCCCAGAACCGGGCGGCCCTGCGATCGCAATCAGTTTGCGCCCGTCAGGCAGGTGCAAAACATGCTCGAGCGCCTGCTTGGCAAGTGTCTCAGGCGGCAATTTCATCAGGTGTCATCGCTCCGGTCATCAGCGCGACAGCATCGGACATTGAAACCTCGGACGGCTTGACCACACACAGGCGTTTGCCAAGACGATGAATATGGATGCGGTCCGCGACCTCGAACACATGCGGCATGTTATGGCTGATCAGGATGATCGGAATGCCACGCGCTTTCACGTCCTTGATCAGCTCAAGCACCTTGCGGCTTTCCTTTACGCCCAACGCAGCCGTTGGTTCATCCAGAATGATCACCTTTGATCCAAACGCGGCGGCACGCGCCACGGCGACACCTTGGCGCTGGCCACCAGACAGTGTTTCAACCGCCTGATTGATGTTCTGGATCGTCATCAAGCCCAGTTCCGAAAGCTTTTCACGGGCGATTTTCTCCATACGGGGGCGGTCAAGCTGGCGCAGCCATTTGCCCATGAACCCCGGTTTGCGCAGTTCGCGCCCCATGAACATATTGTCCGCAATGGAAAGGGCAGGTGACATCGCAAGCGTCTGATAGACGGTCTCAACACCTTCTTCGCGCGCTTCGGTAGGTGAATTGAACTGCACCTTGCGGCCATCCAAAAATATCTCGCCCTCATCGGGAACAACAGCGCCCGACACGGATTTGATCAGTGATGATTTCCCCGCACCGTTATCGCCAATCACTGCAAGGATTTCACCAGGGTAGAGATCGAAATCGCAATAATCCAATGCCGTGACCTTGCCATAGCGTTTGACGAGCCCGCGTCCTTTTAAAACCGGTTCCATTATGCCGATACCCTTCTGATCCATTGGTCCACGGTGACAGCGCCGATGATCAGCACGCCGATAAGAAGATAAGTCCACTGCGCGTCTGCCCCCGCAAGGCGCAGGCCAAGCGTAAAGACACCCACAATCAGCGCACCAAAGAGCGGCCCAAGGATCGACCCGCGCCCCCCGAAGAGCGAGATGCCACCGATCACAACGGCCGTGATGCTCTCAATATTCAGAAGCTGACCCGATGTCGGGCTGACAGACCCGATCCGGCCAATCAAGGCCCAGCCTGCAATCGCACAGATAAAACCGGTGACGGCATAGACCGAAATAAGCGTATAGCGGACATTCACACCGGAAAGCTGCGCTGCTTCGGGGTCATCGCCCACGGCATAGACGTGGCGGCCCCAAGCCGTTTGGCTAAGCACATATGTCAGCACGGCAAAAATAAGGATCATGGCGATCACACCATAGGTAAAGGTGGCGCCGCCGCTGCCATTCGCATCCGCGCCGACCTTAAAGGTTGTACCAAGGAACTGGAGCAAGGGCGCTTCAGCCTCGATATCCTGACTACGGATTGTCTCGTTCGCGGAATAAAGGAAGTTGGCTGCCAGAACGATCTGCCACATCCCCAAGGTTACAATAAAGGGCGGTAATTTCATCACCGCAACAAGCCATCCGTTGATCGTGCCGATCAATGTGCCGAAGGCAAGGCCGATGACAATCGCAGCCTCGACCGGAACACCGTATCGAAAGGTGAACTGCCCCATGATCACGCTCGACAGAACAGCGATTGCGCCGACGCTCAGGTCGATACCTGCCGTGAGGATGATCAGAGATTGCGCCGCCGCGACGATGCCCACGATCTGCACCTGTTGCAAAATCAGCGTCAACGCGAAGGGTGAAAAGAAGGTTGAACCCAAAAGCAACCCGAACACCGCAATTGAAGCGACAAGCACAAACAACGGCACAAGCGCGGGATTGACGTGCAGCAAGTGCTGTAAACTGTGCATGAACCCTTTGCGGTTATCTACGAACGCGGCAACTGTTTCAGTGCGCTCCGTTTTGACAACAGATTCATAGTTATCGGAATCGTTTGGCATTATGCTCCCCAACGTGGCAACGGCGTGAACGGCAAATTCAGCTTCTTAGAGAAAAGGGCAAACACGTTGCCCTCTTCAAAGTTTAACAAAGATGTGTCAGGGATTTAACCCCAGCAAAGCTCCATGCCTTCGGCAACCGAGATGCTGTCAACGCCTTCCGCTGGCTGGTCGGTGACCAGAGCAACGCCGGTGTCAAAGAAGTTCTTGCCTGGTGTGTTTTCAGGCAATGTGCCATCGGCTGCATATGCCGCAATCGCTTCGATCCCTTTGGACGCCATCAACAGTGGATACTGCTGCGATGTCGCACCGATCACACCGTCAGCGACGTTCTGCACACCAGGGCAGCCACCGTCGACAGACACGATCAGCACGTCATTTTCACGACCGATAGAACGCAGCGCTTCATAGGCACCAGCGGCGGCTGGTTCGTTGATTGTGTAGACGACGTTGATCATCGGATCGACAGCGAGAAGGTTTTCCATCGCACGACGGCCGCCTTCTTCGTTACCTGCGGTGACGTCGTTGCCAACGATGCGCGGATCGGTTTCGTCGCCCCATCTGTTCGGGTCGCCCAGATCGATACCAAAGCCCTGCAAGAAGCCTTGGTCGCGCAGCACACCAACAGTTGGCTGGCTGACAGCAAGGTCAAGCATGGCGATTTTCGCGTTTGCGGCTTCATCACCAAGTGTCGCTGCAGCCCACTGGCCGATCAGTTCACCGGCAAGGAAGTTGTCGGTCGCGAATGTCGCGTCAGCGGCATCAATCGGATCAAGCGGTGTATCGAGCGCGATAACCAACAGGCCTGCTTCACGTGCCTGGGTCACAGCACCAACGATGGATGATGTGTCGGACGCTGTCAGCAAAATACCGGATGCGCCGTTTGCGATGCAGGTCTCGATCGCAGCAACCTGTGTTTCGTGGTCACCGTCAACACGCCCTGCAAAAGAGCTCAGCGTCATGCCCGCAGCTTCGGCAGCAGCCTCGGCACCTTCGCGCATCTTAACAAAGAAAGGGTTGGTGTCTGTCTTTGTAATCAGGCACGCGGATGGTCCGTGTGCGTCGGCAAAAGCTGCGCCGCTGCTGGCAATAGCAATTGCACCGCCCAAAAGGGCTGTCTTTGTGGATTTAAACATAATGGTCCTCCCATGACCTTTGTAGTCGTTCCCGTGAGACCGGAAACTGAAGCTTTTCCGACGGACTGTCAATAACTAACTTCCAGAGAGTTATTTAATATGCTATTGCTTGGCGAAACCAAAGAATAGTTGGGTGCGATGGACAGAATTCAGGAACCGGACAGGGACGAATCGGACGACGCGACATTTGAGCGCGGCACCAATCAAGGCGGCATGCGCGAACGAAACGAGCGCGTTGTCCTCAGCCTCTTGCGCCGAAATTCCGACATGGCGAAAGCCGACATTGCGCGCCGCACTGGTTTGTCAGCCCAAACCGTTGCCCGCCTGATCGGATCACTTGAGGCCGATGGCCTTATTCTGCGCGGCACGCCTTCACGTGGCCGAATCGGGCAACCGTCTGTGCCTCTCTCGCTCAACCCTTCAGGTGTTGTCTTTCTAGGCATGAAGGTGGGCCGTCGCTCGGTCGAGATGGTTGTAATCGATTTTCTCGGGCAAATCATCGATCGCGAAAAACAGATCTATGACTACCCTGATTTCGATAAGGTTCTGCAATTTGCCAAAACGTCTTCAAAATCACTACGCGCCCGGCTTCCTGCACGCCTGAAACCACGGATCGCAGGCCTAGGCATTGCAATGCCCTTTTTTCTCTGGAGCTGGCCTGAGCATATCGGGGTAGAAGCAGAACGCATGGCCAATTGGGAATACCGCGATTTGGAGACAGAGATCGCCGAAGCGCTCGGGATGCCTGTCTTCTTGCAGAACGACGGAACCGCGGCCTGTAGCGCCGAGATGGTGTTCGGTGAAAATCCGCTGCCTGCAAATACGCTCTGCTTCTTCATCGCCTTCTTCATTGGCGGTGGTCTGGTGCTGCGCAACACGCTTTACACAGGGTCAACCGGCAATGCCGCCAGTTTCGGGCCCCTGAACATCCCTGACCGCAATGGTGTTTCACGCCCGATGATCGAGCTTGCCTCTTTGGCAAAGCTGGAAGAGGCGCTTGTCCAGAACGGCGTTGATGCGCAACAAATGTGGGTTGATCCGGAAAACTGGGACTTCCCCGAAGACATCGTCGCCGAATGGACCGCGCAATGCGCGCACGCCATCGCGCATGCGATCCAGTCGACGCAGGCGATCGTTGATCTTGAACTGGTTATGATTGATGGATGGATGCCGCGTGCGCTCTGCGCCGAGGTAACCGCACAAACCAGAGCGCATCTCGCGACGTTGGATATGACCGGTATGGACAGACCCGATATCGCAACAGGCACGCGCGGCCCTGATGCCCGCGTTCTTGGCGCGGCAAGCCTGCCACTTAGCCACCGTTTTCTTGTGCAATAGCTACGACGTACACGCGGAAAGACCCAGGCGGCGAGTTTGCATAAATCCGCAAATATCAGGGATAAAGTGGTGAGCCGTGATGGGTTCGAACCATCGACCTACTGATTAAAAGTCAGTTGCTCTACCAACTGAGCTAACGGCCCACTGAGGGCGGTATCTAGAAAGCCACGGGGGTGCGGTCAACCCCCAAATTCCCCTGACTGCTGGATAACTTGTCTGCCTTGGCATATATCGCCGCCATGACCGCAAACGACTCATCATATTTGCCCTTTATGAAGATGCACGGGCTGGGAAACGACTTTGTTGTCGTGGACGAACGGGGAATCACCCCGCGCGTGGATGGGGCTATCGCTGTGGCAATCGCAGACCGCCATCGCGGCGTGGGGTTTGACCAGCTTGCCGTGCTGTCCGACACGACCGAAGCCGATGTGCGGCTGACATTCTGGAACAGCGACGGATCACTGGCAGGGGCCTGCGGCAACGCCACGCGCTGTATAGCACGGTATCTGATGGATCAGAGCGGCACAGACGCGCTGACCCTGCAAACAGAGCGCGGTATCTTGCAGGCACTGGATGCAGGCAATGGCCTGACGTCGGTAAACATGGGGCACCCCCAGCTTGACTGGCAGGATGTGCCGCTGGCGCGCGCAATGGACACGCTTGAACTGCCCATCGATGGTGCACCCACAGCAACCGGCATGGGGAACCCGCATTGCACATTCTTTGTAGCGGATGCCGAGGCCGTTGATCTGGCCACCCGAGGGGCCGCAATCGAACATCACCCGCTGTATCCTCAACGTACCAACGTACAATTCGCCAGCGTGATCGGCCCCGATCACCTGCGGATGCGCGTTTGGGAACGCGGCGTCGGTGTGACGCTGGCCTCTGGCTCTTCCTCTTGTGCCACAGCTGTCGCTGCCGCGCGGCGCGGGCTGACAGGGCGGTCTGTCAGAATCGACCTGGATGGCGGCAGCCTGCATGTCGACTGGCGTGATGATGGCGTGTGGATGACGGGTCCGACTGCACATGTCTTTGACGGCGTCTGGCGGCTCTGATGGTGAAAACAGCACCGATATTTTCCAACCATGGTTGCCGCCTGAACGCCTATGAGACCGAGGCGATGAAGCAACTGGCGACAGCGGCAGGCGTGGATAACGCCATCGTGGTGAACACCTGCGCCGTGACAGCAGAGGCCGTGCGCAAAGCGCGTCAGGACATCCGCAAGCTGCGCCGCGATCACCCTGATGCCAAGCTGATCGTCACAGGATGTGCCGCGCAGACAGAACCCGACACTTTCGCCAGAATGGCCGAGGTCGATGTCGTCATCGGCAATACCGAAAAGATGGACCCCGCCACATGGGCAGGCATGGCCCCCGATCTGATCGGGCAGACCGAACCTGTGCAGGTTGACGACATCATGTCGGTCACGGAAACCGCAGGCCACCTGATTGACGGCTTCGGCACCCGCAGCCGTGCCTATGTGCAGGTCCAGAACGGGTGTGACCACCGCTGCACGTTCTGCATCATTCCTTATGGCCGCGGCAATTCCCGCTCGGTCCCCGCTGGCGTTGTGGTGGATCAGATCAAGCGGCTGGTGGATACGGGATACAATGAAGTCGTGCTGACAGGCGTCGATCTGACCAGTTGGGGCGCCGATCTTCCTGCCACGCCGAAACTGGGCGATCTGGTGATGCGCATCCTCAAACTGGTGCCGGACCTGCCGCGACTGCGGATCAGCTCGATCGACAGTATCGAAGTGGATGAGAACCTCATGCAGGCCATCGCCACCGAACCGCGCCTGATGCCGCATTTGCACCTGTCCTTGCAGCATGGCGACGATATGATCCTGAAACGGATGAAACGCCGCCACTTGCGCGACGATGCCATCGCTTTTTGCCAGGAGGCGCGGAAACTGCGCCCCGACATGACCTATGGCGCCGACATCATCGCAGGCTTCCCGACCGAGACGGACGCGATGTTTGCCAATTCTCTGGCGCTTGTCGCAGAATGCGATCTGACATGGCTGCATGTCTTTCCCTACTCCCCGCGCCCCGGCACGCCTGCTGCGAGGATGCCGCAGGTGAATGGCAAGCTGATCAAAACCCGCGCTGCCGCCTTGCGCGCGGCAGGTGAAGCGCAAGTCGCGCGGCATTTGGCCGCCCAACAGGGCAAGACCCATCAGGTGCTGATGGAGAATGCGCGGATGGGTCGCACCGCGCAGTTCACTGAAGTGGTGTTCGACACTGACCAGCCCGAAAGCCAGATCGTGCAGGCGCAGATCACCGGATTTGCAGGCACGCAGCTGACCGCATGACAACGCTGCCGATCCTTTGGAGCTTTCGGCGCTGCCCCTACGCGATGCGCGCCCGCCTCGCGATCCAGTCAAGCGGTGTGCAGGTTGCATTGCAGGAAATCCTGCTACGAGAGAAGCCCGCGCCTTTTCTGGCTGCCTCACCCAAAGGCACGGTGCCTGTGGTGCAGGACGGGGACCAAGTGATCGAGGAAAGCCGCGATGTCATGCTCTGGGCATTGGGCCGCAATGACCCCGAGGGCTGGCTTGATATGCCGCGCGAGGGCCACGCCCTGATTGACCAAAATGACGGTCCGTTCAAAAGCGCCCTGGATCATACAAAATACGCCGTCCGCTTTCCCGACCGCAGTGAAGAGGAAGAGCGCGCCAAGGCGATGGCATTTCTTACGGAATTGAACGACCGCCTTGCACAGTCTCCGTTCCTAATGGGCGACAGGCGTACTTTGGCTGATATGGCAATTCTGCCCTTTGTGCGCCAGTTCGCGAACACAGACCGCGCATGGTTTGATGCGCAAGGCTTGGGGCCTTTGACCACCTGGCTTGATGATTTTCTGGACTCCGAACGGTTCCGCGCCGTCATGACGAAATATCCGCCTTGGCAAGAGGGGCAGGATCAGGTCTTGTTTCCCTGACCCAGATAAGGACGACTCCCATGCAGTTGCTGATCTCTCCCGCTTCTCCTTTTGTGCGCAAAGCGCGCGTGCTGATCCGCGAAACAGGGCTGGTGGATACAGTCGAAGAGGTGGTCGTTTCGACCTCTGCTTTTAACTCGGCGCCCGAGGTGATTGCTGCTAATCCGATGGGCAAAATACCCGCACTGATCCGCGCCGATGGTCCGGCGATCTATGACAGCCGTGTCATCACACGCTTTCTGAATGATCTGGCTGGTGCAAACCTTTATCCGCAAAGCAGCATCTGGGAAATTCTCACGCTCGAGGCCACAGCCGACGCGATCATGGATGCAACTGTGTCGATGGCTTATGAAACACGGCTACGCCCTGCGGACCAACAATCGCCTGACTGGGTTGAAGCTCAATGGGCCAAAGCCGCCCGTGGCATCGCCGCAATCAATAGCCGCTGGATGAGTCACCTGACCGGCCCGCTCAATATCGGGCAGATCGCGGTTGCCTGTGCGCTATCCTATATTGATCTGCGACATGATGCGCGTGGCTGGCGCAACGGAAACGAAGCGCTGGCAAGCTGGCATGCAGAATTCAGTAAACGCGACAGCATGGTTGCGACAAAGGCTGAGTAACAGCGCTAGAAATCGAAGCTGACGCCAAAATTGACGGCATTTGTGAAAATGTCGGTTTCAAGCGTGCCGCCACTATCAAGATCAGCACGGTTGGATGAGAATGTGCCTTTGTATTCGCCGAATACGGACCATTGGTCGTTGATGGGCATGGCGGCACCGGCTACCAGCGTCGCGGCGGGACCCGTCAGTTGGTAGCCGTTTGTCTCGGAACTGCCGTTGACGACCTCGACATGCGGCACGGCCAAACCGATCCCACCGCCAACATAGGGCGTCACATCGCCAAGTACGTCATTCCAACGCCGATACGCATTGAGCGTCAGAGTATTCAGACCGTCAGTAAATTCCAGCACCTCGTAACCGGGTGCTGCGATACCGTTGGCGGGGTAGACCTTGTTGTGTGCGAAATCCAGTCCGTACCCGAATGTCGGCGACTGCCAGCGTGTTGCACGCACCCCGTAGTAAATCGGCGCCTCGGACGACCGCCCTTCCCAATCCTGGGAAAAGTCATCCGCCCCAATCAATGGATCACGAATCGAAATATCAGACGCTGGCGCGGTCTGCGCGCCTCCATAAAAGCTCAACTGCACATCCGCTATCGCGAGGGCAGGTGCAATGACAGCACAAAGGCAATATGACAGGGCACGGCGCATAGCAGCTTGTCCGAAATGAGTGGCACCTAACTCGGGTAGAGACCTGCCACAAAGCTGACAATAAAACACTAACGCCCAGAGGCGTGTTGCTGCGCGCATGTGGCGTCACTGACACAAATAGCCGTATTTTATCGGAAATTCCCGCCACACTATTGCCACAGTTGGGCGAATTCCATCATTTCCGCCAGAAGTTTAGGCTGTTTTGCCTGAATGGGCCACAGGTGATTCTTTCCGCCTGTTTAACGAAGTGTTCGCTGTTAGCGCATAACAGGACTGTCTTATGGGCCTGCGCCCGATTGTCCGCTGGACCTTGAATGGTTTGATAGTTAAACAGCGCTCAAATTGACTGACCGACCCGTCGGTCTATTTTCTCGTGCGGGCGTAGAGCCCATCAAAAGAATCGGAGATGCATCCAGTGTCACATGCAGATGATCATCAGGGCACACGCCGCGACTTTCTTTATTACGCAACCGCTGGTGCGGGTGTTGTGGTAACGGGCGCCGCAGTTTGGCCACTGGTAAACCAGATGAACCCTTCCGCCGATGTTTTGGCGCTCGCCTCGATCCGCGTTGATGTCAGCGCGGTCGCCCCAGGCACCCAGATCACAGTGCTTTGGCAAGGTAAACCGGTCTTTATCCGGTCCCGTACCGAAGAAGAAATCGCCGAAGCGCGCGCCGTCGAACTGTCGGACCTTCCGGACCAGAGCGCCGAGAACGCGAACCTGCCTGACGGAACGCCAGCCACTGACGAAAACCGCGCACTGACAGAAGATGGTGTTTGGCTGGTCCAGATGGGTGTTTGTACACACCTTGGCTGTGTGCCTTTGGGTGACGCAGGTGATTTTGGCGGCTGGTTCTGCCCGTGCCACGGATCACACTACGATACTTCCGGCCGGATTCGCCGTGGCCCAGCGCCAAGCAATCTGCCCGTTCCTGTCGCGTCCTTCGTGGACGAAACAACTATTCAACTCGGTTAAGGAGAGAAACCCATGGGCGGAATTCCCCACGACCATTACGAGCCAAAGTCTGGCGGCGAAAAGTGGCTTCACAAGCGCCTGCCGATCGTTGGCTTGATGTATGACACCCTGATGATCCCCACACCCAAGAACCTCAACTGGATGTGGATCTGGGGTATCGTTCTTGTTTTCACTCTCGTGCTGCAGATCGTCACCGGTATCGTGCTAGTGATGCATTATGTGCCGCACGTTGATATGGCCTTTGCGTCGGTCGAGCACATCATGCGCGACGTCAACGGCGGCCATATGATCCGCTATTTCCACCAGAACGGCGCATCGCTGTTCTTTGTGGCCGTTTACGCGCACATCTTCCGTTCGCTGTACTACGGTTCATACAAATCACCACGCGAGGTGACATGGATCGTGGGCATGTTGATGTATGTCCTGATGATGGGCACGGCCTTTATGGGTTACGTGCTGCCATGGGGCCAGATGTCGTTCCACGGTACAGCCGTTATCACAGGCCTGTTCGGCGCGATCCCGTTTGTGGGTGAAAGCATTCAGATCTGGCTCTTGGGTACACCAAACGGTGCGATTGCGCAGCCGGCGCTGAACCGCTTCTTCTCGCTGCACTATCTGCTGCCCTTCATCCTGTTGGGTCTGACAATCGTGCACGTCTGGGCGTTCCACACCACCGGCAACAACAACCCGACCGGTGTCGAGGTGCGTCGCACATCCAAAGAAGATGCTGCCAAAGATACGCTGCCATTCTGGCCGTACTTCGTGATCAAGGACCTGTTTGCGCTGGCCATTATTTTGGCCGTGTTCATGGCAGTCGTCGGCTTTATGCCGAACTACCTTGGCCACCCGGACAACTACATCCCGGCAAACCCGCTGGCGACACCATCGCACATCGTGCCTGAATGGTACTTCCTGCCATTCTACGCCGTACTGCGTGCGTTCGACCAGGACGTGTGGCTGGTGATTGCGGTCAACTGGATCACATTCGGCATCATCGACGCCAAGTTCTTTGGTGTGATCGCGATGTTCGGCGCGATCGTTGTGATGGCGCTGGCCCCGTGGCTGGATACATCGTCGGTCCGCTCGGGTCGCTACCGTCCGATGTTCAAGTGGTGGTTCTGGCTCTTTGCCGTTAACTTCGTCCTGCTGATGTGGGTCGGTGCGCGCCCTGCTGAGGGTATCTATCCCTACATCGCGCTGATCGGTTCGACATATTGGTTCGCCTACTTCCTGGTGATCCTGCCGCTCTTGGGCGTGATCGAAAAGCCGAACACACCACCAGCAACCATCGAAGACGACTTCAATGCGCACTACGCGCCGAAAGGTGACGGCGCCAAGCCTGTTGCCAGCCCGGCCGAGTGAGAAAGGACGAATAGTCATGTTCCGCAAACTATCACTCACCGCAGCAATGGCGCTTGCCCTCACCGCAGGGCAGGCCACCGCCGCTGAACTTGAAATTGAAGTCACCGACTATGATTTCTCGTTCGAAGGCCCATTCGGCAGCTATGACCAGATGCAACTTCAGCGTGGTCTTCAGGTCTACACTGAAATCTGTGCCGCCTGCCACGGGCTGGAATTCGTCGCTTTCCGCAACCTGTCTGACGAAGGCGGCCCCGGGCTTCCTGAAGACCAGATGCGGGCCTACGCCGAGTTCTACGAAGTTTTCGATCAGTCCCTGTTTGATGGCGAGGGCGATTTCCGCCCGGCAACGCCAGCAGACAAGTTCCCTGAATCGAGCCTTTCCAACGCACCTGACCTCAGCCTGATGGCAAAGGCGCGTGCGGGCTTTAGCGGCCCGTACGGTACAGGCATCAGCCAGTTCGTAAACGGCATGGGCGGCGCGGAATACATCGCGTCATTGATGACCGGCTACCACGAAGAGCCTGAGTGCGCACTGGAAGGCGAGCCGATGGACGGCTTCTACAATGTCGCCTTCGCAGCTGGCGGTTTCCCTGAAAGCTGCAAAGACGAACATGGCAAGCACAAGGTGCCCGGGTCATGGATTGCAATGTCACAGCCTCTTTGGGGCGATGACGTTGACTATGCAGATGGTTCTTCCACCGAACTTGAAGCGGTCGCGCAGGATGTTGCAGCATTCCTGATGTGGACAGCCGAACCAAAGCTGGTTGCGCGCAAGCAGGCTGGTCTGACCGGCGTCCTGTTCCTGACGGTTCTGTCTGTGTTGTTGTACCTGACAAACAAGCGTCTTTGGGCACCGCATAAGCACAAAGACTAAGTCAACCGGCACAAGAAACACAAAGGCCCGCCAAATTGGCGGGCCTTTTGCATTTTGTAAGGTGGATCCTGATCCACCTTACCCCAGATAAGCCCTGAGCGCGGCTGGCGGATTATCAAACAACGCATCGGTCGCAACGGGCGCATGTACCTTGCCTGCATCCACCAGAGCAACCATATCCGCGATGCGCCGTGCATCAGCCGGATCATGCGTGACCATCACGACTGTCTTTCCTGCCGCAACCAGTTTGGATTTCACCAGATCAAGCATTTCATCCTTGAGTGCGGGGCCAAGCGCGGAAAAGGGCTCGTCAAGCAGAACGACAGGCCGATCCGCCACAAGCACGCGCGCCAGCGCCACGCGGCTTTGCTGCCCGCCCGATAATGCGGCGGGTTTGCGTACTTCCATACCCGCCAATCCGACCTCAGCGAGGGCCGCAGTAACCTGTTCTTGCTGTGCGACGGTCAACCGCAGGTCCGGCCGCAGCCCCAAACCGACATTCTGCGCCACGGTCAAATGTGGAAACAGGTTGTTGTCCTGAAAGAGCATACTGACAGGCCGCTTACCTGGCTCTTCATCCGTCACATCGATACCGTCAAGGTTCACGCGACCTGACACAGGCGCAAGAAACCCCGCCAGCCCCGCCAAGAGCGTCGACTTGCCCGCACCGGACGGCCCGATCAAAGCCACCACTTTTCCACGCGCGAACACAACATCCGCACACAAGGAAAACGCACCCTGCTGCAGGACCAGGTTTTCACATCTCAACACGTCCACGCCCCCATCGGTCACAGATCCAGAACAGCGCAAAACTCAGCACCACCAGCAACAGCGCCGCACTTGCCGCTGTCTCCATCCGGTATGCACCCATCAAACGATACATCGCCAGCGGCAAGGTCTCTTGTTCTTGGCCCGCAAACAAGGCGATCACGCCCAGATCACCCATCGACAAGGCCGCCGCCAAACCCGCCGCAAACCCCAGCGGACGCCGCAGACGGGGCAGAACAACCCATCGTAGCCACGTCCATCCGCGCATATCCAGCGCGAGCCCTAAACGGCCATAGCTTTGGTTGATCTGGTCAACAGTCGGGGCAATGGCGCGGAGCGCGAAAGGCAAAGCGAGTGTCGCGTTCACCAGCATGGTCACCAGCAACGCAACATCAGCCGGACGGACAAAGGGAAACACGATCAGGAATGCACCCGTCCCGACGACCAATCCAGACGCCGCGAGCGGCATCACACCAACCACAGACACCATGGCGCCGCCACGCAAAGCCAGCGCAAGGGCCATCAAGACACAAAGCGCCGCCGAGCCGATGGCGACACAGAGCGACCGCAATGCCGCAGCCCAGACCGTTGCAGGCATGTCGGGGAACGCAGGCAGCCCGCGGACCACAATCATCCCCAAGGGCAGCAGCAGAAAAAGTGCGGCCACGGCGATTACAGCATAGTCCACCACAGGCCGCGGCAAATCCCAACGCTGCACGACACGGTCCATGCCGGCACCCATCGGATCATTCCCTGTCACCCCCCACGCCAGAGCGGCGGCCACCACACAGAGCCCGAACTGGATGCAGGCCAGCAATGCGGCCCGTCCCAGATCGAAATCGAACCGGACCGCCTGATAGATCGCCAGTTCAACTGTCGTTGCCCGCGGCCCGCCGCCCATCGTCAGGGCAACCGCAAAACTGGTCAGACAAATGAGAAAGATAACCAGAAACGTACCTGGCACCACTGAACGAAGCATTGGCCATTCGAGCAACCGGCCAACCGGTGCATTCAGCGATGCCGCAAGGCGAAACCGCTCGGCGGGGATGGAGAGCCAGCCTTGCAAAATAAACCGCACCGCCAAGGGCATGTTAAAGAACACGTGGGCCAGCACCACACCGTGTAAACCGAAAATCGAAACAGGCTGAAACCCCAGCCAGACCAGGCCATCATTCAAAAGACCGCCACGGCCAAAAATCGCCAGAAGACCAAGCACCGCGACAATAACCGGCAGAAGGAATGGTGCCCCGAGCAGGGTAATCAGCAAATCCCGCCCGTAGAAACCACGCCGTGCCAAAGCCCGCGCTACGGGAACGGCCAGCAGGACACTCAGCAGCGCAGACAGAAACGCCTGCACAAGCGTAAACCTGACCGCGGCCCAATCCGCAGGGGCGAGGCCACCCACCCATTCGGCACGCCAGCCAACAGCCGCCAGCGTGCCAAGGGTGAGCGCAAGCACCAGCGCCGCAACTGCGACGCCGGGCCAGCGCGGTGTTACTGGGACAAGGCTGTGCGCCATTCGTCCAGGGCCGCATCACGCATGGCGGCTGCATCTTCCGGTGACAACAAGAGTGATGTTTCAGGCGTCATCAAAGTCTCGAACCCGTCAGGCAGGCCCGCCGCCGGAATGACCGCCGGATACATCCAGTTCGTTGTGGGAATCACGCTTTGAAACGCATCCGACACCATGAAAGCAAGGAACTGATCCGCCAGTTCCGGCTGATCGGTGCCTGCGACTTTGCCCGCCACTTCGACTTGCATGTAGTGCCCTTCATCAAAGGACCATGCGACCTTGCTGTCATCTTCCTCGGCAATCAGGTGGTAGGCAGGCGAGGTCGTGTAGGACAAAACCGCATCAGCCTGACCGTCAAGGAACATGCCGTAAGCTTCGGACCAACCCGGTGTGACAGTTATGATGTTGTCGGCCAGATCGGCCCAGAGCGTTGCAGCTCCATCGCCGTAAGCGGCCTTCACCCACATCAACAGACCCAGACCGGGCGTGGATGAGCGGGGGTCCTGAATGACAATCTGGATGTCACTGTCGGCCAAAGCACGCAGGGATGCCGGCGCATCCGCACCTGCATTTCCGACGAAGGCGAAATAGCCCCAGTCGAACGGCAGGAAATCCGCATCATTCCATGCAACAGGCAGATCAAGGTCCGCAGCAACGCCATGCGGCGCAAATAGCCCCGTCTCGCGCGCAGCGGCTGTCAGGTTTGTATCCAGCCCCAAGACGATATCGGCCTCTGTGCGCGGCCCTTCCAGTTGCAGACGGGCCAGCAGTGAAGCCCCGTCACCTGCACCCACGAACTGCAGATCACAGGCGCATTGCGCCTCGAAAGCGGCTTCAACCGCAGGGCCGGGGCCCCATTCGCTGGTAAAGCTGTCGTAAGTCATGACTTGCAGCACAGGCGTTTCGGCGAGTGCGGCCGAAGCACAAAGAGCAAGTCCCGCGACAACTGGCAGATAGGTGGTGTTTTTCATCGTATCCTCCAAATGCGACGGGCGGATTGGGGGATAGCGGGATTGCCATACCTTCCCTCCGCCGGTCTTAACCGGTTCAGGTTCAACGGGTCCGCGTGCTACGCATCTCAGCCATGATAGGCCCCCCGAGGTACGCCCTAGGTATTGCGGAATAGACCGAAGGACAAGGGAAACCTCTTGAGCCTGATTGTCACCCCAGCTAGACCCCATGTGCAAAGGGAGATGCCCATGTCGATTAACAGCTTCGGACATTTGTTTCGTTTCACTACTTGGGGTGAAAGCCATGGGCCTGCCTTGGGTGCCACGGTTGACGGCTGCCCGCCCGGCGTGCCGCTTGAGGCGCCGATGATCCAGCAGTGGATGGATAAACGCCGCCCCGGTCTGAACAAGAACACAACCCAGCGGAATGAACCCGATGCGGTGAAAATCCTGTCCGGCGTCTATGAGGGTAAGACCACAGGTACGCCGATCCAGTTGATGATCGAAAACACCGACCAGCGGTCAAAAGACTATGGCGATATCCTGAACACGTTCCGTCCCGGTCATGCGGATATCACCTATCACCAGAAATACGGGCTGCGCGATCCACGCGGTGGCGGGCGGTCTTCGGCGCGCGAAACCGCGTCGCGCGTGGCTGCGGGCGGTGTGGCGCGCGAGGCGATCAAGGCGATTGCGCCGAACGTAGAGATCAAGGGCTATATGACCCAGATGGGCACCAAAGCGATTGATCGCAGCAAGGTCGACTGGGACCAGATCGACCAGAATGATTTCTTCTGTCCCGACGCCGAAGCAGCCGCCGAGTGGAACGACTATCTGGCATGGCTGCGCAAGGACGATCACAACTCGGTCGGCGCGATTATCGAGGTTGTCGCGCGTGGCGTGCCTGCGGGCATCGGCGCGCCTGTTTACGCCAAGTTAGACACTGATCTGGCCGCTGCGATGATGTCGATCAATGCCGTGAAAGGCGTGGAAATCGGTGAAGGGATGGCTGCCGCTGCGCTTACCGGACGCGACAACGCTGACGAGATTTTCATGGGGCCGAACGGGCCGGAATATTCCTCGAACCACGCAGGCGGTATTCTGGGCGGGATCAGCACAGGGCAGGACATTGTCGTGCGCTTTGCCGTGAAACCAACCTCTTCGATCCTGTCGCCGCGCAAATCCATCCGCATGGATGGCACCCCGACCGAGGTCGTGACAAAAGGACGGCATGATCCTTGTGTGGGTATCCGCGCAGTCCCTGTCGGTGAAGCGATGATGGCTTGTGTGATCCTTGATCATCTGCTGCTGGATCGTGGTCAAACCGGCGGCGTGCGCGGGCAGATCGGGTAAGGTGGATCTTGATCCACCTTACTGTTTGGACAGCTGAACCGCCAAAATACCACCTGCGATAATCGCAACGCCCAGCACATCCAGCACGCCGATCTTTTCGCCCAGAATGATCGCAGCGGTCGCAACCCCCAGAAACGGGTTGAGAAAGTGAAAGGTCGAGGCCCTGACCGCGCCAATCCGGCCCACCAGCAAGAACCAAACCAGCGTCGCACCCAATCCTGGCACGATTGTTGTGTAGATAAACGCGACCCCCAACTGCCAGTTCCACGTGACATCCCAGGTTTCAATTGTGAGGGCTGGAACCCACAGAAACGCACTCCCCACCAGCATCTGTAGACCGACGATCATCAGGACATTTCCGCCTGACGACGCGCCCAAGACAGCCATAGTGGCAATAGTCAGCGACACAACCCCGATCACACAAAGGACAACCCCGAAGAGATCGACGCCACCTTGCAGCCGCGCTCCCATGATCAGAACAACGCCGACAACACCGGCAATCAGGCCGATGATGCCCAGAGGCCGCACTTTATTGCCGAAAACCAGCCATCCCGACAAAGCCACCAGCAACGGCATGGTCGAGGCAATGATGGCCGCCAAAGACGCAGGAATCGTCTGCATGGCAACAAAATTGAGACCCAGATACAACGCGTTCTGACAGACACCAAAGATCACCACGCCTGTCCACTGCCGCCGGCTCAGCCGCGCGGACTGGCCAAGCAGAAACGCGATGCCCACACCGATCACACCTGAAATCAGAAACCGGAGTGCCAGCGCACTAAGCGGCGGCGCATACTCGACAATCACGCGGGCAGAGGTGAATGCCGACGACCACATCAGCGCGAACGCCAGCCCCATCGCGATTGCTTTGATGTCCATGTGATCCCCTTTGGTGCCGAGTTACGCCGAGCGCGCGGCTGATTGCAAGGCTGGACTGTTGTCGCGCCGCACTGTGTATCCCGAAACGAAAAAGGTCGCCTTCACCGGCGACCTTTCCCAAACTCTGCATCCGGCCCGAGGGCCTGCGATGGCTTAGCCGTTGACGCTGTCTTTCAGCGCTTTGGCGATTGTCATTTTGACAACCTTGTCGGCTTCTTTCTTGATCTGCTCACCCGTGGCAGGGTTGCGGACCATACGCTCTGGGCGCTCGCGGCAATAGATCTTGCCAACACCTGGAAGTGTCACAGCACCGCCGCCGGAAACTTCTTTGGTGATGATGTCTGTCACAGCATCAAGCGCAGCACCGGCTGCTTTTTTGTCCATGCCTGTTTCTTCTGCAAGTGCAGCAACCAGCTGCGCCTTTGTCATTGGTTTTGTCGCCATTTTACTGGTCTCCCTCATTCGCCCCAGCAGTAGGGCCTATTACCCGCACATTTAACGGTATGTTGTGGGACACCACAATGATTAGTGTACCATTACAAGTGAAAAAGAGCAGGTTTTCGCACTTTTTGGCTGTTTAGAGGAAAGCTGTCTCTTCAAAACTGCGCAATTTGCGGCTGTGAATGCGCTCCAGCGGCATTTCGCGCAACCGTTCCATCGCACGAATACCTATCATCAGATGGGCCGCAACCTGTGTTTTATAGAACTCCGACGCCATCCCGGGCAGTTTCAACTCACCATGCAGCGGCTTGTCGCTGACGCAAAGCAGCGTGCCATAGGGGACGCGAAACCGGAACCCGTTGGCGGCAATAGTGGCACTTTCCATATCCAGCGCAATCGCACGCGATTGGGAAAGCCGTTGCACGGGGCCAGCTTGTTCGCGCAATTCCCAGTTCCGGTTGTCGATGGTGGCAACGGTGCCTGTGCGCATGATCCGCTTCAACTCATAACCTTCAAGCTTGGTCACATCCGCTACTGCCGTTTCCAGCGCAATCTGGATTTCTGCCAAAGCAGGGATCGGGACCCAGACAGGCAGATCATCATCCAGCACGTGGTCTTCGCGCAGGTAAGCATGTGCCAGCACGAAATCACCCAAGCGTTGCGAATTGCGCAGCCCGGCGCAGTGCCCGACCATCAACCACGCATGGGGCCGCAGCACGGCGATATGATCGGTCGCGGTTTTCGCGTTCGAAGGCCCCACACCGATATTGACCAACGTGATCCCCGCACCGTTCTTGCGTTTGAGGTGATAGGTCGGCATTTGCGGCAATTTCGCGGGCATAGGAACAGGCGCATCGGCATCGAATATCTCGACATTCCCGGTACTGACAAAGCTGGTATAGCCGCTGTCGGGGTCCGCCAGCATCTGGCGCGCGAAGGATTCAAACTCCTCAACGTAGAACTGGTAGTTGGTAAAGAGCACGTGGTTCTGGAAATGCTCGGGCGCAGTCGCCGTATAATGTGCTAGACGCGCCAGTGAGTAATCAACTCGCTGCGCCGTGAAAGGCGCCAAAGGGTGCGCCCCGTCAGGGTACTGAAAACCCGAGCCGTTCACGATGCTGTCATGTGTCGTGCTCAGGTCCGGTACATCAAATGCATCGCGCAGATTGAATTCCATCGACCCGTCATGGGGCACCGTGAGCCCCGGATCATTTGCCGCGGCAAAATGCACCGGCATTTCTGTGCCGGATGCGCCGATAATCACAGGTACACCGTGACTGGCCAGCAAAAGCCCGATTTGTTGTTCAAGATAGGATGCGAACAGGTCGGGGCGTGTAACCGTTGTGGCATAAACCCCCGGTTCGGCCACATGCCCGAAAGACAACCGCGAATCCATCTTGGCGTGTGTTGTCGTCGTCAGGCGGATTTCAGGGTAGTAGGCCCGCACCCGTGTGTCAGGCTGGCCATGCCGCAGCGCGGTGGCGAAATTCTCGGACAGGAATTTCACTGCCGTGTCATAAAGCTCTTGCAGCCTGACAACGGCCAGTTTCGCGTCAGTAAATGCCTCTGGCGCGGGGACTTCAGGTGTCCGGATTGACACCTCTTGTGCAACATTCATGCGTTTTCCTCAAATATATCTGTAATTTCAAACTTATCGACATCCACCAGCCCCAGATCAGAGATCCGTAACGAGGGGATGACGACAAGCGCCAGCAGCGAGTGCTGCATATAGGCGTTATTCAATGTGCACCCGCAAGTGGCCATCGCAGCAACCATCTGGTCGGCTTTGGCGGCTACTTCGGCAGCAGGGCAATCGGACATCAGGCCGGCAATAGGCAGTTCCACCAGCGCCAGTTCCTCACCATCTTTCCAGACGGTCACGCCGCCGCCGACCTCACCCAGTCGGTTCGCGGCGGCAGCCATCATTGCACGGTCCGTGCCCACGACGATCATATGGTGACTGTCATGTGCCACGGTCGAGGCCATGGCCATTTTGCCCGTGTATCCGAACCCCGACACAAAGCCGTTTACGACCTTTCCGGTGCCTTGGTGCCGTTCGACAAGGGCGATCTGATAGGTATCGCCTTCACCCTCAACCAACCCGTCAACGACAGGCAATTCGGCGGTTAGCGCTTCGGTCGGTGCCTGGTTTTCGACGACGCCGATGACCTTGGCTTTGACCTTGTTCTTGCCCTGAGGCGCATGAATGGCAAAGTCTGCATCCCCGAGAACCTTGCCCATATGCACTGTCTTGCGTGCATCATCGGGCCAGTCGTAATGCGGACAGGTCACGGTAATCTTGCCGTCACGCGCGACGGTCTGACCGCGCGCGATCACCTCTTCAATCGGCAATGTCACCAGATCAGAGGTCAGGATCATATCCGCCCGACGCCCCGGCGCGATCGAGCCAAGCTCGCGCTCCAGCCCGAAATGGGTGGCCGTGTTGATCGTGGCCATTTGCAGCGCGATTACCGGATCACAGCCACAAGCGATGGCATGGCGCACCACGCGGTTCATATGGCCGTCATTCACCAACGTGCCGGAATGGCAGTCATCGGTGCAGAGGATGAAATTGCGCGGATCAAGCCCCTTTTCGGTCACAGCGGTAATCTGGCTTTCCACATCATACCACGCCGACCCCAGCCGCATCATCGACCGCATCCCGTTGCGCGCGCGGGCAATCGCGTCGGCCTCCGCGGTGCCTTCGTGATCATCGGCGGCACCGCCCGCGACATAGGCCGAAAACGCCACCCCCTTGTCAGGGCTGGCATAGTGTCCACCTACGGTCTTGCCCGCATTCATCGTCGCGGCCATTTCCGCCAGCATCTGCGGATCGCCGTTGATCACACCGGGGAAATTCATCATCTCGCCCAAGCCGATGATGCCGGGCCACGCCATCGCCTCGGCCACATCATCTGCGGAAATCTCGAATCCTGTGGTCTCAAGCCCAGGTGCAGAGGGCGCACAGGATGGCATCTGTGTGTAAATGTTGACGGGCTGCATCAGCGCCTCGTCATGCATCATGCGGACACCGCGCAGCCCCAGCACATTGGCGATCTCATGCGGATCGGTGAACATGGTGGTCGTGCCATGGGGGATCACAGCGGCTGCAAATTCGGCGGGCGTCAGCATCCCGCTTTCGATATGCATGTGTCCGTCGCAGAGGCCGGGAATCAGATAGCGGCCTTCCGCCTCGATCACGCGGGTGTCGGGACCAATACAATGCGACGCGTCAGGGCCGACGTAGGCAAAGCGTCCCTCGGCCACAGCAACCTGCCAACCATCAAGAATTTCGCGGGTTTGTACGTTGACCAGCCTGCCGCCGCGAATGACCAGATCGGCCTTATCGCGGCCTGCTGCGACGGCCACCAAGCGGGGGGCAACCTCGGCCCATGATTTGAAATGCGTTTCCATCCCCAATGGTTTCACCGATTTCAGGGACGTTCAAGAGGGATCAGAGGTTCTGAAGCGGCAGCGGCTTTTGATCGGGGTTCAGACGCACCATCGCAAGGTTCAGAGCAGCAGCCACAGTGACCCACGCGAGATAGGGCACAAAGGCCAGCCCCGCCCAGAAATCCAGCTGGAAATGGGTGATCGTAGCGCCAAGAACGGCAATCCACAGACAGACCATGATCGGGATCGAGCCCTTCAGGTTGCGCGCCCCGAAGAACACCGGCGTCCAAAGCGCGTTGAACGCGATCTGTATTGCCCAGAATGCCATCGCATAGGCGTTGCCATCCAGCACGGCAACGCGGGCGCCCGCGAAAGAGATCAGCAAATAAATCGAGGTCCAGGCAACCGGAAAGGCCCAGTTGGGCGGTGTCCACGACGGTTTGTTCAGGCTTTTATACCATTCACCGGTCGGGAAAAGCGCACCCGTCGCGCCTGCGCCAAAGGTCGCCGCCAAAAAGAGGCAAAAAAGCAGAAAATCCATTGCAGGGCCCTTTCAAGGTACCCAACACACTTAGGCCATCGGACGGTCAGTTCCAATGCCTGCTTCGCGCACTTTCAACTCGGCCAAGATATCGAGCACCGATGATGCCCGCTTTTGGTCAGGCTTGGCGCGGCTGGCGGCATCAACCAGAAATGCGACTTCCGGCAGGGGTTTCGCATAGATCACTGCCGATTTCGGCATGATCAGTGATATGCCCGTCCGCGCTCCGGCTTGCATCAACCAGCCCAGCTTTTGCGCGCCCGAGGTTCTTGCGCGCATCGAGATACTGTCAAAGCCCTGCCTGCGCAGTTGTTTGCCGATACCTGCGTAAATCAGGCGCGCAGCCCAGATACCTGTACGGGCTTGCAGCGGCAGTACGTCAATCCCCGCCTCGGACCGCAGATAAAGCCTGTCCGCCTCGGCCAGAAGACGTTTCACCATACGCCGCACGTCATTCGTTGGCAGGGTTTCGCGGGTAAAGTTCACGGGATCAATGCCCGCCTCGGCCAGCCAATCCAGCGGCAGATAAATCCGCCCCATCCGCGCGTCTTCGCCCACATCGCGCGCGATATTCGTCAACTGCATTGCAACGCCCAGATCACAGGCCCGCGCCAACGCATCGGGATCACGGACGCGCATCAACACGCACATCATCGCGCCCACGGCACTGGCCACGCGGGCGGAATAATCGCGCACACCGCTCAGCGTGTCATAACGCCGCTCGGCTGCGTCCCATGCGAGCCCCTCCAAAAGGGCCTCGGGCAGGGCGCGGGGCATCTCAAAATCTTCGATAATCGCGGCAAAGGCGCGGTCCTCGGGGGCGTTGTGGGGTTTGCCGGCAAAGGCCGCGTCCAGACGGTCTTGCAGGCGGAACACGGCACCTGCCTGATACTCGCCCTCGTCGACTTCGTCATCGGCCAGACGGCAAAAGGCATAAAGTGCCAGCGCAGGGTCACGCACCTTGGCGGGTAAAAGTTTGCTCGCGGCATGAAACGACAATGATCCATGACGGATCGCCTCGCGGCAATGTTCAAGATCATCGGCGCGGATCATTCCGCAGCAACCTTGAGTTCAGGCACAACCGGCGCATCAGGCACCAGTTTCGCCAGCACTTCGGCACTGGAAATCACGCCCGGCACACCTGCACCCGGATGGGTGCCCGCACCGACAAGGAACAGGCCCTTGGCCTCTTCGCTGATATTATGAGGGCGGAACCACGCAGATTGCAGAATGCGCGGCTCAATCGAAAAGCCGGACCCGTTGGGCGACAGATAGCGGTCGCGGAAATCCTCGGGCGTGAGCACCATTTCGGTGGTGATATGTTCTGCAAAGCTGGGGATTGTCTTTTCAACCTCGGCCATGACCTTGGCTTTGTAATTCTCGGCCTCTTTGGCCCAATCAACAGGGTCATCAAAGCCCAGATGCGGGACAGGCGATAGCACATAAAACGTGTCATCCCCCACCGGAGCGACGCTGGGATCTGTCTTGGAGGGACGGTGGATATAAAGGCTCATATCGTCGGCGAGTTTGCCTTTGATAAAGATATCCTTCAGCAGCCCCTCATAACGTGGCGCGTTGGTGATGGTGTGATGGCCCACATCGGGCCACATCTTGGCAGTGCCTTTGGTGCCGAAATACCAAACGAAAAGCCCCATAGACCAGCGCCGCGATTTCAGTTTTTGGTCTGTCCAGCGTTTGCGCGGCGCATTGCGCAACAGACGCTGATAGGTGTGGCCTGCATCGGCGTTGCTGACCACAAGATCAGCGGCGATTTCCTGACCGTCTGACAAACGCACACCTTTGGCGGCACCGTCTTTGATCAGGATTTCATCCACCTCGGCCCCTTGGCGCACCTGCCCGCCTTGCGACCGGATCACGCCGACCATCGCCTGCGCAATCGCCTGTACGCCGCCCATGGCGTAATGCACGCCGAATTCCTTTTCCAGATACGCCACCAGCGCATACATCGACGTCACATGCCGCGGATCACCCCCGATAAACAGCGGGTGAAACGACAAGGCCATGCGCAAACGCGGGTCTTTCACGCGGGCCTTTGCCAGCCCAAGGATGGACCGGTCCGCGCGCAGTACCGCAAATTGCGGCAGCACCTTGATGGTTTCCCAAAGCCTGTGCATCGGCTTGGCGACCATTCCCTCAAACCCTACTTTGTAGCAGGCCTCGCTATCCTTCAAAAACCGCTTGTAGCCTTTCACGTCACGCGGGCTGAGCCGCGCGACCTCGGCCAGCATCGCGTCGGTGTCCTGACGGGCGGTAAAGGTGGATCCATCCTGCCAGCGCACCTCGTAGAACGGGTCCATCGGGCGCAGGTCGATATCTTTGTGAAAATCACGTCCGCAAGCGGTCCAAAGCGCCTCGTAGACTTGCGGCACAGTAATAATCGTCGGGCCCAGGTCGAATCGGTGGCCATCTTGTGTCACAGAGGACCCCCGCCCGCCGGGCTTATCCAGCCGGTCCAGCACGGTAACGGCATAGCCTTTGGCCCCAAGGCGCATGGCCGCAGCGAGGCCGCCAAGCCCCGCACCGATCACAATTGCTGCGTTTGAATCGCTCTGTTGGTCTATCATCATGGCTCAACTCTAGTAGTGTAAACACAAGTTGACAATTATTATGTCAACATCTTCCCAAAACGGACCACATATGTCAGGATTAGTTGACACGATCAGAGGTCTTCACCGTGACTCAAACCGTCAGCCTGTCATTCTTCCGCTTCAGTGGGCCCATTGCCCGTGCTTGGGCGTTGACGATGATGGGCGGCGCAAGACTGCCTCTGGCACGAACGCCCGACATCGGATTCTGGAAGCTCTGCGGATCAGGCACCGGCGAAGGTTTTACCCCCGTCCCCAACACCGCTGTTTACGCGATCCTTGCCACGTGGCCCGATGCGGAAACGGCCCAAGCACGCACACAATCAGGCATTTTCGCGACTTACCAGAAACGTGCCGCCGAGGATTGGACCGTCTTTCTCCAAACGCAGACATCGCGCGGCGCATGGGCGGGCCAATCACCTTTCGAACCGACGATGGCACAAACCACCGGCCCGCTTGCTGCACTCACGCGCGCAACCATCAAACCCAGCATCCTGACCAGATTTTGGGGCCGTGTGCCGAACATTTCGGAAATGATCGGCAAAGATCCCAACGTTGCCTTCAAGATCGGCATCGGCGAAGTGCCGATGCTACATCAGGTGACCTTCTCGATCTGGCCTTCCGAAAAAGCGATGGCCAGCTTTGCCCGTACCGGCCCGCACGCCGAAGCAATCCGCGCCGTGCGCGAAGAAGGCTGGTTTCGCGAAGAACTCTACGCCCGTTTTGCCGTCCATTCGGATCGCGGCACCTGGAACGGCACCTCCCCCTTAGCCAAACTTGAGGCCGCATAATGCAACCATTCCCCTTTTCCGCCATCGTCGGCCAAGACGAGATGAAACAGGCGATGATCCTCACTGCGATTGATGCCAGCATCGGCGGGGTCCTTGTCTTTGGTGATCGCGGCACAGGCAAATCCACCGCCGTGCGTGCGCTGGCCGCCCTGCTGCCGCCGATCAACGCGATCAAAGGATGCCCGATCAATGCAGCCACCGCCAAGGACGTGCCCGACTGGGCAGGCCTGAAAACAAAACGCGCCCATGAGATGCCAACGCCGGTCGTTGACCTGCCGCTTGGCGCGACCGAAGACCGCGTGACCGGTGCGCTTGATATCGAAAAGGCGCTGACCAAAGGCGAGAAAGCGTTTCAACCCGGCCTGCTGGCGCGCGCCAATCGTGGCTATCTTTATATTGATGAGGTGAACCTGCTTGAGGATCACATTGTGGATCTTCTGCTCGACGTCGCCCAATCCGGTGAAAACGTTGTCGAACGTGAGGGCCTGTCAATCCGCCACCCCGCCCGCTTTGTGCTGGTCGGGTCCGGCAACCCCGAAGAGGGCGAATTGCGTCCGCAGCTTTTGGACCGTTTCGGTTTGTCGGTTGAGGTCGCATCACCCAAAGATGTTGCTACCCGTGTCGATGTCATCAAGCGACGCGATGCATTCGAGAACGACAATGCCGCATTCATGCTGCGCTGGCAGGCGGAAGACGCAGCGATCCGCGAACGTATCCTGACCGCGCGCAAAGCGCTGGCGAAGCTCAAAACGCCCGAAAAAACGCTGGTCGACGTAGCCGAACTTTGCCTCGCGCTGGGCTCGGACGGTTTGCGCGGTGAACTGACCTTGCTCAAAGCCGCCCGCGCCTATGCCGCGTGGCGTGACGATACCGCATTGACCCGTGCCCACGTAAAGGCCGTTGCCCCCATGGCGCTACGCCACCGCCTGCGCCGCGATCCACTGGACGAAGCAGGCAGTGGCACACGCGTCGCCCGCACCGTGGAAGAAGTCCTTGGCTAGGGAAAGCTGGCATCACGCAACGCGCGCGTTGCAATTGCTCGCGCTTGATCCGGGTCTTGGCGGGATCTGCATTCGTGCGCGTTCTGGCCCCGTTCGTGCGCGCCTGATGGAAATGATTTCACCTGACGCCCGCCGCCTGCACCCCGCCATATCTGACGAGGCGCTCTTTGGCGGTTTGGACCTTTCGGCGACTTTGGCCAGTGGCCGGATGATCCGCGAAAAAGGGCTGCTTGAAACGCCATGCACCTTGGTGCTTACAATGGCTGAACGCGCCACAACAGGGCTGGCGGCGCGGCTCGCGGTCGCGCTGGACCGCAGCACCAATCACAACCTGATTGCACTGGATGAAGGCGCAGAGCCCGACGAATGCCTGAACCCCAAACTGGCCGAGCGGCTGGCCTTTCATGTCGATCTGTCCGAGTGCGCCCTGCAAGATATCATTCCTACAACGCCCACAGCCCCGATCGCATTGCGTGACGTCAGAATGCCCACCGACCTGCTCGAGCAAGTCACGCGCATCGCCTGCGACCTCGGGATTGATAGCATGCGTGCGCCACTATTCGCCCTGCGCGCCACCCGTGCCAATGCCGCTCTGATGGGCCGCACACAGATCACGTCCGAGGATGTTGAAATTGCTTGCGCGCTGACCTTGGCACACCGCGCAACGCGGGTGCCGGAGCCTGAATCGCAGGACGAAGAGCCACCTGCACCGCCCCCCGACCAGAACAACGAAAACCAAGGCCCCGAAGACAGCCTTGATCTGCCTGATGAGCTTTTGCTTGAGGCCGTCCGTGCCATGCTGCCGGATAACCTGCTTGAGCAACTGGCCGCGCAAAAGGCGCGGGCGGGGCGTGGTAACGGGACGGGGGCCGCACGCAAGGGCAACCGGCGCGGCCGACCTTTGCCATCACGCGCGGGGCATATCAGCGATGGTGCACGGATTGATATTATCGGCACGTTGCGCGCCGCGGCCCCTTGGCAAACGATCCGGCGCAACGCGACGGGCCGCGACGGTCTGCACATCCGCCCCGCAGATATCCGTATCAAACGGTTCGAGGAAAAATCCGACCGCCTGTTGATCTTTACGGTTGATGCCTCTGGGTCCTCCGCCCTCACCCGTCTGGCCGAGGCAAAGGGTGCGGTGGAACTGCTGCTGGCCGCAGCCTATGCGCGCCGCGATCACGTGGCACTTGTCGCCTTTCGCGGGACCGAAGCCGAGCTGTTGCTGCCACCCACCCGTTCACTGGTGCAAACCAAACGGCGCCTGGCGGCCCTGCCCGGCGGCGGCGGCACACCGCTGGCCGCTGGTATGGTCACCGCTTTTGAACAAGCTGTCCAGGCCACCCGCCGTGGCATGACACCGACGATTGCAATCCTGACCGACGGGCGGGCGAATATCGCGCTGGATGGGCGTGCAGACCGCAAACAGGCGGCCACTGATGCCCAGCAAATCGCCCGCGTTCTGCGTGCAAATGGCGTTGATGCGATTGTGATCGACACCGGCAACCGGCCCGAACCTGCGTTGCGCAACCTTGCGCAGACGCTTGATGCGGCCTATCTGCCCTTGCCGCGCGCCGATGCCCAGCGCCTTTCCAAATCCGTCGCCACTGCGTTGGGCGATTGATGCGGTGGCCCGAGGATGCCGAAGGCTGGCCTCTGACGGTATATTCGCGGCAGGTTCTGCACCGTCCGCACCGTTGGCATATTCAGGAACACGGGATCGGACCCACAATCCTGCTGATCCATGGCGCAGGGGGGGCAACGCAGAGTTTCCGTGGCTTGTTTCCTATTCTTGCGCGCACCCACCATGTTGTGGCGGTTGATTTGCCCGGTCAGGGGTTTACCCAAATGGGAGCGCAACAACGCTGCGGGCTGGATCACGTGGCAGCGGACCTGCTTGCACTGGCACGCAACCAAGGCTGGTCGCCTGATATCGTTGTCGGTCACTCCGCAGGTGCGGCTATTGCGCTGCGCATGTGGGAACTGGGACTGCAGCCCGCCAAGGGAATCGTGGGGATCAACGCCGCTCTTGGGAATTTCAAAGGGGTCGCTGGCTGGCTCTTTCCGATAATGGCCAAGGCCTTGGCCGTTTCACCTTTTGCGGCGCGTCTCTTTACCAAAACAACAACGCGAAACAGTGTCCGTCAGCTTATCGAAGGTACCGGCTCAACGCTCGATGAGCGGGGGATTGATCTTTATTACCGGCTGGCCACTGACAAGGGCCACGTCGATGCAACGCTTTCGATGATGGCACAATGGTCCCTCGATGGGCTGATGGCACGGCTTGGCAGGATTGACGTGCCGGTCCATCTGATCGCGGCACTTGGCGACAAGGCTGTACCACCCGAGGTCAGCCGCAGTGCTGTCCGACAGCTTCCTCAGGCAAGATTGACGGAACTTGCCGGACTAGGGCATCTCGCGCATGAGGAAGATCCCGAAACGATCGCGAACTTGATCACCGACATGTAAAAGGCCGCCGGGTTTCCCCGACGGCCTTTTTTCATTCAGAACAACGGTTGCCCGCTGTGAAGGCTCTTACTCAGCCGCAAATGTCGCGAGGTAAGCGTAAAGGTCGTAGGCCTGACCTTCTTCGCGCACCTGATAAGCCATCTTGCCGCGTGCACGACGGTTGTCGAGCGTTTCGCGCAGCCAGCCTGTCGGATCCTGAACGTAACCGACAAAGGCTTCCTCAGTCCAAGGTGTACCAGCTTCGCCCAGTTCGATCAGCGCATCACTGTAACGGAAATCTTCAACCGATCCCATCGTGCGACCGGCAATTCCGTAAAGGTTTGGACCAGTACGTGCATTGCGACCTGCAAGAACCTCGCCGGATGCGTCTGCGACAACATGGCATGCAACGCACTGACGGTTGAATTGCTCTTCGCCAGCTGCGGCGTCACCGACAGTCGCGGCGTGGCCGTCAGCAAAGGCGGGTGCGGAAAGAACAGCAAATGCTGCTGCGATAGTAAAACGTTTCATGATCGTATTCCTCTTCGATCTAGTTCTGTGACCGTTCGCCCCAGTCGGCGCTTAATGTAACGCGGGAAACCAAAGGGTCCACCCCCGCATGCAAAAGAATCCGTGATACGCGTTATGCCACCGCATGCGCGAGCGCACATTGGCGCCACAACACCTTTAACGCATTGATAAGATGATCGATATCTGCATCTGTATGCAGCGGTGATGGTGTAAACCGAAGCCGCTCGGTCCCCTTCGGAACGGTCGGATAGTTGATCGGCTGCACATAAATATCCCATTCGCGCATCAGGTAATCGGCCAACATGCGCGTCTTGACAGGATCACCGATCATCACCGGCACGATATGGCTGTCGTTCTCCATATGCGGAATCCCCTCACGATCGAGCGCCGCACGCAGGCGCGCCACCTGACGCCGTTGTTGGGCGCGTTCTATCTCTGATTCCTTGAGATACGCGATCGAGGTGCGCGCAGCTGCAGCGACCGCTGGCGGCAGTGCTGTGGTAAAGATGAAGCCCGAGGCGAAGCTACGAATAAAGTCACACAACGCCGCCGATCCGGTGATATATCCACCGACAACACCATATGCCTTGCCCAATGTCCCTTCGATCAGGGTAATCCGGTCTGCTAGCCCCTCACGTTCGCTGACACCGCCACCGCGCGGGCCATACATGCCAACGGCATGGACCTCATCCAGATAGGTCATCGCACCGTATTTTTCGGCCACTTCGACGATCTCTTTGATCGGGGCAATATCACCGTCCATGGAATAGACGCTCTCAAAGGCAACGATCTTGGGCACATCAGCTGGCAGACAGCGCAGCTTCATTTCCAGATCATGCACGTCGTTGTGCTTCCAGATCACCTTGTTGGCGCGGGAATGGCGGATGCCTTCGATCATGGAGGCATGGTTGCCCGCATCCGACAGGATCACGCAGTCCTTCAAACGGCTGCCCAAGGTGCTTAGCGCGGCCCAGTTTGACACATAGCCAGAGGTGAAAAGCAGTGCCGCCTCTTTGCCGTGCAGATCGGCCAGCTCACGCTCCAGCAAGAGGTGGTCGTGGTTCGTGCCCGAGATATTGCGCGTGCCGCCTGCGCCGGTGCCGGTGCGCTCGACTGCTTCGCACATCGCGCCGATGACCGTCGGATGTTGACCCATGCCCAGATAGTCGTTCGAACACCAGACTGTCACATCACGCACGCCATCTTCGGCGTGGTTGGCCGCGCGCGGGAATTTCCCGCATTTGCGTTCAAGTTCGGCAAAGTACCGATAGTTGCCGTCCTGCTTGAGTTGGGACAGCTGTGCATTGAAAAGTGCGTCAAAATCCATCGGTCTTATCTTTCTTCTTTGGACATCGTTTTTTGCGCCGGAAGCATCCAGCGCCAGAGTTTTGCATCAGGCAGCGGAACCACCATCAACCAGTGTTCAAGCAGGGCAAGCCCTGCCATTGCGGTAAGCAGGGCATAGCCTGCGACAGTCACCTCTGATCCGGCGGACCAGAGCCGCTCGGCGCAGACGGCGAGCAGCGCGGTCAGAATGGTGATCGCAGCTGGGAACGCGAGTGTCACCGGACCGCGCCGGAAATAGGTTTTCAGATGGTTGAGCCTCAGCGGCACGAATTCCGTATTGATCCGCGGCACGCCAAAATAGAGGTTCAGCTTTGCCAGAATGCGCGCGATGAACAGCACGAGGTAGATCGCAAGCGCGATCCGGTTCGGGGCACCTTCCGATGCGATCACCAGACCCCAAAGGCCAAGGGTCAGCGCCAGTTCGTGGTAGGCCACAGTTGAGAATGCACGAAAGAACCGATCCCGCCCGGCAAGACCGGGGGGGCAATCATCGCGCATGGGACCAGTGATTACACCCGCAAGAAACGCAAGTTCGATCCAACCCCAAATCGCCAAAGCCCCCGCAAAGCCGATGTAGACGCCAACGACGCTGGCATCATGCAAAGACACTGCCACGGCCCAGATACCGACCGCCAGCAATGGCAGGCCCATGAAAGTGGTTATGCCGTGGCGATCCAAACGGTCCGCCCGCCGCACCGCCACCAAAATCGCACCGGTGGCGAACCACCAGGCGAAAATAGCGATCAGCGATGCGATCCAGGGCGATGTCATCAGTATGCAGGCTCCAGTCGCGGGCTGTCAGGAACAGCATTCTTGTGAACCGGAATTGTCAGCAGGCTGACGAAGGCGTAACCGGCCTTGGCCGATCCGGCCATCCGCTTGACCCAGCCGCCGATCCCGCCTTGCTTGCGGCCTGCAGCAATCTGCACGTTCGCATCCTGCATCCGGTTCAGGGTCGGTTCCCAACGGGGGTGGTTGATGTCCAATGTCATCGGGAATACCTGTGTCGAGATTTCCGAGGTCTTGCGGAACACCTCCTGGCCGTACCACTTGGGATCAACGCCCAGCGCCTTGTGGAATTCGGGGCGCTGGTGGTCGCGCACCCACATGGTCGAGAAGACAGCCGTCAGGAAGAATTTGATCCACATGCGGTTCGCCCAGCTTTGCGTCAGCTTGGGGTCGGTTTTCAGCAGCAGGGCAAAGGCCTCACCATGCGAAAACTCGTCGTTGCACCATTCACGGAACCATTTGAAAATGGGGTGGAAGCGGTGCTCGGGGTGGGCTTCAAGGTGACGGAAGATCGTGATGTAGCGCGCATAACCGATCTTTTCGGAAAGATAAGTCGCGTAGTAGATGAACTTGGGCCGGAAATAGGTGTATTTCTTGGCCTGCGTCAGAAAGCCAAGGTTCACGGCAATGCCTGCTTCGCGCAGCGCGTCGTTGATGAAACCGGCATGGCGGGCCTCATCGCGGGCCATCAGCTGAAACAGCTCGGTGATATCCTTGTTGGATCCGCGCCGCTTCATTTCCTTATAAAGCACACAGCCCGAGAATTCAGCCGTGCAGGACGAGATCAGAAAGTCGATGAACTCGGCCTTCAGCTTCGGCTCCATCCCGTCCCAATCCACATGGTCCCAGTCTTCGTTTTTCTTGAAGTGGCCCTTGTTGGGGTCAGCCTTCATCTGGCCGATCAACACGTCCCAGTCTTCGCGGACCGAGGAGACATCAATCGCATCCATCTCATCGAAATCGGTGGTGTAGAAACGCGGCGTCAGCAGCGTGTTGGACATCGCCACTTTTGTCGCTTCTTCATTGGTGAGCGGCGGCAGCGCTTCTTGTGCGGCAATCGCCTCTTCGGCAGTGGCGGCAGTGGATGAATGCATGTTCATGACATCACCTCTTCGCTAAAGGAAAATTCGCAAAGCTCCATGAACTCGAAATCGCCGGTGGCGCGGGTCCAAAGCTGTTCCAGTTTGCTGGCGCGGGTAATGACCGCAGTGCGCTTTTCTTCGATCATCTCGCCAAAGGCGGCCATAATCTCTGGTCCCTGTACCTGCACGGTGTCACCCGGATAGATGACTGCGCCATTATCCAGACGCACATGCGCCGACAGCTCTTCGAACCGGTGCGAGATCGTGACCGTACATGGCGCGGTCTCTTTCTCTCTTGTAAATAGTCCCATGTGAGTTCCCTTTCACATTCAACGCAGGGGGCTAACCTGCGTTCGGTTTCAATCCAGCAGTCTTGCGAAGGCTGCTACGTTATCTTTGCCATAACCAATCAATTCGACCCGCAGGTCCGTGGTCTCGTCGATAATGGCGATATTACCGTTTTCACGGCGTACAACGGTGATCGGTGCGGTTTGCGAGGCGTTATTCACAAAGCGCGACCGTTCCACGACGCGGCCGATCACACCTAGAAAACCGCCTTTGTGATCAGCAGAAGAGGCAAGCAATTCACCCTCTGGGGTTCTGACTTCGTAAATGCCGCTCCGGTTGCCCTCCATCACAATCTCAAGTGATTGGACGACGGGCGCTTCGACCAGCACACCCCGGTTCGGTACGTCAAACCATTGCGCATAGGCCACCAGGGCAAGGGCCGCCGCCATCAGGCCAAACATGGCCTGCACCAGAAAACGCGGGACCATATCGCGGTCGCGGTGGCGCATTTGTTGTTCAAGTTGTGACATGAGCTTTACTCCGCTGCGACGGCGTTGCCGTCTTGTTGCGACACACGCGCGATGCGTGGCTCGGAAATCCGGGTCTCGGCTGCTTCGGCAAAGATCCGGGCGACATTCTGGGCGTCAGGGATGCAGCGCAGCGCCGGCTGCGTGCGCGCCATCCGCCAAGGGCGGACGTGCGGCCATGACATCAGATAGGAAATGCGGGTTTCGCCAATCAACTCGAACGCCAATGTGCCGTGACCCGATGGTTTCAGGTCCAGCTTGGCGGTCCCGATCCATGTGTAGGGCAGGTTCAGCGTCATGGTCAGCGCCGCGCCAATCCGCATGGCCACGCGCTTGTTCGTCAGCGTGTAAACGCTGGAGCGTGCCTGCACATAGGCGATCCCGTAAAGGATACCGCAGGCGATCAGGCCGGAAACGATGAACGGGATACCATGCATTAATGCGATGCCGAAAGGTGCATCCGCGGCCGAAACACCCACCCGCCAGAAGGCGAGCAATGCGAAATAGGCCGCAACCCAGCGCACCCCCAGTGCTTCGCGCGCCAAGAGCCGCGGATCAGGGGCACCCTGCCACAAGATATGTTCCCCTTCGGGCAGCTGCTCTGGCAGGCCCCTGATGGGTTCAAAGTTAAAATCGTCGTGGCTCATGGTAGGTTCCCTTTCGTAGCCAGGGCGGCCCCGGTGGCGAACCGGGAACGCAGCGTGTTTTCATCGGACCGGATCAGGAGGCGTACATCGTGCCACCGGCGTAGTACGCCATGATCTTGTCTTCCTCGAGCAGGGTGACCTGCTCCATGCTTTTGGTCGTTGGCACGTTGTCCCAGTTGCTTGCGTAGAGCGATTTGACCGTCACGCGGTCAGTTCCGATCTTGGCAAGGTTCATCGGGATCAGACGTGTTTTGCCTGTGCCTTCTGGGTTCAGATCAACCGTCAGAAAGCGGACCATCTGCTCGGGCACGTCGACCCACATATCGGTGACACGTCCGACGACTTCACCATCACCACCGACAACGGCCTTGCCGCGCGGATCACGACCGGCAGACACCTTGAAGTCAGGCAGCATCGACATCGGCTTGATCTTGACATGGCCGTGCGCGTCCAGTTCCGGTGCATCGCGGCGTGGTGCCCAGGCAGCAGGACCGACACCATCAATCATCGGATCACCAGTTGGAATCCACGGCGAACCGGTCGAGGCAGAGGACTGCGCCAAGGCAAGATCAGTCCGCATTTTGCTGTCTTCGAATGCGCGTGAAGGCACTGTCAATTCACCGCGGCCATCGCGCAGTTTGAAGGTCTTTTCCTTCGGCAAAGGAAACAGGCTTTCGTTCGCAGGCACACCATCGGCGTCGTCCCGCAAAGGATAACCTTCACGCATGTTTTCGGTTTGCAGGTAATAGACAAGCCCCGCAAAGAAGATCCAGAAGAGCCATATCGCTGCGCTCGCCAGATCGAAGTCTCCAAAAAATTCTACACCAACCATTGGTTTTTCCTTTCGGTGGTTAGGTCGGGAAATCTGCCAATCCCAGCTTGGCAGACCCCCCGGTGGTTATGGGCCGCAACCGCACAAGCGGCCCCAGCACAATCAGGGTTAGGAATAAGAGGCCAATTTCGGTATGATAAACGACCGAATAGCCGGTGGCAGGCGTGGCGAGCGCCTCTCCCAAGGTGCCGTTCCCAGCGGCATGGTTCACGAGGTCACGCACAGTGCCCCCGATAAAGATGGACAGCCCCGCGCCGGTGGCTTGTGCAGCCCCCCATGCGCCAAGGGCCAAACCACGACCGGCTTTGCCGATTGTGGGCATTGTCATGGCAGCGGTCAGGGTCGAGACGCCGAAAAGGCCGCCTCCAAACCCGATCAGGGCCGCGCCGATATAAAATAGCAATGGCGACCCGATGGGTGCCGAAAAGATGACAGCGCAAAACGCCAGAATTCCCGCAAGAATACCGCGTGCGCACATCCGGTAAGGGTCAACGCCTTTTGCCAGCCAGCGCGCCGCAAAACCGAAACCGACCAGCGCGCCCAGCGCCCACATCGCTGTCAGCAGCGTGGTTGCGGACACTGACAACCCGAGGATCTCACCACCATAGGGCTCAAGCAGCACATCCTGCATGTTGAAGGCCATCGTACCAATAAAGACAACGGCAAGCAGACGCCCCGCATCACCACCGGCGGCCAGATCATTCCACGCATCACGAAACGTCGGTGCCGCCTCTTCACGCTGTGCCTTTGTCATGGGGCTCACGCGTTCCTGCTTCCACAGGGCAATCAGGTTCAACAGCAGGGTCAGAACCGCTGTGCCCTGGACCACCTGCACCAAACGCAGCGCAGAGTAATCGCGCAAGAGCGCACCAATCAGGATGGCCGAAAATGCCATGCCCAGCAGGTTCATCACATAAAGCAGTGCCACGACCTTGGGCCGCGTTTCTTCCGTCGCGCGGTCAGCGGCCAGCGCCAGACCCGCCGTCTGGGTCATATGCATGCCGATCCCGGTCAGCAAAAACGCAAGACCCGCACCCACATAGCCCGCAATCGGGAAATCGAGCGTGCGGTCGCCCGACAGCACAAGCAAGGCCATCGGCATGATCGCAAGACCGCCGAACTGCCACATGGTGCCGAACCAAAGATAGGGAATACGCTTCCACCCGATGGCGGATTTATAGTTATCCGATTTATGCCCCACGAGCGCACGGAACGGCGCCACCAGCACAGGGATCGCGATCATTGCGGCAACCAGCGTTGCGCCAATCCCCAATTCGACAATCATCACACGGTTCAACGTGCCCAACAGCATCACCGCCGCCATGCCGACCGACACCTGAAACAGCGACAGGCGGAGCAACTGGCCCAGCGGCAGATCATCACTCACCGCATCGCTGAACGGCAAAAGATCAACCGAAATCTTTTTGAGGGATGATGCCTTGAAGATCATGGTTTTGGACCCTCGAATGACAATGCTGTGGAAATATAAAAGCCTGATTTGACCCGTTCGATCTCCTTCAGGCGCCCCTTTACGCTTGATGTGCGCAAGGCATCTGCAACGCCGACGACGGTTTGCGGAACCATCACAGGGCTGCGGTCTGCACGCGGGAACATCTTGCCGACACGCCACATGGCCATCAGGGCCGGGGTGCGTGGGGCGATGGTAAAGACAAACTTGCCCTCCAGACGCGGGCTGGCCTTGGCAAGCAGTCCGGCGATGTCCAAGGCGCTGTAGTAGATCATCGAATCCATCGCGAGGATGTAGTCAAACACACCTGTCGTGCTGTCGAGCATATCGCCGGCAACCCATGTGATATTGCCCGCCAGATTGGCCGGCATACGCTGTTCCGCGATCCCCACCAAAGCAGGCGAAATATCAACGGCCACCACATCCGCGCCCCGCTGGGCCAGCTCGACCGCCATCGTACCTGTGCCACACCCTGCATCCAGTACCCGCGCACCGCGCAGATCGTTGGGCAGTTGCGCCAGCATCAGGGCACGCATCTGGTCACGCCCCGCACGCACAGTCGCACGCACACCGGAAACGGGCGCATCTGATGTCAGCTGCTCCCAGACCTTGGTGGCCGTGCGGTCGAAATAGTGTTCGACCCTGTCACGTGTGGTGGCGTAGTTGGTCATTAATCAAAACCCAACAATTCAAAGATTTCACGATCCGGCAGGCATTCGGGCGCCAGCGGCAAAGTCCCGTTCCACAGCGTTTCAGCAAGACGCATGTATTCCTTGCGCACCTGCACGACGTCTTCGTCGTCTGGCATTTCAAAGAGGGTCTTTTTCTTCAGACGGCTGCGACGGATCGCATCAAGATCGGGCATATGTGCAAGGCGGTTAAAGCCCACCACATCGCAATAGCGATCCACCTCATCGGTGTCCTTGCTGCGGTTTGCGACGCAACCCGCCAGGCGGACCTTATAGTTGGATGATTTCGCCTGCACCGCCGCGATGATCCGGTTCATCGCATAGATGCTGTCAAAATCATTCGCGGTCACGATCAACGCACGATCGGCGTGTTGCAGCGGGGCTGCAAAACCACCGCAAACCACGTCGCCCAACACGTCAAAGATCACGACATCGGTGTCTTCCAGCAGGTGGTGCTGCTTGAGCAGTTTCACCGTCTGGCCGACAACATACCCACCACAGCCTGTACCGGCAGGGGGGCCACCGGCCTCGACGCATTTCACACCGTTGAAACCCTCAAAGATGAAATCTTCGGGGCGCAGTTCCTCGGCATGGAAATCAACATCCTTGAGAATATCAATCACCGTCGGGACAAGGCTCCCTGTCAGGGTGAATGTGCTGTCATGCTTGGGGTCACAGCCGATCTGCAACACGCGCTTTCCATGCATGGAAAATGCCGCCGACAGGTTGGATGATGTGGTCGATTTCCCGATCCCGCCCTTGCCGTAGACTGCAAATACCTTTGCGCCTTCGATCTTGGCATCTTCGGGCTGATGCACCTGAACGGACCCTTCGCCATCCTGGCCGCGTAGGTTTGGTACTTCGTCTCTCGGGCTCATATCAGAGTCCTTCCTGTTATATTCATTGTGAAAGCGGTCATTCTGCTGCGACCCCCTCCATGCGATCTTCAAGGGCGTCCGCTGCGTCCTGCAGGGCGGCCAATGTGTCTTCGTCGGGTGACCAATAGGCGCGGTCAGATGCCTCAAGCAGGCGGTTTGCCATCCGCATCGAGGCTTGCGGGTTCAGTGCCGCCAAACGGTTGCGCATCGCCTCATCCAAAACGAATGTCTCGGACAGGCGCTGATAAACCCAAGGCTCAACTTCACCGGTGGTTGCGGACCAGCCCATCGTATTGGTCACATGGGCCTCAATCTGGCGCACGCCTTCATGGCCGTGGTTCAGCAGGGCCTCATAGAATTTGGGGTTCAGACTGCGGCTGCGTGTTTCAAGGGCGACCTGATCCTGAAGGGTCCGCACCTTGGCGGCCCCTTTGGTCTGATCGCCGATATAGACAGGGGCGCTTTGGCCACCTTTGGCACGTTTCACAGCACGGGAAATACCGCCCAGCGTATCGAAATAATGGTCAACGGTGGTAACGCCCAGTTCGACCGATTCAAGGTTCTGATAGGCCAGATCCACGTCTTTCAGCGCCTTTTGCAGCAAAGCGGGGTTCTGTGCGGCTTTGCCGTTCACGCCATAGGCAAAGGATTTGCGCGCCTCATAGGCATCGGCCAATTCATCCTCGTCCCCAAAGGCAGAGCTATCTACCAACTGGTTGACGTTCGACCCATAGGCACCCTCGGCATTGCTGAAGACACGCAAAGCCGCAGTCTCCAGATCAGATCCCATCTCTTCCGCATAAGCCAGCGCATGGGCGCGAATGAAGTTCTGTGCCAGCGGTTCATCGGCTTGCGCGCATTTCAGCGCGGCTTCGGCCAACATCTTGGTCTGCAAAGGCAGCAGATCGCGGAAGATGCCCGACAGTGTCATGACCACGTCAATGCGCGGGCGTCCCAATGTGGACAGCGGGATCAGATCGGCACCGGCAAGGCGGCCAAAATTGTCAAACCGTGGTACAGCACCCATCAAAGACAGTGCCTGTGCGATCGGTCCGCCATCGGATTTGATGTTATCCGAGCCCCAAAGCACCAAGGCAACGGTTCCGGGAACGCTGGCGTGTGTTGCCAGCAAGAGATCGGCCTGCTTGGCACCCTCGGCCATCGCGAATGCGGTGGGCATGCGGAACGGATCGAATGCGTGGATATTCCGGCCGGTTGGCACAATCTGGGGCGAGCGGATCAAATCACCACCGGGCACAGGCGCAATAAAATGGCCCGACAGCGCGCGCATCAGCGCAGGCAGTTCGTGATCTTCTTTCAGTAATTCCACCGCACGATCTGCTGCCTCACCTTCAGGCATCATCGCAACCATCTCGGCGCGTGCGGCGTCCGACAATGGCTTGCCCACAACATGCAGGCCTTCGGTAATCAGCGACCCTTCGGTTTCCAAGAGCTTGAGCCACAGACCATCAATGTCACCTGCGTTCATATCAACGGCATGGGCCTGATCACGGATCAGTTGTTCCAGATCGGCGCGCTGGTTGTCCTCGGCTGGCATTTCACGCCAACGGGTCAGGCTGTCCTTGAGATCAGCCAGGCCTTTATACAAACCGGCCGTGGTCAAAGGTGGCGTCAAATGCGTCACAACAATCGCATTGGACCGGCGCTTGGCCAGTGTCGCCTCGGACGGGTTATTCGCAGCATAAAGGTAGATATTCGGCATCTCGCCGATCAGACGGTCCGGCCAGTCATCAGCCCCCAGACCCGCCTGCTTGCCCGGCATGAATTCAAGCGCGCCATGCATCCCGAAATGCAGCAGGGCATCGGCTTTGAAAGTATTGCGCAGCCATAGATAGAAGGTGACAAACGCGTGCGTCGGGGCAAAGCCTTTCTCGAACAAAAGGCGCATAGGGTCGCCCTCATACCCGAAGGCAGGCTGCACGCCGACAAAAACATTCCCGAAATGATGCCCCAGCACGTAGACGCCGCGTCCGTCGGACTGGATTTTCCCCGGCGCAGGACCCCAAACCGTTTCAACCTCGGCCAGATGCGGGCTAGTGCGCACGATGGTGTCGGCATCAATATGGGCGGCAACATTGGCCTGCTGGCCGTATTGGGCGCTATTGCCCTGCAAGATCATGGCGCGCAGATCATCAACCGTGTCGGGCACGTCAACGCTATAGCCGTCAGTTTTCATCTTGTTCAACGTGTTGAACAGACTTTCAAACACGCCCAGATAGGCCGCCGTGCCAACGGCACCGGCATTCGGCGGGAAACCGAACAGCACAACGCCAACTTTCTTTTCGGCATTTTCCTTGCGCCGCAGCAGCGCCAAGCGCCGCGTCTTTTCAACGAGGTTTGCAATCCGCTCGTGGCAGGGGGCCATCGCCTTGCAATCTGATTGCACGGCACAATTGACCGAACAGCCATGACAACCACCGACACCATGACGACCGGCAAAAACAGTCGGGTTTGTCGCGCCGTCTATCTCGGGCAGGGCGACCAGCATTGTCGTTTCAATCGGGCCAAGACCCTGACCGCTTTGCGCCCACTGCCCAAGCGTCTGGAATTCCAGCGGTTGGGCCGCGATATAGGGCACGTTCAACGCACCCAGTACAGCAACGGCTGTGTCACTGTCGTTATAGGCAGGCCCACCAATCAGCGAGAAACCGGTGAGTGACACCAGCGCATCAATGTTGCCCTGAAAATAATCTTCAATCGCCGGACGCCCGTCGAGACCCCCAGCAAAAGCAGGGATGACACGGACACCCTTGGCCTCGAACGCACGAATAACCGCATCATAGTGGGCGCAGTCAGAGGCAAGGATATAGGACCGCAGCATCAGCAAACCGACCGTTGCAACCGGGGTCGCAGGCCGCGGCAGGTCAGCAAGGTCAGTGACAATCTTATGATCCGGCAGATCAGGGTGATAGAGCCCGACATCAGGGTACTCGATCGGCAGAGCCGCCCGCGCGCCGCGCCAGTCGGCACGGTTCGCATAACGACCAATCAGGAAGCGGATCATCTGCTCGACATTGTCGTCAGAACCACCAAGCCAGTATTGCATCGCGAGGAACCAGGCGCGCAGATCCTGGGCCTTGCCAGGGATCAGTTTCAGGATCCTGGGCAGGCGGCGCAGCGTCTTCATCTGCTTGGCACCACTATCGGCGGTCGGCTTGGACGAGCCACGTAACTTCTTCAAAAGCGCCATGGCACCGCTGGCAGGCTTGGACATGTCCAAGTCACCCATACGGGTCAGTTTGACGATCTCGCCGTCGGCAATGACACCCAGCATCGCATCGCATGCCGCGCGGCGGGCCTCCATCGCGGGCAGAATCGCCTTCACATGTTCTTCGAGGAAGAGAAGGTTTGCGATGATGATATCACCCTGCGCAACAGCATCGCGGGCGCGGGTCAATGCATCGGGTGATTCAGACCATTCAGCGGCTGAAAACACCTGCACGTCGAGCCCCGGAAAATCAGGTGCCAAGCGTGCCGACACGCGCAAGGCCGGTCCCGCTGCGTGGGCATCCAGCGTGACAATCACCACGCGGTAGGGCTTATGCATCACTTCATCGCGCATAATGGGCCTTTGCCTCATAGAGCGTATCAAGGCTGATTTCGTGAAGGCCCTTTTCCAAAGCGAAGGTTTCGGTGTTCCGGCGGGCCTTGCCGCGCACAAAGAACGGGATCTTTTTCAACTCGCGTTCCGCATCCGACAGCCAGATCACATTGTCGCCCTGCGGCTCTGCGGGCACGTCCACGGTTTCTTCGACCTTGGCTTTCGCCTTGCCGCCGTGGTGGCTCGCGCCGGCATCATCGTGGAATTCGAAATCGTCGCGGAACATCGTCAAGAGATGCTCTTCCAGACCCATCACCAGCGGATGGATCAGCGTATCAAAGATGACATTTGCGCCCTCGAAACCGACTTGCGGGGAGTAGCGGGCGGGAAAATCCTGCACGTGGACGGGCGCGGAAATGACGGCACAGGGAATGCCCAGACGCTTGCCGATATGGCGCTCCATCTGGGTGCCAAGGATCATTTCAGGGCTCAGCGCCTCAATCGCCGCCTCGACCTCGAGGTAATCATCGGTGATCAGGGCGTCGACGCCGTATTCCTTGGCCAGCGCCCGAATAGGACGCGCCATTTCGCGGTTGTAACAACCCATACCGACAACTTCGAAACCCATCTCGTCGCGGGCGATCCGCGCATGGGCGGCAACGTGGGTACCGTCGCCAAAGATAAAGACGCGCTTGCCGGTCAGATAGGTACTATCGACCGAGCGCGACCACCACGGCATCCGCAGGCGGCTTTCATCAACGGCAACGGATTTGCCAGTGATGGCGACCACTTCCTTGATAAAGTCGCGTGTCGCGCCAACACCGATTGGCACAACCTTGGTGAACGGCTGGTTATGGTTCTTTTCCAAAAACCGCGCCGCTGCCTCACCGGTCTCGGGCGACAGCAACACATTGAAATGCGCCGCTGGGAGGCGTGCAATATCAGATGGTGTTGCGTTCAAAGGGGCAACGACATTCACGTTGATCCCCATTTCAGACAAAAGCCCGGTCAGTTCTTCCACATCATCGCGGGCACGAAAGCCCAGCGCAGTCGGACCCAAGATGTTGCACGTCACACGCGCCGTGCGCTCTTGTGGCTGGGCCAGCGTTTTGACGATCTGGTAGAACGTCTCATCCGCGCCAAAGTTTTCCTTGCGGCTATAGCTTGGCAATTCGAGCGGAATGACGGGAATGGATAGGCCCATCGTCTCGGCCAGACCCGCCGGATCATCCTGAATCAATTCCGCAGTGCAGGACGCACCCACAATAATCGCCTCTGGCTGGAACCGGTCAACGGCATCCTGACAGGATGCTTTGAACAGGGTCGCGGTATCGGCACCCAGATCTCGCGCCTGAAAAGTGGTATAGCTGACAGGCGGGCGGTGATTGCGGCGTTCGATCATCGTGAACAGCAGATCGGCATAGGTATCGCCCTGCGGGGCGTGCAGCACATAGTGCAAGCCCTTCATCGCGGTGGCGACGCGCATCGCGCCAACATGGGGCGGGCCTTCATATGTCCAGACGGTCAGTTTCATTCGGCGGCCTCCATCTGGAGAACGGCCTTGCGCCGCAGCGGACGCGAGAAGAGACCGGCCAAATCACCCGCCTGTTCGTAGAAATGGACGGGCGTAAAGACCAGTTCGATCGCCCATTTGGTCGACAGCCCCTCGGCCTCAAGCGGGTTGGCAAGGCCAAGGCCGCAAACCGTGAGGTCAGGACGCGCGGCACGGGCGCGTGCCAGTTGTTTATCAACATCCTGCCCTTCGGAAATCTGCGGACCGGCAGGCAACAGATCAAGATCGGGGCCATGCAGGGCATCGTGAATATAGGGGCTGCCCACTTCGATCGCGGTCATGCCGCATTCGCGGGTCAGGAAGCGTGCAAGCGGAATTTCCAGCTGGCTGTCAGGGAAGAAGAACACCGATTTGCCGCGCAATGCCTCGGCGGCTTGCGCAATCGCTTTGCGCGCACGGGCGCGGGGGGCGGCGGTGACGGCTTCAAACGTCTCGGCGCTAACGCCAAACTCTGTGGCAATCGTGCGCAACCACGCGGTCGTACCTTCATCACCAAAGGGGAAGGGGGCGGCCAGATGGCGTGCGCCACGACGTTCCAGTGCCGCATGCGTATCACCAAGGAACGGCTGGGTCAGCGCAAACACCGTGTTTTCGCCGACCGCAGTCGTGTCATCAATCCGGCGCGCTGGGAGCAGGCGGATCGGGCCGATACCCATATCGGTGAGAAGCGACACCATCTGATCTTCGACAACATCAGGCAGCGCACCGACAACAAGCAGCTCGCGCGCTTTTGTGTCCTTCAGAACCGGCACCATTGAGGCAAGGCAGGCGTCTTCACCTTCGGTAAAAGTCGTCTCGATGCCGGAACCGGAATAATTCAGCACCCGCACATGCGGCGCATGCACCTGGCTGAGACGTTCTGCCGCACGCGCCAGATCGATTTTGATCACTTCAGAGGGACAAGACCCGACCAAAAACAACTGGCGGATGTCAGGACGACGCGCCAAGAGGCGGGCAACCTCGCGATCAAGCTCTTTGTGGGCGTCGGCCATACCGGCCAAATCCTGCTCTTCGAGAATCGCAGTGCCGAATCTGGGTTCGGCAAAAATCATCACGCCAGCCGCCGATTGCAGCAGATGCGCGCAGGTCCGTGACCCGACTACAAGAAAGAACGCGTCCTGCATCTTGCGATGCAACCAGATGATGCCGGTCAAACCGCAAAACACCTCGCGCTGGCCCCGCTCTTTGAGGATCGGCGCGGTCCGGCAGCCGCCGTTTGCGGGGGTGAGAGGTACGTTCATGCCCGTGCCTCCGCATCCAACCGCGCAAGGCGCAGTTTCCAGACGAATTGGGCGGCGTTGATGACGTAGGCCGCATACGCCGCAAGCGCCAGATATATCAGACCGCTTGGCGATAGCGCGCTTGAGTAGAGCGCGAAAATATAAAGCAAATGCAATGCGATAACCGCAAAGCTGAACACATCTTCCCAGAAGAACGCCGGTGCAAAAAGGTACTGTCCAAAGACGACTTTTTCCCAGATCGCACCGGTCACCATGATCAACAGCAAAAAGCCGGTTTTGATGACGATTGAAAGCGTGGCAACGTCATAGCCCGCCCCGGTGATCAGGTAGCGCAGCACCAGGACAAGCGAGGCAAGAAATACGAGGAACTGGAGTGGCGCCAAAATACCCTGAACAAGGGTCCATTTGGTGGCGTCACGGCGGGCCCGCTCTGCATCAGAATACAGCCGCCTGCCGAGTGTTTGCACACTTGCTGTATTCGTGTCGGCAATGGCCATGTTAAGTTTCCCTGACAGTGTCTTGTGTCAAGAATAGGTGTCATTCGCCCCATGTGTCAACTTTAAGTTACACACTGTGACCGAATGTAGCTGACAGCCTGCTTTGCCCCGAAATTGCGTGTAAGTACCAATTTTACATAAGACTTTTCAAATCTTTCACGGACAAGACTGCCATATATGTCAATTTACTTTGACATTCTGGACGTCACACCTGACAATGACGCAATTGCTGTATAGAACGCCTCCGCGCAGTACTTCAGCTAAAGGACAAGCGAATGGCCGATCGTCATAAGTTTGGCGTCAAGAAAGAGCCGGTAGTGCCTCAGGTGCCACGGGGCGCTGTCGGCCGCCGTGTCGCTGAAGCTGTGACCGAAGATATTTCGCGCCATCTTGATCCTGTCCTCTTCGAGGATTTGAAGGATGCCGCACTTAGCCAGAACCCCGAAGCCAGCAGACGTGCGATCAGATCTGCGCTTGCCGACGGCATACGTCCGGAGGACCTCGCCGACTTTTATATTCCGGCCCTTGCGCGTGATATGGGTGACCTGTGGTGCGTGGATCAGCTTAGTTTTGCAGGGGTAACGATAGGTGTATCGCGGTTGCAGGCCATGATGCGCGCATTGGGGCCCAACTGGGCAAGCGATAGCGCGACGCAGAACGAAAACGCATCAATTCTTTTGATTGTACCGCAAGAGGTGTATCACACGCTTGGCGCGATTGTTCTTAGCAGCCAACTGCGGCGCAAGGGCTTTTCTGTGAAGCTGATTTTGGGCGGCAAACCGGAAGATATTGCCAATCGGCTGTCACGTACTAGGTTTGAGGCCGTATTTATATCATCATCCGCTGGTGAAACGCTTGAATCGTTGCGCCATATCATTGATGTTATTAAAACTTCGTGCGAGGAACCTTGTCCTATTGTGGTCGGCGGCTCCATTCTCGACGTTGAGAAGACTGATGACGTAACGGCGCTGACAGGGGCTGACTATGCCACAAAAAGACCAGATGAGGCCCTAAGACTTTGCGGCCTACAACAAACCGAGCAGAACAAAGCGCACGCCAAGGGCGGGACCTAAGCCATGAAAAAGGTCCTCACTTACAGGCGTCATCCATGACTTCCCGCGGAACCAAATACTGGAACAGCGGTGCGATCCCTTTGATTGCCCCCGAAATTCTTGGCGATATCATTGCCGAAGTCGCAGACGTTGGCGTGGTCATTTCGGGAACCGGCACCATCCTTTCTGTTCTTGTAAATCCTTCCAATGATGCCTTCCGCCAGCTGGAGAATTGGGAAAACAAGGACATTCGCACAACGCTGACAATCGAAAGCGTATCGAAATTTGACAGCCGTTTGTCCGAATTTCTTGATGGCAAGTCACGGGTCCGGCCGGTCGAGCTGAACCATACCGACGGTGATAATCGGTGGGAATCACCCGTCAAATACAGTTTCCACCGCATCGGGCCTGATGGCGCGATTCTGCTTTTGGGTCGCGATTTACGCCCCATCGCTGAGATGCAGCAGCAATTGGTCGAAGCACAGCTTTCGCTCGAGCGCGACTATGAAACCCAGCGCGAATATGACACCCGCTTTCGCGTGCTGATGGAGAGCACGTCTGAAGCAATCGTTTTTGTATCGGTTGCCACCGGTGAAATCACCGAGGCGAACTCGGCAGCCGTCGCATTGATCGACCGCCCGCTTGAAAACCTTATCGGCAATCAGCTTTCAGGCTGTTTTGAGGGGCGCAAACGCGGGGATATGGTTGATGCACTGGCATCTCAGGCAATCTCAGGCGTAAAAAAGACCATTCTTGCCGATCTGCGCGGTAACGGGTCGTCAGTACAAATATTTCCGACGCTTTTTCGCGCTGCGGGTGAACGCATTCTGCTCTGCAGACTCGTTCCCGAAGGTGAAGGCAGCGCACTCGCGGACGATCTGAACCACAATCTCCATGCACTCTACGCTGACGGACCCGAGGCGATCGTGTTTACCGCCGAAAACGGTGACGTGCTTTCTGCCAATGATGCATTCCTCGATCTCATTGATGTGGCCCATGATATCAACGTGCGTGGCCGGAGTTTTTCCGACTATTTGCAACGCGGCAGCGTTGATTTCAAAGTGATGGCTGAGAACGCGCAGCGCGCCGGGCGGATGCGCAACTATGCAACAAAACTGGCTGGCGAATATGGCAGCCCCCGTGCGATGGATATTTCTGTGACGCGGTTAATGGCCGGTCAGCAGACGATCTTTGCGTTTGTGCTGCGCGATGCAAGTCGCGGTGAGACTGCCCAAACGCGCGCGCATCCCGGCAGCGACGAAAGCATGCGATCCGTTGCCGAGCTGGTGGGTAGTGCGACCCTGAAAGACATTGTATCGGAAACGACCAATGTTGTTGAGAAGATGTGTATCGAAACAGCCGTTGAGTTGACGATGAACAACCGCGTCGCCGCAGCCGAGATGCTGGGTCTGTCACGCCAGTCGCTTTACGTGAAACTCCGGAAATTCGGCCTTTTGAGCCGCGACGGCGAAGCCGAAGATTAACGCGGGCTGCGCTTGGCCAGAATACGTTGCAGCGTCCGCCTGTGCATGGACAATCGGCGTGCGGTCTCAGACACATTGCGATCGCAAAGCTCGTAGACCCGCTGGATATGTTCCCAACGCACACGATCTGCACTCATCGGGTTTTCCGGCGGTGGTGGCAACTCATCCTGCAAAGCAAGTAAAGCATTGGTCACGTCAGTCGCATCTGCCGGCTTTGACAGATAGTCCGTCGCACCAATCTTGACCGCAGCAACCGCAGTGGCGATTGCACCATACCCGGTCAGCACCACAATACGCGCATCCGGCCGGCGGGCGCGCAATGTTTCTACCACATCAAGGCCGTTGCCGTCTTCCAGTCGCAAATCGACAACAGCATAGGCCGGCGGCCGCGCTGTCGAAATCGCCTTTCCTGCCGCGACAGAGCCAGCCATCTCGACATCAAAGCCGCGCTTTTCCATTGCTTTAGCCAGACGCCGCAGAAATGCTTCGTCGTCGTCTACCAACAGTAAGCTTTTGTCTTCACCCAAATCCAAGGCCACGGTGTTCATTCGCTTCCCTATGCATGCTTCTGCAGTTGAGATAGGCTAGATCAGAGCGTCGTCAAATCACTGGTACTTATCCCCTGAATTCATTGCACGACGGAAGGGAATGACAATTCGCGCAGGGCAACTCCAAGCACATTGAACCTCTGAGCAATCGGCTTATCCTCCCTAACTTAACCTGATATTGGATCGCGGATTATGTCGGCCACAGAGAATTTGCTGATCAGAGGACAAGAACGCACCGATTGGGTCCGCCTTCGGACGCTTGTTACCCTGCGCTGGTTTGCCGTTGCGGGGCAGGCCATCGCAATTCTTGTGGCCGTGCGCGTTTACGACATCGAAATCGCGGTCGGGCAGGCGGCACTTGTTGTGACCGTCGCAGTCATTGCGAACCTTGTCTCCTTTTTCGCCTACCCATCGAACAAGCGCCTTTCGGATTTTGAGGCAACGCTCTGGCTCGTCTTCGACCTGATCCAGCTAAGCCTGTTGCTCTATCTGACCGGTGGCTTGAACAACCCTTTTGCAATGCTTGTGCTGGCGCCGGTGACAATTTCGGCCACCGTTCTTCACCTGCGCAGCACGATCTTTCTGGGGCTGGCCGCCATCACGATCATCACGATTATCAGCCGCTATAACCTGCCGCTGATCACATCAGACGGCGTTGTTTTGGTGCTTCCCGTCCTGTTCCAGTTCGGATTTTGGGTCGCACTTCTGATCAGCCTCGTTTTCTTGGCCTTCTATGCACGGCAGGTCACATCAGAAATGAACGCAATGAACGAGGCCTTGCTGGCAACCCAGCTGGCCTTGTCACGCGAACAGAAGCTCACCGACCTTGGCGGTGTTGTCGCCGCAACCGCACATGAATTGGGGACCCCGCTTGCGACAATCAAACTTGTCAGCAGCGAGTTGAAAGAAGAACTGGCCGACCGCCCCGATCTGCTGGATGATGCCGAGCTGATCAGCTCTCAGGCGGACCGGTGCCGCGATATTCTGCGCTCGATGGGACGGGTCGGGAAAGATGATCTTCATCTGCGCAACGCTCCCATCGAAATTGTTGTCAGAGAAGCAGCCGAACCGCACCGGAACCGCGGCAAGGACGTTGAATTCAATATCTTCCCGCTTGATGGCGCGAATCTGACACAACCCAATATCCAAAGGCGCCCGGAAATCATCCACGGTTTGCGCAACCTGATCCAGAACGCTGTCGATTTTTCGGAATCTCACGTCACCATAGACGTGACGTGGTCTGATACTCAGATCAACATCAAGATCTCGGACGATGGCCGTGGTTTTCCGCAGTCCGTCATCGGGCGCATCGGCGACCCCTACGTGCGCCGACGGCGTTTTTCAGAAGATGGTGCGCGCAGGCCCGGCTATGAGGGAATGGGCCTGGGACTGTTTATCGCCAAGACGTTGCTGGAACGGTCGGGTGCCACGCTTTCATTTTCCAATAGCCGCCGCCCCGGTCACGCCAGTTGGACGGGCCACCCCACAGGCGGTGCTGTGGTCGAGGTCAGCTGGCCCAGCGATGCGCTGCTTTTGCGTGGACAGGCCAATGATACCCCTCTGGGCAAGAACCAACCAATCCCGAGTTGGCCCTGACATTGTTTCCATAATTAACACCACATTAACTTTCCTGACGGATGCTCGCGCCAAGCAGTGACAGGATCGGACGGAAAATGACAATCAATTTGGTCGAGTATGGGTCCATCTTGGTTGCGGCTGTTCTTGGCGCTATGGTCATCGTGTCTGTTTTGCGCGCCAGCGGTGCATTCGGCACCACGACGCAAATGAATACCCAATCCCATCCGGATGAGGGTGCTGTTTTTCTGTTTCATGACAACGATCTCGTTGATGCGACAACACAGGCTTGGGCTTTAATTAACAATAGCCCTCGTAACCTTACCGACATGGATGCGATGCTCTTGGCGCTTCAAGCTGAGTTTCCCACGCTCAGAGAGCGGCTATCGGACCTGAATGCTGTGCAATTCCACATTCGCAGTGAAAGCGATCGCTCGGTCTTTGTCGCGGTCCAGCGCGTCAACCAACAGTTGCGAATTTCGCTCAAAGGCGACGAAACCCCTGCGTATCAGGCAGCCACCGACCGGCTCCGCCATGTCGCACGCGACAAACAGGCTTCGCTCATGCAAAGCATCGCCGCTTATTCCCCGCAACTGATCTGGCAAGAAGACAGCAAGGGACATCTGCTCTGGGCAAATGCCGCTTATACAAACCTGCTGAAACGCCATACGCAGATGGCGCTGTTCCAGCCGGAAAAGGGCGGTGTCGAAACCCGTGATCGCAGGGTATCCGTCAAACTCACAGGTGATCGCAGAGAGCGGTGGTTTGATATTTCCACCGTCAAACACGCAGACGGCTATCTGCACTTTGCCAATGACGCCACCGATGTGGTGCGGGCGGACACAGCACGCACCGAATTCGTCAAAACCCTTGGCAAAACCTTTGCGGAATTGTCCATCGGCATCGCTATCTTTGACAACAACAGACAGTTGACCATGTTCAATCCGGCACTGCTCGACATGACCACCCTTCCAGTCGATTTTCTGAGCGCAAGCCCGACAATCGACACGGTGCTCGACCGGTTGCGGGAAATGCGCATGATGCCGGAACCCAAAGACTACGTGTCGTGGCGCGAACAATTTACAGCCGTTGAAACAGCAGCCAAAGAAGGCACCTACAGCAAGAACTGGTCCCTTCCGGACGGGCAGACATACCGCGTAACCGGACGGCCCTATCCTGACGGCGCTTTTGCGCTTTTGTTCGAAGATATCAGCGCCGAGGTCTCGCTCACGCGGCGGTTCCGGCTGGATATCGAAACAGGGCAGGCTGTCCTTGATACGCTTACAGACGCTATTGCGGTGTTTTCTTCGGCGGGCACTTTAGTGATGTCCAATCAGGCCTACGCCAATCTCTGGGCCAGCAACACGGACCACATTCTGGAACACCGTGTTCTCCAGTCTGAAATGCGCATCTGGAAGAATCAGTGCATTCCGTCCCCCATTTGGAACAATCTGCGTGATTTCATTCAGCAACTCGGTGCCCGCCAACCATGGGAAGATGATGTGTTGCTGGATGACGGACGGCAGCTCTATTGCCATGCCAATCCGATTTCGGGCGGCATGACGATGCTGCGTTTCTCGGTCGCGCGCCCGAAACGACCCGAGTTTACAAAGCTGATGGCCGCCGATCCCGCGATACAGTTGATGAAGCGCTGATTTCTGCTTGCAGGCACCGCGCAACCCCATAATGTCGGTGCATGGCCCGCACCCTGTTTGAGTTTTCCCTCGCCGATGAAGGCGCAACCGGCGCATTGGCCTCGCAAATTGCAGCACGGCTTTTGCCTGGCGATACGCTTTTGCTGACAGGTGAGATCGGGGCCGGAAAATCCGCTTTTGCGCGCGGCGTCATCCGCGCCCGACTTGGCCGGATGGAAGACGTGCCGTCACCCACCTTTACGCTGGTCCAAACCTATGAAGACCCGCGCGGCGATATCTGGCACTGTGATCTTTACCGGTTGACCCACCCTGACGAAGCGCTCGAGTTGGGGCTGGACGAGGCGTTTGAGACCGCGATCTGCCTGATCGAATGGCCGGACAGACTGGGCGATGCAGCCCCTGCCTCCGCGCTCACCCTATCCTTTGTGGCAAGCAGTGATGCGCATCACGTCACGATCAGCGGACCAGACCCGTGGCCCGAACGTCTTGAGGGCCTGCATGTCTGACCGCAACGCCCTTATCAATGATTTCCTGACTGATACTGCATGGCAGGACTGGACACACGCACCCTTGGCCGGTGATGCCTCAGCCCGACGTTATCACCGGTTATCCTCAAACGGCCAGTCGGTGATCCTGATGGATGCCCCGCCCGAGAACGGCGAAGACACTGTACCCTTCGTCGAAATCGCAACGCTGTTGCGCAAGGCGGGCTTTGCTGCCCCTGATATACTGCTGCATGATGCCAAGAATGGGCTGCTTTTGCTGAGTGACCTTGGGACAGCTGACTATGCGCAATGGTTGCGCAAAACCCCGACAGATGAGGGGAGGCTCTATCACTCTGCGACGACCGTCCTGCTAAAGCTGGAAGATCTCCCGCCACCGCCGCACCTCAAACATCTGACCCCTGCCATTGGCGCTGAGATGGTTGAGATCGTCGGCACCCACTATACCCACGCATCCGTTGCAGACCTTTGCACCGAGGTCAAAAAATCCCTCGAAGAATTCGCGCCCGAACCAACGGTGCTGGCCTTGCGCGACTATCACGCCGAAAACCTGATCTGGCGGGCAGGGAAAACAGGCATAGATCAGGTTGGTCTGCTTGATTTCCAGGATGCCTTCATCGCACCGCCCGGCTATGATCTTGCGTCGCTCTTGCGGGATGCACGGCGTGATGTGAGCCCTGCAATCGTTGAGGACATGATCACTTATTTCGGCGCACGTACCAAAGCAACAACACCATTCCGCACATCACTTGCCTGCCTTGGTGTGCAGCGCAACCTGCGCATCCTGGGCGTTTTCGCCCGCCTGGTCAGCACGCTCAACAAACCACGTTACACCGCATTCATGCCCCGCGTCTGGGCACACATCATGGAAGACCTGCAAGATCCCGCGCTGGCAACACTGCGACAGGCAGTGATAGATCTGGTCCCGGAACCCACCGCAACTCGGCTTGCGGGGCGCGCGACATGACATTGCCCATTCTCTTTTTCGCCGCTGGGCGTGGCACCCGTATGGGCCCGCTGACCAAAGACCGGCCAAAACCGCTGATCAACGTGGCCGGCAAAGCACTGATCGACCATGCGCTGGATATCGCAAACGCGGCCGCAGTCGGTCGGAAAGTCGTGAACCTGCACTACCACGGCGAGATGATCCGGCAGCATCTGGCGGGCCAGAACATCACTTTTTCTGACGAGCGTGCACAGCTTCTGGAAACAGGCGGCGGCCTCAAGAAAGCCTTGCCACTGTTGGACGCCAGTCCGGTCCTGACGATGAACACAGATGCGGTGTGGCAGGGGCCGAACCCGATCACACAGATCCTCAACGCTTGGCGCCCCGAGATGGAGGCGCTGATGCTGCTGGTCGAAAAGAAAGATGTGGTGGGCCATCTGGGCAAAGGTGATTTCGAGATCGACAAGGACGGACGGCTGAAACGCGCGCCGGAAGATATCTACACGGGTCTCCAGATTATCCGGACCGATGTGCTGGGCGAGATCACGGACACTGCGTTTTCCATGAACGCCGCATGGGACATCATCGCAGCACGCGGCGGGCTTTTTGGCACCCGCTTTGCGGGCAAATGGTGCGATGTCGGCCAGCCTGAAAGCATCCCTCTGGCCGAGGATATGCTACATGTTTGACCCCGGCAAAACCCCTCGCATCTTTGCCAGTCCCCCCGGCGTGGATTTCGCTGAAGGATTGGTTGCAGGGCTCTTGAACCGCACAGCTGGGATGGCGCCCAATGATCTGGCAAGGGTCGAAATCTACGTCAACACAACACGGATGCAGCGCCGGATCAGGGCCGTCTTTGACGCAGGGCCACCGCGCTTGTTGCCGCGCATCAGGCTGATCACAGACCTCGCCAATGATCCAGTTTCGCTTGCCTTGCCGCCAGCGGTTTCACCACTGCACAGGCGGTTGGAATTGTCCCAATTCGTGGCCAAATTGCTGGAACAGCAGCCCGATCTTGCACCGCGCGCAGCGCTCTACGATCTTTCCGACAGCCTTGCGAAACTGATGGACGAAATGCAGGGCGAGGGCGTCAACCCCGACACGATCGCCAATCTCGAAGTTGCCGACGAATCCGGCCATTGGGAACGCGCCCTCAAATTCGTCAAAATCATCACCCGCTATTTTGACGACCAGGACCAAGCGCCCGACAAAGAGGCACGCCAACGCATGGTCATCGAAACGCTGGCCGCTCGCTGGCAAGACACGCCACCCGATCATCCGGTCATCATCGCGGGCTCGACCGGATCGCGCGGCGCGACGGCGCTGTTCATGCAGGCGGTGGCGAAACTGCCGCAAGGCGCGATCATCCTGCCCGGTTTTGACTTCGATCTGCCCGCCCATGTCTGGGACGCGATGGACGATGACATGACCGCCGAGGATCACCCGCAATACCGCTTCCGCCGCTTGATGGATATCATTGGTTTCACGCAGGACGACGTCAGATCATGGTCGGTCCATCAACCTGTCCACCCCCAACGCAATGCGCTTGTGTCCCTATCGCTCCGTCCGGCACCTGTCACCGATCAATGGCTGGCTGAAGGGCCCAAGCTTGGGGATCTTCACAAAGCAACCAAAGGCCTCACACTCGTCGAGGCCGCGTCGCCACGCGCCGAGGCGGAAACCATCGCGCTGCGTCTGCGCCAGGCCGCCGAAGACGGCATCACCGCCGCGCTGATTTCCCCTGACCGTATGCTGACCCGTCAGGTCACGGCGGCCCTGGATCGCTGGAACATCAAACCCGATGACAGCGCGGGCATCCCGCTCGCGCTATCCCCGCCAGGGCGATTTCTACGCCATGTCGCAGACCTTTTCGGCAAGCCATTAACAGGAGAGGCCTTGCTGACGCTGCTGAAACATCCGCTGTGCCATTCCGAGCACCCCGACCGAGGCGATCACCTGCGCCACACCCGCGATCTGGAGTTGCACCTGCGCCGCAATGGACCCCCGTTTCCGACGGCTGATGACCTGATGACTTGGGCCAAAAACGGATCAGGGCGCGCGGAATGGAGCGCATGGCTTGCCGGTCTTGTGACAGGTCTGGACACGGTTGGCGCAAGACCACTCGCTGATCATCTCGGCGATCATCTGGCGCGCGCAGAACAACTCGCCGCTGGGCCGGAGGCCGATGGCACAGGCGGTCTTTGGGACGAGGCCGCAGGCCGCGAGGCCCGCAAGATTTGCGACAACCTGATACAGGCCGCCAGCGCCGGCGGCACTATGACCGCGCGCGATTACAGCGCCCTTTTCAGTGCCGTCATCGCCGAAGGCGTCGTACGTGACCGGGACGCTGGCCACCCCGGTATCCTGATCTGGGGCACGCTAGAGGCACGGGTGCAGGGCGTGGACTTGACGATCCTTGGCGGTATGAACGATGGCGTCTGGCCCGAAGCCCCGCCACCCGATCCGTGGCTTAATCGCGTGATGCGGGCCAAGGCAGGGTTACTGTTGCCGGAACGCCGGATCGGCCTTTCGGCACATGATTACCAGCAGGCCGTAGCAGGGCGCGAGGTCTGGATTACACGGGCGAAACGTTCGGCGGACGCGGAAACCGTCCCGTCCCGTTGGGTAAACCGGCTGACAAACCTGCTCAAAGGATTGCCCGAACAGGGCGGGGAGGACGCCCTGAAAGCCATGCGCAAAGAGGGTGATCGCTGGTGCGCAATGGCCGAAGCCCTCTCTGCGCCCAACGAGAAGACCAAACTCGAACCGCGGCCTTCGCCCTGTCCACCCATCGACGCGCGGCCCCAGAAATTTTCGGTTACGGAAATCAAAACCCTGATCCGCGATCCCTTTGCGATCTATGCCCGGAAAACTCTGCGGCTGAAGGTGCTTGACCCGCTGGTGCCCACAGCTGACGCACCTTTGCGGGGCACGCTGATCCATAAAATCCTTGAAGTTTTCATTGCCGCTGGCCATGGCCCCGATGACCGCGCTGCGCTCTTGAAAATCGCCGAAGACATGTTTGTGCAAGATTGCCCATGGCCCACAATCCGCGCGCAATGGATGGCCCGACTGGCCCGCTCCGTCGATCAGTTCCTCGCCGATGAGCGCGCGCGTCAGGCGCTGGCCCCTGACCGCTTGCTCGAAAAATTTGGCGAAATCATCGTGGCCCCGTCCGGCGTGACGCTGACCTGCAAAGCCGACCGGATTGATCTGACACCATCAGACGAAGCGTTGATCTACGACTATAAGACCGGTGCCGTGCCTACCGGCCCGCAGCAGGAAAAATTCGACAAACAACTCTTGCTCGAGGCCGCGATGGTCGAACGCGGCGCATTCAAGGATGTGGGCAAAAAACCGGTTCTGGCCGCCACATTTATTGGCGTGAACACGACAATGAAAAACAGCAACGCCCCGCTGGACAAACACCCGCCCGAACAGGTCTGGGAAGAACTCGAAGCGCTTTTCGCGGCATGGCAAGACATCAGCCGCGGCTACACCGCCCGCCTCGCGCTGTTTTCGAAGACCGACATCAGCGACTATGACCACCTGTCCCGCTTTGGCGAATGGGACACGCATGATGAACCGGCCCCGCAGGTGCTGACATGATCCGCGACGAGGCCACTCAAAGGCAGGTCGACGCCGCAAATCCCGGCACCTCGACATGGCTGTCCGCCAATGCCGGGTCGGGCAAAACCCGCGTGCTGACCGACCGTGTTGCACGGTTGTTGCTGGATAAGGTGTCGCCGCAGAATATCCTGTGCCTGACCTATACCAAGGCTGCTGCTGCCGAAATGCAGAACCGGCTGTTCCAGCGCCTTGGCGAATGGGCAATGATGCCCGAGGATGACTTGCGCCGCGCCCTGCAAACCCTTGGCATTGATCGCGCCATTGATGCCTCACAGCTGGCACAGGCACGCACCCTCTTCGCCCGCGCCATTGAAACGCCCGGTGGTCTGAAAATCCAGACCATCCACTCGTTCTGCGCAGGCGTCTTGCGGCGGTTCCCGCTCGAGGCACAGGTCAGCCCGCAATTTCGCGAGATGGAAGACCGCGCCGCTGAAATCCTCCGCGCCGAGGTGGTGGATGAAATGGTCTTGGGGCCAAGGGCAGAGGTGGTCCACAATCTGCTTGCACTGTTCACAGGCGACGATCTGGCAAAATTCACGGCCGAGATAGCGGCGAAGGGCGATCATTTCGCACAAGAGCCGGATCTTGCGCGGCTTTGCGATATCCTGGAAATACCCCAAGGCCTGACGGTCGAAACACTCTACGATGACATCTTCGACAAAGACCTGATCGCACAATTCATCGACGCCTGTGCTACCGGATCAGTCACCGACGTCAAAGCTGCCGACACCCTGCGCCCGCTGCTGTCAGGGTCCCTCTCGCCACATGAAGCGCTCGCAATCCTTGAAAATGTGTTCCTGTTCGGCGAAACCGCAGCCGCGCCCTTCGGTGCCAAGATCGGCAAACTGCCCACCAAGAAAACCCGCGAAGCAAACGCCGAACTCATGGATCAGATTGAGCCGATTATGGGGCAGGTCGAGGACATGCGCCCCTATCGCCTCGGCCTGATCGCGCTTGACCGCACCATAGCACTTTACAATTTCGCCCGCGTCTTTGTTCCCGCCTACGAGGCGCGCAAACTGGCGATGGGGATGCTTGATTTTGACGATCTGATCCGCAAAGCCAAGGCGCTTTTGACCGACCGCGATGTGGCGCAATGGGTGCTGTTCCGGCTTGATGGTGGCATCGACCATATTCTGGTGGATGAAGCACAAGACACCAGCCCCACCCAATGGGCAGTGATCGAACAACTGACCCAGGAATTCGCCACAGGCGAAGGCGCGCGCATGGACCGCGAACGCACCGTCTTCATCGTCGGTGATAAAAAGCAGTCGATCTATTCGTTCCAGGGGGCGGATCCGGCAGCCTTTGACCAGATGAAGGCCCATTTCGAAGCGACCCATGCCGCGATTTCCAAACCGTTCAACGAGACCTCGCTCGACTATTCCTTCCGTTCTTCGCAGGCCATCCTGACGGTCGTCGACAAGACCTTCACAGGTGACCGCGCGGCGGGCATGGACGACAACCTGAACCACCGCGCGTTCAAGGAAAACATGCCCGGTCGTGTTGATCTGTGGCCCGTGATCGAGAAATCCGAGGCACCACCCGACCGCGAATGGTTCAAGCCCGTCGATGAACCCAGCAGCACCGACCACACCGTCAAGATGGCCGAGCAGGTGGCGGAAAAGATCAGATATATGATCGCCCATGAAACCATCCCCGAAGAGATAGGAAACACCGGCGACTTTATCCGTCGGCCGATCACCGAGGGCGATTTCCTGATCCTCGTGCAGCGCCGGTCAGATCTTTTCGCTGAAATCATCCGCGCCTGCAAATCGGCGGGCCTGCAAATTGCGGGCGCCGACAGGCTGCGCGTGGGGGCGGAACTTGCGGTCAAGGACCTTGCGGCGGTGCTGCGGTTTCTGGCCCTGCCCGAAGACGATCTGTCACTTGCCGCCGCCCTACGGTCCCCGCTGTTCGGCTGGAGCGAGCAAGATCTTTTCACCCTCGCGCACCATCGCCCCGACAAGGCCTATCTATGGGAAACCCTGCGCAATGCGGACTACCCCGAAACGCTGGCGATCCTGAATGATCTGCGCGGCAAGGCGGATTTCCTGCGTCCTTACGACCTGATCGAACGTATCCTCACCCGCCACGACGGGCGGCGCAAGTTGCTCGCGCGGTTGGGGCCAGAGGCCGAGGACGGGATCGACGCGCTGCTGTCGCAGGCGCTCGCCTATGAAAATACCGCTGTGCCGAGCCTCACCGGGTTTTTGTCGTGGATGGACACCGATGATCTCGAAGTGAAACGCCAGATGGACAGCCAAGGCGACCAGATCCGTGTGATGACAGTGCATGGCGCAAAGGGGCTCGAGGCACCAATCGTCATTCTGCCCGATACCGCGAAACGCGATGTACAGGTCAAACAGGAAATCCTGCCAGCGGACGACCATGTCATCTGGAAGCCCTCGGCAAAATCTGCGTCCCCTGCGGTCATTGCCCTGCGCGAGGATGTCATTGCCAAACAAACCCGCGAACGCCTGCGCCTGCTTTACGTCGCAATGACCCGCGCCGAAAAATGGCTGATCGTCGGGGCAGCAGGTGACGTGGGCGAGGGTGACGCAAGTTGGTACAATATCGTCGCCGACGGCATGCGCGCCTGCGGTGACTATGACGCGAAACTGGGCGATCTTAAGTTACGCCGCGTGTCAGAACTGACATGGGATGCGCCCGCCCTGCAGGAAAAGTCACCCGTCAAGAAAACGCAGGTTACGCCGCCCGCATTCGGTGAACTCCTCGTTCCGGCACAGACCAAGACCATCTCGCCTTCTGAACTGAAAGGCGACAAGATCTTCCAAGGCGATCCAGCGGGCGACAACGAAGAAGACGCGATGGAGCGCGGCACGCAGATCCATAAGCTTCTCGAGCATCTGCCGATGGCCGCCCCAGCAGACAGGCACGCCCTTGGTCTGCAACTTTTGCAAAATGATGACACGGCCTTGGTCGCAGAGGTGATGGCACTGATCGACAACCCTGATCTGGCTTGGATCTGGGGCGCTGATGCCTTGAACGAGGTCGATATCACCGCCGACATTCCCCAACTTGGCCGCATCCACGGCACAATCGACCGTCTGCTGATCGGGCCGGATACAATCACGGCGATCGACTATAAATCGAACCGCCTGGTACCGACAAAGCCTGAGGATACGCCCATCGGTCTTGCGCGCCAACTTGCCGCCTATGACAGCGCGCTCCGGCAAATCTATCCCGATCATACAATCAGGACCGCTATTCTCTGGACCCACACGGGAACATTGACCACTTTGTCCCAAGAGCATCTTCACGAAGCCCTGAACACGCTTGCGACATCTTGACCATCGCGGGCAGGGTACCTAGTTTCCCACTTCAACGCATTTCGCCAAGGAGCACCCCAATGGCAACCGTAGCAGTAACCGACGCAACCTTTGACGCCGAAGTCCGCCAGTCCGATATCCCCGTTGTTGTGGATTTCTGGGCAGAATGGTGTGGCCCTTGCAAACAGATCGGCCCCGCTCTGGAAGAGCTGTCAGCCGAAATGGAAGGCCGCGTGAAGATCGTCAAAGTGAACGTGGACGAAAACCCCAATTCACCCGCGCAGATGGGCGTGCGCGGCATTCCTGCGCTTTTCGTCTTCAAGAACGGTGAAGTTGTCTCGAACAAAGCGGGCGCGGCACCCAAGGCAGCGATTCAAGGCTGGATCGAAGAGTCGATCTAAGCACTTCGCGTATCAGATATCAAAGGGCGTCCCATGCGGGCGCCTTTTTTCGTTCAAACAGGCCAACCATGGCCGCGCAACACATTGCGGATCTTCTTGGCTGCCTCTGGCCTGCCTGCATTGATGGCGCGCTGCTGGAGGAACCAGAAAAGATAGGCCGCAAAATCCGGCCTGTAGCCATGGACCAGATCAAACGCGCTTTCGACACCAATATCAGCCACATTCAGCGCGATATGATGAAAGTCTGATTTCCCGAACAGAATGAGCGGTTTGCCAAAGAAATACCCCTCAAATCCAACAGCCGAATTCTGCGTGACGATGTAATCGCAATTTTTCAAATTCTGGTTTGTGCCTTGTTCGTCAAGCGTGAGGCGATCTTCCCTCGCGACCAGCGCTGCAAGGGCATGGCGCTCTTCTGCAGAATATGTCTCGGACGGATGCAGCGTCACGACGATATGTTTGTTCGGCTCTTCCTCAAGGACCGTTTTGACCATCTCCAAAGGGCTACAGGTTTGAAAAGACCGCCGGCGCAAAAGCTGCCCCTGCAAGGGCACATAGACAAAGCCGTCCTGACGGGCATTCAGCGGAGCCTCATCAAATAGACGTTGCCGCCAGAACCGGTAGAAATTTGCGGCCTTGCGCGGATCAACAGCAGCCGGATCGAACCGCTCTTTCGCAACAGGCCATTCCCAACGCTCGGCCTCTTTCTCGATATGCCAGAACGGATAGATATAGGTTTTGCGAAACGTCAGACCGCGCCCGTTCGCTGGCGGGTCCATCAGGTAGAGCCCGCGCCCCGGCCGCGCCTTGGCACGCAGGCGCGCAAAATCATCGTCGTCGTCAAAAGCAACCGAAAGCCCAGCGCCGCTGAGCACCTCGCCCACCTTCCTGATAAAATTGTGATTGCCGCGCTCGGCCTGATTGCGCAGCTGCAATGGTAGGTAAAAGGTCACGGTGTCACGGGCGCTCATGCGGCGAAAGCTAGCCGCGCCTGTGGGCAGGAACAAGCCATGCGGGGTTGTTTGCCCGCATTTGGCCCGCCATATATGCAAAAGCGACAAGGAGCAGATGATGGCAAGTGAAGAATTTCCCGGCTGGCACGGAACGACAATCATCGGTGTCCGCAAGGGCGGGCAGGTTGTGATTGCCGGTGATGGCCAAGTCAGCCTTGGACAGACCGTCATCAAAGGGACCGCGCGCAAGGTGCGGCGCTTGTCACCCGGCGGGCAGGACGTGATCTGCGGTTTTGCCGGATCAACGGCAGATGCCTTTACCCTGCTTGAACGTCTGGAAAAGAAACTCGAAGCCACCCCCGGTCAACTGGCGCGCGCGAGCGTTGAACTGGCCAAGGACTGGCGCACCGACAAATACCTGCAAAAGCTCGAGGCGATGCTGATCGTCAGCGACGGATCCGAGCTTTTCGTGATTACCGGCGCCGGTGATGTGCTGGAACCGGAACATGATATCGCCGCCATCGGATCAGGCGGCAACTATGCGCTGGCCGCTGGTCGCGCCTTGATGGGCACCGACAAAGATGCCGAAACCATCGCGCGCGAAGCCATGGCGATTGCCGCTGATATCTGTGTTTACACCAATGGCAACCTGACGGTTGAAGCCATTAAACGATGATCGAACGCGACGATCTCCGCGCCGCGGTCGCGAGTGGTTTGTTATCTGAAAAGCAGGCCGCAGACCTGATCAGCCTGTCTGACAGCCGCCGTGGCGCGCGCGAAAACCTGAACCCGGGTGATGAACCCTTTGAGCTTTTCAAAGGGTTCAACGAGATTTTCATCGTTGTCGGGCTATTGATACTGTCGTCCGGCTGGTGGGGTGTCTCCGCGCTCGTTTTCAACGATCGGGTCGTCAACCTGCAAGATTTTGCCATGTGGTCTTCGCTATTGGCCGGTGTGCTGTTGTGGCTCTTGTCCGAATATTTTGTGCGCAAAAGACGCATGGTCGCGCCGGCCATTGCATTGTCAGTGATGTTCGCCAGCAACGCCGCCTTTGGCTTTGTCGCAGTGCTGTCCGAACCCTTTATGATCGCCCAGAACGACTATTCCAGCATTCCCTTCCCGCTGTTTCTCGCCACGCTTTCGCTCGCAGTTTACTGGTGGCGCTTCCGCGTCCCCTTCGCGATGGCAATGATCGCACTGGGGCTTTTCGCCGTCGCCATCGTCTTTGCCGCCAGCCGCGAAGGACGCATCGCAGACCTGAGCGAATTCTTCCTGCTCTCGGCTGGCGGACCTTTTGCCTGGATCACGCTGGTGCTGGGGATCGTGGTCTTTGCCGTCGCCATGATGTTCGATATGAGCGATCCGCACCGCGTCACCCGCCGTTCGGCAAACGGGTTCTGGCTGCATATGGTTGCCGCACCCGCGCTGGTGAATACCATGGCGCTTTCGCTTCTTGACCAGTCAAACCTGATCCTTCTCGCCGTTCTTGCGATGTTTGCTATCGTCGCAATCGTCATCGACCGCCGGTCGTTCCTGATTGCCGCGATCGGGTATATCGTCGCCCTTGGGGCCACTGTTTTTGACGGTGCCGGCACAGCGCCGACCATCCTGATCCTCGGCATCGTCCTGCTTCTTCTTGGTGCATTCTGGGAACGTATCCGCGCACGCATCCTGCGCGTGATGCCCGGATTTATCCCGTTGCACCGTCTTCCCCCTTCTCAAGTTTAAGGCTCATCCATGACTGACCTCACGCCTCGCGAAATCGTCTCCGAACTTGACCGCTTCATCATCGGCCAGAAAGATGCCAAACGCGCCGTTGCTGTCGCCCTGCGCAATCGTTGGCGTCGCAAGCAATTGGGCGATGACTTGCGCGATGAGGTTTACCCCAAAAATATCCTGATGATCGGACCAACCGGTGTGGGCAAAACCGAAATCTCGCGCCGTTTGGCAAAACTGGCGCGCGCGCCATTCCTGAAAGTCGAGGCGACGAAATTCACCGAAGTCGGCTATGTTGGCCGTGATGTCGAACAGATCATCCGCGATCTGGTCGATACCGCAATCATCGACACCCGCGAGCATATGCGCGAAGACGTCAAAACCAAAGCGCGTGCTGCCGCCGAAGAACGGGTGATTACCGCAGTTGCAGGCACCGATGCGCGCGAAGGCACGCGCGAGATGTTCCGCCGCAAACTCAAATCAGGCGAACTTGACGACACGATCATCGAACTTGAACTGACCGACAATTCCAACCCCATGGGCGGTTTCGAAATCCCCGGCCAGCCCGGCGGCATGGGCGGTATGATGAACCTTGGCGAACTGTTCGGCAAAGCCATGGGTGGCCGCACTGTCAAAAAGCAAATGACTGTCGCTGATAGCTATGATGCGCTGATCGCAGATGAAGCTGACAAGTTGCTGGACGATGAAACCGTCACCAAAGCCGCACTTGAAGCGGTCGAACAGAACGGCATCGTCTTTCTGGACGAAATCGACAAGGTTTGCGCCCGCGCCGATGCGCGCGGTGCTGATGTATCCCGCGAAGGTGTCCAGCGTGATCTGCTGCCCTTGATCGAAGGCACGACAGTTTCCACCAAACACGGGCCGATCAAAACCGACCATATCCTGTTCATCGCCTCTGGCGCGTTCCACGTGGCGAAGCCCTCTGATCTGTTGCCCGAACTGCAAGGCCGCCTGCCCATCCGCGTTGAACTGCGTGCACTGACCGAGGATGATTTCGTGCGCATTCTGACCGAAACGGATAACGCGCTAACACTGCAATACGCCGCCTTGATGAAGACCGAAGAGGTCACCGTGACCTTCACCGAAGACGGGATCAAAGCACTGGCCAAGATCGCCGCCGAGGTCAACGAATCCGTCGAAAACATCGGCGCACGCCGCTTGTACACCGTGATCGAACGGGTATTCGAGGACCTGTCCTTTAACGCACCAGACCGCGCTGGTGACGAAATCGCAGTAGATGCAGCCTTTGTTGAAAAGCATCTGGGTGAGTTGTCACGGTCACTCGATATCAGCCGCTACGTGCTTTGATGCCAGCAATCAACGGGTGGGCTCTAACCGCCCCGTTTCCAGGTCATGTAGTCTTCGACCAAGTTGGCATAGACTGGCTCTGCCCGGTCCCAAAGGAACAACCAGATAAGAAACGCAGCAATTGCCCAGTTGATGATCGAAATGATCAGGTTGCGCAGACTTGCGAGTTCATAAAAACACTCTGAATCGAGATCGACCCTGAACCAGATATCATCAATGGAAAAAGCGTCGCGGAAAAAGAGATCCGATTTGGATTGTGCGCGATAGCGTTCATAACGGGAAATCCCGCGCGCAGGGTTCCCCCTGGGGGCAAAGGGCCGCCAGAGACCTCTGAAGACATGGCCGATAATCCCTGCCAGAATGACAAACGCGGGCAAGGCCATATAGTATTCAAAGTCGGTCATGGTCATGTATCTCGCAAGATGCGGCGCGTTCTGACACGACCATAACAAAAACGCCGTTTCGTTTCATACAAAATCTGGCGGCCTAATTTGCGGGTATAGCGAAGTTTCTCCTTCCAAACGCCTGACAGTCAGATCATCAAAGGCGCATGAACCGACAACCCACTTACTTCCGCTTCATCCGCGAAAACTTCCCGTTCCTTGCAACGGGATTTTTGTTGTCGTTTCTGTCCAGCTTTGGCCAGACATTTTTTATCTCGATCTTTGGCGGTGAAATTCGCGAAGCCTACGGGCTGACCAACGGTGAATGGGGGCTGACCTATATGATCGGCACAGGTGCCTCGGCGGTGGTGATGGTCTTTGCGGGCGGTCTGGCTGACAGGTTTCGGGTGCGGACATTGGGGATCGTCGTCGTCCTGCTACTTGCGTCCGCCTGCCTGTTCATGGCCTTCAATAGCATTGTCGCGCTGCTGCCTTTCGTGATTTTCGCGCTGCGTTTCACAGGCCAAGGCATGACCACCCATGTCGCCACTGTCGCCATGTCCCGCTGGTTTATTGCCACGCGCGGCCGCGCGCTGGCAGTCGCTGCCTTTGGCTTTATGCTGGGCGAGGCCGCATTGCCGCTGACAATGGTCTGGCTCAAATCCATGATTGAGTGGCGGACACTCTGGGTCTGTTTCGCCGTTTTCTGTGTGTTGGCCTGCTTTGTGCTTTACCGCCTTCTCCGCCTCGAGCGCACACCGCAGGCCATGGCTGAAATCACGCAATCCACAGGTATGAACGGGCGGCATTGGACACGCAGCGATGCGCTGCGCCATCCACTGTTCTGGGCCATGGTGCCGGCGGTGATGTCATTCTCCGGATTCGGGACAGCATTCTGGTTTCACCAGGTCCATTTTGCGGAAATCAAAGGCTGGTCGCATCTGGCGCTCGTCTCGGTCTTTCCTTTGGGCACCGCAGCACTTCTCATCTCGACCATCGGCTACGGCTGGGCGGTCGACCGTTTCGGCGCAACGCGGCTATTGCCGATTTACCTGATCCCGCTGGTGATCGCCTTCATCCTGCATTGGTACGCGCCGTCACTGGGTTGGACTGCATTAGCGGTCATCCTGATGGGGGTCGCGGGCGGCGGGCAGGCGACTTTGCTGAACGCTTGCTGGGCAGAATTCTATGGCACTCGGCACATAGGCGCGATCAAGGCAGCGGCAGCGGCTTTGATGGTGCTCGGCTCAGCCATCGGGCCAGGTTTAAGCGGTTGGTTGATTGACCAGGGTGTCGGATTTGAACAACAACAACTGGGCTATGCCGCAACCTTTGCTTTCGCAGCCCTCGTCCTGATCATCCCGACCAGCAAAGCGCGACAGGCTTTAGCGGTTTCGCTTTAAATACACGTAATAGGCACCATGGCCGCCGTGTCTGATATGCGCTGGCGTCACCTGCAAAATCGCCTGCGACAATGGTGGCAGCGCAAGCCATTGGGGCACCTGATGCCTTAAGACGCCATACCGTGTCGGGATCGGCCCGCCATCATCACGGTCTTTCCCTTTCCCGGTAATCACCAGAACCAAACGCCGCCCCTGCAATTGCGACCCAAGGATAAAAGATACCAACGCCGGATGTGCCTGCGCCATCGTCATGCCGTGCAGGTCAATCCGGCCTTCCGGTTTCAGCTTGCCACGCTTCATTTTCCCGAAAGACTTGTTGTCCATATTGACGGGCGAGGCGGCCAAACGCTCTACAAGCGGGCGCATGATGTCATGGGGGCGGGCGGCGTTTGTTTTTTGGCCGACGCGGAAATCCGGCACAGGTTCGCGGATATCATCAGGTTTGGGTTTAGGTTTTGGCGCCAACTCTGGCGCACGCGTTTTGCGCTTGGGATCAAGCGGTGTGGCGCGTTCTGCCACGCGATCCCAGAGTGCACGTTCTTCGGATGAAAGGTGCCGTGGTTTGCGCATCAACTTACCACCAACTGCACGGGCAATAACACAATCATCCGCCCGCCATCCTTGATCCGGCCAGCCTGCACACCTGCATCTGGACCAGTCCCGAAAAAGATATCCGCCCGTTGCGCACCCTTGATCGCGCCACCGGTATCTTGGGCAATCACCAAACGCTGCATGGGGGTAGCTCCGTCCTTTTCAATCCAGACAGGCGCACCAAGCGGCACAAAGGCAGGATCAACTGCGATAGACCTGCCAGCGGTAATGGACCGGTTCATTGTTCCCAAGGGTCCTTGATGGGCAAGGACTTCGCTGACCTCGCGAAAAAAAACATAGCTTTCGTTTTCCAGCAAAAGCGCACGGCCCACTTCACCGTTCGCCTGCACCCAATCGCTGATAGCATCAGCTGAAACCTGATCCGGCCCGAACACCCCACGCGCCACCAAGAGCTTGCCAATCGAGGTATAGGGCCGCCCATTCTTTCCACCAAACCCGACACGCATCATGCTGCCGTCGGGCAGACGAATGCGGCCGGACCCCTGCACCTGAAGAAAGAACACATCAACAGGGTCTGTCAGCCAGGCTAGTTCAAGCCCACGATCTGCCAGAACCCCGTCTTGCTCTATTTCGCGGCGCGAATAGTTGAGGTCGTCCGGCCTGGTATAAATCGGATAGCGATAAGATTCACCGCGTTCGCGCGATCCGGTCAGTTCGGGCTCATAATATCCGGTGAACAGCGTTGCATTCCCGTCTTCAATCAAAACAGGACGGAAGAATTCCTCAAAGAACGCACGCGGCGCGGGGCCAGTGCGGGCAATGTCATTTAGCGTTGCCCACTCGGGACCATCCATATCGTCACAGGTGGTCTTGAAAACATCAAAGGCGGCCTGATGATTATCATCACGCCACCCTTTCAGCTGATCAAACGTCAGCGCGGTATATGTTTTTTCCGCCATCGCACCGCCCATCGGCTTGCAGGGTCAGGCAACTACCAGACCCTGCAAGGGGTTAATCACCCGTGGCAACCAGCCGCCAATTCGGATCGCCAGAATCCATTTTGCGGGCAAAGGTCCATGTATCTTTCTGGCGTTTGATCTCTTTCTCGCTGCCTTCGATAATATCGCCCGCGCTGTCACGCACGATAGAGGTCATCTCGCTCTTGAATTGTACGGAAACCTCGGCCTCGTTCGTGGCATCGTCAAATTCGGCGGCAACCAGTTTCATATCACTGATACCGATGAACTTGGCTTCAATAGTCAGGCCTTGACGCTGGCGTTCATCAACGACAGACGCGAATGCTTCGTAAACATCTTCGGAAATAAACGGCACGATCTCATCGAGATCGCCTCTTTCAAAGGCCATCAGGATCATCTCATAGGCGCCACGCGCACCGCCCAGAAACTCGCTTACGTTGAACGACGGATCAACGCGCTTCATGCTGGCCAATGCCTTGGCTGAAACAGAACCTTCGTCAACATGATCCGTAATATCCAGATCAGGGCCACCTTCGATCACGTCGAATTCCGGCTTGCCGATACGGCTTGACGGTTCCGGCCGTGCAACGGGCGGTTTTTCAAAACCTTCGCGCGTGCCAAGAACACCGCGCAGACGCAAAATCAAGAAAACAGCGATGCCGGCTAGCACCAAGAGCTGAATAATCGGAGAGTTCATCGGGACCTCGTTCAGGGGAAGGCATGGAAACACGCCCATTCGTTCCCTATGTAGGTCGCAGGCAGGCCCAAGTCCACCTTAGGCCCACACATGTTATGAAAGGCACGTATAATGTGGCTGTTAATTGCGTTTATCGCAGTCCCGATGATCGAAATTGCGCTGTTTATACAGGTCGGCGGCCTGATCGGCGTGTGGTGGACCCTCTTGATTGTCCTTCTGACGGCGATCACCGGATCTTATCTGGTCCGTAGTCAGGGCCTTCGCGAGTTGGGGAACCTGCAGAGATCATTCTCAGAACTCGACGACCCGACCGAACCGCTGGCCCACGGCGCGATGATCCTTTTTGCCGGGGCGTTACTTCTGACACCGGGGTTTTTTACCGATGTCGTGGGTCTTTCGCTTCTTGTCCCAAGCGTCAGGCGCGCCGCTTTCGTTTGGGCCAAATCCCGCATGAATGTACAGCGCTTTGAAATGGGCGAGACCCCGCACCACCGCCCGCGGCAACCAAATGACCGTGTAATCGACGGTGAATTCGAAGACGTCACACCGCAGAAGAATAGGCCTGAGGGCCCCTCAAACTGGACACGGGATTGAGCCTGCGCTTCTAGGCTGCTAGGAACGCGCCAACCTTATTCAACTGGAGCAGTTTCCAATGTCCGATACACCTGAAAACGGTGCCGCCGCCCAACCCGCCGCCGCCCAAGTCACCAACCGTATTCTCGCGCAGTATATCCGCGACATGTCGTTCGAAAATATTCTGGCGCAAAAGGGTGTCACAGGTGACGCACAGCCAGAGATTCAGGTGCAGGTGAACCTTGATGCACGCAAGCGTGGCACAGAAAACCAGTACGAAGTGATCACAAAGCTGAACATCACCAGCAAGACCAAGGAAAAAGGCGATCCGCTTTTTGTTCTTGAACTTGAGTACGCTGGCGTTTTCCTCGTGCAAGGCGTTCCGGAAGAGCAGATGCACCCCTTCCTTCTGATAGAGTGCCCGCGCCTGACATTCCCGTTCCTGCGCCGGATTGTCAGCGACGTCACACGTGACGGGGGCTTCCCGCCACTGAACCTTGATACGATTGATTTCCTTGCGCTTTACCGCTCCGAGCTGGCCCGCCGGACAGAAGCCGAAAAAGCAAAAGCCAACTAGGCCCTAGTTTTTCCAGATCGCGCCGTCGCCCAGCTTTTCGATGAAAGCAGCATGGGCGGCGGCTTCTTCTTTTGTGATCCGTGGTGCAAGCGGTTCCTGACGCGGCATCGGGCGCCAATCATCTGCTGCGCCACCTGCGTTTCGGCTGCGAGTATCTGCCGCCAATGCAAAATCCGGCTGACGTCCGCCGATCAGCTCCAGATAGACTTCTGCCAAGATCTCACTATCCAAGAGCGCGCCGTGCAAAGTGCGCGAGCTGTTGTCGATCGCAAAGCGCCGGCACAGCGCATCCAAGGACGCAGGCGAGCCCGGAAATTTGCGGCGTGCAATAGCAAGCGTATCAACAGCCTGATCCATCGGCAGAAGCGGACGATTGAGCCAGCCCAGTTCGGCATTGAGAAATTTCATATCGAATGCGGCGTTATGAATCACGAGCTTCGCGTCACCGATAAAATCCACGAAATCCTGCGCAATATCCTTGAAAATCGGCTTGTCGCGCAACGTTTCTTGCCCCGGTTTAGGCTCTTGCGGCGGCTCCAGCAGATCGGGACCAATGCCGTGCACGCCAAAAGCCTCAATCGGCATCGACCGCTGGGGGTTGATATATTGATGGTATGTGCGGCCCGTCGGGACGTGGCCCATAAGTTCAACTGCACCAATTTCGACAATGCGGTCGCCCTCATGGGGTTCAAAACCGGTGGTTTCCGTATCAAGTACGATTTCACGCATCTGTTCGCCCTGTCAGTTTCGCGATCAGGTGTCGCACGGCCTGTCGGGTGTCGTCCAGTGTCAGGGTTTCGATAATGTGGTCCGCACAGGCCCGTTTTTCAGCATCCGGCATTTGGCGTTCCAAAATCCTTTGAAACTGGCTTTCGGTCATACCCGGGCGGGCCATGACGCGTTCTCTTTGCACATCGGCGGGGGCTGTGACGACAAGAACAGAGGACAGCCAGTTCTGTGCACTGGTTTCAAAAAGCAGCGGGATATCCAGAACGACCAATGGGTCAGTATGGGAGGCAAGAAACGCCGCGCGGTGTTCTGCGACCAGAGGATGCACGATCTCTTCGAGTTTTCCCATGACGCTGAGATCATCTGCGATCATTTCTTTCAACCGCTCGCGGCTGACATGACCGTCCTCAATCGCTTCGGGTAATGCGGCGCTGATGGGGCCAACCGCCGCGCCACCTTTGGCGTAGAGCGCATGTACCGCTTCGTCGGCGTCCCAAACGGGGATCCCTTCATCACGAAACATCTGGGCTGTTGTAGATTTTCCCATTCCAATTGAACCGGTTAATCCCAACAGATGCGTCATGCGAGGACCGCCGCGCGGGTGGCGTCATCTACGTCGGGTCTTTGCCCGAACCATCGTTCAAAGCCAGGCACACCCTGATGCAACAACATCCCAAGGCCATCAACCGTTCGGGCACCTTTGGCCTCGGCCGCTTTGAGAAACGGTGTCCGCAAAGGATTATACACAATGTCGGTCACGACCGCGTCTTTCGAGAGCGCATCAAGCGATACTTTGAATTCCTGCGCGCCAACCATACCAAGCGATGTGGTATTGATCACGGTTTTGGCGCCATCAAGCATCTGATCGGCCTGCACCCAATCCACGACCGACACACGGGCACCGAAATCGGCGCGCAAGGCCTCGGCTTTGGGGCGGGTCCGGTTTGCAATAATGATTTCGGGAACACCCGCGTCAGCAAGGGCCACAATGATCGCACGGGCAGCACCACCTGCCCCGAAAATGGCGGCCGGGCCTGCCTTGGGGTCCCAATCCGGCGCGCCCTGACGGACATTTGCCATGAAACCATAGCCATCGGTGTTATCTGCAAAAATACGGCCATCTTCCTTGAAAATAAGGGTATTGGCCGCACCAATCAAAGTGGCTCGGTCTGTGATCTGATCGGCATATTGCATCACGCTGACTTTGTGCGGCAGGGTGACATTCGCGCCGATAAATCCCTGCTTTGGAAGATCACGGAGCGTAGTTTCAAGCGCGTCTTCTGTCACCTGCAGGGCGGTATACTCACCTTCAATGTCGTAACGTTCGAGCCAATAGCTATGGAGCTTTGGCGAAAGCGAATGACTGATCGGATTGCCGATGACACCGGCGCGAGGAATACTGGTCATGAGGGTAATGTTCCGCGAAGTGTCAGATATGACAAGAGTTCTAAGAGTGGCAAACCGAGGACAGTGAAATAATCTCCTTCAATGCGTGTAAAAAGTCGCACTCCTTCTTCTTCAAGCTTATAGGCGCCGACAGAATGGCGGATACTGTCCCAGTTCCGGTCGACATAATCCGCAAGATAGGTGTCGGACGCGTCACGCATATGCAGTCGGACGATACCGACATGACGCCAAAGCGGTTTTCCTTCACCATAGATCACGGCGGCAGACAAAAGCTGGTGTTTTTGACCGCGAAGGGACTGAAGTTGCGACAGGGCCTCGGCGGGTGTTTCGGGCTTGTTGAAGATTTGCGGGCCTAGCGCAAGAACTTGATCGCAGCCGATCACCAGGGCATCAGGGTGACGCGCCGCGACACGCTGGGCTTTCAACTCTGCCAGCGTATCGGCAATATCGCGGGGGCTGGCAGTTTCGGCCAAAAGGGATGCACGCACTGCTTCCTCATCGACGCGGGCAACGGAAACATCAAAATCGAGGCCTGCGTTTGTGAGCAATTGCGCGCGGATTTCCGAGCCTGATGCAAGAATGATCTGGTCGCTCATGTGGATAACCTTTTGGACAAGTCTTGTGTCACCGTGAGGATTGATACGGGCATAACTAGCAGGCTGCAGCGTTTTGTGTAGAACAGACCTGTCCCAAATTGCACCACAGGGTTTTTTCCACGGTGGGTATGAATAAGTCGGGCCTGTGGAAGAATCGCGTTGAAGAGAGAGTCAATGCTGTAACTGACCGGATTACGTAGAAAAATATACTCCACAAGACATTGTTTTTAAATGGTTTATTTTCCAATCTGTTCTCTTCAGCAGCTACCTTAGAGAGATCACACCTTGGGATAAATCTGAGGATGAAAAAACAACCCACAGAAAATCAGGTGACAAACAACAACATCATCTTTTCTTTCTCTTTAAATTTATTAAGGAAGAGCAGGGCAAAGAAGGCATAAACACATGATGGATTTTTTGAGTGGTATCTATCCGTGGATCAAGGCGCTCCATATTATGGCAGTGCTCGCTTGGATGGCTGGGCTGTTCTATCTGCCACGTCTGTTTGTCTATCATGCCGAGAAAGCCATGGTTGGATCAGAGCTCGATCAGACGTTTCAAATCATGGAAGAGAAGCTGCTGCGGGTCATCATGAACCCTGCGATGATTGTGGCATGGATTGCCGGTCTGATCATGATCGGTTTGGGTGCGTTTGACTGGGGCGCGGTCTGGTCGTGGGTCAAGCTTGTCTCGGTGATTTTGATGACTGGTGCGCACGGCTGGATGAGTGCGCGGCGCAAAGAGTTTGCAGCGGGCACGAATACACGGTCAGGGCGGACCTATCGGTTGTTTAACGAGGTGCCCACGGTTCTGATGGTGTTGATCGTTGTGGCAGTGATTGTGCGGCCCTTCTAAGCGCGATTGACTCAGATGCCTTGCATGTCTATGTGTGGCGATGCTTCCCGTCCGGGAAAGCGGTTTTCCATTCCGAAACGTAGAAATGCCGGCATATGTGCTGGCAGCAGGATTTATTCATGTCACAGCACCGTTTGAACCTTGCTGATCTGAAGGCGCAGAGCCCGAAGGATTTGCTGTCTTTGGCCGAAGAGCTCGAGATCGAGAACGCATCGACGATGCGTAAAGGCGACATGATGTTCGCTATCCTGAAAGAACGGGCAGACGAGGAATGGGTCATCGGTGGTGATGGCGTTTTGGAAGTGTTGCAGGACGGGTTCGGTTTCCTGCGCTCGCCAGAAGCAAACTATCTTCCCGGTCCTGATGATATTTATGTCTCACCGGATATGATCCGGCAGTATTCCCTGCGCACCGGTGATACGGTCGAAGGGGTCATGAAAGAGCCCAATGACAATGAACGCTATTTTGCGCTGACCTCGGTTGAGTTGATCAACTTCGAAGATCCCGAGAAAGCGAAGCACAAGGTTGCCTTTGATAACCTCACACCGCTCTATCCTGATGAGCGTCTGACGATGGAAATCGCGGATCCGACGGTAAAAGACCGTTCGGCGCGGATTATTGATCTTGTAGCCCCGATCGGGAAAGGCCAGCGGTCTTTGATCGTGGCGCCACCGCGGACCGGCAAGACAGTACTGTTGCAGAACATTGCGAACTCGATCGAGAAAAACCATCCAGAGTGCTACCTGATCGTTCTGCTGATTGACGAACGCCCCGAAGAGGTGACGGATATGCAGCGTTCTGTGAAGGGCGAGGTTGTGTCGTCTACCTTTGACGAGCCTGCAACACGCCACGTGGCTGTGTCCGAGATGGTGATCGAAAAGGCGAAACGTCTGGTCGAGCATAAGCGTGATGTTGTGATCCTGCTGGATTCGATCACACGTCTGGGGCGCGCGTTCAACACGACTGTGCCATCGTCCGGCAAAGTCCTGACCGGTGGTGTCGATGCGAACGCGCTGCAGCGGCCCAAGCGGTTCTTTGGTGCGGCACGGAACATTGAAGAGGGCGGGTCGCTGACGATTATCGCAACCGCGCTGATTGATACCGGTTCGCGTATGGACGAGGTGATCTTTGAAGAATTCAAAGGTACCGGCAACAGCGAGATTGTGCTGGACCGGAAGGTGGCTGACAAGCGTGTCTTCCCGGCGATGGATATCCTCAAGTCCGGGACCAGGAAGGAAGAGCTGCTGGTGGATAAGGCCGATCTGGCGAAGACCTATGTGTTGCGCCGTATTCTGAACCCGATGGGCACGACCGATGCGATTGAGTTCCTGATCGGTAAGCTGAAGCAGACCAAGACAAACGCAGATTTCTTCGACTCAATGAACACGTAACTTATTGTTCTAAAACAATGGGTTAACCTATGGATACGATTTTTGCCTTAGCGACGGCGCAGGGCCGGGCAGGTGTTGCTGTGGTGCGGATTTCCGGGCCAATGGCAGGGCCTGCGGTGTCGGGTTTGTGCGGTGATGTCCCTGTGACGCGGGGCGTGCGCTCATTGCGTGACGCGAGCGGAGAGTTGCTGGATGAGGCGCTCATCCTGCACTTCCCTGAGGGCAAGAGCTTTACCGGTGAAAGCGTAGTCGAACTTCAGCTGCACGGCAGTCCGGCGGTGGTCAATGCGGTGTTGCGGTGTTTAGGTGATAACCCTGCGCTACGACAGGCAGAGGCAGGCGAATTCACACGTCGTGCGCTGGAAAACGGACGGCTCAACCTGGCCGAGGTTGAGGGACTTGCTGACTTGATTGATGCCGAGACCGAGAGCCAGCGTAAGCAGGCTGTACGGGTCTTTTCCGGCGCGCTGGGGGTATTGGCAGATAGCTGGCGGACACGTCTTATTCGGGCGGCTGCTTTGCTTGAGGCGACAATTGATTTTGCGGATGAGGAAGTGCCTGTCGATGTCAGCCCTGAAGTGAACGATCTCTTGGGTCAGGTCCGGACCGAGATGACCCGCGAGGCCGCAGGTGTGCGTGTTGCCGAGCGTGTGCGGGACGGGTTCGAAGTGGCCATTATCGGGGCACCGAATGTTGGTAAATCAACGCTCTTGAACCGGCTTGCCGGACGTGATGTTGCGATCACATCCGAGGTTGCGGGTACCACGCGTGACGTGATCGAGGTGCAGATGGACCTTGATGGCCTGCCAGTGACGCTGCTGGATACAGCGGGCGTTAGGGACACGGATGATATCGTCGAGGGGCTTGGTGTCGCGCGGGCGAAAGAAAGGGCTGAGCGGGCCGATTTTCGCATACACTTGGTCATGGATCCTTCAGAAATAAATAGAGAGCTTAGCCCTGATGATCTTGTCGTGCAGGCAAAATCCGATCTTGGTCATGGGGATGGACTGGCGATATCTGGCAAGACAGGGGCTGGCATCGACGCGCTGATTGAATGTGTGCGGCAGCGTCTGCAGGAGAAGGTCGGACAAATCGGGATTGCGATGCGCGAACGGCACCGGGTCGCGATGGTGCGCGCAATCGGATATCTGGATGATGCGGTGCTGGCACTTGAAACACCTGATGCGATGACCGATCTCGTGGCAGAGGATTTGAGATCAGCCATTCGTGCCGTGGATAGTATTGTGGGCCGCGTTGATGTAGAGCACGTGCTGGATGAGATCTTCAGCAGTTTTTGCATCGGCAAGTAGGGAGTGTTTCACGTGAAACATCAGGACTACGACGTAATTGTGATTGGTGGCGGACATGCAGGCGCCGAGGCAGCACATGCGGCGGCCCGTATGGGCTTGCGCACAGCATTGGTGACGCTAACCAAGGCTTCTATCGGTGTGATGTCTTGCAATCCAGCAATTGGGGGTCTGGGAAAAGGCCACCTCGTGCGCGAGATTGATGCGCTTGACGGCGTTATGGGACGTGTTGCCGATAAGGCGGGTATCCAGTTTCGCTTGCTGAACCGGAAGAAAGGGCCTGCCGTACAGGGGCCGCGCGCCCAATCTGACAGGCAAATCTATCGCAAGGAAATGCAGGCAGAGCTGGATTTGCTGGCAAACCTCACCATCCTTGAGGGCGAAGCCGTTGATTTGCTGATGTCTAAGGGCCGCGTGACCGGTATCCAGATGCGCGATGGTGCTGCCATTTCCGCAAATAGTGTGATTCTGACAACCGGTACATTCCTGCGCGGTGTGATCCATATCGGCGATGTGTCGCGGCCTGGCGGGCGGATGGGTGATGACCCCTCGGTCAAAATGGCAGAGCGCCTTGATAGCTTTGGATTGCCGCTTGGCCGTCTGAAAACGGGTACACCACCACGTCTGGATGGTCGCACAATTGCTTGGGATAAATTGGAAACGCAGCCTAGTGACGCGGATCCTGTGTTGTTTTCCTTTCTGTCGACAGGTCCGTCGGCCCCGCAGATTGATTGCGGAATCACCCATACGAATGAGGCGACCCACGATATTATCCGCGATAACCTTGGCCGTTCGGCGATGTATGGTGGACGGATCGACGGCGTGGGCCCACGCTATTGCCCGTCGATCGAGGATAAGATCGTTCGCTTCGCAGATAAGACATCGCACCAGATTTTCCTCGAACCAGAGGGCGTGAATGATCACACGGTCTATCCGAACGGTATTTCAACATCTCTGCCTGAGGACGTGCAAAAGGCCTATGTGAATTCGATCTATGGTCTTGAAAATACAACGATTTTGCAGCCTGGTTATGCGATTGAATACGACTATGTCGATCCGCGGGCCTTACGGGCGACATTGGAACTCCGCGATGTTCCGGGGCTGTTTTTGGCGGGCCAGATCAACGGGACGACCGGTTACGAAGAGGCCGCGGCGCAGGGCATGGTTGCGGGCCTCAATGCGGCTGCGCAAGTAAAAGGACAGGATTCTGTCATCTTTAGCCGTCGGGAATCCTATATCGGCGTGATGATTGATGATCTGATCACACGAGGTGTATCAGAACCCTACCGCATGTTTACCTCACGCGCCGAGTTTCGTTTGTCGCTTCGCGCGGATAACGCAGATCAGCGGCTGACAGAGCGGGGCCATGCGATTGGCTGTGTGGGTGAAAACAGGTGGTCGCACTTTAGCGACAAGATGGAACAGATCGGAAAAGCCAAGGCGTCACTTTCCGAGATGATGATCTCTTCGCGTGATATTGCAGGTCTTGGAGTGAAATTGAACGCGGACGGTCCGCGCAAATCTGCGCTGGATGCGCTTGCCTTGGCGGATTTCAATTTTGAACATCTGGCGCAATTGCAGCTAGATGTAGATGATATTCCTGTTCAGATACAAGACCAGGTAAAGAAAGATGCACTTTACGCACATTATATCGCGCGGCAAGAGCGTGATATTGCGGCGATGGAGCGGGATGAAAACCACATCATTCCCGATGACACAGACTATACGCAAATCAGGGGCCTTTCGAACGAAATCGTGGCAAAACTGTCCGCAACGCGTCCGTCAACGATTGCGCATGCGGGTCGTATCGAGGGCATGACGCCTGCGGCCCTGATGCTGATTATCGGGGCCATAAAGAAACAGCACCAAGCGACCGGAACCTGAGAGATGTCATTGGTTGTTGCCGGCGTGAATGTTTCACGTGAAACAATGTCAGACCTTGAGGCATTTGCTGCTCTGACTGCGAAATGGACCGCAAAGATCAACCTAATCGCGCGGGGAACACGAGATTCCATCTGGGAGCGCCATATCGTCGATTCGGTCCAGCTCTATAGGTTTGCGCCAGAATCCTTTGAAAAATGGGTCGATATCGGCAGTGGTGGCGGGTTTCCCGGCATCGTTATGGCGATTCTCGCTAAAGACAAGAACCCGCATGCGGAGTTTGTTCTCATTGAAAGCGACCAACGCAAAGCAGCATTCCTGCGCACAGCGGCACGTGAGCTTGGCCTTTCAGTGCAAGTGATTGCTGAACGAATTGAAACTGCCCCTGAACAGAATGCAGATGTGGTATCTGCTCGCGCACTCACCGCACTATCTGGATTGCTTTCTCTGACACAGCGACACCTGAAGCACGACGGCTTGGCTCTTTTTCACAAAGGTCGCCAGTCCGGACAGGAAGTTGCCGATGCGCAAAAGAACTGGTCGTTTGACCTTGAAGAAAACGCCAGTATCACTGATCCTGACGCACGAATACTCGCCATCCGAAGGATAGATAAGCTTGGCTCATGATCCAATAATCATCGCGGTTGCGAACCAAAAAGGGGGTGTCGGGAAAACGACCACCACTATCAATTTGGGTGCAGCCTTGGCAGAAAAAAAGAAAAACGTCCTGCTGATCGATCTGGACCCGCAAGGGAACGCATCTACGGGCCTTGGCGTTGATCATGACAAGAGAGAGGCCACAACCTACGATCTGCTGGCTGGCGATGTCACCTTGACCAAGGCCATTCAGAAAACATCCGTCAATCGCCTTTGCATCATTCCAGCAACAACCGACCTAAGCTCTGCCGATCTTGAACTTGTCGACAATGCAAAACGCAGTTTCCTGTTGCGGGATGTGCTGCGGGGCAATGATCCGGCGCTTTTCGTCTTTGACTACATTTTGATAGATTGCCCGCCCTCTCTCAACATATTGACTGTCAACGCGATGGTAGCGGCGCATTCCATCATTGTGCCGCTACAAAGCGAGTTTTTCGCGCTCGAAGGCCTTTCACAGCTTATTCTCACTGTCCGTGATGTCCGGCAAACCGCCAATCCCGATCTGAGGATCGAAGGTATTGCGCTCACAATGTATGATAGCCGCAACAACCTCTCTTTGCAGGTTGAGGATGACGCCCGCGAAAACATGGGTGATATGGTGTTCAAAACCGTCATTCCCCGCAACGTCCGCCTGAGCGAAGCGCCATCATTCGCGATGCCCGTGCTCTCCTATGATAGTGCATCAAAAGGCAGCGCCGCATATCGTGCGCTCGCTGCTGAATTGATTGAAAGAACAAAGAAAAAGAAGGCCGCATAGATGACACGCACACCAAAGAAATCCCGTGGCCTGGGCCGTGGTCTCTCTGCTCTGATGTCAGATGTGGCAACGGACGACAGCAGCGAAGCACCGGCAAAGCGGCCCGATCTCGTCGTGCCGATTGAACGGGTGCGCCCCAATCCCGATCAGCCGCGCCGCACCTTTGCAGAGGATGCGCTTGACGAACTCGCAAGTTCCATTGCCGAGAAAGGCATCATTCAGCCTCTCATTGTCCGGCAATCTCCGGCTGATCCTGATTTCTTCGAAATCGTTGCGGGTGAACGTCGTTGGCGTGCTGCGCAACGCGCCAAGTTGCACGAAATCCCGGTCCTCTTGCGTGACTATGATGACACAGAAGTCCTTGAAATTGCGATCATCGAAAACATCCAGCGTGCAGACCTGAACCCCGTGGATGAGGCCGCAGGCTATAAACAATTGATGGACCGCTTCGGCCACACTCAAGATAAACTCGCCTCTGCTCTGGGCAAAAGCCGCAGCCACATCGCAAACCTGCTGCGCCTCCTGACCCTACCGGAAGAGGTGCAGACCTATCTTGTCAGTGGCCAGCTGTCCGCCGGTCACGCACGTGCCCTTGTCGGGCACGATCATGCCGTCGCCTTGGCCCGCGAAATCATTCAACGCAAACTCTCGGTCCGCGAAACCGAAAAGCTGGCCAAGAAGGGTCCTGCAATCAAAAAGCGTTCGGTGCCAGGGGCGCCAGTGCCCAAAGATGCTGACACCATCCAGATCGAAGATGAGCTGTCAGCGACGCTGCGCATGAAAGTCACAATCGATCATCCGGCAGGCAGTGAAGGCGGCAAAATGACGATTGCATATAAGTCGCTTGATCAGCTGGATGATCTTCTCCGCGCGCTTTCCGGTGGTTAATCGTCCAATAAGGCGCGCAGGACAGCGTTCAAGACAGGAGCGCCTTGAGCGGTAAGTTGCAGGATCTCCGAGTTATAGGTGACCATCCCCAAGTCAACTAACCCATTGATTTTATTTATATATTCGTCTCTACCGAGATGCGGAAAGCGCGTAGTATCCACACCTTCGCGCAACCGCATCCCCATCAACAGAAACTCCGCAAACTGCTCGTCTTGCGTGAGCGCCTCGCGTGACAAGTCCCCGTTTCCTGTTTTGCGCACCTGTGCCAACCACCCCGCGGGTGCGCGTGGTGCCTCGGTCGCAAACCGCTGTCCACCCAATGTCAGACGCCCATGTGCGCCTGGCCCAATCCCAGCGTAATCGCCATAGCGCCAATAGATTTTGTTGTGGATACTCTCACAGCCCGCGCGCGCGTGATTGGACACCTCATAGCCCGCAAATCCGGCCTCTTCGCAAATCTCTTGCGTCGCGGCATACATGTCAGCTGCCGCATCATCATCCGGCAGACCGCGCAGTCTGCCTGCCGCATAGCGATCACCAAAGGCCGTGCCATCCTCGATTGTGAGCTGATAGAGCGATAAATGATCGACCGCCAAATCCAGCGCACGCCGCAATTCCGCCGTCCAATCCGTGACCGATTGGCCTTGCCGCGCGTATATCAGATCAAAACTCACGCGATCGAACACCTTGCGTGCAATTTCAAAGGCCCGCATTGCTTCTTCAGCGCTATGCAACCGGCCCAGTGCCTTCAAATCTGCATCATTCAGCGCCTGAATACCCATGGAAACGCGGTTCACCCCCGCATCGCGGTAGCCGGCAAAGCGTTCCGCTTCGACTGACGTCGGATTCGCCTCCAGCGTGATCTCGATATCATTCGCCATCGGCCAAGTCGCACGTACCTTCGTCAGGATTGTATCAACCACCGCCGGATCCATCAGGCTGGGCGTGCCACCGCCAAAGAAAACAGACCGCAAAACACGGCCCTGCGTTTCGGCCCCAACACGTGCAATCTCGCTCAAATAGGCCTCGGCCCAGGCACCTTGGTCAATCTGGGCCACGACATGACTGTTAAAATCGCAATAGGGACACTTCGCCTGACAAAACGGCCAGTGAATATAGAGGCCAAAGCCTCCATGCTCCCAATCTTCCATCCTAGGCAAAACAACCCGCGATCAGCTTGGCAAAAGCATCAGCTCGGTGGCTGATCTTGTTCTTTTCCCAGCGATCCATCTCGCCAAAGGTGATGTCATAACCATCAGGCTGAAAAATCGGATCATATCCATGCCCTTGGTCACCACGCATCGGCCAAACAATCTGGCCGGGCATGACACCGGGAAACACCTCGTCATGTCCGTCAGGCCAGGCCAGAACCAAGGTGCAACAAAACCGCGCAGTCCGTGGGTAGGGGGCGGAAACAGACTCTAACTCGGCCCAACTCCGCGCCATTGCCATCTTGAAATCGCGGCCGTTGGGTGTTTCCGCCCAATCCGCAGTATAAACGCCGGGCGCACCACCAAGGCCGTCAATCTCGATCCCGCTATCATCCGACAGGGCCGGCAGGCCGGTTGCCTTGGCTGCTGCATGCGCCTTGATCCGTGCGTTCCCGACAAAAGTGGTTTCGGTTTCTTCCGGCTCGGGCAACCCATGATCTGCGTTTGACGTCAAAGACACCCCGTAAGGGCGCAACAGATCGGCAATCTCTTCCAGCTTCCCTTGGTTATGGGTCGCAATCACCAATTCCTTGCCGTCAAATCGCCGCATCAGGACACCGCCGCCAGTTGCGCCGCTGTCAGTTCCGCGACACCTTTTTCCGCCAGATCAAGCAGGGCATCCATCTGCGCGCGCGTATAGGTTGACCCCTCTGCAGACATCTGTACCTCGATCAGTTTTCCAGCTGACATGACAAAGTTGCCGTCAACACCGGCTTCACTGTCCTCGGGATAATCCAGATCCAGCACTTCCTGACCCGCATAAATCCCGCAAGAAATTGCCGCGACAGGGTCGATCAAAGGATCGCTGATCACATCACCCGCCTTCATCAACTTTTGCACTGCCAGCTTCAACGCGACCCAACCGCCCGTGATTGATGCACAGCGTGTGCCCCCATCGGCCTGAATAACATCACAATCCACCACGATCTGGCGCTCCCCCAGTGCGACCCGATCAACACCGGCCCGCAAAGACCGCCCGATCAACCGCTGGATTTCCTGTGTGCGGCCGGATTGCCCGTTCTTTGCCTCACGCCGCATCCGCGTATTTGTCGCACGTGGCAGCATGCCGTATTCCGCTGTCACCCACCCAAGGCCGGAATTCTTCAGAAACGGTGGTACACGCTCGTCAATGGTCGCGGTGCAAAGCACATGGGTATTGCCACATTTGATCAGACAAGACCCTTCCGCGTGCATCGTCACGCCTGTCTCGATCGAGATTTCGCGCATTTCATTCGTTTGACGGCCAGATGGACGCATCGGGTTTCCTCCTATCGGTTGCATTAGCGGCATACGCTGCCCACATATGAAATCCAACCCCGATTGACGCTACCGCAAACTTCGTTTTAATTGCGACGCCTTGCCAGTGGAACCAATGACAGCACAATCGCCAAATATTGACGAAATGAACGCGCGCTCCCGCGAGGTGTTTCGCCGCGTGGTCGAAGGCTACCTTGAAAGTGGCGCACCTGTCGGGTCACGCTCGCTCACCCGAGATTTTTCCGAACAGGTCAGCGCCGCGACGATCCGCAATGTGATGCAGGATCTCGAGTATCTCGGACTGTTGGGAAGCCCCCATGTCAGCGCGGGCCGCATTCCCACCCAGTTGGGGCTGCGCCTTTTCGTTGACGGGTTGCTGGAAGTTGGCGATCTTGATGGTCAGGACCGTGAAAAAATTGATCGCACCGTTACGTCGAACAATCAGGACGTTACCACTGTTCTGGATGAGGTCGGCCAGGCGCTCTCTGGTGTGACGCATGGTGCCAGCCTTGTGCTGACCCCGAAGCACGAAGCGCCGATTAGACATATCGAGTTTGTCTCGCTCTCTGCCGACCGCGCGCTGGTTGTGCTGGTCTTCGGTGACGGCCATGTGGAAAACCGCGTCTTTACACCGCCACCTGGCCAAACCCCGTCTTCCATGCGCGAGGCTGCGAATTTCCTGAATGCAATCGCGGCGGGGCATACGCTATCGGACCTCAGCGCCGTAATTTCACGTGAGATCAAAACACGGCGTCAGGAAATCAACGCCTTGGCTGCCGAACTCGTCGAGAATGGCGTCGTTCTTTGGGAGAATGAAGGCGAATCGACGGAGCGGTTGATTGTGCGCGGGCGCGGCAATCTGCTTGGTGAAGGTGGTGACGAGGCAGATCTTGCCCGTATCCGTACCCTCTTTGACGACCTTGAACGCAAGCGTGACATCGCGCAATTCCTTGATCTTGCCGAAGAAGGTGAGGGGGTGCGCATTTTTATTGGCTCCGAGAACAAATTGTTCTCACTTTCGGGTTCATCTCTGGTCGTTTCCCCTTATATGAACGCCGACAAAAAGATCATTGGCGCCGTTGGGGTGATTGGTCCAACACGGCTGAACTATGGGCGCATCGTACCAATCGTGAACTACACCGCAAAGCTGGTCGGCAAGATGATCGTTGACCGCTCGTAAAGGGAAGACTGATGTCTGATAAAGACGAAGAACTACAAAGCCTTGATGAACTCGCAGCTGAAGGCGACGAGATTGATTTCGATGCTGCTGAAGCAAGCTTTGATGAAATCGAAGCCCTGCGCGCAGAGCGTGATGAATTCCGTGACAAGTTCATGCGCGCATTGGCTGATGCGGAAAATACCCGCAAACGTGCCGATCGTGACCGCCGCGAGGCTGAAAACTATGGTGGTTCCAAACTCGCCCGCGACATGCTGCCGGTTTACGACAACCTGCGCCGCGCGTTGCAGTCCTCAGCCGAGGCCGAGCAAGACGCAAACAAAGCCTTGCTTGAGGGTGTCGAGCTGACAATGCGCGAATTGATCAGCGTGTTCAAAAAGCACGGAATCGACCCTATTACGCCTGAAGTAGGTGATAAATTCGACCCGCAGCTACACCAGGCTATGTTCGAAGCGCCTGTGCCCGGCACCAAAGCAGGCGAGATCATTCAGGTCGCCGCCGAGGGTTTCATGCTGCACGACCGCCTGTTGCGCCCGGCCCAAGTCGGCGTGTCATCCATGCCCGCATCGTAGGGTGGGACCAACCCACGCTACAATTTCGACCGCAACTCATAAATCAGATCAAGCGCATCCCGGGGGCTCAGCTCATCGGGGTGCACATCGCGCAAACGTTCCTCGATTACAGAGGGCTTTGGCGCAACGGTGACCGGGGCAGGCGTTGCAGAAAACAGCGGCAGATCATCAATGATCGCTTTCTGCGCTGTCCCGCCTTCGCGCTCACCTTTTTCCAAAGCTTCCAGAACCACTTTGGCGCGCTCTACAACGACGGCAGGCAACCCTGCCAAACGCGCAACTTGCACCCCGTAACTGCGATCCGCTGTGCCGCGCTTGACCTCATGCAGGAAAATCACGTCGCCTTCCCATTCCTTCACGGTGACCGTTGCGTTATCCACACCCTCGAGCTTTGCCGATAGCGCCGACATTTCGTGGTAATGCGTAGCAAACAGCGCGCGACAGCGGTTCACATCATGCAAATGTTCCAACGTCGCCCAGGCAATCGACAAACCGTCATATGTCGCGGTGCCGCGCCCGATTTCATCCAGAATGACAAGCGCCCGATCATCGGCCTGATTCAAAATCGCTGCCGTTTCCACCATCTCGACCATAAAGGTCGACCGCCCGCGTGCCAGATCGTCTGACGCCCCGACGCGGCTAAACAACTGGCTGACAATCCCGATGTGGGCCTCGGTGGCCGGCACAAAACTGCCCATCTGAGCCAAAATCGCAAGCAGCGCATTCTGTCGTAGAAACGTCGATTTACCTGCCATGTTCGGACCGGTCAGCAACCAGATTGGTGTGTCGGTCAATCCGCAATCATTGGCGATAAATGGCGCGCCGTCTTTCTGCAAAGCCGCCTCAACAACGGGATGCCGCCCGCCTGTGATGTCAAATGCGCGGCTGTCGTCCACCCGTGGCCTGACCCAGTTTTCGGTCACCGCCAATTCCGCAAGACCTGCGTTCAAATCAATTTCGGACAGCGCCCGCGCCAATGCGCCAAGCGGCCCTGCCTGCGCAATAATCGCCTCTTTCAGGCTGGAATAGAGTCTCTTTTCGATCTCGAGTGCACGCCCGCCCGCATTGAGGATACGCGTCTCGATCTCTGACAGCTCTACGGTGGTAAAACGCACCTGATTGGCCGTGGTCTGGCGATGAATGAAGGTTTCATTCAATGGCGGGGCCATCATTTTGGCCGCATGCGTTGCCGTTGTCTCGATAAAGTACCCCAGCACGTTGTTGTGCTTGATCTTCAGCGACGACACGCCCGATGTCTCGATATACTCTGATTGCATCTGCGCAATCACAGACCGGCCTTCGTCACGTAACTTGCGCACTTCGTCCAGTTCGGCGTCATACCCCGGCGCAATGAACCCGCCGTCGCGCGACAAAAGCGGCGGTTCTGCAATCAGCGCCTCATCCAACAGGTCCAACAACGCCTGATGCCCTGTCAAATCCTGCGTTGCATCCGCCAGAATAGGGGGCAAATCCGCCGGCATCAGCGCGGAAAGCGCAATGGCCTGTCCGATGGTGTTGCGAATTGCTGCCATATCCCGTGGCCCGCCACGATCCAGCGCCAAACGTGACAACGCGCGGTCCAGATCATGCACGCCGCGCAAACTCTGTCGAATATCCTTGGTCAGCCGCGCCTGATTGGCCAAGAACCCGACCGCATCCAACCGCCCCGTGATGACATCACCATTGCAGGACGGTGACGAAAGCCGCCGTTCCAACAATCGCGCACCACTTGCGGTGACTGTGCGATCAATGCAATGCAAAAGCGACCCTTGCTTGCCGCCGTTCATCGCTTGGGTCAGCTCCAATGATCGCCGTGTCGCCGCATCAATCTGCATTGCTGCTGACTGGCCCTCCTGAACGGGGGGGCGCAACAAAGGCAGATTACCGCGCTGCGTAATATCCAGATATTCGGCAACAGCAGACATGGCCCCAATCTCGGCGCGACCAAAGCTGCCAAACGCATCAAGTGAGCTGACTTTATAGACACTACACAGGCGCTTTTCGCCTGAAACACTGTCAAATGCCGCTGCACCCAAGGTTGTCAGCGTTGCACCGGAATCCGACACTATTCCAGCCCAATCCGCCTCGGACCCGTCTGCAACAATCACCTCGCGTGGCGTTAATCGTGCCAGTTCGGGGCCCAGTTGCGCGCCCCCGCAAGGCATCACATGGAACGCACCGGTCGAGATATCGACCCACGCCAGTGCCCCTGCATCGCGCACGCTATGATAGGCCGCCAGAAAATTATGCCGGCGTGCATCAAGCAACGAATCCTCGGTCAACGTACCCGGCGTGACCAGACGCACGACTTCACGTTTCACAACCGCCTTATAACCACGCTTCTTCGCCTCAGCGGGGCTTTCCATCTGCTCACAAACCGCCACGCGGAACCCTTTGCGGATCAGCGTGAGGAAATAGCCTTCAGCCGCGTGATGCGGCACACCGCACATCGGTATATCCTGTTCATCATGCTTGCCGCGTTTTGTCAGCGCGATATCAAGCGCCTCTGCCGCAGCAACGGCATCGTCAAAGAACATCTCATAGAAATCGCCCATCCGGTAAAACAGCAGCGCATCAGGATGCTCAGCTTTGATTTCCAGATATTGCGCCATCATCGGCGTGACTGTGCTGTTGCTCATGTATCCCCCGGGATCATTCCGCGCACATTACCACTGCATGAAAGCTGCGAAACCCTGAAATGAACCCGTTGCAGGCCCTTGGCAGAAACCGCTATGTCTTGTGGACTAAAACAGGGGGACCCGATGTCGAAGAATAAACTGACCCGCGAAGATGCGCTGCAATTCCATATGCATCCAACTCCGGGCAAATGGGAAATTCAGGCAACTGTCCCGATGACGACGCAGCGCGATTTGTCACTGGCCTATTCCCCCGGCGTCGCGATCCCCTGCGAGGAAATCGCCGCAAACCCCGCGCTCGCTTATGATTACACCAACAAAGGCAATCTGGTTGCCGTGATTTCAAACGGCACTGCGGTCCTTGGCCTCGGCAATCTCGGCGCGCTGGGCAGCAAACCGGTCATGGAAGGCAAATCCGTGCTTTTCAAACGTTTTGCCGACGTCAATTCCATCGACATTGAACTGGATACCGAAGACCCGGACGAATTCATCAAGGCCGTCCGCCTGATGGGTCCCACCTTTGGCGGTATCAACCTTGAAGACATCAAAGCGCCCGAGTGTTTCATCATTGAACAAACGCTCAAAGAGCAGATGGATATCCCCGTTTTTCACGATGACCAGCATGGGACGGCGGTGATCTGTGCCGCAGGTCTGCTGAACGCGCTGCATCTGTCGGGCAAGAAGATCGAAGATGTCAAAATCGTCCTGAACGGGGCCGGTGCCGCAGGGATCGCCTGCCTTGAATTGCTCAAGGCGATGGGTGCGAAACATGACAACTGCATCATGGCTGATACCAAAGGTGTCATTTACCAGGGCCGGACCGAGGGCATGAACCAATGGAAATCTGCCCACGCTGCCAATACCACCGCCCGCACGCTTGATGATGCGATGAAGGGCTGTGACGTCTTCCTCGGCGTCAGCGCCAAAGGGGCTGTGACACAGGAAATGGTGTCTAACATGGCTGAAAACCCTGTTATTTTTGCCATGGCGAACCCCGATCCCGAAATCACACCCGAAGACGCCCATGCTGTACGCGAGGATGCCATCGTCGCCACAGGCCGCAGCGATTACCCAAATCAGGTGAACAACGTGCTGGGCTTTCCCTATCTTTTCCGTGGTGCGCTCGACATCCACGCCCGCGCGATCAACGACGAAATGAAAATCGCCTGTGCCGAGGCGCTTGCGGCACTGGCGCGCGAGGATGTGCCGGATGAAGTCGCCATGGCCTATGGCAAGAAACTGACCTTCGGGCGCGACTACATCATTCCGACGCCGTTCGACCCCCGTCTGATCCACCGCATCCCGACGGCGGTGGCACGGGCCGGCATGAAAACAGGCGTCGCGCGCCGCCCCATCGTGGATATGGACGCCTATGAGCTCTCTCTCAAATCCCGCATGGATCCCACGCAGTCCATTCTGCGTAGCCTGAACGCGCGCGCCCGCGCCAACCAATCCACTGTTGTGTTCGCCGAAGGCGATGATCCCCGCGTGTTGCGCGCCGCCGTCATGTATCAGCGCTCTGGCATGGGCAAAGCGTTGATCGTTGGCCGCAAGGACGATGTGAAACAGAAACTCACGGCCGAAGGTCTGGCAGAGGCCTTTGACGAACTTGAAATCGTCAACGCCGCTACGACCCCGTATTTGGAAACCTACAAGGATTTCCTTTATAAACGCCTGCAACGCAAAGGTTTTGATGCGCAAGACGTCCATCGCCTTGCCGCCCGCGACCGTCATGTGTTCGCGGCACTCATGCTCGCGCATGGTCACGCAGACGGGATGGTGACAGGGGCCACGCGCAAATCGGCGCATATTCTGGAACTGATTAACCACGTCTTCGACGCAGAACCACACGATGGCGCAGTGGGTGTTACCGCTGTCCTGCACAAAGGGCGGATCGTGCTGATCACCGACACGCTTGTCCATGAATGGCCCGACGAAAACGATCTCGCGGATATCGCCGAACGCGGTGCTGCCGTTGCGCGCGAACTGGGGCTAGAACCGCGCGTGGCCTTCCTGTCTTTCTCGACCTTCGGTTACCCCGTCTCCGAGCGGGCAGAAAAAATGCACAAAGCCCCCCAAGTGCTCGACGCGCGCAAAGCCGATTTCGAATACGAGGGTGAAATGACGGTCGACGTGGCACTCAATGCCGCCGCACAAGAGAACTATCCGTTCCAACGCCTGACGGGTCCAGCGAACGTCTTGGTCGTGCCGGCACGGCATTCCGCCTCGATTTCCGTGAAACTGATGCAGGAAATGGCAGGCGCGACCGTGATCGGCCCAATCCTGTCGGGTATCGGGAAGCCAATCCAGATCTGTTCGACTGTCTCGACGGTCAACGACATCCTCAACATGGCCGTGATTGCGGCCTGCAAGGTCGACTGATGGCAATCTGGAACCTTGGTTCAATCAACGCGGATTTCGTCTATCGCGTCCCGCATATCCCGGCACCCGGTGAAACACTGTCGTCCACGGGCCGCCAGATGTTTCTGGGCGGCAAGGGCACGAATATGTCGGTCGCCGCTGCCCGAGCCGCTGCCCGCGTCAATCACATTGGCGCTGTCGGTCAAGACGGGCGCTGGGCGATCCAGCGCCTGCTGGAATACGGCGTCGATACCCGCAATATCGCTGTGTTAGACACTGAAACGGCCCAAGCGATCATTATGGTCGACCCCGAAGGCGAGAATGCAATCGTCCTTCATCCGGGTGCGAATGCGGAGATCCCCCAGGTTACCCTGCAGGCCGCAATGGCCGAGGCGGAAACCGGTGATTGGCTGGTCATCCAGAACGAAACCAACCTGCAACGCACTGCCGCCGAAATGGGCAAAAAGCTGGGCCTGCAGATCGCCTATGCTGCCGCGCCTTTCGATGCGGATCGCGTCAAGGCGGTGCTGCCGTCGCTTGATTTTCTGATCCTCAATGCGGTTGAGGCCGCCCAGCTTGAAGAAGCTATTGGGACCGCGCCCGCTGATCTGCCTGTGCGCGATGTGATCGTGACCCGCGGTGCCGATGGCGCAGATTGGTTTAGCGCTGCAGGAAAACAGCACTTCCCTGCGATCAAGGTCGATGCTGTCGATACAACCGGCGCAGGTGACACCTTCACCGGCTACGTTCTGGCTGGCCTCGATCGTGGCCTGCCCATGGAACAGGCCATCGGGCAAGCGACCAAAGCAGGCGCACTGATGGTCATGCGGCATGGTACCGCTGACGTTATTCCTGATCTGTCTGAAGTGCAGGACTTTCACCCCTGACACCTGCGTTTTCCCTCTTGGAACGGCCAGAGCACTGGCCTAGCGTCCACGACAAGGAGAACACCAATGACCGAAGTCACCACCCATAAGGCCGAGGATGATGCCCGCAATGAGGCCATCCTGATCTACGTTAACGGACAGATTGTCCCGAAAGCCCAGGCCACTGTCAGCGTCTACGACAGCGGCTTTATGCTGGGTGATGGGGTTTGGGAAGGGCTGCGGCTCTATGATGGCAAATGGGCCTTCATGGATGAGCATCTGGACCGGCTTTTTGAGGCGGCAAAGGCGATTGATCTCGACATCGGCATGGACCGGAAAGGCGTGGTTTCCGCCTTGTTAGAGACACAAAAAGCCAATGGCATGACGACAGACGCCCACGCGCGGTTGATGGTGACACGCGGGGTGAAGGTGCGCCCTTTCCAACACCCCAGCCTCTCACAATCAGGGCCCACTTTCGTGATCATCATGGAACATTCGCGCCCCAAAATCCCGCGCCCGATTACGCTTGCCACGGTCCCCCACCAGCGCGGCCTGCCGATGACGCAGGATCCAAAACTGAACAGCCACTCGAAACTCAACTGCATTCTCGCCTGTATCGCTGCGCAGAAGGCAGGTGCAGATGAGGCGCTGATGCTCGACGTGCATGGTTTTGTGAACACGACAAACGCCTGCAACTTCTTTATCGTCAAAAAGGGCGCGGTCTGGACCAGCACGGGCGACTATTGCATGAACGGCATTACCCGCCAAAAGGTGATCGACCTGTGCCGTGCCAACGACATTCCGGTGTTCGAACGCAACTACAGCCTCGTCGACACCTACGCGGCTGATGAGGCGTTTCTCACCGGCACCTTCGGCGCGCAAACGCCCGTCAGCAGCATTGATGGCCGCATCATAGGTAACGGCGAATTGGGTCCAATGACCGCACGTTTGCGCGCCCTCTACAAGGATTTGGTGGACCGGTCATGATGTGTCATCTGTATGTACAGGTTGTGTACAGCTTGTGTACGGGATGTGGCCGATGAGAATCGCCATGTGGTCCGGTCCCCGCAATCTCTCAACCGCGATGATGTACGCCTTTGGCAACCGTGCGGATTTCGCCGTCTGGGATGAACCATTCTATGCTCCCTACCTGAAAGCAACCGGCGCAAACCACCCGATGCGGGATGAAATCATCGCCGGGCACGAGACGGACCCGACGATTGTCGCACAGCGCTGTTTAGGCACTATTCCGGACAAAAAGCTGCATTTCTACATGAAGCACATGCCGCATCACATGATTGCGGGCTTCCCGCTGGACTGGGCTCGTGACTGCATCAATATCCACCTCATCCGTCACCCCGCCCGCGTAATCGCGAGCTATGGTGCCAAACGCGATGAGATGACCCTCGAGGACATCGGCTTCACCCAGCAAGCGGCGCTTTATGACCAGATTGGCGGCCTCGTGATTGACAGCGCCGACATCCGCGCAGACCCCGAAAGAATGCTGCGAAAGCTCTGTGATGCCATAGACTTAGCCTTTGATCCCGCAATGCTGGCATGGCCTGCCGGACCACGCGCGGCCGATGGTGTCTGGGCCGCGCATTGGTACAACGCGGTCCATCGAAGTACTGGCTTTGCCTCTGTTGAAGGGCCGCTGCCGATGGTGGATGACAAACATCACGAAATGCTAGCCAAGGCCCTACCGCTCTACGAAAAAATGCAGGCCAGAAAGCTCTGAAAGCCCGCGCCATTATTGGCCCGAAAATATCCTGGGGGGACCCGGCACGGGTCGGGGGTAAAACCCCCTCAGCCCTTGCGATTACGTGCCGCCAACAGTTTCAACCGCAGCGCGTTCAACTGGATGAACCCTTGCGCATCCGTCTGGTCATAAGCGCCCGCATCATCCTCAAAGGTCACATGCGCCTCGGAATAAAGCGACTGGTCCGACCAACGTGCAACAGTCGTGGCCGACCCTTTATAAAGCTTTACACGGACCGTTCCCGACACATGTTCCTGGCTCTTGTCGATCAGGGCCTGCAGCATTTCACGCTCTGGCGAGAACCAGAAACCGTTGTAAATCAGTTCCGCATATCGCGGCATGATGCTGTCTTTCAGGTGGCCCGCACCGCTATCCAGCGTAATCTGCTCAATCCCGCGATGCGCTTCCAGCAGCACGGTACCGCCGGGTGTCTCGTAAATCCCGCGTGATTTCATCCCGACGAAGCGGTTTTCAACCAGATCAAGCCGGCCCACACCATGCTTGCCGCCCAGTTCATTCAGTTTGGTCAGGATCGTTGCAGGCGACATACGCTCGCCATTGATCCCCACGGCATCGCCGCGCTCAAATTCGATCTCGACCATTTCCGCGACATCCGGCGCATCTTCTGGTGCGACCGTCCGCTGGTACACATAATCGGGCGCTTCAACACCCGGGTCCTCCAGCACTTTCCCTTCGGACGATGTGTGCAGCAGGTTGGCATCCACACTGAACGGGGCTTCGCCGCGCTTGTCCTTGGCAACAGGGATCTGGTTCTTCTCGGCAAACTCCAAGAGACGGGTCCGGCTCGTCAAATCCCACTCACGCCAAGGCGCGATCACTTTGATTTCAGGGTTCAACGCATAGGCCGCCAGTTCAAACCGGACCTGATCGTTGCCTTTGCCAGTCGCACCATGCGCCACGGCGTCGGCACCTTCAGCGGCGGCAATCTCGACCAGACGCTTGGAAATCAGCGGGCGCGCAATCGACGTACCCAGCAGATAAAGCCCCTCATATAGCGCGTTGGCGCGGAACATCGGGAATACGAAATCGCGCACGAATTCTTCGCGCAGGTCCTCGATATAGATCGCAGATGCGCCCATCATCTCGGCCTTGGCGCGCGCCGGCTCCAGTTCCTCACCCTGACCGAGATCGGCGGTAAAGGTCACCACCTCGCAGCCGTACTCGGTCTGCAGCCATTTCAGAATGATCGAGGTATCAAGCCCACCGGAATAGGCCAGAACAACTTTTTTCGGAGCGGTCATCAGCAAGCGCCTTTACGTCAATACAAGTTGTCTCGCGCGATAAAGGTTTTTCCCGACAGGGGCAAGAACAGCAACCAGTCCCGTTATTACTGGCCCAAAAATATCCTGGGGGAGGCGCGTAGCGCCGGGGGCAAAGCCCCTTAAGACGCAAACCGTGCGACAAAATCCGCATCGCCGTCGTTATAAAGCTCTGTCAAAGCCTCATCGACTGACAACCACAGCGCCATATGTCCCGGCTCGCTTGGCGGGCCATGGGGCCGCACGGGACGGGCCAGATAGATATGACACAGCTTTTCGGCCCAAAGATCGTATTCCGGCATAAAAGTGAACCGCCGGAACGCGCCTAGCTTGCGCGGTGCCGTAATGCGCCAGCCTGTTTCCTCAAACACCTCGCGGTGCAGCGCATTCAACGGATGTTCCCCGTGGTCTATGCCGCCGCCGGGCAGTTGAACCTCATAATGCGGATCACCCTGATAGGTGCAGAGCAGCTTGCCTGCACGCGGTAAAATCGCGTAAACACCGGGTCGTAATTTGTAGCGCTGCCCGTTTTGTGGCACCTCGCCATACCGTCTGATCATAGCTTCACCCTTGGACGCCGCCTTGCCCCACCTATATAGGCGCGGTATGCCATCCAGAAACCTGTTAGGAAAGACCATGAGCCTCGGCACCAAAATCGCCTGGGACGATACCGTCCTGCCATTCCAACTTGACGCCTCCGACATCCGTGGACGGGTGGCGCGGCTTGATGGTGTCTTGGAACAGGTTCTCAAGCAACACAATTACCCTGCCATGATCGAAGGTCTGGTGGCCGAGATGGCGCTGCTGACCGCCTTGATCGGTCAAACCATGAAACTGCGGTGGAAGCTGTCGTTGCAGGTGCGCGGCGATGGCCCCGCCCGTTTGATCGCGACCGATTACTACGGCCCGACCGAGGACGGCGCCCCTGCGCGCATCCGTGCCTATGCATCCTATGATGCGGAAACACTGGACCAGTCGGCTGATGCGTTTAGCCAGATCGGCAAAGGGTATTTTGCAATCCTGATTGATCAGGGTCAGGACATGGCCCCCTATCAGGGGATCACGCCGATTGCTGGCGGCTCACTTTCCGCCTGTGCCGAAACCTATTTCGCGCAATCCGAACAGTTGCCGACGCGCTTTCAACTGACCCATGGTCTGTCGCAACTGCCCGGTGAAGGGACCCATTGGCGTGCGGGTGGCGTGATGTTGCAGCATATGCCCAAGGCGTCACCCCATGTGACCGGTGAAGGCGGATCAGGCGAAGATGGCCTGCTGGACGCAACGGATATCTTGGATGCCGAAGAGGGCGAAAACTGGATTCGTGCAAATGTGCTGTTGGATACGGTAGACGAGATTGAGCTGATCGGCCCAAGCGTTGCGCCCACGGACCTGCTTGTGCGTTTGTTCCATGAGGAACAGCCGCGTGTCTATGATGCACAGCCCGTCAAATTCGGTTGTAGCTGTTCCGAGGATGCGGTCCGTCAAAGCCTGTCGATCTATTCGGCCAAGGATATCCGCACGATGACAACCGAGGAAGGCACCGTAACAGCGGACTGCCAGTTCTGTGGCGCGCACTATATTTTCAAACCTGAAACGCTCGGGTTTGAAGCCACGGATACCGGTGCCTGATCTGCGCAAAAAACTGGAAGGCGCGCTTGCACAAGCGGGCAGCACGTCTTCCGATTTTGACCTGAACGCAGATGTGAAGAAACCCGACGCGGTGCTCACGCCTGCAGCCGTTCTGATCGGTATTCGGGCAGAAACCGAGACTGTTATTCTGACAAAGCGCTCGGCGCGGCTCAAACATCACCCGGGTCAGATTGCCTTTCCTGGCGGCAAACAAGACCCCACTGACAGCACGCTTATTGATGCCGCCCTGCGCGAAGCGCGCGAGGAAATTGGTCTGCCGCCTGTGATCGTCGATGTTCTGGGCGAACTGCCCCCGCATCAGACTGTCACGGGGTATCAGGTGACACCGGTAGTCGGCCTTATTGACGGGCACTATGATCCTGTGCCGGAACAGGGTGAAGTGAGCGAGATCTTCGAGGTCCCTTTGGCACATCTTCTCGAGCCAAAAAACTACCTGATCGAGGGTCGCCGCTGGCAAGGTCGCCGCAGGCTCTATTACACCGTACCTTTCGGCCCCTATTATATCTGGGGTGCCACAGCGCGTATTTTGCGCGCCTTTGCCGAGCGCATGGCATGACCCGCATTTCTGCATCATGGTTGCACGATGAGGGCGCGCAAAAGGTATGCGCCTTGCTGACCAACGCAGGCCATCAGGCGTGGTTTGTGGGGGGATGTGTCCGCAATGAACTGCTGGGCGCGCCCGTCGCGGACCTTGATCTTTCGACTGATGCTTTACCGCAGACTGTGATGACATTGGCCAAAAAAGCACGGATCAAGGCCATTCCCACTGGGATCGACCATGGGACAGTCACTTTGGTTGTGAACGACACCCCGTTCGAGATCACGACGTTTCGCCGAGATGTTGCCACCGACGGCCGCCGCGCTGCTGTCGCCTTTTCCGATAACATCAAGGATGATGCCCGCCGTCGCGATTTCACCATGAATGCGCTCTATGCGGCCCCGGATGGCCAGATCACCGATCCTTTGGGCGGTCTGCCGGACCTGACCGCGCGCCGTGTGCGGTTTATCGAAGATGCCGATCAGCGGATCAAAGAAGATTACCTGCGCATCCTGCGGTTTTTCAGGTTTTATGCGTGGTATGGGGATGTGAGCGAAGGCCCCGACCGCGATGGGATGGCCGCCTGTGCGGATAATATCGATGGTCTGCAATCGCTTTCGGTGGAGCGCATCACCGCTGAAATGCTCAAGCTTCTTGGTGCGCCTGATCCCGCACCAGCTCTGGCTGCGATGGCCTCAACCGGGGCCTTGGCGCAGGTCTTGCCGGGTGCAGAAAGTGGGGCACTGGCCGTGCTCGTGCATCTGGAACAGTCACTTGGTATCGCGCCAGATCCATTGCGCCGTTTGGCGGTGATTGGCGGGGACCCCGCGCAGGCACTGCGCCTGTCTAACGCCCAATCCCGTGTGCTGGGTCACATCACCGCCGGTCTGTCGCCGGTTGAAACCGCTTATCGTCACGGCGAGGCCGCGGGACGGGATGTTTTACTGGTCCAATCCGCGTCATCGGGACAGCCAATCGCCGACACCGCTCTTGCGGCGATCACCCATGCGGCAAACCAAGTATTTCCCCTCAAAGCCGCTGATCTGATGCCTGCACTTTCCGGTCCCGTGCTGGGCAAAGCCCTGCAAGAGGCCGAGGCGCGGTGGATCGCCTCAGGCTTTACCCTCACGAAAGCAGACTTGCTTGGCTGAGTTTCTGCCTCTCATCGGTTTTGTTTTCTTCGGCCTTTTCTCGCCAGGGCCGAATGTGATCTTGATTACAACCTCCGGCGCGCGTTTCGGGTTTCAACGCACTCTGCCGCATATCATCGGCGTGGCTTTGGGTGTCGGCATCATCGCTGCTGTCACAGGCATCGGCATCGGGGCATTGATCACCGCGCATCCTGCGCTCGGCGGGGTGTTGAAGATCATCGCGGGCCTTTGGATTCTCTGGATGGCCTATAACCTCTGGCGCGCTGATCCGGCAAAGAAGCGCGAGACGGACAGGCCCTTTACCATCCTTCAGGCGATCCTGTTTCAATGGGTGAACCCCAAGGTCTGGGCTGTTGCACTCAGCGCCACCGCCTATGTCGCCACGCTGGCTCCCATGCAGCAGGCGCTGACCTTGGCGGCGACCTTCTCCTCGCTCAACCTTGGCGTCTGCATCTTCTGGGCGGTCGCGGGTAGCTTGCTGGCTTATCTGCTGAAAAACCCGGGTGCGTGGCGCATCTTCATGCGCGTCATGGCGCTGGCTTTGGCGGGTTTCTCGGTCCTGCTTTTTCTCTGAGATAAGCTTTGCTATAGCGAGGGTCTAACCCAGAAAGGCAGGCCCCGTGTTTCGTTGGTTCGAAGGTCTTGTCGATCCCTATGTGCCCTACAAGGAGAACGACACACCGCCCAAGCGGCTTTACCCGTTTCTGCGCGCCTACGCAGAGCCGTTCAAAAAGGTGTTTTGGGTCACAGGTATTTCCGCCATCATCATCGCAATGATTGAAATCTGGCTGCTGAGCTATCTTGGCCGCCTTGTTGATATCCTTGGCGGTGGCACACCTACGCAGGTATGGGCCGAGAGTGGTGCGGAGTTTCTGCTGGTTGCTTTCCTGATCCTGACGATCCGTCCCGCCTTTCACATGTTGCAGATCCTGCTGCTGAACAACACGATCCTGCCGAATTTTGGCACGTTGGTGCGCTGGCGGGCGCACCGCCATGTGTTGCGGCAATCCGTGGGTTGGTTCGAGGATGATTTCGCAGGCCGAATTGCGAACCGCATCATGCAAACACCCCCTGCTGCGGGGTCTGTCGTGTTTCAACTGTTCGATGCGCTGACCTTTGCCGTGGCCTATATCATCGGCGCTGCCGTTTTGCTGGGGCAGGCGGATTTGCGGCTGTTGCTGCCGCTGATGCTCTGGCTTGTGCCCTATCTTTTCCTGCTTCACTGGGTCATCCGCCGCATCACGCCCGCATCTGAGGCGGCGTCGAACGCGCGGAGTGCGGTGACGGGGCGTGTCGTGGACAGCTACACCAACATTCACGCCGTCAAGATGTTCGCCCATCACGACCGCGAAATTGATTACGCAAAAGAAGCGATCGAGGAAGCGCGCCGTACCTTCCAGATCGAAATGCGGCTTTATACGCTGATGGACGCGGGTTTGATGCTGCTGAATGGCGTATTGGTTGTGGGTGTCGTTGGCTGGTCCATCTGGCTTTGGATGCAGGGGATGGCGTCTGTTGGTGTGGTGGCTGTTGCAACCTCGCTTGCGCTGCGCCTGAATGCCATGTCGGGCTGGATTATGTGGGCGATGACGGATTTCTTCCGCGAATTGGGTGTGGTGAAGGAGGGGATGCTGACTATCGCACAGCCTGTGACTTTGCTTGATCAACCGGATGCCAAACCTTTGAATATCCGCTCCGGTGCAGTCGAAATCTGCAATCTGTCACATCACTACGGCAAGAAGACCGGCGGTCTGGATCATGTGAATCTTTCGATTGCAGCCGGTGAAAAGGTTGGTCTGGTCGGGCAATCCGGTGCGGGCAAGTCGACCTTGGTGAAGCTTCTGCTGCGGTTCTATGATGTAGAACAGGGGCAGATTCTGATTGACGGGCAGGACATCAGATCCACCACTCAGGACAGCCTGCGCAGTGCCATCGGTATGGTGCAACAGGACAGCGCGCTTCTGCATCGCTCGGTGCGCGAGAATATCCTTTATGGCAACCCCGCCGCCACCGAAGAGGCCATGATCGCTGCCGCCCAAAAGGCCGAAGCGCATGATTTCATTATCGGACTGCAGGATAATGAGGGCAACACAGGATATGATGCCCGTGTCGGCGAACGCGGTGTGAAACTTTCGGGTGGACAGCGACAGAGGATCAGTCTTGCACGGGTGATTTTGAAAGATGCGCCGATACTGCTCTTGGACGAAGCGACGAGCGCACTAGATAGTGAGGTCGAAGCCGCAATTCAGCAGACACTTTATGGAATGATGGAGGGCAAGACCGTCATCGCCATCGCACACCGTTTGTCGACGATTGCCCGGATGGACCGGATCATCGTGATGGATCAGGGCCGCATCATCGAAGACGGCACCCATGACGCACTGCTGGCGGCAAATGGACAATACGCACGGTTCTGGGCGCGCCAATCAGGGGGCTTTCTGGGACAGGGCGGACAGGAAAAATAATGACCCCAGAACGCTGGATTGACCCCTTTGAACCCGCCGAAGGCCCGCCGCCACAGACCCTGATGGCGTTCCTGCGCTGGTGTCTGAAAGGCAGCACGAAAATCACATTGTGGGCTGGATTAGTGTCTGCTTTGGCCGGCACCCTAGAGGTCGCAACGGCGCTGATGCTGGGCTGGGTGATTGATGCGGCGCTGAATTCGTCAGGCGAGGGATATTTCACCGAAAATGTACTTTTGTTGATGGGGGTCACCGCGTTTTTCATCGTTTTGCGTCCGGTTATCCTTGGTGTGTCGGGCGTGATGCAGGCGGTGGTCGTTGGCCCGTCTTTAGGCAATCTCATCCTGTCACGCTTGCACCGCCATTCAATCGGACAGTCGGTCACATTCTTTGACGATGATTTCGCAGGCCGAATTGCCCAAAAGCAGATGCAGGCAGCGCGAGCGACCACTGACCTGATTGTCGATATGATCCATACGGTCGCCTTTGCTTTGGCGTCTTTGGTGGGCTCAATCATTTTGTTGTTCACGATAGACGCGCGGTCTGCACTGCTTTTGGCGGTTTGGGCGGCGTCCTATATCTGGCTGATCCGTTTTTTCATGCCGCGTATCCGCGCAAGGTCCAAAGCGCGCGCGGCGACGCGAGCGATGGTCACAGGGCAGGTCGTGGATACGATTACCAATATCAAGACCGTCAAACTGTTTGCACATGACGCCCATGAAGACCGCGCGGCGATTGACGCGATGGAGAATTACTGGGGCACTGCTGTGCGCTATGGCTGGATGTCCGCATCCTTCCGCTTTTGGCTGATGGCGCTGGGCGGGCTGTTGCCTGTCATTCTGGTCGGCATGACGCTCTATTTCTGGAGCGTAGGCACCGCTTCTGCCGGTGATATCGCCGCTGCTGGCGCGATATCGCTGCGGCTTGCGCAGATGACGGGTTGGGTCAGTTTCACGTTGATGGGCATGTACGCCAATGTGGGCGAGGTTGAAGATGCGATGATCACGCTCAGCCCGGCACATACGTTGACTGATGCTGAAAACGCGATTGAATTGACCGCGCACAAGGGCGCGATTGCGCTGGAGGACGTGTCATTCACCTATGGCGGCGGCCCGGGTGGCTTGGACGGTGTATCGCTGAATGTGGCCCCTGGTGAAAAGCTGGGGCTGGTCGGGGCCTCGGGTGCGGGTAAATCGACTTTGGTGGCGTTGTTGCTGCGGCTTTATGATGCCGAGGCGGGCAAGATCACGATTGATGGCGCCGATGTGCGCGACGTGACCCAAGAAAGCCTGCGCCGCCAGATCGCGATGGTCACGCAGGAAACCGCAATGTTCAACCGGTCGGCCCGTGACAATATCAGATACGGCAAACCCGATGCGACGCAGGACGAAATCGAAGCTGCCGCAAAGCAGGCCGAGGCGCATGATTTCATCCTGACGCTGAAAGATCATAAAGGGCGCACCGGCTATGATGCGCATTTGGGCGAACGCGGCGTCAAGCTCTCGGGCGGGCAACGCCAGCGCATTGCGATTGCGCGCGCAATCCTGAAAGACGCGCCAATTCTGGTGCTGGACGAGGCGACGAGCGCGCTTGATTCCGAGGTCGAAGCATCGATTCAGTCTGCGTTAGACTCTATTATGGACGGCAAGACCGTTATTGCGATCGCACACCGCCTGTCCACTTTGGCGCGGATGGACCGTATTGTCGTGCTTGACGCAGGTCGCATTGTCGAACAAGGAACGCACGACGTGCTTTTGGCCCAAGGTGGTCTTTACGCGCGCTATTGGAACCGCCAGTCCGGTGGGTTCATCAATGTGAAAGATGCGGCGGAATAAATGCTGACGATCGAAAGTCTGACCCACCTTGGCATGGGGCGTGCCTCTGACGGGCAATCCTTGCTGCCGCGTGTCTTGCCGGGTGAAGAGGTGGATGTCGCGCAAGACGGTACCCTGCGGATCGTGACGCCTTCCGTGGATCGGGTCGCCGCCCCCTGTCGACATTTCAAGACTTGCGGTGGCTGTGCTATGCAACACGCCACAGACGCGTTTGTTGCCGCGTGGAAACAGGATATCGTTGTCAAAGCCGTCCATGCCCGCGGACTGGACCCAGCGTTCCGCGAAATCGCAACGTCACCCGCACAATCGCGCAGGCGGGCGAAATTCTCGGGGCGACGCACGAAAAAGGGCGCGATGGTCGGGTTTCACACCCGCGCGTCGGATAACCTCGTGCAGGTGACAGATTGCCAACTGGTCACGCCCGCACTTCTGGCCAGTTTTCCCGCGCTCGAGGCTTTGACCGTTCTGGCCTGTTCGCGCAAAGGCGAAATCGACCTGACTGTGACCGAAGCGGTTCTTGGCCCTGATATCTTGATCGGGACAGAAAAAGAGCTGACGCCGCAGTTGCGTGTCGAATTGGCGGCGCTTGCCAACCAGTTTGGTCTGTCACGGCTGGTGTGGAACGACGAACCTGTCGTTACGATCAATCCGCCGATGCAGGACTTCGGTGGGACCGGAGTTGTGCCGCCGCCCGGTGCGTTTTTGCAGGCAACGAAACATGGCGAGGCCACCTTGCTTGCCGCCGTTGACGAAATCACTGCAGATGCAGTCCGAATCATCGACCTTTTTGCAGGCTGCGGCACTTTCACTCTTCCGCTTTCAAAACGCGCAGAGGTGCATGCAGTTGAGAGCGAAGCTGCGATGCTGGCAGCACTTGATCGGGGCTGGCGGGCGGGACATCAGTTGCGTCGTGTCACCACAGAAACCCGCGATCTTTTTCGCCGCCCGCTTGAGGCGGACGAGTTGCGCCATTTTGATGCCGCTGTGATTGATCCTCCACGCGCAGGTGCCGAGGCCCAGATCGCGAATCTGGCAGAATCGGACATCAAGACCATTGCAATGGTATCCTGTAACCCCGTGACATTCGCCCGAGATGCAAGAATGCTCGTTGATGCAGGGTTTGTGATGCCTTGGGTGCAGGTTGTAGATCAGTTCCGCTGGTCACCGCATGTTGAAGTTGTTGCATCATTCACGCGGAAATGAGTGTAATCGCACAACATTATCTTTTCTGACACATCCACATCATATAATCTGGTCGAAACGGCGTAGACCGTAGCGATTGGGCAGAGACATGATTTCAAGACGTTCCATGATTGCGGGTTCAGCCGCATTTGGGCTTGCCGGGTGTGCAAGTCAGGCATCGGTTTACACTGGGCCAGAAGTAACCCGTATTCAGGTGCTGAAAGAACGGCGTGAGATGCAGTTGCTCAACAACCGTACGCTGCTGAAGTCCTACAAAATCGATCTGGGTTTTGATCCGATCGGCCACAAGACCCAAGAAGGTGACGGCCGCACGCCCGAAGGCGGCTACCGGATTGATCGGCGCAACCCCAACAGCCGCTTCCACCTATCTTTGGGGATCTCTTATCCTGATGCCAACGACCTTGCCTATGCGAAGGCCAAAGGTGTGGATCCGGGGGGTGATATCTTTATCCACGGAACACCGCAAAGATGGATCGGCACACCGGATTGGACGTGGGGCTGCATTGCAGTGACTAACGAAGAGATGGAAGAAGTCTACGCGATGGTCGACACAGGCACGCTGATCTACATCTACGCCTAGAAGCTGAAGCCGGCGATTGGCTGCCTGATGCTTGGGTCGCTACCCATGTTCAATGTCCACCAAAGCTTGGCTGATTCCTCTTGATACCATGCAAAGCCCATAAAACGCGCGTCGGGATCAAGTATTACAGCGCGGGTATCAGGTTGCGCCATCCACGCTCCGAGTGTCTGCAATTCTGTTTCAAATGACTCTGAAATATTCTCACCCAACAGCCGCCCAGGGAAACCCACACGACGTGCCCGTTCCAGCGGGCTTGAACCATCAGATCCAAAAAGCCAGGGCCTGTTCTGTACGGCCATATCGCGTGAGTGCGTCGCGGCGGCGGCATTCAGCCGTGAATCGAGTTCGACAGGCGGGACGCCTGCGGTGCGCCGTAGCGCGTTGACACTATCCAGCATCCGGAACTGCACAGCGGCTTCATCGCCGGAACGTATCACATAAGCCGTCGGCAAGGGGAGCCCATCCGGCCCAAGCGGTCTGTTGCTCGGAGCACTACAGGCCGCAAGTCCGACTGCTGCCAGTCCCATCACCATTTCGCGTCGCAACATTAGACCGCTCGTCCTTTTTGAGTTTCTAAACCTTTAGCTTGATTGGCGTGACACTTCAAACCCACATCCACTCAGATTGGCGGGAATGACATTTGTTTGAATTGCGATGCTATGCCAGACACATTATCTACTATTCTTAAGAAGAATGATCCTTTGAGGAGGGCCAAAATGACAAATACGTTCTCGCGCCGTGGGTTCTTGGCGGCTTCGGCAGCTATCGTCGGCACAGGGGCTGTTGCACAGACGGCCAACAGCACAGAAATCGAGGCTGATATCTCGCAAGGTGTTCAGCGGAATATCGCGAGTTTCCGGTCGTTGGACTGGCAGCCGTATTTCAGCAACCTGAACAATGGCGCGATTCTGGTCGACCTGCAGTCGCGCGCTTTGCATTTCTGGTCTGAAGACGAGTCGATTTATAAGCTGTATCCCACAAGTGTTCCGCTGTCCGACGAACTGACGCGCACGGGCCGGACCGAGATCACACGCAAGGTTGAAGGACCAAGCTGGGCGCCGACGCCATCCATGAAGCTGCGTAACCCCGAATGGCCGGATTTCATTGGTCCGGGTCCTGACAACCCGCTTGGTACGCATGCCTTGCACTTGTCTTGGCAATACTACCGTATTCACGGCACCCATGACACACGCAAGATTGGCCGCCGGTCCTCTAACGGGTGCGTTGGCCTGTATAACGAACAGATTGCAGAGCTCTATGCGCTGACCCGTGTCGGTACGCAGGTTCTTCTGATTTGACAGTCATACGGTGGAATTAACGAAAAAGGCGCACCTTTGGATGCGCCTTTTTTTATATGTTTCTATCAAGCGCCCGTTTCGCCCTATTTTCTGACAAAACCCAGACGCCACCACTTTTTCTTGCGCTCTTCGGCAGCCAATCGTGCTGCTTTTCGGGCTTCAAGTTCTGCAACTGTCTTTTCCACCGCGCGCTGCTCTTCCACTGTGTCGACCAGACTGCTTATCCCCGTCTGAGGCGCTTTGCCTGTCTCATGGTTGAATTCCTGAACCCAACCCGGTGCCCTTACCGGTTTCGCTTCTGCTGGCTTGAGCTCGAGTGGTTGTGATTTGGGTGTGCGTGGTTCCGAGTTCAGGACGTACTCATTTGTCTCGGACACCAACCGTGTCAGAGTCTTGTTAAGGTCAAACCGGGAATTTACCTTTAGCGGTTTTACCCGCTCGCCTTCTTTGTTGATGATGTTCAGCCATTCCCGTGCTGACTGGATCCGTGCCTTTGGCAAGATCTGCATGGCTTTGTCGATCGCTTCGAGAAATGCGCGATCATATTCAGGGAAGCGCCCGGCAAGCGGTTCACACGGATCAGGGTTTCTGCCAGCAAATTCGGCCATGCGGGTTTGGCTGTTTGGCGGGGCAACACCGCTGATCAGGTGATAGAACGTGGCGCCAAGCGCATAAAGGTCACTACTGGGGCCTTGTTTTCCGCCTGCAAAGTAGAATTCCTGCGGGGAATAGCCATCTTTCACGATCAACACGGATGAAACGGCACGTGTTTCACGGCTGGCTTCTTCGCGTGCAGCGCCGAAATCAATCAGGAACGGGCTTCCCCATTTGTCCAACAGAATGTTGTCGGGCGATATATCGCGGTGCAGCAGGTCATTTTGGTGTACCAGATCAACCGCATCCAGAACCTTGATCAGGATTTCCTTGATCTGGGCTGGCGGCAAAGGCTTGTTCTTGTCATTCACAATGCTCAGCAAATCGCGGCCGTGAATCAGATCAAGAACCATATAGGCGGTCTGGTTGTCCTCGAAGATGCGATGGACGCCCACGATATTGGGGTGACGCATCTTCGCGATGCTCCGCGCCTCGCGCATGAACATCTTTACAATTGTACGGTATTTTTCTTTGTGCTGGTCAGAGCGCACAAGCACGTTCTTGCCTTGGCGCATACAGAATACTTCGGGATAGCATTCTTTGATAACAACGCGACGATCAAGGTAATTGTCCCTCGCCAGGTAGGTGATCCCAAAGCCGCCGTTGCTTAGCGCCCGTTCAACCGTAAACTGATCACCCAAAAGGTGCGTCCCATCAGGAAGTGCTTCACTTCTTTCCTGTTGCTCGTCACCTTGCATTGGCTGGGTTGCTGCATTCATAATTCTCACTTGTCGTGCCATACTCTCGGCACGCTCCAAACAAACACTTTACGACAGTTTTATGTCATTGAATTATGTTTCCTTTGGGGCGGTGACCGGTAAAAATATGGCACAATTTGCGCAAAAGGCAGTCTTTTCAACCGATCAGCCGGTAATTCCTCATGCAGCGCGCGTCTAATTGGTAGAAAATATGAAAATCAGACAATCTGTTGTCGACTGCCGCAATCAGGTTCCGGCTCTGATTCTTGTGGTTTTCAGAACGGTTCCGTCAGTGTCGCAGATCAGCCGAACACGTTGACCTTTATACCAAAATGTCAGACGTACACGCCCCGCATCATCGTCAACACCTTGTTCGGAACGGCTTGTGATTTCGCCCGACCGCATTTTGGCCGGCACTTCGGCAGGATCCAGACCAAGAAGTGGTCCAAGATCATGGGCGTCAACTGTCGCAACGGTATCGGACAGATCGACTTTCATCGCTGACGTTCAGCCCAACCAGCCCTTGAGGTTTTTCTCAATCACGCCCGAGAGCGCGTCAATATGTGCGGGATCATCGTTGAGGCACGGAATATAGGTGAAGTGCTCGCCGCCGGCCTCTTCAAAGCTCTCTTTGATCTCTTCGTTGATCTCTTCCAGAGTCTCGATGCAGTCAGCTGAGAAAGCAGGGGCACAAACGGCGATGTTTTTAACGCCGTCCTCTTCTGCAAGGCGTGCAACCTCTTCAACTGTATAGGGTTTCAGCCATTCCTCTGGTCCGAAACGCGACTGGAATGTCGTGACGATCTGCGTGTCATCCCAGCCCAGGCGTTCTTTGAGCAGGCGCGTCGTTTTCTGGCATTGGCAGTGATAGGGGTCACCCTCGCGCAGATAGCGTTCAGGAACGCCGTGGTACGAACACACCAGTTTTTCGGGCTTTGTTTCTGCTTCCGCATAGGCGCGCTCGATGGATTGTGCCAAAGCTTCAATATAGGCCGGTTCGTTGAAGTAAGGCTCAACAATACGTGCGACCGGCTGCCATTTCTCGTCCATCAGGGCGCGGAAGAATTGGTCGTTCGCCGTCGCTGACGTCGCACCGGCGTAATGTGGATAAAGCGGGAAGAACAGGATTTTGGTACACCCTGCTTCAACCATTTCGCGCACCTTGGACTTGGTCGAAGGATTGCCGTAGCGCATGCAGTAATCAACGCGTACATCATCGCCATACCGTTCAACCATCTGCGCCTTGATCGCGGCGGTTTGCTTTTTGGTGATAGTCAGAAGCGGGCTTTCGTTGTCTTCCTCGTTCCAGATCGACTTATACGCCGCACCGGACGAAAACGGGCGCTTGGTCAGGATGACCAACTGCAAGAGCGGTTGCCAGATCCAGGCTGAATAATCCACGACACGTTTGTCGGACAGAAATTCATTCAGGTACCGCCGCATCGACCAATAATCGGTTGCGTCAGGTGTCCCAAGGTTTGCCAGCAAAATGCCAACACGGGCCGGTTTCACCGCCGGATGATCGGGTTGCGCATGTACGGGGCATACGGCGGGGCGCTCTTCGGCCTGGTTCTGTGCATCAAACATTTTCATGGGCCCTTAGGTAACGTCATTTTGCTGGTAGTTAAATGGGATACGCGCCGCGTCAATCATTGGACCTGTTTAAAGGCGTTTCTTTTGTGTTTAGCGCATCCGCCAAGCGCGTTTTCGCGCTACCGGGGCGCAATGGCTGCGGTTGGCTCTCGGCAGGTGCCCATCCAGTGAGCGTGATGAACTCAAAAGTGGCATCGACGCGATTCTCTGTATTGCGGAAATTATCGGCGTAAATGCAGGCTGCCTCGGTCAGGACATTGCGCCGCGTCGGGTGCTTGATCCTGCCCGTGAGCGCGTTGTTTTCCCCCATCTTGCGTAGATCGTGCATCAGGTGAAAGGCATTGACGTAGCTGGCCGTCAGCGGTGTGCCGTCAGCGACTGGCAAGGCAAAGCCGGCCCGTTGCAGCAATCCGCCCAGATCACGAATTTCGCCCATGGGTGCGATCCGTGGCGATAGTCCACCGGTGATAGCGACCTCGGCCTCGGCCAATGACATGCGCAACTCATGCAGGGTTTGCCCGCCAAGGAATGTGCAGAGCAACAACCCGTCTGGCTTCAACGCGTGGCGCGCCTGCACCAGCTGGCCGACAGGGTCATTCGCCCAATGCAGGCACATGGTGTGCAGGATCAGGTCATGCGCCTGCGGTTTCAGATCAAGCGTGTCGTCATCGGGCACAATCGTCGCATCAGGGTAACGCGCGCCCCAAAAATCGAGGAAACCGGTGACAATCGCGACGGACGTAAAGGTTCTATTAACCTCAATCAGTCTCTCTTGAAGTTCATCGGCAGCATGTTCTTGCAGGAACAACGCCTCGGGCAACGCGCGGGCGCGGTTGCGCATCAAGGCGGCACGGTCGGTGATCTGGGGCATATCCATGCCGGTCATTTAGGGTGCATTCATGCGGTTGCAAAGCGTCATTCGGGCAATTTATCCCGCGCAATGTGTCGCGTGCGACGCGCCGACCGAGGATGATTTTGGTCTTTGCGCCGCATGTTGGCGCGAAACACAGTTCATTGGCGGGCTGGTTTGCGACAGTTGCGGCGTGCCGCTGCCCGGGGAAGACCACGGCGAAACGGTGCAGTGTGATGATTGCATGACCATTGCCCGCCCTTGGGATCGCGGGCGTACGGTGCTGGCCTATAGCGGCGTCGGACGGCGCCTTGTCTTGTCACTCAAGCATGGTGACCGTACCGAACTTGCACGCCCAGCGGCGCGGTGGATGGCGCAAAAAATTACGAATTGGGCCGTATTAGACACTGTTTTTGTGCCTGTCCCGCTACATTGGCTGCGGCTTCTTCGCAGGCGCTACAATCAATCCGCCCTGCTTGCGCAAGAGATCGCCAAAGTGATGGATGCGCCGGTTTGTGTTGATGCGCTCTTGCGGCACAAACGCACTGCAACCTTGCAAGGCCATAGCCGCGACGCGCGCTTTGCCGAGCTTGCAGGGGCTATCTTGCCCAATCCCAAACGCTTGGCGCAGATCGCGGATAAACATGTGATTTTGGTGGATGATGTCATGACCTCGGGGGCCACGCTGGCTGCCAGTGCCGAGGCTGTGATGGCCGGTGGTGCCAGAAATGTGTCGATTGTTACTCTGGCAAGAGTGGTCAAAGACGCTTAGATCAGTGCTAACGCGATGCAAGGATCATTCTTATGGCAACTGTCGAGATTTATACCAAACCAACCTGCGGGTTTTGTCATATGGCCAAACGCCTGCTGTCTTCCAAAGGGATCAGCTTTGCCGAAGTGAATATATCTGCGCAGCCCGAGCGCCGTGCAGAAATGATCCAGCGCGCGAATGGCGGCAGCACAGTGCCGCAGATATTCATCGACGGCACCCATGTGGGCGGTTGTGATGATCTTTTCGCACTTGAGCGCGGCGGCAAACTGGACGCGCTGCTCGCTGCATGAAGGCGGCCCTCCTGCAACTCAATGTCAGCGATGATCCCGTCATCAATCTGGCGCGGACCGCTGACATGGTCGCACAAGCGGCTGGGCAGGGTGCAGGTTTTGTCCTGACGCCGGAAGTCACCAACTGTGTCTCACAAGATCGCGCGCATCAAAAGCGCGTGTTGCAGCACGAGGCCGAGGATATCACCCTTGCCGGATTGCGCGAGGCGGCGATCCGCCATGGTGTCTGGCTCTCGGTTGGCTCTTTGGCACTGAAAACCGACGACCCTGACGGGCGTTTTGCAAACCGTTCTTTCCTGATTGATCCTGCGGGGCAAATCGTTGCGCGTTATGACAAGATCCATATGTTCGATGTGACTGTGTCAGAGACAGAAACCTACCGCGAATCCGCCGGGTATCGGCCGGGCACACAGGCAGTTGTTGCGGATACGCCTTTCGCAAAGATCGGGCTGAGTATCTGCTACGATATCCGTTTCGCCTATCTTTACCGTGCGCTTGCCCAGGCAGGTGCGCAGGTTCTGCTGGTGCCGTCCGCATTTTCCCCCGTAACTGGGGCCGCACATTGGGAACCCTTGCTGCGCGCCCGCGCCATTGAGACGGGGTGCTATGTCTTGGCCGCCGCCCAGACCGGCCAACATGCGGCCCAAGCAGGCAGGCCGCGCCAAACATATGGGCACACGATGGCAATTTCGCCTTGGGGCGAGGTGTTGACGGATCTAGGCACCGAACCGGGGTTTGCCTTGGTTGATCTTGACCCTGCGGAAGTGGCACAAAGCCGCAAACGGATTGCGGCCCTCAGCCATGATCGTCCTTTTGAAGGTCCCTGATGTCAGATACCGCACATAACCTTGCCGTGTCCCTGTTCAGCGAAATTCTCGCTGTGGATCAATTGGCGCGGGCGAATGTGGCGCGGGTCTTGCCAAAAGGGATGGAGCTTTCACATTTTTCGGTTCTGAACCATCTGGCGAATGCGGGTGTTGAACGGACGCCTGCGCAACTGGCCAAGACGTTCCATCTGACCCGCGGGGCGATGACAAACACCCTTCAAAAACTTGAATGGGCGGGGTGGGTGCATGTCCGCCCCGATTGGGATGATGCACGGCGCAAGATGGTGGCGATCAGCCCATCGGGGCAGGCCGCCCGAGACGCGGCACTGGCCGCTATCGCGCCAGTCATCGCCGATGTCGTGACCAAGGTGGGTGAGGACAAAGCCAAAGCCGTTTTGCCCGTCCTGCGGGAAATGCGATTGAAGCTGGGGCAGATCGACTAGCAAAGCGTTATGCGTCTAGAGGGTGTCCCCCGGAGCCGGTTCTTCAAGATCAAAAAGCGTCATAAGTCCTTCCCGCAAAGCGACTTTGGGCGTCCACCCGCGCAAGTCTTGGGATTTTTTGATGTCTGGCTGCCACCTGCAACAAGGACGGTCCTATTGCGCCGGAAACTCACGCGCGGCGCTCGCGTTCTGCAATGGCCCGTACGGCAAAATCTGTTTCACTTTCAAAGGTCAGGCCCTTGGCCAGGATTTGGCCCTGTCTGGCGATGTCGCGGGCCTCGGCTGGATGCGATTTGACCCAGTCGATCCTTTCTCTCAGGTCCGAAAGGTCGGCGCTGATCGGTACGAAGTGCTCCCACGGGATCAGCCGGTCATAGTACCATTGCTGATAGCCAAAGGGGCTTGCGACCTTGAGCACACAGCAACCCAGCTTCAACCGCTGCAAAAGGTTGCACCAAGCGTTCGTAAAGCCGTCAATATCAATCGCGTATTTCATGGCTCCCCAGTCATGGGTCGGAATGAAATCGCCAAGAAGTCCTGCATTGCGAAGGACAATGTTTTCATTGCGTTGCGGGTCCGAAACAAACTTGAAATCAACATCCAGCGCTTTGCATTTTTGTGCCATGCGCAATCGCTGTATCACGCCGGGATTGTCTTCTGCCCATGGTTCGAGTGAAAAATGCCCGGTCCCGTTCAGCGCACCGCGCCAGATAATATCATCATGCCGCAAGTCCCACGCTGGAGCACTCTGTGCCGCGAACAGATCTGTTGCGGCATAGCCGTGGTCGCGAAAAAAATGCGGGTCTGGCAAGAGTGTGTACTCTGATGAAGCGGCAGAGAACCTGTAGCGCGCGACACTCTGCTGGTTGCCATCAGAGATATTTACCATGATTTCATTTTCGCCTTCCGTCATGCTGACCCAGTAGACACAGGATGCAATGCGGTCCCGGAAATAGTTGAGCGAGAATCGCGGCAGGTTCTGGTTGATGAAAACGGTTATTTTGCCGTCAGTCTTGGAAATGATAATATCGGTCGGCGATATGGGGATGTTGGATTTGCGCACCCTGAAAGGCACTGGTGTGACGCCAGCGCGATTGAACACCTTTCTGGCATCGCGCATGATAAGCCAAGGCTGTTTAAGCTTTGCGCGCGTATTCCGAAGTTGCCGCTTAAAATGCGATAAAGATGATATCAAAAGTTCAATTCCAGGTCGCCGAGCGGGATAGTTTCATCAATCCCGCTCCTCAGCAACAACGCTTTTGACCTATCCTTGCAACGGCAAAGCTACGCAACAGGCTTTGTTGCGGCCGTCACATAGTTGACTGACAGGTCACGGTCCGAGATGGACCATGTGAACTTGGCAAAATTGAACACGAAACCTTTGCGGTCCACCGGTGTCATACCGGCCTTTTCCAGAAAGCCGAACAGTTCATCCGGCGTGATGAATTTGTTCCATTCATGCGTGCCCTTTGGCAGCCAGCGCATCACGTATTCGGCCCCGACAATCGCCATCATAAAGGATTTCGGGTTGCGGTTGATGGTTGAACAAATGTGTATCCCGCCCGGTTTCATCAATTTTTGACACGCATCCAGATAGCCTTGTGGATCGGCCACGTGTTCGACCACTTCCATGTTCAGAACCGCATCGAATTGTTCGCCTGCTGCGGCCATCGCCTCGGCGGTGGTGTGGCGATAGTCGATCTCAAGGCCGGATTGTTCGGCATGGATTTGCGCCACGGGAATATTGCGCTCCGCAGCATCGGCCCCCACAACAGTCGCGCCCAAGCGCGCCATGGGCTCGCATAAAAGCCCGCCACCGCAGCCGATGTCGAGTATCCGCAGGCCTTTGAAAGGTTCGGGTTGGCTCAGGTCGCGCCCGAATTCGGCGGCAATTTGACGCGTGATATAGTCAAGCCGCACAGGGTTCATCATGTGCAGTGGCTTGAATTTGCCATTCAGATCCCACCATTCCGCGGCCATCGCCTCAAACTTGGCAATTTCACCGGGGTCTACTGTGTTCGTTGCCGACATTTTCATCGCTCCGCATTGTGGTCACTCACTTCAAGTCGCGATATAGGGTGATTATGGACAAAGTCGTAGGACAAAAGCGCCCAGGGGCACATCTTTACCAGCCGATTGATCCTTTCGATCAGCGGATGCTGGATGTTGGCGATGGCCACCGCATTTATATGGAACAATGCGGCAATCCTGACGGTGTTCCTGTCGTCGTTCTGCATGGTGGGCCCGGCGGGGGATGCAGCCCTGCGATGCGCCGCTATTTTGATCCCAGTGTTTTCCGCATTATCCTGTTCGACCAGCGCGGCTGCGGCCGGTCGCGCCCCCATGCGAGCGTTGAAGCTAATACAACATGGCATCTGGTCGCTGATATCGAGTTGATCCGTGAAACATTGGGCATTGACCGTTGGATTGTCTTTGGCGGATCCTGGGGTGCGACGCTGGCATTGATCTATGCGCAAGCCCACCCTGACCGCGCCGCCGCCCTGACCTTGCGCGGTGTGTTCCTGATGACAAAACCCGAGCTGGATTGGTTCTATGGTGGCGGTGCCGGAAAATTTTGGCCTGATTTGTGGGAACGTTTTGCATCTCTGATCCCCGCAGACGAGCATGATGATTTTGTCGCAGCTTATCACCGCCGGCTGTTTTCAGGCGATCATCACCTTGAGGTCCGTTTCGCCCGTGCCTGGGCGTCATGGGAAAACGCCCTCGCCTCGATCGAAAGTGATGGTGTGACAGGGGAAAGCCCTGCGGATTATGCCCGCGCCTTTTCACGCCTTGAGAACCACTATTTTTATCATGGTGGCTTTCTCAACGAGGATCAGCAGATTTTGCATCCTGTTCAGATGGCCAAGATTGCCAACGTACCGGGCGTCATCGTTCAGGGGCGCTATGACATGATTTGTCCGCCGGTTTCTGCGCATAAACTATCGCAGATGTGGCCCAAGTCGCGCCTGACTTTTATCGGGCGTGCCGGACATGCCTTATCGGAACCCGGGATCAGCGCAGAGCTGGTGCGCACGATGGATATGATGGGTGCTCAGCGTCATGCGCTGGGGCTTTAGTCTTTACAGACGGGAATATGCCGTTAAGCTTTAGGTCCAGCTACCGGGGAAATAGTAAACTTGGGCAACGTCCTAACGATTATTCTGCAACGTCTTGCGCTCGGCCTTCTCACATTGCTCATTGTGTCGATCGTTATCTTCGTGGCGGTCAATTTGCTTCCCGGGGACTTTGCTGAATCCATTCTGGGCCAAGGTGCGACGCCTGAGGCAGTCGCCGCGATCCGGACCGATCTCGGGCTCGATGAGCCCCTTGTCTCACGCTACTTTCAATGGCTGGGCGGCGTTATTCAGGGTGATCTGGGCACCAGCTTTGCGCAGGCGAATTTTTCGAGCTTTACGGGGACGGACTCAGGCGCAACAACAGTAGCAGCCCAGATTGCACCGCGTTTCGGTAACACGATGTTCCTTGCAATGATCACTGCGGCAATTGCGGTACCGTTCTCGATCATCCTGGGTATTCTGGCGGCGCTTTACCGCAACACCGTTTTTGACCGCGCCACCAACATCTTTACGCTGACGTCGATCTCAAGCCCTGAATTCTTTCTGGCCTATGTGCTGATCCTGTTTCTGGCCGTTCTGAACCCGATCTTTCCATCGCTTTCGAATATCTTCGAGGGCATGCCTTTCGGAGAGCGAGTCGAAAAATCCATGTTGCCTGCTTTGACGCTGACGCTTGTTGTGACCGCCCATATGATGCGGATGACGCGGGCCGCGATCATCAATCTGTTGGCTTCGCCCTATATCGAAATGGCGCGCCTGAAGGGCCTTTCGCCGATGCGGGTCATCGTCAGGCATGCCCTGCCAAACGCGCTGGCCCCCATTATCAACGTGATTGCGCTGAACCTTGCGTATCTCATTACCGGCGTTGTCGTGGTCGAGGTGGTCTTTGTGTATCCCGGCATTGGTCAGCTTTTTGTGGATGCGGTAAAAAACCGTGACATTCCCGTTGTGCAGGCGTGCTGCCTGATCTTTGCAACGGCCTTTATTCTACTGAACCTGACAGCCGACATTCTGTCGATCCTGTCCAACCCACGTCTGAGGCATCCGAAATGATCGTATGGACCGTCATAGCGCTGGTCGGTATGGGTGCCTTGGCTTGGGGTTTCCGTTTCGCAGGACAGTTTGCAACAGGAAACGCGCCAAGGTTTCGGGATATGCCCTATGGCGTCGCTTACGGCTATGTTCTGGGCGTGGCTGTTCTGGTCTGGCTGGCATGGGCCTATATGCAAGGGCGCAGTGCGGACCCTGCCATCGCGAATAAGTTCTTCTTCCTGCGCATCGCGATCGAGGGCTTTGTCATCTTTGCGATCGCGGCGTGGCTGTTCCGCATTCTGGGGCGGACGGTTGGGACGCCGGGAACCAAAAAGCTGTTCCGTTCGATGCCTCTGACCGCAGCATTCGGTATTCTGATTATCCTGATCTATGCAATCCTTGCGATCTTTGCAGGGGCAATCGCACCTTACGGTCAGGAACAGATCATCGCGGGCGTCGCGGCAAATGTTATTCCCGGTGGCGATCCTGCGCTGGGCGGCAACCCTGATTTCCCGCTGGGGACCGACCAGATTGGCCGCGATATCCTCAGCCGGTTGATCTATGGCGCGCAGAACACCGTCGGCATTGCTTTTGCGACGACCGTTCTGGCGTTTCTCTTGGGGGGCACCTTCGGTTTTCTCGCCGCCACACTTGGCGGATGGCTGGATCAGCTTCTGTCGCGGGCGGTTGATGTCCTGATGGCGATCCCGTCGCTGATTTTCGCACTTCTGTTGATGACAATCGCGCAAGTGTGGGCACCACAGCTGGGGATCCCGCTGACCTTCTTTATGGTCATCATCATTGCGGTGATCGACAGCACGCGGGTCTACCGTCTGGCGCGCGCGGTCGGGCAGAACATTGTTGTAATGGACTATATCGAAGCTGCCAAACTCCGCGGTGAGGGTCTAGGATATCTTGTCTTCAAGGAAATCCTGCCAAATGCGACGGCCCCGCTTCTTGCCGAATTCGGCCTGCGCTTTTGCTTTGTCTTCCTGACAATCGCATCGTTGTCCTTCCTTGGGGTGGGCATCCAGCCACCTCTGGCTGACTGGGGAACAATGGTGCGCGACCTTGCCGGTTTCGTGAACTTTGCGCAATTCGCGCCGATGGCGGCAACGGCCCCCTTGTTGGCGGCCGGCGCGATTGCACTGCTGACGGTTGCCGTGAATTTCGTCGTGGACTGGATGCTGCAGAAATCATCGGGGCTGAAAGAATGAGCGAAGAACCACTCGTCAAAATGCGCGATGTCTGGCTTGAGGGCCGGAGCGACGAGATCTGGAACCCCATCATCAACGGTGTTGATTTAACGCTGGCGCGCGGCGAGGTGCTCGGGCTGATCGGTGAATCCGGGGCGGGTAAATCGACCTTGGGACTGGCCGCGATGGGCTATACCCGCGATGGTGTGCGCATCAGCAAAGGGTCGGTTGAGTTCGACGGGATCGACCTTTTGAAAGCCTCGGCTTCGGTCAAGCGTGAATTGCTGGGCAAACGCATTGCCTATGTCGCCCAGTCAGCCGCGGCGAGTTTTAATCCGGCCCATAAACTGATGGACCAGCATGTCGAGGGACCTGTGCAGCACGGCGTGATGAGCCGCGCTGAAAGTGAAGCGGACGGCATTGATCTTTATCGCAAACTGCGCCTGCCGAACCCTGAACAGATTGGCTTCCGTTATCCGCATCAGGTATCCGGCGGTCAGTTGCAGCGCTGCATGACGGCGATGGCAATGTCCTGCCGCCCTGATCTGATCATTTTTGACGAACCGACAACGGCGCTGGATGTGACCACGCAAATCGAAGTGCTGGCCTCGATCCGTGATATTGTGGAACAGTTCAATACGGCCGCGATCTATATCACCCATGACCTTGCTGTTGTGGCGCAGATGGCTGACCGGATCAAAGTGCTTCTGAAAGGCAATGAGGTCGAAACCGCCGACACACGTACCATGCTTTCTGCGCCGACGCAGGACTACACAAAATCGCTCTGGGCGGTGCGCAGCTTTGAGCGGCCGCAGAAACCTGCAATTCAAACAGGCTCTGTCCCTGTGGTGAGCGTCCAGAATGTTGATGCGTCCTATGGCACCGTTCCGGTGCTGCATGACGTCAGCTTTGATCTTCACGAAGGCCGCACCGTAGCGGTTGTTGGTGAAAGCGGGTCAGGAAAATCGACGACCGCGCGCTGCATCACAGGCCTTTTGCCGCCCAAAGCAGGGCAGGTCTTGCTGCACGGCGAAGTCCTGCCTGCGGACTATCGCAAGCGGAGCAAGGATCAGTTGCAGCAGGTCCAGATGATTTACCAGATGGCGGATACGGCACTGAACCCGCGCATGTCGGTTGGTCAAATCATTGCGCGCCCGGTCGAGTTCTATCTCGGCTTGAAGGGCAAAGAGAAACGCAAAAAGGTAGATGGGCTTCTTGAGCAGATCGAGCTTGAGCCCTCACAGTATTACCATCGCCTTCCGTCCGAACTCTCTGGCGGGCAAAAGCAGCGGATCGGGATCGCCCGTGCGCTTGCGGCAGAACCCAAATTCATCATCTGCGATGAGGTGACATCTGCGCTTGATCAGCTGGTTGCGGAAGGCATTCTGCGACTATTGGCACGGTTGCAGGATGAACTTTCGCTGACTTACATGTTTATTACACATGATCTCGCGACAGTGCGGGCGATTTCCGATGAAGTGGTCGTCATGAAGGACGGCCGTGTGGTAGAACAGGGGCCAAAGAAGGAAATGTTCAAGCCGCCACACCACGCCTATACCGATCTATTGCTGTCCTCGGTTCCTGAAATGGACCCGGATTGGCTCACTAATCTGCTTGCTGAACGCGGAGTTGATAACATTGGCGATGCAGCTGTTGATAAGATGTAATTCGAATCATTCACGAGGGTGATGGAATAAACCGGCAAGAATTGCCGAATAAGACAACTAGGGAGAATGCAAATATGCAAGGAATTAGTAGACGTGGCCTGTTAAAGACGGGTGTAGCAGCGGGTGTGTTGGGCCTGTCGGGTATGCCACTGCGTGCGCAAACTCGTGGTGGTAAACTGACCGCTGGTCTTTCAGGTGCAAACACATCTGACAGTTGGGACGGACGTACCCACTCTGACCTCTTCATGATCGCTTCGGCGCAGGGCGCTGTTTTTGACAGCCTCACAGAAGTCGGCGCTGATGGTCTGTTGAAGGGCGAGTTGGCTGAAAGCTGGGAAGCCTCGGCAGATGCCAAGGTCTGGACATTCAACCTGCGTCGGGGCGTGACTTTCCACAACGGCAAGTCTTTTGGCGCGGACGACGTGATCGAATCGCTGCAAATGCACGTTGCAGAAGGCGCGAAATCTGCGGCTGAGCCGATTGTTTCGGCCATCGTCGACATGACCAAGGTTACTGATTACCAGGTTCAGCTGACGCTGGCCGCCGGCAACGCCGACCTGCCTTATCTTTTGTCCGACTATCACCTGCTGATGTATCCTGCAGGCCAGATTGAAGAGGCAATTGCGCAGGGTATCGGTACGGGCCTTTATCAGGTGCAGTCCTTTGATCCCGGTGTGCGCATGGTCGCCACGCGTTATGCGGATCACTACAAAGGCGACAGCGCCGGTTTCTTTGACGAGATCGAATATATCGCAATCAACGACAACACAGCGCGGACAAACGCCCTGCTGACAGGTCAGGTGGATGCGATCAACCGGATCGACTTCAAAACCGAAGCTCTGCTGCGCGCCAACCCTGCACTGCGTATTCAGGAACTGACCGGTAACCAGCACTACATCTTCCCGATGCTGACAAAGGTCGCGCCGTTTGATGACGTGAACGTGCGCCGCGCGCTGAAGTACGGCATCAACCGTCAGGAAATGGTCGATAAGATCCTGCTGGGTCACGGTCAGGTCGGCAACGACTCACCGATCGGTCCTGCCAACCAGTACTACAACGCGGATATGGAGCAGTTGGCCTACGATCCTGACAAGGCCAAGTTCTACCTGAAAGAAGCTGGCCTCGACAGCATCGACCTTGATCTCTCGGCATCGAGTGCGGCGTTCGAAGGTGCGGTTGATGCGGCCCTTCTTTACAAGAACTCTGCTGCTGCAGGCGGAATCAACATCAATGTGATCCAGGAGCCGGCTGATGGTTACTGGTCCAATGTCTGGCTGAAGAAGCCATGGTGTGCCAGCTACTGGTCGGGCCGCGCGACAGAGGACTGGATGTTCTCGACCGCCTATGAGGCCGGTGCGCCTTGGAACGACAGCCAGTGGGATGAACCCCGCTTCCAGGAACTGCTGTTGTCCGCCCGTGCCGAGCTCGACAGCGACAAGCGCCGTGAGCAGTACTACGAGATGCAGCAGATCCTGCGTGACGATGGCGGCGTCATCCTGCCAATGTTTGCCAACTATGTGCAGGCGCTGAACAACCGCATCGCGACACCTGAAACAGTGGGTAACCTCTGGCAGATGGACAACGCCCGCATGGCCGAGCGTTGGTCGCTGGCGTAAGCTTTGCTTTCTTGAGAATGGAAACGCCCTGCCGAAAGGCGGGGCGTTTTGCGCCTGAATTTCTGGCACGCGATGACAGGCCTTGCAGTTTAGCCGTTCCTTCCGTATATGATCACTAACAGCGGCGACTTGGCCTCCACCCCCAAGCCTCCACCGGAAATTTTCCACGGGCCGCGCGCCCGTTTTTTTGTGCCGAATGATAAGTCGGAAGAAATGATGAACGATCTGATCGCCAAAGCGGCCATTGACCGCCGCATCGCTGAAATCATCACCCCTGTCGTTGAAGACATGGGGTTCGAGGTCGTGCGCGTGCGTCTGATGACCGGCAAGGAAAGCATCTTGCAGATCATGGTCCAGCGTCCCGATGGCCAGATCGAAGTTGATGAATGTGCCCAGATTTCCACCGCTGTCAGCGCTGTGTTGGATGTCGAAGACCCGATTCTGGATGTTTATACGCTTGAAGTGTCCAGCCCCGGTATCGACCGTCCGCTGACACGGATGAAGGATTTCGACCAATGGGAAGGCTTTGAAGCCAAGGTTGAAACCGATGAGCTGATTGATGGCCGCCGCCGTTTCAAAGGGCAGTTGGCGGGCACCGAAGGTGATGAAATTCTGATCACGATTGCCGAGGGCACGATTGGTCTGAAATTCGAATGGCTGTCAGACGCCAAACTGGTCCTGACAGATGAGTTGATCCGCGATGTTTTGCGCGGTCGCAAAGACGCGGGTCAGATCGACGAGACCCAATTTGATGAAATCGAAACCATCATTGATGGCGAGGAGAACACTTAAGATGGCTTACACATCCGCCAACCAGTTGGAGCTTTTGCAAACAGCAGAGGCCGTGGCCCGCGAAAAAAACATCGAGCCCGGGCTTGTTGTTGAAGCGATGGAAGAATCGCTCGCCCGTGCCGCCAAGTCGCGTTACGGCGCAGAGATGGACATTCGCGTGTCCATCGACCGCAAAACCGGCAAGGCGACCTTCACCCGCGTGCGGACTGTGGTCGAGGATGATGAGCTAGAGAACTATCAGGCCGAGTTCACCGTTGAACAGGCCAAGGAATATATGGACAACCCTGAAGTGGGCCAGCAGTTCATTGAAGAAGTGCCACCGGTGGAGTTGGGCCGCATTGCTGCACAGTCCGCCAAGCAGGTGATCTTGCAGAAAGTCCGCGAAGCCGAGCGTGACAAGCAATACGAAGAGTTCAAGGATCGCGCCGGTACGATCATCAACGCGCTGGTCAAGCGTGAAGAGTACGGCAACGTGATCGTTGATGTAGGTTCTGGCGAAGCCGTGCTGCGCCGCAACGAAAAGATCGGCCGCGAGGCATACCGCCCCAATGACCGTATCCGCTGCTATATCAAGGAAGTGCGCCGCGAACAGCGTGGCCCGCAGATCTTCCTCAGCCGCACAGCGCCTGAATTCATGGCGGAACTGTTCAAGATGGAAGTGCCAGAAATCTATGAGGGCATCATCGAGATCAAAGCTGTTGCCCGCGACCCCGGTTCGCGCGCGAAGATCGCCGTTATCTCTTATGACGGTTCCATTGACCCTGTCGGTGCCTGCGTTGGTATGCGCGGGTCCCGCGTGCAGGCCGTTGTGAACGAATTGCAGGGCGAAAAGATCGACATCATTCCATGGAATGAGGATATGCCGACCTTCCTCGTGAATGCGTTGCAGCCTGCCGAGGTGTCCAAGGTTGTTCTGGACGAAGAGGCCGGCAAAATCGAAGTTGTTGTTCCTGAAGAGCAGTTGTCGCTGGCCATTGGCCGCCGCGGCCAGAACGTGCGCCTTGCGTCGCAACTGACCGGTCTGGATATCGACATCATGACCGAGGAAGAAGAGAGCAAGCGTCGTCAGGCCGAATTCGAGCTGCGCACGAAATTGTTCATGGATACCCTTGATCTGGACGAGTTCTTTGCCCAACTCTTGGTATCTGAAGGGTTCACGAACCTTGAAGAGGTCGCCTATGTCGAGCTTGACGAACTGCTGGTGATCGAAGGCGTCGATGACGATACTGCTGCCGAATTGCAGGCGCGTGCCCGCGACTATCTGGAAGCGGAAGCCAAAAAAGCCATGGAAGCGGCCCGTGCATTGGGTGTCGAAGACAGCCTTGTCAATTTCGAAGGGCTGACACCTGCCATGCTTGAGGCGCTGGGCAAAGACGGTGTGAAAACACTCGAAGACTTTGCAACCTGTGCTGACTGGGAACTGGCCGGTGGCTGGACGACGGTCAACGGCGAACGCGTAAAAGACGAAGGCGTCTTGGAGCCGTTCGACGTATCGCTGGAAGAAGCACAAGACATGGTGATGACCGCCCGCGTCATGCTGGGTTGGGTTGACCCTGATGATCTTGCGTCGGACAGCGAAGAAGATCTGATCGCGGAGGAGGAGGCCTGATCGCAGGCCTCTGAGGGGATCGCAGATGGCGCGTGGTGGCCATAACAAAGAACGCGATGATGTTGAACGTAAGTGCATCGTCACGGGCGAGGTGCAGCCAAAGGCTGGCTTGATCCGCTTTGTTGTGGGCCCTGATAATCAGGTTGTGCCTGATGTTCTGGGCAAACTGCCGGGCCGTGGCATGTATGTGACGGCTGACCGGACAACGCTTGAAGAGGCGAAGAAAGGTCAGTTTTCACGCTCTGCCAAGCAGGCGGTCACTGTGCCCGACGGACTGGTGGACGAAGTTGAACGCCAACTTGCCCGCCGCACCGTTGATCTGATCGCACTGACCCGCAAAGCGGGCCGTGCGGTTTGCGGATTTGAAAAGGTAAAGGGTTGGCTCGCCGGTGGTGAGCGGGTCCGTGTTCTGGTTCAGGCCTCTGACGGGTCCGAACGGGGCAAAACGAAACTATGGACGCCCGAGGGCGCCCGATACTTTGGCTGCCTGACCTCTCAGGAATTGGGTTTGGCATTTGGGCGGCAAAGTGTGATACATGGCGCGCTTGCGACTGGCAGACTCAGCGATCGTGTTGTAGAGGAAGCCACAAAGCTACGCGGATTACGCGAAGGGAACGGGGGCGATACGGCCTCCGGGAAGGATAAAGAAGCTAAATGAGCGATAACGACGGTAAAAAGACACTCGGCCTTGGTGGTTCACGTCCCAGCAACGTGAAGCAAAGTTTTAGCCATGGGCGGACCAAAAACGTCGTGGTGGAAACCAAACGCAAACGCGTTGTGGTGCCGAAGCCCGGTGCAGCCAAGCCTACCACAACCGGTGGCCCTGTTGGGGGTGATCCTAAAAAGCGCCCCGCAGGCATTTCCGATGTTGAACTTGAGCGCCGGATGAATGCGCTGAAGATGGCGAAAGCCCGCGAGGCCGAAGAGGCTGCAGCACGCGAAGCGGAAGAAAAAGAACGCGCCGCCGAGCGTGAAGCGCGCCGCGCCGAGATGGAAGCCAAAGAGGCCGAGGATCGCGAACGCGAAGAGCGCGCGAGAGCAAAAGCAGAGGAAGAAGAGCGCAAGGCCGCTGCTGCTGCGAAAGCCAAGGCGATCGCAGATGCGCCGCCTGCTGCCGCCGCTGTTCCCGGCGAAACCGAGATTTCCCGCCCCTCTGCCGCGCCACGCAAAGCGGATCGTGGAAACGATGCGCGCGAAAAAGAGACCAAGCCGAAACCAAACCGTGGCGGTGAGGACAACCGCCGCTCTGGCAAGCTGACGCTGAACGACGCGATGGCAGGCCGTGAAGGTGGGCGTCAACGCTCGATGGCTGCGATGAAGCGCAAGCAGGATCGTGCCCGCGCAAAAGCGATGGGTGGATCAGTTGAGCGTGAAAAGGTCTTCCGCGAAGTGGCGCTGCCCGAGGCGATCACTGTGTCAGAACTGGCCAACCGGATGACCGAGCGTGTTGCTGACGTTGTGAAAGCGCTGATGACCAACGGTATCATGGCGACGCAGAACCAGACAATTGATGCCGATACTGCCGAATTGATCATCGAAGAATTCGGCCACACAGTTGTGCGCGTGTCCGACGCGGACGTTGAAGATGTCATTCAGACTGTCGAGGACAAGCCTGAGGACCTCAAACCGCGTCCGCCGATCATTACGATCATGGGCCACGTTGACCACGGCAAAACCTCGCTTTTGGATGCGATCCGCAATGCGAAAGTTGTTGCAGGCGAAGCAGGCGGTATCACGCAGCACATCGGTGCCTATCAGGTCAAAACAGACAGTGGTGCGCTTTTGACATTCCTGGACACGCCGGGTCACGCTGCCTTTACCTCGATGCGTTCGCGCGGTGCACAGGTGACGGATATCGTTGTGCTTGTTGTTGCGGCGGATGATGCGGTGATGCCACAAACGGTAGAGGCGATTAATCACGCCAAGGCGGCGAAAGTGCCGATGATCGTGGCGATCAACAAAATCGACAAACCCGAGGCGAACCCTGACAAAGTGCGCACCGATCTGTTGCAGCACGAAGTGATTGTCGAGAAAATGTCCGGCGATGTGCAGGACGTTGAAGTGTCGGCCATCACGGGCACAGGTCTTGATGACCTGCTTGAAGCGATTGCGCTGCAGGCTGAAATCCTTGAACTGAAAGCCAACCCTGATCGCGCTGCCGAAGGTGCCGTGATCGAGGCGCAGCTTGATGTGGGCCGCGGACCCGTTGCCACCGTTCTGGTGCAGAACGGGACATTGCGCCAAGGCGATATCTTTGTTGTGGGCGAGCAGTACGGCAAGGTCCGTGCGCTGATCAACGACAAAGGCGAGCGCGTGAAAGAAGCAGGTCCTGCCGTACCGGTTGAGGTGCTCGGCCTGAATGGTACGCCAGAAGCAGGCGACGTGTTGAACGTGGTTGAAACCGATGCGCAGGCACGTGAAATCGCCGAGTACCGTGAAAAGGCTGCGAAAGAGAAACGCGCCGCTGCCGGTGCTGCGACAACGCTTGAACAGCTGATGGCGAATGCCAAAGCCGATGAAAACGTCAGCGAATTGCCGATTGTGGTAAAAGCAGACGTGCAGGGTTCGGCCGAAGCGATCGTGCAAGCGATGGAGAAAATCGGCAACGATGAGGTACGCGTGCGCGTCCTGCACTCTGGTGTTGGTGCGATCACAGAAACCGATATCGGCTTGGCCGAAGCATCCGGCGCGCCTGTCTTTGGCTTTAACGTCCGTGCGAATGCCTCTGCACGGAACACCGCCAACCAGAAGGGTGTCGAAATCCGCTACTACTCGGTCATTTATGACCTTGTGGATGATGTGAAAGCTGCGGCCTCTGGTCTGTTGTCTGCGGAAATTCGCGAAAAGTTCATCGGCTATGCCAACATCAAAGAGGTCTTCAAGGTCTCGAATGTTGGTAAGGTTGCGGGCTGTCTCGTCACCGAAGGTGTCGCGCGTCGTTCTGCGGGCGTCCGTCTGCTGCGCGACAACGTGGTTATCCACGAAGGCACGCTGAAAACGCTCAAGCGCTTCAAGGACGAGGTTGCCGAGGTGCAATCCGGTCAGGAATGCGGTATGGCGTTCGAGAACTATGATGATATCCGCCCGAACGACGTGATCGAGATTTTCGAGCGTGAAGAGGTCGAACGGAACCTGTAACCTCGGGTTTCAGGAATAGAAAAGGGCGGTCCCAAGGGCCGCCCTTTTTCGTTTCGATGTTGCTAAAGCCAATCCCGCAAGATCGGGATCAGGGGTATATCAGCCGCAGGCATCGGGTAATCCCGCAGCTCGTTTGCCCGCACCCATTTGAGCGCCTGACCCTCGCGCGATTGCGGGGTTCCATCCCATTTCCGGCAGGCGAACAGCGGCATCAGCAGGTGGAATTTTTCATAACTATGGCTGGCAAAGGTCAGCGGCGCGAGGCAGGACGCCCAAGTGTCGATGCCCAGTTCCTCTTGCAGCTCTCTGATCAACGCGGCCTCTGGGGTTTCACCCTCTTCCACCTTGCCGCCAGGAAACTCCCACAGGCCCGCCATGGATTTTCCCTCGGGGCGTTGTGCCAAAAGGATGCGGCCGTCGCCATCAATCAGGGCGACTGCGGACACCAGAACAGTCTTCATGAGCGATAATCGGCGTTGATTGTGATGTAGCCGTGGGTCAGATCGCAGGTCCAGACGGTGCTTTCGCCACCCCCGATCCCCAGATCAACGCCGATCTCAAGCTCGGGATTCTTCATATAGGCACTTGTCGCCTCTTCCGAATAATCAGGTGCGCGCCAGCCGTTTTCGGCGACGGTGATATCCCCAAACCGAATGCTGAGCGTGTCGCGGTCTGCTGCGGCGCCTGACTTGCCGACAGCCATCACGACCCTTCCCCAGTTGGCGTCTTCGCCCGCAATTGCGGTTTTTACCAAAGGTGAATTTGCGATAGAGAGCGCCACTTTATGGGCGTCGCTGTCATTCTCTGCGCCGGTCACTTTGACCGTCACAAATTTGGTGGCCCCTTCTCCGTCACGCACCACCTGATGCGCGAGGTCCTGCATGACATCGTGCAAGGCCGCTGCGAAATCGGGGTTTCCCGTTACATCAACGCCCGAGGCACCGGTCGCTGCCATCAAAAGCGAATCCGAGGTCGACGTGTCGCTATCTACTGTGATGCAGTTGAAGGTTCTCGCGTTGGTTTCAGAAACAAGCGTCTGCAAGTCCGCCTGCCCGATCTGTGCATCGGTAAAGATATAAACCAGCATCGTCGCCATATCCGGTGCAATCATGCCAGAGCCTTTGGCGATGCCTGCGATCTTCACGTCTTTGCCGTCTACCGTGATCGTGGCCGCTGCGCCCTTGGCAAATGTGTCGGTGGTCATGATCGCGCGGGCGGCGTTCTCGATCTCATCCGCACTTTGGTTTGCGTGCAATTCCGCGATTTTGGCGATAATCCGGTCATGTGGCAGGGGCTCACCGATCACACCGGTAGATGCCGTGAAAATGCGGTCTATCGGCGCGCCGGTCTGGGCTGCCACGGCTTCACACACCGCCTGAACCGATGCGCTGCCGCGGCTGCCGGTGAAGGCGTTCGAATTGCCCGAGTTCACCAGGAATGCAGCGATCTGGCTAGGGTCACTGCCGAGTTTCGCCTGACAATCCAGTACAGGTGCCGAGCGGGTGGCCGAGCGTGTAAAAACCCCTGCCACCGCAGTGCCCGGCGCAACAATCGCCAGCATCACATCGGTACGGTTCTTGTATTTGACGCCTGCGGCGGCCGCCGCAAAGGTGACCCCGCCGATTTTGGGCAAGTCCGGGAAATTTGCGGGCGCAAGGGGCGAAACAGGCATATCAGATCAATCCAGCAGGTTGGTTGCATCAATTAGGCTGGGGTCAAACTGCCCCGGCTCTGGCTTTGTGATTGTTTCCTCTGCCGCCAATGCATCCAGACGGACAGTGATTGCCGCCTCTTGGAGTTCGGCAGTCAGCTCGCGGCGGACATCATCGAGCGTCGGGCCGGCTTGAATCCGTTTGTCGAGCAGCGTCGCAACATGCCAGCCGAATTGGGTTTCAAACGGTTCGGTCACGCCACCGACCTCAAGCGCTGTCACGGCGTTTTCGAATTCAGGCACCATGGCGCCTGCGCCGAACCACCCCAGATTGCCGCCATTCGGCCCAGTCGGTCCGGTCGAGACATCGCGGGCGACGTCAGCAAAGGCCGCACCTTCGTCAATGCGCGTCTTTGCAGCGGCGGCTTCTTCTTGTGTTTCGACAAGAAGGTGTGCGGCGTTGAATTCCTCAATCTCTTCGGCATTCGCAAAGCGTTCGTCATAGGCGGCCTGTAGATCGGTCTCGGTCACTGCGTTTGCGGCAATTTCTGTGATCACCTCGGCCGCGAGCAAAGAGCGGCGTTCATTCAGCAGCGTAAAGCTTGTGCGCGCCGAAGGTTCGCCTGCTGCATCGGCCAGAAGCTGTTGCTGGATCAGTTGATCGACAAGCCCGTCAAAAAGAACCTCTACAGGGAATTGCGCATACTGCGGCGGCAGTTGGGTGCGGGCAATGATAATCTCGCCCATCGTGATTTCTGTCTCGCCCACAGTGGCAACCACTGTATCGGCCGTTACGTCTTGGGCAAAGGCCCCGGTGGACAAAGTGGCGGCCACAGCAGTTGCACCCAAAAATGTAACATGTTTCAGCATTATACGATCCCTTGATAAGCCACGGTGGCCCGCGGCGTTGACACTGTACTGACGGCCCCTTACATCCCAAAGATGCCTCGAGGAGGCCGTTATAGTTCGAAAATCTTGGCCCTTTCTAAGTGGCCTGAAGCGGGCCTACAAGCGACCTCCTCTCAAATAGATGTCAGACAGGCGCCAAGGCGCCATCGGAGAGAACATGCTGGGTTTCGGAACAATTGCCAAAAAGGTGTTTGGCACCGCAAACGACCGCAAAGTAAAAGCTGCCCGCCCCTTGGTCGACAAGATCAATGCGCTCGAGCCTGAGTTTGAGGCGCTTTCTGACGAAGGCATCAAGCAAAAGACTGAAGAGCTTGCCAAGCGCGCGAAGGATGGCGAGAGCCTTGACGATCTGTTGCCAGAGGCATTCGCCAACTGCCGCGAAGCCGCCAAGCGCGCGCTGGGCCTGCGTGCCTTTGATACGCAGCTGAAGGGCGGGATTTTCCTGCATCAGGGCAACATCGCCGAAATGAAAACCGGTGAAGGCAAAACGCTCGTTGCGACGTTCCCCGCCTATCTGAACGCGCTGACAGGTAAAGGCGTGCATATCGTCACAGTGAACGACTATCTGGCGCGCCGTGACGCGGAATGGATGAGCAAGGTGTATGGCGCCTTGGGTCTGACCACCGGCGTGGTCTATCCCCAGCAGCCAGAGGGCGAAAAGAAAGCCGCCTATGCCTGTGACGTGACCTATGCCACGAACAACGAACTCGGTTTTGATTACCTGCGCGACAACATGAAATCCGAGCTTAGCCAGATGTTCCAGCGTGAGCACAACTTTGCGATTGTGGACGAAGTCGACAGTATCCTGATTGATGAGGCGCGCACACCGCTGATCATCTCTGGCCCCGCGCAAGACCGGTCCGACATGTACGCGACCATCGACAAAGTGATCCCCGATGTGGCGGATGAACACTTCACGCTAGATGAGAAAACCCGCCAAGTGTCATTCTCTGAAGAAGGCAACGACTTTCTCGAAGAAAAACTCACTGCTGCGGGTCTCTTGCCGGAAGGGCAGACCCTTTACGATCCAGAAAGCGCAACCTTGGTCCACCATGTGAACCAGGCGCTGCGCGCGCACAAACTGTTTACCAAGGATAAGGATTACATTGTCCGCGATGACGAGGTTGTGCTGATCGACGAATTCACTGGCCGTATGATGGCCGGTCGCCGTCTGTCGGACGGTCTGCATCAGGCGATCGAAGCGAAAGAAGGTTGCACGATCAAGCCAGAGAACGTGACTTTGGCCTCTGTGACCTTCCAGAACTATTTCCGCCTTTACGACAAACTGGCTGGCATGACAGGCACCGCCGCGACCGAGGCCGAGGAATTCCGCAAAATCTATAATCTTGGTGTTGTCGAGGTGCCGACGAACCGCCCTATTGCACGTATCGACGAAGACGATCAGGTTTATCGTACCGCGCGCGAGAAATTCGAAGGCATCGTCGCAGAGATCAAAGCGGCCCACGCCAAAGGCCAGCCGATTCTTGTCGGTACGACATCTATCGAAAAGTCAGAGGCTTTGGCCGAGATGCTGAAAGCCGAGGGAATCACCTACAATATCCTCAACGCGCGGCAGCACGAAAAAGAAGCCCAGATTGTGGCGGATGCCGGCAAGTTGAATGCCGTGACGATTGCGACCAACATGGCGGGTCGTGGTACGGACATTCAGTTGGGCGGTAACGTCGAAATGCGCGTGATGCAGGCGATGGAAGAAAATCCTGACGCTGACATCGAAGCGGTCCGTGCCAAGATCGAGTCCGAAGTTGCCGATGAAAAGGAAAAGGTAAAGGCGGCCGGTGGTCTCTATGTGCTGGCGACCGAACGGCACGAAAGCCGCCGGATCGATAACCAGCTGCGTGGCCGTTCCGGCCGTCAGGGTGACCCCGGGCGTTCTGCTTTCTTTTTGTCACTCGAAGACGATCTGATGCGGATTTTCGGCTCTGACCGTCTGGACAAAGTGCTGTCCGGCCTGGGCATGAAAGAGGGCGAGGCAATCGTGCACCCATGGGTGAACAAATCGCTTGAGCGCGCGCAGGCCAAGGTCGAAGGCCGTAACTTTGACATTCGCAAACAGCTGTTGAAGTTTGACGATGTGATGAATGAGCAGCGCAAGGTTATCTTCTCGCAGCGGCGCGATATCATGATGGCAAAGGACCTTTCAGAGGTCACAAAGGACATGCGCGATCAGGTGATCGACGACCTTGTACATGACTACATGCCGCCAAAAACATATGCAGATCAATGGGATACAGAGGGTCTCGCAGAAAGTGTCAAGGAACACATCGGCCTTGATCTGCCTGTTGTAGCTTGGGCTGCCGAAGAGGGTGTGGATGATGACGACATCCGCGAACGTCTTGAAGAGGCCGCAGACAAATACATGGCCGAGAAGGCAGAAGCCTTTGGCGACGAGACGATGCGCAATGTTGAAAAGCAGCTTTTGTTGCAGACCATTGACGCCAAGTGGCGCGAACATTTGCTGACGCTTGAGCACTTGCGCTCGGTGGTGGGTTTCCGTGGATATGCCCAACGGGACCCGCTGAACGAATACAAAACCGAAGGGTTCCAGTTGTTCGAAACCATGCTGGAAAGCCTGCGCTCTGATGTGACGAAGAAGCTGGCGCAGATCCGGCCGATGTCGAAGGAAGAGCAGGAACAGATGATCGCCCAGATCCGCCAGCAGCAAGCAGCCGCAGCGGCGGCGACGGCAGGTGCTGCGGCCCCTGCAGCAGCGGCCGAAGCCACGGGAACGGCGCGTGAAGGTTTTGACGAGAATGATCCGAATACATGGGGAAACCCCGGCCGCAATGACAGCTGTCCCTGCGGATCAGGCAAGAAGTTCAAACATTGTCACGGGCGGCTCGCCTAATTTCTGACATAATCGGGACACGCTAAGACCTTTAGGCAGTCCTGTTAACGTCACGCTAACGGTGCATCTTCATCATAGCTTTTCTGCAGCTGTGAGGGATGGGGATGTCTCGCTTAAAGACAATCAAGACGATTGCGTCCACGCTCACCGTGGCGCTGTCGATTGGATTCGTCGCGCAGTATGGTGAAACGACACCGGACATGGACGGTGCCAGCATACAGGAAAACTACAATAAAGCGCCGCGTTCCTTGATGTTGTCGACCAACGCAGATGGGCAGGCTGTCTTTGGCGTACCAAACATCGTGACAACACCTCTGGACCATGCAGCCAATGCAAAAAGGGTGGTTGCGGTTGATTCGGTGTACACGGAATTCGATACCCCACGATTCCAATCCATCATGGCCACACCCATGCCAGGCTGTGACACTGTCATCAATACCCGCCGCGAGCTTGCGGCCTTGGTCACGCTAAGCGTCTCTTCTCCATGCCTCGCAAACGAATCCTTTGTCGTGTCGCACAGTGGCCTGCGCGTCTCAGCAACCACGGACCGAAGCGGCAATGCGCAGGTTTTGATGCCGGCACTTGTTCCCAATGCCGAATTTGAAGTGACGTTTGATAATATTCTCAAAGCATCATCCGAAATCTTTGTTCCGGAATTGCGCCGCTATGACCGCGCGGTCCTGCAATGGTCGACGACAGATAACATGCGCCTTCATGCGCTGGAAAACGGTGCGCAGATCGGCGATCCCGGACATGTCTGGTCGGCATCGTTTCACAACGCCGAAGATACCCGCGCGGGCAAAAACGGTTTTGTCATCTTTTTGGGCGAAGCCGAAGCTGAAATTCCCTTTCAGGCCGAGGTTTACACCTTTCCCGAAGGTCAGATGAACCGCAACAGCGGTGTTGATCTGCGCGTCGGTGTCACTGTGACCGCCGCCAATTGTGGTCGGGAAGTCGATGCAGGGACGATCCAGACCAATTCGGGCCAGACGCTAGTGGTGAAAGAGATTACGCTCCAGATGCCCGCCTGTGATCAGGTTGGTGAAGTGACCTTGATCCGCAACAAGTTCACAAACCTTGCAGTGGTCTCGAACTAGGTGGTTCTGTCAAACAGACCCAGTGACCGAAAGCTGGTTTCGCTTGATTTTCCAATAATCAGATGATCATGCACGGTGATATTCAGCGCCATTGCGGCGTTCGTGATTTGCCGTGTCATCTGCACATCGGCTTCTGATGGCGTAGGATCACCGGATGGGTGGTTGTGCACAAGGATAAGGGCGCTGGCATTCAGTTCGAGCGCGCGTTTCACAACCTCGCGTGGATAGACCGGCACATGATCGACCGTGCCCTTTGCCTGCTCTTCATCGGCTATGACAGCGTTTTTGGTATCGAGAAACAGGATGCGAAACTGTTCGGTTTCGCGATGCGCCATCGTCGTGTGGCAATAGTTCAGTAAAGCATCCCAGTTCGAAAGCACGTGGCGCTGCATGACCTTTGAGCGCGACAGGCGGTGTGCCGCCGCTTCGACCAGTTTGAGTTCTAGCAGAACGGCATCGCCAACGCCCTTGACGCCGGAAAGCTGGGCCAGAGGTGCGGAAAGAACGCGGTTGAAATCGCCAAAGGTATCAATCAGCGCTCGGGCGAGCGGTTTGACATCCTGGCGCGGGATCGCGCGGAACAGCACGAGTTCAAGCAGTTCATAATCCGGCATGGCATCGGCCCCGCCCGCCAGAAAGCGTTCGCGCAACCGTTTGCGGTGGTCACGCACATAAGACGGGAGTTTGCCGGGTGTCAGCGGCAGAACCTCGGTCACGTCGTCGTGTTCAGGAAAAAGAGAGGGCGCTTCGGCAAAGTGATTCATATCCTCACTTTGCCGAAGTAGTGGTTACTGCGCGGTTAATGCTAGCTCTTCATCGAGTCCCAAAAGCTTTTGACTGTGTCGAAAAAGCTTGATCCTTGCGGATTGTTCTCTTCGCTCAGCTGGTCGAACTCTTTGAGGATTTCACGCTGGCGCGCGGTGAGCTTCACAGGCGTTTCGACCGCCAATTCGATGAACATATCACCGATGCCACCACCACGCAGTGCTGGCATGCCCTTGCCGCGCAGACGCATCTGGCGACCGGATTGCGATCCTTCGGGCACCTTTACGCGGCTGCGGCCACCGTCAATCGTGGGCACCTCGATTTCGCCACCCAAAGCGGCGGTCGCAATAGAGACGGGCACACGGCAGTAGAGGTTCGTGTTCTCCCGTTCAAAAAGCGCATGGTTCTGCACTTCGATAAAGATATAAAGGTCACCTGTTGGTCCACCGCGCATCCCTGCTTCGCCCTCACCGGCGAGACGGATGCGTGTACCGGTTTCAACACCGGCCGGGATGTTTACAGACAGCGACTTTTCCTTCTCGACACGGCCTTGGCCGTGGCAGGTCCGGCAAGGATCCTTGATGGTCTGGCCCATGCCGGAACATGTCGGACAGGTCCGTTCGACCGTAAAGAAACCCTGCTGCGCGCGCACTTTACCCATGCCGGAACATGTGGGGCAGGTCTGCGGTTCCGAGCCGCCTTCGGCGCCTGTTCCCTTGCACGACCCACAGCTTACAGCCGTTGGGACAGTGATTGTCTTCTGCATCCCTGAAAACGCATCTTCAAGGTTGATCCGGAGGTTGTACCGCAGGTCATTGCCGCGCTGGGCCGCACTGCGTCTACCGCCACCGCGACCACCCATGAAATCACCAAAGAGATCGTCGAACACGTCAGAGAATGCGCTGCCAAAGTCACCTTGGCCGCCGCGTGGCCCGCCACCGCCACCGCCCATACCGTTTTCGAACGCGGCATGACCGTAGCGGTCGTAGGCGGCTTTCTTGTTCGGGTCCTTCAGAACTTCATAGGCCTCATTGGCCTCTTTGAACTGGGCTTCGGCATTCGGATTGTCGGCATTGCGATCAGGGTGGAGCTCTTTCGCCTTTTGGCGATAGCCCTTCTTGATCTCGGCAGCATCGGCGCCTTTGGCAACACCAAGCACTTCGTAATAGTCACGTTTTGCCATGATAAGTTCCCCCTTGGGAATGACAAAGACCGGCCCAGTTCAAGGGCCGGTCACATGTCAGAGGCGCGCGGCCTTAGTTGTCACGCTTGTCGTCGCCCAGATCTTCGAAATCCGCATCAAGGATTTCTTCGTCCGCACCCGGTGCATCCGGCTCTACTTCGCCGTCTGCCTCTTGCTGGGACTTGTAGATCGCCTCGCCCAGCTTCATGGCTGCTTCGGTCACGTTCTGGATGCCGGACTTGATCTTGTCGGCTTTGTCGCCTTCCAGATCATCCTTGAGCGCGGCAATCGCCAACTCGATCGCTTCGATCGTGGTTGGATCAACCTTGTCTGCATGCTCTTCCATCGACTTTTCGGTCGAGTGGATCAGGCTCTCAGCCTGGTTTTTCGCATCCACAAGCTCACGGCGTTCTTTGTCGGCCTCGGCGTTTGCCTCGGCGTCCTTGACCATTGCTTCGATATCCTCATCGGACAAACCGCCAGAGGCCTGGATCGTGATCTTCTGCTCTTTGCCGGTGCCTTTGTCTTTGGCGCCGACTTCAACGATGCCGTTGGCGTCGATGTCGAAGGTCACTTCGATCTGTGGCATGCCGCGTGGTGCTGGCGGGATATCTTCGAGGTTGAACTGGCCCAACATCTTGTTGTCTGCGGCCATTTCACGCTCACCCTGGAACACACGCAGTGTCACGGCGTTCTGGTTGTCTTCGGCAGTCGAGAAGACCTGAGACTTCTTGGTCGGGATCGTTGTGTTGCGGTCGATCAGGCGTGTGAACACACCACCGAGCGTTTCGATACCCAGCGAAAGCGGTGTCACGTCGAGAAGAACGACGTCCTTGACGTCACCCTGCAGAACACCGGCCTGAATTGCGGCACCCATGGCAACCACTTCGTCAGGGTTCACGCCCTGGTGGGCTTCCTTGCCAAAGAACTTGGCAACTTCTTCCTTCACCTTCGGCATGCGTGTCATACCACCGACCAACACGACTTCGTCGATGTCGGATGTGGACAGGCCCGCGTCTTTGATCGCGTCTTTACATGGCTTCAGTGACGCCTTGATCAGATCACCAACAAGGCTTTCCAGTTTTGCACGTGTCAGCTTCATGACCATGTGCAAAGGCTGACCATTCGAGCCCATCGAAATAAACGGCTGGTTGATTTCGGTGCTCGAGGACGAAGACAGCTCGATCTTGGCTTTCTCGGCAGCCTCTTTCAAACGCTGCAGCGCCATCTTGTCCTTGGTCAGATCGACCGAGTTCTCTTTCTTGAACTCGTCTGCAAGGTAGTTGACGATGCGCATGTCAAAGTCTTCACCGCCAAGGAAGGTGTCACCGTTGGTGGATTTCACTTCGAACAGGCCGTCGTCGATCTCGAGGATGGTCACGTCGAATGTACCACCGCCAAGGTCATAGACGGCGATTGTCTTGCTGTCTTTTTTGTCCAGACCATAGGCAAGGGCAGCCGCTGTCGGCTCGTTGATGATCCGCAGCACTTCGAGGCCGGCGATTTTACCGGCGTCTTTGGTGGCCTGACGCTGGGCGTCGTTAAAGTACGCAGGTACGGTAATAACGGCTTGCGTTACTTCTTCGCCAAGATAGCTCTCGGCGGTTTCTTTCATTTTGCCAAGGATAAAGGCAGAGATCTGGCTTGGGGAGTATTTCTCACCCTTGGCCTCGACCCATGCGTCACCGTTGCCGCCGTTGATCACATTGAACGGCATGTTCTTTTTGTCTTTGGCAAGGTCCTTGTCGTCGAACCGGCGACCGATCAGACGCTTGACGGCAAAGATTGTATTCTCGGGGTTGGTGACAGCTTGGCGTTTCGCGGGCTGACCAACAAGGCGCTCATCATCGGTGAATGCGACGATAGATGGCGTTGTACGCGCACCTTCAGAGTTTTCGATAACACGCGGCTTTGCACCATCCATGATGGCGATACAGGAGTTCGTGGTTCCCAGGTCGATACCAATAACTTTGGCCATTTTTCAAATCCCTCTACTTTAGGCGGTTTGAGCAGCGCGAACCCGTTTCGGCACCCGCGCCAGTTTCCAGTCTGAAGTCTGCGATTGCTCCGCTCGACTTCGATCTCAGCGTATATAGGGGTGCGATATTGGGGCTGCAAGCATCTGGGGTGCACCGAGAAGGCTAAATCGCCGGTTTTTTCGGCATAGATAACGCTTGTTTTGCCTATCTGCCGGCAGACCAGCTTATAGAGACATGCTGGCGCCCGAAAAATTCGCCCATCAGACCGATCATGATCAGGACGAGCGACAAATAAATGGGATACTCGACGCTCGTGAACTGCGGGTTGTAATGCAGGAACACAGCACCGCGCATCTGGTCGATATTGTGGAACAAGGGGTTCCAGTCAAACATTGCCATCATTGATGCGGGAAGCGAATTCACAACAAACATCTTGCCCGAAGCGATCATGTTTACGCGGGTATAGATGGTTTTGGCGATCGCCGTGAACCGCGGAAACCACGGCTTGAGTGCAAGAAAGATCATGCCGACCGCACAGCCCGAAAACCAGGCCATCAGGAAAAAGCCCATTGCGGCGACAGGATCATGGATTGTGATCGGCGTGAATGCGATGTGGTAGACTGACAGGATCACAACCAGCGTGAAGATTTGCGTGTAAAGCGACGCAAATGCCGCTGCCAGGATCGCGATAATCGTATTCATCGGTCGGTGCAGCATCATCGGAGATGTCGGTCCACCCGCGCCCATAACGGCGCCCACGGCTTTGATATGTGTCAGATAAACAAAAATCCCGCTCATAATGTAGAGCATCATGTCGCCGCGGATCGGAGAGCTGCGGAGCCCGAGGATCTGGAAGAACAGAAAGAACGCCACGATCATTGTCAGGCCCTGAATCAGGTTCAGCACCATTCCGATGACGGCATTGCGATGCCCGCTGCGCGCGTTGCGGACAATCGTATGATATGTCACCTCAAGCATGCCAAACAAACCGCTTGTCTTGCTTCTATAGATCGGTGTCTGGAACATCGGCGGTCCGTTTCGCTGGGTGAAGGCGCTGTTTTACTTGTTGCGACGATAACCTTGCTGATCGCGTGGCGAAACATCATAAACAGCCCGAACAGGGCTTTTTGATGACAGGTAACATTTAATGGATTTTGAAGAACTCACCAAAGTCACGCGCGGGCTTGCATTGTCGGCTGGTGACAAGATCATGGAAATCTATGACGGGGAGGATTTTGAAGTCCGCTCCAAAAGCGATGAAAGCCCCGTGACTGTTGCGGATGAAGCCGCAGATGCAATTATTAGTTCAGGTCTGCGTGCAGCTTTCCCCGACATCCCTTTGGTCACCGAGGAACAGGCCGCTTCGCATAAGGTTTCGGCCCGCACATTTCTGATTGTTGATCCGCTGGACGGCACGAAGGAATTCATCAAACGTCGCGGCGATTTCACTGTGAACATTGCCTACGTCAAAGATGGGGTGCCGGTGCGCGGCATTGTCTATGCCCCTGCGAGAGGGCGCCTCTTTTACATGGATGCCCAAGGTACCTCTGTCGAAGAGCAAGGCCCGTTCAACTTGGAAAAACAGGGTAAGACCACGCCAATCAAAGTGTCCAAACCTGACAATGACGCACTGCTCGTCGTCGCATCAAAGTCCCACCGCGATCAGGCGACTGACGACTACATCAGCAAATATGCGACTGCCGATATGAAGAGCGCCGGTTCGTCCCTGAAATTCTGTTTGGTAGCGACCGGTGAAGCCGATCTTTATCCGCGCCTTGGCCGCACGATGGAATGGGACACGGCAGCGGGTCATGCGGTCTTGAATGGTGCAGGTGGCCAAGTTGTCCGCTTTGATGACCATACACCCTTGCAGTATGGAAAACCTGCATTTGAAAACCCCTTCTTCATCGCCTACGCCCCGGGTGTCGTACTGGAGAAACCGTAATGTCCGTCATCATCGTCATTCCCGCACGGTACGCGTCTACGCGCTATCCTGGCAAACCGCTTGTCACGCTGAAAGGCGCGAGTGGTGAGGCCAAGAGCCTGATCCGCCGGTCATGGGATGCGGCTTGCGGGGTGGCAGGTATCGACAAGGTGGTCGTGGCGACCGATGACGCGCGCATTGCCGAGGCCTGTGCAGCCTTCGGTGCCGAGGTCGTGATGACATCGACCACTTGCCAGAACGGGACCGAGCGTTGCGCAGAGACGCTTGTGAACTTGGGTGAAGACTATGACATCGTGGTGAACCTGCAGGGCGATGCCCCGTTGACCCCGGCTTGGTTCATCGAGGATCTGGTGCAAGGCCTGCGTGACAATCCATCAGCAGATGTTGCGACCCCTGTTTTGCGGACCGAAGGGCGTGCGTTGAACGGGCTGTTGCTGGACCGCCGCGAAGGACGCGTTGGCGGGACCACGGCCGTCTTTGGTGCGGACAACAACGCACTCTATTTCTCGAAAGAGGTGATTCCCTACACCGGAAAAACCTACGGTGATGCGGATGAAACACCGGTTTTCCACCATGTTGGCGTCTATGCCTACCGTCCGGATGCGCTCAAGTCCTATCCACAGTGGCCCGCCGGACCACTAGAGCAACTGGAAGGGTTAGAGCAGTTGCGTTTTCTTGAACGGGGTGTTCCCATGCTTTGTGTGGAAGTCGCCGCCAAGGGCAGGCAGTTTTGGGAATTGAACAACCCCGAAGATGTTCCGCGTATTGAAGAAATGCTCAAAGAAATGGGGCATGACTAAGTTTTTTATGAAGACTGGCTAGGCCGGGTCGCAGAAATTTCACGTTTCCCGTCTTAATGTGGCCAATATCGGCAGTTACATCAGCATTTTTAGGTATCGAGGGTAGAGTCATGGATAGAAAAGTATCAAAAGCCATTTTTCCCGTCGCGGGGCTTGGCACGCGGTTTCTACCGGCGACAAAATCCGTACCCAAGGAAATCATGACCTTGGTCGACCGCCCGTTGATTCAATATGCGATTGATGAGGCGCGCGCGGCTGGTATCGAAGACTTTATCTTTGTCACATCGCGCGGAAAGTCGGCACTTGAGGACTACTTTGACCTTGCCCCTGATCTGGAAGCCGCATTGGAAGCTTCGGGAAAAACCAAGCTTTTGGAAATCCTGCGCAGTACCAACATGGAAAGCGGCACTATCGCCTATCTGCGCCAGCACAAGGCGCTGGGCCTTGGTCATGCCGTGTCATGCGCACGCAAGCTGATCGGGGATGAGCCCTTTGCGGTTATTCTGCCCGACGATGTGATTGCAGCCGAGAAACCCTGTCTGCAGCAGATGGTCGAAGCTTATCAGGAAACCGGTGGCGCGATGGTGGCTGCGATGGAAGTTTCACCAGCGCAGACCGCGTCTTACGGTGTGCTTGATATCGCAGCGCAAGACGGTCCGATTGTCAGGGCCAAGGGGATGGTGGAAAAACCCGCCGCGGGCACTGCACCATCCAATCTGGCGGTGATCGGCCGCTATATTCTGACGCCGCAGGTTCTTGCTAATTTTGATAAGATCGGGCGCGGTGCTGGTGGCGAAATCCAGTTGACAGATGCGATTGCCGAAGAAATCAGCGCAGGCCGCAATGTGTTCGGCTATCGCTTTGACGGGCAGCGCTATGATTGCGGGTCCAAGGCCGGTTTCCTGCAGGCGACCGTTGCCTTTGCACTTGCGCGCGAGGAGTTGCGTGATGAGTTCGCGGAATTTCTGGCGCAGATGCATGCAACAAAGCAGGCCGCACAGTAGGGCCGCAAATGGACCTTTGGCATGCGTATCGCCTGCGATGGAAGCGGCGGCGTTTTCTGTTTCGTATCTGGCGCAAGCGCCATGAAATTTCTGTTGCTGTAGATCGCACTGGCCAGATCCGGCCTGATGGGATCCTTTGCTTTGCGACCGTCCGGAATGAAATTGTCCGCCTGCCATATTTTCTGAAGCATTACCGCAGACTTGGGGCCGATCACTTTCTGATTGTCGATAATGGCAGCGATGATGGTACGGCCGAGTATCTGGCCCGGCAGCCCGATGTATCGGTCTGGACAACCACGCAAAGCTATCGCCTTGCCCGTTTCGGCATGGATTGGCTGGGGTGGCTGCAATGGCAGTACGGCAATGGCCATTGGTGTCTGACCGTCGATGCGGATGAACTCTTGATCTATCCAGATCATGAAACCCGCGATCTGAAAGCACTGACAACATGGCTGGATGGACAGGGTCACGCCTCTTTTGGTGCATTGATGCTGGACCTCTACCCCAAAGGACCGCTTGAGGACACGCCCTATGTGCCCGGCGACGATCCGACCAAGACTCTGGCATGGTTTGACGCCGACAATTACCGCCATCAGCTGCACCATTATTACGGCAACCTGTGGATACAGGGCGGTGTCCGTGACCGTGTATTCTTTGCACACGAACCTGCGCGCGCACCAACGTTGAATAAAACGCCACTCGTGCGCTGGTCGTGGCGCTATGCCTATGTCAGCTCAACCCATCAGATTTTGCCGACCCGCCTGCACGATGTTTTTGATTTTGAAGGTAACAGCAAAGCGAGCGGTGTCTTGCTCCACACCAAGTTCCTGCCGATGATCGGGGCAAAGTCTGCGGAAGAGCTTGAACGGGGGCAGCATTTTCAAAACACGGCACTTTATCAGGATTATCATCAGCACCTGACCGAAAATCCGGATTTCTGGTATGAAGGGTCCTGTCGGTATAATGGTGATGCGCAACTGACCGCACTGGGGCTGATGTCAAAGGGGCGCTGGGTCTGATATGCAGGCGGGAAAAAGACGAAACAGGGCACAGCTATTGTGAGCATTTTGACGTCATATCGTTTACGGTGGCAGCGGAAACGCCTGCGCATGCGCGCGCTGCGTAAGGGGCGGGAACTTGTCGCGGTGTCGGACAGGACGAAAGATATCGCACCGAATGACGTCTTGCTTTTCTGCACCTTCCGCAACGAAGACATCCGCCTGCCATTTTTCTTTGATTACTACCGCAAGCTCGGGATCAATCATTTCCTGATGATCGACAACGGGAGCGAGGACGCAGGAAGCGATTTCGCCCGTGAACAGCCTGACGTATCTTTGTGGCGTACCGATGCGCCTTACGGCGAGGCGCGCTATGGCGTTGATTGGCTGACATATTTGCAAGGCAAATACGGGCACGGGCATTGGGCGCTGACTGTCGATGTGGACGAGTTCTTTGTCTATCCGTTCTGCGACACACGGCCTATCCGCGCCTTGGCAGACTGGCTGGACGCGTCTGATGTCCGGTCCTTCGGTGCGATGTTGCTGGATATGTACCCCAAAGGACCGGTAGGGCAGACGACTTATCGGCGCGGCGATGATCCGTTTCAAACCGCCAACTGGTTCGATCCGGGCAATTATTTCATGACCCAGAACAAGCTGCTGAAAAACCTCTGGATACAGGGTGGACCGCGCGCGCGCAGTTTCTTTGCCAGCAAACCAAAGCAGGCGCCGGCACTGAACAAAGTCCCTTTCGTCAAATGGCGCCGCCCCTATGCCTATGTCAGCTCGACCCACATGATGCTGCCGCGCGGATTGAACCTCGTTTACGATCAGCAGGGTGGGGAAAAGACATCCGGTATCTTGCTGCACGCGAAATTCCTGAACACCTTTGGCGATCGCGCCGTCGAAGAGGCGACGCGCGCCGAGCACTACAAAGACGGGCGCGAATACAAAACCTATGCGGAACGGCACGGTGCCGACCCGGATTTATGGTGCCAGTGGAGCGAGCAATACATCAACTGGCGACAGCTTGAGGTCTTAGGCCTGATGTCCAAGGGGAACTGGGCATGAGCTTGGGTGTCATTATGCTGGTCCACACAGCCTTTGACCGCGCCGAACAGATGGTGCGCCATTGGGCCGGAGCCGGTTGTCCCGTTGTTGTCCACGTCGACAGCAATGTGCCATCGCAGACCTATGACCACTTTGTCGAGTCTTTGGCGGACCTGCCCGATGTCCGGTTTTGCGCACGGCACCGCTGCGAATGGGGCACTTGGGGGTTGGTGGCCGCATCCCAAGAAGCCGCGACGCTTTTGCTCGAAGAATTCCCGGAGGTTCAGCACGTGTTTCTGGCCTCTGGCGCCTGTCTCCCGTTGCGCCCGATTGCAGAGTTGCGGTGCTATCTGGATGCACACCCAGACACGGACTTCATTGAAAGCGCGACAACAGCGGATGTTCCTTGGACAGTCGGTGGTCTGGATCGTGAACGTTTCACGCTGCGGTTTCCCTTTGCTTGGAAAAAGCACCGCAGACTGTTTGATGCCTTTGTGAAGTTGCAGCAGGCAGTTGGGTATAAACGCCGCATTCCAGAAGGTGTTGTGCCCCACATGGGTTCGCAGTGGTGGTGCCTGACACGTCAAACGCTTGACGCGATCTTGCGCGACCCGAACCGTGGGACTTATGACGCGTATTTCCGCAAGGTCTGGATCCCTGATGAAAGCTACTATCAGACCCTGGCGCGGCTTCATTCGCGCAAGATCGAAAGCCGCTCACTCACCCTTGCGAAGTTTGATTTTCAGGGCAAACCGCACATCTTTTTTGATGATCACGTTGAACTTTTGCAGCGCTCGAAGTGCTTTGTGGCGCGGAAAATCTGGCGCGACGCCGATCTTTTGTTCAATACCTTTCCGGCATCGGAAGATCCCCTGCGCCAAGCAGTAGAACCCAACTCGGGCACGGTAGACCGCGTTTTTGCACAAGCGGTTGACCGGCGTACATTGGGGCGGCAGGGCCTTTTTATGCAAAGCCGTTTTCCGAGCATCGACCGCCAAACCAGCATTGCCGCCGCCCCTTATGCAGTGTTGCAGGGCTTTGATGATATCTTCCCCGATTTCCAGTCATGGCTGACGCAGCAAACGGGTGCTGTGGTGCACGGGCATCTTTATGCAAAGGATCGTGCGCATTTTGCGGATGAGGCCGAGGTTTACCGCGGCTGCATGTCTGACAATGCGCGGCTTCGCGACTACAACGGCAAAATGTTCCTGAGCAATCTGATCTGGAACGGCCGCGACAGTCACCATTGCTTTCAGTTCGGCCCCGCCGATACCCAAGAGATCGGCTGGATCCTGGCTAAGGACACACAGGCCAGCATCTGGGTGGTGTCAGGGGCCTGGTCGATCCCGCTTTTCTGCTCTGGCCGCTCGGCGAGCGAGGTGCGGGCAGAGGCGGCGCGCCTGCAACGCATCGAGGATAAATTTCTCAAGGTGCTGCGATCCCCTGACGCGCGGGCGCGGATCAAGATCATGACATTGGCCCAGTTTATCGAAGCGCCAATGGTGGTGCTGCAAACGATCATTGACGAGATCGCGGGGCACCGTGGACTTGCCATCAAGGAGGCCCCCAAAATGCGCGATTTGACGGGTCTGCCGGATTATCTCCAAGAGCTGAAGAATCAGGGTATGCACCCCTTCCTGACCGGGGATATCACTGTTGGCAACGCACCAGCGACCAAACCGGTGGCGCGGCGCAAACCCTATGTGATTAGCGGGAAATGAGCAGGTTCGATTATTTCATTTTGCTGGCGGAAATGCGGACCGGGTCCAACCTTCTGGAGGCCAACATCAATATGCTTGATGGCGTCACCTGCCACGGTGAGGCATTTAACCCGTCTTTTGTGGGCTACCCCAAGACTGACGCTCTGCTTGGCATTGACAGGGATGCCCGCGAAAAAGATCCCTTTGCCTTACTCGGGAAGATCAAGGAAAGCGACACTTTGGCGGGATTTCGTTTCTTTCACGACCATGATCCGCGCATTCTGAATACCTGTATTGACGATCCGCGCTGCGCGAAGATTATCCTGACACGCAATCCGCTGGATAGCTTCGTCAGCTGGAAAATCGCGCAGGCCACGGGGCAGTGGAAACTGACAAATGCCACGCATTCGAAATCGACATCCATCACATTTGATCCGGCCGCGTTTGAGGCACATCTTGAAGCAATTCAGAGCTTTCAGGTGCGGATCCAAAGGGCGCTCCAGACCAGCGGGCAAACTGCGTTCTATATCAGCTATGACGACCTCCGTGATCTGGACGTACTGAACGGGTTGGCGCAATTTCTTGGCTGCGATGCGCGGCTATCCAATGTGAACAAAAAGCTCAAAAAGCAGAACCCCGCGCCTCTTGAGGAACGGGTAAGTAACTATGATGAGATGACATCTGCCTTGGCGCACCTTGATCGCTTTGATCTGGGGCGGACCCCGCATTTTGAACCGAACCGTGGTCCTGCGATCCCGACTTATGTGGCTGCACCGCAGTCGGGTGTTTTATATATGCCGTTGCGATCTGGTCCGGACAAAGCCGTGCGGCAATGGCTGGCCGATCTGGATCATGCGCAGCCCGAGGCGCTGATCCGGAAGTTCACGCAAAAGTCGCTGCGGATGTGGCAGGAGACCCATGAAACACACCGCAGCTTTGCGGTGTTGCGGCATCCGCTTGCCCGTGCACATGCTGCGTTTTGTGACCGGATTTTGCTTAATGGTCCGCAAAGCCTGCCGGAAATTCGTGCGAACCTGATCAGGGTGCATAAGCTTGCGCTGCCTCAGGCGGCGCCGGACCTTGCTGACCCCGGCACCTATTCGGACGTAGATCACCGGCGTGCCTTTGCGGGTTTTCTGGATTTCCTCAAAACAAACCTCGCAGGACAGACCAGCATTCGCGTTGATCCGTCATGGGCCAGCCAACTGACGCTCTTGCATGGTATGGCGCAGTTCGCCTTGCCGGATCATATCTTGCGCGAGGAAACACTGGCCGAAGACCTTGGCTTTGTGGCGCGGCAGGTCGGTCTGGCGGAATCACCGAAGCTGGGGGACACGGCGCATCGGTGGGAAGGGCGGCTCGCGGCGATCTATGATCCTGCGCTCGAAGCGGCAGCGCGCGACGCATATGCGCGCGACTATGCGGCTTTCGGGTTTGGAGACTGGCGCTAGGCTGCCTGCGTCGATTCGACCGCAGTCAGGATTGTATGTAGCGTATTGGGGTCTTGATTGGCGCGGAGTTTGGCGCAAACCGACGTATTGCGCAGCGTGCGTGAGACCAATGCCAGCGCCTTGAGGTGTTCAACACCTGCATCCTCGGGGGCGATCAATGCGAAAACAAGGTCCACAGGCTGACGGTCAACCGCATCGAAATCCAACGGCTTTTCAAGACGCAGGAACAGGCCAAAAACACTTTTGGCCTCTGCCATGCGCGCATGAGGCAGCGCGATACCTTGGCCCACACCTGTTGGCCCAAGGTTTTCGCGATCCATCAATGCTTCGATCACGCTGGACGCGCTGATGCCATAGCTGGCTTCAGCAAGTTCGCCCAGATCATGAAAGAGACGCTTCTTGCTGGTGCAAGATGAAATAGTCTTTACAGCACTCGCCTTCAGAATATCGCCAAGTTGCATTGATTGCGTCTCTCAATTGATATGTTGGTCTAACCCGAGTTACGTGGGTCGATCCATCCGATGTTTCCGTCGTCCCGCCGATAAACGACGTTCACCCCGTTATGTTTCTCGTTCCGGAAAACCAATACCGGCGCACTGGCGATTTCCATCTGCATGACCGCCTCACCGACAGACAGTGATGGAATTTTCGTCTCCATCTCGGCAACGATCATTGCATTGACCGAGTCTTGCCCATCCTCATCAGACTCTTCTCTTGATTCGAGGATATATGATCCGGCGTCCGAAAGTTCAACTGGCTGTGATCGTTCCTTGTGGTGATCCTTCAGACGGCGTTTATAGCGCCGCAGCTGTTTGTCCATTTTCTCGGCACTTGCATCAAAAGCGGCGTAAATCTCGTTCGCTTTGCCCGTTGCCTGCGCGTTGAGACCGGTTGAAAGATGCACCACGGATTCACAGACATATTCGTGGCCTGATTTTGAAAACACGACATAAGCCTCTGTCGGGCGCCCGGCATATTTGCTCAGAATTTCTGCCAACTCGGTCTGCACATGAGTTTGTAGCGCTGCGCCAATGTCGATTTGTTTTCCACTGATTTGGTAACGCATCGTATCTCCTTTATTGGATCATAACAGAACAAGGATCTTTGCCGATTTTGCGGCAAACCAAAGCAAAGTTATATGAGTGGATCACGATAACACCCCGTTTTCGTTAACCTTATCCACATCGGTCGGCGGTTGGCCGGCATACATGCGGGGAAAGAAAACGGGTTTGTCATCACCTCTATTTGGCGATGAATCGTGGTCAGTTGTCAATGATGCAAAGATTAACGGCGCAAAAGAATCAGTTTACGCGGAAGTTGTTCCCAAGATAGACGCGGCGGACGTTTTCGTCCTGGATCACCTCTTGGGTGGTGCCGCTCATCAGGACTTTGCCATTGTGCAGGATATAGGCGCGGTCAACGATCTGAAGCGTCTCCTGCACGTTATGGTCTGTGATCAAAACGCCGATGCCGCGGTTCTTGAGGTCTGCCACCAGATGCCGGATTTCGCCAACTGCGATCGGGTCAACGCCGGCAAAAGGTTCGTCCAGCAGGACATATTTGGGCCCAGCGGCAAGGCAGCGCGCGATCTCGACCCGTCGGCGTTCACCACCCGAAAGTGCCATTGCCGAAGCGCGACGCAGATGTTCGATCGAGAATTCGGACAAAAGTTCTTCCAGCCGCTCTCTGCGACGGTGCTTGTCCGGCACGGCGATTTCAAGGATCGACATGATGTTATCCTCGACCGACATGCCGCGAAAGATCGACATTTCCTGCGGCAGATACCCGATCCCAAGCTGCGCGCGGCGATACATCGGTAGTGTTGTCACATCACGGCCATCAATGATGACGTGGCCGCCTTCGGGGGTAACCAGCCCGGCAATTGAATAAAAGCAGGTCGTTTTTCCCGAACCATTCGGACCAAGTAAGGCCACGACTTCACCCCGCCCAAGGTCAATGCTTACATCGCGGATCACCGGCCGCTTGCGATAGCTCTTGCGTAGATTGACGATGTGCAGCCCGACGTCACCTTCCTTGATGCTGAGTTGAGGCGCGTCAGGCATCAGTTGCCACCTTGTTGAAGAACGGTGCGTACCCGCCCTTCCATTGTGGCGGTACCATCCGTGACATTGATCGTCATCTGCCCTGCTGAAATTGCGCTGGGCCCCTGCGTCAACAGCACATCGCCTGTCATCACCAAAAGGCCGCTGGCAATGTCGTAATCGGCCTGCTGCGCTTCCGCGGCTTCATCGGCGGTGACGAAAGTCACACCTTCAGATGCAAGAAGGCGCGAGATTTCCGAAGTATCCGCACCATAGATCACCTCGACGCGGCCTGCCGTCAGGCGCAGGTCGCCCTGCACGATCATCACGTTTCCATCAAAGACGGCGGTGCCGCTGGCCTGATCAATCGAAAGACTATCCGCGGTCAACTCGACAGCCGCGCTTGTATCAACCTCCATGCCGCCCAGATTGATGTTGGTCTGGGCATAGGTAGTTACCGGCAAGGTCAGAGAAAGAGCTGCGCAAAATGCGATCTGTTTCAGCATAAATGCAGGATCCTTCATCACGGTGTTTGGGGGTTATATAGCAGGCGGACGCCGTCAGTGAACAGTATCTCCTGTGCTTTGCCGCCTACAGCCGACTGAAATGTGACTTTTCCGGCGGTCAGGTCCCCGAACGGGGCGCGGATTTCCAACAGGCCGTCAGATGTAATGCGTCCCGTCGCAAGTTCTGCGATCAATCCGTTGGTTTCCATTTGATACCCGTCCGACGTGATCAGCCGGGCAAGGCCGAGAAAGCGGGCGATCTGGCCGCGCCCGTCAACCTCGCCCTCGGTTGCAGTCACTTCAACACTGCTGCCATCGGCGTTGTCCATGCGCAGACGCATATCATTGATGCTCATCGTGTCGGGACGGTCTGTGTCGGGTCGCGCCGTTGCGGCCGATATGACGATCACGGCGCCATCGTCGGTCACACCGGAAAACTCTGGCGCAGAGACGCGCTGTTCGCGGGCAATTGCTTCGACATCTGCGATGGTAATGTTGTCCTGATCCGGTGTTGCGCGCGCAAAAAGGAACAAAGTCGATAGCAGCGCCAAAGCCCCAAGTGGGAGGATAATCTTCGCCCATCCAACAAGCTGGGAATAGAGATGTTCGGACGGGCCCAAGGCTAGACGATCCCGGCGCGCAGGCAGTCGTGAATATGCAGGAACCCTGACACTTTGCCGTCACCGTTTGGATCAACCGCGAACAGGCAGGTGATCTTCTTTGCGTTCATCATGGCGACAGCTTCTTCTGCCAGTGCGGCGGGTGCGACTGTTGCAGGGTGCGCGGTCATGACTTCACCCGCTGTGTGATCCAGCAAGCCTGCCATATGTCGCCGCAGGTCCCCGTCTGTGACGATCCCGATCAGGCGCTTGTCGCGATCCACAACACCAACAACGCCGAACCCTTTTTGGCTGATCTCCAAAAGCGCCTCGCTCATCGGGGTTTCCGCCGCGACCAGAGGGACAGTGCTATCAACATGCATAAGGTCCGAGACCTTGGACAATTGCGCGCCCAGTTTGCCACCGGGGTGGAATTCACGGAAGTTTTCCGGCGTGAAATCGCGGTGTTCCATCAACGCAACCGCAAGGGCATCGCCCAGCGCAAGCGTCATGGTGGTTGATGTTGTGGGCACGACGCCGGTGCCGCAGGCCTCTTTCAGGGCGGGCAAAACGATGGCGACATCGGCCCGTTGCAAGAGTGTGCTTTCCGGCCTGCTGGCGACACCGATCATCGGGATGCCAAAGCGCCGCGTATAGGCCACAAGATCGGCGAGTTCGGGTGTTTCACCTGAATTGGACAGCACCAGCACAACATCACCGCGCGTCATCATGCCCAGATCACCGTGGCTTGCCTCGGCGGGGTGTACGAAATGTGCGGGCGTGCCGGTGCTGGCGAAGGTTGCAGCGATCTTGCGGGCGATATGCCCTGATTTGCCCATGCCAGAGACGATCACCCGCCCATTGGCATTCAACAAAAGCTCAACCGCCTGTCCAAAGCTTTCGCTCAACCCGTCGGCCAGAATGGTCAGCGCGTCTGCCTCTTGCGTGATCACGCGATGCGCGGTGGCAAGGAATTTCTGATGATCGGCCATCAGTGCGAAAAGATGTCAAGTTCGGGCCAACCCGCGAGGTCAAGTCTGGCACGTGTTGGCAGAAAATCAAAACAGGCCTGCGCAATTTCAGTGCGGCCTTCACGGGCCAGCAGGATATCGAATTTTTCCTTCAGTTGGTGCAGATAAAGGACATCTGAGGCGGCGTAATCAAGTTGCGCCTCGGTCAATGTGGGCGCGCCCCAATCGCTTTGCTGTTGGTGCTTTGAAATGTCGACGCCAACCATATCCTGCAACAGAACCTTAAGCCCGTGGCGATCTGTATAGGTGCGCACCAGCTTTGATGCGATTTTAGTACAGTAAACGGGGGCCGCTAAAGCGCCAAAGGCGTTCAAGAGGGCGGCGATGTCAAAGCGGCCAAAGTGGAAGAGTTTGAGCACATCGGGGTTTTCCAGCATTGCACAGAGATTGGGTGCAGCGGTCTGGCCAGGGGTGACCTGAACAAGATGGCAGTCCCCGTCGCCGCCGGACATCTGGATCAGGCACAGCCTGTCACGATGCGGGTTCAATCCCATCGTTTCGCAGTCAATTGCGACAATCGGGCCCAGATCAAGCCCGTTCGGCAGATCATTCTTGTAAAGGTGGTTGGCCATGTATTGCCCTTTTCTGGTCAGCCTGCTGTGGGTCAAATACGGATTGTGCGGCTAATCCTCAAGGGCTTCATGCGATCCTTGCGATTTCGGGCCCTGCTTTCAGTTTGCTTTTGGCATTGGCAGAAAGCCAGGTTGTAAACGCTGCGGGTGGCATCGGCCTCCCAAAGCCATAGCCTTGTCCGATACCGCACCCTCGCTCGCTGAGATGTATTGCTTGGGCGTTTTCCTCAACACCTTCGGCAACGACATGCAGCCCGAGTTCGGCGGCAAGTGCCAGAATTGCGCGCACGACACTGTCCGCGGCCTGATCCGGCAGCGGGGTAATCAGCGACCGGTCAAGCTTGAGTCCCGCCAATGGCAGCTGTGTCAGTTTTGAAAGCGACGCATAGCCGGTTCCGAAATCATCGAGTTCGAGTGAGATTCCACACTCTGCAAGGCTGTCTATGTTGATCGATGCGAGATCATCCTTGCCATTGATCAAGGTCGTTTCAAGCACCTCGATCACGACCTGATCCGCATCAAGGCCGGAACGATGGAGCGTGCGCAGAAACCGTTCGATCAGATAGGGATCGGAAATGGTGTCTGGTGCTGCGTTCAATGAGATAAGAGGCCGCCAAACTTCTTCATCTTGCCAACCGCGCGCCAGATCCATGGCCGATTTCCAGACAGCGTGGTCAAGATCAATCATCATGCCGGCACGTTCAGCGGCAGGCAGAAAGATGTCGGGGGTGAGTAGTCCGCGGGTGGGGTGCCGCCAGCGCACCAGGACTTCGGCACCATGTAGCCTCCCGTCTGAAAGGCGCACTTGTGGCTGAAACCACGGTTCGAGTTCGCCGTTCCGGATTGCATCCGGCAGGTCCAGTTGCAGTTGTTGCATCATGCCAAGATCATCCCGCAGATGTTGGGTAAAGGCCTGTGCCTTCTTCCCACCCGTGTTCTTGGCAAACTGAAGTGCGATCTCTGCATCGGCCAGTAAATCATGTGTTTGACTGCCACAGCCATCAATCGTGAGGTATCCGATGCTGGCTTTAACCGGAATGCGCCGCCCCGATATTTCAAAGGGTTCATTCAATGATGCGAAAATCCGTTTAATGAGGTATTCACTTGCTTCGTTGGAGATGAGAACAAATTCGTCGCCTCCGACATGTGCAACCAGATGCTCAGAATCGACACAGCTCTTCAATGCATTGCTTACAGCGATCAAAAGCGCGTCACCATAATCGTGGCCGATTGTGTCGTTGATCGACTTAAAGTCATCAAGACCGACGAGCAGTAGGCTCCATTCATCAGTCCGTTTGTCAAACTTGATACCGTCAAGATACTCGATCAGAGAGCGGCGGTTTGGCAAACCGGTCAAGGGGTCATGCCGCACTATATGTTCCAGCTGCGCGTTCATTTTCTTCAGCTTCTCTTGGGACGTGCGCAGCTCGTTGGTGGTCTTTCGCATCGACTTTAAGCTGGACACCACGGATATCTGCGCAGGCCGGAAGATGAAAAGCGCTTCTGCAAGCAAGACAAGGCCAGATGCCAGAAGCATGGCTTTCTGTTGGATCTGGAAGCGGGTTGCCTCGGCCTTGAACCTTGCGCTGATGACACTTGACACTTCAAGCAGATCGTCGTGCAGGCCACTTTGCTCATAGACATATTTGAGGCGAAGGTTCAGACCGAAGCGCCGATCAGGAGGCGCCGCTGCAAATTCTTTGGCGACAGCCAGGAACGATATCGTTTTCTGATGCAGGGGCTGGGTTGCGTTGACAAGGTTGTCGTCAAAAAGATGCCAGTTGGGTTGTGATGCCCGCAAGTCGGCATAGACGGCTTCAAAATTCAGCACGGCATTATCGAATTCGGCAAGATCCGCAGCATTGGCGCCAACCAATCCGTCGGATATCGCGATGATGTCTTGGGCGGCCAGCACCTGACCATTGCTGCGTTTGATGGCCTGCGCCGCTAAAAGGCCCCGTTCGACCATGGCACGGTTCTGTAAAAAGCTGAAGATGATGAGACACAGGACAATCATGAGCGCCAAGCAGTAGTGCGCCCATAGCCTCTCGGGCTTGCGTAATAAGAAGGGCCGCCTGATCACCCCAAGCGGATTGTACTTCCAGCGCATTCTTCATCCCTGCAGCGTTGTCTGCCGAGTATGCGCCGAGAGTCCTTAAGCAAGCGTTGCGCTTTTTAATCAAACGAGAGAGCGGCCGCCAGTTTGTGATAGTGCGCAGTATAATCGTCGCGCACAGCTACAGGTGGGCGCAACCTGATCTGGAGGCTTCCTGCCAGTTCAGGATTCTGTTTTCCGAAGTACTTATCGGCCTCTGCCTGTGTGAATCCGGCGATCTGGATCGCCTCGAGCCAAGCAGAGAGCTTATCGGCTTTCTTGATCTGCTTTTTCACCGCAACAGGTATTTGTGCGGGTAGGCCGAACCGGAGATGGATCGCTGCAGTCAAACGGTCATCCAGCAGACCGTAATCCGGACCAACAGCCGCCTTGACTGGGCTAATCATGTCGCCAATGACGTATTCTGGTGCATCGTGCAGCAGAGCCGCCAGCTGCCATTTGACCGGTGCTTTCGGTTGCTGACGTGTGAAGATTTCAGTGACCAAGAGCGAATGTTCGGCCACCGAATAGGCAAAGTCACCCTTTGTCTGTCCGTTCCAGCGCGCCACAAAGGCAAGGCCGTGTGCGATATCCTCAATCTCGATATCGACAGGTGTCGGATCCAGAAGATCGAGCCTGCGTCCGGATAACATACGCTGCCATGCGCGGGGTTGGGCTTTGGGCATAGTGGCTCCTTCGTTCAGCAACCTCTGACATACTGGGGTGTCTGCAAATCGTAAACCATCGTGTGGTTTGCATCATCCGTCTTGGCATGAACTTTCCTGCCTTTAAGTGTTCGTAAGTGATTGTCACTTAGGCGCGACACTGCTGCCATTGTCGCAGGGGGAAACCCCTGCTATCAGCGCTTCAAATTGATTAACGCCCGCCGAGGAGGCAGTAATGAAAGACTATATTGTCAAGGATATCGCCCTTGCAGAATTTGGCCGCAAAGAGCTTGATATTGCGGAAACAGAAATGCCGGGTCTGATGGCGCTGCGCGAAGAGTATGGCGACAAGAAGCCTCTCAAAGGTGCGCGCATTGTGGGGTCGCTCCACATGACGATCCAGACTGCGGTTCTGATCGAAACACTGGTTGAGCTGGGTGCCGACGTGCGCTGGGCATCTTGCAACATCTTCTCGACCCAGGATCACGCTGCCGCGGCAATTGCGGCGGGCGGCACGCCGGTTTTCGCGATCAAGGGACAGTCGCTGGAAGAGCATTGGGACTATCTGGACAAGTCCTTCATGTTCCCGGAAGGCGCTAACATGATCCTCGATGATGGCGGTGACGCCACGCTTTACGTTCTGCTGGGCGCACGTGCCGAAGCGGGCGAAGAGATCATCCCTGTGCCCCAGTCCGAAGAAGAAGCGGTGATCAAGGCACAGATTGCCAAACGTATGGCGGCCAGCCCGGGCTGGTTCACTAAAACGCGCGATGCGATCAAGGGCGTGTCCGAGGAAACAACGACCGGTGTTCACCGCCTTTACGACCTGCACAAGAACGGCCAGTTGCCTTTCCCGGCGATCAATGTGAACGACAGCGTCACCAAATCGAAGTTCGACAACAAATACGGCTGCAAGGAATCGCTGGTTGACGGCATCCGCCGCGCCACTGACACCATGATGGCCGGTAAGGTTGCTGTTGTCTGCGGTTATGGCGATGTGGGCAAAGGCTCTGCCGCGTCACTTGCCGGTGCCGGTGCCCGCGTGAAGGTGACGGAAGTGGACCCGATTTGCGCATTGCAGGCGGCAATGGACGGTTTCGAAGTGGTTCTGTTGGAGGACGTGCTGGACAGCGCGGACATCTTTATCACGACCACCGGCAACAAGGACGTGATCCGCATCGAGCATATGCGCGAGATGAAGGATATGGCGATTGTCGGCAACATCGGCCACTTCGACAATGAAATTCAGGTCGCGGCGCTCAAGAACCACAAGTGGACCAACATCAAAGAACAGGTCGACATGATCGAGATGCCCTCCGGCAACCGTCTGATCCTGCTCTCCGAGGGGCGTTTGCTGAACCTTGGTAACGCCACGGGCCACCCGTCTTTCGTGATGTCCGCGTCCTTTACCAACCAGGTGCTGGCGCAGATGGAACTTTGGAACAATGGCGACGCCTACGAAGTTGGCGTGCACATCCTGCCCAAGCGTCTTGATGAAAAGGTCGCACGTCTGCACCTTGCGCGGATCGGAGTGAAATTGACCGAGCTGAAGAAAGATCAGGCGGACTATATCGGCGTCACCGTCGAAGGCCCGTTCAAGCCTGAACACTACCGGTACTAACCCTTTATGCGGCATGCCAAACGTCAGCAGATGGCGCAGCAGGCCGCGCAAAGGCATGGAAAGAAGAAGCAACGCAGTTGGGCCCTGATAAGCGGTTTGGCTGCGTTTTTCTTTGCGGGGGCGCTGGCCTTTGGTGTGTATCAGGTGCTCGTCCATCCCGAGACACCCCTGCCGCGTGAGTGGAACCCGACGGTGCCGTTGCAGATCAGCGATCCGGTGACACCGCTCACGGGATGGAAGCTCAATCGTGCAGCAGCGGATCAGGTGCAATGCCTTGCGACACTGGACGGTTTCGCAAGCTTGCAACCGCTTGATCCGCTTGAGGAAAGTGACCAGTGCTTTATCCGCGACCGCGTTGATCTGCGGGGCGTGGGCGATGCGCGGGTGTTCCCGATTGAAACGCGTTGCGCGATCGCCCTGCGGTTGGCGATGTGGGAAACGCATAGCGTACAGCCCGCCGCAGCAGAATTTCTGCAGACATCTGTCACCGCCATTGACCATATCGGCAGCTACAATTGTCGTACAATTCGCACCGGAAACGGCCCCTCCACGCGGATGAGCACACATGCGACCGCGGATGCGATTGATATTGCGGGGTTTCAGCTGGCCGATGGGGGGCAGGTCAGGCTCTTGGCAGACTGGGAACCACCCGGTCGCAGGGCGGACTTCCTGCGCGCGGTGCGGGATGGCGCGTGCGACTGGTTCAGCCTGACACTTTCACCTGACTACAACCGTCTGCATGCTGATCACTTTCATCTGCAATCGCGCGGATGGGGCCTGTGCCGCTAAAAAAAAATTGGCGCGAGGTGCCCCTCGCGCCAGTCTTGGGAATGCTCTGTGAGGCCGGATTAGAAGTTAAAGCCGACGCGCAGACGCAGCGTGGTTACATCCACCTCGAGGTCATCATCTTCAAAGTTGTGGAACAGCAGTTCGCTACCGATCAACAGATTTTCGGACAGCTTCATGTCATAGCCGGCACCGACGAGAACGCCGCGACCGTCTTTGACTTCATTGGATGTCGCGCCAACAGCACCGACCACACCGTAAGCGAGACCGTTGCCAATGGGCGCACCGATGCGCGCCTTCAAGCGTGCTGTGCTTTCAACCTTCACTGCGCCATCTGCGATTTCGTAATTTGTGCCATCCAGATCAAATTCACCACCATAGACAATATTGCCCATTTGATAATTATAGCCCGCGAAGAAGCCAACGGATGAGCCGTCACCTTCGAGTTCGGCATCAGCAGCTTTTACCGTTGCGGTAATGTCTGAACCGCCGACGGTGAGACCACCATAGGCGCCGGTCCAATCCTGGGCCTGTGCCATAGCAGGTGCCAATGCGATTGCAGTGACGATGAGAAACTTATTTACTGACATAGTTGCGTCCTTGTTTGCTTGGGTTCCAAAGTTTTGGTGCAACAGTCACGTACCGGTCTGAGATCAAGTTTCAGCGCTCACACCGCTGTGATCACTCGTGATCCAGCGTTAAACAGCAATAGGGTGGTAAAACCCCGCCGATCGCGGGCTTTTTTCTTTACCAAAGTGGCGCAGTCCCGTTAACTTACGCGCATGGCTGCGACTTTGGCCGATTTTTAGAAACAAAAGACAACATCGGGGACAATCTCATGGGTAAAAGAGACGATTTGATTGCGAAGTATGCGGATGACTTGAAGAACAAATGTGGCATGTCGCCGGATATGGACCTTCTGACAAAGGTGACCATCGGCTGCGGCCCTGCAATCTACAACGCTGACGCCTCGACTGTTGCCGGTAGCCAGCCTGCCGAACTCGAAACGGTGAAGAACAACTTCCTTGTGAAGAAACTTGGCCTGAAAGACAGCCCCGAGCTTGACGCGGCCATCGCTTCTGTCCTCGATACCTATGGCCAGTCCGAGCGCAACAAATACCGTGCCGTTGTCTACTATATGCTGACCAAACACTTTGGCAAAGAAGCTGTCTACGGCTGAAAAACACGATTATTCGAAACGGAACGCCTGCCGCTGTGGCGGGCGTTCTGCGTTATGCTGTCGCATATCAGACCCATTTGAAATGTTTTTGAGACGCTAATTTGTTGCGTGGCCCTATGGTCAAACGCTAACACCAGTGCAGGCCAGAATGGTCGAACCGGAATCAATTGCGTGTGGTGGATGTGGAGCACGCGGGGTGAGAGAGGGTTCGGCCTATGCCGGGCCCTTTTTCATTGCATGCCTAAGCTTCGGTTTCACCCAAAGCGCAGATGATTTTCCATTCATCTTCGCTCACAGGTTGGACAGACAGACGCGAGTTATTCACAAGCACCATGTCTTTCAGGCGCGGATCCGCCTTGATCGTCTCCAGCGTGACGGGCTTGGTGAACGGGCGCAGGGCTTTCACATCAACGCAGTCCCAGCGCGGGTCATCCGTCGTCGTATCCGGATGCGCCTCTGCACAAACTTCGACAATCCCCACAATCTCAAGCCCTGTACGCGAGTGATAAAAGAACCCTTTCTCGCCCAGTTTCATCGCGCGCATGTTGTTGCGCGCCTGATAATTGCGTACGCCGTCCCATTGCTCGCCGGTATCGCCTTTGGCCACCTGCGCATCCCAGCCCCAGACATCGGGTTCGGACTTGAAGAGCCAATATGCCATCAGCCGATCACCTTTTTCCACGCGCGCAATGTGACCGCCTCAAACAGTCCTGCCTTGGCGTAGGGGTCATTGTCGGCCCAGGCCTGCGCCGCCGCCATATCCTCAACATCCAGCACGATCAGCGAACCGCACATCTGCCCGTCATCATCCAAAACAGGACCGGCCATTTCGACAACGCCGGTTTCGGCGATATAGGCCAAATGGGCCTCGCGGTTGTCCATGCGGGTTTGCAGGGCACCGGGTTTGTCTTTTGTCATCAGGGCAAAGCGCATTTATTCTTCCTTTAGAGGGCGTGAGAGAAGTGTGTTCAGAGCGGTCGCGACGTCTGTTTTGCCTTCGGTCAGGTCAGCCACAACAGCGCAGATAGGCATATCAATTCCAAGCTCTTGTGCCAATTGCCGCACAGCGCGGGCAGTGGCGACGCCTTCGACAGTCGTGGTCAGGTCAAAGTCAGCACCTGACCCGAGCGCCAGCCCATAGCGGTAGTTCCGCGACTGGTCCGAGGTGCAGGTCAGCACCAGATCACCGAAGCCGGATAGCCCCGCCAGCGTGTCTGGCTGCGCGCCCAAAGCCAGCGCAAGACGCTGCATTTCGGGAAATCCGCGGGTGATGAGCGCCGCGCGTGCGCTTTCGCCCAGTCTCGCGCCAATCGCCACGCCCGAGGCAATCGCCATGACGTTCTTCAAGGCACCGCCCAATTCCGCGCCAATAGTGTCTGTTGTGCGGTAAAGGCGGATACTGGTTGTGGAGAGGGCCGTTTGTAGCATGGCCCCCAATGCGTCATCGGCACAGGCCAAAGTCAGCGCCGTGGGCAGGCCGCGCGCGATATCGGCGGCAAAACTGGGACCAGTTAACATGGCCGCCTGCGCATGCGGTACCAGATCGCGGATCGTGCTGGCGGGGCCGGTCATGCGTTGCAGGTCGATGCCCTTGCAGCAGGCGACAAGGGTCTTGCCCGTTAGTGCCTCAACATTGGCCGTCAGAAAGGCGGGCAGCGTTTGCGCGGGGATCGCGATCAGGATCGTGTCACAGGCAAAAAGCGGCTCTAACGCTGCTGAAAAGGTCATATTTTGGGGGAGGGTGACACCGGGGAGCTTCGGGTTTTCACGGGTCTCCTGCATCTGCATGACGCGCTGCGCATCGCGCACCCAAAGATGGATTGTGTTTCCATCCAAGGCCAATGCGACACCCAAAGCGGTTCCGAACGCACCACCGCCTGCAATCCCGATTTTCATGCCTTCGCCCCCTTCTTGCCCGAGCCTAACATCGGGGCCGCACGTTTATCCAACGGCCAACGGGGCCTTGCTGAAAGCGTCAGGTCGTCTTGTTCGCCGGCCTGCATACGTTCCAGCCCCGCATAGGCGATCATTGCCGCGTTATCGGTGCACAGCCGGAGTGGTGGTGCGACAAAATCAGTCTCTAATCCGGCGCAAAGTGCCATTACTCCATCCCGCACAGCGGTGTTGGCCGCGACACCACCGGCAATCGCAAAAGCGGGTTTTTCCGGGTTCAGCGCCAGATAGGTGTCAAGCGCGCGACGGGACTTTTCAATCAGCACATCTGTGATCGCGGCCTGAAAGCTTGCACTCAGGTCGGCCTGATCCTGCGTGGCAAGCCCGCCTTTTTCCGCAACAACACTGTCGCGGGCGCGCAAGATCGCGGTTTTCAGACCAGAGAACGACATATCGCATCCGGGCTGGTTCAAGAGCGGGCGGGGCAGCGGAAAGCGCCGCGCATCACCGGTCTTTGCGGCCTTCTCTACTGATGGTCCACCGGGTTGTGGCAATCCCAGCAGCCGCGCGGTCTTGTCAAAAGCTTCGCCGGGGGCGTCGTCAATTGTGCCGCCGATCCGCTGAAAGCTGTCGTGGCCCGCCACGATCAGGAACTGGCAGTGTCCGCCCGAGACAAGCAGCATCAGATAAGGGTAGGTCAGCTGATCTGTCAGGCGCGGGGTCAGCGCGTGACCTGCCAGATGGTTGACGCCAATCAACGGCAGGCCGGTTGCGGCGGACAATCCCTTGGCGCACATCACACCGGAGAGCACCCCGCCAATCAGGCCGGGACCGGCGGTGACGGCAATGGCGTCGAGGTCGGCGAATGTGACGCCCGCCCCTGCCAGAGCTTCTTCAATACAGTGATCCAGCTTTTCCGCATGTGCCCTTGCGGCAATTTCCGGCACCACGCCGCCGAACTCCGCATGAAGCGCCGTTTGCCCGTAAACGACCGAGGCCAGTACATCGCAATCCCGCACCACAGCCGCCGCGGTATCATCGCAGCTGCTTTCAATGCCAAGGATCGTCAAAGAGCGTGTCATAGCGCTTCCGGTTGCGTGTTGTTCTGTCGCAGGTAACACTGCCGGAACGCGCAAACAATGGTGCAGCATGACCGCAACAATGATCCTGACCCGCCCACAGGCGCAAAGCGATAGCTTTGCCGCCGAGATTGCTGCGCGCTGGTCAGCGCCGCTAGAGGTGGTGATATCACCCTTGATGCTGATCGTCCCGCTGACCCCACGGATTGATTCCGTTGATGCGGTGATCTTCACGTCTGCCCATGGGGTTGAAGCTGCCCAACGGCTGAATATTCCAAAGGGAATTCCTGCGTGGTGTGTGGGCGAGAAGACCGGTGCCTTGGCACAAGAGGCCGGTTTTGTGCCGCATATCGGGTCGGGTGATGCGGATGGATTGATTGCCAGCATGATTGCGGCACGGCCACAAGGCCGCCTTGTGCATCTGCGTGGCAAACATACGCGCGGGGCGGTCAAGGATCGGTTGCGCGCGGCAGGGTTGGATTGCGCGGATGTCATTGCCTACGATCAGCAACCCCAGATGCTGAATAATGATGCAAAACGCGCCCTTGATGCGCAGGAACCGGTCATCTTCCCCCTGTTTTCCCCGCGCACAGCCACCATATTGCGCAAGCAGGGGCCTTTTTTCGCGCCTGTGCATGTGATTGCGCTAAGTCAAGCCGTGGCCGAGGCTTTCGGTTACGGATCAACGCGGCAGATAGCGGTGGCAAAGCACCCTGATATGCCCGCGATGTTGGATGCAACGCTGGATGCGCTGCATGCGCACTCTGGTCACAGGGCATAGGCAGGTGCTTTGCTTGAGGGTCCTGCGGATGCAAGATAGTCTAAACCTGACCTGTCTATATGGCAGGTAAGGCTCTGAGGGGGTGAAAACGTGGCAAAACAGCCAGCTAAGGGTCGAAAGACACCAGCGGAACCAAAGAATGCAGCAATTTCCGGCGAGGTCGCGTCCGAATCGGCTGTGGCTGGTAAGCCCATGGTTGATGCGATTCCGCCTGAAGTGCATGCCAAAACTGCGACATCCGTGCCGTCTGTTAAGCCTTCTGAAGCTGCGAAAGCGGCCGACACGCCCGCACCTGCGGAAACGCCCCAAGCGCCGGAAACGACAAAAACTGCCGCGCCCGCGCAACCAAAATCACAAGGTGGCGGGTTTTTCCCGCTTGTGCTGGGCGGGCTTCTTGCCGGTGTGATCGGGTTCGCCGTTGCATCGCTCACAACACCTGCCGCTGACACCACCCTTGTCGACCGGATCAGTGCGCAAGCGACACAGATCAGCCTGCTTGAACAGCGTATTGAGGCCGCCCCGCAGGTAGATTTGAGCGGCATTGAGGCCGCGCAAGCGGAGCTGGCGGTTCAGCTATCCGACATGCAGGCCCGCATTGATGAGCTCGCAGCGCGCCCTGCCACGACCGTGATTTCCGAAGCCACAGGCGAAGGTGTTTCTGCGGAACTGGACGCGCTGCGTGCGCAGATTGCAGAAATGACCAATGCGGCGCAAACCGAGTTGGAAGAGGCGCGCGCGGCTGCGGCCTCGATTGAGGAGAATGCCGCTGCTGCTGCGCGCAACGCCGCTGCGCGCGCTGCTTTGTCACGTGTCCAGACCGCACTGGAAAGCGGCGCGCCCATTGGTGCCGCCCTTGGTGATCTTGAGGCGGCTACCATGCAAAGTGCGCCTGCAGAATTGCTCGCGGTTCAGGACGGTGTGCCCACCCTTGCCAGCCTGCAAGACCAGTTCCCCGACGTTGCACGCGCTGCATTGGCCACGGCCCGCGCGGAAGGTGTCTCAGGTGAGGAGACAACAGGCTTTGGCGCGTTCCTGCGGAACCAGTTGGACGTGCGTTCCACTACGCCGCGCGAAGGCAGCAGTGCCGATGCGATCCTGTCCCGCGCCGAGGCCGCTGTGCGCTCTGGCCGCTTGTCCGATGCTTTGGCCGAGATCAGCGCCCTGCCCGAAGTAGCCCGTGCCGAAATGTCCGACTGGCTGGCGCAGGCCGAGCAACGTGCCGATGCGATTGCCGCAGTCGATATTCTTTCCACATCCCTTTCAGATAACTAAAGGCGAACCCTATGCTTTGGTCACTTACAAAAATTATAGCGTTTGTCCTCCTTGTCACGGCGCTGACCTACGGCGGCACGCAGTTGATGGAAGTGGACGGTGGCACGACGGTTGATGTTGCCGGTCAGGAATTCACGCTCAGCCCGCTCGAGATGGTCTTTGCCTTGGTTGCACTGGTCGTTGCGGTCTGGCTGGGGTTGAAGCTGATGGCGCTCTTGGTGGCCACGTTCAAATTCCTGAACGGCGATGAGACCGCAATATCGCGTTACTTTGACCGCAACCGCGAGCGGAAGGGATATGAAGCGCTGAGCGAGGGCATGATGGCGCTTGCCTCGGGTGAAGGGCATCTGGCGATGACCAAGGCGGCGCGGGCGGATAAATACCTCAAGCAACCGCAGCTGACCAACCTTCTGACAGCACAGGCCGCTGAAATGACGGGTGACCGGAAGACCGCAGAAGAGACATACAAGAAGCTGCTTGCAGATGACAAAACCCGCTTTGTGGGTGTGCGCGGCATCATGAAACAAAAGCTGGCCGAGGGCGACACCGACACCGCGATGGCGCTTGCGCAAAAGGCCTTTGCGCTGAAGCCCAAGCACGAAGAAACGCAGGATGTATTGCTGCGCTTGCAGGCCGAAAAATCGGACTGGGAAGGCGCACGCAAGACGCTGGGTGCCAAGTTGAAATCCGGTAGCCTGCCGCGCGATGTGCACAAGCGCCGCGATGCGGTGCTGGCGCTGTCACAGGCGCGCGATATTCTGGATGAAGGCAAAACCATTGAAGCCCGCGAAGCCGCAATCGAGGCAAACCGTCTTTCGCCCGATCTGATCCCTGCTGCGGTCATGGCAGCACGCGGATTTATCAGTGAAGGCAATGCGCGCTATGCGACACGTGTGTTGACCAAAGCATGGAACGCACAACCGCACCCGGATATCGCTGCCGCATTCGCAGAGATTGTTCCCGATGAGACACCTGACGCGCGGATCAAACGGTTCACCACTTTGACAAAGGCGACCGCCGACAACCCGGAAACCAAGATGTTGATGGCCGAACTGCAAATCTCGGCCGAGGATTTCCCCGCCGCCAAGCGTGCGCTTGGTGATCTGGTTGAAAAACAACCGACAGCGCGTGTTCTGACCCTTATGGCGGCCATTGAACGCGGCGAAGGTGCTGACGATTCCGTCGTACGCGGCTGGCTGACCAAAGCCTTGACGGCTCCGCGCGGCCCACAGTGGATTTGCGACAAATGCCAGCATATCCATGCGACATGGGGGCCAACTTGCGTCAACTGCGGTGCATTTGACACGCTCGCGTGGAAAACGCCGCCCATGAGCGAGGTGGCGATGCCTGCTGGCACCGAGATGTTACCGCTGATTGTGGGGCGCGCCGCTGACGCTGCGCTGCCTTCTACCGAGGTCGTCGAAGAAGCCGAGATCGTTGCGGGTGAGCCTCCGAAATAGCGATCGTTACGCCAGTTGTCCCGGTAGCCCTCAGGCGGGGCGGTCTCTTTAGAAGATGCGTAATTCGCGCCTTGTGACGGGAATGGCTTGCAAAATCGATTTGTCCACGGCAAATGGAAAAAGCTGGTAGCGCCTATTCGCCTCAATAGCTCAGCTGGTAGAGCAGGTCCTTCGTAAGGACAAGGTCGGGGGTTCGAGTCCCTCTTGAGGCACCATGTTTCATAATTTTATAAATTAAAAACAAACCCTTAACGTTTGTGGTTTTTTTAATCCCCCTATCTTCAACTATTGCACTCTCGCGGGTTTTTAAGGATGAGTGTACGTATGCTTAACAAAAAAGATTACTTCGAACGACAAGTTCATCGTTGGCTAACGAAAGAACCAAACCGCTTCCAAGTGTTATACATTCAAGCTATGTCCGTTGGAGACAGACTTAAACTGCCTAGATTCACTTGGCTTAATCGGCTTTATTGGTTCGTCAACACTTGTTTGGCAGTGTCCCCAGTCTTTGTGCTTTATGTTGCCTACGAGAAAGTCACCTTTTCTCAAGCTTAGACTGCTTTGAAGATTGTGGTGCCACTCGTGATTGCGAAGGACCTTGCGGCGTGGATGTTAGCGCGCAAAGCTAAAAATGGTACAATCGAGGAAGAAGAGTTGCGGGTCAGAACGAGCGACCTAATAAGCTCTGTCAACTCCAGTGGCACAGGGGTAATCCCCCCACTTATAGACTAGGCCTTCGAATAATAATTTCTTCATAAAACTGCCTCAAATCGAACAGAATTATGATCATCAATTCGTGGGTGAGTTGCATTCAGCAGCTCGCAGGTATCGAACCGCACGCGTCTCGATGAGGCCTTGCGCCCCGAGATCCGCCGTGTTTTGAAAGAGAACTGGCGCGTCTACGGCGTGCGCAAGATCTGGCACCAGTTGCGCCGCGAGGACTTCGATGCCGCCCGCTGCACAGTCGCCAGACTGATGAAGAGCATGGGTATCCAAGATGTTATCAGGGGCAAGCCGCATCGGACGACGATCGCTGACAAGAAGGCGCCGTGTCCACTGAACAAGGTGAACCGCCAGTTCTTTGTTCCAGCACCGAACATGCTGTCGGTGTCGGATTTCACCTATGTCGCCTTTGTCATTGATGCCTCTGCTCGCAAAATCGTTGGCTGGCGCGTCGGCAGCTTGGCGCATGCCGAGTTCGTTCTTGATGCTCTGGAACAGGCAGTACATGGCCTTCGCCGCGAAAAGGGCACGGGGCTGGTTCACCACAGCGACAGTAGCTCGCAATAACTGTCTATACGCTACACTGAGCGCTTGGCGGAGGCTCGTATTGAACCCTCGGTGGGCAGCGTCGGCGACAGTTACCACTGTGAGTATGGTATTGCGGCTTGATGGCCTGACCCATGTTACGATTGACTGCGTGTCATTGCGTTGAAGTGTCGACCGTCAAGTCGCCCCGGCAACCGGCGAGATGCGACCTTATAGAAGCCTGACGGTCGGCAGAAGCCGAAGCCAACTTCTATGCAAATCTGCAAACTCAAGGCATGGCCGCGTAACGAACGTCTATCGGCCTCCTGCTAATCCGGCGCGGTTTACCTGCGATTGATGCAACAGTCCCATTTGGAGGCTCCGGCTAACCTAGAGTGGTTCATTAACAAGTTATTAATAAGTACTAAGTATTGTTGAACAATCCTCACTAATGGGAGTTATTGTTCATGACGCGCGAAGAATTTCACCTGAATGCCAAGGTAGCAGCCGCAATTGCGCGCTCTGATGGGCTGTTTGACGCAGCTGAAGCGCTTGAGAAAATAGCGCTCTCATCATACGATCCCGCTCCAATTGCAGGGGCACGCTCCCCAGTGAATGATGATGTTATAATCAAACACCAAAAAACCAGCGAAATTACGTAAACTATTCATTTAAGCATTTAGTGTACTGTCTAAATACCATTTCATCATTAGAGGGTAGAAGCGATGGCAAGGTGTCTTTCGAGTGGAGGGGCCCGATATAATTGGCTGGTTTCGCCTCGGAAAGCCATCTTATGTAGCTGCCTAGTCATCTCAGCTTGCGGCGGCGCAGGGAGTTATTCAGCACCACAGTTGACCGAGCTTGAAGTGCTAAATGCATCCGCGAACTCGTTAATCTTAAGTTTTCAGCCGATTGACTTCACTGATCCCAGTCTAGTCCCTACCTTTGGGACCGCCGAATATGCGGGATACTTCTTGGGACAGCTGGCAAATACAAATGATGATTTGACGAATTCCTTATCTGGAAGGATGGCTATGCAGGTAGAGTTTGCAGCGTCAGAGATGATTTCCGGCACCGTATTTGGCATTCTCGACGACAATGGAGCTCCCGTATCTGGGCAAATCGACCTCTCGGGTGGTGTTCTACTTCGAGACGGCGATCCCAGTGTGGATGCAACACTAACATTCACTGGCGACGGCGTACTAACTGACATCAACTCAAACACAATTAACCTTGCGGTGGCATTTGAAGGTGATTTTTTGCGCGACGATTTCACCGGCATTGCAGGCGATGTACTAGGCCGCGCCGAGTTCGGCGGTACAAATCAAGCGCTCGGTGGCGTCTTCATAGTGAGCTTAGTCGATTTAGAATAGAATACCTTTGTAGGCTGAATTAAAAATTATGACTCTCCTTTTTTCATCATCACCATCATAGTCCATGGACGACAATTTTCTATCAATCAATCTCTCTGAGAGCAAATTGGTCATGATTTGATTGTAAGCATCGTCCAACGCATCTTCACATACGTGCAACCCCTTTTTTGATGTATAAGCTTTAAGATCTGAAAGTACATCAAGCATCCAGCTATGGGGGAGGTCATTTTGCATCACTATTCCTATCTAATACTAAACTAGGTCCATCCCTGGCTGACCTCTCACCTAGCTTTGTTATGATGACGATTATCTCTTAGAATCCCTTCCTATGGCTAAATTTACTGTGACCAAATCTGGTAAATGAAGTGTTACTCAAGAGGCAGCTATTGGGTATCTTTTGTAGGGGTTGACGATGTATGACCAGAACACCTTCAGAATGACAAATCTTCCATCTCGTTGAACTCAACTTCTGTCAGAATTGAGTCAAGATCAGTTAAACCATGAATTGTGAGTGAGTTCCCGTTGCCAAAATCGAACTCAATGGAGTTGCCTTGGTTCGTTGTGTCTATTTGCGCAAAGTCAGTTAGTTGACGCCCATCCAGCAGCGTCGTGTCGATCAAGAGTGTATCGACGCCAAGTGTAAAGTCATGGATCTGATCGTTGCCTTCTTTGAACACAAAGGTATCAAAGCCTCCCCCGCCCCAGAGCTCATCGTCGCCTGATCCTCCAAAGAGCAAATCATTTCCGGAGTGTCCGTAAATGGAATCGCCACCTTCGCCACCAAATAGGAGATCACCGTTCTGCCCTCCAACTTGATCAAAGTTGTCAACTCTGCCGCTACTGATGACACCTGTTCGCCCTGCACCTCCATCAATAATATCATCTCCGGCACCTCCGACAACAATGTCCGACATCTCACTGCCAATTATTGAGCCGCCGTCTGCAGTTGCCCAAAGAACCTCATAGTCATCCGCCCAGAAGACATCCTCTCCAAGAAATTCCGCGATGGACTCCGCTATACCAAAGCTGTTGCTGTCTTCCTTTTCGAGCGTGACCATGATGATCTCAAAATCCTGATCGAACGTAAGACTGATACTTCCGTTTTGAACGAGCGTATTCGAATAAGTAACGTTTGAAGCGCCACTTTGCGCACCTTCCAGCATATCAAGATTAACGACATCCACGCTCGAAAGGTCACCAAAAAGCCCAAGATCTACATTGAGACTGAACTCCGCACCGTCGAGACGCTCGACAGAGAAAAAAACAGTAAATGCGGTTTCGGTTTCAAAGGTGTAGCTTTTGTAGCCATCACTTGCGCCGCCTCCTTCACCCATGAAGTCAGCGCCCATCACGTTTTCGGTCATAAGCTTGATGAGAGCAGCCTTTGGCGAAAGATAGTCGGATAGCCGATCAGTGACGACTGATGACGGCATGTCATCATTGTAGCGGAATGCACCAACGACCCCCCATAGCGCAGCTCTATCTACACCAATTGTTAAGAAGTGAGATAGAACTTCAAGCGTATTAATTGCCGCAGCAGGGTCATAGGGAGATGAGGAACCATTACTGCTATCTGTACTCCAAGCAGAAACATAGTAGTCGATGTCATCAGGGTCCAACCCATACTCAGAAAATTGGGCGAGCCAATGATCGAGAATTAGATCGCGTTGCATTACGGGCAGCTCGGGATTGGCGAGCTCGTTTGAGTCTATCATCAGGTAGTGGTGCCGTAGCGCATCAATATGCTCAATCGAGTCGCCAAGGACACTGATCATCATCTCATCGATTGCGACCTGCCTTTCAGCATATGACATTCCTTGACTAGGGACGAAGCCCAGGCCCTCCAGCCCGTCAATCATGTCTACTGAATCGTCAAAGAAAGGATCAAAATAGCCAGAATCCAAAAGACTTATGAATTCAAAACTTCCCCGACCCATCTGAAATGCTATTTCATAGTTGATTCCTGAACCCTCAAGCTGTGCTGCGATTTCATCTATCATAACCTTGGCAATGAGCGCATACTCAATCGGATTTCCGTATGCTTCATTCCCGATTTCTAGAGTAATGGTCTCTGGATAGACACCATCGTTATAGTCTCCATTCTTTAACCTTTCGAGAAATACGCTTATATCAGAAATCGCTGCCAAAACAGCTTGATCGCGGACCTCTGGGTCTGAAAAGTCAGCGTTGTTGAAATATCGTTGAACCGGTATGATCAAAGCCAGCGATGATCCATTTTGAACAGCGAGATTGAGAGCTTGACTGAAGGTCCCTACGTCATCTCGTCTCAAATGGTGAAGTTCGTCATACTCAAGGGCGAGCGGACTTATGAGTTCTGGATGGGTTAAATCAAAAGCGAAGTTTGACCTATCCCCATTGAGCGCTTCCAAAGATACATCGTCGGTTCCAAGGCGAATTCTGCCATCCACGATGTACCCATGTTCGGAAACTGTACCTCCAGGAAAGCGAATGTTGGTCAACCCTAAATTTTCAACATGATCTTCAAAGTAATGAAAACCATAATTGTTTACTAGTATCGCTCCAAAGAAACCGCCACTCAATGTAGCTACTACTTCCATATTGGGGCTCGGGATGACGGGAGCTGTCGTTAAATTTGTCATGAAATCCACTCCTGCTTGGCATAGCAAGAAATGGGCTTCGAAAGTTACTGTAGTCTGAATTACGCTTGTCGAAATAATAAGACTGAGAGGCTCATTTATTATATTTTATGAACAAATTGTATGCGGTGGCCACGCCCCATTTATTTATCGGTTGCACGTTGTTGTGGCTGGTTGATGCGGAGGGCGGTCGGTAGCTCGTCAGGGACTACGAGA